>NZ_JAZGQS010000005.1:0-357818 GCF_036421055.1 Gottfriedia acidiceleris | reverse complement strand
AAAAACATCCACTTTTTTATTAATCAACTTGTATTTCATTATTAACATCAAGAGCTTCAACTAATTCTAATTCCTCATGACGTTCTTTAAAACGATTGAACGTAAATTCGTTTGCAAATAAGAATAGCGGACGTTCGAAACGGTCATATACTAGCATGTTACGCATATCTTGATATTTCTTAAGTCCTTTTACGTCATCAGTTTTAACCCATCGTGCAATATTGAAATCAACATGGTCTTTACGGATATCAGATCCATATTCATTCTTTAAGCGGTATTCAAATACTTCAAATTGAAGTTGACCTACAGCACCTAAAATGACCTCATTAAATTCATTTTTATAAACTTGAATTGCACCTTCTTGAGCTAATTGCTCAACACCTTTATGGAAGTGCTTAGATTTTAATGAGTTAACTGGGCTAACTCGTAAGAATAACTCAGGTGGGAAAGTTGGTAATGGCTCAAAGAATAATTTTTGTTTGCTAGATGTAATGGTATCCCCGATTTGATAAGTACCTGAATCGTATATTCCAATAACGTCACCAGCATATGCACGGTCTATTGTTTCACGGTCATTAGCCATCAATTGAGTTGATTGACTTAATTTAATTTGTTTTCCTGTACGAGAAAGCATAACGTTCATTCCACGTTCAAATACGCCTGAACAAATTCGTAAGAATGCAATACGGTCACGGTGAGCAGGATTCATATTAGCTTGAATCTTAAATATAAATCCACTAAATACTTCATCAGTTGGATTAACTTCACCATTAATTGTTTTACGAGGTCCAGGTGCAGGTGACATATCTAAGAAATGATTTAAGAATGGTGTTACACCAAAATCAACTAAAGCTGTACCGAAGAAAACAGGAGTAAGTTCCCCAGCTCGAACTAAGTCTAAATTGAATTCATTTCCGGCACCTTCTAAAAGATCAACTTCATCTCGTAAATTTTCTAAATTTGAAGGCTCTAAATGTGCTTCTAATTCAGGACCATGAACGCCATCTTGACCAAGTTTAATCACTTCATCTTTACGGAAAAGATGCACTTCATTTTCTAATCGATCATAAACACCTTCAAATTGCATGCCACTACCGATTGGCCAAGTTACGGCAACAGAAGGCATACCTAGAACTTCTTCTAGTTCTTCCATTAATTCTAATGGATCTTTAGCTTGGCGGTCTAATTTATTCATAAAGGTAAAAATAGGAATACCACGTAAACGACAAACTTGGAAAAGTTTCTTTGTTTGTGCCTCAATACCTTTAGCAGCATCAATTACCATGACAGCAGAGTCAACAGAAGTTAGTACACGATATGTATCTTCACCAAAATCATTGTGACCAGGAGTATCCATAATTGATACCATTTTTTCATCGTATTCAAACTGCATAACAGAAGAAGTAACAGAAATTCCACGTTGCTTCTCGATTTCCATCCAGTCAGATTTTGCATATTTTGAATTTTTTTGAGCTTTTACAGTACCAGCTTCACGAATCGCTCCACCATGAAGTAGTAATTTTTCAGTTAAAGTTGTTTTACCAGCATCAGGGTGAGAGATGATCCCAAAAATACGGCGTTTAGCAACCTGATTAATTAATTCTTTATTTGCCATCTATTATAAAGTCCTTTCTAAATCAAAGATCATAAACAAATTTTTACATCTTATCTATTATACTAGAATTCAGCGTTTGATGAAACATTTAGTAACTAAGTTATATACAAAGTATTTCCAAGTTATGAAATAAGAATTTTCTTTTTGATCGTTTATTTTGTAATTTTTCATATAACATTCATTTTTTATACTCCAATTTATCTAGAAGGTATATATTGTATAACTGGTAAAATGAAAAATAATTAACACATGATATATAACCAAGTTCCTTTCCAAGCTGCAATTGGTTTAGGTAGTACAAGAAGACAGTTTTTAAAATCATATAATGTAATATCAGTCTTAATGGTTATTACAAGTATTACTTACTTAAATATAATTTATTACATTATGAAAATATTATTAGATTAGGGAAATAGTTTTCACTTTTACCATCCTGCAGAATCAATAGATGGTATAAGTTCAGATTTTTATTCGTTGATTTTTAATACAAATCCGTTTAATTTATTTAGTTTAATTGGATTGGTTGGAATTGTGCATCAATGATTAACATATCCAATCATGATCAATGCACCATTAAAAATGAAAGGTAGAAATTAAAAACCGATTCTAGAAGAAGGTATGCGAAAAATTGCATACTTTTTCTAAATAGTTAACGAAAAATTCTGTATAATATAGACAAAATGCATAAGTTAGGAGATTAAATGATGACATTTACAATCAGTCCAATTGCTTTTGTTAAAAATTCAAGAAAAGAAATTGAAGACGATCACTGGGGTTCTATTATTTCTGAAATCGAGTTAGTAGAGGAGTTTAATGAAGAAGCATTAAGTGGTATTAGTGATTTTTCACATCTAGAAATTATTTTTTATTTCGATAAAGTGACTGATGAGATGATTCAATTCAATGCTAGACATCCTAGAAATAATCTTCACTACCCAAAGGTTGGAATTTTTGCTCAAAGAGGTAAAAACAGACCCAATAAATTAGGGCTAACATCAGTCGAACTTTTAAAACACACTGGCCGCATTCTTACTGTTAAAGGGCTAGATGCAATCGATGGTACGCCAATCATTGATATCAAACCGATTATGAATGAATTCCTTCCAAAAGGGGAGGTCAAACAAGCAGAATGGTCAAAGGCTTTGATGGAAAAATATTGGTGAAAAAATTTTTATAATGAAAAAGAGTTTTCTTAAATTTTTAATTGAGAAACTCTTTTTTTATTTTATGTGATTAAAAGCTAAATTGAAATATTGTTATTTCCATATTAAAACAATAGATGACATTGTTTTTAAGATGCCGCACTCTTTTTAATTGCCCTGATCTCTTTATATTTTACTAATAATTAAAAATTTTTAATTTGAGATTTAGGACGGACAATTTTATAAGGCATAATTAGTGAATTTCCCCCAAGTTTTTTAGTAGTTTTTTATAATAAATGACACAATTCTACAATTTTATAGATATATTACATTGTTTTTTTACTAATTTTTACTAATATCGACAATTAATTTATTTTATTAATTCTTACAAAAATGAAAATTCCCCCAATACTTTTCATGAAAAACAGTAGCTATAATCTAAATTAAGTTATTTTTCTGAAAAATAACATCTTTCATTTCTTTTTTACAGTCTTTTATTTTAGAAAAAGTTGGAGGTTATTTAATGAAGGGGTTAAGTAGTAAATTTTTTCAAACAACATCTGTACTTGTTTTAGCTAGTAGTACAATTTTGGGATCGACTATGATTAGTAAAAAGCCAGCATATGCGAACTCAAGTGAAGCAGAAAGCATTCTTCAATCACTTACTCCCGAACAAAAGGAGGCTTTGAATCAGTTAAATCTTGCTGATTCAAAAACAGGTTTGAAATTATCAGATGATATCGACTTATCAAGTGATAAAGATGTTTCTGTAATTGTTGAATTTAAAGAACTTCCAGCTAAAGTAGCTCAGTTAGAGAAAGCTGTAGAAGGGGAGACAATTTCATTAGAAAAGGCGAAGGAAAATGTAACTAAGTCTCATGCTCACTTTAAACAAGAATTACAAGAAAAATTAGGAAATAAAGAGAATGCACGTAATGAAGAAATTCAAATTAAATATACATATCAGAATGCGTTTAACGGGGTTTCATTGACACTTCCAGCAAATCAAATTAAGGATTTACTAGAGTTAGATACAGTTAAAGCTGTTTATAGTGATTCAACAATACAAATTAAACCACCCGTTGAACCAGTTGAGAAGGACCAAACAAAGGTTGATAGTTTACCTTTTTTAAAGATTGATAAATTGCATAAGGAAGGTTTTACAGGTAAAAACATTAAGATTGGTGTAATTGATACGGGGATTGACTATAACCACCCGGATCTAAAAGATGCATACAAAGGTGGATATGATTTTGTAGATAATGATAATGACCCAATGGAAGCAACATACAATCAATGGAAATCCTCTAAAAAAGCTGAATTTGTTAATGGGAACTCATATTATACTGATCATGGTACACATGTTTCTGGTACGATTGCTGGTCAGGGGAAAAATAATTCTGATTATAAAGTTACTGGAGTAGCGCCTGATTCAGACTTATATGTATACCGCGTATTAGGTCCTTATGGCTCAGGCTCTAATTCTGCAGTAATTGCAGGTATTGACCGTTCAGTTGCCGATGGAATGAATGTAATCAATCTATCGCTTGGAGCCTCAATAAATGATCCGTTAGAAGCAACTAGCTTAGCGATTGATAATGCTGTTTTAAATGGAGTTACAGCTGTCGTCGCAGCAGGAAATGCTGGAGATAGTATGTACACATTAGGCTCACCAGGTGCAGCAGCACTTGCCTTAACAGTTGGTGCGAGTTCTGTACCTACTAAAGTTACTACATTCGGAAGTGAATTTTTAGTAAACGGTCAAGGTACGGATAGTACTTTACGATTAATGACGAAAAAATGGACGGATGATTTTACAAATTTGTCTGGAAAAACATTTGATATTGTAAATGTTGGAGAAGGTGGTCCAACAGATTACGCTGGAAAAAATATTCAAGGAAAGATTGCTTTTGTTGCTCGTGGTACGTATGCACTTGTTGATAAAATGAACTATGCAAAACAAAATGGAGCTGTAGGGGTAATTATTTACAACAATAATGCTTCTGAGGGACAAATCCCGTATTATTTGGGGGAAAGCAATGATAATATACCTGTATTTTCAATGACAAATAAAGACGGTTTGGCAGTAAATGATTTATTTAGTAAAGGTACACCTTCAGTTACTTTAGGTAGTATCGGAGAGTCTGAAATCCCAGGCGATGATCTTGCTAGCTTTAGCTCTAGAGGACCTTCGGGAACTTTATATGATATTAAACCAGAAATTACAGCACCAGGTGTAGATGTATTATCGACTGTTCCTGCGTATATCAATAATAAAAATGATTCAACAGATTATTCTTCTGCATATATGCGAATGTCTGGTACATCGATGGCAACTCCTCATGTTACTGGTATAGCTGCATTACTATTACAAGCACATCCTGATTATACTCCTTTTGATATTAAAACCGTTTTGATGAATACAGCTCATCCTTTAAGAAGTAAATACAGTGTATTTGAAGTTGGAGCAGGAAGAGTAGATCCTTATGAAGCGATTTATTCACGTATCGAACTAGGAGTTCAGGATACAACGCCGTTTATTAAAAATAATGAAAAAGTAAATATTAATGAACAAACTGGTGGACTTAGCTATGGTTTTATTCCAGTAGACAACAATCCTATTTCGAAAACTACAAATATATTAATCACAAATCATACTGATAAAATGCAAAAATATAATCTATCGGTAGAATATAATATCGGCACACGCGGATCTTTGGATGCTAAGTCAAACGGTATAAGTGTAACAGTACCAAAAGACCTTAAAATGAAAAAGAATAGCCAGGAGATGATTCCTGCAACACTCATTATCCCAACAACTGCTAGTAAAGGAACATATGAGGGGTATATTCATGTTGTAAATGAAAAAGATCCAGATGATAATTATCAAATTCCATTTGGCTTCCGCTTAGTAGAAGAAGGCTTTGAATATTTCAAAGTTCATTCTCCAAGTATCTCTACAACTCGTGATACTGCACCATATAGCGTTAAGGCGTCTGATTTAGATTTTAAATTAAATTCACCGATGAAAACATTAGATTTTATTTTAGTAGATCCAAAAACGAATAAAGATTTAGGAATAATTGGTACAATTAATGTTTCAAGTGCAGGAGTCGATAAGGATCTCTATATTCAAAAAGCCTTTACTGGTCGATATTTTCCATTTACAGGTAATGCTAAGAAACCGGTTGGCTATACATCAATCCTAGCAGCACAAGGATTATACAAAATGAAAGTTATTGGTACAAATTTAGATGGCAAACAGTACACAAAAACAGACCAAGTATTTATCGATAATAATCGTCCAACATTCACATTAGATGATACAAATGCACTACCTAAAGGTGATCTTCCATTTGTTGAATTAGCACCTGGCCAAAAAACAGTTACCTTATCTGGGAGTGTTTTAGATAACGAAGCAAAGGAAATGGAAAATTCCGGTATGAATGTAACACAAGCGACTAATAATGCTTGGTATGGTCCTAACTCTCCAGCTTTTGGTATTGCTGCTGATTCAAATGGGAAGTTTACGAAAGAAATATCTGTCGATTCTTCAAACCCAGTCTATATGCTCCAATTTGTTGCATCAGACAGAGCTGGTAATTCTACAATGCCAAAAGTCGTATACTATATGAAACCAGGAACACAATATATTTATGCCAAACCAAATAAAGAATCTTTTACCATGGGTGATCAATTAACTTATACTTACTATGCTCATGGTTTGCAAAATGCAAAAGATTTAACGATTAAATTAGATTACACATCAAGATTTTTTAATTCAGTCATATTTAATAAAAATAAAGCTTTATCTGATGATACTCAATTTACAGTTACTTCAACAGGAACAACTAGTAAATCAAATACAATTAATATAAAGGCACCAGGTGATGGGTTAACTGGCGATACGCCATTGTTTGATACGATTGTAGATACGAACCGAGATACATTTGTAAATGTTAATACTACTTTTTTCTTTGTCACTTCATCTTCGTATAAAGATTTAAACGGTAAAACAGTAAACCCGTTTACACAAGTTGGTTATTTACCAAGCTACCCAGCTTATTCAGATGCTACTGCAAAAATTAACGCTGCAGGCTTGTTAAATGCAAATGGCAGTTTTAACTTTGCAATTGATTACACGACTATCGGTGCACAAGCAAAAGCAAGAGACTCCAAAGGTCAATACTATACTGGTGAAATTCAAAAGAATGGAAACATTGTATTCAGTAAACTTCCAATTACGGAACAATTATATACAGTCATCATAGATGTTCCAGGTCATTTCACTACTTATACACCTATGGAAATTGGCCGAAAAGATCGTGATATATTTATTGGTGAAAGTATTACTTATCCTACTGTAAGAGAAAATGCTGGGGATCTTAATAAAGATAATGTAATTGATATTTATGATGTAATACTACTCGAACAAAATTGGGGTACGAATAACCGAAATGCTGATATTAATTTTGACGGAAAAGTTGACTCATTGGATTTCAAGTTACTTGAAACTAATTATTTAAAAGAGAATGATTATGTATTAGATACTCCTACTGGTGTTAAAGAGTATAATGGGAAAACAATCGATTCGATTAAGAAAGCTTTAGGAATTAATTAACTTTTGAACCTATCCGATTGGATAGGTTTTTTTGTTTTAAGCCAATCTTATTTGCCATTAAAAAAGAGAGTTCCCTCAATATAATACTTTTTTGGAAACCCTCTTAATGTGAGTACTCAAATTAATTTTGATTAAAGTGTAAAGGCCGTAAGCTTGCTTCGATTTCAGCACGTTTAGGTTCTAAAAATGGAGGCAATGCTAACCGTTCTCCCAAAGTATCAATATTTTCGTCTACATCAAATCCAGGTGTATCAGTTGATAATTCAAATAAAATATGATTTGGTTCTCTAAAATAGAGCGCTTTAAAATAGTAGCGTTCTACTTTTCCTGAATTCGTAATCCCAAGTGAATTTAATTTGTCAGCCCATTTATTATATTCTTCTTCGTTAGGTACTCTAAAAGCTACATGATGTACACTACCTCTACCAGGTCTAGCTCTAGGTAAGTCTGGTCTTAGTTCTAAGTGAACTTCTGCTCCAGCACCACCAAATCCTGTTTCGTAAACTTCTATACTTGCAAAATTCCCATCAGTAGAAGGGTAAGTACCAACAAGTCTAAAACCTAAAACATCCGTTAAAGTTTTACTTGTAGGGATTGAATCTTTTACGGTAAGTGTAACTGGACCTAAGCCGAGAATTCCATGGTCAGTAGGGATATCTGATTGATTCCATGGAGTACCCGGTGAAACACCTTTTTCTCCATTATCTGCTACTAAAATTAATCTTGTACCTTCATAATCTTGAAATGCGAGTGTATCTCGATTTGCTCTTTTAATTATTTGATCATGTGAAATATTTAACACTTCAAAGCGATTCTTCCAATAATATAGTGACTCAGTTGTGGCCACCCTTAATGAAGTTGAAGATACAATTGAGTGACCTGGATATGTAGTTCCTAGATGAGGGATATCAAAAAAGGTTATTTCTGTTCCGGGATTTGCCTTTGCATCACCGTAAAATAAGTGATAACTGGAAGTGTTATCTTGATTTACAGTTTTCTTAACAAGTCTCATCCCTAAAACCTTAGTGTAAAACTCGTAATTTTTTTCAGCCTTTGTAGTAAGTAGTGAAACATGATGAATTCCCAATAATTCCACTTTCATCACTCCCTTATATATATATTTAAACTATGACCTGCAAAATTTTTATAGCGCATTGTAAATAGCTAGAGATTGAAATAGCGTTTTATGTTAAACTGTTATCTAATAATTACAATATTCAGATAAATGGTATAGAAGGGGGAAATACTTTGTATTTCGGTTATCTATTAATTTTAATATCTGCAATAGCCTTTGGATTAATGCCTATTTTTGCGCTATATGCCTATGATCAAAATGTAAGTGTGAATACATTATTATTTTTAAGGTTTACATTTGCGACAATTATGTTTTTTAGTTACTTAGTGGTAAGTAAAAGATTGGTTAAAATTACGAAAAAACAATTAGGATTGTTTGTTTTATTAGGTGGAGTATTGTATATGCTTCAATCAAGTTTTTATTTTAGTTCAGTAAAGTATATACATGCTTCATTGGCTGCATTAATTCTCTATTTATACCCCATTTTTGTAGCAATTCTATCATTTTTGGTAAATAAAGAGCAATTAACAAAAAATATTTTGATATCAATTTTACTATCGTTGGTTGGAATTGTACTAGTGTTGGGAGCTCCTGCGGAAAATATAAATCCATTTGGGATCATATTAGCATTAGCTGCAGCAATCGTTTACTCCATATACATAATTGTTGGTGGAAGGGTTTCTATGCATGTTCCTCCATTAGTAACAAGTGCATATATTTCTCTATTTGCAGCCATTTCATTTTTACTCGTTGGCTTATCGACAAGCACGATACAGATTCATTTTAAATTTATTGGTTGGATATCAATTTTAGGTATTTCAATTATATCAAGTGTAATATCAATGGGGACATTTTTTGCTGGTGTAAAACGAATAGGACCGACAAAAGGGGCAGTATTAAGTATGGTTGAGCCATTAGTGACAATCACATTTTCAACCATTTTATTTCATGAAAATATGAGTTTACTTCAGATGATAGGTGGGACTATTGTTCTAGGTGGAGCGTTACTAGTTGTTCTTACTAGTGAGAAAAGAAAGGTTGTTGAGAATAAAATGGATTTTTAAATGGTATATGATAAACTGTATTTAGATGATTAGTTTAATAATATGTAAAGGGTAAGATGGCTGCTTATGCAGCTATTTTTAATTTGTAAAGGAGTAATAGAATGTTTGAATTAAAATTAAAAAATGGAAAAATAGTAAAAGTTCGCCAAGCAAGCGGAACTGATGCTAAATCAATTATAGAATTTTATAACATTGTAGGTGGAGAAACGAACTTTTTATCATTTGGCGGAAACGAATTTAAACGAAATGAAGTTGAATATCAGTCATTTTTAGAAGATACCTTCAATGAAAAAAATTCAATCATATTAGTAGGTACGATCGATGATCAAATAATAAGTATTGGCTCGATCAACTCTAGTCAAAAAGAACGGACAAAGCATGTTGGTACGCTAGGCATTGTCATAAAAAAAGAATATTGGGGATTAAGTTTAGGGAAGTTATTGATGCAATCATTAATTGATTGGGCTAAACAAAATGATCTAACTAGAAAAATTCAATTAGTTACAAATGAAGATAATCTTAAAGCCATTCAATTGTATAAAAACTTAGGATTTGAAATTGAAGGTGTAATGAAAGAAGATACTTATATAAATGGAAAGTACTGTAATACTTTAATGATGGGCTTATTTATTAAATAGTACTGAAAATAACAAGTTTAAAGACTTTATTATAAAAGCAAGTAAACCTATATTCTAGTAAACTGGAAATGTCTTTCGTAAAAAAGCCTTGTGATTTTTAATCACAAGGCTTTTTGCTAATATAGCGATAGTTTTTAGAAGCACGTAAACGATCTAATACGTCTTGTATCAATTCCAAAGAAAACCCATCTCCAGCCAATCCATCTCCAGCCTGCAACTGAATGTCTACCCACGAAGGTTGGAAAGTACCAAAATTGTTCTCCATTATTCAACCAAACATAAGTATTTCTAAACCGACAACCAGCAATTGCACCAGGGTCTATTGCGAAAGTTGTAGCTTGAGACATTGTTGGAGTGAATGAAGGAGGTGGTGCAGTCGGTTGACCTTGAGACCCGCCATGTCCTCCACCACCCGGTTGTCCCGGAATTCCTGGAAATCCACCTGGTTGCCCTGGGAATCCGCCCGGTTGTCCTGGAAACCCTGGAAATGTCCGATATTGAGGGAAAAAGTTCATTTTATCAACTCCTTTTTAGTTTAATCCTTATTAAAGTATGAAAAATTAATGCTTTTTGTTTGGGCTGATAGTTAAATATCCATAGTAGCTATAGATGTTTGTAATATAGAAGAAAATCATTTTTATAGGTATTCTTGAGCATGATAATATCTCTTTTGAAAAAACATTAATATAGAGTGATAATAGAGCAATTCAATTAAAATTCAACAAATTTATTAAGAAATCATCAAAGAGAATACTAATCCACTTTTCTTTTTTTGATGTTCAAAGAAGAAAGTAAATACTACTTATCTGAATGATTAAAAATAAACCGGTTTCCGAAAAGTAATGTGAATTTAGTGAAAAATACCTATTTTTTTACTTTGAAGAGTAAAGAAATTACTTTTTAAAGTAAAAACACTTGCTAAATTCTGTAAATTCGAATAAATTAAACTTAAAGGAGGAGAAAAATGGAAAATTTACGCTTGAATGTCTCATTATTACGTCGTAGAGTACCGAATTTGACTACTTCTGCGAAATCTGTTGGACTTAGACCAGCAACTGTTTCAAACTTATGTACTGGAAAAATTCCAATTGGTCGCTCAGAAGTAAGAACACTAGTCGCATTAGCCGCTTTAGCAGAATGTACATTGGATGAACTGATCATTAGAGGGGAGAAGATTGAGATGATTGAAACGGGAATTAAGACACTTGATTTATTTGCTCCATTAGTCAAAGGTGGTACAGTTGGTTTGGTTGCAAGACCTGGCATGGGTCAATTAGTTGTATTAGCAGAAATGTTATATAAATTAAAGAATGCTTCATATTTTACGATTTTATTAAAACCAGAAGGTGAACATCCAGAAATAGATGATATTTTAGCTGATGTAAACTTAGTATGCTATTCTATTGATGAAGTATATGAAGCGATTGCAAAAGCGGGAAAAAACGTAGAGTTTGCTTTTGCAGCAGATCGTTCAAACGTGATTACTGGTGATATAAACCGTCTCCAACAAAAATTAGCAGATATCGGCATTGAAGATGTAACTACTTTTTTAGTTGATTTAAAAGGAGAAGCGGTGGACGAAGAATTCCCTTACGGACCATTAGAAACATTATGGCAGTTTGATGCAGACTTAGCGTTCAGACATAAATACCCTGCAATTAATCCTATTCATTCAACATCTACACTTTTAGAAGATAATCAACCAGACCATACCCATAATCAAGTACAAAAAGCAGCTCAGAAATTACTACGTAGATATCGTGAGTTACGATCATTAGTAGCAATTCATGGAATTGATTCATTACCAGACAATGAAAAATTAACATATAAACGTGGTGAATTATTAGAAGCCTATTTAACTCAACCATTTTTCGTAGCAGAAGAGTTCACAGGTACAAAAGGGGCATCTGTTAATTTGCAAAATACTTTACAAGATGTTCGAAAACTAATCGATGGTGCTTATGATTCGATGGAAGTAGATAAAATGAATTTTATTGGAAGCCTGTAGAAATATAAAACATCAATGAACAGTGTGATGCTAATGCGTGTGTCACACTCTTTTTTTATTTTACTTAGACATAGTTTTCTGGCGAATGGTAGTATAAAATTTAAGAATTGATTATTTAGTTGATCGTATCGAAGAATTGAAATTTGATTTAGAACCGTTAAATGTAAATATTACATATAGTGAAAATGTGGTTCGAGAAAATAGTATTGTACGAATAGACCGGGAACAATTTAAACGTGTAATGACAAATATCATTCAAAATAGTTTGAAATACATGGATAAAGATGATAAACGAATTACTATAAAATTAATAGATGACAAAGAAAAAATAACGATAAAATTTCATGATAACGGTAAGGGGATTTCTAATGAGGCGCTTCCGTTTATTTTTGATCGTTCTTACCGAGCTGATCAATCCAGGAATCTATCAACAGGTGGAACGGGACTAAATCTCTTTGTAATAATGCGATACTTTGATCATCTTCAATAATTAAAACCTTTTTCATCTTGTCACCTTTACTATTGATTTCTTATTTAATGAAAGAAAAATGTTTGTATATTCACCAATTTGACTTTCTGCCCACACCTCTCCACCGTGCTCTTCTATGATTCTTTTTGCAATAGCCAGCCCGTAAAACCATTTAGTCCAAGTGAATTAATAGCCAGAGTGAAAGCTCATCTTTCAAGGTATCAACGATTAGCAAGTAAAGGTCAAATGAATGAAGAAGAACTTCAAGTAAGGGGACTTACAATTCAAAAAGATTCTAGAAAAGTTCTTGTAAATGGAGAAGAAAATATATTCACAACGAAGGAGTTTAACTTACTTACCTTTCTTGCTTCAAATCCAAATAAAGTATTTAGTAAAGAATTATTATTTGATCGAATTTGGGGGTTTGAAACGGTTGGAGATATTTCAACTGTAACTGTATACATCCGAAAAATAAGAGAAAAAATTGAAGTTGATCCGTCCAACCCGAATTATATTGAAACGATATGGGGAGCGGGATATCGGTTTAAAGATTAAAGTTAAGGGCGATCCTATGAGGTAGTAAGCTGACTTATAGGATTGCTCATTTTTCTTTGCTTAATTGTTTTCAAAGAGAAGAAACATTTAATTCAATACTTCACCAAAATAAAGACAAATATATTCATGTTAAGACAGTGGGATATAAATTTATCAGGTCGTCATACAAAAACTGACAGAAATGATTTAAGAATGATTTAAGAAACATTATCAAGTATGCATATCATTGATGAAAATTTACTAAAATATCCTGCTCTCGCAACTTTAGTAACAGGAATTTTACTTTCTGTCTGGACGCAGTGGGGGTTAGTAAAGTATTATTGGGTTGTTATAAAACTTGTTCTAACTGTCTTAATTATTCTGATTGGTATCTTTTTGATGAATGATTGGTTTGCGTATTTAGTAAAAACCGCTGAAGGATTAGGGTTGAGCGCACTTAATCAAAATAAATTTGAGTCAACCTGGCTTTCGATTATGATAACTGGAATATTTAACTTAAGTTGTTTAGCATTCATGACATTCATTACGTATATTAAACCTTTTGGAAAAATAAAAAAGAATAAAAAAGTGGCAGCTCTATAAAAATTGCTTGATAGGGCGTGCTAATCAGTTAGAAAGTAATACTATTCGAGTATTACTTTTTTTTATGAAAAAAATATCATATTTACAAAAAAATGAAACATTCTAATTAATGTGTTTTTATAATATCAAGTTTGAAAGTAAGCGTTTAAATTAATATGACATTTGTCATCTTTTTCATATGACGCCTGCTACTACCAATGGGAAAATTAACTTATATAATTAGGATTATATAATAATGAAAAGTTACAACATTAGGAAGGAACTTCTAAATGTCAAAAGAAAATCAAAAGAATTTACGAAAGCAAATTATCCCTTATGAAAAATCAAATTTAAAAGCTAGTATTTGGCAAATGATTAATACTTTTATTCCATTTATCTTTTTGTGGTATCTTGCTTATAAAAGTATGTCTATTTCAGTAGTATTAACAATCTTTATTGATATCGTTGCTGCACTATTCTTAATAAGGATATTTATCATCTTCCATGATTGTTGTCATCAATCATTTTTTAAGAATAAAACAGCGAATAAAGTTCTTGGTACAATTACAGGCGTAGTTACTTTATTTCCTTTCAGCCAGTGGAAGCATAGTCATTCAATCCACCATGCGACAAGTGGGAACTTAGATAAGCGCGGAATTGGAGATATGTGGGTTTTAACTGTTGAAGAGTATGTTGCTGCACCAATCTGGACAAAAATACAATATCGTCTATACCGTAATCCATTAATCATGTTTGGTTTAGGACCAATTTATATCGTATTAATTTCAAATCGATTCAATACGAAAAATGCAAAAATAAAAGAAAGACTAAACACCTATTTAACTAATATTTTAATTGTTGGGGTTTCAGCGTTATTTTGCTATACAATAGGTTGGGAAAATTATTTATTAGTGGAAGGTCCGATCTTTTTCATTTCGGCAGTATTAGGAATTTGGCTTTTCTATGTACAGCACCAATTTGAAGACACTTATTTTGAAGAAGATGCGAATTGGGAATATGTAAAAGCAGCCGTTGAAGGAAGTTCTTTTTATAAACTTCCAAAATTATTGCAATGGATTACAGGTAATATTGGATACCACCATGTTCATCATTTAAGTCCAAGAGTACCGAATTATAATTTAGAGTCTGTTCATAATAATACGCTTCCATTACAAAATGTACCTACGATTACACTAAAAACAAGTTTAACATCTTTAAAATTTAGATTATGGGATGAAGAAACAAAGCAATTTGTAGGATTTAAAGATATAAAATCAATCTATAAAGTAAATCACGAAAGTTCAGACACTGTCTGAACTTTTGATGTATTTTTTTTATATTTTTATAAAGATTAACTTTGCTTATATATGATAAGATTGTTAAAGTAGGTCACAAAACGTTTGAATAATGAGGTAAATTTATGTTTAAAAGATATTTAGTTTTCCTAAAAAGTACTGGAATCTCACCATATATTTGGACAGTTTTAGGAATTTCGCCATTTTATTTTATTTTTCTTTCTGCTCACTCCACTTTAAGAATTATTATAGGAATTTTACTAACAATATCATTTTTTATAATCTATCGATTGGCATACATATCAAAAGGATGGTCAATTTTTCTATGGTCATCAATCTTAATCATCATTTCCACTTCAATGAATATACTTTTTAGCTATGTATATTTTGCATTTTTTATAGCATATATGATTGGTAAAAGAAAAAATCGAGCTACATTTTTAACTTTATATATCCTTCATTTAGTAATCACTACAATATCAATTAACGTCACGATTATCCTTCAAGAAGAATTAATTATTAGGCAGCTTCCATTTATTATCATTACTTGGATTAGTGTTATTTTATTACCATTTAGTCTATACAGTCGAAATGAAAGAGGTCAATTGGAAGAAAAATTAGTAGATGCTAATAAACGAATATCAGATCTTGTAAAACTAGAAGAACGTCAAAGAATTGCTCGTGATTTACATGATACGTTAGGTCAAAAACTTTCACTGATTGGCTTAAAAAGTGACTTAGCTAGAAAGTTAATTACAAAGGATCCAGATTTAGCTCAAAATGAATTAAAGGATGTACAACAAACGGCTAGAACAGCTTTGAATGAGGTTCGAAAAATCGTTTCTCAAATGAGAGGGATTCGAATAAAAGATGAACTAATAAGGATCAAGCAAATTTTACACGCTGCTGAAATAGCTATTGAATGTAATGAAAACTTTCAACTTTCAAATGTTTCCTTACTGACAGAAAATATTGTCAGTATGTGTTTAAAAGAAGCTGTAACAAATGTTGTAAAACATAGTAAGGCCACTTTATGTAAAATATCAATTAAACAAATGAAAAATGAAATAATTTTTTCCGTAATAGATAATGGGATTGGTTGTAAAACGGAAAAGTTTACAACTGGTTATGGGTTAATTGGAATGAAGGAACGACTCGAATTTGTCAATGGAACATTAGAGGTAAACTGTGAAAACGGAATGACTTTAATTATGAAAGTTCCAATCGATGTAAAACAAATTGAAGTGGAGGAACTAATATGATTAGGATCGTAATTGCTGAAGACCAACGAATGCTATTAGGTGCTCTTGGTTCTTTACTTAATCTAGAAGATGATATGGAAGTAGTTGGTCAAGCATCAAACGGTGAAGAAGCAGTTAAACTAGTCAAGCAATTACAACCTGACATTTGTATAATGGATATAGAAATGCCTAGTAAAACTGGACTTGAGGCTGCAGAAGAATTAATACCTTTCGATTGTAAAGTGATTATATTAACTACTTTTGCTAGATCTGGTTATTTTCAAAGAGCATTAAAAGCAGGTGTAAAGGGCTATTTACTAAAGGATAGTCCAAGTGAGGAGTTAGCAAGTTCAATTAGAAGCATTATTGCCGGGAAGAGAATCTATGCTCCGGAACTTATGGATGATGTATATGCTGAAGAAAATCCGTTAACTGATCGAGAAAAAGAAGTTTTAGAACTAGTAGCAGATGGTAAGAACACACAAGAAATTGCGGATGAATTGAGTCTAAAAACAGGAACAGTTAGAAATTATATTTCTATGATTTTGGACAAATTAGAAGTTAAAAATAGAATTGAAGCTATAAAACAATCAAAAGAAAAAGGTTGGTTTAAATGATGAAAATGGCAGGACGAATGAAAACAAGAAAAGCAGGTAGGACAAGAATTGAAAACAAAATTTTTCAATCCTTTAAGGCCTAAATCCTGCATTCTGAGTTCATTATTTAGTTTCCTGCTTTTCTTTTTTCTTTTTTTCTAGATTTTGTTTTTCCTTTTCCAGATTTTTGTACTTCTTTAAAAAATTGGTCTAGCTCCTGATTGAACTTATCTGTTTCTTCTAAAAATAAAAGATGGCTACTATTATAAAAAGGAACAAATTTTGAACCTTTTATCTTTTTTTGAATAAACTCACCAGCGGCTAATGGGAAAAAACCATGACTTCCAAAACAAATTAATGTTGGAATATCAACATTACAAAGAGTATCCCGATAATCAACAGCAGTTTGATTAAATACGATTGTACTTGCAACCGCTGGAGGTAATTTATTCATTTCTTTTAAGATCCATTTATGTTCTTTTGGGTCAGGTTGATCCATATACATACCATATATAAAATCGCTATTAAATTTGTTCTGATCTTCTTGGATAGACTGCATGACATTTTTTAAAATCGTAAAATCAAATGCTCCAAACTCCCAATCTGGCCATATATAATCGGAAGCTGATTGATCAACAACAGTAAGCGCCTTAATATTTTTAGTCCCAAATTGATTAACATAATCCCATAAAACAAAAGCTCCCATTGACCAACCTACTAAAATAATATCCTTTAACTCTAGTTTTTCGATAAAGCATTTTAAATCACGAGCGTACTGAGCTACTGTATGCCCATATTGAACTTTTGAAGACTTCCCATGTGCTCGTAAGTCTAAAGTAATGACGCGATAATTTTTACTAAAATATGGTACTTGTTTATGAAAAAACTTACTACTCATCATAACGCCATGAACAAAAACAACTGTTTGACCTTCTCCGTGATCTTCATAATAGAGCTTTGTATGAGAATCAAGTTCTACATATGCCAATTTAATCGCCCCCATTCTCTCCTATATTATTTCATTTCATATTAATTCATGACTATCTTCAATTTCTTAGAATAAGAGTGTCTAAGTAAAAATAACTAAAATAATTACTTTATTACAAACAGGGTATGTAACTGTTTAGGTGTGGATTAACTTGTAAAGACATAATGTTTTTTCTATTTAGAATAAAAATGTGGTAAAATTCAGATAAATGTAGAAATTCAAGTATAGATATGAAATAATGCCTATTCGTTTATTTTTTATAGGAATGATCTTTAAATATAATTTCCTGTAATACATAAAACTGACTAGGGTGTGAATTAATGGAATATGCTGGATTCTATTGGGTAGGTTTAATTTTTTGGTTGTTAATTAGTACTGGATTCATTCTTTTAGTTTTCGGTCTATGGAAAAAATCCTGGAAATCATTAGTAGTTAGTGGAGTTGTATTCATATTACCATCACTATATTTTAGTGGGGGAGAGAGTTGTTTTAAGTTGGTTGTATTTCTTCCAATGATTCCATTAGCATTTGCTTACATCATCAAAAAAAACAATATTTAATTATCTTATTAATCTACTGTTTTGAATGAAAAGGAGAGAATTAAATGAATGTGATTGAAGGTTTTATAGAAGTAACAGGCGGGAAGGTATGGTATCAGTTTCATAATAAAAATTCATCTAAAATCCCTGTTGTTGTTTTACATGGAGGGCCTGGATCATCGCATTATTCCATGCAAGGTCTACATGTATTAGCAGAAGATAGGCCTGTTATTTTTTATGATCAATTAGGTTGTGGAAAGTCTGACCGTCCAACAGATACTTCTTTATGGAATATTGATAGATTCGTAGAAGAATTAGCGCAAATCCGAGAAGCTCTTTCGCTTGATGAGTTTCATATACTCGGTCATTCATGGGGCACAACACTAGCAGCAGCTTATTATTTATCGAAACCAATTGGAGTGAAAAGTATTATCTTTTCAAGTCCTTGTTTAAGCGCTCCATTATGGGCTGAGGATCAAGATCGAAATCGAAAATTACTCGGGCTTGATGTACAAGAAACATTAAAAAAGTGCGAAGAAAATGGATCAACAGATTCAGAGGAATACAAAAATGCCAACGCTGTATTTAACAAACATTTTGTTTGTAGATTAGACCCATATCCAGAATTCCTTAAAAAAGGAAAACACTACAGAAATCCAGAAGTGTACAATATAATGTGGGGTCCATCCGAGTTTCACGTAACTGGAAACTTGAAGGATTTTGACTGCACTTTAAAATTAAAAGACATCCAAATCCCTACAATGTATACTTGCGGTAGATACGATGAAGCAACACCGAAATCAACAGAATATTTCAGCGAGCTAACGCCTAATGGAAAATTCCACGTATTTGAGCAAAGTGCACATATGCCGTACATAGAAGAGCCAGAAGAATATATACAAGTGGTGGAAAGCTTTTTGAAGGAAGTTGAAAACAATTAGATTGTAAAACGTAAGGTTGATACCTTGCGTTTTTTTTGGTAGATTTTTTTAGTTATGGAGTGTTTACGAGTAGGTGGAAAAGGGGGAATTTTTAGTAACTATTAGAGGTATTAATTGGGAAAGAAAAAAAGAAAAAAATTGATTTAGAACACCAAACATAAAATAGGACTAAATATTATTAGAATTATCTGAAATATTTAGTCCTAAAGATGCACATATTCGATTAAATAATCTTTTAATTTTTTATACTAGCGAATACGTTGTCGCCTCATCCACTGAGTCGCAACCCATTTTTCTCCACTAATAACAGGGCTACCTGCATGAATCGTTAGTTTATTGATTGCTTCATCCTGATAAAAATATTCAAAGTATAAAGCAGTGCCTTTTTTGGCGGCAACAGAATAATTAAGTGTAGGAAAAATCGTTTCTCCGCCTTCTTCCACATCATTTAGATAAAAAATGAGTGTACTAATCCTATTATTATTTGTACGATGATTGGAAAAGTAATCAAAATGTGGTTTATACTGTTGTCCAGGCTCGTAATGAAGAACTTGTAATGGTTCAGCATGTTCGATTGGAATATTCATAATCGTTTCAATTCGTTTTTCGATTCGTTTGATTAGTTCCGTTTCGCTTTCCTCAAAAAACATACCACTACTTGTTCGCATCTCATTTTCCTCATGAGTTAATCCAACTTTTGACCGTTTCATTCGTAACTTTGCATGGTTGATTAACTCGTCACATTCTTCATCACTTAAAACATTATCAAGTAAGACAACTAATGGTTCTTCTTTCCGAGTGAGAATCTCAATCTCACGATCAATTGTTTGGATAATCGGCCCAGTATGATCAAAAATGGTTTGTTCGGTTTCCTTTAAATGTTCTACTTTTAACATTTGTCACATCTCCTTGTATATTTTATTAATGCAAGTCCTAGGATAAAGTGGTGAGATCATTTCTTTTAAACATATTTCGTAAAATCATTTTTGTAAAAAAGTAAAAACTGGAATTAGGATTGTTGAATCAAGGCTACTATACACATTGACAAAAAAACTTGTTTTAAGAATAAATTCCTCATTGTATTGTCATTTTCCTGCTTAATTCAAAGCCTATCAGACCGTGTTTAAAGAAAATTTAGAAAATTAAATTTTAGAGTATTAAATTGGTGGGAATTCTGGGGTTTTGTCGAATTTATGTGTTGAAAACTAATTGGATTGATAATAAGGGGGAGTGGTTTGAGTTAAATAAAACTAGAAAGATAAAATTTAATCATATCAAGATAGTAATTATCCAATCTTATGTTATGTTTGATAAAGAAAAAAGGTTAGATGAGATAAAACTAACTCATCTAACCTTTTTAAGCTATTTATTTCATAGGTTGTAAAGCCTTATATCGATCGACTGCTTTTTCATCTGCAGTTTTTGACATTTTATAATGATAGATTGCATCTTCCCAGTCTCCATACATGGGATTTGGTAATTGGATATACTTTATACCTAGTTCCTTTGCTATTTTATCGACATTCTCTTTTCGAGTTTTCAAATCCGCTTTATAAAAAATATCTGATAAATCGTTTGAATTATCGCCTACTAACATAACAATTTCATGTGTTTTTGCAATCTCTGCTTGTCTCGGTCCTTTTTGAGCTGTATCTGTTTTTAAAAATAAATGTTTTGAATCAACATTCGGTAGACCATGTAAATTTAAATTTTTTATTGTGTCATCCCGTGTTTTTTCAGGACGATTTGTAAGATAAAAAACATCTACATTCATTTTTTTTGCTGCATACAAGAAATCTTTTGCACCTGGAATTAAATCAGCTTTTGCCATATGGATCCATTCATCCCAGCCTTGTGGGTAAGAAGTATTATTTTTAATGGACCAAGCAGTATCAGGGGAATTATCAAGGATTGTTTCATCAATGTCTAAAACAACTGCGGCTGGTTTCGCTTTTTTATTTAATTTATCACTTGCCTTCTTTTTAACCATTGTTTCAGCAAGTTCTTCTTTTGCCTGATTATAAATTTGAATTTGCAAAGCCTTGTTTTCAGCAGAGGATTGAAACCAATTAGTAGACATAACATTATGTTCTTGTGTGCTTCTTGCAAATTCAGCTTTACTAAAACCAATGCCAGCCAATGAACCAAATGCAAATGCAAATAAGATAGAGAGAATAATAACAATTTTTTTCATCATAAGTTCCTTTCATATTTATTAAATGTACTAGCTAAATAAAAATTAGGTAGTAAATATGAAAAATTGCCTTTCAAGGTTGTTATTACCTAAAAACTAGAAAATATTCGCCTAGAATTAGAAATTTCATTTACCGTAATATCAGAAATTTCTGAATCATACAAAGAAAGTGATATGATATAAGGGATATATATTTAGAATAAGGGAGGCTCTCGATGACTATTCATTTAGAAATCGTAACAAGAGAAAATTGGGAAGAAGCTTTAAAACTTGAAGTAGATACAAAACAATTGAATTTTGTTCCTTCGGTTGCTGTATCTATTGCAAAAGTATATATAAAACCAGATGGCGAAAATGTGGAATATATTCCATTTGCAATTTATGACGATCAGAAAATGGTCGGATTCATTATGCATGCTTATGAAGAACATACAACAAATAGTTATTGGATAAATGGGTTTTTAATTGATAAACAGTTTCAGGGTAAAGGTTATGGTAAATTAGCATTTTCCGAAATGATAAAATGGATTGTGAATAAATTTCAGCAATGCAATGAAATTCGCTTAACAGTTCATAAAGATAATAATTTAGCTATGAATTTATATAAGAAATCTGGATTTAAACCGACGGGTGACTACTTTGGAGATGAAGCAGTTTGGTATTACATTGTTAAGAGATAACTGAATTTTATTTATTAATTTTGAATAATATGTGAACAATTTCTTAAATAAAAGGAATTAGTACCAATTTTCATGAAATAGTAGGGTATGTCAAAAAAATAGAGGTTTTTACGCTATGGAGAAATGGGAACGGAGACTCATTGAAACGAAACGAGGTACATTTGAAGTATTTTGTAAAGGTGAAGGAGAGCCTTTATGTGTAACACATAATTACTCTGAGTTTAATGATACTGGAGATTATTTTGCAAATTCATTTACTAAATTATTTAAAGTATTTTTAATAAATTTAAGAGAAACAGGTAATTCCGAAAAAGCGCATTTTCCTTATGAATTAAGTATGTTAGAAACAATTTTTGATTTAGAAGAAATTAGGAAAACGTTAGGTTATTCATCCTGGGATTTTGCTGGACATTCTACTGGTGGCATGCTTGGAATTATTTATGGAATCTATTTTTCTAATTCTTTAAATCATAATATTATTGTTGGGGCTGCTGCAAGAGACTATGCAACATTTTCAACAAACTGTATTTATAATCGGGCTCATCCGCAATTTAAGATTATGCAAAAATTAATTGAAAAACTAAAAAGTAACGAATTGTCTAATGAAGAAAGAGTAGCTCTATCAATTGAGCGGACAAAACTATCTTTACATAAGCCTGAACGATATCATGACTATTTTAATTTACCAATCTCTAAAAAAATGTCAGCAATTCGACTAAATTATTTTAATAGGGAATATCAAATTTACGATGTAACAAAAAAGTTAGCAATCATAAGCTGCCCAACTTTAATCATTTGTGGCAAACATGATGTACAATGTCCAATTGAATATTCAGAAGAAATGGCTCAAGAAATTAAAAATTCAAAATTAGTCATTTTAAATGAAAGTAATCATTATCCATTTTTAGAAGAAAAGGATCTATTTTTAAAGGAAGTTAAACAATTTACTACAAAAACACTTGTCTAAATCCGTATTATGGAGTTGTCAAGTGTGTAAACAATTCGGATATAGGGTATTGAGTACTAAATTATGTAATAAAGTAAATTTATTAAATAAACAATCGAGGAACCTAATCCTGATTCCAAAACGATTCAAATGAATCGTTTTTTTTTTAGAATTATTAAAAAAATCCAAATTCATGGTAAACTCATTTTTAATATAAAATAGTTTTAAATATGCTTAAAATTTTTTACTTTTCATTTAAGGAGAATATAAAATGAATTTGCCAGTTCTATTCGTTATTATTGCGTTTTTCTTATCATTAGTTTGTGGTTCTAATTTTAGTCCATTGTTAATTACAAATGTTTTACTTGCTTTAATCGCAGGGATATTATTTGAACGAAGAGAAGAAAAACAAGTTAAGGAATAAATTACTAAACCGGAGGAGGCCTACCTAATTTAAATTAGGTAGGCTATTATAATGATTATATTGATTGGAAAGATTTTTCATTTTTATTGAATTTGCTAACTTCTTGATCAATCACTTTAATTAATAGGATTGTAACTAATACAAAAACAACGTCTATAAAATAGATTAAAATGTTTAAATAAGTTTCTTGTAGCATAATGCCAAGCATTGCTCCCATCATTCCACCCATAATTCCCGCAGTTATACCTTCAAGTACAGACATTAATGATAACGGTTTACCCGTTAAGTATCCTATAAAAACGCCTACAATCATTGACATAATAGTAGGAATTGTTAAATCTGTATTCCGAAAAAAAATACCAAAGATTGTACCCAAGGTGACACTTGTCATCATTGAATTCGTCATACTGATCATTTTTCCAGCTGTACAAGAAAGTTTTTCTTTTTTTCTATTTGTGATTATGATGACATATGATGAAAGTAGAACAGTTAATACAATACTAGCCCATTCTAAGAACATTAAGTTAAACTCCTCCCTATGTAGGATCTTTAGTTGTTCGAGTTATAACGTTCAATTATATGTTGAAAAAGCTTAATTGTATGTATGAGATAAGAATAATTTTATTTTTACTTGTGCTTTCACATTTTTATTACAAACTTAATTTACCTTTTTAAGTAAAGTAATTGTGAGGATTTTATCCGAAAAGGAGTGATGTTCATGAAGAAATTCTTTTACATATTCATAACTATGTTATGTATTTTACTAGTTTGTTCTGGTTGTGGAAAAAAGGTTGAAGTTAAATCGAACCCTTTTTTAGACCATATTCAATTATCAATTTACGAAAAAAAATTAACAAATACAAACCATACACATGTGTATCAAGTAAATTTAGTAGATTCAAATGGAAAAGAAGTAGATGTAGATTCGATTCATTTTAAAATGGAAATGAAAAGTATGAATCATCACGTTCAAGCGAGTATGAAGAAAATTAATACGGGTTTATATGAAGTGAGCTTGGAACTGCCAATGGAAGGTACTTGGAGTAAACAAATTACTTTAAAAAAGGGTAAAAATGAGCGTAAAGTATCAATAAAATGAATAAAAAAGATAGTAAATTTTGTAAACTAGACGATTTTTACTATCTTTTTTTGAGATATAATTGGTTGTCCATTTAAGCCAGATTGGTTTACCTGCTTAAAATAAATAATTAATCTACAACAATATAACCAATCATTGGTGCTCCGTCATGAGAGTGAGTATCACAAATTAATCGGTATGTACCTTCTTTTTTAAAGAATAAAGGTACTTCAGTCGTTTTACCTTTGACAACTACACCCGTAATATTTGTTCCTTCGATATGGAAACTATGTTCTTTTCCGTTTATTCCATGAATCTTTAATTTTACTTTTTGGTTTTTTTCGATTACGATCGTACCTGGGTCCCATCTATAAGCTTCAATTTCCGTGCCATCATCTAGCTTTGTACTGAATTCGGCTGTAATCATATCGATGTCTATTGTTTTTACGTGCTGCTGCTCTACTGCAGTCTGAACTGAATTTGGGGTTAAGTAATACCAACCACTTAATCCAAACACGATAAGGAGAAAGCAAATTAAAAACCATTTTTTCTTAATAAATATAAAGTGCATAAGACACCTCCAAAATTAATCTCATATTATAAAATATGCATATCCAATTAATAACTTGTCTACTAATTCAATTTTCATAAATTACATCATTATTTCTTTTTTTCATACTGTATAAAAGGGAATAATTACTAATTTTGGATTATTCAAGTCTGGTAATCTACTATATAATGGAAATGTAGTAATTTTTTTGGAGGGGATCTGATGTTTAAAAAAGTACTAGCTAGACTAGGAATTGGAGCAGCTTCAGTAGATACAATTATTCATACTCGAGATTTATATCCAGGAAAAATTGTTGAAGGTGTAGTTGAAATTAAAGGTGGTTCAGTTGCACAAGAAATTAATCATATTGGGCTTAAATTAAAGTCTTATGCTAAAAAGAAAAGTGGAGACGATGAGGTAAACGTTAAAATCCAATTACATGAAGAACGTGTATCCGGAAAAATGAAAATTGAAGCGAATGAACAAAAAATAATTCCCTTTTCGTTCCAATTGCCATTTTACACACCGATTACTATTAGACATGGCCAAGTTTGGATTGAGACTGATTTAGACATCGATTTAAGTATAGACCCTACAGATACTGATTTCTTAATGGTTCATGCACATGAAGAATTAGCAAACTTTGTAGAAGCATTTAAAATTTTGGGTTTCCGTTTACGTCAGGTCGAGGTGGAAGCTCAAAATGGTCGATTCTATCAAGAGTGGGAGTTTGTTCCAAACTCTAAAAGAGAATGGCGATTTGATGAAATAGAATGTATGATCGAACCAAATAAAGATGGACTGTTTATGATGGTAGCAGTAGATAAAGCTGGTTCTTATCGTGGTTTAACAGGTTTACTACAGGAGTCATTCGGATTAGATGAAAAGAAAACATCTCTTAGCTTTAAAAATGAGCAACTTAAAGATGTACAATCAATTGCAAAATCGGTAAAGGCATTTTTACAACAATATAACTAATTAAAAAGTGAGGGACAGTATTTGTCTCTTGTTTTTTTATGTTTACCAAAAAATTTCATTCTTTAGACTGAATTTTAATGAATTTATCATAAAAGCTATCCGTATAAGAATTTATAGAATACAATGGTACTTATTAGAAATTAACATATTTATGTTGTAAAGGAGTTTTTATGAGATCTAACGTAAAAAATATGAAATGGATTTCGGGTGGGTTTGAAGCATTACTCGGGATACCTTTTTTAGGTGGTTCGATCGTTATTGGTTTTGGTTATTCACCATTATTTATAGCTTTAATCCTCCACATTATTACACTCGTGCTAGCCAAAAAGGCTGGTGTTTCTGCTAGTGGAAATATTTTTGGGATCGTTACATCTTTTCTTGCATGGATTCCAATATTAGGTATGATTATGCATATTTTATCAGCCATTTTTATTTTAATTGGTGCTGCGGTCCAACGTTCAAAATAGAAAGTTTTATAGTCAAGATCTAATTAGTAAGTTTGTTACTCAGAACAAGACTAACATCAGGTTAGTCTTTCATTATTTTTAAGAAAGAGTGGTAAATTTGGTCTTTTTCTTAATCAGTGGTTTTTTTATACTTCTTATTTTAGGAATTGTCTTAATTATAAAGGGTTTTTTAGTTAAAGGACTAATAGTGATTAGTGCAAGTATCGTTTTTGGAATTATAATGATTATTTACTATGAGCGGAGAAGACGGAATAGGCGATTCGATTGGTGTGATTGTGGTGATTTTGGTTATATCCCTGATTGTGACATCCCTGATTGTCATCATCACATGCCTGATTGCAAACCGGATTGTGCACCTGATTGTGATTGTAGCCCAGATTGTCCAAACTAATAGGGGGATTAATTTTGAATTTAAATTGGTTTCCATGTCATCGTAAGCAAGAAAGGTCATTTCATATAGGCTCTTATACTTTTCCACTTTGTGCAAGATGTACTGCCATACTTTTGGGGTATTTGTTTCTGCCATTTCTATTTATGTTCTCCTCTTTTATATACTGGTGGTACATACCTATTTTAATGACTCCATTATTAATTGATGGATATACACAGAAATGGAAATGGAGAGAAAGTAATAATCTCTTACGTTTCATAACAGGACTCTTATTTGGAATTGCTCAAACAATCTTGATTGTAAGGGCTGTATTATTTTTGATAAAATTTCTTATGTAACTTCTATATCACGAAAATATGAATTTTTTCCTACCTGATTGGTTAAAGTAACATTTAGATTCTTTACTAAGGAGGATTAAAAAAATGGAAGATACACATGAATTTGTCGAAAAATTACATGAAAAACAAAGAAAAGACCAAAAAAATAGAGAACATCAAGGTAATGGAACACCAAACGAAAAATTGCCTACTAAACAACATGGAACAAACAAATAATGAATGTTTTACTAGCCGTGGCAATTGTCATGGCTAGTTTTTATTTGATAAAAGAAAGGAAGACAACTAAATGTCTTCCCGCTCCTTAATTATCCTTTTTTACCATCTATGTGCCTTAGCGTTGCTTCTTAAAATGATCGTGTTCTGAGACTCCATAGTATGTCCATTGACTTGTGATTTAGCATGTTTAGGTCTAGTCCAATTGTGGTAAAATTTCTGAGAATGAGGATCTAAATGATTTTTTAATGTCATGTTTGATTCACCTCTAAGATAATTTAGGATATCTTTGATATTCAACTGAATATCGTTTTTAGTATTTGAAAATTAGTTGAAAAAGATACTATTTTAAGTCACTAAATTAGATTCATGTTTATTTTATTTGTTAATGAAATGAATAGATTATATCACTCTTACAGATTTTACCAGAATTCAATCGATTAAATTTATTTTGAAAGAATTAAACATTTTATTGAACTCTTAAAGCTAAATTTAAGTTTACGCCGCTTTAGATTAATGAATTTTTTAGTGAGCTTCTGATGGAGTAATTGAAGAACAAATAAAATTCACAGAATTATTAGTTGAAAATAGAATTCCATTTATGCAGATTGTTAAATCTAGAAAGAATGAAATGTTTTTTGAGCGTTTTAATTGAAAATCAATTGCATCGTTTTATATTATGTAAATGGATAGATGGAATACATATCACTAAATTTATTCATATGATAACCGAAAAAATTGGAATTAAAAATTTAAAAAGAGGGAAAGAATTAAAGGCGTTCTTAATTTAAAGACATTGTTAATATACTTTTTTCAAAGGGGAAACCGGGATGGATATTCAAAATGAGGTCTTACAATTTAAAATGGATATAGGTGTTAAAAAACCTGATAGTATTAAAAATAAAGAAGTTAAATGTCCATTTTGTGATCGTGAAAACTTAACGGATATTATCGATACATCAGGATCGATCATTTATTTGAAAAATAAATTCCCAACATTAGAAGAAACTTTTCAAACTGTTATTATTGAAAGTGATGATTGTGAAGGAGATCCTTCGAAATATTCGATAACACATTTGACAAAATTATTAACCTTTGCGATTGAAAAATGGGATGAAATGGAATCGACAGGAGAATACAAATCTGTTATTTTATATAAAAATCATGGCCCATTATCAGGGGGAACATTAAGTCATCCGCATATGCAAATTGTTGGCTTAAAAAGCATTGATTATAACAAAAAGGTAACGGATGTGTATTTCGAAGGGATAACTATTTCGGCTGGTAATGGTTATGAATTAAACATTTCTACTCATCCCATTATGGGATTTAGAGAATTCAATATTCTAATTGATAATCGGAAATTTATCCCACAAATGGCTGTTTACTTACAAACTGTTACACATTATTTACTTAACCATTTTTATAAAGGTCTTAATAGCTATAATTTATTCTTTTATAATTGGAAGGGGAAGATTATTTGTAAAATTATTCCAAGGTTTGTTGTATCTCCTTTATTTATCGGTTATTCAATTTCTCAAGTGTCAAATCAGTTAGAAGTACATAAAGATCAAATACTTAGTGTTTACCAAAAAGAATTAGAGGCAATTTCTTCAATATAAAGAAGATCTTTGTCAATTAATTTTATCACTGATAAATAAGTTGTGTGGTAGGATATTTCCACTACAGGGTTATATTGACCACAACATTAAATGTTACCATAAAGTCCATTTTCATATTGACCATTTTATCTTTCATCACTCTAAAAAAAGAGCTTACATGTTGTAAGCTCTTTTTTATATTGGCTAGAGAGGTTTGAGTAAAACCCCAAGAAATATTAACAATCTATTTAAAAACAATTGGACATAATAAATTGAAAGATGAAAATTATTTTAAAATTTGAAGTGCCTATCATCTAATTCAAAGTTTCTTATTAATATGTTTATTTAATGAATAATTCGTTTTTTAGTTCTCTAATTTGCTCAATATGACGTTTTTCATGAATGCCTATAAAAGGAATCCATTGTTTTAAATTGATTTGTCCAAAAATCGGATGTGGCATGCCTTTATCTTCTAATTTATGATCTTTCGTTAGTTCTACAAATTCATGTAGTGATCTTCTAGATTGGTTCAATTTCTCAGTCATTTCTTTTTTAGTAATGAATTGATCAGTTGGTTCAAAATGAGGTGGAGAAGTAATTTTTTTAGTACGATCAGTTGCTAGGTGAATTGGCTTATCTTGAATCACTTCACTAGGTGCTTCATTAAATTTACGTGTCATCAGCTTTACTAATTTAGATTCCATTAAATATAAATGTTCAAGAACTTGCATAATGGTCCATTTTTCATTATTTACCTTCTTATTTAACTGTTCATCTGTTAAATGGTCAATAACTTCCATAAGTTCCTCACGAATTTGGATATTCTCTTTCATCAAATATTCCCCATTTCTATTTTAATAATTGCAAACCAAAATTCTTTTTTAGACTCTATGAATCTAAAATTTGAGTATTTCATAATTAGATAAATATTATGAGTAATCGTTAGAAATAATATAAAAACAAATTTAAATACTTATTTTTAGTTTAATGTAGCTTGTAAATTTTTACAAATTTGAACGTTTTTGAATACTTTTGAATGTTTTAGGTTGTTATTGAATGTTTTTGAAAGAAAATGATTGATTTTTTATTTTTTGTGTCTTATACTTTGTTTTATGAAAGGATGAATTCTATGTTAACTCCGGAAAGACAACAATTCATTATAGAGATGATAAAAAGAATGGGTATTGTGAAATTAAGGGATATTGTAGAGGCTACAAATACTTCTGAGTCCACAATACGACGTGATTTAGTTGAGCTTGAGTCTCTTAATCTCTTAAAAAGAGTTCATGGTGGAGCAGCTTCGATCAATAGCAAAGCCACTGAATTAAGCATGACTGAAAAAACATCCAAAAACGTTCAAAATAAAAAATTAATCGCTGGGCTTGCAGTAACTCAAATTAATGAAGGTGATTGTATCTATTTAGATGCCGGAAGCACTACATTTGAAATGATTCCTTTATTAAAGGGGTTAAATGTAACAGTCGTAACGAATGGATTAATGCATGTTGAAGCTCTTTTCGAAAATGAAGTGTCCGCATATCTTTTAGGCGGAAAAATGAAAGGGCATACAAAAGCGTTGATTGGTAGTATGGCTTCTGAAAGTCTAAAGAATTATCGGTTTGATAAATGTTTTATTGGGACCAACGGTATCCATCCCCAGTTTGGCTATACTACGCCAGATCCTGAAGAGGCGTTTGTAAAGAAAACAGCAATCTCTATGTCTGAGAAAGTATTTATACTAGCTGATTACAGTAAATTTGGCGAAACAAGTTTTGCGAAGATTGGTGACATTGAAGAAGCAATTATATTAACAGATGAAATAGATGATGTACTAGCCAAACAATTTGAGGAAAAAACATCTTTGATAAAGGTAGTGAAATCATGATTTATACAGTAACACTAAATCCTTCAATTGATTACATCGTTGAAGTAGACGATATAGGATTAGGAAAAATTAATCGAATGAAACGGGAAAATAAATTTCCTGGTGGTAAAGGAATTAATGTTTCTAGGGTTTTGAAAAGATTAGATGTCGAAAGCATTGCACTTGGTTTCGTCGGAGGATTTACAGGAGATTTTATTAAAAATGTCTTGGAAAATGAAAGAGTTACAACTGACTTTGTTCAAGTTGAAGGTGATTCTAGAATTAACATAAAATTAAAATCTCAATTAGAAACGGAAATTAACGGACAAGGCCCTGCAATTTCTGAGGAAAAATTAGATCAATTTTTTTATAAACTAAAACAAATTAAAAAAGGTGATTATGTTGTATTAGCTGGTAATATCCCTAATACATTACCATCTGATTTATATGAACAATTGACATTGTGGGGACAAGAGAATGGGATTCATATCATAGTAGATGCAAGTGGAAAAGTACTTTTAGATGTGGTAAAACATCGACCATTCTTTATCAAGCCAAATCATCATGAATTAGGTGACCTATTTGATGTCAAAATTACTTCAATTGAACAAGCAATCCCTTACGGTAAAAAGTTAGTTGAAATGGGTGCTCAAAATGTAGGAATATCGTTTGCAGGTGATGGAGCGATTCTTATTACTGAGTCTAAAGTTTATGTATCAAATGTTCCAAAGGGAGAAGTAATTAATTCAGTCGGTGCAGGTGATTCACTTGTGGCAGGTTTTGTTGGTACTTATGTAAAAACTAATAATATTGAAACTGCATTTAAAGTAGGTGTAGCATCAGGTAGTGCTACTGCTTTTTCAGAGGATTTAACTAAAAGAGAAAAAATTGAAGAATTACTTAATCAAGTAAAGATTGAAAAAGGCTAGGGGGGGCGAACTATGAGAATCACAGAATTATTAAAAATAGATACAGTTCTCATTGATTTAAATTCATCATCAAAAATGTCAGTAATAGATGAATTAATACAGGTTTTAGATCAGGCAGGGAAATTAAACGATAAACAAGAGTTTAAAGAAGCGATTTTAAAACGTGAAGGTCAAAGTACTACAGGAATTGGAGAAGGTATAGCAATTCCACATGCTAAGACTGCGGCGGTTAAGACTCCTGCAATTGCATTTGGTCGATCAAAAGAAGGGATTGATTACGAATCACTCGATGGTCAACCAGCTCATTTATTTTTTATGATTGCAGCGAGTGAAGGCGCAAATAATGCGCATTTAGAAACATTATCTAGATTATCTTCACTATTAATGGATGAAGCATTTCGTGGCTCATTATTAAGTGCAAAAGATTCAAATGAAATTATTCAATTAATTGATCAAAAAGAAAAATCTTTAAATGAAGAAAAAGAAGAAACAGTTAGTGAAGATTCTACACGACCACTAGTCCTTGCAGTAACTGCATGTCCAACAGGTATTGCTCACACTTATATGGCAGCAGATGCTTTAAAGGCAAAAGCAAAAGAATTAAATATTGATTTAAAAGTTGAGACGAATGGATCAACAGGGATAAAAAATGAATTAACAAAAGACGAGATTAATAGAGCAGCAGCGATTATTGTAGCAGCAGATAAACAAGTTGAAGTAAATCGCTTTGAAGGAAAACATGTCATCCAAGTACCAGTAGCAGATGGAATTCGCAAGTCAAAGGAATTACTTGAAAGAGCTGTTAAACAAGATGCACCAATTTTTCATGCTAATCATAGTGGTGGAGGAAGTTCTTCAACGAATCCAGGCTCTGGTATATACAAGCACTTAATGAATGGTGTAAGTAATATGTTACCTTTTGTAGTTGGCGGAGGGATTCTAATTGCGTTAGCATTTGCTTTTGGTGGAATTCATACAAAAGGTCCAGTTGCTGAATTACTAATGAAAATTGGAGGAACTGGTGCTTTTAGTTATTTAGTTCCTATATTAGCCGGTTTTATTGCAAGTTCGATTGCCGATCGACCTGGATTTGTACCAGGGGTAGTTGGTGGATTTTTAGCTTCAAGTGCTGGCGCGGGATTCTTAGGTGGTTTAATTGCCGGTTTCTTAGCTGGTTATGTTGTACTTGGACTAAAAAAAGTATTTTCTAAGTTACCACAATCATTAGAAGGCATTAAGCCGGTTCTATTATATCCTGTATTTGGATTATTGATTACTGGTATTTTAATGGAATTAGTCGTAAATCCTCCTGTAACCTATTTAAATTCAGCTTTAACTCATTGGTTAAGTAGTTTAAATGGTGGAAACGCTATACTTTTAGGATTAATTCTTGGAGGAATGATGGCAGTAGATATGGGTGGACCTATCAATAAAGCTGCATTCACATTTGGTATTGCTGCAATTGCAGCAAATAATTTTGCACCACATGCTGCTGTAATGGCAGGTGGGATGGTACCTCCATTAGGTATTGCTTTAGCTACTACACTTTTTAAATCGAAGTTTACTGAAATGGAACGTAAATCAGGTATTACAAACTATGTTATGGGGATTTCATTTATAACAGAAGGAGCGATACCATTTGCTGCAGCAGACCCTGTAAGAGTAATTGTAAGTTCTGTTGTAGGTTCGTCAATCGCAGGTGGACTTGCAATGGCATTTGGTATTACATTACCTGCGCCACATGGTGGAGCGTTTGTTATTCCGTTAGTAAATAAACCAGTATTGTATATACTAGCTATATTAATTGGTTCAATCATCACAGCGATTATGCTTGGAATTTGGAAAAAAAGAGTAAATGAATAATTAAGTACAATATAAAGGCGACCTTAAAGTCATTACTTTGACTGATAGGTTCGCCTTTTTTATTCAAATGTTAATAGGTATACAAATACTGGAATTTCAAAGTGAATAATAACATTAAATTAACGCAAAATAAATCTAATTTATTGTATGAGTTTGGAAATTAGGTGAAATGCATAATGCGTTCTAATAAACATAACCAAAATAATCGAGATTCAATGATTGAAATAAGTGGCGATTTGAATCGGAATGTAGAAAATGTAAAGAAATCACTAATAAATACAAGTGATTTAACGATTAGACATTTAATGTTTCAAAATAAAAAGATTGTAGTTGTCTATATTAGTACAATTGTTGGTAGAGAAGCTCTTGAAGTCCAAATCATTCAACAAATTATTAATAATCCAAAGGACACAATTCCAAATACAGTTTCAATTAATGATATTAAAAGTTCGTCTTCTTTTGATGAATGTATTCTCAGTATTGTAAAAGGCTACACGCTCATTTTCACAGAAGCTGAACAAAGCGTATTTATTTTAGAAACTACTTCTTTTCAAAATAGATCAATTCAACAGCCTATTAGTGAACAAACAATTAGGGGCTCCCATGATGGATTAGTGGAATGTATACTGACAAATATTAATCAAATAAGACGAAGAATTAGTAATCCTAATCTTGTTGTTAAAACTTTATCAGTAGGTGTAGAATCTGATACTCGATTAGCAGTGTTATATATTGATACGATTGCAAATGAGGAGTTAGTTAAGGAAGTCCATCGAAGACTTTCTTATATAAATGTTGATTATGTCCATTCACCAGGTAATCTTGAGGAATTTATAGAAGACAACCCATATTCACCTTTTCCACAGGTACTGGCAACTGAAAGATCTGATCGAATAGCGGGTAATTTAATGGAAGGAAGGGTTGCGATTCTTACAGATGGTAGCCCATCAGCACTTGTTTTACCAATTACATTTTTCACTTTTTATCAATCACCTGATGACTACAATAGCCGATGGATGGTCGCGTCATTTGCACGTCTTTTAAGATTGGTTAGTTTTTTAATTGCCATATCATTACCTGCATTATATATCGCATTAGTTTCCTTTCATTTTGAAATTATTCCAATTGACCTAGTTTTTAATGTAAAGAGTTCACTAGAAAACGTCCCTTATCCACCATTAATAGAAGCATTAGGAATGCAAATAACATTAGAATTACTTAGAGAATCTGCGATACGTCTTCCAAGCCCAATCGCTCAGACAATTGGTGTTGTTGGAGGGTTGGTAATTGGAACTGCCGTTGTTCAAGCAAATTTAGTTTCAAATACGATGATTGTTGTTATCTCACTTACGGCAATTGCATCATTTGTTGTACCAGATAATGAAATCGGAACCTCTGTCCGATTACTTGGATTTCCTTTAATGTTTGCAGCATCATTAATAGGATTAATCGGTATTGTTTTTGGACTTAGCATTATCCTAATCCATCTATGTAAACTCGAATCGTTTGGATCACCATATTTCGCGCCATTTGCTCCATTTAGAAAATCAGATTTAAAAGATACTGTTGTTCGCGTTCCACAATGGAAAATGAAAAAACGACCATTTGCACCTTTACCAAAGTCGTTTAAACGTGAAAATAATTCTAGAGGATGGGAAAATGATGAAAAATGAAAAAATGCTCTCAATATCGCAATTTACATTCGTCATCATTCAAGCTCAAATTGGTGTGGGATTACTTTCACTACCATATGTAGTCCATAAACACGCCCAACACGATGGTTGGATTTCAACCTTAGTTGCTGGGGGTGGGGTGTTTTTACTTTTACTAATTATGTGGTTACTTGGTAGTAGATTTCCTAAAGATACGATCTATGAATATACAACGAAAATAGTTGGTAAATATATTGGGATTGTCATTTCGTATCTTTATATCTTATTTTTCTTTATTGTTGCGATTTATGTGGTGATTATCACCATTTCTGTACTTAAAAAATGGATTCTTACATTTACTCCGTCTTTTGTATTGATCATATTTATCGTAGGTACAGGGGTTTATTTAGCAAAAGAAAATATGAAAGTAATCGCACGATTTTTTACTTTCGTTTGTGTTCTAATTTTATTTTTGATTTTCTTTGAATTCTGTTCTTACAATAATGTAAATTATCGCTATTTATTTCCAGTTGGACAGGCGGGGGTTAAAAACATCATTCTTGGAGCACACGATGCACTAATTTCAATGATGGGATTTGAGTTCATTTTAGTATTATTTCCGTATGTAAAAGGAAAGCCAATTAAAATTTTAAAAGCTGGAACAATCTCAATTAGTTTTGTTAGCGTCTTGTATACATTTTTTTTAATTACAAGTTATATGAGTTTTAGCAAAGCGGAAATTGCAATTGTTCCCGAGCCAATTTTATACTTACTAAAATCATTATCATATGAAGTGATTGAAAGGTTAGACCTTGTCTTTCTTTCTATTTGGGTTGTACCAATCTTAACCTCATTTGTAACCTATTTATATTTAACTAGTTTCGGAATCAGCAAACTCTTAAAGTTTAAAAGCCATGGTAAAACAACTATTTTTACAGGACTAGCTATCACGATCATCTGTACTTTTTTACCTCATAGTGAAGAATTTGTAATGAAATTTGGGACAATTCTTTCTTTTACAAGTTATTTTTTTATCTTTGTATTACCATTAATTTTATTAATTGTTTCGCTTATTAGAAAAAAGAAAGAACTAGGTAATTCATATGAAATATAAATTAGTTTTGATCTGTTTAATTTGTATTTTGCCTTTAACTAGTTGTTGGGATCAAAGATTACTAAAGGAGTCTAAGCTAGTTTATAGTGCTGGATTTGATCTAGCAGAGGATAATAATATGCTAGTAACTGCAGTCATTAAAACAAATAGCCAAGGTGGAAGTGATCCTACACAAGTTAAAACAACAAATGTCATTATTACTGCCACTGGAAAAACAACAAGTGATGCAAGAATAAAAGTTACTCGAAAAGTAGCAGGGGATTATGCTACTAATAAAACAAGGGTTTTATTACTAGGAGATGAATTGTCTAAACAGGATATTTATCCTATATTCGATGTTATATATAGAGACCCAAGAAGTTCATTAGGGGCAAAAGTTATTATTACTAAGGGACGAGCAGAAGATATTTTAAAACTAAGCAAAGTGGAGGAAACGCTTATAAGTGAAGAAATTTTGGATTTAGTAACTAACGGAGAAAGCCATACGATGGTTCCGATTGAAAATGTTCAAACAATTTGTACAATTATGTTCGACCCAGGTGAAGATATTTTTTTACCGCTAATTGAAAAAGATGATGATAAATTGATTGATATTTCTGGGGTAGCATTATTTAACAATCAAAAATATACAGGGTATAATCTTTTAGGTGATGAACCTACTATGTTACTTTTATTTAAAGATCAAATGAAGAAGTACGCAAGATTTAATGTAGAAGTTAGTCCGAAAGAAAAAGATATTAGGGAACGGTATATAACGATTCAAGTGAAAAAAAATAAGCCGAAAATGAAAATTAAAGTCTCAAAAGACAATAAAATAACCGTAAATTTAAATCTAAAACTGGACGTTGATACACTTGAGTACGCACATGATGAATTAGATTCCATCAAAGAAATTGATAAGTTAAATAAAAAAATTACAAAGCAATTAACAATAAAAGCTGAAAAAATCATTAAAACAGTTCAAGAATCAAATTGTGATGCATTAGGAATTGGCAGACAGTTAATGTCATTTCATCCAGAAGTGTGGAAAAAACTCGATTGGAACAAAGACTATCCTAAAATAACAATTAAACCAAGAGTTGAAGTGAACATTGTCGGAACAGGTATCTTGAAATAATAAAAACCATCCATTGAGATGGTTTTTTTGATTCGTTAGATTACAAAGTAATAAACACAGAAGAAATGACAAAGTGTTCCTAGCATAATAAAAATATGAAAAATTTCATGGAATCCCCAATTTTTAAAAGATAAAAATTTAGGTTTTACTCCATATATGACGCCACCAACCGTGTAGAAAATTCCACCTAAGATTAGCGCGAACATTCCTTTCATACTAATCGCATCAGATAAAGGTGCAAAAGCAAGTATAATGACCCATCCTAAAGCGATATAAAGGGCTGTTGATAACCATCTTGGACAACTAAACCATATCAACTTGAACAAAACACCACAAAATGCAATGAAAGATACAATCGAAAAGATGATCCATCCCAATGTACCTTTTAGACTAATAATACAAAAAGGAGTATATGTACCTGCAATTAAGACAAAGATCATTGAATGATCCATTCGTCTTAAGAAAGCAATTATTTTATCGCTAGCTTTTGCCATATGATAGGTCGTTGAAGCCAAATAGAGAAGAATCATACTTACACCGAATGCAATAACGGCAGTTGTTTGTAATACACTTCCACCAGAAAAAGTAGACTTTAAAACCATCGCTAGTAACCCAAATAGGGATAAGACAGCACCAACTAAGTGTGTCATGGAATTAATAGGTTCACGCATAAAGTTCCCCATGTATATCTCCTCCAACTATGTTATGTAGTTTTGATAACTACATATAAAGTTATCATCAACTACATTATATAGTCAAGTGTTTAAAGAACAATTTTTTTATGATAAAATTAACCCGTAAATTACATAAGAAGAGGACGAAATATGAAAAAGATTAATGAATTAATTGAACAAATAGATATAGATAAAAAAATCTTATTAGATGATATCCCTAATCTTGATCTATATATGGATCAAGTAATCCAATTATTTGATAATAAATTTGCGAAACCAAATTCTAATGAAAAAGTAATGACAAAAACAATGATTAATAATTACGCTAAAGCTAAATTGCTTTTCCCAATAAAAAATAAGAAATACACAAAAAATCATATCATTTTAATCAGCTTAATTTATCATTTAAAAGGTGCACTTTCGATTAATGATATTAAAGAAACTTTAAATGGGTTAAATCAAAGAATACTTGAAAACAATGAAATTAATATTGATGATATTTATTCAAGTTTTTTACATTTAAATGAACTAAACGTTGAAAAGTTTAAAACTGAACTACAACAATCTAGTGAAAATGTAAACAAAGAAATTGAGCATATTTTAGATGATAATAAAGAATATATTGAACAATTCCTCTTAATTACTTCTTTTGTTAATATGAGTAATTTATATAAAAATGCAGCTGAAAAATTAGTAATGGATATGATTGAAAAGCAGAAATAAAATACAAATTTTGGGCTTTTTCGACAGGTAAGGGGTTGTTTTGTTTAGTAGGTTGCTATAAAGTGGCCCCACCTAATGTTTTGTAAAATGGACCAGGCATTAGGGTATTATTGATGGAACTGACTTTCTTTCCAGTTAAAAGCTTATATATATCAATTTTTATTCATTGCAGAAGGCTTTAGATTACATTAGCTAGCTTTTCATTTGAATTTACTCACGATTGTACGTACATTTTACAGGACAAATACCCTAACCGGTATAGGTAATTAATTGTTTTAATTGCAGTACACTTTTTTTGCACAGATAGACTCCCTAATTGCAGTACTCTAGACATGATTTAGTGATCTAAGCACTTATTTGCATCTCATACTAAAATATTTTTTCAAATTCTTGCTCTTTCATTCTAGTATAAGTCCATTTTTCTTAATTAAGTCTATAATAAAATTTAAATAAGACCATGAAGAGCAAAGGGTGATAAAAATTGCATTTAACTGAAAAATTATATTGGACTTTAATCGAATATAAAGACTGGAAGATTTATATTGCTGCAACAATAAATGGGCTATGTTTCGTAGGCTCACAAAGTGGAACCATTCAAGAGTTACTTTTATTTAAGGATAAATACTTTCCTAGAATTGATATGATAGAAGATGAAACAATATTAGAAGTTTATAAAAAAGAAATTATTGAATTTTTAGAGGGTGAGCGAACTAATTTTAAGAGTAGACTTGATTTTCGAGGTACAGATTTTCAAAATTCAGTTTGGAATGCGCTTTGCTCGATCGGTTATGGAGAAACTAAAACTTATTCAGACATTGCGAGTTATCTAAATAAGCCAAAATCTGTTCGAGCAGTCGGGAGAGCAATTGGTGCAAATCCAATATTGATCATTATTCCTTGTCATCGTGTAATAGGGAAAGATGGATCATTAACTGGTTATCGTGGTGGTTTAGAAATGAAGAAAAGCCTTTTAAAAATTGAAACAAGAAACTTAACATTTAGAAATTAATTAGGAGGGGTTTGGATGAAAAGTGAACTATTTTATAAAAATCCAAAAACCATTCTAAATAAAGGTACAGGTTTTCTTTCAGGATATACTCACTCTTTAAATCCTTATACTGGTTGCTCATTTGCATGTTCATATTGCTATGTTAGACAAATGCCAGTCTCACTATTTCGAAAAAAAGAATGGGGTAGTTGGGTTGATATTAAACAGAGTGCCCCTATTATTCTAGAGAAAGAATTGAAAAAGGCAAAAAGTAAAGATAAAGTAACCATTTTTATGTCCTCTAGCACTGATCCCTATCAACCGATTGAATTTAAAGAAAGATTGACTAGAAGTCTATTAGAAGTCATGCTGCAAAATCAGCCGGATTTTTTATTCGTTCAAACTCGGAGTCCGCTTGTAAAAAGAGATATAGATCTCTTAAAGCTATTTAAGGAAAAAGTACGAGTAAGTATGACGATAGAAACTGACTCGGATGAAATAAGAAAGTCTTTTTCACCATCTGCTCCTACTATTAATGCACGACTTAAAACAATCGAAGAACTTGTTAAAGCTGGAATTCCAACACAAGCTACAATCGCTCCTATTTTGCCTAGTAGCGAGGATTTTCCCAAAAAGTTATCGGAAATTGTCCATAGGATTTGTATCGATGATTTTTTCATGGGTGACGGAAGCGGAGGGAAACGAACAGGTCGTCTTGGTATTGAAAAAAAATATACTGAGCTTAATCTAGAAAATTGGTATGGTCCAGATGCTTATCAAATCGTTTATTATCGGTTTAAAAAATATTTTTCAGAGAATCAGCTTTTTATTAGTCAAAAAGGTTTCGAACCATAAACCACAAATTATAAAAATCATTCCATAAAAAACGATAGAAAATTGTGGTATTTTTATAGTAGAACGTTTAGTGTGATTGGAGAGATAGAATATGGCAGAAGTAAAAATAATGAAAAGTAGTTCGGATATTTTGAAAACGTTTCAAACAGTAAGTCAATTACGTCCACATTTAAGAGAAGACGAATATGTTAACACGATTAACAGATTAATTAACACAAATAATTATCAGCTTGTTGCCGTGATCGAAAATGATGAAGTTACAGTCGTTGCTGGTTATCGTTTGACAGAATCATTAGCATGGGGGAAATATTTTTATGTTGATGACTTAATTACAAGTGAAAATCATCGTAAAAAGGGCTATGCCCAACTTCTGTGGAACTGGTTAATGAATGAAGCAAAACAAAATAATTGTGAACAATTCCATTTAGATTCAGGCGTACAACGTTACGATGCTCATAGATTTTATCTAAAAAATAGTTTAAATATTACATGTCATCATTTTCAATTAAATTTTTGATTTATCATTGTGATGCAATTCATGAGGCTGTGAAAACAGTCTCTTTTTTGATTCTAAATTAAAAAAACTTTACAAATATGCTTACGGACAAATTCTTTTATTAATTATTAGATTTGATTTTAGAAAATAGATTAAAGGAATGATATACTATTTTCAAATAGATACAGGAGGCTTTTAGTAAATGAAAGAAAAGAATTCAAAACGGCTTGCCAATATTTCACTAATAGTGGCAACTTGTGGTTTCGCTGCAACTATGCCGTTTCAATCTAAATTATTTCAAATCCTTTCTGGTGGGTTTGAGGCAGCTTTAGTAGGTGGTCTTGCCGATTGGTTTGCAGTAACTGCAATGTTTCGTCATCCACTTGGTTTACCGATTCCACATACAGCTTTATTGCCTAAAAATAGAAAGAAGATTACTGAAGGGATTTTAAATACACTTAATAATCAATGGCTTAGTAAGGAAAGTTTAATTGAAAAGGTAGAAGAACGTGATTGGATTAATCAAGGTATAAATGCTTTTGAAAAGATGCTAGAAAATGATGAATCTAGAAATAAAATGGTTCATTCAATCAAGCAGTTTGGTGCATCTATTCAGGATGATACAATTAGAAAGTTTTTACTAAATACATTCAAACCGACAATAGAATCGATATCATCTCAGAACTTATTAAGTAAGGCTGTCGATACGGTTATTGAAAAAGAATGGGATGCAAAGACATATGAATTTTTAATTAATAAAATCGAAGAAACGGTTAGCTTACCACATATAAAGGAATTAATCGGTAAAGAAGTTATACAGTTTATCGAGCGAAAGTTTTTTATGATTAAAGCTTTTCTACCAATGATTGGAGAAGAGAAAATAACAGAATTTATACATAGTGGATTAATTGATTTACTTTCGGAATTAAAACATCCGAATAGTGACAGAAGGAATTTCATTTTATCGTTTATTCGATTGGAAGCTGAAAAAAATAAATCGAATGAAAATATTATTCGTCAATTGGATGAATGGAAAAATAAAGGCTATGAATATCTTGTAGATCAAGCAATTAAACTGTTCAGAAATAAAATGAATGATGAAGTATTTATTTTAAATGCGATTGAAAAAATGATCAGAAACATTAAAAATTCGAATTGGATTGATAGTATTGAGCAAAGTTTTAAGAAACTATTAAATAATACAATTGAAAAATATCATCACAAAATTAGTGATTTAGTAAGATACAATATTGAAAAATTATCTACTGAAGAAATAACTGATTTATTGGAGAATAAAATTGGTAAGGATATTACTTGGATTCGTGTAAATGGAGCTGTTTGTGGATTTATTATTGGTTTAGTTTTGACGAGCTTAAGATTGATTTTCACATAATATTCAAATAATAAAACGTTCCTTTTAAAGCCTTAATTAAACTGAAAAGTTAATTAAGGCTTTTTCTCATTATGAAAGTAGAAATTGGCAGCAGAGAAGAAAAACGAAGCAGTTACCAATTTGTGGAATTATGTATAAGTGCAGCTACCTCTGTCTTTGCCTAAACTCTACAATTAACGAGTATTCTTTAAATGAAATTAAAAAATCCAATAAATAGAAACATAAGCATTTTAATGGAAATAAAAAATATTTTCATGTAATATAGGTTTGGGTAAAAAATATTTTCCGAATGAATAATTGGAATGAATTATTTGAACTAACATTAGTAGCTCTAAATAAAAATTAAAGATCGTTTGAAAATATATTTTTTATTATCAACTAGTTAAAAGTTCGACTAAGAGGAGGTTTAGTTAATGGATTCTATGTCATTTGTATTGTTCGGAGCCACAGGCGATTTAGCAAAACGAAAAATTTTTCCTGCATTATATAATCTATTTATAGATCAAAAGATGCCTGAGTCTTTTTCAATCATTGGAATTGGTAGGAAAGATTTTTCAAATGACGAATTTCAGAATCAAGTAATGCAATCACTGATTACTTTTTCAAGACGTTCTTTAGAAGATCAAAAAATGGTCCAAGAATTTCTAGATTCAGTTCGTTATCAACAGCTAGATATTACGAATAAAGAAGGATTCGTTGATTTATTAAATTTAGTCAAAGAAAGAGAACTGGAATTACAGATACCTGATAACAGATTATTTTATTTATCTGTAGCACCAGAATTTTTTGAAGTAATTGCATCAAATATTAAGGAAAGTGGACTAGGTACGACAAAAGGTTGGAAGCGACTAATCATTGAAAAACCTTTTGGACGTGATTTGAAAACTGCTAGAGATTTAAATGAAAAATTAAGTAAGTCATTTAAAGAAGATGAGATCTACCGAATTGATCATTACTTAGGCAAACCAATGGTTCAAAACTTAGAAGCTTTAGAGTTTGCTAATCCTGTTTTACAAGCTTTATGGAACAATCAATATATCGCAAATGTTCAAATTACGGCAAGTGAAACAGTCGGTGTTGAAGAACGAGCGGGTTATTATGATAAATCTGGAGCAATTCGTGATATGTTCCAAAATCATATGTTACAAATGTTAATGATGTCTGCTATGCATTTAACTAACCAAAATACAGCAAATGACGTTAGAGCTGAAAAGAAAAAGGTTCTTGAATCTCTTCGACCTCTATCAAAAGAGGAAGTAGTTTCCCATGTAGTGCGAGGTCAATATGGTTCTGGTGAACAAAATGGTAAGAAAGTAGTTGCATATAGACAAGAACCAGGAATTGATTTTTCATCACAAAATGATACGTATGTAGCAGCAAGAGTATTAATAGAAAACGATTTTTGGAAGGGAATCCCATTCTATATCCGTACAGGTAAAAGAATGAAAGAAAAATCTACTCGAATCGTATTTGAATTTAAAAGCCCGATTCAAAACCTTGCCAAAAAGAACAGAACGAATAACGGACCAAATTTATTGGTTATTGAAATTAATCCAAATGAAAGAGTTTCTTTCTATTTAAATAGCAAAAGCGTAGAGGGCAAAATTGAACCTGTACAAGCTGAGTATTTTGCGAATAAAGAAGATCGTCCAGAAGCGTATGAGTTATTAGTTTACGATGCGTTACGAGGCGATTCGAAATTTTTTGCTCATTGGAATGAAGTAGAATTATCATGGCAATGGGTTCAACCAATTTTAGAAGCATTTGAAGAAAATTTAGTACCACTTCATACTTATAAATCCGGTTCATTTGGTCCAGAAGCTGCTGATGAATTATTAGCAGAAGATGGTTTCAAATGGTGGTTAGATACAGATTTTGTACAAGAAAATGAAAACAACAAAACAGATCTAAAAAGGAGTATTTAAATTATGAGCTCGATTTCTACATTATCAATTAATACAATCCGTACACTTTCAATTGATGCGATTAACCAAGCTAATTCTGGTCATCCTGGATTACCAATGGGTGCTGCGCCAATGGCATATGCATTATGGGCAGACCATTTAAAGCATAATCCAAAAAGTTCAAAATGGTTTGACCGTGACCGCTTTGTATTATCAGCTGGTCATGGTTCAAGTATGTTATATAGTTTACTACATCTTGCAGGTTACGATGTTTCATTACAAGATCTTAAAGATTTCCGTAAACTAAATAGTAAAACTCCAGGACATCCTGAATTTGGACACACTGATGGTGTTGAAGCTACAACGGGCCCATTAGGACAAGGGATCGCTACTGCAGTTGGTATGGCAATGGCTGAAGCTCATTTAGCAGGGAAATTTAACAAAGAAGACCTTTCTATTATTGATCATTTCACTTATGCATTAGTTGGTGATGGCGATTTAATGGAAGGTGTTGCATACGAAGCGATGTCACTTGCTGGCCATATGAAACTTGGAAAGTTAGTTGTATTATACGATTCAAACGATATTTCATTAGATGGTACATTAAATCTTTCTTATTCAGAAGATATGAAAAAGAGAGCTGAATCATTTAACTGGCAATATTTAAGAGTAGAAGATGGAAACGATCATGTAGAAATTTCTAAAGCGATCGAACAAGCTAAACAAAACAAAGACCAACCGACAATAATTGAAGTTAGAACAATTATTGGATACGGAAGTCCAAAAGTGGCTGGTACAAATAAAGCCCATGGTAATCCATTAGGTCTTGAAGAAGCGAAAGAAACGAAAAAAGCATATGCTTGGAACTACGAAGAAGATTTCTTCGTACCAGAAGAAGTAAAATCACATTTCAAAGAAATACAAGAAAAAGGCAGTGAAAAAGAGGCTGAGTGGAAGCATTTATTTAATGCATACCGTGAAGCTTACCCAGAATTAGCAGCTCAGCTTGAAAAAGCAATTAAAGGTGAAGTTTTAATCGAAACAGAAGATTTATTAACTTTTGACGAGAATAAAACAATCTCTACACGTGTTGCAAGTGGAGAAGCAATTAATCACTACATTAAAACAGTTCCTGAAATTTTTGGTGGAAGCGCAGATTTATCTCATTCAACAATGACAGATATTAAAGATGAAAGTAAATTTGCGGTAGAATCGTTTGCTGGACGTAATATTTATTTTGGCGTACGTGAGCATGCGATGGGTGCTGCTGCAAATGGTATGGCATTACATGGTGGAGTTAAGCCTTTTGTAAGTACATTCTTCGTATTTAACGATTATTTACGTCCATCAATTCGTTTAGCAGCATTACAAAAATTACCAGTAACATATGTATTCACTCATGACTCAATTGCAGTTGGTGAAGATGGCCCAACACATGAGCCAGTTGAACATTTAGCTGCTTTGCGTGCAATCCCTGGTTTAACAGTTATTCGTCCATCAGACGCAAATGAAACAGCTAATGCTTGGGCATATGCATTAAAAAATACAAATGGACCAATCGCTTTAGTATTAAGTCGTCAAAATTTACCTGTCTTTGAAGAAACAGCATCTAGATTAGATAATCTTTCAAAAGGTGGATATGTACTAACAGAAACAAACAACCAACCAGACTTGATTTTAATCGCTACAGGTTCAGAAGTATCACTTGCAGTGAATAGTAAAAATGAGTTAGAAAAAGAAAACTTATCTGTTCGTGTAGTTGCATTGCCAAGTTGGGAATTGTTCGATCAACAATCAGATGAATACAAAGAGTCTGTTTTACCATCACATGTTTTAAACCGTGTTTCAATTGAAATGGGGATATCTCTTGGATGGGAACGCTATGTTGGATTCAAAGGTAAAAAAATCTCAATAGAGACTTTTGGAGCATCTGGTACAGGTAATGAAGTAATGGAATTATTTGGTTTTAGCACTGAGAATGTAGTAAACGTAAGTAAAACTGTATTAAATTCTTGATTAAATAATATTTTAATTATTTTTTTATCATAAAAATTTTTACTTAGAGAAAAACATTAATATTACTGTAGATATTATGGGAGGATAACGTAATGAAAGTTGGTTTAATTGGATTAGGAAAAATGGGGCTAAACTTAGGTCAAAATTTAATGGATCATAATCACGAAGTAGTAGCTTTTGATTTAAATACTGCTGCAGTTGAAGAAATGAAAGGCTTTGGTGCAGTTGGTACTTCAAGCTTAGAAGAATTAGTAAAAAATCTTGATACTCCAAGAGTTCTGTGGATTATGGTGCCACACGGAGTAGTTGATTCTGTCATTAATGAAGTTAAACCATTCTTATCAGAAGGGGATATTATCATTGAAGCAGGGAACTCTCATTATAAAGAGTCTATTAGACGTTATGAAGAATTAAAAGAATTTGGTATTAGGTTCATGGATGCTGGTACTTCAGGCGGTATGGAAGGTGCTCGTAATGGTGCTTGTTATATGGTTGGTGGAGATCAAGAAGCTTGGGATATCGTAGAACCAATCTTTAAAGATACTTCAGTAGAAAATGGTTACCTATATGCTGGTAAAATTGGTAGTGGACATTTCCTAAAAATGGTTCATAATGGTATCGAATATGGTATGATGGCTGCAATCGGTGAAGGATTTGAAGTATTAGAAAAAAGTGACTTTGATTATGATTATGAAAAAGTTGCAAAAGTATGGAATAATGGTTCTGTAATTCGTTCTTGGTTAATGGAATTAACTGAAAATGCATTCTCAAAAGATGCTAAGCTTGATGAAATTAGAGGCGTAATGCATTCATCTGGCGAAGGAAAATGGACAATTGAAACAGCTCTAGACCTTCAAGCTGCTACCCCAGTAATTGCCATGTCATTATTAATGCGATACCGTTCATTAGATAACGATACGTTCACTGGTAAAGTTGTTGCTGCTCTTCGTAATGAATTTGGTGGACATGCAGTTGAAAAGAAATAAATAAAGTATAAAATAGGAAATATCCCTAATAATTGGAGGAAATTAAAAATGAAATTTTTTATTGACACAGCTAATGTAGAAGACATCCAAAAAGCTTATAAAATGGGCGTATTATCTGGAGTAACTACAAATCCTTCTTTAGTAGCAAAAGAAGGAGTTAAATTCGAAGACCGTATCGAAGAAATTTTAAAATTAGTTCCTGAAGTAGAATCAGTTTCTGCAGAAGTAACGCCAAACGCAGTTTCTGCTGAAGAAATGATTGCTGAAGCTGACGAGCTTATTAAAATTAATGGTGGAGATAAAAATATTACAATTAAATTACCAATGACACTTGCTGGTTTAGAAGCTTGCCGCTACTTAACAAAAAAAGGTGTTAAAACAAACGTAACATTAATCTTTACTGTTAACCAAGCATTATTAGCAGCTAGAGCAGGTGCTACTTATGTATCTCCATTCTTAGGTCGTTTAGACGATATTTCTGAAGATGGCGTATTATTAGTTGCTAAAATTGCTGAATTATTCCGAGTTCATAATATGGACACTCAAATTATTGCTGCGTCCGTTCGTCACCCAGACCATGTTACTCGTGTAGCCTTAGCAGGAGCTCATATCGCAACAATTCCTTACAGTGTTATTGAACAATTATCTAAACACCCATTAACAGATCAAGGTATTGAAAAATTTGCTGCTGACTGGGCAAAAACTTCATTATAATTTGTAAGAAACATTAAATCTAATAAGTATAAAACCCCCATCTTCATTGAAACTCTTTTTGTAGCTATGATATGGGGGTATTTACATAAAACAAGGAATAGAGGAGGAAATAGTAATGAATTCGAATCAGAAATTTGTTGGTTATGTAGGTACATATACAAAAAATGAAAGTAAAGGTATTTATCAATTTATTCTTGATACAGAAAAAGAAAGAATAATGGATGTTAAACCTGTTGCCGAATTAGGAAATCCAACTTATTTAGCAATTAGTGAAGACAATAAGAATCTATATGCTGTTGTAAAAGATGGAAACTTAGGTGGGATTGCTGTTTATTCGATCGATGAAAACAGTAAAGAGCTAAAAAAATTAAACGAACAGCTTAATGAAGGCGCTTCACCTTGTCATATTAGCGTTGACTCAGGTAAGCAAAATATAGTTACAGCAAATTATCATAAAGGAACAATTGAATTATATAAAATTAATCAAGAAAATGATTTTGCAAGTGATATTAAATCGATTATGCAACATGAAGGAACAGGACCGAATAAAGAACGTCAGGAAAAACCTCATGCACATTTTTCTGGTTACACATTAAATGAAAAATATGTTGTTGCAATCGATTTAGGAATCGATCAATTAATTACTTATAAAATCGAAAACAATTCTTTAATTAAAGTAAGCAGTCTTTCAGTTAAACCAGGAAGTGGGCCACGTCATATCACGTTCCATCCGAATGGAAAGTTCGCTTATATAATGACAGAGCTTAGTTCAGAAGTTATTGCTCTACAATTAAATGAAGATGGAAGCTTTACAGACTTACAATATATTTCTACAATCCCTAGCGACTTTACTGAAAACAATCAAGGAAGTGCAATCCATATTTCAAAAGACGGTCAATTCGTATATGCAGGAAATCGTGGTCATAACAGTATCGCAGTATTTAGTGTAAATCAAGATACTGGTAAACTTGAATTAGTGGAAATTACTTCAAGTGAGGGGAATTGGCCAAGAGATTTCGTTTTAGATCCATCTGAGAACTTTTTAGTTGGTTCAAATGAAATGTCAGGGAATCTAGTTTTATATGGAAGAAATAAAACAACTGGAAAATTAACAGTCATTCAATCAGACGTACAAGTACCTGAAGTGGTATGTGTGAAATTTTTAACTGTTTAATCTAAATTAGGAGACTTTTATTATGGATTTTAAAATAACTGATGCTGCCAAAGAAATACTTCGTGCAGTAGACCAAAGTAAAATACTACAATTAGAATTTGACCGTGGAAGCTGTGATGTCGTTAATAATATTTATGAAATAAAAGTTATTAATAAAAGAGAATGTGGTCCTAATGAAAAAATGATAATTGGAGACCAGTTCGAATTTATGGTAAATAAAAATTTTGAAGATGTATACGAAGACCAATTAGTGATTGATTATGTTGATGGATCATTTGTTTTCAAAAATCGAAATCAAATTTTTAATAATCGAATTGGATTAACTTACATTAAATAGGTTTTAGATATCAACGGTTACTTGAAAGATTACGAGAGAAATTTTTTGGAGATGCGATTCTGATTTTGTGAGGGATTAGCGTCTCTTTTTTTAGTTTAAGTTTACCTGAAAAAAATTGAAGAGGGATATTTTTATTGATTAAATCACATATTTTTATAAATTTAACAAATTACATTGTTCTCATTCCTTTCAATAAAATTTAAATTAGTGTTTCTATAGGTGATAAATAATCTCTACTATTTTAGTTTTAGTCGATTTGCTTTAATCTGTTTAGTCATCCAATGTTTATCTGTTTGCACATGATTTTCTCGAACAAACTTTGCAACCGAATGTTTAAAATCATTGTAATGAAATCCATCAGTTAATCGTATAACGTATCCTTCTTGTTCTCCACCCAAATTTGACTTTTTTGTATAGCAAGCTTTTATAGCTTCTTCATTAAATATACCCTTGTATAAAACCGGTGCAGTTTTTAGACCTAATAAATTGGACCATCTAATCGTATCTTCCCAAGATAGGCAGTTATTTTGTTCGTCCCATATCGAAAAGATATAATAATAACTATCTAGTTCCTCATAAAGAATCGAATGCATTGCATAGACATTTTCCCCACAAACTCGCCAATGTTCGGGGATTTGGTAACCAATCGTAGCTTGTAGCATTTTCACCCAATGTCTGGATGGATGGTCTAGGCTATCAGTTGATCTTGCGTGAATCCCATCTCGATAAATTGAGCAATTTTCACCATCTATTTTTTCCGTTACAACCACTTCTTTTCCAATAAAATGGTCAATATTATGAAGTGTTTTATCATCAGAAGTTTTAGATTCTGACCAAGGTAAATGAAATGTCTTTGGATACTTAATTTTCATCTTCTAGCACCTCACTTCGCAAACGTATCTGCTTCACGAAAGAAATAAAGTTTTGCGAGTAATTTATCTCCAAGTAAATGATAAATTTCAGTTGCTCCTTCGTTCCCACCGTAGTTAATTAACATGTGCATTTCGATGATTCCAACTACAGCTTGAATAAATTCATCTTCAAAACCAAGCTCCATTAAAAAATGAAAGGCAATTTGTGAAGAAACTTTTTCATGACCAAAGTATGAATAATACCCTTTGGTAACCTTATACGTCTTACAGAATACCTTCCCAACATCATGAAACAGAGCTGCCATTTGCAGAATTAGTTTGTCATTCTCTTCGTACATTTCATTAATATACTCAATGAGTCCGTATGTGTGTTGACAAAGCGTCATTGAATGAAACGGATTCTCTTGGTCGAAGTCCCTCATTGCATGAAAAAACGGTACTTTATTGAGCTTCTCGAATAACTCTTCGTATGAAACTTTACTTACTAATAGATTTGTTAATTCTTCTTTCGTCATTTCATATGAAAAGGGCTCATGAATTATATGGATGACATCCCATCCTTCATTTTTTAAAGGAAAATCAAGGTTCTTCCTCATTTTAACAAGAATTCGATCTTCGACAACACGCTTTCTCTTGTTATTTCGCTCTACACAAACCTCATACGGCACATCCATGTAATAGCACTCTTTGTGAACGTCTACGAATTTATTTAATGCTTTCATTCGTTTTTTTCGTTCAATATTTGTTGCATCAATGAGAACACTTTTCCCTTCAGCAAGTAAACGATTGGCTCTTTTGTATAATTCCATATACAAAAGATTCGTCCTCTTTTGCTTATTTACATTAAAGAATAGTGTTTGTCGTAACTCATCAGTGGATAAAATAATGGCTTTTTCTTTCTTGGCGATTTTTTTAGCCGTCTCGCTTTTTCCACTTCCAGGAATTCCAATCATATAAATTAATTTTTGCATTTTACTTCCTCCTTTATCTAATGGCAGATAAATAAGGAATTACGATTTGATGGAGTGAAAGTTCGAATTGAACAATTCCACACTTTATATTATATATTCGAATGAAAGCTTCTGATAGCAAAATTTCCATTAATTTGAACGATTTACCATATTTCGGGGTGATTTAATGTGAAGGATTAGTAAAAAAACTATATCACCTTGTTTTATCTGTATAAAAGAGTTGAATAAATAGCGGTAAAATCAGGAAATAACCCAATTGACGGTAAATTTTGTGTGTTGGATAATTAAAAACAATAGCAGCAAAAAAATAGTTAATGGAGGTCACTTGTGTTCAATAAGAAATTAAAGTTCACATTATTGTTATTATTGTGTTTTACTTTCATCAGTTACATCTTCCTTAAGCCTTCTTTACAGATGAACGGAAACAATCAAAAAAATATTCTAGCAACAATACAATCAGTAAACAATGGAGAAAAATCAATTGATATAATTAAAATTTTTGACTTTGGAAATGATCGATATGTAGCTTATTTGCAAAATAATACGCCGTCGTACATTCACTTTAAAAAAGATAGTATTGGAAACTATAAATTTCAAAATGCTGAGTACGGAACACCTGAAAGTGATCATAAAAATAAACTAGATTCAAACTTACAGGACTTTGCTTTGCCTATCGAATATAAAGATCATAAGCCTTTACCTTTGAAAATACTAGTCATCACAAATCATTTTAATACTGTCTCTAAATTAAACGTTCGCCTTGTGAATGCTACTGGGAGCACTGAAAAAGTTGAAATAAAAGTTGGTAGACCGAGCGCTAAAATCATAACAATGTACAAGGCATCGAATGCATTTAGTATAGAAAATAGGTATTTTGATGAACATGGGAAACAGATTAATTAATACATAAAATTGATGAAAGGAGTAGATGAGATTACCTATACGGGTGGCTCATATTTTATTTGAATTGCTTTTCCAAGAAGTAGTAGGATACGGGATTAATTGGATAGTTTGTGATATGATTTAAAATAAAAACATATACTCTAGTGATTATATTTTTAACATTTTAGGGGATGGAGAAATGAAATTTGAGATGCAAAAAGCGAATATGTTGGCTGAAGATATAAATGATTTTGTCAAATTAGTACATAGTAGTTATGAAAATAGTAAATACACATCTACTAATAATAAAGACAAAATCTATCAAATAAAACTACTAATTGAAGAATTTAGATTCCAAGTATTGGCAGATGAACTATTCAGAATTAATCGGTTTGCATGGGACGGAAAATATACATATTTATTGATCGAGAACTTTATAAAAGGAATAAACATTATTGATGAATACGTAGAAAATAATTATAATGAACTTTATATTTTTACAGCAAAACTTTACACTTTAAAAAATGCAATCATTTCATTTAATCATAAGTAAAGTAATGTAACCAAAAAATTAATATAAAAATGCTATTTCCCCAACAGAGGGTAATAGCATTTTAGATTGGTTTGTTAAAGCTTTTTAAACCTAATTGGACTAACCATTAAGAAAGCAAGAATTAAAGTTATCCATGCATTACTATAAAAAAACATGCCCATCCCAGCTAAAGGTAAACCAGCGGCAGGAATAGGTAAACCTTTAAAATAACCGATGGTTGGTTTCGCACTAAATTTTGCTAATCTTAATGCCCCCATCGTTGGAAAAAGGATAAATGCAAGTGAGGTTAAGATTGATGGTGCTGAAATGGAATGAAATAAAAGCGCAGGTGCAACGCCAAAACTAACAATATCCGCTAAAGAATCTAGTTCTACACCAAATTCACTATTTACTTTTAATTTCCTTGCAACTCTTCCGTCAAGAAGATCAAAAATTGCAGCGATGAAAATAAAAATTGAGGATAACATTATTAAACCACTCATATTAAGCGTAATCGATAGAACACCACAAACTAAATTTCCGATTGTAAGTAAATTAGGTATAGATTTTACGACCTGACTAAACAATGTATCCCCCCTAAAACATTAAAAACCTTTCAATAGTATTTTCTAACTATTTACACTTTATTCTTAAATCTTACATAGTTATTTATCAAGTTTGTAAAATTAAAAAAGGATAAAAATACTAAAAACCGAATAATTAATACATATGAGCATATTAAAAAATAATTGAAAGTTTATAGGAGGCATTAAATGAAGGCATTATCCATTTCACTTGGATCAGTACTAGAATTAATTAGAATTATATTGATCTTTGGGTTACTTGGTGCTTTATTTTCAACAGTTGTATCAGAAATATATAATGAAATGGGTGTGAATCTTAATCATACTGGATGGTGGTGTTATTTTGGTATACTTGTTTTAATTTTTGTCATTTATCGAAATAAATTACAATTCAGTGGATGGTATAATGGAAAAGGAAGGGAGAAATTAACTAAATTAGTCACAAAACTATTAATTTCTTGCTCAATCATTATGATATTAATACCTGGCATAATTGAATTAATTCAAGGTTGTAAAATAGTCAATATAGCAGTTACTTAGAAAAAAAACAAGATCGACATTTAGTCGATTTTTATTTTGCCTATACACTTGATGATAGGAGTGATTGAATTGACACTGTTTGGCTATCTATTTTTTTAGGGGATAATTATCGCAATTGCATTTGGTTTCTTTATGCAAAAAAAGTTCGGAACAAAAGCCCCAGATAAAACAGAGAGTCAAAAATTACATGAAGAAATAACGAGACAGACACATAATAATGATCGTCCAAGATTTTAAATTATGGGTGTAGTTATTGAAAAAGAAAAAAGACTAATACATCGAATTAATTCTAATCAATTTGTGATGAAGTTAAAGCTTGAAAAAGTTAATATAATAGAGAAAGTAGTACTTTTACTAAGAAAGGAAAATAACATGAAAAAGATTGATGAATACTTTGAAACAGCAATGGAAGCTTGGAGTATGATGCAAAAAACGACTGATGACGAAGGAGCAGAATGGGCAGAAAGATTCGAACGCTACTTCTATGAATTTATTGATGAACTGAAAAAATGGTGGGAAACGCTTGATTCAAAACCAACAAATATAGAAGATGCAGAAAAGTTACCTGAAGTTAAAAAATGGATGGAGCAAATTCCAGGTCCAGTGCAATTAAATTTTTTAACTGAATTAGAGGATATAGTTGATGGTATTGAGACAGTACGGTTTGATTTTAATGAATAATTAAGCGAATGTTTGGAGGGATACATCTGTCTGTCTGAAAAAGATCCGGATAATGGGTTTAATGTAACCTATAAAGAAGCTAAAATGACGTCTGGGGTAAAAATAATAGAAGAAAAAGAGACAGGAATACAATATTTATTTAGTTGACATGGCTATGCTGGAGTTTGATGTAAATTCTAAATACTATTTCAAAAAGTCACATCGAAAGTATGATGTGACTTTTCTTATTTATTCAGTATGTAATCCGGCAAATATAACCCTTAATCCATATAGAAATTGTTCTTCAAAATCAAAACTATAATGATACTGTTCACCAAAAAATGATGTAAATGCAGTTAATTCTTCGCCAGTGTATGTGAACTGTTTTGCACGATGTTCATCTGCTACAAATGATAATATATAATTGTTAAAAAGGTTACCAGCAACTAGACAGTTTTTATCAGATACCCCGTATTTGGTCAAATTTTCTAAAGTGAATTTTACTGCTTTTAATCTACTCGGTGTTGTTGGCATGGATTGCGCAAAAACTTCTACTGCATCTCGGGTCTTTAATAAAACTCTTCGTACTTCTAATGCTAGAGCTGTTAAAGCTTCTTTGGCATCCTCTAATTCTTCAGGTAGGACAATTTCATGATTTAAGTGCTCAGCAATTAAATCATACAAAGCCTGTTTATCTTTAATATGCCAATATAGGGACGCAGCTTTAATCTCAAGTTCCTTTGCCAAAGTACGCATTGATAAATTACTTATTCCGTCACGATTTAAAATAGCAAGGGATGCTTTTACAATTGCTTCTTTTGTTATAGCCATAAAATCTCTCCAAATATTTATTTGACTCTAACAGTGTTAGATGTTAATCTAACGATGTTAGATAACTAACGCTGTTAGACGTTTTTGTTCTCTTATTGTACTAGAAATATTAACTACTTTAAAGTTCAATCAATTTACCTATTAGTTAAATCAAATAAAAATAAATAATATGGCTTACATTAAAAAGAGATTGGGTGGATATGATGATGATAAATATGCGCAAGAAAAAGGATATTGGTATTTATGGGTATACAGCAAAATGGTATGATAAAAATTCACGAAAAAGTCGTCTAACACAAATGCAAGAATATGCTACCGAAATTAAATCATTAGTTTGTGAAGATGCAAGGATTTTAGAAGTAGCTCCTGGACCAGGATATCTATCTATTGAGCTTGCAAAAATGGGATTTGATGTTACAGGAGTAGAGTTAAGTCCAGATTTTGTTAACATCGAAAAAAATAATGCAAAGGAAGCGAATGTTCTAGTAGATTTTAAAGAAGGTAATGCATCAAACCTACCTTGTGATGATAATACTTTTGATTTTATTGTTTGCAGTGCAGCATTTAAAAACTTTATGGATCCAGTAAAAGCACTATCAGAAATGTATAGGGTTTTAAAACCAGGTGGAACATCACTTATAATCGATATGAATTTTAATGCAACTGCACAAGATATTGAAGGTGAAATTAGAAAAACTGGAATGCAGGGGTTTGATAAGTATTTTGTTAAATTTGCATTTAAAACTTTCTTGAAAAAAGGTGCGTATACAAAAGCAAATTTTGAGATGTTTATAAAAGAAACCGAATTTAAGAATTATCATATTAAGCAAGAGGATATTAGTTTATATGTCTATCTTTATAAATGATTAGCTTATTTATAAAAATTGCCCATTTAAATGCTAGATTCTATAATAAACATAGATAATCTTAGAAAGTTGGGAACTGATTGAGAAAATATCTTTTATATATTTTGTGTTTTAAGATTTCATGGGATCTCATTCATTTTGTATATAAAGCTTGGGGAGAGTATAAACCACAAAATCTAATTCATATTACTATTTCAATTTTAATCGAGTTATTGATTATTTTGACTTTATTAAAAACAAAAAAATCTAGAAAAAGTTTAACAAAATTTGAACATTTCCATACCGAGGCTTTAAATTGCGATGAAAGAAAAGACTACGAAAAAGCGCTTCAAATAAGAGAAGAAGGTCTAAACTTACGATCATTAACTACTTTACAACGTGCAGAATTACATGTTGGTAATGGGGGAACATATTTTTTTCTAAAAGATTATAAAAATGCTTCCATTAGCTTTGATAAAGCTTTTGAGTTAGTTAAACGAGAGAAAATACCTTATGATGAACAATATAAAGTAATGATTGAATGCTATGTAAAAGCAAATCGAAAAGAAGATGCCATAAAACTAGTTGACGAATTGTTAGAAAGACAATCTTACAATAAAAAATTCAAAAGGTTACTACCTATAAAGGATCAGTTATTATCTTAATTTTACTAGTACTATTAATAGGATTCCATTTTAATAGAGAAAATATAAAAAGTCGATTCCTCAGGAGGAAAATCGACTTTTTTAATGTCATATCATTTATTATTCATAAAATTTTGTTTCTCTAAATAGTCTAGAACTGTTTGAGAATATTCATGATGAGATTCTTGTGTATACTTTGCAATCGTATAAATTTGAGCTAGGTTCTTTAATCCTAGTCGTTCTGTCATTTCTTTCAGCTTTGGAACGTCCATGTAACGTTGCCAGCCTTTTTCATTTCTTTCTTTATAGATTTCCAGAATATCTTCTTCTGAATAATCATTATATTGTTCATAATGGACTAGTCCATGTCTTGGAAGTCGGTCACGTAATGCTGGATTTTCTTTTGGATAGCCTAATGAATATCCTACAACTGGTACGACATTTGGTGGTAAGTTAAGAATTTCTCCAATTTGATTACAATTTGCAAGTGTAGAGCCCATGTAACATAGACCAAGACCGGCATTCTCTGCTGCTAATGCACAGTTTTGAGATGCCAATGTAGCATCAATGGCACCAATCATAAAGCTCATGAAATTATCAAAATGTACAGGTGCATCATTAAGCGTAAGCCATTTTCTCATTCGATTAAAATCCACACAAAAAGTTAAAAGAATAGGTGCATCAACAACCATTGATTGCTCCATATGCGCAGAATATAATTTCTTTCTAATTTCCTTGTCTTTTGTGACAATAATGGAATAAGATTGCATATTGCCACTTGATGAGGCACGAATACCTGCATCTAATATTTGATTTAACAGTTCTTGACTAACTTCCTTATCCGCATATTCTCGAATTGATCTGTGCCCATGTAATACATCATTAAATTCCAAAACTTTCACTCCTCATATCAAAAAGATTTCATTAAAAACATAAAAAAACAATCGAAAATCGACAAATAATATAAAATTGTAATTATTTCTGAATAATCAAATTATAATGTAACATATCATAAAGAAACGTTATCGTACATAAATTTGTGCTTTTTTAAAAAAAATTAGTAAAAATTACTCAGTTTAACATTTTTTTAGAATAGTAGTGATGTGTGATGTGTCAAAAAATGTCAAATGACATTTATAAGTAGATTAAAGGTTAATAATTAAATTACTGAGTAAATTTTATTAAATAAAATAAAAAAAATATGAGTGTAAATTTTAGCAGAAAATAGTAATAGATATGCGTAAATAAACAGGAAGCTAGAGAAATAAATTGATTAAAAAAAAATTAAGCCCAGTATACTATTTTAGACTGAGCTTAATTCTTATTTATTTTTTTCATTTAAATTCTTTATTCTAACTTTAAATTCTTAAATTCAATCCGATACAAATCACGACGTCGATCGCGTAATTGACGGACTGATCCAGTATTTCGGGAACGTCTTAATTTTTCAAGGTCAACATCTCCGACTACGACAGTATCAACATTTGCATCACATTCACCAACAATACCATCTCTTGCAAAGCCAAAATCAGAAGGGGAGAAAATTCCTGATTGTGCATATTGAATGTCCATGTTTTCTACATGTGTTAAATTTCCTACTGTTCCTGCAATACAAGTATATACTTGATTCTCAATTGCTCTTGCTTGAGCGCAGTAACGAACACGAAGATAACCTTGGCGATCATCCGTACAAAATGGGACGAAAATGATATTTGCCCCTTGATCAACTGCAATACGAGCAAGTTCAGGAAATTCGATGTCATAGCATATTTGGATCGCGATTTTTCCACAATCTGTATCAAATACATGGATTTCGTTACCTTCTGAAATTCCCCACCATTTTCTCTCATTAGGAGTAGCGTGAATTTTTAGTTGCTTTTCAATTGTGCCATCACGTCTAAATAGATAAGCAACATTGTAAATATTACCATCTTCCTCAACGAAGTGAGATCCTCCAACAATATTGACATTGTAGCGTACAGCAAGTTCGGTAAAAAGTTCGATGTATTGCTCAGTATAAGTTGCAAGCCTACGAACCGCCTGATCGGGGCGTTTTTCTTCCAGAAAAGACATCAATTGTGTTGTAAACAATTCTGGAAAAACAGCAAAATCCGAACCGAAGTCAGCGGCGACGTCAACATAATACTCGATTTGCTTCGTAAAATCAGAGAATGAATCGATTTTTTTCATCATGTATTGTATTGCGCAAATTCTAACTGGGAATGATGCACGATAAACTCTTTTAGATTTTGGAAGATAGTCAATATTACTCCATTCCATCAAAGTGGCAAATGAATCAGATGCCTTATCATCGGGAAGGTAGCGTGTATTAATCCGTTTAATTGTAAAACCTTCCATTAATTGAAATGATAAAACTGGGTCATAAATACTATGTTTTTCTACTGCTGCTACATATTCACGTGGTGACATTTCATCTCTATGTTTATGATAATTTGGGATTCGACCACCAATGATAATGCTTTGAAGATTTAATTGTCTAGCCAGTTCCTTTCGCGCTTCGTAAAGACGGTGTCCAATTTTCATACGACGGTATTCGGGATCAACCATAACTTCAATTCCATATAAATTAAATCCATTCGGATCATGATTTGTAATATAACCATTATCAGTGATGACGTTCCAAGTATGCTGGTCATCATATTCATCGAAGTCAACCATTAAACTTGAACAAGAACCAATAATTTTATCTTCATATTCTACACAAAACTGACCTTCAGGAAAAATACGAATATGACTTTCTAATTGTTCGCGTTTCCATCCTTCCATGCCAGGAAAACAACGGTTTGATAACCTCATAATTTCATTAATATCTTCCATACGTATATTTCGAACTTCAATCTTCTTCTCGTATTTTGACATATCTGTCTCTGACATAATCTCACGTCCTAAATATAAATGTCTCGCTTACTAAGGGACCATAAAAAACCTGTCTATGGATTTGTAAATCACACATTTAGGTTACCCATAATTTACCTTTTAATATGATCTAATTTACGAGTTTATATTAATAATTCAATTGCTAGCTAGTTGGTTTTATAAAAAAGAAAAAAGATGAAATGTCTTTACTCAGAGAGGTTCAATAGTAAGTAAAAGAGCAAAAATATGAAAATTAGTTCCTCATAAAGAGTTCATGAGTAAAAAAAGAGCAAAACTGTGAAAAATAATGCCTCATAAGGGATTCACGAGTAAATAATTAAAAACTCATAATATTGTTATGTAAACTTAATTTGTTTACATCTATCTATCAATATAGGATTAAACGAGTAGAAGGACATTGACTACTTCTAAAAAATGCTTTAAAATTATCTTTAATTCAAGATAATTGAAAGGAGTTGATATGGATTGAATCAAAATGAAATTTCAACTAATTCGCTCCAATTGTATACTGAAATTTGTAAAGCAAATCGATTTTTAACTGATGCTTCTATAAATAATATAAAATGTTTTGGTTTGAATTTAACTGAATTTGCAGTCTTAGAATTGCTTTATCATAAAGGAGATCAGCCAATTCAACAAATTGGAAAAAGGATATTAATCTCCAGCGGAAATATGACGTATGTATTAGATAAATTAGAAGCAAGAAAATATATTGAACGCATTCATTGTCCGAAAGATCGACGAGTTATTTATGCAGCTTTGACTGAAGAGGGTAGAAAAGTAATTAGTTGCATCTTTCCAGCTCATAGTGATTTGATTCATAACTTATTTTCTCAATTAAATTCAGCTGAAAAAGATATGTTAATCTATTTATTAAAAAAGATTGGATTAAGCAATCATTAACCTCAATGTTGAGATAATTTAAATTGAATTAATTGAAGGAAAAGCTGTCAATGACGGCTTTTTTTGTTAAGGCTGGAAATAATAATTAATAGTAGACTAATTGTAAGAAGAGGTATGAAAATTGGAGAAAAAATTTGAAGGAAAATCAATTATTATTACAGGTGGTGCAAATGGAATTGGAGAGGGGATTGCACTTGCATTTGGAAAATTAGGAGCAATGGTTTTTATAGCAGATGTTAATGAGCAAAAAGGTCATAAAGTTGTAAAGAAAATTGAGGAAAATGGTGGAAAAGCAATATTCCATAAGACTGATGTTAGTAAAGAAGAAGACATCATAAATCTTATTCAGACTGTTTTTGATAAATTTGGTAAACTTGATATTTTAATTAATAATGCAGGAATTTCCGCTTTTAAGCCATTTTTAAGTTTATCAACAGATGAATGGGATCAAGTAATAAATACTAATTTGAGAAGCGTTTTTATTTCATCAAGAGAAGCTGCTAAAGTGATGGATAATGGTGGAAGAATAATCAATATGGCATCAACAAGGGCGATTATGTCGGAGCCAAATTCAGAAGCTTATGCAGCATCAAAAGGTGGAATTGTATCAATTACCCATTCATTAGCTGCATCGCTTCAGCCAAATGGTATTACAGTAAACTGCATTAGCCCTGGATGGATTCAAGTTGATCAAAATGAAGAATTAAAAGAAACTGATCATCTTCAACATTGGTCGAATCGGGTAGGTAAGCCTGAAGATATCGCCAAAGCTTGTATTTATTTAGCAGATCCAGAAAATACATTTATAAATGGTCAAAATATCATAATTGATGGTGGAATGACTAGGAAAATGATCTATGAAGAGTAAAAAAGCAAGGAAAGTTAAACTTCCTTGCTTTTTTATTCATTATTAATTCGCTTTTCCTTACTTTCTTGTATTCTAGCTCTAAAAATATATCGTAATAAATAGGGGACAACAATAAATATGAAAAGTGTTCTAAATAGTTGATAACACATAATGACAGTTATATCTGCGTCTACTTCTTTTGCAATTAATGCCATTTGATCCATTCCACCAGGGGCTAAACTAAGTAAGGCACTGATATGATCAATGGTGTGGATATGTGTTAAAAATATACTAGATACTAGCGAAAATGTTAATAAAACGACTCCACTTAAAACTGAAACTAGAACTATTTTTAATTTGTTATTTAAGTTTTCTGGTTTCAATAATAAGCCAATATAACTTCCCATCATTAGCTGTGAGCAATCCAAAATTACAGATGGTAATGCAGGTCCATGTAATCCAGATAAATTAAGGATAATGGTAGCAATCATTGGACCTAAAAGTAGTGCCGTTGGAAAATTTATTTTCTTCCCTAAAATTCCAAATAGTGTACAGAAAATAGCAAAAATAATGATGTTAGGAAATAAGCCGTGCCAGCTAGCTGAAGTGTGCTGAATGGATTCTAATATCGAACTTTTATGTACATTAAAAAATGGACTGAAAATTAATAATGGGACCATAAATATAATCATCATAAGTCTGGAAATTTGTAAGAAAGTGACAATTGTAAAGTCAATATCTTTAATCTCTTCTGCAAGAGCAATCATTTGACTTAGTCCCCCTGGAATGCTACCTAATAAAACAGTTGGATAATGGATTTTAAATACTTTAGAAATTATGATCGAAATTGTAATTGTAAAAAGGATGAGTAAAAAGGTCATCAAAATCATAGAAGTTAATTGATGTCCGATTTGGATAAACGTAGAAGATGTAAATGATAGCCCAATTGTGTAACCGATTATGATCATGGCTGTATCCCGAATTTTACTAGGCCAATACAATTTTATCCCTTTAATTTTAGAAAGTAGAAGTACAAAAAACATTGGTCCAAGGAGCCAAGGTATTGGTAGTTTAATCAATTGAAATATAAATCCACCAATAATTGCAATCATGAAAGTAATGAAAAGCTGAGTCCATTTATTATCGTTGTATTTCATTACCATCGTTTCACTTCTTTTCAAATTATAAAATTTTAATGTATAAATCATGTTTACATTTATTCATCGCGCTTGTTATGTTAATATCATTATTGACCTTAAGTTTATGGTATGCAAGGATTTTGCTCGGTTTACTCGCTAGAATATTTAACAGGATAGCAAAACTAATCGGAGGATATATTAAGGATAGTAAATCTTTTACAATTTTTAATTTGAAAACCCTTGCAAATTTTAATTAGAAAGGACTAATTGAATTGGCTAAACAACAAATAGGCGTAATTGGTTTAGCAGTAATGGGAAAAAACCTAGCTTTAAATATTGAAAGTAGAGGTTTTTCAATTTCTGTATATAACCGCTCAGTTGAAAAAACAGAAGAATTTTTAAAAGAAGCAGAAGGTAAAAATGTAGTTGGAACATTTTCAATTGAAGAATTTGTAAATTCTCTTGAAACACCTAGAAAAATTTTAATAATGGTAAAAGCAGGTGCCCCAACTGATTCTACAATTGAAATGTTATTACCTCATCTTGATCAAGGTGACATTTTAATTGATGGTGGAAATACATACTATAAAGACACTCAAAGACGAAACAAAATGCTATCTGATAGCGGAATTCATTTTATTGGAACAGGTGTTTCAGGTGGAGAAGAGGGAGCTTTAAAAGGACCTTCAATTATGCCAGGTGGACAAAAAGAAGCATTTGAACTAGTAAAACCTATTTTTGAAGCGATCGCTGCAAAAGTAAATAATGAGCCTTGTACAACATATATTGGTCCAGATGGTGCTGGTCATTACGTAAAAATGGTTCATAATGGAATTGAATATGGTGATATGCAATTAATCTCAGAAGCTTACTTTTTATTAAAAAATGTACTAGGCTTAACTGCTGACGAATTACACCATGTATTTAGTGATTGGAATAAGGGTGAGCTAGATAGCTATTTAATTGAAATTACAGCTGATATCTTTACTAAAACAGACGAAGAAACAGGTAAACCTCTTGTTGATGTTATTTTAGATAAGGCAGGACAAAAAGGTACTGGAAAATGGACTAGTCAAAGTACGCTAGATTTAGGCGTACCTACTTCTATTATTACAGAGTCTGTATTTGCACGTTTTATATCTGCAATGAAGGATGAAAGAGTAAAAGCAAGTAAATTATTATCTGGTCCATCAACTGGTACATATAATGGTGATAAAGAGCAACTCATTGAAGATGTGCGTAAAGCACTTTATATAAGTAAAATTTGTTCATATGCTCAAGGATTTGCTCAATTAAGAGCTGCATCGGATGAGTATAACTGGGATTTACAATATGGTGATATTGCAATGATTTTCAGAGGTGGATGCATTATTCGAGCGGCATTCTTACAAAAAATTAAAGAAGCTTACGATCTAGATGCTAATCTTTCGAACCTATTACTTGATCCATATTTCAAAGAAATCGTTGAAAGTTATCAAGGTGCTTTACGAAAAATTAGCGTAGTAGCAATTGAAGCTGGTGTACCAATTCCATGTTTCTCTGCTGCATTAGCTTATTATGATAGCTATCGTACAGAAACACTTCCTGCAAATTTAATTCAAGCCCAAAGAGATTATTTTGGTGCACATACGTATGAACGAATCGATAAAGAAGGTAAGTTCCATACACAGTGGACATAATTTAAATTTTGTTTTCGAAACAAAAAAAAAGTTACCCCCTCGAATTTTGAGGGGGTAACTTTTTTTATATAAATCGTTTTTAATTTTCATTTAATCGATCAGTGACAGGCCACCATTTATGACCATCAACTGTCAATAAAGTATCAGCTTCGTTTGGCCCCATTGAACCAGAACGATAATTTGTAAGTGGTGCTAAATTATTGTCCCAAGCTTTTGAGATGACATCAACAAAGCTCCAAGAATATTTTACTTCATCCCAATGTGTAAAGTTTGTTCCATCACCTAACATACAATCATAAATTAAGCGCTCGTATGCTTCTGGTGTATTAATGCAATCAACGCAATTATTATTAAATGTTAATTGAATTGGCTTTGTGTAGCCTTCATCTGAGCCAGATCTTTTTGCATTTAATTGCAATGTAATACCTTCATCTGGTTGAATATGTATAATTAATAAATTTGGAGACATTGTCTCTTTTGTATTGTAATAAAGATTCATCGGTATATCTGAGAACTGAACAATGATCTTTGTAGATTTTGTCGCCATTCTTTTTCCAGTTCGAATATAGAATGGTACACCAGCCCATCTAAAATTATCGATAAACAGTTTGCCCGCAACAAAGGTTTCAGTTTGAGAATCAGGTGCAACATTGTTTTCATTTCTATATGCTGGAACTTCTTCACCGTTAATTACACCAGTATCATATTGTCCGCGAACAAAATAATCTTTTACTTCGTTTTCATCAATTTTACGAAGAGCTTTAAATACTTTAACTTTTTCACTACGAATTTCTTCAGTTGTTAATTTGATTGGAGGCTCCATAGCGAGTAGTGCCGCCATTTGAAGCATATGATTCTGAACCATATCTTTTAAAGCGCCCGAATTCTCATAGTATTTTCCACGGTCCTCTACACCAAGAATTTCACTAGAAGTAATTTGGATATTTGAAATAAATCGATTGTTCCAAAGCGGTTCAAACATGGCATTCGCAAAACGGATTACTTCTATATTTTGAACCATTTCTTTCCCTAAATAATGGTCGATACGATAGATTTGATTTTCTGAAAATGCTTCACGAATTTCATCATTCAATTCTATAGCACTCGGTAAATCATGTCCAAATGGTTTTTCGATGACAATTCGACTCCAACCTTCAGTATCAGCTAAACCATTTTGTTTTAACTGTTTAGCAATTGTTCCGAAAAATTCTGGTGCCATTGCAAGGAAGAAAACACGGTTACCAGGAATTAAATAATGATGATCTAAGTTTGTTAATAAATTTCCTAATTCTATATATGAAGACGGTTCTAATACTTCAAATTGATGGTAATAAAAATGAGATAAAAAGCTTTCAATCTCAGTCTCAGAGGAAGCAATAGATTGAATTGATTTTTTTACAGTTTCACGAAACTCATCATTTGACCAAGGTCTTCTACCTACACCGACAACTGCAAAACCTTCGTCAATTTTTTGACTTAAAAATAATCTATATATTGAAATAAAAAGCTTTCTTTTTGCTAGGTCTCCTGTTGCTCCAAAAATGACAATAACTGCTTTTGGGTTTACTTTAGTTTTCAATTCATTTACCTCACTTCTTAAACATAAATTACTAACTTATTTTAGTAATAATCATGGCTGATTATACAAAATATGTAAAATCACTTTCAAAAAAATAATTTGAAAGCATTTTCATTAATTACTAAAAAATAAATTAAATTTCCAAATTATTCATCTTATATCATAAACAAAACGAACAGATTCGTAAATAAGAGTCTTGATAATATTTAACTTTTTTCTTAATATTCCTTGTAAACATAGGGGATTTAAATGATTTGGATAATGCAAGTTTTTTCTTAATATAAGAAGTGATCTGTTATTATATGGTTAAAAATTAAAAATTAATTAAAAAATAATAAAGGAAATTTGTCAAAATCTCAGTTTTTTAGTAGAATTGTAATGTACCTTAATCGACATTTGGAAAATAAAGTAAAATTGAAATCGTAATGATTTCTGTTATACTGTTTTTTATAACCTTTTTTGATTGTAAATTCTGAATATAATCAAAAAGTAAATTATGGAAATGATGGGTAATTTATGAGAGTTCCATCGATATCTTAAATAAGCCAAGTAGTGCTTAAACCATTTAAAAAAATAAATGGTTTTGTTATTTTTAGTAAATTAAAAAACTTGGCAAAATTCTACTTCAAGGGGGACTTTTATTATGAAAAAAATTGGCTTAGCTTGGCAAATATTAATTGGTCTTGTTATCGGGATCATTGTAGGCGCAATTTTTTATGGGAATCCAAAGGTTGCTGACTTTTTACAACCAATTGGAGACATCTTTTTACGTCTGATTAAAATGATTGTAATACCAATCGTTGTTTCAAGTATCATTGTAGGTGTTGCTAGTGTTGGTGACACAAAAAAACTTGGCCGTTTAGGCGGAAAAACGATTCTGTACTTTGAAATTATTACAACAGTTGCAATTTTAATTGGATTATTAGTAGCGAATATCGTAAAACCAGGCGCTGGTGTAGATATGAGTATTCTTCACAAAACTGATATAAACACTTATGTTGAAACAGCAAAAGAAGTAAAAAGTCATGGTTTTGCAGATACATTTGTAAATATCGTACCGCCAAATATTTTTTCAGCTTTTGTTGAAGGAAATATGTTAGCAATTATCTTCTTCTCAGTACTGTTTGGTCTTGGAATTACAGCGGTTGGAGAAAGAGGAAAGCCAGTATTAGCATTTTTCCAAGGTACAGCTGATACAATGTTTTACATTACAAATCAAATTATGAAATTTGCTCCATTTGGTGTTTTTGCATTAATTGGTGTTACAGTTTCAAAGTTTGGAATAGAATCTTTAATTCCATTAGGGAAACTAGTTATAACTGTTTATATTACGATGGCATTCTTTATCGTTGTAGTATTGGGCTTAGTTGCTAAAATGGTAGGAGTTAATATATTTAAGTTCATTAAATTAATTAAAGATGAACTGATCTTAGCATATTCTACTGCGAGTTCTGAAACAGTTTTACCTAGAATTATGGAAAAAGTAGAAAAATTCGGAGTACCAAGATCAATTTCTTCATTCGTTATTCCGACTGGCTATTCATTCAATCTTGATGGATCAACTTTATATCAAGCATTAGCAGCAATTTTCATTGCTCAAATGTATGGTATTCATTTATCAATCACTGATCAAATTTCACTAATGTTAGTTTTAATGGTCACTTCAAAAGGTATCGCAGGTGTACCAGGCGTATCGTTTGTTGTATTATTAGCAACATTAGGTACAGTAGGAATTCCAGTTGAAGGTTTAGCATTTATTGCTGGTATTGACCGTATTCTAGATATGGCTAGAACAGCAGTAAACGTAGTAGGTAACTCTTTAGCAGCAGTTGTAATTGCTAAATGGGAACGCGTATTTAAACCAGAAGTGGTGAAGAATGATAATAACGTTGCTATGTAACGTATAATATAGAAAAGATATTTTAAATATAACTCTCAAATAAATTATCTAAAAACAACAGCCACAAGGAAAAAGAAATTCCTTGTGGCTTTTCTATTTTTATAGAAGTTTTTTTAAAGGGAAAAGTCTAAAAACATAGAATATTCTTAATTGTGTTTAATTTAAGTGCTAATTACGCGTCCTTTTGGAAGGGAACCAATTAAGGAGGATAAGATGACAAAATTACTAGATATTACGATAGGGAAACTATTAGAAGAAAAAGCGAAATTACATCCTACTCATGAGGCTGTTGTCTATGCGGATAGAGGTTTAAGGATGAATTACGAACAATTTGAAAACCACTGTAGAGAAGTAGCAAAAGGTTTGATGAGTCTTAGAATTCAAAAAGGCGATCATATTGCAATATGGTCTTCAAATACACCTGAATGGCTTACTTCACAATTTGCAACTGGTAAAATGGGTGGAGTTCTTGTTACAGTAAACACTAATTATCGTACTGCAGAGCTAGAATACTTGTTAAAGCAATCTGATTCAACAACCATTATTTTAATGGATCAATATAAAGACTCTTCATATATTGAAATGCTTTATGAAATTATACCAGAATTAAAGGATGCTGTTCCTGGAGAACTTCACAGCAGTCGACTGCCATTTTTACGAAATGTAATTGTTCTTGGTGAAAGAAAATACCCTGGAACATTCTCGTGGAATGAACTTATTTCCATGGCTAAAAATACTTCAGACATAGAATTGGATAAACGAATTGCAACAATGAGTCCTTATGATGTTATAAACATGCAATATACATCTGGAACGACTGGTTTCCCAAAAGGTGTAATGCTTACACACTCAAATATCGTCAATAATGGATTTAATATAGCTAATTGTATGGAGTTAACAAAGGCAGATCGTTTATGCATACCCGTTCCATTTTTCCATTGCTTTGGATGTGTTTTAGGCACCATGGCCTGTGTTACTGTCGGAGCAACGATGGTACCTGTTCAAGACTTCAATCCAAAAAGAGTACTTCAAACAGTACAAGATGAAAAATGTACTGGATTACATGGAGTTCCTACAATGTTTATCGCGGAATTAAATGAACCTGATTTTTCTAAATACGATTTATCAACATTACGAACTGGAATTATGGCAGGTTCAAATTGTCCAATTGAAGTTATGAAGGCAGTAATCGAAAAAATGGGAATAACTGAGATTACAATTGCATATGGACAAACGGAGTCTTCTCCAGTTATTACACAAACTAGAACGAATGATCCAATTGAGGTACGGGTTGAAACGGTTGGTAAGGCATTACCAAATGTTGAAGTGAAAATAGTAGAACCTGGCACTTCTAATGAGGTACCACGTGGAGTACAAGGTGAACTTTGTACTAGAGGCTATCATGTAATGAAAGGCTACTACAAAAATGAAGAAGCTACTCTTACTGCAATTGATGAGGATGGATGGTTACATACAGGAGATTTAGCAATCATGGATGAGAATGGCTATTGCAAAGTTACAGGTAGGCTCAAAGACATGATTATCCGTGGTGGGGAAAACATTTACCCTCGTGAAATAGAAGAATTTTTATATACTCATCCAGATGTGTTAGATGTTCAAGTTGTTGGAGTTCCCGATGATGTATATGGGGAAGAAGTGATGGCTTGCATTATTCTTAAAGAAGGAATAAAAATTACATCAGAAGATATTCGAATGTACTGTAAAGGAAAAATTTCAAAACATAAAATTCCTCGATATATAGAATTTGTAAAAGAGTATCCTATGACTGCCTCAGGAAAAATACAGAAATTCCGACTAAGAGAGCAAGCAGTAGAAACTGCCTCAAAACAAGTTTAATTAAACAGATTTAATCAAGAAGAAATAGCAAAGTGAAACAGAAAGCTTTGCTATTTTTTCATTATTTATTTGTAAGGAATATTCAAATAATTAACCGTATTATGGTAAAATGTGGAGACAATAAATTTAAAGGGGATACAAATTTGAAACTACGAAAAAAGGAATCTTCATGGCAAACTTTTAAAATAATAGTCTATTCTTTTACAATCGCATTAATTGTTAAGATTTTTATTTTTTCACCCTTTATTGTTCAAGGTGCTTCGATGCAACCAACCCTACATAATCAGGATTATTTGTTTGTTAACAAAGTCTCATTTCATATTTCATCAATAAATAGAGGTGAAGTAGTCATTATAAAAAAACAAAATGACCCTAAGTATTATGTTAAAAGAATCATTGGTTTGCCAAGTGACAAAGTTAATTTAACGAATGGGCTCCTATATATTAATGGAAAACATATAACTGAAAACTATTTAAACGACCATTTAAAAAATGTCTATAAAGAATATCTTCAATTTAATCAAGTTAAAGTACCTAGCGGGTCATATTTAGTAATGGGTGATAATCGGCTAAATAGTAAAGATAGCAGAAATGGATTAGGGTATATTAAGCAGTCTGAAATAGTCGGCAAAGTTGAAGGCGTTTTTTTTCCTTTTGATCGAGTAAGAATAATACATTAAAAGAAAAAGTAAAATGAATTAAAAAAGGTTTTTTAAAATTAGAAAAAGGTTTTTCATTAAAATTTCATTTTCATTATATAAAGTAAAAAAGTAACAAAATTGATACTTACAGGTATTTTAAGCTGTATTTAAGGAAATAAATCTTAAATATAAGAATAAATTAATCAAAACTGAAAGTAGGAATATATAATGAAAAAAAGTGAAGAGCTGTTATTGGAGGAAGAAATTACAATTAAGAAGAATAATTGGTTATTAATGATCGTAGCGATCATCACGATACCTTTTTTAGTAATAAATATGTAATACGTAAAAGCCTGGAATAGTAAAATACCAGGCTTTTACGCTGTTTAAAGACAATTAAATTAAATTTTCGTAAAAGAAGAATCGCGATCCTGTGGGGTCTCAGGCTTCCTTGATTGTCCATAGGAGTCACCCCTTTAGTTCCAATCAAATTGTTCATCAAAAAATGGATAGATAAAAACCAATCTAATATCCTTTTCTTAAAGTAAAATTACTGTTTCATTTCAGTTTAATGGTGAATTCGTATCGAACAACAACTATAAAACTACACGGACTCATTTAACATTTAAATAATTAATAGATTATTAAAAATAAGAATTTATCATCAAAAATATACACTGAATTTCTACTAATCAAAACTGGACAACAATTTAATTGACTTCATACCTATCTGGGTATATTATTCAATTTATCTAATGTGAAAATTTTACTAAGAAAGGAAAGATTTTTATGACTTATGATGATCAAATAAAAAATAGAGTAAAAAGAATTGAAGGGCAGCTTCGAGGCATTTTAAAAATGATGGATGAGGATAAAGGGTGTAAAGATGTTATCACTCAATTATCAGCAGTAAGAGCAGCAATGGATCGTACAATTGGAGTCATCGTAAGTACAAATCTAATTGAATGTGTAAGATTAGCTGATGAAAATGGAGAAAATGCTGAAGAGCTAGTAAAAGAAGCAGTTAACTTATTAGTAAAAAGTAGATAAAAAACATTCGTAAAACCTATCATTGCCCCAAAAATATTTCTGAATATCATCTTCTTGAAAGTAGGTCTTAAATGGAAATGTTAAATATTCTAATCATCGTATTAATTGCTTATTTTCTAGTACAAACTTTTCTTCCAATTAAAGGGGTTAAGCAAATTTCAACAAATGAATTAAAAAATGAATTGAAAAGTAAGGAAAAACAATTCATTGATGTTAGAACACCTGCAGAATATAAAGGAAGACATATTAAGGAATTCAAAAATATTCCGCTGCATTTGTTAAAGCAAAATTTAAATCATCTTTCAAAAGATCAAGAAACAATCATTATTTGCCAGAGTGGAATGAGAAGTAAAAAAGCATGTAAAGTTCTAAAAAAAATGGGTTATACCAATATTACAAATGTAAAAGGCGGAATGAGTTCCTGGTCTTTATAAAGGAGAATAATGAATGAGAGAAATTACAGCAGAAAAACTAGAAGATCTATTAAAGAATGGAAAATCACTTAATATCATTGATGTTCGAGAGGCTGATGAAGTAGCAAACGGGATGATCCCAGGTGCAACGCATATTCCACTTGGTTTAATCGAATTTCGCATGGCGGATTTAGATAAAAATAATGAATACATTGTTGTCTGTCATGCTGGTGGCAGAAGTAGTCGAGCAGTACAGTTTTTAGAAAGCCATGGATTTAATGTTGTGAATATGACTGGTGGTATGCTTGCTTGGACAGGAGAAATTGAATAAAAAAATGATTAAAATTGCTTATAAATTAATATAGGCAATTTTTTTATTTCGATTGAAAGATCGCCGCATAACTAGTTTTATCGTTCATGAGTAAGGAGATTAGCTAGCTAATAAGTTTGTTTATTGAGTAAGTAAAAAGGAAAAAAAGCAGAGATATAGGACCTCATGAAGGTGTTATGAGTAAGCAAAAAAACGAAAAGCTGATTAAGTCCTTCAAAACTTTCTATTAAAATGCACATTAAATCGGACAAGCTATTGATATAAAAACAGAATATTCTTATAATTAATTAAAATCTAATGTAACAAAAAACAAAAAAAATACAATGTTTATCTTCTATCTGGTTTAACTTATTTGAACAATCTATTTTTATTCTAATATAAAGGGTGTTCAGATGAATCAAGTTAATGAATTAGAAAGTATTACCTATCCGTTTAAAGAGCAGATTTATCGTTACTCTAATAATTCTATTCTATTAGATCCACCTGAAAGCATCGAGATTACTCCTAAATATGAGAATGAAATAAAATTAAAAAGAAGCTTGGTACACAATTCACCTAGCAGTTGTTATCAAGCACTTCCTACTAGTTTTGAAGAGCAATGGGAGATTGTAGAATTAATTATAAATCATTTAATAAGGTATTATCCAAATTATTTAGAAGTTCATAAGACGCCTGAATATTGGACTATTTATAATAAGATTCTAATGGAGGAGGAACAATTACAGCTTTGGGAATCGAAGTTCGGTTTTAGGAAAACCTTTGAATTTCATAGGTAGACACGTCCAAGAGGATTTAATTTATATGAGTCAACGAGATGGCGACTTATTTTTAGATGCTGGACATCTCTATTTCCTTCTAATTGGTCACTTACTTTTAAACTAGGAATGAGATTGAAAGAGATACATCATCCAATCCCTATGTTTAGTGAAAATTCATTAGAGATCGAATTCTCCGTTTCTTAAAAAATATTGAACAAGGAACTCCTTGGAATCGTAAAAATTGGTCACTAATGGCAGGAAAAAGATTAGATACTTCATTAGAAACATTGAATCAATGGGGTAAAGAAAGAAAAAAAGTTACAGTTGATAATGTCGGGAATTTTGTCCATTTACGTGTTGAAGTTCAAAAAGTTATTTAGGTTGGCTACTAGTAATGGGCTCCTATTTACGATTCATACTCACTTATTACCACTAGAGCAATTAAGCTTAAATAAGGAATGGTTAGAGCAATTTTATAAAATTCTATGTGAATTACCGGATTTCATTTTAGATTATAAAGGAATCTCTACATATAAAAAAGAAGTAATAACATATTTAAAAAATAAACTTGATGAAGTTGGGTAGAATGCGATGAATAATTTAATAGTTGAAAGAGCTAGTTTTATAGATGGAAAAAGAAAATATTTAATCTGTTCGAATCATAGGGGGAGGCCGTTAATTCAGCCAATTTTAGAAAGGTTACTTGAGAAAAACTATTCTTTTGATTTTGTCTTCATCGGATTCGATTCAAGTCCAGAACAATTGCAAAATAATCTTAAAACTTGGTTGCAAAGTCAGAAAATGGGTAGTTATTTATATCTAGCTTTAAGTAAAGAAGAGCTTAAAAATTTGCGACCAATTCTAGAAGATGTTGGATTTTTTGAAGATGAAGTACAATATGTTGGATATGGTGAATTGAACTCGAAGGTTTTTTGTTGTCGCTGTCATAGTTTAACTGAATTAAAAAATTTAGAAATTGGTAATGAAGTTCAGTGTCAAAACTGTTATTTATTACTTTCAGTTTCTGACCATTATTCTGTCCATTATGACGCATATTTAGGAAATATCGCTAAATTGTAGATGGGAGTGAATGGATTGATTGAGAATACGATACTAGTTCGTGTTAATGAAATAAAGCAAATAACACAACAGGTTAAAGAATTTAGTTTTATTCCAATTGATGAATTTAATCTTCCAACTTTTAGTGGAGGTTCTCATATTAATACATATGTAGCTGCAGAAAATGAGATTATTTGCAGACCTTATTCTTTAGTTCATCATTCACTTATTAATAACACTTATAAAATTGCCATTCATTTAAGTTCGGAATCAAGGGGCGGTTCAAAATTTTGGCATGAACGAATGAAAGTAGGTGATCGACTACGCATTAGCTATCCAAAAAATCATTTTCCATTAAGTTCAAGAGCGAAACATCATGTGTTTTATGCGGCAGGTATTGGCATAACGCCATTTTTATCGATGATGAAAGAATTAAAGGGTAAGAATAAATCTTTTGAACTTCACTATACTTCCGCAACAAAATCAAATAGTGCATTTTACGATTTTTTAAATGAATATTATAGAGAAGAGACTACTTTTTACTTTACGAAAGAGCTTAATTCTAGTCGAATAAAAGTTGAAACGCTTTTAGACCATTCAATCGGTACTCATGTATATTTTTGTGGTCCGAATCGGTTTATTTCGCAATTTAATGAATCAGCATATGCATTTGGCTATCCGAAATCAAGTGTCCATATTGAGGTTTTTACACCACAATTATTGGCTAAATCAAGACCTTTTGAGGTAAGGCTGGCAAATGGTATGACAAAACAAGTGCCCGTTGATAAAACTTTATTAGATGTTTTACTCGATGAGGGCTTAAAAGTATCCTATTCCTGTAGGGTTGGTAGATGTGGGACATGCGAAGTAAATGTGGTCGATGGTCAAATTGAGCATCACGACTACATATTGGATGAGGATCAAAGAAAAAGTAATAAAATGATTTTACCCTGTGTCTCTAGGGCTAAATCAAATCAAATAATTCTTGAGATATAGTGTTCAATTTTAGTTAAACAGCTAGACTGCCTATTTGGTAGACTAGCTGTTTTATTTTTATACTTTTTTAGAAAAAACTAAAATCATAATCTATTTATAAGTTAGAGGATTTAAAAAATACGTAATTTTCATAATTTTAAAGGATTTCCGAAAGCATTTGTCGAAATTTTAATTATTCTTTGCATTTATATTCTTAATGAAAAGAAAATTCGACTTTATTACTTAGATAATTTCGATGATCTAATTTATTTTTACATCTTATTAAATTAAGAGTTAAAGAAAGGAGTGGCTTTATACATGTCAGAAAATACGAAAACTTCGAACCATCACTTGGAAGAGAATTTATTTGCTGAATTTCCAAAGCCTACTGTACAAGAGTGGAGAGATGTTGTTGAAAAATCCTTAAAAGGAGCCACTATTGAGGAAAAACTTGTAACAAAAACGTATGAAGAAATAAATTTGAAGCCGATGTATGGCCAAGAAGATATCGCTAACTGTCCTTATTTAAACGCACAACCAGGAGAATTTCCTTTCGTTAGAGGAACAAGTGAACAAGGCTATCTTGAAAAGCCATGGGAAATTAGTCAGGAAATAGATTGTTCAACGCCTGAGGAGTTCAATCTTGTTGCAAAACATGATTTAGACAAAGGTCAAACGATGTTAAAGATTCAACTTAATGAGTCTTTTGAAACGAACAGTAAAAATAATCTTTCAAAAAAAGGGTTAATCTTAACATCTATGAATGATTTTAGAATAGCCTTTCAAAATATAAATTTAGAGGAAGTCCCTTTATATATTGAAACAGTTAGCGGCGGACAAGCATTTTTTGGGTCATTTGTCGCATATTTGCAACAACAAAATTACGATTTTAATAAAATAAATGGATTTATTGGTATGGATCCGATTAGTAATTTAGTGAAAGAAGGGACACTTCCTTATTCTCTTGAAAATGCTTACAAAATGATGGCTGAGATCACAAAATGGTCGGTTAGACATACTGCAAATTTAAGAAATATTTTAGTGCAGTCACATCCTTATCACGATGCTGGGGGAAATGCAGTGCAAGAATTAGCATTTGCAATTTCTACTGGTTTAGAGTATTTACGCGAAATGGATAAACTACAAATTCAACTTGATGATGCAGCTACGAAAATACTATTCTCGTTTTCTGTCGGATCGAACTTCTTTATGGAAATCGCAAAATTAAGAGCAGCTAGAATGATTTGGGCAAGAATGATCAAAGAATTAGGTGGGAATGAAGCTTCACAAAAAATGACTATTCATTCTCGTACATCTGCATGGACGAAAACGATTTATGATCCTTATGTAAATATACTTAGAGGAACTGTTGAAGCTTTTGCAGGCGTAATTGGAGGATCTGATTCACTTCATGTTTCACCATTCGATGAATCGATTAAATCGTCTGATGAGTTTTCTAGACGTATTGCGAGAAATACACATTTAATTCTTGAAAAAGAATCAAATTTATCAAAAGTCGCTGATCCAGCGGGTGGTTCTTGGTATATAGAATCACTTACTTACTCTTTGGCGGAAAAAGCATGGGAACTATTCCAAAAGATTGAAGAAAAGGGTGGGTTGGTTAAAGCAATACAAGAAGGCTTCCCTCAAGCATTAGTTAGACAGGTTGCAGAAAAAAAATCGAGCAACATTAAAAATAGAAAAGATAAGTTTATTGGGACTAATATTTATCCAAATCTGAATGAAAAAGGGATAGAGAAAAAAGAATTGGACCTTAAAGAAATTAAAGTGAATAAAGTAAACTTGGAGAGCAGTTTTGAACAATTAACCTTACAGAGTGGTTGTTCAGTTGAGAATATTATTGATGCAGCAAGTAATGGCGCAACAATAACGAGCATTTTAACTGCAATGAATTTAATAAACTCAGAACTTCCTAGAGTTAATCAATTAAACATACATCGTGGTGCGCAACCATATGAATTATTGCGCCAAAATTCTCAAAACTATAAAAATAGTACAGGTGAATTCCCAACTGTTTTTGTAGCTAATTTTGGACAAGTTGCAGCATATAAACCTCGAACGGACTTTGTGACTGATTTCTTTGAAGTTGGAGGATTTAAGGTTCTTCAAAATAAAGGCTTTGCATCAATTGATGAAATAATTGGTGCTTTTAAAAAATCAGAATCGACAATTGCTGTCATTTGTTCAACTGATGATCAATATGTAAAGGTTGTACCTTCTATTACAAATCAGATTAAGACAATTAATCCGAATGCAAAAGTACTTTTAGCAGGAAAACCATCAAAAGAGGATATGAATCTATATAAAGAAGTTGGTATTGATGATTTCATTCATATCAGTGTAAATAGTTTCGAGAAGTTGCAAAATCTTCAAAAGGATGGAGGGATTATGAAATGAACAAACTAACAGACTTTACAAAGATGCCATTTAATACAACATTTTCAGCACCAAATATCGCACCTCCTAAAAAAATGCTAGGAATTCATGATGATTGGAAAACGTTAGAACAAATAGATGTAAAACCATTATATGACTCAAATGATCTTAATCAAATGGATCATTTAGGTTACGTTTCGGGAATTGCTCCGTTTCTACGTGGACCTTACCCTGCGATGTATATCAATAAGCCTTGGACAATTCGTCAATATGCTGGCTTTTCAACTGCAGAAGAGAGTAATGCATTTTACCGAAGAAATTTAGCTGCTGGTCAAAAAGGCTTATCGATAGCGTTTGATTTAGCTACACACCGTGGATATGATTCAGATCATCCTCGTGTTGAAGGGGATGTTGGAAAAGCAGGGGTTGCAATTGATTCAATCCTTGATATGAAAATTTTATTTGATGGTATTCCTTTAGATAAAATGTCAGTTTCAATGACAATGAATGGTGCAGTACTTCCCGTTTTAGCATTTTATATTGTTGCTGCTGAAGAACAAGGGGTACATCAATCACAGCTTACAGGAACGATTCAAAACGATATTTTGAAAGAATATATGGTGAGAAATACTTATATTTATCCACCAGAAGCATCAATGCGTATTATTGCTGATATTTTTTCTTATACTTCACAACATATGCCAAAATTCAACAGCATTAGTATATCTGGATACCATATGCAAGAAGCAGGGGCAACTGCAGATATCGAATTAGGCTATACTTTGGCAAATGGATTGGAATATGTTCGAACTGGTTTAAAAGCAGGAATCGATATTGATTCGTTTGCTCCTCGTTTATCATTTTTCTGGGGAATTGGAATGAACTATTTCATGGAAATTGCAAAAATGAGAGCAGCACGTTTACTTTGGGCTAAATTGATCAAATCATTTGATCCAAAGAACGAAAAATCGATGGCTCTAAGAACGCATTCACAAACATCTGGTTGGAGTTTAACCGAACAAGATCCATTTAATAATGTGACTCGTACTTGTATTGAAGCGATGGCTGCTGTGTTAGGACATACTCAATCACTACATACGAATGCTTTAGATGAAGCAATCGCATTACCAACTGATTTCTCTGCTCGTATTGCCCGTAATACGCAGCTTTATTTACAAGAAGAAACTGGGATTTGTAATGTAGTGGACCCTTGGGGAGGCTCATATTACGTTGAAACGTTAACAAATGAATTAGTTCAAAAAGCTTGGGCACATATTCAAGAGGTTGAGTCGTTAGGTGGTATGGCAAAAGCGATTGAAACTGGTTTACCAAAGATGAGAATCGAAGAAGCCGCAGCAAGACGTCAAGCTCACATTGATTCAGGTAAAGAAACAATTATTGGCGTTAATAAATACCGTCTTGAAAAAGAAGATCCATTAGATGTTTTAGAAGTTGACAATACTGCGGTTCGTGAAGCGCAAATTTTGCGATTACAAGAGCTTCGAGCTTCGAGAGATGAGACGAAAGTTCAGTCAGCATTAGCCGCAATAACTGAGGCAGCTGAGTCTGGGGAAGGTAATTTGTTAGCGCTTGCAATTGAGGCTGCTAGAGCTCGTGCAACATTAGGTGAAATATCAGATGCTTATGAAAAAGTAGTCGGTAGACATAAAGCTGTTATCCGTTCAATTATGGGAGTTTATAGTGCGGAATACGGTGAAAAAGATGAGATTGAGATTGTGCGCAAAATGGCTGATGATTTTGAAGAAAAAGAAGGTCGTCGTCCTCGTATTATGATTGCTAAGCTGGGACAAGACGGTCATGATCGTGGAGCGAAAGTAATTGCAACAGCATTTGCTGATTTAGGCTTTGATGTAGATATCGGTCCATTATTCCAAACACCAGCGGAAACGGCACTTCAAGCAGTTGAAAACGATGTTCATGTTATCGGAATGAGTTCTTTAGCAGGAGGCCATAAAACGCTACTTCCACAATTGATGGAAGAGTTAAAAAAACTAGGTCGACAAGACATTGTCCTTGTTGCTGGTGGGGTAATACCAGCAGGGGACTATGAGTTTTTATTGAAGAACGGAGCGGCGGCAATCTTCGGACCAGGTACTGTTATCCCAGTTGCGGCACAAAAGGTTATTGAAGAAATTAATCGCCGACTTGAGGATTCGATATAAATGGATTACGAAAACAAAAGAAAGAAAAAGCTTTCAGAAGACGACTATGTAAGTGGGGTACTTGAAGGCAATCGAACTATTTTAGCACAAACAATTACCCTTATAGAAAGTAATTCGTCAGCACATATGAATTCTGCACAAAATGTGTTGACGAGGTTACTTCCTCATTCAGGTCGTTCGATCCGGATTGGAATAACTGGGGTTCCAGGAGCCGGTAAAAGTAGTTTAATCGAAAGTTTTGGAACATACTTGTGTGAACAAGGTCATAAAGTAGCCGTTTTAACGATCGATCCAAGTAGCACAATTACTAAAGGTAGTATTTTAGGAGACAAAACAAGAATGGATTCTCTTTCAAAGAATCCCAATGCATTTATTAGACCTTCTGCATCTGGTGGGTCTCTTGGTGGGATTGCACGCAAAACAAGAGAATCAATGCTAGTATGCGAAGCAGCAGGCTATGATGTGATTTTAATCGAAACTGTCGGTGTTGGACAAAGTGAAGTACAAGTTCGTTCTATGGTAGATTTTTTTCTTTTAGTTATGCTAACTGGAGCAGGAGATGAGTTACAAGGAATTAAAAAAGGCATCATGGAATTAGCAGATTCTATTGTGATCAATAAAGCCGATGGACAAAACATATTAAAGGCCAAAGCGGCTAAGGCTGAATTTAATCGAATCCTTCATTTATTACAGCCTTCAACTCCTGGTTGGTCTAGTAAAGCATATACAGCTTCCGCATTACTTGGAGAAGGTATCGAAGAAATTTGGAATGAAATTAATGCTTTCAAAGATTTAACAACTGAATCTGGCTATTTTTCTATGCGCCGTCAAAAACAAATGATTGATTGGATGTATAACATGGTTTTTGAACAGTTGAAACACAGTTTTATGAATCATGAAAGTGTAAAACTAAATTTAAAAACGATTGAAAGCTCAATTATAAATGGTGAATTGACAGCAACTTCAGCTGCAAACTATTTATTATCCATTTTTGAAGGCAATAGGAAGGAGACATTGTAATGCATGAGACTAGTCCAAAAAAAATAAATCATATTGGAATTGCAGTAAGAGATTTAGAATCTTCTATTCAATTGTATACGAATGTACTTGGCTTAAAACTTAAAGGAATTGAAACTGTTGAAAGTGAAAAAGTACGAGTAGCATTTATCGAAATCGGTGAAGTGAAAATTGAACTTTTAGAAGCAACAAGCCCAGAAAGCCCAATTGCAAAGTTTATTGAGAAAAAAGGTGAAGGAATTCACCATATCGCTTTGGAAACAGAAAACTGTGAGAAACAGCTTGAAATGATAAAAGAACACGGAATAAAACTAATAAATGAAGTTCCAAAAAAGGGTGCGCACGATAGCTTAGTTGCATTCCTTCATCCAAATTCAACAAATAAAGTATTGTTCGAGCTATGCCAACCATCATCTAGTGTTAACGGAAAGGAAGTTGAATAAAGTTATGACGACAGCGTATGAGAAAATTAATGAATTAATGGATCGAAAGAGAGTCATTGAACTAGGCGGTGGAGATGAACGAATAGATTCACAGCATAATAGAGGGAAATTAACTGCTAGAGAACGTATTAATCTTTTATTAGATGAAGATACTTTTGTCGAATTAAATCCTTTTATTAAACATCGCGCTACTAATTTTGGAATGGATAAAATGGATAGTCCGGGTGAAGGTGTTGTCACAGGTTACGGTAAAGTCCATGGACGGTTAGTATATGTTTTTGCACAAGATTTTACAGTATTTGGTGGAGCATTAGGTGAAATGCATGCTATAAAAATTGCAAAAGCTATGGATTTAGCTGCAAAAGTAGGTGCTCCATTTATTGGCTTAAACGATTCTGGTGGTGCTAGAATACAAGAAGGAGTAGTTTCTTTAGACGGTTACGGTCATGTGTTTTATCGTAATTCAATCTATTCTGGCGTTATTCCGCAAATATCTGTCATAATGGGACCATGTGCAGGAGGAGCAGTCTATTCACCAGCTATTACTGATTTTGTTTTTATGGTTGAAAAGACAAGCCAAATGTTTATTACAGGTCCAAAAGTAATTGAAACAATTACTGGAGAAAAAATTACAACGGAAAATCTTGGTGGGGCAAAAGTTCATTCTTCGATTAGCGGAGTAGCTCATTTCACCGAAGAATCAGAACCTGAAATATTAGAACAGGTACGCAGATTAATCAGTTTTTTACCTCAAAATAATAGTGAAAAACCAGAAGGAGTTCCATTCTTCGAAAAAGATGATTGGAGAGAAGATCTAATTGATCTAGTTCCAATCGAATCTACGAAAGTTTACGATGTAAGAAAAGTAATTGAACAAATTCTTGATAATGGAGACTTCATGGAAGTTCAATCAAATTTTGCGAAGAACATCGTTATTGGATTTGGTCGAATTGATGGACACAGTGTTGGAATCATAGCAAACCAGCCTAAAGTAATGGCAGGTGGTCTTGACATTAATTCTTCTGATAAACTTTCAAGATTTATCCGTTTCTGTGATTCATTTAATATTCCTTTAATAACATTTGAAGATGTAACAGGCTTCTTCCCAGGTGTAAACCAGGAGCATGGAGGAATTATTCGTCACGGCGCTAAAATTTTATATGCATATTCAGAAGCTACTGTTCCAAAAATTACTGTAATCTTAAGAAAAGCATATGGAGGGGCATACGTAGCAATGAATTCTAAAGCAATTGGTGCGGATGTAGTATATGCTTGGCCAAATGCAGAAATTGCCGTAATGGGACCAGAAGGTGCAGCAAATATTATCTTTGCAAAAGAAATTAATCAAAGTATCGATCCAATTGCAACACGTGCTGAAAAAATTTCAGAATACAGAGAAATGTTTGCAAACCCATATGTTGCAGCTTCTCACGGCATGGTCGATGATGTTATTGATCCAAGAGAAACACGTAAGGTCTTAAAACAATCCTTAGAAATGTTAAGTACAAAAAGTGAAACTCGACCTAAGAAGAAACATGGGAATATCCCGCTTTAAACATTAGGGGATGATAATCACTAAACAGACTATACTATGAATATTTTGATCTAGGTAACAGTCCTTAATACAATAGAAAGACTAGATATACTTTAAGATTAGTATATCTAGTTTTTTTGTGAGAAAATGTTAAAAATTGCATGTTAATAAAAACTACAATTGTATTGACAAATAAAAATATTTGTGATACAATTAAATATTTTAGTGTTGACTGAAAGGGCTGATACCGTTACGATAGTATTTGGAAATGATTACTTAATACAGTTCAGGAGTGATAGTATGCTTAGTAACAGTAAGATTCAAATGTTAAGTATTACAATGAATTCAGGTGGTATGACAAATACAATTCATCCAACATTAATTTGGGATGACGCAGATGTGGTATTAATTGATACTGGTTATCCAGGACAATTAAACGAATTCAGAAATTGTTTTGAACAAGTAGGAGTACCATTGGAAAAACTAAACAAAATACTGATTACTCATCAAGATATTGATCATATTGGGAGTCTATCTGAAATCGTAGAAGAGTCTACTAACAAAATTGAAGTCTATGCGAGTGAAGTAGAAAAACCTTATATTCAAGGTGATAAGTTACTTATTAAAATTACACCCGAAAAAATTGAAAAAGCTGTAGCGTCATTGCCATCTGATATAACAGATGAATTTCGAAAAGCATTTAAAAATAGATTAGAAAACCCGCCCAATGGTAATGTTGACCAGATTGTTATACCAGGAAATGATTTGGCGATTTGTGGTGGTATTACTGTTATTGACACTGCTGGGCATACACCAGGACATGTAAGTTTTTATCATAAAGAGTCGAAAACATTAATTGCCGGAGATGCACTAATCATTGAAAATGGTCAATTAAACCCATCAAACCCTCAATACACATTTGAAATTGAACAATCCTTAAAATCAATCGAGGCATTATTGTCATTAGATATTGAAAAAGTGATTTGCTATCATGGTGGTTTATTTGAGGGGAATGTACAAGAAAGATTAAGTCAAATCATTAAATAAAATTGTCAAAAAATATTTTTGGAGGTTAGAAAAATGAGCAACAAGAATTATCAAGAATTAATTAAGGATCGTGTCTTTTTCGGTGGAGCAGATGACGTTAAAGAGATGATGGAAAACGAAAATGCAGATATTGTTTTTGATCTTAGAGTAAAAAATTACGAAGTTGACCCCAAAATTAACCGTGTACATACTCCGATTGTAGATGATAAAGACGAACAAGCAGAAACGCTTAAAAGAGCGATTGATCATGTAGTAGATGCTTATCAAAATTATCAAAAAGTGTATTTCCATTGTGGTGGTGGTAATACTCGTGCTGGTACAGTGGCAATAGGTGCATTAATTGCACTAAACAAAGCTGAAACAATTGAAGAAGCTGAAGAATTGGCTAGATCAATACGTCCTACAATTAAATCGAATCCTGATATGAAGGAATCGTTAAAAAAGATATTTCCTAATGCTTAAATAAAAATAAAAAAAACGCTAATTATACAAATCCTTTTGTATCATTTAGCGTTTTTTATTAAGAAATACCATTTAAATGATCTTTTACACACTTTATGAATTCATTTCTGTCACTTGTATTTTCTTTCGTAATAGGAGATATTACCCAAAAGTCTTGATAAATATAATCTGTTTCTTTAATTGGGATTATTTTTAATTCGCCACTTAATACTTCAGGAAAATATTTTAAAGTTGTATTATGCACAAAAGTAAATACGCGTCCTTCCTTAATAATTTCAATCAGTGTCATAGTACGATTCGATTTAAGAACAATCTCATTTTTAAATTTTTTAGCTAATTGTACAAAATTTTTATTAGAAAAAGTATACATTACGACTTTTTGATGAAGTAACTCTTCAGCTGTAACATAATCTAATTCAAATAAAGGAGAATTTTTGCCTACTATAATGCACACAATTCCTTTACTTAAGAATTCGAATTTAATATTATTTTCCTTTTCTAATTCCGCTTTTGAAGATACAACTAACGCTAAGTCATAGTCCTCTTTTGTTAAATTGTTAATAATTTGAGGTGTACCTTGTTCAATTAATTCAATAGTAGCTCCATTGTTTTTGCCAGAGTATTTTTTTAAAACATCGTGAATTGTATAAGTAAAAGTAGGTGCACATGCAATTTTCATATGTTTTACTCTTGTTTCCTTAAAATCCGCAAGCTGTTCTTTTAATTCTTTTAAATTCTTTAAAATTTCAATTGATCTAGATAATACTAACTCTCCCTCAAAAGTTAACGTAATGCCGCCTCTAGAACGATTAAATATATTTATTTCTAATTCTCTTTCAAGTTGAGTAATGGCTTGACTAACTCCAGAAGGAGAAATATGCAATTTTTTAGCTGCTTTCGAAATCGACTTCTCATTCGCGATACTAACAACATATTCTAGTTGTTCAAAGTTCATATTTACCTCCTAATACAAAAACTAATATATTCTATCCTAACAATAGTTTAATATATTTAAGTGCTTTACATTGTTAAGTTTTACTTAACAATAGCTTAACATATTAGAAATATAATTTCCGCCTTAATCGATGTAAAATACTACTTAATTCCACAAAACTTTATAGGAATAATTAGAATTAGGCAATGAAATTTCAGTAACTAAAATCTAGTTACTGCTGAAAGTTGGGTATAAAAATGTTTACTAACAATGAATTTAATCACCTAGAAAATAAAACATTTATTTTTGTTGAAAATATTCTTTTCGTATCTGGAATATGTACAATTTTAGAACACCATAATCTAGTTGCTAGAAAAATAGATTTCCATGAAATAAATACAAGCAATCTAAATGAATCATTTTTTATTTGTCATGTGAAAATTGAAGAGATGGAAGTAAAATCTCAGCTTTTAAAATTAATTGATAAAAACATTAATATAGTAATCATTAAAAATAATTTAGATTATAAGGAAATTGAAAGTTTGATGAAAATTGGGGTAAATGGAATTTGCTTAACTGACATTGATGAACAATATTTACTTTATATAGTAAGACAAGTTCAAAAAGGTCAATTCTTCTTAGATTCTCGATTAACAAATTTAATCATTCAAGAAAATACACGACTGCTTGAGACAGGAAACAAAAAGAGAGAACTAGATTATGAAGCTATGAATAATCTTTTGACGAAAAGAGAAATTGAAATTTTACAACTTTTAGCTCTTGGATATTCCAATATACAAATAGGATCTGAATTATTTATTTCGAGTAAAACTGTTAAAAATCATGTTTCAAATATCATTCAAAAATTACAAGTATCTGATCGATTAAATGCTGTGATTTTTGCAATCAGAAATAATTGGATTTCGTTTGATTAAGTAAAAAATTATTAAATTATCGTAACAAAATCGAGCACACTTACGTTCCGATGTACGTTATCCTTTAAGGAACGTTTACTGTTGTATACTTCAAAAAACACTAATCTTTTGCATAAAAAGATTAGTGTTTTTTGAAGTTTTAAGCGCTTTTATAATTTTTACGAAATAATTCCTTATCGAACTAATTCAAACCGCATGAGAGCGATTGTTTGCACCGATTTTTTTATAGGCGGATTTTACATATTGTTTTACTGTAAGTTCACTAATATTCATGGAATCTGCCATTTTTTATGCTTTCGCCCCAAGCAATTCGTTTCATTACTTCTAGTTCTCTTTTGCTTAAAATGATTGAATCTAACTCATTTGCAGTTAATGTAAAAACAGAAAAAGGTGAATATCCTACTCATGAATGGTTAGAGGTGAATAAAATAGAGACTTCCAATTATTAAATTTCATTTATTGTAAGTTGAATTAATCCACAAATTCAGAGTAAAAATAGTATAATGATATGTATTTAAATTTCATTAATAGTATAAATATTCAATTTGTGAGAGTTAAAAAGGGAGAGTTTGAATTTGTCTGCATCAAAAAAATCGATTTTTAAAGGGACTTCATTTAAAAATTTTTGGGTCTCACGGATGTTTACTTCAACTTCATTTCAGATGCTATCGGTAGCAATTGGGTGGCAAATGTATGATTTGACACATGACGCGTTTAGTCTTGGGCTAGTAGGTTTGGCACAATTTATTCCAATGGTCTTACTTACTTTAGTAGTCGGTCAAGTTGCTGACAGAGTGGATCGTCGGAAAATTGTTTTCATTTGCCAAATGGTAGAAGCTTTAATAGCAGGACTTCTATTGTATGGTAATTTTGCTAATTGGCTTAGTAGAGAGGAAATATTAATTGCAGCTTTTATACTCGGTGCATGCCGATCTTTTGAAGGACCTGCTTCTTCGGCGTTACTACCTCAAGTAGTGCCAAAATCTATTTTACAACAAGCTATTTCTTGGAGTACATCTGCAGGTCAAACAGCTCAAATACTTGGGCCATCTCTTGGTGGTGTATTATTTTCTGTAGGACCAGCATACGTATATGCAACGTCAGCAATTGCTTTGTTACTTTCATCAATCTTAACAATTTTTATTAAATTAGATAGTGAATTTATCCGTAAAGCAGAGCCAGTTACTTTACGTACAATGCTTATGGGGTTAGAATTTGTCTATAAACACCCAATCATTTTAGGAACTATATCACTTGATCTATTTGCCGTTTTACTTGGGGGAGCTACAGCACTATTACCAATTTATGCGCAAGATATATTACATACCAAGGCATGGGGATTAGGTCTAATGCGTACAGCTCCAGCTGTTGGAGCATTAATCATGTCATTAATTTTAGCTTATTTCCCACTTAAAAGATCTTTTGGTCCGATTTTATTTGCAGCGTTAGGTATTTTTGGTTTGGCAACAATGCTATTTGCTATTTCAACAAATTTAGTCATCTCATTAATTGCATTATTTATTATCGGAGCTTCAGATGTGGTCAGCGTAGTAATACGTTCTTCTCTTGTTTTGCTACAGACTCCGGATGATATGAGAGGTAGAGTAAATGCTGTAAATTCGCTATTTATTGGTACTTCAAATCAGCTCGGGGAATTTGAATCTGGAACGATGGCTGGATTAATTGGTGCTGTGCCAGCCGCATTTGTAGGAGGCTTTGGAACGATACTAGTCACAGGTCTATGGATGTATTTATTCCCTTCACTTAGAAGAATTAATTCACTTTCTGGAGACACAACAGAAAAAGTAGGATAATAAAGGAGAATTTATGGAAAATACTAAAAAAACATTTGAAACGATTGATGAATATATATCACAATTTCAGCCTGATGTTCAGGAAAAATTACAAGCCCTAAGAAAGATTGTAAAAGAAGTTGTACCAAATGCTGTAGAGAGAATTAGTTACCAAATGCCTACATTTGCTTTAAATAAAAATTTAGTACATTTCGCTGCATTTAAAAATCATATTGGATTTTATCCTGGCGCAAGTGGTATTGCAGCATTTAAAGAAGAATTATCAGTTTATAAAGGCGCTAAAGGATCTGTACAATTTCCAATAAACGATCCACTTCCTTTCGATTTGATAAAAAAGATTGTAAAGTATAGAGAACTTGAGGATATCAAAAAAGCTGAAGAAAAATTAAAAAAGAAAAAATAGTTAATATTTTCTAAAGCTAATTTTTGTTATAGAGTATCTTTAGTAAAAAGTACTGCTTACTTTAAATCGTCACTAAAAAAACATAAAATTACAAAAAGAAACATTCTTGGATTATTAATCTAAACAGGTTGTTTCTTTTTATTATATAAATATGAGTGGGTAGTAGTGTGACCATTTTAAATAGTTAAAGGAATTTTGACCATTTTTGGTAAAATATAGTAATAATAAGGGGCGTAAAAAATGGGATATATTGAAGAGTTAAGGAGTTTTGTTGGACATAGACCTTTAATATTTGTTGGCTCAGTTACAATCATCATTGACCAATCCGGTAAATGAATATTACAACTTAGGAAATTTCCAAATGGCTATTGGGGAATACCAGTAGGACTAATGGAGTTAGGAGAATCTACTAAAGATGTAGCCAAAAGGGAAGTTTTTGAAGAAACAGGACTAATTGTAGATGAATTTAATAAATGTTTATTCAGGACCACAAAACTTCGTTAAAGCTGAAAAAGGAGATGAAGTTTTCGTAGTTACGGTTGCTTATTATACAAAAGATTATAAAGGGAAATTAAGTGTTAATGATTCTGAATCTATTACATTTGAGTTCTTTTATCCAAATGATTTACCAAACAATATTGTTAAAAGTCAAAAGGTTATTTTAAATGAATTTTTAACAAAAATTTATCATGAATTGGGTTACGAATGAGCTTACGACAATAGTTCTTATTTTTTATTTGATGAAATGTTAATAGACTACTAGGAATCGAATTAAAAAAATAGAATTATTAATTACAGTTGAAAAAATATGGGGTGACTTATTTGGGTAAAATTGTGCATTGTGATCGGTGTTTAAAAGAAATAAAGATTAGAGGAGATCTCGTTACTGCTACGATGTTTTTTCAAGTCGTTCCATATCATGAAGATTGTTATGCAAAAGATTTAAAAGGTGCCAAAACACTTTTTTTAAACAATCAACCAATTAATGGTTTCTCAGGAAACTTTCTTACATTACTAGCATTTGCGGTTTTTATCGCGTCATTTTTTATTGATGACAATTCGATGATCTATTTATCAATTTTAGCACTAATCGCAATATTGTATAGATTTTATTCTTTCATTATTTTTGAAAGACACTTAGAGAAATAGAAGTATTAATTGAAGGTGAAAAGGCTAAGTGATCTATTTGGTTGGAAGTTAAAAAAAATATTCGTGAAATAAAGGAAAAAAACTCTGATAAACAGAGTTTTTTCTTTATTATTTACCAAAATTTCCAGCGAATTGCATTACAACTGCCTTAACTTCTTCAAGTTTATCAGGCTTTAATAAAGTAATCATCTTAGGAACAAATTGTTGAACTTCTTCTAATGAAAAAGTACCTTCATCTTGTTTTCTGAAGTTTTCTAAAAGAATTTCCCTTGCTTCATCTTCTTTACCTTCTTGAACTCTTTGTAAAATGAAATTTAAAAACATTTCTTGACCTTGCTTGTCCATTTTTGTTGCCTCCTATAAATAATTTATACAACCATAAGGTGTTATTTAAATTATAACACCTTATGGTTGTATGTCAATTTTATTTTTCTGTGAATCGTTCTTCGTTATTTATTCGCTATTTAATAAAAATTTATTATCTATTTTTAAACATTAATCATATTTCGGCGCTCTTATTTAATTTAAATGAATATTAATTGATTGAAAATGCTATAATTTTTTTATGGTAGATGATGGAAACTTTGACAAATAGGAGACTTAAAAATTTTTATCTCATAAAAAAGGTGGTAATCCCAATTAATAAGAAAAAAATAGCAGTATCTTTTAGTGGTAAAGATTCAACTTTGGCATTGCATGATCTTTTGCATTCTGATCAATTTGAAGTTGTGGTACTAATTGCATCAGTAACTGAAGGATTTAATCGGACAAGCATTCACGGAGTGAGGGTTGAATTATTGGAGGCACAGGCACATTCAATCGGTCTACCATTAAAGAAAATTTGGATACCTGAAAATTGTTCTAATCAAAAGTATCAAGAAATTATGACTAAGGTTAATTTAGAGCTAAAGGAACAAGGTATTGAACATATTGCATTTGGAGATTTATTTCTTGAAGACGTACGAAAGTATCGAGAGGAAATGCTTAAGCCATTAGGAATGAATCCCATTTTTCCATTATGGGGTGAAGGTACCACAAATGTGATTGAACGCTTTATTTCCTTGGGCTATAAAACAGTTATTACATGTGTTGATTTAACTAGATTATCAGAAGAATTTTCTGGTAAAGAAATAGATTATCATTTAATCAACGAACTTCCAAAAGAGGTTGATCCTTGCGGTGAGAATGGAGAATACCATTCATTTGTATTTGATGGTCCTATTTTTAATAAACCTATTCAATTTGGCATTGGGGAAAAGAAGTTAACTGTTGATGTTTATACAGGTGAAACTAGATTTTGTTATACAGATTTAGTTCTTACTTGAAATCGGTTTTTAACGGAGAATGTTGTATAAATAAAAGTTTAAAATAGACTGTTAATCTGAAACAGTCTATTTTTGGTGTAAGAATAACTAAAAATAAGTTAGAAATATAACGATGAAAATCGTAAAGGAAAGAAATTCAATAAAATACATAGTTATGGAGAGTAATTAATGACTGCCTGCAGTACAAGGAAATGTTAAAAAATGTCGAATTTTAATAGGGAAAAATATTATAAAGGGCGTGGTGCCAAATGATAACGAACTTATACTTGGTAAGACATGCGCATTCAACTTATACTCCTGATGAATTGGGTCGACCATTATCTAAAAGAGGATTTTCTGATGCAAATCTAGTAACTGAACTACTAACTAAAGAAAAAATCGACTACGTTGTTTCGAGTCCATTTAAACGCGCAATTCAAACAGTTGAAGGGATCGCCAAATCATTAAATTTAAAGATTATTATTGAAGAAAATTTTAAAGAAAGACTCCTATCACAAAAGCCTCTCTTGGATTTTGAAAATGTTATCAGACAAGTTTGGAATGACTTTAATCAATCATGGAATGGTGGAGAGTCAAATTTCGCGGCTCAAAAAAGAGGAATAGAAGCAATTAACAATTTACTAAAAACTTATTGCGGTAAAAACATTGTTATTGGTACGCATGGCAATATGATGGTATTAATTATGAATTTTTTTGATCAAAAATATGATTTCAATTTTTGGAATGAACTTGCAATGCCAGATATTTATAAATTAACGTTTGAAGATGAGATATTAACTGAAGTGAATAGAATTTGGCGTTAATGGAAAGGTACATTAAAAGGTATTTTCTCATTTTTAGTAAGGATAATGAGTATATAAGTTTTTAAGAGTAGCAGTTTCTATATTTTTTGGAATTCTTCTAAAAAGGTATATTTGAATATGGTGAAAGAAGTTTAAGATTATTTATTTTTCAGGAAATTAAACAATCTTAGAATGAGAGATGTTATAATATTTCAAAGCTATTTCCACTCTAAATGGTTAATGGACATGATTTTATGCAAAAGCAGATTTAGAAAAACTTAAGTGAGGATCACGCATGTTAGAATTTAATGGAAAATACAATAATGGAAAAATATTACTTGATTATGTAGATACAAATGTCATTACACGATTAAAAACAATCTTAGATACTGAATGCTTTGAAAATTCAAACATTGTTGTCATGCCAGACTGCCATATTTCTAGCGGAGGTGTTATGGTAGGTTTTACGATGACATTGAATGATTTTATTATTCCTTCTATCGTCGGTGTAGATATTGGATGTGGAGTTAGTGCATACCATCTAGGGCGTATGAAATCAATAAAAAGTGAAAAACTTGATAAATTTATCCGAAAAAATATCCCGATTGGTTCAAATATCCATGAGGAACCAGTGATTGAACCGGTAGAATTTGCAGAAGCGATTGAGAGACTTAATCTAAACTATCTGTATATAATGAACAGCATTGCAACGCTAGGTTCCGGAAACCATTTTATTGAAATCGATAAAGATGAGAATAATCATTTTTGGCTTGTAATCCACACTGGTTCAAGAAATTTTGGATTTGAAATTGCAAAACATCATATGAAAGTCGCTAAGGAAAATATGAAACAATTATTTGGAGAAAGTTATAAAGGATTCGAATACTTATCTAAACAGGAAGACAAAGATGCATATATAAGTGATTTATCAATTGCTCAACATTTCGCTTCGTTAAATAGAGAAACGATTGCTAAGATCATAATTGAAAAATATTTTAAACTTGATTTTGATTCAATTAAAAAAATAGAATCGGTACATAATTACATCGACCTTCAAAACAATATTCTTAGAAAAGGTGCAATATCAGCTCGCGAGGGTGAAGAAATAATTATCCCATTTAATATGGCATATGGTTGTGTTGTAGGAAAAGGTAAAAGTTCAAGTGACTACAATTATTCAGCACCACACGGGGCAGGCCGAATAATGAGCAGAACAGACGCGGTCCATAAAGTCGACTTAGATGTTTATCAAAAAGCAATGAAGGGCGTATTTACAACATCTGTCAACAAACATACAGTCGATGAATCACCAATGGTCTATAAAAAACCTAAATTAATATTAGAAAATATTACTGAACAGATCGAGATCGATTTCTTTATGAAACCAGTATATAATCTTAAGGCTGAAAAATAACCTCTCTATTTTGAGAGGTTTTAGACTGCCCGATAAACGCTGGCTTTCTTCGTTGCTTCGCCTGCCTGCGCGGTGCTCATTACCGTCTAAGGTAACTCAGCTCCTCACCAGGCTTCGCGCCTCGAAAGAAAAGCGCTTGCAATCAGTCTTAAAAATCAAGCTTTAAGTATTTTGTCTACAAACTGTAACCTCTCTATTTTGAGAGGTTTTTTTAGTAGAAACACGGAGCACGTTTAGATACAATTTTTACCAATTAAGTTCTTTCTCTCGATTATCAGTATAAAATTATATTAATTTACTTATTTTGACACCTAATCTTTTACATAATGGGGGATTACTATGCTGAATAAGTTTATAAGGTTCGTATTAGTACTTCTCATTTTTGTTTTGTATCTTGGATTGTCGTTGTTAGTTGGAAATTTTCTTTGGAGAATGGTAGTTGTTTAGAATGGATAATCATAAAAGAATAAATGGTTTGGTACTTCTCCTTTGAATATCATTTATAAAGGAGAGAGAAATAAATTCCGTGAAAATTTGTTTTATTATAAGTGAATTTTTATCTTTATTTCTGGAATACTCATAGGTGCGTTTTAAGCTTTAGAACAACAAAGAGTTGTGAAAGATGATTTTTATAAGTTGGGGCACTTAAATAAAGACAAATTCTCCATATAATCAGGAGCAATTGGCATTTTTATTTGGATTGGAGGACTTGAATACGATCTTAAATCATTTTTTATGACTTAATTCAATCATAACTCAAATAGATTAATAGCTTTGAACATAATCGACCTTTTTGTCGATTTTTTTTATTGTGATTATTTCACAGTAGGTCAATATGATTATTAGTAGGGGCATAAATTAAATGAAGTAGAAATTACATTTGTTGTGGCTATTATTAGGAGGTGCGAAATTGAAAATCGTTTTTTTTAGAAATCTCAATAAAATTGAAACATATGCAGCAAATAGAAAACAAATAAAGTTGAATCTTCCTAGTAAAGAAGAGGCTAGTGTTATATTTGGCCTGACAAGAAAGTTTGAATTTGATAATCGTTGTGCAAGACCACCACAAATCAGCGGTACTGTTGTAGCTTCTGTTACTTGTAATAGAGATAAGGATATTAGAATTTATTTCTATCCAATCTCTCAAACTATTTATCCCGAGAAGGCGAAGTCTCAATTTCATAATGATGTATTACCTAAACTTAAGAAATGGATTGAGCATCAAGTTTCAAAACCTGAAACAGCAGTTTTAGGGATTGAAGAATATATAATCGAATGGAATGGAAAAAATCATTTATTCCACCAAATAAAATTTTTATAAAAAATGATAAAAGACGGTAAAGTTAAATAAAACTTACCGTCTTTTTTATTTTTTTACATCTATTCAGCGGTAACTTAAATAACGTAATTAAATTAAGTTATTTAAGTTTTTTGTGGAAAAACTAAAAAAAATTATATATAATATTTTTAAATTAACACTTTAAGAAATACTCAAAGGAGCATTAAACGATGTATCAAGAACAAAGATTAACTTTGATATTACAATATTTGGCTTCAAATCGTGAGATTACTTTAGAAGAAATATGTACAATGCTTAGCGTTTCAAAGGATACAGCTAGAAGAGATCTCGTCAAACTAGAAGAACGCGGTGAAATTATGAGAATAAAGGGTGGAGCAACACTTCCAACTTCTATTCGAAATTTAACGGAATATAAAGAACGAAATGCAACAAAAGGCAAGGAGAAAATTGCACAAAGAGCATCGTTACTTATACGAGAAACTAGTGACTTATTAATGGATACATCCTCAACTTGTGCACTCATGTCAAAATTTATGTCAGGTAAACAAGTTAATGTGATTACAAATTCAATTGATCTAGTTGATTTATTAGGTGAGTATGAAGAAATTCAAACCTTTATGCTACCAGGAAAATTTAATCGAAAAAATAGAAATTTAGTTGGTCCTAGGACAATTGAAACACTTAATGACTACAAAGTTGATCAGCTATTTTTAGGTGCTTGTGGAATTAGCACAGACGGAATAACTTCACCTGATGAAGAAGAAGCTTTTTTAAAGAAAAAAATGATCAGTTGTGCAAAACAAGTAGTTTTATTAGCAGATCATACAAAGTTTGAAAAAGTATTCCTACACAAAGTAAGTGATATTAAGGGAATAGACATCATTATTACAGACAAAGACCCGGATGAAGAATTTAAAAGAAAAACAATCGAATACAATATTCATTTGATTAGTTTAGAAGAAGAGGAAAGTGAGAGGATTTTAGATGAAAAAAATTAAGGTTGGTTTAGTTGGATATGGCTTTTCGGGAGCTACGTTCCATGCACCATTTATTCGTGTTCTAGAAGAATTTGAATTAACAAAAGTTGTTAGTTCAAAAAAGGAAGATGTAAAAAGAGATTTAGGTGAAGTAGAGATAGTTAGTAGTTTAGATGAGGTTCTAAAAGATAAATACATTGACCTAGTTGTTATTACTACTCCAAGTGGTATGCATTATGAAATGGCAAAACAAAGTTTAGAAGCTGGTAAACATGTCATTTTAGAAAAGCCGATGGTTGTGGAAACTTGGGAAGCAGAAGAGTTAATTAAGATTGCTGAAGAAAAGAATTTACTACTTAGTGTTTATCATAACAGAAGATGGGATAACGACTTTTTAACGGTTAAAAAGTTAATAAATGAAGGGGTATTGGGAGAAATCAATACATATCAAGTTCATTTTGACAGATATAGACCAGAAGTAAGAAATCGATGGAGAGAAAAGCTAGGTCCAGGGTCGGGCATGTTGTATGATTTAGGTTCACATTTAATTGATCAAGCTTTAAGCCTTTTTGGTCAGCCTCAATTTATCTTTGCAGATGTATTTGCACAAAGAGAAAATGCAGAAACAGATGATTATTTCCATATAATCTTAGGTTATGACAAACTACGTGTAATCTTACATTCTGGCTCCATTATTCCAAGTAATGGACCGCGTTTTCAAGTACATGGAAACAAAGCTAGCTTTATAAAGTATGGAATAGATGGACAAGAAGCTGCACTAAAAGAAGGTAAAAAACCTACTGAACATACATGGGGAACGGATGAACCACAATTTTATGGAAAGCTCTATACTGTAGACGGAGAGAAAGAAATGGAAGAAACGATTGAAACAAAACCTGGTTCGTATACAACATATTACAAGAAAATTGCTGAAAGTATTTTAAATGGTTCCAATGCTCCCGTTACAGGTATAGAAGGCTTATCTGTTATTAAAATCATTGAAGCTGCACTTAAAAGTAGTGAAGAAAAGAAAGCAATCTTTCTATAATTGGAGGTTGTAAAGAATAGATAACGATTTAAAAAAATTTAAAGGGGAAGGAAACAAAAACATTACCAGATAGAATTATCGATCTAGAGATAATCTAATATTGTTCTTGGTCATTATTGCAGCACGTATAATATGAGACTTTACGGGATGAAAAAAGATCCTATAATGAATTTTACACGGCAAGCCGATTTGCTCGATCGGTTATATAATTTATTAAAGAGCGAATTAGTTTTAATGGTTTAGCGGATATACTTTGCAAAATAAATAGGACCTTTCTTACTTATCTTCGTTCCTACTAAATATGAAACATTTGCACATTTTTCGATTGAGAATTGTAGGTGGAGGTACTAGATGGATTTTCAATAAATTTCGATTGGAAAATCAAAAAAATTATAAGCTTGCGTTATGTTGGTAGTTTTAGTAAATAGTGGAAAAATTTTAAAAAAAATTACCATTTTCATTTTCCTTTCATATTTGTATGGGATTATAAATTGTATTTTAATTACATATGAAAGGGAATGATATTTTCATGTCAAATGCAAAAAATGTTTTAAAGTCGTCTGTTGGCAAAATACCTCAATTGACTCTAATGTTTTGGATTATGAAGATTGCAGCGACAACACTAGGAGAAACAGGGAGTGATTTAGTTACAGTACCTGGAACAGAAGATAATTATTTAACCCCATTTCTGTTTTTCGTGGGAGTATTTGCAGTCTTTTTAATCATTCAATTATTTGTTAAGAAATATGTACCATCTGTCTATTGGACTGTTATTTTATCTACTAGTCTTGCGGGGACAGCATTTTCTGATTATATGGATCGCTCATTAGGGTTAGGTTATATGAAAGGTTCACTCATTCTAATCAGTTTGCTAGCTATCATTTTTATCTTTTGGTATTTTACAGAGCCAACTTTAAATGTGAAAAATATTGAAACAAAACGAGTTGAGGTTTTATATTGGGTTGCTATTCTTGTATCGAATACTTTAGGGACTGCAGCAGGTGATTTTTTATCGCATAAAGCTGATGGGGTAAGTAAGTTAGCAGGTGGTGGTAATTACCTGGAACAAGGATTAGGTCTTACGATTGCTCAAGGGGCTATGCTTACAGGTGGCTTAATCTTATTAATACTTTTAGCATATAAATTTACAAATTTAAACAGAGTATTTTTATTTTGGGTAGCGTTCGTATTGACACGACCTTTCGGAGCAACATTTGGAGATTTCCTAATTAAACCTCAAGAAAAAGGCGGATTAGGATTAGAGAATGGTACACAAATCGCATCTGCAATTTTATTAGGTGTTCTTATCGTCTGTATCATCATCGAGTATGTAACAAATAAATCAACATTAAACAAATCGAAAATGAATGAATCGGATATTCAAGTAAGTTAATTTCATTGAAGGTTTATCTAATAGGAGAGTGGGAGGAAGTAAGATTACTAACTCCTCACTCTCTTTCTTATTATTTTAGAAGAAAAAAGCTGCCAAAGCAGCTTAAATTAACCTATAAACTTTAATTAATCTCTTTTAAATCTAGCCATTCAGAATAAGTCAAAATATTTAGTTCGTCTCTTTTACTTACTACATAATTAACAATCGTTTTAAACTTTTCTGGATCAAAATTCATTTGAGCCTTATCAGCATTTTTGTCAAATCGATGGTTAGTAAATACAATTGATTGATTGGTCTTAATTGCTAGGTCAATTTGATCTTTTACCCATGGAATGTCTGTACTAGGAAGTAAATTAATCGTACGAACTTCATATTTTTTGATATTGTTTGTTTGTATTCCATCCTTAATGGTACGAGCACTTCGATAATGTTCTTCCTGTAAGGTTTTTAAAGTATCTTGATTAAAGGACCCATATGGATAAACAGCGATATTACTAGCTCTTGTAAAACAGCGTTGATCAAGCCATTGACGTGCATCGTTCAATTCACTTTTTTGCTCTTGTTTATTTAAACTCGCTAAATGTCGATGTGTATTTGTATGATTCATCAAGTCCCAACCAGAACGATATAAAGTATTCAATTGACTTAATGACATATATCCTTTAGTACCTATTTTCGAAGGGATGACAGCAATACTGCCTTTTATATCATTTTCTTTTAAGATTTTAAACCCCTTCGTAAATTGCGTTTCCCATCCATCATCCATTGTAAAAATAATGTTAGCTTTTTTGGGGTTTAGAATTTCTTGTGATGTTTGTACTTTATTTTGCAAATTTTTACAATTAGTAGTTTGCAGCAAATTATTTTTTTGTTTAGGTTCTGACAAATAAGATGCACTACTTTTCATAAACGGATATGCTATCAAAAATGTTGAAATTAGAACAGCATATACTATAACAAGTTTTTTATCCAACGTTCTTCATTCCTTTTTCCTTTTCTAGCTCATAAATTCTCCCAGATCGTGAAACTTTGTTCCAATCATTACGGTTTATAAAATAGGAAATAGTTCCAAATAATACAAAAAATAATGTTACAAATCGATAGATAAATAAGTCTAAAATAATTGTAACTGTTAATCTTATTTTTTCTTTGCCTTTAAATTTAACACCATAATAATTAGCCAAATACATAGCAAAAAGACTATAAATTAAATTTAAAGATACCACTCCGAGCAGATAGAATAATAGTAAATTTTGAGCATGTCCTATATTTGAAAACAACATATAGCCAAAATTAAGAAGCGTAAAATAAATTGCAACTGTACCTAAAATAAAAGAATCGATTAACATAAAGAAAGAAACAGTGCGAAATAAAAAGGTCTTTATAAGCATCGGAAAATAATAAATGACACAGTCAATAAATGCCTTTTGCCAGCGAATTCTTTGTTTAAATAAATCCTTCCAAGTTTCTGGACACTCTGTATAACAAACAGCATTGGGCACAAAAACCATTTTCTTGCCTGGATTTTTTAAAATGTATTGTTGAAATTTTAATGTAATGTCGATATCTTCTCCTAAAGTCTTTCTATATCCACCAACTTTAAATAAAATTTCTCTATTAAAAACCCCGAATGCCCCGGAAATAACGGAGAGTGCATCGAATTTCGCAAGTGAAACTCTATTAATATAGAATCCTTTTATAAATTCAAAAATTTGAAATCGAATGACATGATTAACGGATAAAGTTCGCTCAATCTTTTTATGATTAAATTGGACACCTTGAAGGGGGTGTACCATTCCTCCTGCTGCTAAAACATCAGGATCTTGGAAAACTTCATTTAGAACATGCAATGCGTCGTTTGCAAGTATACTATCTGCATCTAAAGTTACGACTAATTCATTTTTAGAGTATTCGATTCCAGCGTTTAACGCGTCATGTTTACCACCATTTACTTTGTCTATTACGTATACATTTGGGTAAATAGTCGATTTATAAAAGTTTTTGATTTGATTACTCTTTAACTGATTTGATATTTTTCGCTCTTCCGGTGAAAGACAAAGAAGTTTATGTAAAATTTTCATGGTTCCATCTTGAGATCCATCGTTAATATAAATAACTTCTTTTGCTAAATAATCTAATCTATTAATACCTTTAATAGCAGTTTCGATAATGCTTTCTTCGTTAAAGCATGGTATGAGTATGCTGATGCTTTTATTCGTAAGTACTTTGTCTTGATTACTTTTCTTACGATTATAAAAGATTGGAAGTGCATTGATCATATGTAAGATTGGGAAAAAGGTACATAAGAATAGAGTAAGTATTGTAACAAATTGCATAATTAAATCTCCTTAAAACTTGTGATATGACGTAATTTCTATATCTGAATATCAATTAGTCATAACAAAAATAGATTTCTACTTCGATTATTTTAACGAGATTTTGGTTTATTTAATATGTTATTTTATAAACAAATTATTTCAAAATAAATACTAACAATACAAATATTAAATTGTTTTAGAAAATCGGTAAAAATTTCACTTACCGTACTAAATTTAGTATGAAAATAAGATGTTTTGATTAGATTTAAAAGGACTTTTTCAATTATTACTTAAATGTGCACTAATTTCTAAAAGACATTTTTTCAAGTGTAATGACAAAAATCATAACTCATTTAGGTAACAATGTATTTTCTAATCAATGTAGAATTAATTGCTTGAATTATTTAGGGAATTTGTATTGCTAATGAATAAAACAAAACAGCCGAAAACTTTAAAAAAGATTCGACTGTTTTATTTTACGTAATTTATGAATCGTTATTTTACAAATAATCCTACAATGGTTCCTGTTAAAACTGAACCTAGCGTAGCAACTAATAATACTTTTAAACCAAATTTAGCAAAAAGCTCTGATTGTTTTTTATCAATTGCAGCAATCGCACCATATATAATACCAATTGATGAAAAGTTAGCAAATGATACTAAAAATGATGACACAATCGCTACAGTTTTTGTTGCTAAATTAGGAATGATTTTTTGGAAATCAAGCATTGCGACAAACTCATTTGCAGCAACTTTTGTCCCCATTATTGATCCTGATCGTACTAATTCATCTGTAGGGATACCCATGATGAAAGCAACAGGTGCAAAAACATATCCTAAAATTTCAGTAAATGTCATTCCGATAATCGAATTGAAAACAAAATTAATCATTGCAAGTAAACCAATGTAAGTTATTAACATTGCACCTACAATTAAGGCAACTTTACCACCATCAAGTGCACCGTTACCGATCGCCTCAAATAATGACTTTTCTTTAATCATTTCTTTGACATTAATATCTTCATCTTGTTCAGATGTAACAGGACATGCCATGGAAGAAAGAATTAAACCAGAGAAAACATTGATAGGAAGTGCAACTAATACATATTCAGGGGGAATCATTTGCATATAGGCACCTAAGATTGAACATGATACCGCTACTAACGAAGATGTAACGACAACAAATAATCGGTTAGGTGTTAGTTTATGTAATTCTGTTTTAACCGAGAGAATCGCTGTTGTATCACCGAATACCATACTATTTACGGCAACGAATGACTCAATCTTTGGTAATCCTGTAATTTTTGCAACTGCACCACCGATATATTTAATTGCTAACGGTAGTATTCTTGTGTAAGTCAAAATTGATAATAATGAAGATACGAATATAATCATCATTAAAACATTAATCCAGAAATAACCCTTTGTCGATAAATCACCGAATACAAATGCAATACCTTCGTTACCAAATGATAAAACTTTATTAAAGAAAGAGACGATCTTTTGTAAAACTGTTCTTCCAATCGAGGTTTTTAGCATGAACCAAGCTAAAATCAATTGAACAACTAACATAATTGCAACAGCTTTATAGTTAATGTTCTTTTTATCATTAGACATTAGCCAACAAATAATCAGTATTAAGATAATGCCAATGATTGCGATAATATATGACATTTATTTTCCTCCAAACTACAAAATCGTAGAATAATTTCTAATTTGCAATCTTATTGTTTCCAATCAATATAAAAATATCATTAAATAAAAATAAGGTTTAATTAGATAAATAACTGTACTAATTTCATTCCACCCCACACACCAATAATCCCACAAATTGCTGAAAATACAGGTGGTGCCGGGATTGGTAATTTAATGAGAGTAAATACAACTCCAACAATTAAACCTGCGATTAAGCTCATAATTATTTCATGCATATTTACTAACTCCTTTTTGTTTAACACTTTTTTAGAATTGATACTGACAGCTAATCTTCTCTGTTAATAGGGTATTATCCCCAAAAAACATAGCTAATACAAAATACTCGAATATAGAAATTTTTTGTATATGGTAGGTAAAGAAATGTTTTTAAAGAATATATTTTTAAAGAAAATTTTGATTGATCACATAGATACTTTTAAGTTGAAAGGGGATATTGAATGAAACAATCGCTGTTGCAAGAAATTCATGATTTTACTTAATTTGGTGAACATGGCCCAACAGCAAGCTGCCTAACTTGAAATGACCAGTCTAACTTTATGGGGTCAGTACAAAAGTAAAGGTGGTTTTTTGTGTCAATTGCATAAGTTATATTGCAATGGAAAAACTAACCAATATGATTAACTGTACTATTGGAGGGCAAAATGTATAAATCAATTGTATCGCTTATGCTTTTAGTATTTCTTGGTTTTTCTTTCGATCATTTTATGGTTGCAGAGGCTAGTGTTTTTACGAAAGAAATGATAAAAAAAGAAATCGAGAATTACGGAGAAAAAGCAACTAATAAAATTCCGGCAAACTATAGTAAAGAAGATGCGCTAAAAAATGGAGACATATTAATAATAGGAAGAACTACTAACCATAATGAACGGATTCAAAAATTTATTAAGAATGTAAAAAATAAGAAGCCTGACTTTATTCGATTTGTTGAATTTACTTCAAAAAGTGATCCAGTAATTACTGAATATCAATATAATGGAAAATTAATATACTATCGATTTGATAGTTCAAGGGATCGAACAGATCGTTATCGAAAAGGTACATTTGCGATGAGCAAATTTGTTACAGGACCAAAAGTATTAGAAGACTATTGCCAAAAGTTAGTCGTAAATTCAAAATCGTCCTATTTAACAAATTGTTACCATTTTGACAAGGTCGAATTTTAGTTTTTAAAAACGTCGGTTAAATAATCGGCGTTTTTTGTATTAAAGTACATGAAAGTGGAAGAAATTTCATATACCGTAATTTTTATAAAAAAAGTTTAGAACTTTGAATTTAATGCCTTAATGAACTGCTATTTAAACTTAAAAATTTCACTTACCGTAATATTTCTCGAAACTTATTTCTTTTACAGATAAGATGGACAAAAAGTTCCAAACTAAACTATAATTTTTAAATATAACGTATAAAATTACAACTAAAATCTGTAAATAAAAAGTTTCACCAAAGGAGTAAATAAAATGACAGAAAATATGGTTCAAAATGAGAAAACGGAGTTAATAAAATACATACCTCCAAAAGGAGAATTTACAAAATTTTTATCTGAGGAGGATTATTTAGAAAAAGGACGTTCTTGGGGGTTATTTAATAAAAATCCAAAACACGATTTCTTATTCAAAGGTCAAGACTTTCAAGTAAATGTAAAACTTGTTGGCTATGAAACTTATGGGGTAACAGATGAGTATCATACAATTATTATTGAATTTGAAGATGGCAATTTAACTTGTATTCATCCAGCTTATTTAAAAGAAATGCAATCTCCAAGCTTCAAAAAAGTATACACAGTTGGTGAAAGTGATACGAAGAACAGTGAAGAAAAGAAAACAGAATCAGAACCAGTAACAAAGTCAAAAGAAAGTGCTTCTAAAGCTACTACTAAGAAAAAAGTAGAAAAGAAAGAGGAAATTTCAATTACATTACCAACTGATAAATCACATTTTAACGGTACGGTTAAAGAATTTAGTACAAAATATAATCATTTTAATGATAGCGAAGAAGAGATTGTTATTTGGGAAAACGTAGCAGTCAAAGGAGATCAAGATTTAGTAATTGGAAATGCTTGGTGTTCATTGAGTAAAACTTTAAAGGCAGCTGAATTAGAGGTAGGCAAATCTTATCAATTTGATGGGAAAGTAGTTGATAAGAAACTTAACAAAGAAGTTAAATACAAACTAAATAACCCTTCAAAAGTTGCTGAGATTTAAATTTAAAGCGAGAATAGAAATTTCAATTTAATCTCTAATTAGATTAGGAAAATTCACAAAAAGCTAACTTATACAGTTAGCTTTTTTAAATTCTCAATTCCTATTAACAATTTAAAGTTAAATAGTTACATGTTTTTGTTCATTTAGACAAATAATTTAATAAAACACTAAATGTATAAAAAAGCATTTAGAGTATAATCCTGAATATTTGTAACTTAAGTCTTGTATTACTACTTTTTACTAATCATAAAAAGAAGTTTAGTATCTTAATACACTTATTTAAGGGGGCGTATTTGTTGAGAAGAAGAAAAATTGTAATAACGTTTCTTACATTTGCTTTAGCAGGTTCTTTATTTTCAAATACAGCACTTGCAAAAGATGATAAAGTTAATACTTATGAAAAGATTGATCTTGTTGGTCTTGGAGACTCTATAACATTTGGTTTCAATTTAGGTACTAATAATAAAATACCATCAAACTATGCGTTCCCTTTTCTAATTGGTGAAAACGCAAACCTTGAAGTTCGTGACTTGGGCGTTCCAGGTTGGACTACAGCCAATCTTTTGCAAGCAATTAAATATGATACCAATTTCAGACAATCAATAAAACATGCAGAATACATTACTTTGGATATAGGAAATAATGATTTGTTACATACTTTGAAAAAGAGTAATCATTTAGATCAACTTCCTGGAAAAATTGCTTCAATGATGCCGAAGTTAACAGGAAATTTAAATGAAATAATTAAGGAAATTCGTGAACTTAGTGAAGCTCCGATTGTTTTGTATAATTTTTATAATCCATTTCAAGTAAATAATCAACCGATGCATAAACTATCAAATCAATTGTTATCGTTTATCATTAACCCTAAAATTGCTACTATTGCAGGTAAATACAAAAATGTAAAAATAGCTGATGCTTTTTCTGCGTTTGATGAAAAACAAGCTACGTATGTTAGAAAGGGAGATATACATCCAACAAAAGATGGACAAACTGTACTAGCCAATATCGGAAGGAACGCACTCGGTATAAAAAAATAAAAATTCTATCATAACTGTTTTTTATTTAATTTATCAATTAACCATAAATTGTGGTTAATCTTTTTTTATTTGTACCTATTTCGAAAGTTAATTAATTATGAAACGAGACATAACCCATTCATCATAGAACTATATATAAATATTATTAAAATGTCGTTTTGAAATAAAATGATTTTATTTTTAGGAGGGATTTAATGGAAAGTATCCATGAGGTACTAAATGAGCTTACATCATATAAAGATGGTGATGTATTAGCTACAATTATTCACGTAGAAGGTTCTGCATACAGGAAAGAAGGAACTTCCATGTTATTTAAGGGAAATGGAAAAGAGGTTGGCTTACTAAGCGCTGGTTGCCTTGAAGCAGATTTGTCATATCGAGTTCAAGAAACAAGAGTAAGAAAAACATCTCAAATTGTGACGTATGATATGAGTGCAGAAGATGATTTAACATGGGGCAATGGAGCAGGGTGTAACGGAATTATTACTGTGCTTTTGGAGCCAATTAATGAAAGTATGTTTAATTTACTAACTAAATTAAAAACATTCCTATTAAATGGTAAAAGTGTATCGATGATGAAAATTTTATCTGATGATCATAACGACGTTGAAACTTTGTTCTTAGTAGATAAAAAAAACTTTTTTGGAAGTTGTAATGAGCGGAAATTAGATAATCTTATAAGTGTTCTAAAAGAATTACATTATACGAATCAAAAAAGTGGGCTCCTAACAATCAATCAGCTAGGAAGTAAATTGTATTTACATACTTTTCATCCAAAGCCTCGTTTATTCGTGTTTGGTGCAGGTAAGGATGCGATTCCTTTAGTAAAAATTGCATCACTAGCAGGATTCTTTGTAACGATAACCGATTGGCGTCCGGATCTATGTTCTAAAGAATACTTTTCAGACGCAGAACAAATACTTGTAGGTTTTCCGAGCGAAATCATACCAAGACTTCAATTGACTTCTTCTGATTCTGCAATAATCATTACCCACCAATTCCAAAAAGACAAGGAAATTTTAGATCAAATTTTAAATAGTAATCTTAAGTATTTAGGAGTTCTTGGTGGAAAGAAACGAATCGAACGACTGTTGGAAGGTAAAAAATTAAATACAGAAATTAATAGTCCAGCAGGTCTGCAAATTGGTGCTGAAGGTCCAGAAGAGATTGCAATTAGTATTGTTGGTGAATTAATTCAGAGACAAAGAATAATGAAGAAATCTAAGCATGAAAAATAGTAGAATCGTTGCAATTTTACTTGCTGCAGGCAGTAGTAGTAGAATGGGTCAGAATAAAATTTCTCTTCCATTAGGTAATTCTACAATTGGAAGCTTAGGTTTACGTAATTTTATAAATTCAGATATTGACCATGTTTTTGTAGTAACAAAAGAAGATGATACACTAAATTGGATTAGCAAAGATCTTTTACAAAAACCTTATAAAGATTTTTGGACGCATGTTCCATGTACTAGTGCTAACAAGGGGCAATCATACTCTTTAAAATGTGGTTTAACTCAAGCTCTAGTAACAAAACCTTTAGGGATTATGATCCTTCTCGCAGACCAACCTTTTTTATCGATTCAAACGATAAATGAATTACAACAGCATTATTTAAAGCGGTTTAGTGAGAAATCAACAATTCCTTTTATAGCAGCAAGCTTTCAAGGTGTTCCAAGACCACCAATTATCCTATCGGCAAATACAATACCTGACTTATTCATGTTAAATGGAGATGAAGGAGCAAGAGCAATTATTCGGAATCATCCTAATATAGAAGATTTGTTAGTTGAATTTGAGAATAAGTGGGATTTTTTCGATATCGATACAAAAGAAGCGTATGAAGTAGCGAAAAGTAATGAATAGAAAGGAATTTAGAAAAGGTGTCGCTACTTTTGTGAGAAGTTAGGTGTAGAGCATGTCTATGATGACTAGTTAAAACTAATTATGAACGATAATACTTTGTCGCCCTATAGTATAGGGGGATTTTTTTGATTAGAGGTATTCTTTACTGTGAATTTACTGATTTTATGTTTTGAAAATTATAAGCAATCCTAAAACCAAATACATATAAAGTTAGTGTAAATTCTAGATAAAGTTTATTTTTTGTGACAAAATTCATAAAGTTCTATTTATGAGTGAGCAGAAAATAAGTAGTTAATTCTAGTTAACGTGTTCAACTTGTAAAAGTCATAACAAACAAAAAGGTGGGAATTCTATGTTTTTAGTAATCGGATTTGGTACAATGCTATTATTTTATTTAGTCGCAATCACAACAATAGTTATTATGAAGACAAGGGCAACAAGATTGTATAATGGTTGATGTCACGAAATTAGCACATAAGTAAATTTTTATTGATACTACATAATTCATTAAATGGGGTGCCTAAAAATTCGGTAGAACGAAATTTCGGCACCCCTTATCTATTGATTAGCAGGAACTTAAAAAGATACAATTAATACATAAATAAAAGTTCATTAAAAAACAACAAAGTCTAACATATTTCATAATTTAAATAGAAGAACTTCTATTTGGCTAACAGACAAAAGGAGTGTGCAAGATGGAACGGAAAAAAATAAAAAAACTTTTAATTTGGATGTTAATTTTGTCTCCGGTTTTATTCTTCTTAATACCGATATTAGTCGGTTTAATTTTAACGCATCCATTTAGAAGAAAAACAAAACAAACCCCTGCCGATTATAATTTGCAATTTGAAGAGGTTGAATTTAAGAGTAATCTTGATCAAGTTGTGCTTAGAGGATGGTGGATACCTGCAAAAAATTCAACATCTAAAACTGTCATAACTGCACACGGCTATACAGATGAACGAAGTCAAAAAAAGATTAATGGTCTTAAAATTGTGCAATCAATTCATGATCAAGGGTATAATGTATTGATGTTTGACTTCCGTAATAGTGGAAAATCAGGTGGACGAACAACAGGGATTGGATATTATAAACAGCATGATTTATCGTCGGCCGTGGAATATGTGATTAATCAACGAAATCAACAAGAAATTATTTTGCTTGGATGGAGTATGGGAGGGGCGACATGTTTACTGGTTGGTAGTCTTCATCCGCAAATTAAAGGAGTTATTGCAGATAGTCCATTTCATGATTTACAAACTTATTTGGAAGATAATTTAAGTGTTTGGTCAAAATTACCTAAAAAACCGTTTACTTCAATCATTTTACGTTCGATGAAACATTTATTAAAGATTGACCCAAAAGAAGTGTCTCCTGTCATATCCGTTCAAAAAGGAAATTCTACAAATTATTTGTTAATTCATGGAAAGAATGATTTGAAAGTACCATTCAGTAGTAGTGAAATGATTTATGAACAAATTCCTGATGAAAACGAAAAAACATTATGGCTAACAGAACATGGACATATTACAACATTTATTGAAGAACCGGAACCATATACGAAGAAAGTAATTGATTTTATTGAAAAGACGTTTTCGTCTAATGAAATGAAATAACTAATTAGATTTTACGAAACGGATGAACCTTTAAGAGTGGTTTATCTGTTTTTTTATTTAAGAAAGATATTTCTTCAGTACATGAAAGTAGAGCGTCTAGAAAATACTATTATTTATAAATTGGTTTAAATAAAAAGGTATAATTTTTGCCCCAAAAGCTCTATTTTACTAAAAAGGCAGGCGAACTAAAATGGCAAATGAATATCGTTCGCGAGAGGAACGTAAACGGCTGGAAAAGCCTTCTAAAATTTCCAATAAGTCTGAAGGCTTATGGAAAAAAATTACTGTAACATTATTATCAATCGTCATTGTTTTCATACTGATTGGTGTAGGAATATTTTCATATTTAGTTAGCGGAGCACCCGCATTAGATGAATCAAAACTTAAAGTACCGCTATCCTCAACTATTGTTGATATGGATGGCAAAGTTGTAGCAGAGTTAGGTAGAGAACAACGTACAAAAGTGTCCTACAATGAAATTCCTAAGGTTGTAGAAGACGCATTTATTGCTACCGAAGATGTTCGGTTTTATAAACATAAAGGCGTAGACATTCGAAGGGTATTCGGTGCAGTATTAGCGAATATTACTGGAGGTTTCGGTTCGCAAGGTGGAAGTACGATCACGCAGCAAGTAGTAAAAAACTCATTTTTATCTTCTCAAAAAACAATTAAGCGTAAAGTTCAGGAATGGTACTTAGCATTTAAATTAGAACAAAGATACTCTAAACATCAAATATTAGAAATGTATTTAAATAAAGTTTACTTTTCAAATGGACTTAAAGGACGAGGAGTATATGGTGTAGCCAAAGCTTGTGAAACTTATTTTAGTAAAGATCTATCTAAAATTACATTACCAGAAGCTGCAACTTTAGCAGGTATGGTGAAGGCTCCAAATAGCTACAATCCTGCAAAGCACCCTACTGAGTCACAAAATCGTAGAAATACAGTTTTAAGTCAAATGAAAAAATATGGCTATATTACAGAGGAACAATATTCAAATGCAAAAGCAATACCAATGAAATCATTAGTAAAGATTCATGAATCTGGCGGTACAAAATACAATTCATTTATCGATGTAGTCGTAAATGAAGTAGAAAAAAATAGTGATGCAAATGTTTATACTGATGGGCTAACGATTGAAACAACCTTAGACCCTAAAGCTCAAGATAAAGCAGATGAAATATTAAGTAGAGGAAAAAGCTTCTATCCTAGTGATGAATTTCAAACTGGATTTGTATTATTAGATACGAAAACGGGGGAAATTCGAGCAGTAGGTGCTGGTAGAAATACAAGTACTGGTGGTTTAAATTTCGCTACTGATATTAAAAGACAGCCAGGATCTGCAATTAAACCGATACTTGATTACGGCCCAGCTATTCAATATTTAAAATGGTCAACTTATCATCAAATTCTTGACGAGCCTTATACATATTCTAATGGTACACCTATTAGGAACTGGGATCGAAAATATAAAGGTGACATTTCAATTCGGTTAGCATTAGTCGACTCTCGAAATATTCCTGCATTAAAGACTTTCCAGGCAGTAGGAAGCGATCGTTCTAGAGAATTTGGGAATGGTTTAGGGTTTAATTTTTCAAAAAATACTTTTTATGAATCTTATTCTATAGGAGGATTCACAGGTGTATCAGCAATGGAGATGGCAGGAGCTTATGCTGCATTTGGAAATGGTGGAATTTATAACAAGCCACACTCCGTAAAAAAAATTATTTATCCTGATAAAACTGAAAAAGTATTTGCAACTGAGCCTAAACAAGTTATGAGTGATTATACTGCATATATGGTAACAGATATGCTTCGGGATGTAGTAAAAACACCACTTGGTACCGGAAAAAGAGCAAATGTACCTGGTCTTGATATGGCAGGTAAAACAGGTACCACAAACTACTCTGATGAAGTAAAACAAAAATATGGATTTCCGGATAACGCAACCCGTGATAGTTGGTTTATTGGCTATTCTTCTGATGTTACAATGGCTGTTTGGACAGGGTATGAAAAAAATAAAAAGAATAATTTTCTTGGTAAAGGTTCAACGAATATTGCCAAATTCATTGCAAGAGATATGTTAGCTTCCAATGGAGATCGAAACGCAATATTTAGAAAACCTTCATCAGTTGAAGAAATTCGAAATGAATTATACATTCGAGGAGAAAAAGTAGATGATATTCCGAAAGATATTGTGATTGAGTCTGCAAAAAATGTTAAGGCAAATTATGATCCTGTTACAAGTAATATTTCATTAAATTGGACGTATCCTGCAAATCTGCTTCAAAAAACTTCTTTTGACGTAAGTTATACTGTAAATGGTGCAGCGGGACAAACTCAAAAAATACAAGGTACAGCAACAAGTATTAATGGAATTGTCCCTGGAGATATTGTAAAAATAACGATTATTGCTACGAGTACTGAAGGTAAGAGTGGACCAGTTACAGTTACTGTTGATTTAACTTCAACAGAACAACAAACTACTCCACCTGGAAATGAAGGTGGGCAAGGAACAGGAAATGGACAGGGAACTGGAAATGAGCAAGGGAATGGAAACGGGAACGGAGAAGGTACGACGAATCCAGGTGATCAAAAGCCTGGTACAGGAGATGGGAATGGTAATATCGTAAATCCAATTGTCCCTAATCCTAATAATCCACAGTAAATCTAAATAAAAAACGCATTGAGAAAATATCAATGCGTTTTTTTATTTGAGTAATGTTAAAGGAGTTTTAAAATAGAAGAACAATTAAGTATTAATTTTTTAAAAGTTATTATAACGATGAATATATAACCTAAGTATAATCTAAATTACACTACCTATCCATTTTAACGGATAGGCTTTTTTTCGTGTCTACTATAAGAGGATCATATCATTAGCGTTTTTTTGTATGTTGAAAAAAATCATTTGTAAAAAATTTTAAGCCAAGTCATTATTTCTGTAATTTATTAAACTAAAAAATCAGAATGATAAATATAAATGAGTAATAGAGCATAAATAGAGTATAGCGGAGGAGTGAAAGATGATAAAGGGATTAAAATTAGTGGGGCTAATCGCTTTCATTACGATTTTGAATGTGATTGTATTCTCTCCAGGTTTAATCGGAATCCAATTGATTAATGCTAGTGCATTTCAAACTGCATTTGGAGTATCGTTCATAATAGCGAATTTGTTAGTACTTCTATTAAGTCTGTTTCATCTGTATTTCAAGCGTGTAAAAGATAAACCAATTAAGCAGCTAAAAACAAATGAAGATTTCGTTCTTGCTTTAAGTCGATATAAAAATAATAAAGTACTAAAAGAAGATATTATTATTTCAATTGAGCAAATCGAACGAATGAAAAAGAAAAAAGGCGTATTTTATAACTTATTAACAGATCGATTTTCTCCAACTGAAATTACATACAACAAGTTTGCATCTGTTGTGGACGAGGTTGAGACATTATTTTATTTGAGAATAAGAAACATCATAAACAAGATTAGTACTTTTGACGAACTTGAATATAAAAAAATAAAGGGGAAAGACGGATTACGCTATTCAAAGTCATTAATTCAAGAGAAAACAAATCTTTTTAATGAATATATCAAATTTGTAAAAAGGGCGATTGAAATGAATGAAGAGATCCTTGTTAATATTGATAAATTAATATTAGAAATATCAAGGCTAGATGAAATAGGAATCGATGATATTGAAAAAATGGAATGTATGAAAGAAATCGATACATTAATTCAACAGACAAAATATTATAGGCAATGAATGAAGGGATGATAACAATGAAGAAGTTTCTTTTTGCATCTATTGCAGTGATCGTTGTAGTTTTTCTTCTTGTCTATATTGGAGTTAATATGACTTCTGGAGATAAGGTTGTGAAAATTACCGATAAAAATAAAAATCAGCAATTAGCTAAAATGATCTCGAAAATTAATATTTCGAAATCAAAACCAATTAAAGGTCAAATTGACTTAAGTACAGCTGATGTCGCAAGTGAACTCCCTGATATATCAAAATTTCCTGTAACCGTAGATAATACGTCTGATAGTTTTGTTGAAATTTTTTCATCTACTGAAAAATCAAGTGATGGGAAAAATGGTTGGTTAAACGAAGTTGCAAATAAGTTTAATGATGCAAAATTCAATCTAAATGGTAAGCAAGTATCTGTAAAAATTAGAAACATTGCATCTGGTACTGCAACAGACTTTATTAAATCTGGAAAGTATGTCCCTGATGCTTTTACACCTTCAAATGAACTTTGGGGTCGAATGATCACAGCAAGTGGTGTACAAACAGAAACTGTATCCTCGCGATTAGTTGGAAATGTTCCTGGAATTGTCATTTCAAAGACAAAATATAATCAGTTAATGAAAAAGTATAGTAAAGTCGATCCGAAAACCGTTATCGAGGCAATGACAAAAAATGAACTATCAATGGGATATACCGATCCATTTACTAGTTCAACAGGATTAAATTTTTTAATTACGACTTTAAATTCCTTTGACTCAAAAGATCTACTAAGCGATACTGCTGTGAGAGGGTTTGAAAGCTTTCAAGCAAATGTACCGTTCACTGCTTCTACTACTCTACAAATGAGTGATGCAGCGGAATCAGGCGTCCTAGATGCATTTGTCTTAGAATATCAAACATTTGTTAATTCACCTGATTTAAAAAATAATTACGAATTTATACCATTTGGAGTGCGCCACGACAGTCCACTTTATGCATTAGGAAATTTACCAAAAGAGAAAATGGATATTTTAGATAAATTTGCAGAATTTACTAGTCAAAATAATCTTCAAACACTTGCGAAAAAAGATGGATTTAATGGGTTAAATAATTACAAATCGGAGCTTAAATCGATGGATGGAGATACTTTAAGTGCCGCACAGAAACTTTGGAAAGGAAAGAAAAATACTTCAAATCCAATTGCTGCGGTTTTTGTAGCAGATGTTTCAGGTAGTATGGATGGTAAACCATTAAATGAGCTAAAAGAATCACTACTTAAAGGTCAAAAATATTTAGGTAGAGATAATAGTATTGGTTTAATCTCATACTCTGCTGATGTTACGATCAATCTTCCAATTGCAAAATTTGATGCAAATCAACAGTCAAAATTTGTCGGAGCAGTATCTAGCCTGGATGCTAGCGGAGATACAGCAACAAATGATGGAATTCTGGTTGCAATTAATATGCTGAAAGATGAAATGAAAAAAAATCCAAATGTTAGACCGCTCATTTTTGTTCTAACCGATGGCGAGACCAATCATGGGAATTCATTGAAGAATGTAAAAGGAATCATAAAAGCATATAAAATCCCAATTTATACGATTGGTTATAATGCAAATATTAAAGCGCTTGAAAGTATTTCGAATATTAACGAAGCGGCAAACATTAATGCTGATTCAGATGACGTAATCTATAAAATTCGTAATCTCTTTAATGTTCAACTTTAATAAGTAGGAGGATTTAAGAATGTCATTTTCCATGCAAGTTGTAAATGAAGAAGAAATAAAGGCAGTTATAGAGGAGCAAGTAAAGCCTGTACCCGAGGAATTAATAAAATTAAAAGCAACCGCGGATGCAAATGTAGCGATGATTATGGAATTAGACACTGTTTCAAAGGAAACGTACGAAAAACGAAAAGAAATTCTTCAATCAATCGAATCATTTGGATTACAGACGATGAAATCTTCTTCCAATAAAAATTCTCTACTAAAGGTTTCACTTGGTCAACTTGCAAAAAGTGGAGATGAGGGAGGGCAAGTTGCAAAAGGATTATCAGAGCTCCAAGTTCAATTGAAGGATTTAGATCCAAGTGTAATTAATTTTGCAAAATCGGGTTTTTTAGGTAAGTTATTTAATCCTATTCGTTCATATTTTCAAAGATTTGAAAAAGCAGATGTTGCAATCGCAGATATTGTAAAGTCACTTGATAAGGGGAAAAAAATTCTTGAAAATGATAACACGACATTAGAGCATGAACAACTATCACTTCGTATGCTTTCAAAAACGCTAGAAAAGGAAATCCAACTTGGAACATTAATGGATGAGTCAATTCAAACTCAAATTGAAAAAGCAAAAATCGAAGGGGAAGATCAAGAAAAAATTAAATTCATCTCAGAGGAAGTTCTTTATCCATTACGACAACGAGTCATGGACCTACAGCAAATGTTAGTTGTAAATCACCAAGGAGATATGTCATATGAAGTTGTTATTCGAAATAATCGAGAATTAATTCGTGGTGTTGAACGTGCAAAAACGGTAACGATTTCTGCACTGAATACAGCAGTAACTGTAGCAAGTGCTCTATATAATCAAAAAATTGTTTTACAAAAAATCACTGCTTTAAATCAAACAACAAATACGATTATTGAAGGTACTTCTAGATTATTAAAGGAGCAAGGAGTTGCAATCCAAAAGCAAGCGATGGAGTCAGCGGTTTCTGTTGAAACACTAAAAAACTCATTTACAAACGTAATAGCCGCATTTGAATCGATCAGTACATTTAAACAAGAGGCTTTGCCAAAAATGCGTCAAACAATTCTACAATTCCAAGAATTAGCCGAAGTCGGTTCACAGCAGATTCAAAGACTTGAAAAAGGGGATCGGATTGGATTATAGAAGCTATTGAAAAAATATAAGTAGTAAGTAAAGAGTACCCTATAGAATAGACCATAAAAAAGTCTATTCTATAGGGTATCAGTGTTGAATTTTTAGAAAAAGTGGATCAGAAATTTTTAAATTGAGGAGTTATCCAAAAAATATACTAGGTTTTTGATAAACAGACCTATTTAAAAGTCCGGTCATAAACAAATATAATGTGAAAAATTACACATTATTCTAGTAATAAAGTAGAATAATTTATGAATGAGAATTATTACTCTTTATTTCGTAGTTTTTAAGTCTATAACTGGAGGGTTATTTTTCTTAGTTTTTTATTTTATACGATTTTACATCATGTGATTATTTCGCCCTCATTCGTTTAAGATCTTTCTTTGGAGGAAAACCAAATTACCGAGAGTATTCTCAACTGAACTGAGAAGGACTTTCATAGCCTACTCGGAATGCTACTTCTGCTGCATCTGATGATATGGACAGTAATAGAAGTCACGCTTCCTGCAAGCTCTTCAATTCGTCGTTTTAGAAGGTATGAGTTAACGACCGATACTTCTTTCTATGCATAATTAAGTAAATCAAACATATCTTCAAAACTATAATATTATCATTAAATGTATAACCCATAAAGGGAGAGATTGACATGAAACTTATTGCATTAGACTTGGATGGTACTACACTTAACACGGAAAAAATAATAAGTAAAGAAACGTTAAACTCGATAAAAAAAGCTCAGGCAGCAGGACATATCGTAATAATTTTATCCGGGCGGTCACCAAGTTCAGTAAAGGATGAACTTTTAAAGTATGGCTTAGATTGTCCAGTTGGAGGCCATAACGGAACTGCATTATATGTAAATGATAAATTAATTGAACTAAATTCAATAGGGAGACCTCAAGTGCAAAAAATTGCCCTAGAAGTTGAGAGTGAAGACTTACCGTACAATATTTCTACAAATAAGGGAATATTTGCCCCTAGTAATTGGGATAAACGTTTTGAAAATGTTGTGTCATCTGGGCGTGTTCCTAAAGAATACTTCGAAAACAGACACTTTAAAATGTTTACTACACCCCCAACGGTACATGGGCATTCGTTTTTTAATAAAGTTCATGAAATAATTGATAATGATGATTTTACGATTCAAAAGTTTCTTATTTTAACCCTTGATAGGAAACAAATGGAGAGACTTGAAAGAAAATTAAGATTCATAGATGAGATTTTTGTTACGAGTGCCTCACCTTTTAATCTTGAGGTTACACATATAAATGGAAATAAAGGGTATGGTTTAAAAGCATTGGCATCATATTTCAATATTCCATTAGAAAATACAGTAGCTATTGGGGATGAAAAAAATGATCTTCCAATGTTAAATATAGCCGGATTATCAATAGTAATGGGGAATGCTGAAGAAGAAGTAAAGATCTCAAGTGATGTTGTGACATTAAGTAACGATGAAAATGGCGTTGCTTATGCATTCGAAAAATATATTTTTACAGAGTCAAATGTACTATAATAGTAAAGAAATCTAAATACATCTAAATAAGCAATGTTTTCCTTGGGTAAATATGTGAGTTTGTTAATTTATCCAAGGTTGTTTTTATTTGTCCATTTATATCAATCGATTAAAATATAGAAAGGTAAGGGGGAGGAAATTTTGGTTAGACGGATAAAAGATCTATTTGCCATTAAGGGGTATAGTTTATTTGTCATCTGTTTGTTATTTGTAGGGATCGGACTTTCAATCACAACTCCTTATTTATCTCTATATTCTACAAAATATATAGGGATGAGTACTGGAGCATTCGGTATCTTCATGGCTGTGATTTCATTAACTGGAGTTTTAGTTAATACATTAATTGCTGAACGTTCTGATCGAGGGATTGACAGAAAATGGATCATTATGATTGCGATGATTTCATCGGCTATAGGTTATGCCTCCTATTTAATATTTCATAACTACTATTTATTATTAGTTTTCGTGGCTTTATTTAATGGATTAGGTGCAGCGGCTATGCCACAAATTTTTGCATCCGCACAAGAATCGGCTAATGCAAGTTTATCAAAAGACAAGACTTTAGCATTATCAACTTTACGATCGCTTGTTTCTTTAGGATTTTTAATTGGACCATTAGTAGGTACGATCATTTTAAGAGCAAAAGGATATCATGGACTATTTTGGGGAACATCTAGTATTTATGTAGTGATTACGCTTCTAGTATTCTTCTTTTTAGAAAAGAGAAAACCAGTTCAGAACCATATAAAAAAGAAAAACAAAACCAATGTCACAGCCGCTAAACGAAAACAACTAAGACTACCATTTATAGCTTTTATCTTATTATTTGCTGTTAGTTCGATAAATTGGATCAACACACCTCTTTTTATCGTTAATGAGTTACATGGTACTAATACAGATGTTGGATTAGTTGTAAGTTTATGTGCAGGTTTAGAAATTCCAATTATGCTTGCATTAGGAGTACTTTCTAAAAAAATCTCAAATCATGCATTGATGATCTACGGTTGCTTTATTGGTTTAGCCTATTATTTAGTCTTAAGCATTTCGACCCATACATGGGAGCTAATCATTGCACAGTTGCTACAGGCAACATACATTGCAATCGTTATGGGGAATGGCATAAGCTATTTTAACGACCTATTACCAAATTCGCCAGGTTTTTCTGCATCAATTTATGCGAATTGCTCGACAATTGGAAGTTTAATAGGAAATTTAGGCGGAGGTCTGTTTGCACAAATAGCAGGCTTTCGAAATGTATACTTACTTTGTATATTTTTTGTAATTTGTTCACTCTTTATATTATGGAAATCTAAAAACAATGTGGAAATGGAAATATCGACAGGTCATAGTCAATCTGTGTAGTTGATTAATTGTTGATAAATTACACATAAATAACGTATAATTGATTGTTTTTATAAAGCAGATTATACTTGAACAGGAAAAAGCACAGACCTTGGTTTGCCAATTGCTAAAAGTTTAATGGAAAAAATGAAGGGAAATATAACTGCAGAGTTTAAAGAGAATAAATTATTTGTGATATGTGAATGGTTTTAGAGTTAGTGTTAATTTTAAGTAAAGTCTAAGATGTAAAATATAAAAATAGTTGAGATTAGAGGTTAAGTTCCCTTCGTGATAGGGACTTAACCTTTTTTTATTAATTGGATTAATTTAAGTAATTTACCTCCTATTTATCTATTTTTGTACTAATTTGGGAGTTTAGAAAGTTATGAGAAGATTTTAAAACATTTTACAGAAGGATTACATTATATAGATTTCAATTTAATAATAGGTAGATAAGATAATTATGTCCATGGGCAAATGAGAACTTAAAAACAGGAGTGATAAGATGGGTAGGAGAAGGAAGTTGAAGCATTTATTTTTAATTATTATGTCAGTATTACTTATTTTAAGCAGTGTGAGCTACATTCGACCAGTGTATGCCTCCACTGATGGGTATAAGCTGTCAGAAGCAGAAAGTTTTAGTTCCAAGTCGGGTTCAAATCTTAAAGTTGAATCTTGTCCAGACGGTGGACAAAGTGTAGGTGGTACGAATGATAACCAGTATTTGGAATACGAGAACTTTGATTTTGGAAGCGGTATCAGTGGTGCTACAAATTTCAGTGCAAGAGTCGCAGTTAAGGGATCAAATGCTGGTGGAGACATCGAAATATGGATTGACGGTCCAAATAGTACGAATGGGAAGAAAGTAGGTACCCTTTCAGTTACTGCAACTGCACCAGACAATTGGAATGTTTATCAAACTATGTCTACTGGTATTTCTGAGGTTACTGGAGTACATAATGTCTATCTTGTATTAAAAGTTACGGCTGGAAAAACATATGTTGCCAATATCAACTGGTTTCAATTTTCGAAATCTTTGAACAGTATTTCTCTTACAAAACAACCAATAAAGACTTCCTATCGCATTGGTGAAAGCCTTGATCTTACAGGGTTAGAGGTCACAGGTACGTATATTGATGGTACAAAACGTGTAGAGGAGATTAGAGCTTCAGATGTGAGCGGATTCAATAGTTCTTCGGTAACAACAAATCAAACCTTAACGATCACAGTACGAGGTAAGAAAGTTACTTACTCAGTAAATATAAATTCAAAGATTCTACAAAGTATTATCACACCTAAATCAATCACAGGGGTAGAAAATGGCACAGCACCTTCAACGGTCGCATTAGGTTTGCCCAGTAATGTTGTACTAGTTACTGATGCAGGAAATGTTAATGCACCGGTTAAATGGGATATTGACTCTTCAGGATATAATCCAGCTATAAAGGATGAGCAGAGCTTTTCGATTACAGGATTAGTAAACAAGCCTCAAGACATTACAAATCCAAATAATGTCGCACTGTCAACACAAATAAATGTAACTGTACTAGCTTCATCAACACCTGAAAAAGATACTAGTTATAAATTCAGTTTTATGGCAATTTCTGATACACATTCGAATGTAAAAGGGGATAGTAATGATATTATATTAAATGAAGCAATGAACGATGCAGTAAATAATAATGTAAAATCGGTTAGCGTCGTAGGAGACCTTACTGATTATGGAACAGATGCACAATATGACACCTTTATGTCAACAATGAATAAATATCCCAATTTAAATCGCAACTATGTATTTGGGAACCATGATGTAAGATGGATGAACGGATTCGAAACCGCTAAAAATACATTTCTATCACATACAGGAATGCCAGATGTGTACTTTGATAAATGGATCAATGGATATCATTTTATCTATTTGGCAACCGAGACGGATGATAAGGACAGTGCTTACCTTTCGGATACCCAACTTAACTGGTTAAAAATAAAATTGGCCGAGGGCGCTAATAAATCTAAACCAATCTTTTTATTCGTTCACCAACCATTAGGTAATACGGTTTCAATGACAAGGCCAGAGGATGGCTATCAAAGTGATGAAGTACAGGATCAAAAATTTAAAGATATTGTAGGTGAATATCCACAAAGCGTTTTAATAACAGGACATGTTCATGATGATATTAGACTACCTGGTACTTTATATAATAAACAGTATTTTTCGATGATTAGAGATGGTGCAATAAAATATATACCTTCTTATACTAAAGAGCCAGGTGCTCAAGGGCTGATATTTGATATATATGCCGATAGAGTTGTTATTAATGGAAGAGACTTCGCTAAAAAAAGTACAATCGCTACTTGGACAATTAATAATTATACGCCGGATGCACTTGAAGCGGATCAACTAGCACCAACAACACCGTCAAATTTCACTACAAAGTTAGTAACGGACAAGACGGCAATTCTATCTTGGGATGCATCAACAGATAATTTTAAAGGAAATGTAGGTGTAACTGGCTATGATATTTTTAACGGTGACATTTTGATTGGATCTACAACTGGTCGTACAAACTTTGAAGTAACAGGACTAAAAGCTAATACACCCTATCAATTTACAGTCAAAGCAAAGGATGCAGCAGGTAATGTATCAGAAGAAAGTAGTGCAATTAATGTTACAACATTAGCATATGATCCAGCACCATTCAATTTGACTTTAAACAAGACAGCTACATCAAATGGTAGTTTAATAGGCAATGATCCTTCAAAAGCTGTTGATGGTTCTGCCGAATATGGTAGTAAGTGGTCTTCAAATACTAACGGAGACAAATGGCTAATGGTGGACCTTGGGCAAAATTATTATATTAGTAGATGGATTGTGAAGCATTCTGGAGAAGGTGGAGATAGCTTATCTCTAAATACTAAAAATTATAAACTACAGGGCAGTCTAGATGGAACTACTTGGAAGGATCTAGACAACGTTGCAGGTAATGTATCTAATAGCACGGACAGGTATTTTAATAAAACCAATGTAAGGTATGTAAGACTTTACATTACGACACCTCAAAATTATGCTGAAACAGGAGCAGCAAATATTTATGAATTTGAAGTATATGGACGAAGCGAAGATGTTGATTCGCCTATTACAACAGCAACAACTGACGGGTCTATTGGTGACGATCTGTGGAATATAAAGAATGTAAATGTTAAGTTCAATGCTGAGGACAATTTGAATGGTACAGGTGTCAATCGTATTGAGACAAGGATAGACGAAGGTGAATGGGTAACCCGAAACCAATTAACTTTGACAGAGGAAGGCATACACAAAGTTGAATATCGTGCGATTGATAACACAGGAAATGTTGAAGTAACAAAAAAACTTATAATTAATATTGATAAGACGGGACCAATTGTTACAGAATCAGTACCAGTCGATGGTAGTATTTATGAAAATGATGGCAAAATTACACCTAACTTTAAATTTACTGACAATTTATCGGGTGTTGATAACAATAAAACGATGATTACACTCGATGCTGATCCTTACAAAATTGAAACACCAATCGCATTATATCAATTGTCACTAGGCCTGCATTCATTAGTAATCTACTCAGTAGACAATGCTGGTAATATCTGTACCAAAACTATTCAATTTAAAACAATTGCAACCTATGAATCTATATATGGACTAGTAAAGCGATTTGCTTATTCGGAATGGATTGACAATGCAGGAATCGCAAATAGCCTCCAGGAAAAGTTAGGAAATAATAATTTGAAAGGCTTCTTGAATGAAGTTAAGGCTCAAAGTGGTAAACACATCACAACTGAGGCTGCAGAATATTTACTTAGAGACGCCCAATATTTGTTATCACAACAATAATTTACAAAAGATAGCATAGTGGTTTAAAGGATCAATAGGGTAGAGGTGGAAGTGCCGCGTCACTCTTGGGTGTTATTCCTTACTGGGGGTGGTGACAACCACTGGTATTCCCCAAATTAAGAGTTAAATACCTTTCTACGAAATAGATGTTATTTGAAAAAAGTGATCGCTAAATTTCTATTGGGCGATCACTTTTTTTGTTAAAAATTACATCTCATTATAACTGCCCATACTTCTTCATTTTGTTATAAAGTGTCACCCTGGAAATACCAAGCATTTTTGCAGCAGCTGATTTATTTCCATATGTTACTTTTAGGGCATGTATTATTAGTGACTTTTCATCCCCTTCGTGTAATTCCGCTTCTTCGAGAATAGGTGATTGAGAATTTGTGTGTCTTTTAAAAAATTCATTTGGCAATTGTTCAGATTTAATTATATTATCATCTGTAAATATCATTACTCGCTCAATTATATTTCTAAGTTGCCTGATATTGCCGTTCCAAGGAAAATGCATGAATGTTACCATCACTTCCGGAGAAATGACTGGAACCGGCTTTTGGTATTTGATGGAGAACTCTTTTAAAAATAATTGGACAAGTTCGGGAAGGTCTTCCTTTCTGTCTCTGAGGGGCGGGACAGGGATTGTAACCACATTTAACCGATAATATAAATCTTCACGAAATAAACCTTCTTCCACCATTTTCTCCAAATCCCGGTTTGTTGCTGAAAGAATTCGCACATCTATTGGAATAGGTTGGTTTCCGCCAACTCGATAATATTGTTTCTCCTGCAAGACACGCAGCAATTTTACTTGAAGCTCTAATGGCATTTCCCCAATTTCATCGAGAAATAATGTTCCACCCTTTGCTGTCCCTATTTTTCCTAGCTTCCCTTCTTTTATTGCCCCTGTAAATGCACCTTTTTCATAACCAAATAATTCACTTTCAAAAAGCGCCGAGGGAATGGCCCCGCAGTTAAGATCAATAAATGGTCCTTTTGAACGAGGACTTGCTTTGTGAATAGCCTGTGCAAACAACTCTTTACCAACACCGCTCTCACCAGTAATCACGACGGTTGCATCTGTATGGGCGACTTTCTTGGACAAAGAGATGGAAGTTTTTATCGCTTGGCTTCTTCCTTTTATTTTGTGGAAGGGATCGATAATATCCTTGTTCCTAATCTGATTTTCCAAATCTTGAATATACGCAGTAGTAGTTGTAAGTTCATTATTTAGTTTTACAATTTCTGTAATATCACTTTCAACCGAAATCCCACCTACCACCTTATCACTGATGAATATTGGTAAGGTGTTAATTAATACATGGACATCTTCCTGCGGCTGGTTATAATGCCGAATAACCCCTTTTCCTTCCTTCATTGTGGACATTAAAACTACTGAATCCTCTTTAAAGCGATTTGTAATTTTAGAGCCGATCATTTCTTTTGCAGAAGTTTTGTACAAATCTTCTGCCTTAGGATTCCATGCAACAACTTTTCCATCGCTGTCTACTATTGTAATGGCATTATCTACGGCACGCAGAAGCGTCTGATAAACACCTGAAAGATTTTGCCACTCTTGAAAAATAGCATTTATTAATGTAGTAAAGGGGACCCTGCGTACTTGTCTTCCAGCTTCATCAACAAGAACAATATCTTGGTCTTGAACTATTTCTTTAACCTCTGAGAGCAAGGTGTGAACAGAGAATTGTTTTATTTTTTCTGTATGAATCTCCTCATCTAAAGGAAGGGAAATGGACAGAAGTGAAACTTTTTCTTTTAACATAACCAATCACCTTATCACTGTTTAATGGTTTACAAAAGTGTTTATATTTTACACTCCGTTTACACTTTTGTAAATCTATAGTTTACACATTTTTCGAAAAATCAAGTATAAAGTAGTTTTTTAAGTTGGCACAAAAATTGCATTTAAATAAAGCAACAAAGAATTTGAGGGGGTAAAAACTTGCTATCTTATAAACACGAACCTTTTACAGACTTTTCAAAAGAGGAGAATATAAACGCTTTTAATTAATCGTTAGATCTTGTAAACTCACAACTTGGGAAAGAATATCCCCTAAACATTGGTGGGGAAAAAATTATAACGGATCACAAAATCACATCATTTAACCCTATAAAAAAATGAAGTGGTAGGGGTTGTATCAAAAGCAAACAAAGATTTGTAGCAGGAAAATATGGGAGGAATCAATATGATATTGAAAGATTTTTTTATGGCCTTATCACAAAATCAATTTCTTAACAGTGCCGCTAAAAAGTATGGTTTAAAAATGGGGGCGCAAAGTGTTGTAGCTGGTACAAATATTGAAGAAGTAATTAAAAGCATTAAAGAGCTAAATAAACACGGGATCTCATGTACCGTCGATAACTTAGGGGAATTTGTCTTTAAAAAGGAAGAAGCAATCCAGGCTAGAGAACAAATTTTGAAAGTCATCGAAGCCATTCATAAGAATAAAGTAGATGCACATATCTCGTTAAAACCGACTCAATTGGGCTTGGACATTGAGTACTCTTTTTGTTTGAGTAATTTAAAGGAAATTGTTCACCATGCACATCAATATGGGATTTTTGTTAATATTGATATGGAAGATTATGGACACTTAAAGCCTTCGTTTGAACTTTTAGATGAACTTTCTTTGGAGTATGATAATGTAGGAACCGTTATCCAGGCATACTTCTATCAATCTCAAGAAAATCTCGAAAAGTATAAAGATTTTCGCCTTCGTATTGTAAAAGGTGCATATAAAGAGCCTGAGGAATATGCGTACCAAGACAAGAAAGATATTGATAAAAACTTTATTAAGTTGATAGAATGGCACTTGTTAAATGGAAAATTCACTTCTATTGCAACACATGACCACAAAATCATCCAACATGTTAAAGATTTTGTAAAAAGAAATAATATTCCGAACGATAAATTTGAAATCCAAATGCTGTACGGCTTCAGAAAAGACCTTCAATTGAAACTAGCAAGTGAAGGCTGCAATTTCTGCACTTATGTGCCATTTGGAATGGACTGGTACGGTTACTTTATGCGTCGGCTTGCGGAAAGACCACAAAACTTAAACCTTGTAGCAAAACAGGTCTTTAATAAAAAAACCAACACCATGATTGGCTTAGCTGTCGGTGCCTTTACATTAGGAAGATTATCTAAAGTAAACAAGAAAAAACAGAAATAATAAAAAAATAAGGCGTTTGTTAAAAATGGTGGATGTGTAGCAAGAGATTGTATACCAATAACAATCTATTAAATAATAAAACTTGTAATCGAGTTCCACTGTTTTTTACAAATTTCAATAAGATCGTAAAAGGACTGTCAAAATTTGGACAGTCCTTTTTCAAATATTATAAGACTCGACTCTGAATTTAATAGATTGAAGGTCTTTTTACTTTCATATTTTATCTGAACAGATGGATTTGAAAATAAACATTTGAATTGTCTACTTTTACTCAATTCCAACCATCTTTAGGATAAATCTCATGAAATGACTATCTGTTAGCTAAAAGTGCCGTCCTATTTTCATAGTCTGTTGATCAAAAAAGGATATTTCCAATATAAAATTGAATACTTAATTGGGACTTTAAGATTAAAAATTACTTAAATAAAAAGGATGATCTAATTTGACATTAAAATTAACACTTATGAATAATCAAGATTTTCAGAGGTTCCTAGAAATAGCAACTGTGAATTTTGCAAATGATAAAGTGAAAAATGGAAGTTGGAAAGAAGAAACAGCTTTAGAACAATCTAAGGCAGCTTTTCAATCTTTATTGCCAGAAGGTGAAAATACTGAAAATAACTATTTGAAAAACATCGTTTTAAATGAAAGAACGATTGGTTATATTTGGTATTCTATTAGCATAAAACAAGAGCCAAATTATGCTTATTTATATGAAATTCTCATTTTTCCAGAATATAGAGGTCAGGGATATGGTAAAGAAGCGATGAGTAATTGTATAAAAGAAATAAATGAATTAGGAGTAGATGATGTATGGCTACATGTTTTTGGCCATAATCAAGGCGCATTGAATCTCTATCAACAACTTGGATTTGAGATTACCGATTATAACTTAAAGGTTAGTTCAGCTAGATTTAAATAAAATTAATAGAATAAATTTATAGTTAGAAAGGAGCTGGTGGTCATTCAGCCCCTTTTTTCAACTGTTGTACTGGTAATATTTAAATCTGTTTGTCAAGATATTTAGATAGAATTTTCAAACCAGAATTTAAATCCTCTAAAGATTGGGTAGAAGACAGTGCAATACGTAAATACTTTTCAGAAGAAGATTGTCCACTTAGAAAACGATCAGAATGAAACACACGTACACCTAGTTTTTTCAAATCTGCTTCTAAGTTTAGCCCGTTACTATGGCCATGAATTGGAAGCCAACGGTAAAAACTAAGCGGATGACCAATCTTATTTACAGGGAAATAGGATGTATAAATTTCGTTTACAGTTTCAGCTAACTGTTTCTTTTGTTGAACGATTTCATGCGCTTTGCCTGATAAGATTAGTTCAGTAATTACTTCCACATCAAGTGATGATGTTTTTACGTTAAGATTAAAAATAGCCTTCAAAATTTTTTCGTGTAGTGCATCCCCAAAAACCATGAAAGCAACTCTCAATCCAGAACAGATGGACTTTGATGTACCACAAATATATACGCTTTGTTCCGGAAGTAGGTTATACATCGGTTGTTTGTAATCAGAAATTATTCCCGCAGTTATAAATGCATGAATATCATCTTCGATTAAGATTAAACGATGCTTCCTAATTACAGAAGCTAGTTCAAGTTTTCGAAAGTCAGAAATCATAATAGTAGTTGGGTTACTACAAGAAGGCATTAAGAATATGCCATGAATATTTAATTGGCTACATTGTTTTTCAAGTTCATCTGGCAACATTCCAAACTGGTCGGAATGAATAGGGATTAATTGAATATGAAGCGTTTTTGCTAACTCTATAAAATTCGAAAAGGTGTAAAAGTCTGTTGCAATTCGATTACCTGGCTCAAATAAACTTGCTAAAGCAATGACCAAAGCGTTTTGAGTACCAGATACAATCGCTAAATTATCTTGAGCAGCTTTAATACCGAATGCTTCCATCCAGTTTAGTGCAGCTGCCTTGTGATGTGGGATTCCGGTAGGGTCATTGTAATTTAATAATTGATCTAAATAGCTTTTACTGACTACTTTCTGAATTGCTTCAGATACAATACTATTCGTTTGTTCAAAAGAAGCTACAAAGCCAAGATCAATACGATTTGCTGTTTTATCTGTTGAAATTGTTATTGAATGGGCTGCATTTGGAGCTACAAAAGTTCCACTTCCTGTAATCGCATAGATTAAACCTTTTACTTCACATATTTTGTAGGCTCGAGTGATTGTCGTAAAGTTTAAGTCAAGAAAATCAGCCAATTCGCGCTGTGGTGGTAACTTTGTACCAGGTGCTAGATAGCCATTAATAATATCTTGTTCTAGCTGTAGTGCAATCGAATGATAAAAAGGACGTTTTAAAGTCAATTTATCGGGTTTCCAAGACATTGGGTAATTTTCAAATGAATTTACTGGCATATACTTCACCTCAACTGTTTAATTCCATACAATTATAGCATTTTTGTATGGAAATCAAAAAATACAAATCGATTCACAATTGAGTAGAAAGTCGGTAAATATACTTTAACTGTATTTGATTTAATTTTTAGAAAATTGTAATCCATACAATTATTTCATTTTTTGTATGGATTCTGTATGGTAAATTATAATAAATTTAACGATACAGGATGTGAAGTTATGAAAAAGGGAAACAAACTTTGGATGGCATTTCGCTTTGCTTTTCCACACACGATACCCATTTTTGCAGGATTTTTATTTTTAGGGATAGCATATGGGATTTTTATGAACTCTTTAGGATTCAGTGCCATTTATCCGATTTTGATGGGGTTAACAATTTTTGCTGGATCCATTGAATTTATTGCAGCAAACTTATTACTGATGGGTTTTAATCCCATTAACGCACTTTTACTAACTATAATGGTGAACGCGCGACATTTGTTTTATGGAATCTCAATGTTAGATAAATATAAAGGCACTGGAAAGAAAAAAATCTATCTAATTTTTGGTCTATGTGATGAGACTTTTTCAATAAATTATACAGCTGATATACCAGAAAATGTGGATAAGAGTTTATTTATGTTTTTTGTTACATTCCTTAATCATTTGTATTGGGTAATAGGAGCAGCAATTGGTGGGATTTTTGGATCACTTGTAAAATTTAATACTGACGGGCTTGAATTCGTAATGACTGCTCTTTTTGTAGTAATATTCATTGAGCAGTGGAAAAAAGAGACAAAACACATTAGTGCAATAACAGGGGTTAGTCTTTCTACTATTTGTCTAATTATTTTTGGTGGAGATCATTTCATTATTCCTGCGATGCTTTCAATTCTCGTTACTCTTAGTGTACTTAGAAAACCAACTAAGAAAGTCGAGGTATCAGTATGACGATGAATATTACACAGCAAGTTATCACAGTATCAATGGTTGTTTTAGGTACAATGTTTACAAGATTTCTTCCATTTATCATTTTTCCACCTGGGAAAGCTACACCGAAATATGTACAGTATTTAGGTAAAGTCCTACCGTCTGCGGTAATTGGACTATTGGTTATCTATTGTTTTAAAAATGTAAATATACTTACCGATACTCACGGTATTCCAGAGTTTATTTCAGTATTTATTGTTGCCATTCTCCATTTATGGAAGAGAATGATGCTTCTTTCGATAGCGGGAGGTACGATTGTTTATATGGTTCTTGTGCAATTAGTTTTTTTAACAAAGTAGGAGTGAAATGATGAAAAATTATAGATGGAATAATGAACAAATTAGAAACCAAGTAAATGTTCTTGATGGAGTAATTAATCCGCATATCATTTTAAAAAATGCAACGTATTTAAATTCATATTTGAATCAATGGTTACAGGCGAATATTTGGGTTTATGGGGATCGAATAGTTTATGTTGGAGAAGCTCTTCCGGAAAACTTGGATGAAATTGAAGTGGTAGATTGTGAAGGACAATATTTAGTGCCGGGTTATATCGAACCTCATGCTCATCCCTATCAACTCTATAATCCTCTAACTTTAGCAAAGCATGCTGGACAATTTGGTACAACAACATTAATAAATGATAATCTAAAATTATTTTTAGAATTGCCTAGTCAAGTTGCTTTTGAATTATTGAATGATTTTAAAAATATCCCATCAAGCATGTATTGGTGGTGCCGTTTCGACGCACAATCTGAATTCCCGAATAATGATGAGCTTTTTCATTCGAAAGATGTTATGTCTTGGCTCGAAAATGAATTAGTTTTACAAGGTGGAGAACTAACTGCTTGGCCAAAGCTACTGAATGGGGACAATCAAATGCTTACCTGGATACAGGAAACGAAGAAGCTAAATAAAAAAGTAGAAGGGCATTTTCCTGGAGCTTCAGAACGCACTTTAGCTAAATTAATGTTATTTGGTGCAGATTGTGATCATGAAGCAATGACAGGAAAAGAAGTACTTTCGCGTTTAATGCAGGGCTATATGGTTTCATTAAGACATTCTTCGATACGGCCTGATTTAGGAGTGCTTTTAAAGGAAATGAAAGAGCTCGGCATTCAAAAATTTGATCGTTTTTTCTTTACGACTGACGGTTCACATCCTTATTTTTATGAAAAAGGAATGACTGATGAATTAATAAAAATAGCAATCCGTCACGAAATTCCTTTAATTGAAGCTTATAATATGGCAAGTTATAATGTAGCTCGCTATTATAATATGGAGCATTTACATGGTTCAATTGCCACAGGAAGAATTGCAAATATTAATCTACTAGAAAGTAAAGAAAACCCAACGCCTATAAGTGTTTTAGCAAAAGGTAAATGGATCAAGAAAAACGAAAACCTTATCAATCAATATTTGCCGATCGATTGGGAGAAATATCAATTTTCTAAACTAGATTTAAAGTGGACTTTACAAAAAGAGGATCTGAATTTATCAAGTTCATATGGTATAAACTTGATAAATAATGTTATTACAAAACCATATGAAAGTACGATTGATGTAGAATGTGATGAATTATCATACGAACATGATGAATGTTTTCTTTTGATGGTTGGAAGAGATGGTTCTTGGAGATTAAACACCATAGTGAAAGGATTTGCTAGGCATATGGGTGGATTTGCAAGTTCTTATTCTGGTACTGGTGACATTTTAATCTTAGGGAAAAGAAAATCAGATATGTTGAAAGCTTTTGAAAGAATGAAAGAAATAGGTGGTGGCATGGTACTTGTTGAGGAGGACAAAATTGTTCATGAAGTATCTTTACCTTTAAAAGGTAGTATGTCTGATTTAGAAATGGATAGTTTAATCCAAATTGAGAAAAAAATGATTAAATTGCTTAAAGAAAAGGGATATAAATATGACGATCCTGCTTTTACGCTATTATTCTTTTCTGCAACCCATTTACCATTTGTACGATTAACTCCAATTGGATTATATGATGTGAAAAATAAAGAAATTCTAGTTTCTCCAACAAAAAGGCAAACTGTACATTAAGAGAATTAGGATTTGAAAAAATGTAAATCTTAACAAAAAGTATAAAATATAAAGCTGTATCTTAGGCATGAATCCGAACATTAATCTGATTCCTGCTTTTTTATTTGCTTTATTTAAACTCATAATAATGAAAAGAAACAAAGAAGCGCATACTAATCAAGATAATTTTAGAGCAGAAATGGTAGGATGAATAATCTATAAGAGTTCTTAGTTTTTATGGAAGGGATGAAATATAAGTGGATCATTTAAATGAAAGAAACGAAAAAAATAAGAAAAAAAATATCCATCATTTCACAATAAATCCCAAAGGAAATATTAATGAAAATTTAGAAATTATCGAATCAATCTTTCCTACTGCTGACCTTGTAAAAAAAATTCTAATGATTGAAGAAAAGCCTGCACTTTTAATTTATTTATCTGGTCTAGTAAATGAGCAAAAAATTGATTCATTTATTAATAATATTATTTCGAAAAAAAAAGATTTCGAGTTATTCATAAATAATAATATGGAAAGTACGATTCGAATTGCTAAAATTGAAAAATCTATTTTAGATGGTAAGAGCATTTTATTTTTAGACGGGGTCTCATCTGCCTTTATTTTATCTACAGAGAATCCTCCTCGTAGGACATTCATGCCACCTACTATCGATAATTCGCTGAAGGGTTCAAGAATATCTTTTGTTGAAACGTATCAAGATAACATTGCATTGCTCCGTAGATTTATTCAAAATCGAGATTTTCGAACAAAGCAAACAGAAATTGGAAATGAGAATCGAAGCATTGTGTCAATTGCTTATTTAGATACTGTGGTTCAAAATAATTTACTTTTATCTATTGAAAAGAAAATTTCAGAAATAAAAGTAGATTCTGTACTGAATGCAAATCAATTGGCTCAATTAATGGAGAGAAATCAATTCTCACCATTTCCACAAATATTAACTACTGAAAGGCCAGATGAAGCGGCTTCAGCAATATTAAAAGGAAAAGTTGTTCTAATATTAGATCGTTCATCTGAAGTCATTATTTTACCTTCTGAGTTCATATCATTTTTTACAAGTATTGATGATTATTCTTCTAGATCTTTAGTAGCTACATTTAATCGAATTCTAAGAGTTGTAGCTTTCTTTATTACGCTCTATTTACCTGGAATTTATATTGCAATTGTTTCGTTTAACTTTGAAGTTGTACCTTTAAAATTACTTTTTTCAATTGGTGAATCACGTGCACAGGTCCCTTTTGACCCTCTATTTGAAGCAATTATTATGGAAATTACATTAGAAATGCTTAGAGAAGCTGGTATTAGGTTACCAGCGCCAATTAGTACAACAGTAGGGGTAGTAGGGGGGATTGTAATTGGACAAGCTGCAGTTCAAGCAGGTATTGTAAGTAACATTATGGTTATTGTAGTTGCATTAACAGCTATTTCTTCGTTTATTATTCCAAAATATGAAATGGCATCAAGTTTACGTATCTTAAGATTTCCTATAATGGTGATGGCGTCATTATTTGGCATTTTTGGACTTGTTATTAGTACAATGATCTTAACTGTTCACGTACTATCATTAAAGAGTTTCAATACAGCATATTCTTCACCCCTATCACCAATTATTTTTAGTCAACTAAAGGATACATTTATACGAATTCCTTTAAACTATCTTTGGAAAAATCAAAATAAAACTATTAAAAAGGATTAAGTGAATATTGGATGTGATTATGAATGAATATCACTAAATTGAACATTACATATTACCAATTTGTTCTTATTATTTTTGGTGTTCAAATAGGTATTGGAATGTTATCGCTACCACGTGAATTAGCTGAAAAATCAGGTGTAGACAGTTGGATTTCGATCTTAATTGGAGGTTTAATTTCAACAATTTTAAGTACTTTATATATAAAATTATGTCAAAAAGTTCCAGACAAAAATTTTTCTTCATTTATTACTTTTTATTTAGGAAAAATAGTTGGAAAAATAATGCTTTTTTTAATCTCACTCTATTTCTTATATGGTGCATCTTTAGTTTTAATGCTATCTGTATTATTTGTTCAATCTTATTTACTTCAACATACCAGTGCTTATATTATATTGTTCTTATTTTTGGTTCCGTCTTTTCAATTAGTAACTGGAGGTATTCATTTAATTGCGAAATATATGGAAACAATATTTCCATTTGTTATATTTTTCTTACTTATGTTATTTCTGACATTAAAAACTCCAAACTTTAAAAATTTAATTCCAATTTTGAAAGAAGGTTGGATGCCTATTATAAAATCTGTTCCATCAACGACTGTGTCATTTTTAGGAATCGAAATCATATTTGTAATCTATCCACTTTTAAATAAAAAGGAAAAAGCAATGAAGGGAGTTATTATAGCAAATGTGATGAGTTCGTTTACCTATTTATTTGTAACAATAATTTGTTTTTTAAATTATAATCCATATGAGATATTAACTATTTTTGCACCTGTTATTGATATTTTAAGTATTATCGAATTTCAATTTTTAGAGAGAATGGATGTAATTTTATTATCCTTACTATTTATGGTAATTTCAAAAACATGGGTTACCTATTTTTGGGTAGGTATGGACGGACTTTATGAGTTATTTAAAATAAAACGATTTCCGCTTTTTGTAATGACTATTTTTAGTTTAATTACAATTAGTTCATTTTTTTTCATACCAACCTTTAAATTCTTTGATCTTCAAGTGAAAACTTTTTCTAATTTGGGGCTCATTGTTATTTTAGGCCTACCTATATTGTTATGGATAGGTGGAATAATAAATAAAAAAAATTTCGGGTGACATCAAAGTGAAAAAAATTGCTCATTGTTTATTAAGTGTGATGATATTAATGGGATTAACAGGTTGTAATGATAAAGTTAATATTGAAGACATTACTATGGCGCTTTTATATGGAATTGATTTAGACGAGCAAGGGAATGTTACTATTTATATGTCAAGCCCTGTTTTTAGTAAAGATGCGAAAGAAAAAAATGAACAATTTAAAGTGAAAAGTTTATCTTTCAAAGAAGCTAGAGATTTTTTTGATGCAAAAGCAACTGGTATTACAGCAGGTGGTAAGTTGCAGGCTATATTAATCGGTAGAAAAATAATTGAACGTAAAGACTGGTTTTCTTTATTAGATGTATTTTACCGAGATCCAAAAATGCGTCTTAATGCTGATATATTAGTTATTAACGGTTCTGTTTCAGATGTTTTTGATTTTAGTCCGAAAAATAAGCCAAGATTATCAGTATTTATTCCACAGTTAATAAAAACAGCAAATTTTAGAAATGTCTCAGTAAGAACTACATTACGAAATTTTTACTCTTTGAATTCAGAAAAAGGTATTACACCTTTTGCACCTGAATTAACTTTAAAGGATGATATTTTAGAAATAAGTGGTACTACTTTATTAAACAATCAAAATCAATATAGTAGGTCCCTATCATTAAAAGAAACATTGCTAATAAAAATATTAGCGGATAGAAATACAGGACAAATAAGTATGTGGTTAAAGGATAAGCAAGAAAACAAAAATAATAATACCATCCCTAATGATAAAATCAGTTTTTATGTTAGGGATATAAAAAGGAATGTAAAAAAGAAATATAAAGATGGAAAATACCAATTTGATATAAACCTTAAATTACCTGTATCAATAACAGAATCCCCAATATTATTAAATGATGAATCACAAGGAAAGTTGAAAAAGGAAATTGAGCATGAATTACAAAAAGAACTTTATCATTTAATTAAATCACTACAAAAAGAAAAGTTGGATCCTATTGGTCTTGGTCAATTCGCAAGGTCATTTAAATACCATGAATGGAAAAAAGTAGAAGATGATTGGGTTAGTGCATACCAACAATCAAAAATTAATATAAACGTAAAAATTATTTTGGTAGATAAAGGGACAACTATGTAAAAGATATATAATTTCACAAAATAAACAAAACAATAAAACAAGTGAAAATCACTTAATGAAAGATTAATGGAAAGATGAATTCTGTATTGTGCAGTTTTCATCTTTTTTAATTTTAAATTGTTATTGAATTTATTATAGTTTCTTTTTTTCATTTGTTCAGCTACAGTCATTTTTCTAGTTCAATATCGTAATAATATTTAATTTATTTGATATAACAAGAAAAGCTTAACCATTATCAAAAATAATTTTTTAATAATAATGTCTTTACTTTATTATTAAAATCTTGATACAATAGCTTTCCGTCTGAAAATTCGGCTATTTATTTATATAAAGGGGGTAGAAGAAATGACTTCACAACAATTTAAAGAAGAACGACAGTATCTAAAAACCATTTTATCTGAAATGGAACGGCAGCTAACGAAGCTAGAAGGGATTCCCGTTTACACTGGAAGTGATGTAACTGAACAAGTACTAGAAGGAATTCGAGAAACAAATCGAAGGAATCTACGTTTAGCTAAAAATGAACCTTATTTTGGTCGAATGGATTTTCAAGAGGAGCATAAAGATTCGGTACCAGTTTACATAGGAAAAGTAGGAATATCAGAACAGGCTACGGAAAATCCATTGATAATTGATTGGCGTGCTCCAATTGCAAGTATGTTTTATTCTTTTACAGGAGGAGATGATTTTGCTTATTATGAATCTCCCGAAGGTATTATCGAAGGTATAATCTATTTAAAACGAAATATAGTAATCCGCAAAAAAAATCTCCAACGCGTTGTAGATACATATGTAAAAGGCGAACAAGATGTATCCACTACTGATGATTTTCTTTTATATCGATTAAGTGAAAATAAAGATAATCGCTTGAAGGATATTGTATCTACTATTCAATCAGAACAAAATGATATTATTCGTTCATCCAAAAATACACCATTAATCATTCAAGGAGTAGCAGGAAGCGGTAAAACAACTGTTGCTCTTCATCGACTTGCATTTCTGATTTACCAATACCGTGAAACATTAAAGGCAGATAAAATGATTATTTTTGCCCCTAATAATATGTTTCTAGATTATATTTCAAACGTTCTTCCAGAATTAGGTGTAGGTGGCATTCAACAGACAACATTTTATGATTGGGCTTTAAATACGCTTGATCATGAAGTAAAACTAAAGGATTCATCAGAAAACTTAAACAAATGGTTCGCAATTGGTGCTAACCGCCTTGAAGTCAATCATACTAGTCCAGGTAAATGGAAAGGCTCAACTCATTTTATGTCATATATTGATCGGTACATGGATATGTATGAAGCTTCCGCAGTTCCTGAAAATGATTTTAAACCATGGAAAAACAGAATGATTGATAAAGAAACACTTAAACATTGGTTTAGTATTGAATATAAACATTATCCACTTGCTAAACGGAGAGAACGTATTGTTGCAAGGCTTAAGAAATGGATAGATAATGAGCTAAAGGTTATAGAAGAAGCGAACAGAAGAAAGGAGAAAAAGAAAAAAGCAACTCAATATTTAAATTCTTATATGAAACAATGGCCAAAGCATACTGCACTTTCTTTTTATAAATCTCTATTCACTACAACAAAGGATGCTTCTATTGTAGACGAAATACCAGCAGATATTATTAAATCTACATCTTTAAATTGTAAAAAGAAAGAGATGGATCAGGAGGATTTGGCTCCGTTAGTCTACATTCACAATCGTCTTTATGGAATTGAGGCAAAGCAAAAGTTTCATCATGTAATAGTAGACGAAGCGCAGGATTTTTCACCTTTCCAAATTGCATTATTACAGAAGATGACGCTTAGAAATTCATTCACCATTCTCGGCGATTTATCCCAAGCCATTCACGAGTATCAAGGAATTAATACTTGGGATGAATTTTTAGAGGTATTCAATGAAAAAGAAGTAACCTATTATGAGTTAAATAGAAGCTATCGTTCCACAATGGAAATCATTCATTTTGCGAATGAGATTATAAAAAAAGCTGATATACCTGTTAGCATAGCAAATCCGGTATTTCGTAGTGGAGAAGAAGTTAAAATACAAAAAGTAGATCATACAAACCGGATTCAAGTAATCATTAATTCCATTCTTCAATTAAAAAAGGATAAAATGGATACAATTGCAATTATTGGCCGTACTGAGGACGAGTGTGGAATTTTACATAGTGAATTATCTGCAGCTGGTGAAGAAGTATCCTTTATTCATTCAAAACAGAGAAAATATGAAGGTGGAATTTCAGTAATACCGGTATATCTTTCTAAAGGACTTGAATTTGATGCTGTACTACTTGTCGATGTAGATGACATACATTATGAAGAAACGAAACAAGACGCTAAGTTACTATATGTTGGATGTACTCGAGCACTTCACAATTTGACCGTATTATATTCTGGAAACAAATCTCCACTGATTGGAAATTCATCACTTCAGATCGATTAAATACAATGCTAATTATTTAATACAAAATATACAAAAAGCATCGATTTTAGAAATCGATGCTTTTTTAAATTGGCTCGAATGAACTTTCTAACACTCTGAACTAAATAAAACTGTCAAAAAAATTCCTAAAATATGGTAAATCTTACTCATTTCAACAAGATTAGTAGTCTATTACTATTTAAGTATTAAATAAAAAGTAGGTGATTAGCATCGAGACAAAACACGAAGTCGTATTGTGCTTGAAGGATTTAAAAAAGGACTATGGGGGAAAATCGGTTTTAAAAGGAATTGATTTAACTGTACAACGAGGACAAATTATTGGTTATATTGGACCAAATGGAGCAGGTAAAAGCACAACTATAAAAATTTTATTAGGAATAGAAGGAAATTACTCTGGGAATGTTGAGATTTTTGGAAAAGAAATTTCAGATCAGAATGTTGAATATAAGAAAAAAATTGGGTATGTTCCAGAAATTGCTGAACTATACGATAATCTTACAGCTAGAGAATATTTAACATTCGTTGGCGAGTTATATGGAATGGATTTTGATGAAGCTGATGAGAAGGCAAAGAAGTTAATGAAGGTATTTGGTTTGGGGGAAGTTTACTTTTCGCGAATCGCTTCTTTTTCTAAGGGGATGAGGCAAAAAGTCCTAATCATTTCTAGTTTAATACATAATCCTGACCTTTTATTTTTGGATGAGCCACTTAGTGGGCTTGATGCAAATAGTGTAATGGTATTTAAAGAGATTCTAGACATTTTAGCTGCTAATGGAAAAACGATTTTTTATTCATCACATATTATGGATGTAGTAGAGAAAATAAGTAATCGTATTATTTTAATCAATGATGGTAAAATCGTTGCTGATGGTAGTTTTAAAGAATTAAAGGAGCAAAATGAAAAAGGGTCATTGGAACAGATTTTCAATCAGCTTACCGGGTTTAATGAACATCAAGCTTTAGCTGAGGAATTTGTAACCATTGTTAAAGGGGGATAACTATGAAGGATTTCCCTATGTTAAAAGTCTTAGATTTTTTTCGACCACTATTTGAGCTATTTGGTGTTGAATATCCAATCATGCGAAAGATTTTAGCAGTTAAATTAACAATGGATAGTCGTAGGACACCGACCATTTTTAATCAAAACAACAAAAAAGCAAAGAAAGACGAAGAAAATGGAATCTCAAAATCATTAGGAATGTATGCTTTATTGAGTCTAATGCTCATTCCATTAGTTCTATTTGGAAAAAGTTATGTCTATGAAATGAGTGCTTTTTTTGGCATTATTATGTTCCTCATCATGACTTCAATGATCTCGGATTTTTCAAATGTCTTACTTGATGTGAAAGATAAGGGGATACTTCACACAAAACCGATTGGAAAAAAGACGATTACTGCTGCAAAAATGGTACATATTTCAATCTATCTTTTATTAATAACTACATCTATTACAGCATTACCGGTAATTGTCGGGACATTTAAACACGGTTTTTTATTCTTAATTTTGGTGATTGTAGAGCTTCTGCTTGTCAATTTATTTATAGTTGTCTTAACGTCAATTATCTATTATTTTATTTTAAGATTTTTTGATGGTGAAAAGTTAAAAGATATTATCAATTACGTTCAAATCGGTCTATCAATTTCGATCGCTATAGGTTATCAACTTGTTGGTAGAGCGTTTAGCTTTGTAAATTTAGATATGTCATTTTCGCCAACTTGGTATCATTTTCTTATTCCCCCTATTTGGTTTGGTGCTCCCTTTGAGTTGATTTTAAATCATAACACAAGTACATATCTTATTGGATTTTCTATTTTAGCACTAATCATTCCAATTTTTGTGATCATGTTATATAGTCTAATGATCCCATCCTTTGAGAAAAATCTTCAAAAATTATCAAATAATAGTGGCATGAATAGAAAAAAAGACAGTAAGTGGAAGAATTGGCTATCTAGAGTTTTTTGTAGTAATAATGAAGAAAAGGTATTTTTTAGATTTGCAGATAATATGATGCGAAACGAGAGAGAATTCCGTCTAAAGGTTTATCCATCATTGGGATTATCACTCGTTCTCCCATTCGTTTTTCTATTCAATCAATTACAAATGTCTTCTTATCATCATATCGTTTTAGGTAAAAGTTATTTAACGATTTATTCGTCTTGCTTAATCATTCCGAATGCAATCGCAATGCTAAAATATTCTGGAAAATATAAAGGAGCCTGGATTTATAAAACAGCGCCTGTGTCAAACCTCGCACCATTATATAGTGCAACTTTAAAAGTATTTATCGTAAATCTATATTTTCCTGTCTATTTTATTTTAAGTTTAATTTTTATAGGAATATTTGGTATGAAAATAATTCCTGATCTATTAGTCGTTTTTATAAGTTCAATTTTATATACAGTTATTTGTTCAAATTATCTTAAAGGTTCGCTGCCATTTTCAGAGTCATTTGAGGATGCCACGCAAAATTCCGGTATAAAAATAATGATTGCCTTAGTATTAGGGGGGATTTTGGCATTAATTCATTGGGGGATAACATTTATTCCATTCGGTGTAATGATTTATTTAGTTTTGATAATGATTGTAACTTACTTTTCTTGGAAACGTGCTTATAACACGATTTGGAATTTTTGAAACGATTATTACTAAAAGTAGAGGGCGAAATGCTTTCTACTTTTTCTATTTTATTACTTGGGTAAGATAAAATAGTGATTGAGCAATTAAATAGAACTTTTTAATTGATTGGGATAATATGGGATTGTAGCTTAAATAAAAAGTTTGTGAGAGGACGATGACTATGTCTAATTTATTTAATCCATTCAAATACAAAGGATTAGAATTAAAAAATCGTGTTGTAATGCCACCTATGTGTCAATATTCGGTCCATTTAAAAGATGGGATTCCAACAGATTGGCATTTCGTTCACTATACTAGTCGTGCAATTGGAGGTACTGGTTTAATCATTATTGAAATGACAAATGTTGAAGATCGAGGTCGTATTTCAGATTATTGTCTAGGAATTTGGAGTGATGATCATATTCCTGCATTTAAGCGTATTATCAATGAATGCCATAAATATGGTGCAAAAGTTGCGATTCAGATTGCCCATGCAGGACGTAAAGCCGAAGATGCACCAATTCCAGTGTCCTCTTCACCAAACGCTTTTAATGAGAAATCAAAAACCCCACATGAGCTAACAACTTTAGAAGTTAAAGAAATGGTTGAAAATTTCAAAAAAGGTGTAGAGCGAGCGGTTCTTGCAGGAGTAGATACGATTGAGCTTCATGGTGCACATGGTTATCTCATTCATCAATTTGCATCTGCTTATACAAATCAAAGAACAGATGAATATGGGCAGGATAAATTTTTATTTGGAAAAGAAGTCATTAAAGCAGCTAAAAGTGTAATGCCAGCTGACATGCCACTTATTATGCGAATTTCTGCATTAGAATACGTGGATGGAGGCTATGGACTAGATTATTCTGTCGAAATGGCTAAAGCATTCCGAGATGCAGGTGTTGATATCTTCCATATTTCATCTGGTGGTGAAGGTCCAATCGGTTCAGGAGGTAGACCTGGATCTCATCCTGGATATCAAGTCAAATTGGCTGAACAAATAAAGAAAGAAGTAGAAATCCCTGTCATTGCAGTTGGGAGATTAGATGATGCAAATCTTGCAGAATCTGTACTTGGCAATCAAGAAGCGGATTTAATCGCTGTAGGTCGTGGGATGCTAAGTAATCCTTATTGGGCAAATGAAGCTTCAATCCTTCTTGATGGGAAACCTTTGACGCCAAAACCCTACGAGAGAGCATATTAAGTATAAAATATTAGAAAAGTACGCTGATTCTTCAGCGTACTTTTTTAATCAAGCTATAAATATGTGGACAAAGTTAGTTCGAAATTTAGATCGTTAATAGACCTTATTTTTTAATTTACATCATCAAAAAATGGTTTATTAGCAAAATAGTACATAATTGCCATCATAAATTCTCCACCAATAAGATTTCCAATTGTTACAGGTAGTAGATTTCGCATAATACCTGAAATAGTAATAGTGTTAGGATGATCAATTACAAGTGCAATTGCAAATGAGCACATATTGGCAATACTATGCTCGTAACCGGACATAAAGAAACAAAAAACAAATAAAATCATCGCAGTAATTTTTGTTAGATTTTCAGTTTCACCAAAAGACATTGGTATGAAAAAGGCAAGACACACGAGCCAATTACACAAGATACCCCTTGCGAATAAATGAAAGATAGAATTATCAATCTTATGTTCGACAACTGATAAAAGAAATGCGCTAGAGTCAGGAGTATCAAAAAGTCCAGTAGTATAAATGATAATAGCAAAAAGACAGGCTCCTAAAACATTCCCTACATAACTATATATCAAGAGCTCAAAAACTTTAGGCCATTTCATTTTATTTCGCAATGCTGCATAAGTGTAATAAAATGTATTGCCAGTAAAGAGATCTGCACCACCATACCAAATCAACACAATTGCTGCTCCAAATGTTATTGCCGCGCTTGGGTAAGCAACAGGAGAATTTACTAAGAAAAACCCGTTCCCTGTTTTGAACGCTACCATAACACCGAATCCAATAAACATACTCGCAAGCATACTTCTTAATAAGTAGCGGAGATGGCTTTGTTCAAATATTTTTTGTTTTTTTAAGGCTAACTTTTCCACTTCTAATAGCGGTTTTACTTCCATAGAATCACCCCTTTTTAATGTGTCCATAAATGTTTAAGAAATAGCATTTTTGTAAAATTTTATGTTAAAATTTAATTATTAAAAATTTTTCTTATCATTAAATCTTCCTTTTTCAAAAGAGTTTATGGATCACGAATAGTAGAAATAGAAAAGTTTATTGGAGGGGATAATTTGAAAGAAGTCATAGTACGCCCATATACATATGAGGATGCAGAGGCTAAGTTACAATTACATGTTGAAAATAAAGAACATTTTGAAAAATGGTCTCCTACGTTAAGGAAAGAAGACTTCTACACAGTTGAAGGACAAATGAATAGCATTAAAGAGTTTATGGAAAAAAGTGCTGAAGATAGTAGATATGATTTTGCAATCTTTGTTAAAGAAGAAAATGAGATAACTTTAATAGGGGAAGTACAGTTCATTTTCGTAACACGAGGACCTAAACAAAGTTGTATGGTTGGTTACCATATTGGGGAAAAATTTAATGGCCATGGATATATGACGAAAGCTTTGAAACTTGCTTTGAAAATTGCTTTTGAAGATTTGAAGTTCCACCGAGTAACTTCAGAGGTTAATCCAGAAAACGTAGGATCTTTACGCGTCCTTGAGAAAGTTGGATTTGTGAAGGAAGGATATTATCGAAAAAACTTAAAAATTAGAGATCAGTGGTATGATCATGTTTGTTTAGCAATCTTAGAAGAAGAATTTGCAGAAAAGGCTGCACAAAGTTTTTACTAATATAAATAGTTTAATTGATTTAAGATAGACAGTTTACTGTTTATCTATTTTTTTATGGAAATTTTTAATAAAAAATTCTATTTTACGTTAGTTTGAAAGGAATTAGATGTATTTCGACGTAATTTTTTATTTTTCTTAAAATTTTAATAATAAAAATAAAGGAAAATTGGCATATTTTAGCTAATTAATAAGATAGGGAGTTTATATACTCTTTCTATTAAATAATCGAAGTAATATTTCGATTCAAGTGTAAGATGCTCAAAGTAAAAACTATGGTGAAAAAAAAAGGAGTGGTAGGGATGAATTTCTACATTATATCGGAAGAGAAAGAAAACCAAAACATTCATTATTACTGTATCGCTGCAGGTAGCCATCGCTACGACTTTGCTGTTATCTTTTCGGAAAAATTTCTAGGGAAAGCAATGGTTGTCTCTATTCAAAGTGGAAGAATGGTATTACTTTGCAGAGAAGACATTGACCATCCGGAACACTGGGACCAAAAGCTTGGTATTGCAGATGAAGACATCAAGGAAATTGAATCGTTTTTTCATTCCATCTTGGACCAACGAATTTTTAGCGATCAATATTAAAAAGTGGGAGTCTCCATATTTTAGGAGACTCTTTTTATTTGTATTCATCAGTTAATTTTCTACCTCTTTTATTTTAGAACAAAGTATTAAAAATACATTTCGAAACATAATTTTTGTTCCTTCACAAAATAACAACTAATTTATATATTCCCCAATCATAAGAAAAAATCAACTTATAAAATTTATGGTTTTTACTAAAACGTTTTGAAATTTCCTAAAATTAACCAGTAATTCCCTTTAAAATTTGTTTAAATGACAATATTTTTAAGTGAAATACCCATTTTTAGGTTCTTTCAATCAGGAGCTCGTATTAATTAATGCATTGCAGCTGTTTTGGCAAGTGCAACACAGAAACTATAAGGGTAAGTCCTGAATAGTTTATGTCAATTCAACATTCTATATTAAGTTTAGCGGTAAATCGAAAGTAATTTTTGTGGGGTTAAATGCTTATTTATACCTCAGTTTTTTATTTAAAAAATGATGGCAAAAATATTAAATAAGGAAGATTTTACTATTTATCTTAAAATTTGATTAACTATATATTAATTTTGTTATAAATACCTTACAATTAATAAGAGTTTGTTACAATTACATCTCTTATTCTGTTGAAAGTGAGTAAATAAGCTAGTTTCGATCTTTAGGCACGTAGGGAAATAGACCTTGAAAAATAGCGAGAATTTAAATTATCAAATACAAAAGTTCTATTTTTGAGCAATCTAAAAGGTATTATTGAGTGTTAACTAGAAAATAATTCCAAGAGAAAGGAGGGGTTCGACAGTTTTGATATGGAACTGATGTAACTACATATAAAGTTTAATCCATTTGTTTTCATTCAAAATCATTTAAATGAATGAATTAATGTTTAGTAGTTACATACTTTGTTTAGTTAATGATCTATGAATCTATTAAAAAGGGGCTCCAACAATGAAGAAAAAAAATTATTTAGCTTTACCTGTATCAACAATCCTGTTATTTTCAAGTATTTATTCTGGAACAGTACAAGCTGCTTCGGTAACAGGATCTAATAGTACAGTATCTAATCAGGCAAACTCTGGTAAAAACCTTAGAAAAAGCCAAATGAAGGAAGTACCAAAAGCAAGTGGCAAAGTACTCCCTAAAAAGGCAGAATCTAAAATTGAAACAAAATTAAGAGATAAATTAGAAAATAAGCGAGCAGTTACGAAACATAATGAACAAACAGGTGAATTAATCGTTAAATATAAAAAGAAAGTGACTACAGGTCAAATCACTACACTTCAGAAAAAGTTTTCTTTAAAGCCCTCAAAGAAATTAAAGAGTTTAAACGCTGAATTAGTAAAAATTCCAACAGGTGAAAGCACAACGGAATACATAACGAAATTAAAAAAAGATCCAAACGTTGAATCTGTACAACCGAACTACAAATATTATGCTTCTGACTTCAATAATGCTAATGACTATTATGATCAATTATGGGGACTTAATAATATCGGACAAAACATCAATGACAGCGTAGGAAAAGAGAATATTGATGTAGACGCACCTGAAAGCTGGACTAATTTTAGTTCAAAGTTAGCAAAACCTGAAGCACAAGTCGTAGTTGGTGTGATCGATACGGGTGTAGATATTAACCATCCTGATTTAAAAGGCAAAATTTGGACAAATACAAAGGAAATTCCTGGTAATGGTATTGATGATGACCATAACGGTTATGTTGATGATGTAAATGGCTGGGATTTTTATAACGATGATAATACTGTTTACGATGCACTAGATGGAGATGAGCATGGTACTCATGTTTCCGGAACAATTGCTGCAGCTTTAGAAGGACCAAGCTTAAAAGATAATAAAGGTGTAGTTGGCGTTGCTCCTAACGTAAAAATTTTACCGTTAAAGTTCCTCGGTCCTCAGGGAGGAACCACTGCAGATGCGATTGAAGCAATCGAATACGCTAAAAGTATGGGCGTTAAAATTACAAATAACAGCTGGGGTGGAGGAGAATACGATCCATTACTTGAAGAAGCAATTGCAAATTCTAATAGCTTATTTGTAGCTGCTGCGGGTAATGAAGGAATGAATAATGATGAAGAAGGGTCATATCCTAGTAGCTATGAAAGTTCTAATATCTTATCCGTTGCGGCTGTTGATAATAAAGGTAACTTAGCTCCTTTCTCGAATTATGGTGCGGAGTCTGTTGATGTTGCTGCTCCTGGGGTTGACATTATGAGTTCAGTCCCTAAATACCCAATCGATGAAATTACAAAATCTTTAAAAATTGATCAAGCTGGGGCATCAGCTCAAATTGCTGGTGACAATTACAAAGCAATCTTTGATGGCATTGGTTATGAAAAGATATCTGAAAAACAAAGACAGGATGCTTTTGATAAAGCATTAAGTTATTTAGATTTAAAAGATACAAATAAAATTTTACTAGTTCAAGATGATGAAAGTGATCTTGCAGATTTGTTAAAAGATTTTATTCCTGAACTTGCTAAAATCTTTAAAAACTATTTACCAACCTATCAAAACTTGTTGTCTAAGTATTCTTCAGTAAATACGGTTACGATCAGTTCTGATTCTGCTTTATCTATGAACAGTACTGATTTATCACAATACGATGCTGTAGTTTGGTTTACAGGAAACGGTATAGGATTAAATTCTGAAGATGGTACTGTGTTAACTAAATCCGATACAGAATTGTTAAAAAATTATCTTTCAGGTGGCGGTAAATTATTATTATCAGGTGTTAACGCTTTAATAGGTGAGGAAAAATCATCATTTGTTAAGGATTCTTTACATTTAAATGTATATTCAGATATGGGTCCAAGTTTAAATGTTGAAGGTTTATCTGGTGGAATCTATGAAAATACTAAATTTGATGTAAACCGATATGATTTACCTTATTACATTGCTGATTATGTCACTTCGAATGATAAAGAGAAAACAATTATTAATTCTAAATATGTTTCTGACTATGCTCAAGCATACGATTATTATAGTGGAACATCTATGGCAACTCCACATACAACGGGTGCTGCTGCTATTTTATTAGGTTTACATCCGAACATGTCACCAGAGATGCTTAAACTATATACAAGTGCAAAAGGAACGAAATTAGATTCACTAAAAGGTCTTGTAGGCACTGGAAATATTGTTAAATCATCAACTCTAGATAACTTTGATGACAATGACACACCAGGTATTCCATTAGATAAAAGTGTATTAAATGGAAGTCTAGATGCTAAAAATGACAAAAACGATGTTTATGCAATTTCCTTAAAAGAAGGCCAAGGTATTACATTCTCATTAAATGGGCAAGCAGGAAGCGATTTTGACCTGTATGTGTATAATGAATCTGCGTCTAGTGTAAATCATAAAAATGGTATGGTTGCCTACTCTGAGAACATCAATTCTTCTAAAGAAAAGATAAACTTTATCGCTCCTAGAACTGGAATCTATTTTGTAAATGTCTACGACTACAATGGTTCAGGAAACTATAAACTTTATTCGGGTAATTTTGGTGGGTCGTATGAAGATGATTCTAACTCAGTGACTTTAGCTGGAGAATGGATGCCAGCATTTAATCCAGAATTCTCTCAAGGAATGGCAGGAGTACTTAATTCTAGAGGGGAAGTTAATTTCTCATTTGTTGGGTCTAGCATTGAATGGCAAGGTTTTAAAGATTCAACACAAGGAATTGCTGATGTCTACATAGACGGGAATAAGATCCCATCTATATCGCTTTATAATAGTACGATGAAAGCAAAGCAAAGTTTATTAAAATACGATTTTACAACTTATGGCAATCACTCTATCAGAATTGTATGGACTGGAAAAAATGATCCAGTAGCAAGAAAGTCTGCTACAGGAATCAATTTGGATAAATTGATTGTAAAAGATAATCCTATTTCATTAAAAACATCATTTGATACTGCTAAGAAATATCCAGTTATTTCATGGACTGCTCCAAAATGGGCAAAATCATATAATATTTATCGAAAAGAGTCTTCACAAACTGATTATGTACAACTAAATAAAACACCTATTACTACAACGACTTTTACAGATACAACTGCAATGTCGGCTGGAAAAACATACAACTATGTTGTGGTAATTAATACACTGGATAAAACTGAGACACCTTATTCTACATCAATTAATTACGTTAACGATGATGATATTAAAGGAAGAGTATATATAACAGGTACTGCAAAAGGCAGTCTAAATAGTGACGGAAATGACTTTAATGATGTTTGGGCTAAAAATTTAGTAGCTGGCAAAACGTATGAAATTTCATTAACTGGCCCTACTAATGCAAACTTTGATCTTTCATTATACAACATTGGTACATCAACTATTTATGGTACGAAAGAATTGAAAAAGTCTGCTAGTTCTACATCTACTGAAAAAATTGTCTTTAAACCAACAAAAACTGGAATGTACTATATCGTTCCTTCTGTTCCTTCTAATGTAAAAGGCTCTGGCCAATATAGTATAAATATTTCAGTTCAAACAACGAAATCAGTAGAGAACAATGATTCCAATGTTAAATACTCTGGTACTTGGAGTAAGTTAAATTATACTAGCGCATCTGGTGGAACGATTAATCAAACAAAAGGATCTACTGGATCACTTCAATACAATTTTAATGGTACGGGTATAACTGTCTATGCTTTAAAAGATAAAAATATGGGAAGAGCAGATGTTTATATTGATGGTAAAAAAATAAAGCAAATTGACCTTTACTCTTCAAGCCGTAAATATAAAGTAAATGTATTCGATATTCAAAATCTAGCAAATAAAGCTCACACTATTAAAATTGTTGCTACTGGTACAAAATCAAGTGCTGCAACAAACAAGTTAATAAATGTTGATTCGTTTAAATTAACTCAGTTTTCTTTAGTTAAATAATAAGCGTAAGCATTTGCAAAACAAAAAATCCTGATTGCTCTTTTGAGTAGATCGGGATTTTTTTTGAATTTTGACTAGTTTAATTACCTTTACGAAAGGAAATGAAAAGGTAACAAATTTTGTGAAATATTTTGAATAATATAGACGTTTTATCTTTCTATTTGGTAAAATTAAGCAAAAATACATGGGTATTTCGTTGGCCAGCCTAATTATTTTGTTATTTTTAGCTAATGAAATGTGGAGGATCTAGGATTTATGGAGAGGAAACCAAGAGTGTTTATCGGTTCATCAGCGGAAGCTATTCATTATGTTGAAGCCGTATTTGAAGGACTAAAAAGGGATACGGAAGTCACGATGTGGATGAATGCTTTTGAATAACTAGAGTACACGATGGATGATTTAGAAAAGCAACTTGATACGAATGACTTTGCAGTGTTCATATTTACTCCAGACGATATAATTGAAATTCGAGATGAGAAATTTTTAGCAACAAGAGATAATACAATGTTTGAAATGGGTCTATTTTGGGGGCGTTTAAGAAGAGGAAGAGTTTTTTACATAATGCCTAATGATACAAAAGGAATCGTACATAAGAACTCGATTGAACCGTTAAACTATCATTTACTTTCGGATTTAACTGGTCTTAATTCTTTAAAATATGATATACGTGATGATAAGGACATCGTTCAAGAAGTGGCTGGAGCTTGTATTAAAATAAAGAGAAAGATTAGAGAAAAAGGCATATTTCCTAATCTTCAAAATAAAATTGATGATTTAATTGTACAAAAAAAAGAAAGTGAAGTTGTTGCTAAATTTAGTACACTACTAACACTAGAACTATTAAAATCAGACCGAAATAAAGTTGCGGTCTTCTTATCAGATAATTTAAAAAGGGCACATAGTGTACCCGAAGGTTATGAAATTGTTGATGTAGGTGTATGGAAAGTAGAAGGGTCTGACGGTTTAAAACATGTTGCCGGTAAAAAATCTAGAATCGATTTTTATCATTTTGGAGTAAATGAAGGTATTGTTGATGAGCCAATCTTTGTGATCGATAGTTATCTAAATAGCGAAATTATTTTCATTAAAAAAAGTGAATTTTACAATACATACTTAATATGCTATCCTATTGAAAATAGTATGGTACTAACTGTCACTTTTTCAAGTGAAGAGTATGAAGCAAGCGATCTAACTGAAGATGAAAAAGACTTCCTTTTAGGAAGAAATAAAAGATTAATGAAAACAATAAATGAACTTTTTGGAGGTGTTTCTGTATGACTAGGTATATCAACTTAAATGATGCTAAAAAGGAATTCAAAAAAGATTTTTATCCAAAAGTTGAAAAAGGTATTGGCCAAAAGGGACTTGCTGATTTTAATGGTAAAACTGAAAGAGGAATTGTTGTTCTTCGTCGCAAAGCAGAATACGGAACTCCAGATCAAATGAAAGCATATTAAAGCAAAAGGGTGACTAAATTAGTTACCCTTTTTTTGTTATTTCATTACTACAATTATGTTTAAAAACTTTAGCTTTTTTAGATAAAACAAAAAGGATTGTCCCCGTTTAATACAGAGTTAAATCCTCTTTATCTACTTATGAGATTCAGCCTATAAAAAATGTAAAGGTGAATTGAGAAATTTAATGGTTTATAATTACTCTATCTAAGTGATCTCTTAATTCTTTTAGATATTTATCAATATCAGGATTACTTACAACATCATACGCCGCAAAACTTTCTAAGTGTGTCATACCTACGAATTGTTGCATTTTATGTAGATGTTCAATAGCCTCATCTAATGGTTTTCCATTAAAGAATTTTTCTTTCTCGTTAAACTCGTTTTCAGGGGCATTCCATGTAGTTGAATACATATATTTTTTACCAGTCATTAAACCGCCCTTACCATATCCTTCAGGAGATCCAATGAAAAAAACACCATATGAGTACACTTCATCAATATATTTCTTAAACAATCCTGGTAAAGAAAACCAATAGATTGGTGTTTGAAAAATAATGATATCAGCCCACTTATATTTTTCTTGTTCCTCTTCTATGGAATATCCATCTTGAATCGTTGTGGTCTTAATTTCAAAATCGTTTGATAAGACTTTTTTAATTTCTTCAAAAAGTGTTTTATTTAATTGCCCTTTCGCGAAATCATAATATTCATGCCCATTAATGATTAAAATGTTCTTCATAATAGATCTCTCCTTAAATATATAAAACAAGATTCATACCTAATTAGCCTATAAAATATAATACTTTTATTGCGCTAATAGAAAAAAGAGCGCAACGATCAAAAAACGATTAAGATAAATGAGTTGAAACTAAATATTAAGTACAATGATATAATTTCTAAAATTTAAATGCATTATTCGTATTGACAACTTCACTAATTCATAATATTATTATCTCGAGTTCAAGATAATTCAATCCAAAATAATGGAGGTGGAAATAATGGGAAATGAATGTCAAAACTGTTTTTATCTTTTAAATTACTAATAAAAAGAAGTTTATAATGAATAAACGTACTAAAATAGCTTTTGAAATAATGTATAAAAATAATTCAATTAAAATTTTTTTATGATATTATCTCGAATTAGAGATAAAAAATAATTAGGAGGATTTAAAAATGTTAAATATTGGTTTATTAATAATTCGTTTAGTAATCGGTTTACTATTTGTAGGTCATGGAGCTCAAAAATTATTCGGCTGGTTCGGTGGTCATGGATTGAAAGGAACAGGTGGATGGTTTGAATCAATTGGCATGAAACCAGGTGTAACTGTTGCACTTTTCGCAGGATTAGCAGAACTGATCGGTGGAATTTTATTTACACTAGGTCTATTAACACCACTTGCAGGAATTATGATTGCTGTAACAATGGTGATGGCAATTATTAAAGTTCATGGACCAAATGGATTATGGGCAACAGCAAATGGATATGAATACAATTTAACATTGCTTGCAGTTGCTATTGGTATAGCTTTAATTGGACCTGGTAAATATGCGATAGATGCATTTTTATTCTAAAAATTACTTTAGAAATTGATTTTAATTATGCACTTAAATAATGAATCTGTTCATAAAAATAAGAAATAATAGATAATGTAAGTCAAATAAAAGTAAGCTAATCGAATCTTGTTCGATTAGCTTACTTTTATTTTAAATTGATGACATTGTACAAAAAAATAGAATCGGGCGACTATTATAGAAAAGATTTTTTGCAAAATTCCAATGATATATAAACAACGTAACTTTACTGATTCTAATGTCAAAATGAATACTTTGATTCCATTTATTTACATAGGATTTAATAATGAAAATCTAGGAGGCAAAAAATTGGATTATCGAATTGAAAAAGATTCAATTGGTGAGATAAAAGTACCAGTAAATAAACTTTGGGGAGCTCAAACGCAGCGAAGTTTTGAGAACTTTAAAATCGGTACTGAAAAAATGCCTATTCAATTAATTTATGCATTGGCATTAATTAAAAAGAGTGCAGCAATTACAAATAAAAAACTAGGAAAATTGGATAGTGAAAAAGCAGATGCAATCATTGATGCTGCAGATGAAATAATAGAAGGTAAGCTTGACAATCATTTTCCACTTGTTGTTTGGCAAACAGGAAGTGGTACACAAACAAATATGAATGTTAACGAAGTAATCGCTCACCGTGGGAATGAGTTCTTAGCAGAAAAAGGAAACAATAAAAGAATCCATCCAAATGATGATGTCAATATGTCTCAAAGTTCGAATGATACATTTCCAACAGCAATGCATATTTCAAGTGCTCTTGCAGTAAATGAACAATTGCTTCCTGCGTTAAAAAATTTAAAAATGACATTAAACGAAAAGATGGATCAATTTAAACAAATTATAAAAATTGGACGAACACATTTGCAAGATGCAACACCAATTACACTAGGTCAAGAAATAAGTGGTTGGCATCGTATGCTTGAAAAAAATGAAGAAATGATAGTAGATAGTATGAAGTTTATAGCTGAATTAGCTATTGGTGGGACAGCTGTTGGTACAGGAATCAATGCGCATCCTAGTTTTGGAACGATGATGGCTGAAGAAATTAGTTCGTTAACTGGACTACATTTTATTTCTGCAGAAAATAAATTCCAAGCTTTAACTAGTCATGATGAAATCGTCTATACTCATGGTGCTTTAAAAGCATTGGCAGCAGATTTAATGAAAATAGCGAATGATGTCCGTTGGATGGCAAGTGGCCCTAGAAGTGGTATAGGTGAAATAACCATTCCATCAAACGAACCAGGAAGTTCAATTATGCCAGGGAAAGTAAACCCAACCCAATCTGAAGCGCTAACAATGGTTGTCACTCAAATTATGGGAAATGATATGACAATAAGCTTTGCTGCTAGTCAAGGGAACTTTGAATTGAATGTGTTCAAACCAGTCATTATTTATAATTTTCTTCAGTCAGTTAGATTACTTTCAGACGCAATGAGGTCATTTGATGATCACTGTGCCAAAGGCATTGAAGCAAATATAGAAGTGATTGAACAAAATCTAAATCGTTCACTCATGCTCGTTACTGCATTAAATCCTCATATTGGTTATGAAAAAGCAGCAACAATTGCGAAGTTAGCATTTAAAGAAAATTTGACACTTAAAGAAGCTGCTTTAAAAACGGGTTATTTAACGGAAGAAAAATTCGATCAAATGATCAGACCAGAAAATATGATTTAGTTAGATTATGAATAGATATCGAATCAAAAAAAATCCTGATGGCTACCACTATAGAGCTATCAGGATTTTTTTATCAATATCAATTAAATTTCTATCAATTTTTCAATATTTGTTCACCGATTTTAGAAAAAAGCGGATTAAGTCAATTTAAAGTTCGATTTTAGTAGATCTATGTTAAAAAAGTTATCATAAATTCACATTAAGTTCACATCAATAGATTATAATCACTTTATCCTTAAATATTCTATCAATAGAAAGAAGGCGGATTATTTGAAGCCCATTAAAACAATTTCACCAGATGAAATGCAAAAATTTGAAGATAAACTAAAAAAACACAATTGGATTCTAATGTTAATAACAGTAATCATAATACCATTTATCGTAAGTAACTTGTAAAAAAAGAAAAGTACTAAATCATACTGTTTTCTTTTTTACATATGCCCCCAAAAAAGAATAGATCTAAAAAATGCCGAGAATTTTTTTCTTGGCGTTTTTTATTCTTGATCAGTTGGAGAAGTAATCTGATCTTTATAAGTATCGATATAAATATTTCCATTTGCTGCCAACACAGCATACACAACTTCTTTCGTTTGAAGATTACGTTTTTTTAGTTCTTCCTGTAATCTTACTTCTGACAGATTATTTTCTTTTAAATTTTTTGAGATAATTTCCCCATCCATTATCAACTCAATCGGTAAATTACTTTCCTTTTTTGTCGGTATATTTAAATCTTGTTTTGTTACGTTTCGGTATTGTGGTTTTTGTAAAAAAGACACTTTACCATTTGTTTCGACTACGACATAAAGAACTTCATCTATGTTAAAAATTCCTTTTTCTCTTAATTGTTGGTTCAAATAGTCTAGAGAATAGCGCATTTTTCTCATATTAGCCTCTAAAATTTTTCCATCTTCTATTATGACAGTTGGATTCCCTGCAAGTAAATTTCTACCGATTCTGCTTTTTAAGGAAATAAAACTAACGAGTAAAATGACTAAAACCAAAATTAAAAAAGCTAAAACTGCATGGTGGATTTTTATATTTAAATTAAAAGCTAAATTTGCAATAATGCTACCAACTGAAATAGCTGCAATAAAATCAAAGGTATTCATCTCAGCAATAATTTGTTTTCCTAATAGTTTAGCACCGATGAACAATATTAAAAATGCTAACATTGTTCTTGTAATAATTTCAAAGTGTTCAGGCATGGTCAACTACTCCTTTTACCAGTAACCTCAATTTATTTTTAATTATTATTCTCATTAAAGTATTTATATAATCTCCCTATAAAAGAGGTTTAAATTGAGAAACAAATTAAAATATGTAGAAAATAGTTTGTGCAACTTAGAAGTACTTGTATCTCTATTTCTGCATTTTAATGAAAAAAGTACAAAATTTTAATTAAGTTTTCACTTTTATGGTGTAATTTTTAATAGATACAGATTTTAAATGGGTACCTATTTTTAGTAAACAAGAAAAGTAATAAATTTATCTTAAAATGTAAATTTAGCATCTTAAATAAAGCCATCTGAAAAAAGTTTTCATAAAAATTTAAGATTTATTTTGTTTAGCAATTTAAAGGAATTTTAAGATTTACTCATTATAATACAAGATGATCATCGAAACTGGAGGTAAGCAAATGGGCAAAATGAGTAAAAAATGGGTCACTATCTGTTCAACTGCAATTGGAGCAATTTATGCTACTGGCTATTTTACAACGGATATTCAAGATTCAAATGTAGCATCGCCAAAAACTGAACAGGTCAATGTTCCGTTAAATAAAAATAATATTGCAAAAAAAAGTTTATATAAAAATGGAACTTTTTATGGGGTGGGTTCTAATCGTCGCGGATCGATTCAAATCGCCTTAAAGATAAAAGAAGATAAAATTATAGATGTAGAGATAAGTAATTATGGTATGCATTATTCTGAGAATGACATAGTAAATTTACCAAATGAAGTAGTAAATGTTCAAAGTTCACAAGTTCGTAATGTGTCAGGAGCGACATTTAGTACACAGGCCTTCAAGGATGCTATTCAAGATGCTCTACTAAAGGCAAGGAACATATAATGAAGAAAATGATAAGAAAAACGAAATTATTTATGGATACAGTTGTTGATATTAAAGTAGTCACATCAAAATCGTTCGAGGAAACGGAAGCTTCAATTAATCGTGCCTTTGATTTATTTCGAGAAGTTGAAAAAACATGTAGTCGATTTAGTATGGAAAGCGAAATAATGAAGTTGTGTAAACAAATTAATAAACCAGTATCTGTTAGTCCATTATTATTTGAACCAATAAAATTCGCATTAGAGGTAGCTAAATGGACAAATGGATTATTTGATCCATCGGTTGGTCAAATCTTGGAAAATGTTGGTTTCAATCAACATTATTTAACAGAAGAGTTCATACAAAATAATACATCTGAAACAGTTAATTACGCTGATATCTCCATAAATGAAAAAGATAAAACAGTCCAATTAAAAAAGCCTTTAGTAATTGATTTAGGTGCTGTTGCCAAAGGTTTTGCCATTGATCTTGCAGTTAATGAATTGAGACAATTTGATGGATTTGTTATTAATGCTGGTGGGGATCTTTATGCAGGAGGATTAGATGAATTAGGGGATAAATGGAAAATAGGAATTCAGCACCCAAAAAATAAGGGGAAAATCATTCATACGATAGAAATTTCTAACATGGCGGTTTGTACTTCTGGAAATTATGAACGTAAAAGTGGTTTAAACCCGGGAATTCATCATATTATTAATCCTAAAAATAAAAAGTCACCAACTGAGTTGATTAGTTGTAGTATCATCGCACCTTATGCAATGATGGCTGACGTATTTTCAACTACATGTTATTTAATGGGAAGAAAAAAGGGACTAGCTCTATTAGAAGAAGTTGAATTAGAGGGCATTTTAATTTCATCCAACTTACAAATTTATCATAAAGGAGTGGATAAGATTGACTATTAAACAATGGATGAAGTCACCAAAAGGATATGTGATGCTGTCCTTAATGATTTTACTCTTAATTGCTTCAATTGATTATCAAACTAGTAGAGGGGCAATTAACTGTATGATTGCCGTTTTTGTGGCATCAATCACAGATATATTATGTATGGTCATTTTAAAAAGGAAAAATATTAAGCCATTCGGAGCAGTTATTACTGGAATGATTGTGGCGATGATTTTAAGTACAACCACGGCATGGTATGTGATTGTTTTCACTACTATCATTTCTATTTTATCAAAATATTTAATTGTTTTTAAAAGGAAACAATTAGTTAATCCTGCAGTTTTTGGTTTATTAATGTCTATCATCCTTTTTCACACTGAACAAAGTTGGTGGGGAGCATTTGGAGATCTTCAAGGTTGGTCAAATATATTTTTAATAATCGTTGGGTATATCGTTGTAAGTCGTGTAAATAAGTTTCCTATGGTATTTTCATTTTTAGGAACTTATTTTATTCTCTTAATATTGACTAATCTTTTTCATATTGGAGATGCATCGGATTCTTTTCGAAGTCCATTTATAAATGCTTCGCTTTTCTTTGCATTTTTTATGCTAACTGACCCACCTACATCGCCCGCCAAAGACAAACAACAAGTTTTTTTCGGTTTTATATGTGCATTAGTAGGAGTATCTATTTATACTTTATTTGGAGGATTAACCTATTTATTTACAGGCTTGATGGTAGGGAATATATTTCATTTATTAAAAACAAAACCATCAATTCAAAAAGGTAAACAAAGAAATCAATCCTTTCATAATGTATGATTTAGAATACTATTTAGGGGATATATATTGAATCGTTTTTTCTAAGATCGATAGTTTTTAAAACAGTTCCATCCTTTAATTGTTAAAATTCTAACTCAAAGCAAAAAAAGCTCAGATTTTTTCAGAGCTTTTTTTTGTTGAATGATTTAGGATTTACCACAATTCATTGAAACTGTTTGAAAAGAAGATTAAATCGCAAATGTTTCTTTTGATTTAAGGAGGTAACGTTCTATAAATTCAGCTAATCCATCATTTTCATGATGGCCAGTTACAAAGTCAGATGCTGCTTTGACTTCCTCGCAAGCGTTCCCCATTGCTACACCTGTGCCAACATGACGAAGCATTTCAATATCATTTGGTCCGTCTCCTATAGCTACTACTTCATTTGGATTAATTCGATATGCACGAATTATGTTTTTAATTGCAGACCATTTTGAGACATTGGGCGCAACCATTTCAAAACCGTCATTCCAATTTATGACCTCAGCTTCCTTTTTAAACAAAGCAGATAATCCAATATTTTGTTCATTTGTTCGTATACTATATTTAAGAACATCATTATAATTTGCTAGTCTTAAGTCACCAATGTATCGTGGTGGAATTTGCCCAACCTTTGTCCAATCATCAATTTCTTCATTTGTTTCTTTACAGTAAAGTCCATTAGCTGTATGGATAATAACATTACAAGGGGTTTCTGCAGTCAGATGATGGAGTAATTCTTCGTTCACTTTGACTGTCTCCATTTGAATCATTCTTCCTGTCTCACCATTATGAATGGCGGCACCGTTCAAACAAATCATCGGAGTTTGTAATCCAATTTTTTTATGGTAGGGAGCGGTCACTTCAAAGTGTCGACCAGTTGCTAGAAAAACCATGACATCTTGATCAATGAGCTTATTAATCGCTTCTATATTTCGGCGAGAAATGTCGTTTGAGACCGTTAAGAGTGTACCATCCATATCGATAAATAATGCACGTATATTCATTTATACTGCCCCCTCATTTGAAGTTAAACCCATCATATCATCTGAATATTAAAACCTAGTAAACTCAGTGTATAGATTTATTGAAGATTAATGAGTAGCAGGGAACAAAATAGAGTAGCCGCAAAAAGTGATAACAGTTAAATCACTAAATTAAATTTATTCAATGAAAAACTATTCTTTGAAATTCAACCTGATTTAGAAGCAATGGATAGGTGTATAAGAGAATGAATTTAGAAATTGAATACTTTTATTGTATATATATTGGAAAGAACGAAAAAATAAAAAATGATAACTAGATGGATGTTCTAGTAAGTTTATATTTTATTCTTAAAAATAATTAGTAATCAAACTCGATTGGGTGGTCTAAATGCGTTTAAAATCAATTGATCAAATTTTAAATGGTCAAAAGTCCGAGAAAGAAGAAAAGACAATAACGTCCATATTTCAACAGGCTTCTAAATCGAGCGATTTCTACAAATTTTCATTATCTGAAGAACAGGATCTAACCATTAGTTACTTTAAAAGTATGGTAGATACCGATAAAATAAATAACCTTTTACTTCCATCATTACAAGAGCATATTAAGAACATTAGTACCATTAATGATGTGAAGAAGTCGATTCCTTTTGAGGATGTCCAAATTACAAATGACCCACTAGATATCGAAAAAAGATTAATAAAAGGATATGTTATTGTTGAATTCAAATATTTCAAGCGCTTTTTGACAATAAGCGTAGAAAATTCAAATCTTGGTTATCGCGAGAATAATGATACAGAAAATGAATTTAGTGTGATTGGTCCAAAGGTTGGATTTGTTGAAAACCTAAGTACTAATCTACATCTACTTCGAAAACATTTAGCTGTACCCGAGTTGATTTTTGAGGAAATCAAAATAGGTTCAATGTCTAAAACAGAAGTTGTTATTGCTTATTTGGATGGTATTACGAATCCAGAATATGTTCAAACTGTTCGTCAACGTTTGAACAACATCGACTTCGACGTTGTTTTTGATAATTCTCTAATCGATCAAATTATTTCAGATAACTCAAATTCGCCTTTTCCTATTTTTTTATCTACTGAACGGACTGATCGGGTTGTCTATGCAATGATTAATGGGCAAGTAGCGATTCTATCGAATGGATCGCCTTATATTATTACAGGACCAACTACTATACTGGATTTTTTCATTTCTCCTGAAGATTATTATCTAAATTGGGTACTAGGATCGTTTTTTCGAATCATTCGTATAATGAGTGTTATTTTCTCATTGTTTGCTACACCAATATATGTAGCAATATTAACCTTTCATTATGAGGTTTTACCTGATGATTTATTGCAGCCCTTAATAAGTTCAAGGGCTCATGTTCCTTTTCCCCCGATATGGGAAGCTATTTTCTTGGAAATTACAATTGAATTATTAAGAGAAGCAGGTGCTCGATTACCGACAAAAATTGGCCAAACACTAGGTATTGTAGGTGGTATAGTAATCGGCCAAGCATCTGTCCAAGCAGCACTAACAAGCAATATATTACTAATCATTGTCTCACTGTCTGCACTTGCTTCTTTCACAACACCGATATTTAAAATGTCAAATGCAATTCGACTTTTGCGGTTTCCACTTATTTTACTTTCAGCATTTATGGGCGGTTTTGGAATAATAATAGGATTTGTTCTTCTGTTAGGACATTTATTAAAGCTTAAATCTTTGGGAAATCCATATATGGTTCCAATGTATCCATTTAGAATAAAAAGCTTTAGCGATAGTTTTATACGGTCATCCTATCAATTTACATCGACTCGAAGTAGATTTTTAAGACCTCTTTCGTTAAAAAGATACAATCCTAATAAAGTTAAGGATGATCGTAATAATGAAAATGAATAGTATAAATAGAAAAAAAATATGCTTAATTTGTGCTTTTTTTCTACATTCCTTTTTACTATCAGGCTGCTCTTTTCCACGGCAAAAAATTATAGATGAAGTACAAATTCTATCTGTATATGGTTTAGATAGGGTTGATGATCATTTTGTTGGAACGGCACTTTATTCTGATTATACCGAAGTAGGAAATAAAGGGAGCTCTATTCTACAGGGAAGTGGTAAGAAATCCCTTTTAATTAAACAGGCTTTAAATGAACAATCACCAAAACCAATAGAAATTGGAAAGTTGAACCTTCTTATCTTTGGAAAGGATCTTGCTGAAAATGGAGTGTCGTATTTTGTTAAGGCGGTTTGTAGAGACCCATTGATTGGAAGCAATGCCCTATTGGCTGTTTCTGAAGAACCTGCAGGGGAATTATTAAAGAAAAACAAAGGGAAAGACAGCAATTATATCTTTAAAATGATTGAACAAAATTTTAAGAACCAATTTGTACCGCTTCCAACTTTTCATAGTTTTTTATTTGATTACTATGGAGAAGGGAGAGATGCTTCAATTCCATATATTAAGATAAATCAAAACGAGAATATTGAAGTAAATGGTCTAGCAGTATTCAAAAAGGACAAACTAGCTCTTATCTTAAATCCTAAAGAAAGCTTACTGTATAAAATATTAAGAGGAAGAGTCATTAGAGGACAAACAGAATTAAATATTCAGAAAGGGAAGAAAATTGATACTGCAATATTAACGATATTAAAAGGGAACGAAAAAAAATTAATTAAAACCAATAAGGAAAAAACAAAAGTGAAATTTGATATTACTCTAAATGGGATGGTAAAAGACTATCCAGATTGGCTAGATTTAATGAAAAGAAAAAATAATCTATTTTTAAACAATCAATTGGAAAAACAGATGAAAGTAGATTTTGAAAATCTATTATTAACCTTTCAAAAACATCATGTCGATCCTTTAGGTATTGGTGATTTAGCAAGAGCACATTCGAAAAGATGGAACGAAAAGGAGTTTTATGAAAAAGTGTATCCAGCTATTGAATATGATGTGAATGTAAAAGTAGTATTAGTTCAATCTGGGATTGGCGAGTAAGAAGTGGAGGAGATCGTCTATGAGTAAACAATTAAAAGAAAGTCTGACAGTATCTCCCTTTTTTTTATTATTTCTTTTTCATAGTACCCAAACAGGTGTTGGCTTGCTTAATTTTCAGAGTAATATCGTAAAAGGTGCCGGACAAGATGCTTGGGTTTCGGTTTTAATCGTTGGTCTCTCTATACATATCATTATTTGGTTAATGTATTATTTGTTAAAGAAATCGAATAATGGAGATATTATGTCTTTACACCAACAATTATTCGGGAAATGGTTAGGAAATATATTAAATACTTTTTTTTATATTTACATGCTTTTAGTCATTACAACGATCATTAGATCCTATATTGCAGTTCTTATTACTTGGGTTTTTCCTTATTTTCCAATTTGGCTCTTATCAATTATTATGCTTTTTGTAATCACATATTTGGTCATTGGAGGATTTAGAGTCATTACAGGAATATGTTTTTGGGGAGTCATCATTCCTTCGCTCTTATTGTTAACATTTTACTTTCCATTGAAATATGCCTATTGGACGAATTTGTTACCAGTTTTTAATCATCAGATCAGTGACTATTATATTTCAGCAAAGTATTGTATTCTGATGTATTCAGGACCTGAATTTTTGCTTATTTACTTTCCGTTTATTAAAAATAACCAAAAATCTCAAAAATGGGCACATCTATCACAAGCGTATACAATCATTTTATACTTATTTATTACATTCGTATCATTCGCTTACTTTAGTCATGGACAACTTAAACATATAACTTGGCCAACCCTTATGATGTCAAAAATTATTCGCTATCCTTTTATAGAAAGATTTGAATATGTATATATATTTTTATGGCTCCTAGTAATACTTCCTCCTTGCTGTATGGCTTTGTGGGGAGCGTTCCGAATTTTAAAAGAATCGTTTCAATTTAAAACTAGAAAGTCTTTATGGTTCTCAATCATTCTTGTTCATTTCATGGTAATCAGTCTCAAAAGTAAATTGGATGTGGAGAAAATAGCGACTTTCATGACCTACATAACTTCTAGCTTTTTATATGTATATATACCAATTCTGTTTATTATTTATATGGTCTTTCAAGCTTTTAAAAAAGCCGATGGATTAGGAAGAAATTAGTTTGATAAAGTAAATAGTATGAGTCAATATTCATTTTGGGACTTCAAATCATTAAAAAAGCTAACAAAGTAGTTAGCTTTTTTTCTTTACCTATTAAATTCATTATATTTTACCTTTATTTGCTTTATCTATGCTGAACTAAATTAAAAATATATGATAAATAACTGATTAGTGATCATTCTTAACCTATTCTAGAAATATTTACAGGAAGGGCATATTTGTCTTTATTAATAGCATATAGAAAAAAATAGGGATTCTCCTTTTTTGTAGAAAGTATGTGGGTTACTAATGTTTTGAAAGAGCATTTCTACTAGCTGATTTGATGTCGAGTAACTGTTGATTACTTGATAAAAGATTAGATTTGTATTAAATCTTATATTTCATACAAAAAGTTTATACTTTCGAAACATTTATTTGCTATGATTTGGTAAAGGCCAATATTGACATATACACATATTGAATTTAGAGGTGAAAATATGAAAAACAATTTTAAAAGGTTATCGATGTTTGCGATTAGTAGTTTCATATTATTAACTGGTTGTATAGAAGCTAAGGCTCAGAAAAATGTAATTGTTTCAAAAACTGATCCAATTCAAGTTGAATTAAATAAACTAACTCTTAAAGAAAAAATTGGACAAATGATTATCGCAGGTTTTGATGGAACAACTTCAAGTAATGCGAATACGCTTTTAAAAAATTATAAATTAGCTGGGGTTATACTGTTTGGACCAAATATAAAAAGTCCAAATCAATTAGTCAATTTAACAAATGACATAAAAACAGCTAATAAAAATAACAAGGTACCATTATTTATCTCTGTCGATCAGGAAGGGGGTAGAGTTAATCGAATGCCTTCTGCGGTTTTAAATACACCTTCTGCTAGAACAATTGGAGATAAAAATAATATGCAATACGCATATAATATAGGTAATATGATTTCAAAAGAGCTGTCATCCTTTGGATTTAATACTGATTTTTCACCAGTATTCGATATACAAAGTAATCCTAAAAATACAGTAATTGGAGATCGTTCGTTTGGAACAACTTCAAGTATCGTTTCAAATATTGGTATTGGAATGATGGATGGCATTCATAAAGGAAACACAATTCCTGTCATTAAACATTTCCCTGGGCATGGGGATACTTCAGTAGATTCACATTTAGACCTTCCTATAGTGAATAAAGATTTATCAAGTTTGAAAAAGTTTGAGCTAGTTCCATTCAATAATGCAATTAAAAATCATGCGGATATGGTGATGGTAGCTCATATAGTTGTAAAAAAGGTAGATTCAAAGTATCCAGCATCTATGTCAAAAGCGGTGATAACTGATCTGTTACGAAAACAATATGGATATAATGGTGTGGTTATAACGGATGATATGTCAATGGGCGCAATAGCTAAACACTATAACTTAAGTAGTGCAGCAGTAACTTCTATTAATGCAGGAAGTAATATTATATTGATAGGGCATGGAAATGAAAATGTAAAAACAATATACAATAGCATCTATACAGCTGTTAAAAATCATAAAATATCAGAAGACACAATCAATAAAAGTGTCTATAAAATTCTATCTTTAAAACAAAAATATAAACTTAACAATAATAAAGTTCAACTTGTAAATGTGTCAAATTTAAATAACCAAATTAAGAAAGCTGTTACTTTTAATAATGTAACTAGTAATAAGCAGTACTTACTTTTAAAAAATATTTCAACAAAGGCGAATGAAGCGAAAATTATCAACGCAGATTTTAATGTAATGAATTCGAATATTGACGGGGTAAGGCAAAAATGGGGAAAAGAAGACAGTAGTGTCTATGTCGAAGCTGCTAAAGGAACATATAACACTTACACCAAGAGAAACGTAGTAATTGGATATCAAAAAAGCCATTTAATATTTGAATTACGTTCTTTTGATCCTCAGTTAAAAACATTAATGATTAATAATCTTAAAAATTATTTTGGTTCACCTAATTCAGAAGTTACTACCTCAAATAACGAAAAAATAATCACTTATTTAATTGGCTCTAATAAGCTTAAATTTGTTTTTCCTTTAAAGAAAACAAATATTGTGTTGGATCATTATTCAATTTATAATCCTAATAATGTTAATAAATAATGTGTCATTAAGTTGTTTGTATATTACATGAAATAACAAGCTATCAACCTGTTCCTGAATTGGAGCAGGTTTTTTATTTCTCTGAAATTGTTTTGTTTCCATTCACTTTATCGAACTGTGAGTCTACAAATCGAATTAATTTTAAAATGTTAGTGTTTTGTTAGCAATGTGATATTGAGTAAGAATGCATGAAGTAATATCTTTACATGAGTACATAATTTTTAAAAGAAGGATTTTTGATTTCATTTGATTAATGTGAAAAAGGGTGAATTTAATGTTTTATTTATTATTAGTTGTTGGAACTATATTAGGGTACATTCTGTTAATTCTACCCGTATATATATGTGCAATAATTCTTTTAGTAGGTTCATTGTGTTCCTTTATTGCAATTTATATTGAATTAACTATTATAGAGAAAAAAGTAAAGGCTAATTTATTATAAGCAATATTATTTATCCATAAATATGTAAATGACAAATAAATTTATTTGCTAAAAAGAGTGTAGAATCTTTCAATCCTTACACCCTTTTTCATTAGCTTTTATTTCTTTACATTATTAAATATCTTCATGATCAAACAGATAACCATATCGAGGGACAGAAACAATCTTTTGACCGTATTTACCTAATTTCTTACGTAATCGATAGATAAGGGTATTAATTTCTTCCCTTCCAACATTAGGCTCCTCAAGCTCTTTCGTCATTCGTTCCGGCCAAACATTTATTTTAATTTCATTATAGCTAACTGCGCTGTTGGCTTTTTGATATAACAGCAAAAATAATTCTGTATCTTTACTAGTTAAATGGATTCTTACGCCATCAATTAAAATTTCTCTCTTAACTACATTTACACTTAAACCATTGAAATCGTTTGTGTGTTTATCTAAAACTAATGGCATATCAAGTGTATCACCAAGGTTCTGTTCTGATAGATTATGAAAAATAAGGACAGCGGCACCACTAGCAAGACTGATACAATCGCCATCACGAAGGAAGTATGGCTTATTTTTTTCTATTAAAATATGATTTACTTGTGTTCCATGTTTACTCATGAGATCAACAATTGTGTAATTTTCTTCTTTATCACAACAAATTAAAGCATGTTTTCTTGAAATATATTGACTTGTAAAAGGAATATCTGGGAAATCATTCCCCCACGTACGGCCTAGCAACGTTTCATTTAACGAAATAGGAATTCTATTCTGATTTGTGGCTGTTTCTCCTTGTTTTATCGAAAGAAACACGTTTTGAATACTCATGAAGTTACTCCTTTAAAAACTAATCTAGTTAAACCAAAAAAGAGTATATCATATGCAACTAATTTGTAAAGATAATTGATTTTGTCTATTATTATTATCAATCGAATTATTGAATAGAATAAAAGTTAAAATTAAATCATCATTTTAAGCAATCATTGGGTTAGGAATTTCATAGAATTAAAAAAGCTAACAATTTAGTTAGCTTGATGATTGTACATATGAACTTAAATTTATTTTTATCGTTATCACAACTTCATCTCATCTAGTTCTAATTGTTAAGAGCTAATCGTTAGAAATTCGATTAGCTCTTGTTTCTGTTAATTGAGTCATTTTAGAGAATTATTTCAGCTTAGAATTCTTATTCAGTAACTCAATATTTTGATTTCTTTCTCCACCATCAGAAAGGTCTTCTGAAAATTCATGGTCAGCCTTTTTACCTAACAGAAGCTCAGATGTACGGATTGTACTAGATGGCAAATTATTATTCGCAGCGGCTTGTTCATTCCATTTACCCAATATGATCACCTCTTAAGAGTAGTATTGGAATTTGTTCATCTAATTATTAAGAATCATATTAGAAATGAGTACGTTAGAGGGCACTTAGGTTTAATTAGGGTTTAAAGGAGGTTTCATTTAACATTTTTTAATCGTTCTTTTTAATCCATAGAATACTTTACCAGTTGTCTCATATCGTTTAATAGAGGGAAACGTGATGAATGAATCGTGTTATATGGAAGAGAGGATGTTAATAGATGAGACGATTTGCAACGTATTATCCATATGAACAAAAATTAGTAATTGAGGGTTATCACAAACTCATTTATGAAGAAAATAAAATTGGACAATCGTTTGTCGATTCAAAATTTTCCAAAGAAATAGGAAAGAAAGTGGTACTTGTCGGGTTCGGAGTAGGGATAGTAGGTTTACTGATTCCTACGAGTAAACTTTTCCTTTATCCAGTCTGTATGATCATAGAGAATGCCTACCACCATATAATTGATTGGTTCCATTATGATGTTGGACATCACATTCACAACTTATCATTAATTAAGTTCAGTTCGGATCACTATCTTGTTTCAATTGATGCACATCAACCACAAAATAGTCCGCTTGCAAAAGACGGTCATTTTATTCTTGAAAAAATCGATGGAAAAATGAAGCATCATTTCGAAGGAGTTAAAGATTTTCTTGAACGAAATAAATGAAGAAAAAACTCCTTGCCTTGTTGAGGAGTTTTTATATTGTTAATTAAGTAGACAGAATATCACAAGATACATAAATGGAATACATACCCGTTTTAGAAAATGGTTCGTCCAAAGGTTAATAGGTGTCACCTACTCAAATTTTGTTTACTCTTAATTAAGCATCTAATAACATGATTTATAAGCGGTAGTAGAAATCTATTTATATAATGAAATGAGGGTTTTACAGGCTTAATTTCCTCAAGAAAACTTATTGAAAGGAGTACGATAATGACTTTATTCTTTGATCACCTTGTTTGGTTCTTCAAAAAACCAGAAAATGCAATTTTACCCTTAAAACAAAAAGGGATTCATGTTGTAAAGGGAGGACGTCATGAATCTTGGGGTACATATAATACCCTAAGTTATTTTGGTTTAAGTTATATTGAATTTTTAGGAATTGAACATTTATCAATAGCTGAAAAACACGATGAAAATCGATTAATTACGCAAATCGTAAAACAGTTAGCTAAAGAAAGTCGGGAAGGTCCTGCGATAATAGCCATCCGAACAAATCAAATTGAAGAACTAGCAATTAAACTTAAAGAAAAAGGACTTACAGTATATGGACCTCTTTCTGGGGAGAGAGTTCGTGCTGATGGTCAACTAATCAGATGGTCATTGTTATTTTCCGAATACCCAGAAAAAGAGGTTAGGTTACCATTTTTTATTGAATGGGAAAAATCAGATGAAGAAAGGTATTCGGAATTAGAGGATCTAGGACTTATAAATTCACACAAATTAGGACAACCCAAATTCGAAAGTGTAGGTTTAGTCGTAAATAATTTGGAAAAGACATTAGAAATTTGGAAGAATTTGTTTGGACTGAAACCAGGAGACGAGTATATTAATTCCGAAATCAATGCACGTTGTAAAATATTAAAATTGAACGGAACTAATTTATTATTTTGTACACCAATTGGAGCTGGTCCAGCTGCTAAGGTATTAAAAGAAAAAGGGGAGACACCTTTTTTAGTTAACCTTACTGACACGAAACAAAGTCATTTTTTTGAAATGTTGGATGGTTATTGGAAGTTCAAATAAATTATTCTACTGATTCTTTTTTTAGTGTTGAAAAGGGCTTGTAAAAAACTTGTAAAAAAAGTGTAGTCTAATTTGCATTAAATTGTTACATTTCTAAGTTAACATATATAAGTATATGTCAAGCTTAGGGAGATAAAGATGAAACGAATTATTAATAAAGTACTATTAGTAGCTGCAAGTTTATCATTTACTATACTTCCAAAAGGTGTACTTGCAGATACTATACCAAATACAAAGATTAAGAGTATTCAAGATAAACGAGTAAAAGTTCAAGAACAAACTCAAAAAGCGAAAAATGAAATGGATCAATTAAAACATCAACAAAAATTGTTAGTAAACTCTTTAGATACAATTTACTCAACAATTGAGAATACAAAAATAAAAATGAGCCAAAAAGAGGCTGAATTAATAAATGGCAAAAAAGAAATAGAAGATTTAGAAGCTGAAATAGCAAAATTTCAAAAACGTTTAGATCAACGTCAAGTAATCATAAATAATCGATTAATTACAATACAAAAATCGGGTGGAAATAACTCATATTTAGACGTTATTTTTGATGCAAAAAGTTTTAGTGATTTAGTTCAACGAATAAATGCAATTGGTAAATTTATGAATGCTGATCAAGACATTGTTAAGGAACAACAGAATGATCTTGAAAAAGTTGAATTAAAAAAGAAAGATTTAATGTTAACTCAAAATAAGTTGGAAAATGATAAAAAAGATCTTCAAAATATAGAACGTACACTTGTTAATCAAGAAACACAAATGAAGGCTATACTGAGCAAACTTAAAGATGATGTAATTGAGAAGGAACAAGATATTTTGAGTTTAGAAGAACAGGCAGAACTTTTAAAAAATCAGGAAAAAGCAATTAAAGCCGCTTCAAGTATTTCAGGTGGTGATTTTACACGACCAGCGGAAGGATATGTATCTTCAGGTTTCGGATATCGTTCATTTGATCATGAAACGCATTTTGGTGTAGATATTGCTAAAAAAGGGAGTACACCGATTGTCTCCGTAGCAAATGGCGTTGTAATAAGAGCTTACCATTCATCTAGTTATGGTAATGTTGTCTTTATTACACACAATATAAATGGAAAAGTATTTACATCAGTTTATGCTCACATGCAAAAGTATCAAGTCTCAACAGGGCAAACTGTTTCAAAAGGACAAAAAATCGGAACGATGGGCAATACGGGTCATTCTTTTGGTCAGCATCTTCACTTTGAATTACATGATGGACAATGGAATGAGGCAAAATCAAACGCTGTTAATCCAGCGAAGTATATTAAGTTTTAGGATTTTAAAACGATTCACTCCACTCACATAAATTTTCAAGCATCTGCTGGAATTGAAGAGCATGGTATATACCCTAATGCAATTAAAGCAAGAAGAAGTAGGAATCGATATTCGTAACCAAACATCTTATGTAATTTATAATGAATCTTAATCTAATTCAGATTTATTTGTTACATTTTAAAGTCATGAAAATAGATACGCATTTGTCCTGTATTAAAGTATAATCCATTCCTAAAAGGAGAGCGTAATATATAAAATATATAAACTAGCCCTCATAACCAATTATTTGCTTCGAGTGACCCTCAATTTGAGGGTCATTTTTTTATCGTTGTATATATCTCAATAGATTGTAACGCCCCAAAACTAATAAATTCAGATTAACGATTTAATGACGGCATTTTAATGTTAGTAGCATTATATGAACCATTATGAATATTATTAGAGATGATAGTATTCCTTTGATAAATAGATAAAAGGATAGTTAATTTAATCTATAAAGAAGGAATAAGAAGTTTTGACTATCACAAAGATAGACTTTAAGATGGGGGTATAATAATGGAGCAAAATGAGCTTTATACAAAACCATTTCTAGGTGATCTATTTCCTGAATTAAAGGTTCAAACCACTCTTGGTGAATTAGTTCTTCCAACGGCTTTTCAAGGACATTGGTATGTATTATTTAGTCATCCAGGTGATTTTACCCCAGTTTGTACAACAGAATTTGTAGCTTTTCAAAAAATGATGCCAGAATTTATGAAGCTGAATACATATTTAATTGGATTATCTGTTGAGCAAGTTTACTCGCATATAAAATGGATTGAATGGATAAAGCAAAATCTTAAAGTGGAAATAACTTTTCCAATCATAGCAGATAGCCTTGGCAAAATAGCATCTAGATTAGGAATGATCCATCCAACGATTGGCACAAGAACCGTTCGAAGTGTTTTTATTGTTGATTCGACAGGAAAGATACGGTTAATATTGACCTATCCAGAGAATGTTGGACGCAATATCCATGAAATTATAAGAGCTGTAAAAGCATTGCAAATTGCTGATATAAATAAAGCAGGAACACCAGCAAACTGGCCAGAAAATGAACTTGTAGGTGAACGATTAATCATGCCACCACCAAATACGATCCAGGATGCAAATAAACGTTTGGAACAATCAAAAGAAGGACGGATACAATGCTATGATTGGTGGTTTTGTTCAAAGTAATCTTAAATCCTGGTCAGAGAGCTAAGGTCTAAATTAGTTGAGTCGATGAACGATTATCGGCTCCTATTTTATATCTGGTAGAATCAATTAACGTCTATTAAAAATAAATCAATTGCCATCAACATTATTAAAAAGCATATAGGTTATTTTTTACATTTGAGAAAACAAAGTAAAATAAATAAAAATAATTTAGATCAATTGACGGTTCTTATTTAAACCGTTACATAACTTTTGCCATTATTAATCACCTAAGTCAAAGTAAAGAGGGTATTTCATGGATTCAAACTGGAGGAAAAAAAGAATATTTATCATTTCAAGTAATTGAAGCACAAAGGAATCTTATTATTGAGGATGAAGAATAGATTCTAGACTATTTGTCGCCATAATACACAATTATATCTGTTCGTCCATTTGTTGAAGGTGACTTTTACTATATTCATAATTTGAATATAAAGGAAAAATTGAATAATCGCGTTGAAAAAAGTGAAGATACTCAAAAAGCTTGGGAAAATTAATGAATAAAAAAAGTCTTGATTTTTTTGGTGAAATTTTAAAGAACAATATTAGAAACGAAGCAATAGATCAATGGAAAAGAGTTATTGAAGGTAAGATGAAAAATGAAGAAAGTCAAAAACTACATAATATCCTCACAGAAAAGGAAAAAGATTTATTAAAAATCTTCTACCTCTTTTCGGTATTAGAGTAGGTACAACTACAATACATTCTATATCCATTGATAAAAGCTGGCGGTAAATACAATACCCGCATGAACCTGCTTCATAGCAAACTAGTAGCTTTTCTGGATCGCCTAACTTCTAGAAAAGCTTAAGAATCCTATCAGGTGTGTTTTGAATATTACCGTAAAATCGTGGTTCTCCCCGTCCTTCTTCAGCAATACCAACAGAAATAATGTCTTTTGAAACGTCTAAATCAATAAATTTTTGACGATCCTTAAAATATAAACGGCTCCTTTTTGTTTGTAGCTCTACATTTGGAATGGGTAGGCTTTTACTTAACTCCCATTATTGCCAAGTGCAACCTACGCTAAGCAAAAGGAGCCGTTTCGTTCATTATGACTAACGCATGCGTTTGTTGTATAACGAATATGCTGATTTGCAGACTTTTTTATTTTACTAACGGATTTTAATCTACAAAAAAAACCAACGTAATTTTTGAATTGTTCTTATAATTCTTAACGAGGTGATTTTTAATAAATCATGATCATTAGGAGGAAGACAGAGTGTCAAATGAAATTAAGAGTTACATTGACTATCAAATGGTAAAAATTCCAGGAGGAAATATAGAATTAAGAGACGATAGAATAAAAAGTAAATGGAAAACTGAAATAAGACCATTTCATCTTGCAAAGTATCCTGTAACTATGGGTATATACAATACTATAACAAATACATCACTTAGTACTTTTGTCAGAGACCTAAAACCAGTTGTGAATATTTCTTGGAATGATGCTATTTCTTTTTGTAATCTACTTTCACAGAAAGCAGGATTGAAAGAGTGTTATTCAATAAGTAATGATGGTGAAAACATATTTTGTGATTGGGAATCAGATGGCTATAGACTTCCTACAGAAGCAGAGTGGCAATATGCGTGTAAAGCAGGGACCACGGGTTATAGATACGGTGAACTTGATAAAATTGCCTGGTACAATGAAAATTCGGGAGATAAAGTACATGAAGTAGGAAGAAAGGAACCAAATGCATGGGGTCTGTATGATATGTTAGGAAATGTTTGGGAGTGGTGTTGGGATTTATATGATGAACAGGTCTATGGGTCCTACCGAATTTTTCGAGGTGGTAGCTGGGCAGAGGTAGCAAGAGGTTGTGGTGCTTCATGTCGTCGTCGAAGCCATCCGTCATTTTGCATAGACGACCTTGGATTCCGTCTTGCACGGTCTTTTTAATTTCCTCAAAGTATGGGGACAGATATTAGTCAATGCTTATATGTTCTTATTCAACTACGCATGCGATACTTCAATAGAAGATCGCTTTTTCCTATTAACATAATAGAAAGACATCAAAGTAGTTAATATTAAGAAAAGTTATTCAAGTAACGAGGTTAATGTAAGAAGGATTGCAGGATATCGTATGCAAAAAATCGAAAAACTTACTTAACAAACTATGTAAGGAGATAGTACTTTGTACATTTTAACTTGTATTCTAAGTTATTTAATAGGATCAATCTCATTTGCTTTATTAATAGGTAAAATGTTTTATAAGAAAGATATTCGTGATTACGGGAGTGGTAATCTTGGTGCAACAAATGCTTATAGAGTTTTAGGCATAAAAGCAGGAGTAATTGTTGCAATTGCTGATATATTTAAAGGTACATTTGCTTGTTTACTTCCCCTAATACTTGGTTCTACAGTTAACCCTATTGTATGTGGTTTATTAGCCATCTTAGGACACATATTTTCTGTTTTTGCTAGTTTTAAAGGTGGAAAGGCTGTTGCGACAGCAACCGGAGTTTTCTTATTTTTGACTCCATTAGGTGTTTTTGTTGGTTTTGTTGTGTTTGTGTTAACTTTGCTATTTACTAAGTATGTATCACTAAGTTCAATGTTAGCTAGTTTAGCATTATTCATTTACAGTCTTATATTTGCAGATAAAGTTATCATTGCCCTTTCGCTACTAATAAGCGTATCAATAATCATTCTACATCGACAAAATATACAGAGAATTGTTAATGGGACAGAGAACAAAATAGTTAAAAATTAGTGTTTACTTGTTAAGCTAACGCATGCGTTACTTGAATATCTCGTCTCTGCTAATATGCAGCTTTTTTTATGAAGTAAATGCGGTTTAGTTTAAGAAGGAAAACAAAAACATTTGTTGAGGTTTTTAATTCAAAATTAGTTTTGAGGAGTGTCGCATTAAATCATGAAATTATCAAAGTCGCAACAATTGGCTATCGAAAATATTACTAAGTATGCAAGAAACTATAAATTTGAAGCTCAATCAGTTATTAATCATATTCTTAAAATGTCGAATATATCGGAACATACTTTTAAAAATGCTGTTTCCAATTTAAAAGTTAATGCAAGGATTGGACTACATTTCCATCCAGATAGACCGGATTCAACTATGAAAACCGTTGCTGAAGCACTGTTAGAACAAGGAGTATATAAGAGTCAGTTTGAAACAGGTTTATCTAATGGTAGCGTATCAGCATATTCTGGTGGTGAACGTGATCTTTGGGAAATGAGAATTTTTGGAGGAGCTTATCAACTGGTGGGCACTTCAAATTATCAACGCCCTAAATATGGGGCCCTCAATTTAATGTTACATCCAGATGGACCTGCGCCTCGTTTTGGGTCATGTTATTTTCTACTATCACCTTATGTATCAAATCGATCCACATATACATATTTAGATTCGCATCAAGATCCAAAAGAGAAGGGTACTTATGAAGAATTTAATATCATTTTAGCTGCTTTGTTGGAAGAGTCGTTCGTAAGAGATTTTGCGATCGGTGAAAGAAACCTGACCCCGGTAAAATTAGTCAATCATTTGCTTGATAATCTTAAAAATCCGTTTAAATACGCTGCAAACAAAGAGCCAAACCGCAATCTTAATCACTATATTGAGGCCCAGGTTCATGGGGATATTTCACTTAAAGAAGATGTGGAAGTGCTTGTTGCAGATCCTTCATTTAAGAACACTTCTGTGGGAAAAATTTTAGAACAGATTTGCCAAAAGTATTCTATTAATCTTTATTGGCACAGGGGCTTTGAACTTATGGTAGACGAAGTTCCTTCAGATTTTCGAGGCCCATCGATGCCTTCCTTAGCAAAACGTATTGCCCAAAACAATTATATCAATGCAAATATAATTGGAACTGCAGTAATGAACTTAAAACTCAATCCAGATACTTGGAGTGATAGGGGCAATTATAATGAGATCCTTCAGGAATTAAAACTATTGTGGCATGTTTTAGTAAGATATGGAAAACCATTTAGGAATTCAATGAATAAATAGTAACATTGGTCAACTATCAAGTAGGACTGCTTTTTATTTATGTATTTGGCAAAGTTTAATATGAAAAACGAAAATGAGAAGCGATTTGATAACGAAGAAATTTTAGTGTGGTTAATTTTAAATGATGGTAAAATTAATATGGAATATATTTACAAAAGTTGTAAGGGGGATTAATTTGATTAGACTTTCTATACAGTTTATTTTAGCCTTAATTTTATTAATATTTTCTACTTTCGCTAGTTGGTATGAAGGTAGTGAAATCTTAGATAAACCTTGGGAGTGGAAGTACTCAACACCATTTACTAAATTGTTTTATGAAGGAAATTACAATGTAAGCAATATTTCACATCTCGATTACTTTGTATATGCAGTTAAGTTTAAACCTACTTACCCAATCATTATGTTAGTAAGTATTTTATATTTACTAATAATTATTGGTTATTTTTACCTAAAGCCTCGAATTAAATGGCTTGCTTATTATCAGTTTATTTTAGGTGGAGGTTTTATTATACTAAGTTACTTAGTGTTTCAATCACCTACTTTGGGTGGTCAAACTCTTTACAAAATTTTTATTCTTAGTGCAATATTTTGTATAGGAGCTTCTATAATCACTTATCTACAGATTTTTAACCTCATAAGAATGAAATTGCAAATAAACCATAGGTAAATACTTAAGTCTAATTGTAATTCACAAAACAGTCCGTCAAAGGGAAACGGAGTAACTATCTCATAATTTTAATTGTATCAGTTTTATAAAAATTATTTTAGGGGTTAATATTGTGCTTAATTTAAAGAGTATAAGTAAAGAAAATTGGATAGAAGTCGTTCGATTATGCAGTAGTGAAGATCAAAAAAATAAAATCTTTGAAGAAACGATTGCTTCAAATTGTCTTTCAATAGCTCAAGCGAGTATTGAGGATAATTGGAGAGTAAAAGCTATATATAATGAAAAAACATTAATAGGATTTACAATGTACGGATATTCTGATGAATTAATAGGATACGAGATTTGCAGGTTAATGATTGATTATCATTTTCAAGGGAATGGATTTGGTAAGGAGGCATTACCACTCATTGTTGAAGAGATGAAGAAAGAATACAAATGCACAGAAATTCTAATTTGTTTTCAACCAGATAATATTAAAGCAAAGAACCTATACAAAAATTTTGGATTTAAGAATACAGGAAAAATAATAAAAGGAAATGTTGGGTTGGTAACATTATTTATCATTAATATGGTAATTTATCTACGCCAAAGAAATGTGAACAAACAAATTTAATTAATTTAGTTTGAAAAAGGATGTATTATTCAACTACTCATGCGTTAGTTGAAGACTATCTAGTACTGTGTAGTTAGTGATTTTATTGTGCAACAGGCAGAAGATTTTTGTAAATAAGAGAAACAGCCCATCGAATGGCTGTTTTTTTTTGTTAGTAAAACAATAAATTCAATGGTAGGTGTAAGAATCAAAAAAATCAATCATTTTATTAATTACATTTTTGATAATGATAGGGGTTCGATATAAAGTTATTACAAAACAAAATTGTATTTGACTAAAAAAACCGTAGAAACTTATTTGGTAAACAAAGGTGTAAATGAAAAAATATACAAGAAATGGAACATTATTATAGTTGGAAGCAAGGCGGTATTGAAGCTTGGGGAGTAATTGCAAAAAGGAGGATTTAAATATCGATCCATTAATTTTATCCTTTTCTAGTTTACATAATATATATTATAGGAAGTTATAATGAAATCACTATAATTCATCTCAATTAGCAAGTATTCTTATTATTTTGAGATGAAACGAAAAAAATCACAATTTGAATAGTCAGATCAAAAAAATAAAATCAGTTTAAAAATTAACCAATTTATTTAAACCAAATTCTAAATCGTAATTTAACCATCTAAAACTTGAGTAAAAATTAAAATCTATAAAAAATAAAAATGTTTTAGTTAATTTGTTTTTAGTTTCTACAACAATTCAAACTTTTTATATTTAATTGCACTCACTGATTTTAATTCATTTTTTTCTATTTGATTTCAAATATCGTTTCTATATTAAAAATCATGTTTAACCCCTAAATATTACTAATTTTTTTAAATCCTATTTCAAACTAATACTCTCCTTTAATTCCCCTTCATGTGATTTCCCTCACAAATCTACTTCAATAAAAAACATCACATTTTTTGCGATGTCTTTTAAAGTTCGTTTTTATCGATCCGTTTCCGTATAAGTAATTCCTAAGTATCTTTCTGTTCTTGGTTCAAATTCTACATTTACATAAACCCCGAATTCCCTGCTTCCATCTTTTAATCTTAACCATAACTTAAATCTTTCCATTGAGACTGTTGGTGTTTTTTGTTCTCTTCCTATGTGTAAATAATCTATTACATCCGCTTGAGGGTATCTTTGGATTGTTTTTTCAACTGCAATTTTCCCCCATTTAGCATATGGAGGCTCATAAACAGGTTCTGCAGTTGATGGGTTTACTTTGCAAAAAATACAAAATAAGAATGTGAAAATGAAAATGGCTCTATATGTTCTTTTCATAATACCTCCTCCTTTTTGCTCCTATCCTTACTATTCGACCCCTCTACTCGTTCTATCCGTTTGTTGTTTGTGCAATTTATATCAGTTTTTACGCTTTTTACTAATAAAAAGAAATTTTTTACAAATAGTAATCATATATGTATTAGATTAAGGAGGATTTATTTTGCAAAAGAAATTTCATTTGAAAACTGCATTTATTATCTTATGCATAATATGTATTTCACTGATTACGTTAACTATTGACATACCTAAAAAAGAAGTTGATGCGTTTAGTAGCCAAGTGCTCAGCCGTGGATCAACAGGACAAGATGTGAAAGAGCTTCAAGAACGTCTTATATTTATAGGATTTCTTGATGATAAAGCTGATGGCGTTTTCGGCTGGAATACTTACTGGGCTCTTCGTAATTTTCAAAAGCAATTTGGTATGAAGGTTGATGGTATCGCTGGAACCAAATTAAAAGAAAAACTGACAAAAGCAACTAAAAATTATAAAGGTAGTACGGCTAATAATACGTCAAATAATAATACTTCCAATAACAACAATAAACCGAATACAAATAAACCAAATAATTCGAATGCAAAACCAAATAATAAACCAATTGCAAACGCACCAAATGGTTATACAGATAATGACATTAAATTAATGGCAAATGCTGTATATGGAGAATCACGTGGTGAGCCATATATTGGACAAGTTGCTGTTGCTGCAGTCATTTTAAACCGTTTAACAAATGCATCTTTCCCTAATTCAATAGCAGGTGTTATTTATCAACCAGGTGCTTTTACGGCAGTAGCTGATGGTCAAATTAATTTAACTCCTAATGCTCAAGCTAAAAAAGCTGTAATTGATGCAATAAATGGCTGGGATCCAACGACCGGTTGTATTTACTATTACAATCCTAAAACAGCAACTAACCAATGGATTCGTGGCCGCCCTATTATTCTTACAATTGGTCAACATATTTTTTGTAAATAACTGTAGTGAGGTGTAATTATGAAAGGTAGTTGGATTGTTGCAGGTGCTTTAGCAGCCGCTCTAATCGGAACTGGTTATTGGGGATATACGCAAAATCGCGATCTAAAAGAAATGAATTTAAAAGCCGAAAATAATTATCAAAGGGCTTTCAATGAACTAACATTTGATATGGACTTATTACACGATAAAATCGGTACAACATTAGCTATGAATTCAAGAACGTCTCTCTCCCCTGCTTTAGCAGATGTCTGGCGTCTTTCGATTCAAGCTAAATCTGACATTGCACAACTTCCACTAAAATTTGTGCCTTTTGACAAAACACAGGCTTTTTTAACTGGAGTAGGAAACTTTAGTTATAAAACAGCAGTTCGAGATTTAAATAAAGAACCTTTAACTGCAAAGGAATATAGTAATTTACGTAATATCTATTCAACATCTGAAAAAATTCAAGATGGACTACGGAATGTACAAACAAACATCATGAATAAAAACTTAAGCTGGATGGATGTTGGCCAAATGTCCGAAGAAAGAAAAGCACCACGAGACAATAGTATCGTGGATGGTTTTAAACATATTGAACAAGTAAAAGCAACTACAGACAATGATTTTGGTCCTACGTTTACAAATGGTCAAGAAGAATCTAAAGGTTTAAAGAAGCTAACAGGTCGAAAAATTGATGAAAATGAAGCGAAAAAAATTGCTCAAGATGTTGTACCGCTCAAAAATGTTACGAAAATTCAAGTGACTAGAAGTAAGAGCGATAATGATCGATTTGAACCTTTTTACTCAGTTACGATGGCTCATAAAAACCCTGTAGCAGATACGTATATGGAAATAACTGAAACTGCAGGCTTGCCAATCTTCTTTATCACAAATAGACCGATAGCCAAACAGCAAATCAGTTTAGACGATGCAGTGAAAAAAGGTTTACGTTATTTAAATTCAAAAAACTATAAGAACATGGAGTTATATGATAGTTCACAATACGATACGATTGGCGTTCTACAAATGGTTAAATCAATTGATGACGTGCGGATCTATCCAGAAGCAATTCAATTAAAGGTTGCATTAGATAACGGGCAAATCATCGGATTTAATGCTAAAAACTATATTACATCAAACCACGTACGTAAAATCCCTACTCCTAAGCTTACACTTGAACAAGCAAGAGCAAAGCTGAATAAAAATGTTAAAGTTGAAGAAGAACGATTAGCTATCATCTTAAATGATTTTAATAAAGAAGTTCTTACCTATGAATTTTTAGGTACATATAATCACGATACATATGATATCTTTATTAATTCTACAACTGGTGATGAAGAAAAAGTTAAAAAGCTTTGAGGTAATTTAAAAAAGCACAGGTTAATTACTTCCTGTGCTTTTTTGTATACAAAAACGTTGACTAATTTTTATCGATTTCCATTAAAATATCTTCAAATATTGAAGCACTACGATACTAACCCCTAAAAAAATAACATAATAGCCAAAAATATTGAGTGATTGTTTTTTCAATAAATTAATCATCCAACTAATCGCTAAATAACCAAATAGGCTTGCGGCTAATGTTCCAAGAAATAGTGGGAAAAACGCAATTTGCTCCGCGTTTCCACCAAGAAGATCTTTACCTTGGAATACGATTCCGCCTAATATTGCAGGAGTAGATAGTAAGAATGAAAAATAAGCAGCGCTTTTTCGTTCCATTCCTTTAAATAATGCTGCTGCGATCGTTAATCCTGAGCGAGAAACAGCTGGAAATATAGCAAGTGCTTGAAATGAGCCGATGAATAAAGCATCTACCCATGTTAGTTCCTCCATTGTTTTCTTCCCTTTTCTCCTTTTATCAGCAATAAATAAAATAATACCAGTAAAAATAAACTCCCATCCAATCGTTTTACCTGAAACAGATATTTCATCGAAAAAATCTTTAAATAATAATCCTACAATTACAGCGGGTAATGTTCCTACAAATAGTAATAAAGTTAATTTTGAAAAAGGTTTTTTTATCAAACCTTTCCATTCTTTACTGTAAAAAACAAACACCGCTAATAGAGTACCAATATGCATTAACGTATCTAATAATAAGCCTGCTTCATCTAAGCCGAATAAATGCCTACCAATATATAAATGTCCGGTACTACTGATAGGGAGAAATTCAGTTAAACCTTGAATGATGCCTAATATAATTGCTTCGAAGTTAGACATAATCAATTCTCCTTTCATTCAAATTAATAAATTATATGCAAAAAAAATTCAATTCTTGTCCAAAATATGTAAAACAATTTAAAAAAGCATCATGTTTGATGCTTTTTGAATGGTAAATTTGAAAATAACTGACTAGTAGGCTCTTCTTTTAATTGATTTGAAATATAGTTTGAAGCGTCTAGTAGTTTAACTATGTCGACATCAGTAGTGATATCAAGTCGATGTAAAAATGAAATTAAATCTTCCGTTGCAATCAATCGATTTAGTTCATTAGATGGAAAACATCCTCCGAATCCTCCACTTGCTGATTCAAACCGCTGAATCCCATACGAAAGTGAAGTAAAGATGTTAGAAAGGCCATTTCCAAAAGTATTATAAAATTGCATCGAACAACGCTCTTTAGGTATTTTAATTAATAAATCCTCCAAAAATAACCTAACTTGAAAAGGCGATACCTTGCCTACCGTATCAACAAATGATAACGCCTCCACTCCCTCATCTAATAATCGCGATGCCAAGTCGATTGCTTTTTGATGACTTACTTTTTCATCGTGACATCCGAATACAGTTGTAATATAAGCACGCGTAAGCTTTTTATAATCTTTTGTTACTTTTGTCATCTCTTTTATATCCTTCAAAGATTGTTTGATCGAGCAATTTTTAACTTTAACATTATATGACTCACTTGTTGAAATAAAAAAGTTAATTTCATCTGCATCTACAACAAATGCTCTCATTAAACTTCGCTTATTCGGTACTAATACGCCATATGTTATATGTTGATCTCTTTTTAGCTTCAGTACTAATTCGGTAGCCTCATTAAACTGTTGTTTATCCGGAAAATTCATTAATGTGGAAACTTCAATGTGATTTAATCCACTATCAATAAGATGGTTAATCCAATGTAATTTTTGGTCAATCGATAATCGTGATCCATATTGAAAATTTATACGAGGTCCAATTTCTTTTATAAATACAGACTGTGGCAGGTTCAATATGATCAGCCCCTATTCTACTTTTTATTTTTTTAAACAAGCTCCTTTGAAAATATCCTTGTATAAATTCTACTTTAGTCAAAAGTTAATTATGATTGATAGAATAGAATCTAAATAAAAAAAGCTCTCGATAAAAATATCAAGAGCTCTTTGTTAAAATAATTGTCCTAAATTAATAATTAAAATAAAATCGTGAAACTTCCATTTTTTGCATAAATACCCAATTTTAAATATATAAACCCGGTATTTATGGAAGAATATACATTTATTTGGAAGTTTATACCTCTAGATCTTCGCCTTCTTCAATTACATGGAATAATAGATGAACTAAATGATGAATTGAACTAGAAGCATCTAGCTCAACTTCCTCTTCTTCAGAAGTTTCATCAACGAATTCTAAATCATTTAAATATAAAGCCATGAATTCGTAAAAATCTTTCATTGCAAATGAATAGCAAGCAACTGGCTCTTCATCTTCTTCATTATATTGAAGGACTAAATGTGATACATTTCCCTCATTATCCTCTGAATCTAAAAACACAAAAAAGCCTATATTCGTATCAATTTCGAATAAATGTCTAGTGCCACCTTCAGTAGACTTATGGTATTCCTCGTCATTCAATTTTTGGATTAACATATTATCTACATTATCTTCTTTGTGAAATGTTACATTAAAAGATTTCATCATCATTCTCCTTTATATCAATTGATCAACGCATATCTTCATTATGTAACATTCCCTATTTTATAGCAATTATTTCCATAATTAAAAAAATCAATAAACGGGAAATCTACGACTAAAAGGAGTGGGTTTGATGAGTAGAAAAAATAAAATCTTAGTTCCTGAATCTAGAAAAGCTCTTGATGCTTTAAAAGCTAAAGTCATGCATACAACAAAACCTGAAGATGCAAAGTTCGAAGCTGCTGAGGAAGTAGGAGTTCCTTTAACGAAAGGATATAATGGCAATTTAACCTCTCATGAAAACGGTAAAGTTGGGGGCCGGATCGGTGGAAATATGGTAAAAGAATTAGTTAGAATGGCGCAGGAGAATTTGAATAAACAATGATGTAACTGGATTTATTAATAGTATTTAAATTATCTCCTTCTCCCGTGGTAATAGTTAACTATGGAGAGTACGCTTAATGTACTATTAGACTTTGCCTTATTGGTGTTTTTGACAATAAATTGATTTGTATTATAGTTTGTATTAAATGATTCCTAGAAGTGCGTAACAAATTTATCTAAAAAGCACAGTAAATATAAAAAAAGCATAAACAATTGTTGTTTATGCTTTTATTAAAAGAAGTGCTCATATGATTTAGTTTGATTTTTCATATAGTTTTCATCATTTGATTTATTTTCTTTTGAGGGGGTTATTAATATCTAATTGGGTAATTCTAAATGTCTATAAAAAGCATGTTCATTTATCTAATCACGTATTTTTTAAATTCTGACAACTTTTGACCTTCGGAGTTTATTTAACGTTTTACATTTTTAGGAGAACCTTTTTAAACACTTTATTTATATCAAATGCATCTGAAATAATTTTCGCTTGAAGGTCGGATAATAAAAATACTTAAAATTATCGCTAAAAATAGCATAAAAAGACTACCAGCAATTACTGATATTTTAATCGATACATAGTGAGTTGAAAATCCTATTAGGATAGTTGAAACTATCACTAATATTGCCTCAACAAAACCATAGATACTTCCAACTCTTCCCATTATCTTAACATCTACGTTGGATTGGTAAAATGTATCAAATCCCGTATTTGCAAAAGACAATGCAAATGATAATATGAAAAATCCTAATCCAGCAATTGAAAAAGAATTAGAAAATGAATATATGATATATCCTAATGATAAAAAAATTGTCCCAATCCCCATCAGCCAAGAAGGATGTAGTCGTTTTGCTAAAATTGTATTAATTATTGCACCTATTCCAATTCCTGCCCCAGCAATACTTACTAGAACACCATATTCTGTATTACTCATATGAAGTATGCTTTTTGAAAACACTGCTTCTAAAGAATCAACAGCAGCTGTTAAAACTAAAATACTATTAAATAAAAAATAAACTATCATAACGTAACTTGATTTACAGCTGAATTTTAAAACCTCAGTAAAATCTTTCCAAATTAGTTTGAAGGAGAACATCTGATATTTAACCTTTCGCATGGGTAACTTATCCAAATTAGGCAAACTAGCTGTTACAATTCCCGAAATGATAAAAGAGATCGCATTAATATTAATAGCAAACATAGGTGAGCTAATCATAAAAAGTAGACCTGCAATCGCTGGTCCAGTTAGGAATCCTCCTGATTGAACTAAACTACGCAAAGCATTGAAGCGATTCCTCTGATTGTGTGGAATTAATTTAGTTATATAAGTTGTTGATGTTGGATAAAACATTGAACTTCCCATATTAACAATAAATACGATTACAAAGATCAGAAAGACGGATGATATACTTGGTATTAAGAAAATTAATAATCCCCTCAAAAAATCTAAAAGTACCATTAAATTCCTTTTGTTAGATCGGTCAATTAAACTACCAGCCCATAAGTTAGTTAGTATTGTTGCTAGTGGTTTCAAGACATAAAGTGTGGATACAGTCAAAACAGATTTCGTCATATCAAAAATAATTAGATTTAGTGCGATTAAATAAATCCAATCTCCAATATTTGAAACACCTATTCCAAATAGTAAAAGCAAAGGTTTTTTCCAAGCAATAAACATCTTAGCTTTTTTCATTTTACACCTCTGAAAATGTATTTTTTGTACAAATAAAAAAACTCGCCCTCCAAGACCGTAGTCTTGGGGACGAGTTTACCTATCGTATCGTGGTGCCACCCCAGTTTGTTAATATGTCATCACATTAACCTCATTAAGTACATTTTAAACATACTCATACTCTATAACAGGAGCGCCTGTCATACCATCGCCATTATTGGTTCCGATATGAAACTCAGAGTCTTGCTTCAATGGACCATTCATACTCCTTTTCAGCAACTGGAGCTCTCTAAGATGAATGAATTCTATTTACTCTTCTCTTCATAGTTTTTTATTTATTTTTATACTATTATAACTTTTCTGTCTTATTTGTCTACTGTTTTTTATCTATTGGTGCTGCATTAGCTCCTTTTCTTATTTTAGTCATTAAAATCTTTACAGCGGGATTTTTAGTAAGTATTTCTTCTGCTATACTACTTACTTCCTTTTTCAGTTTGAAGTGACATATTTGCCAATAGTCAAAAATAAAAAATAGGAGTGTGCATAACACGCCCCTATTTCTACTAATTAAAAGAAAATGTATTTTTTTTTATGCTATTCGTTTTTCCATTTCCTCAAATTGCTTTTCTACTTTTGGATTTGAATTTGAAGTTAATAGACTAACTACAATAACTGCTAGTAAGCTGAAAAAGAAACCTGGAACCATTTCATATAAGTTAATTGCTTCTTTAATTGCATCGAAGCTAATCCAAATGATAACGGTTGCTGCCCCTACTACCATGCCAGCAAGTGCACCCCAGCTAGTCATTCGTTTCCAGAATAAACTTAATAATATTGCTGGACCAAATGCAGCACCGAAGCCCGCCCAGGCATTACCAACAAGATTTAGAATCGTATCATTTGGAGTCACCGATAAAAGTAATGAAACGATCGCAACGATTAAGACAGTTATTCTACCAATACGAACAAGTTCTTTATCAGTTGCATTCTTTTTACCAAAGATACGATAGAGATCTTCTGTTAAAGCACTTGCAGTTACTAAAAGTTGAGATGAAATCGTACTCATAATCGCTGCAAGTATAGCAGATAACAAGAATCCCGTAATGAGTGGATGAAATAATGTTTCTGAGAAAAAGATAAAAATTGTTTCTGGATCATCTAATGTTAAATGGTTAACTGAAATATATGCAATTCCAACTAGTCCTGTTAATGTTGCTCCAACAATTGTAAAAATCATCCATCCCATTCCAATTCGACGCGCTGGCTTTAATTCCTTTACACTTGAAATCGCCATAAATCGAACAATAATATGAGGTTGCCCGAAATAACCTAACCCCCAAGCAAGTAAAGAAACAATTCCAATAAATGAAGTGCCTGTAAAGATATTTAATAACTTCGGGTCTATATGTTTAATTTCATCGAAAGTCGGCTTTACTCCACCTACATCTGTAAAAGCAACAAGTGGTACCAAAATTAATGCAATAAACATAATTAAACCTTGAACGAAATCCGTTAGACTTACAGCTAAGAACCCGCCAAATAATGTATAGGCAATTACAACTGCAGCTGTAACAATTAATCCTACTTTATAATCAATTCCGAAAGCTGACTCGAATAATGTACCACCCGATACAAAACCAGCTGAGCAATAAAGTGTAAAGAAAATGATAATAACAACAGCTGAAGTAATTCTTAAAATTCGAGTTGAATCTTGGAATCTTTTTTCAAAGTAATTTGGTATTGTAATTGAATTATCGGCTACTTCAGTAAACACACGTAGTCGGGGTGCTAAAAGTAAATAGTTTAAATATGCTCCAATCGTTAATCCAATAGCAATCCATGCTGATGAGATACCAGTTGCGTACATTGCACCAGGTAATCCCATTAACATCCATCCGCTCATATCGGCTGCACCAGCTGAAAGAGCAGTAACTGCAGGCCCAAGACCACGATCACCAAGCATATACTCGGATAAACTATCAGTAGATTTTTTATAAGCGTAAAAACCTATAGCTAACATAAAAATAAAGTAAATAGATATTGAAATGAGTACTTGCGAATCCATTTTATCCCTCCGTTATAGCAACCTCTTACAATCTGATTTTTTAGTTTAGTCTTCGTCCTTGACATCTATATCTTCAGGAATTGGTTCGTTATAATAATCAGCAATCATTTTTTTTGCTTTCTCCATTTGTTCTAAGTGGTTGTTAAATTGCTCTTTATAAATTAAATATTGTTCACCATCGTGGACTACTCTAATTTTTTGTTCTTGAATCAATTGTTTAATATAGGATTCATCAAGATCTAAATATTCCGCTGTTTCTTTAATTGTTAAATACATTTGGTTCACCTTACCTACTAATTTCTTACATTATCTTATTATTTATTTGAATCTGATCTTTGTTGGTTATTCTGTAACAATTACTTAAAACTCTGTTAGTGTGCCTTGGTGAAAATACATTTTCCAATGACCATCTTTAAACTTCCAAATTGAACTACGTATGGAATGTTGTTTTTTTATTTCATTAAATATTCGATAGGTTACTAATGTAATTTCGTTTGATAATGGATGAATTTCAAAATCACTTAATGTCATTTTTACGATTTCAATGCCATTTTCTAATTGATCATCTTTATATAAAACTCTACCTGAACTCCCGAATTCAAAAAATTCTTCGGCTAATAGTTTTTTAAGCTCAATTTGAGAGGTGCGAATTTCTGGTTTAAGTAATTTTTTTTCTAACGTACAAAGATGCTCTTTTAAAAAATCTAAACCTTCCATCATTCGTTCACCTTCTTAGTTTTAATTAGTAAGCTTTACCCCAATAGACCATTACATCCGTTTTCTTTCCACAGCATACACACGTATCAGCAATTCTTTCCTGTTCAAATGGAATACATCTTGAAGTTAAACTAGCTTCTTCTTTAATTTGTTCTTCACAAGCTAGATCCTGACACCACATTGCTTTAATAAAGCCTTGTCTTTCTTCACTGATTTGTTTCAGCTCTTCCATTGATTTAGCTTCATATGTTTTTTCTGTTCGATTATTTAATGCTTTTTCGTAAAGAGAGATTTGGATTTCTTCAAGTAATTTTGTAATATTTTCTTCTAAAGCGTCTAATGAAACGATTGTTTTTTCTCTCGTGTCACGTCTTACTAAAACTGCTTGATTCTTTTCAATATCTTTTGGCCCAATTTCAACACGTACTGGAATTCCTTTCATTTCATATTCGTTAAATTTCCAGCCTGGCATTTTATCAGAAGTATCAATTTTTACTCGAGCAATCTTTGAAATACGGTTTTTTAATTCAGTTGCCTTTTGGATAACACCTTCTTTATGTTGAGCAATTGGAATGACCATAACTTGTGTTGGAGCAACTTTTGGAGGTAATACTAACCCGCTGTTATCGCCATGAACCATAATTAAAGCGCCGATTACTCTTGTTGTCATGCCCCAAGAAGTTTGGTGTACATATTGTCTTTTTGAGTTTTTGTCTGTGTACTGAATATCAAATGCTCTTGCAAATCCATCTCCAAAGTTATGAGATGTACCACTTTGTAATGCTTTCCCATCATGCATTAAGCTTTCAATTGTATAAGTAGCTTTTGCACCTGCGAATTTTTCTTTTTCTGTTTTTTGCCCTTTAATAACAGGAATTGCTAAGAAGTCTTCTAAGAAATTAGCATAAACATTTAGCATTTGAATGGTTTCATTTTGTGCTTCTTCAGCGGTTGCATGTGCTGTATGACCTTCTTGCCATAAAAATTCAGTCGTTCTTAAAAATGGCCTTGTTGTTTTTTCCCAACGAACAACTGAGCACCATTGATTATATAATTTAGGTAAGTCATTATAGCTTTCAACTGTTTTTGAAAAATGCTCACAAAATAGTGTTTCTGAGGTAGGACGAACTGCTAATGGTTCTGCTAATTCATCATGCCCACCATGCGTTACCCAAGCAACTTCAGGAGCAAATCCTTCTACATGATCAGCTTCTTTTTGTAATAAAGATTTAGGGATAAACAATGGCATATAGACATTTTCATGTTCTGTTTGTTTAAATTGAAAATCTAATTCTTTTTGGATATTTTCCCATAATGCATAACCATAAGGTCTTAAAATCATACAACCTTTTACACTTGAGTAATCGACTAATTCTGCTTTTTTTACGATATCTGTATACCATTGTGCAAAATCAACATCCATATCTGTAATTGCTTCAACAAATTTTTTTGTAGTCATTTTCTCTACTCCTAATTAATTTTTTAGAAAATAAAAAAACGCGCGAGAATAATCTGTAAGGGACCATTCTCGGCGTTACCACCCTAATTACTATATAGAAAATACGAAATAAGCGGATGAAAAACAAAAAACGCCATGAATGATCAAAAGGGACCATTCATGGCGTTACCACCCTACTTATTATGTAAAAATTCTACATAATCTCTTAACATCTTTAACGGGAAAACCGCTGTAGCCTACTATTCTTTCGGTACAGAGACTCCAAGGCTGGTTCAGAATACTTGCTTTAGGAATTTGCACCGACCATTCCCTCTCTAAAAAGCTTATAAACCTACTATTCCTTTTCTAAGTCGTATATTAATTTAAAGTTATAATACGTGAACAAATTGTATCTGTCAATGTGTATTATATCCATTTTTTAAAATTTCTTACATTTCTTACTATATTGCCTCATTTTTTATTTCTTTTGTTCGTTTTTTTGGTAAAGGTACTTCAGATAACAACATGCCACCTACAATAAAGGTCCCACCGATAATTGTTTGGAAAGATAATGTTTCATTTGCAAAAAGTACTGCTGTAAATGCTGCAAAAACAGGTTCAAAAATAAAAATTAATGCTGCTTTTGTTGAAGAAATATGTTGTTGAGCAAACATTTGGACCCAAAATGCGATACTCGTACAGAATATTGCAGTCACAATCACTGCAAAAATAAATGTCGGGTTGACCCAAAGTTCCTTCGAAAATGAAACGGAAGTATCTTCAAATATTAGTGAGAAAATCGTACTACTAATGCCAACTGTTGCAAGTTGAATCGTTGTAAATGTGATTGGATCCATTTGCTTCGTATACTTTCCTGATAAAATAATATGGAAAGCAAATGCAACCGACCCAATAAGTGTCAGTACATCTCCAAGATTTACAGAAAATGAATCACCTAAAGTTAAGAAACTTAATCCTAGTAATGCAATTAAACATGCGATTACTGTAGACCAGTTGGACCGTTCTTTATAGACTAAATATAAAAGAACAGGTACTAATACAACACATAGACCAGTTATAAAACCTGATTTTGATGAAGTTGTATACTTCAATCCAAATGTTTGAAGTAAATACCCTAAAAACAACATGAATCCAATACCACTAGTTATAACGATTTGTTTAACCGTTAATTTCGTTTTTTGTCTTCTTTTTACTAAAAATGGCAAAAGGACCAAAGTTGCGAGGATAAATCGAAATGCGTTAAATGCAAACGGTTCAACGTATGCAATCGCATTTTGGACTACTACAAATGTTGTGCCCCAAAGTAATGTTACGATAATTAATGAGATGGTAGCTATTTTATCTATTCTCAGGTCTCTCATCCCCTCTCCATATAGTTGGTCCCATAAAACTGCAAGTAAAGAAAACTCGTTGATTGACGAGGCTAAATGGCGACTACGTTGAAATCACTACATTTCTGCCCATTTATTCCCACTTAACGAAAAAAAGATGTGAAATTACCACATCCAAGTACTTTAAATTTTATTGGTTCCACATTAAATTATATCTTTATTTTATCATAGTGTGTAATGAATTTGTCTCATAACTGTAAAATTTTCTATCTTATGATAATTTAGATGGAAATTTTACCCAAAACTTGATTTCTTTATAATTGACTCAACGAATCCTCATCCATATACTTAAATACAGGAAAATAGGAAAAGGTGATTGGATGGATTTTGAAATTACATATTTATCGTTTTATGTTGTTACTGTTGAAGGTAAAGGCGAACAATCCGATAAAAGATATAAACATTTTCAAACATTAGACGAATCAATGTTTGAAGAAAGCGAATTGAAAGGTTTTTTAGAAGGTGAACTTGAAAGAATTGTAAATCGAAAAGTTGAAAAACATCCAAAATCTGATTCTGTACCTACAAAATTAGGTCACTTTATCGTCGAAGAAGGCCACTCTTTAGACTCAAACCCAAATTATAATTTATTCCAGCGAATACGTGATGCGAAATCAATTGAAGATTTTAAAGCTGAAAATGAAACTTTAGTCATTAATTACATTGAAACTAGTGCAGTTCGCGGTGGAGCGTTTTTAGTTATTCAAGCGAAACTAAGAAAATATTTTGATGATCCATTCTTATTTGTACTAAAATGTGATTTTGAACCAAAAGTAGCCTCCATTTCAGATGAATCTACTCTCATAAAAACGGTTGAAATGGCAATAACAACGAAGAATATGAAATCGATTCAATACCCTTATATGGAAGAATTAGGGATGATCTCAGAAAGTGAATTAAAAATCCATCAAGCATCTCACGCCAGATATTTTGAAGACTTTTTAAAATTTGTTTCCTATTCAGAATCAATGCCTGAAATTGTAAAATCTCAAGTAATGGAAATGGTTTATGACAAAATTGAAGACGTTTTTGAAGAGGAAAGTGTTGAAAGACAACAATTTGATGCAGCAATGGAAGTGTGGGCAGCAAGTCCAAAACGTGAAATTCAAGAGCATTTTACACCCAATGAAGTAATCGAAGCAGCGGCACAAATCGTGGAACATACACCAGAAATTGAATTATCATTTAAAGCGGATCACTTTTCTATTAAAGGCTTACTAGCAGATTTCGGTGATAACCTCCATATTGCGAAAGTAAACGGTCGATATGTTGTCATTTTGGAAGCTGATACATTGCAATTTGAAAAGGGATTTTCTCCGATTGAGTTTTTGAAGCCGGACGAATTAGATGATGTAATTGAACGAATTGGTCAGAAAGTAAATATTCCAGGATATTGAACAATCGAAAAATTAAATGAATGTAATAAAAAATTAAGACAGTTGGCTATTACAAGCTTGCTGTCTTTTCTATTTCAACTAAATTGCTTTATAAAGTCAACAACTAAGTAAACGCCTTAGAATGCTAATAAAAAGGAAGTCCGAAACCAAATGGTAAAGTCATCAAAACATTCAGTAAAGAAGTCTCAAAGTCTTCATTGTAAGATTTATGAGAGTAACAAATTTAGATTTATTGATAGATCTAGCCCGATTATACTCCTGTATGTTTGAGATACTTAGATTGGAAATTGAGTATATTTTATAACATGGAACCTAAACTTCAAGCAAAAGTAGATTTACTCGCACCACCTGTACCAATCACACGATTTTCCTCATGAAAGTACTCCGTAAACACTTTTTTAATCAATAAATTTAACACAGTCCAACCATACATAAAATCTTGCCATTCCTACGTTTATCTTTAAATCTGTCTTCATAGATTTTCCTAGTTTTCTATCTTACTATAATATATGTTAACCAACCGAAATATTTAGTTGACATATATTTTAAGTTTCATTAATATGAAAGAAGTTATTAGAAAATTGACATTAGGAGAATTAAAATGAAAATCAAAGAAATTACATTTGTAGCAATGTTTGCAGCAGTTATGGGTGTCCTTGGACAAGTTCCTCCGATTATGTTATCCTTTACACCAGTTCCAATTACGTTACAAACTCTTGGTGTTCTTCTTACTGGTGGTGTTTTAGGTGCTAGATTAGGTGCACTAAGCCAAACGATTTTTTTATTACTAGTTGCAGTTGGAATGCCACTTTTATCTGGTGGTCGTGGTGGTTTTAGTGTATTTGCAGGACCAAGTGTTGGGTATTTAATTTCATGGCCAATTACTGCTTTTGTAATTGGGTATTTATTATCTCGTTTTAAAACGTTAAAATTAAAACATGTCTTACTGATTAACTTGACTGTTGGAATCCTATTAATCTACTTAATCGGTATCCCAATGCAAGCAGTTATGATGGGGATTCCAGTTATGACAGCGGTAAAATTAAGTTTAGTTTATATTCCAGGAGATGTAATAAAAGCGATTCTTGCTTCAATTTTAGTATTCAAACTTAGACAGCAACCAGTTTTTTCAAGCACATTGACAAAAAACTATTCGAATCAATCAACAGAAAATATGTAAAATTTTGGGACACTCTCGTTGTGTCTCTTTTTTATAGAGGTGATTTAAAATGGCAAATATTACAGAAACTTATCAGAAAAACGCTACAATATCGCCTGACAAAATTGCGATACATACGAGTAATCAACAAATCAATTATAAGGAATGGAATCAATTAATTCATCAAACGGCTAATTGGCTACACTCTTTCCGATCAAATTCGAAAACAATTGGAATTCTTTTACCGAATGGAATCTCGTTCTTGCAGATGTTTGCAGGAGCATCCAAAGCGGGTTGGATTGCTGTTCCCTTTGATATGAAATGGAATCAAGCAGATTTGGAAAAAAGGGTAAAGCTTTCGAATCCTTCTATCATTGTTACAACAAAAGAAATGTACAATAAGATTCATTCTCTCCTTCCGAATGTAAAGGTTTTGGATGAAATCTTACTACAAATTGCTCAATTTGATTCCTTTTCTTCAATGGAAATAAATGAGAACCTCCCTTTCTATGTCGGATTTACATCAGGAACAACTGGCAGCCCGAAAGCATTTATCCGTTCGCAAGATTCATGGGTTGCAAGCTTTGATTGCAATCGCTTTGACTTTGGATTAGATGAAACGGATTTAACTCTTATACCTGGAGCTTTGATCCATTCTCATTTTTTATATGGTGCAATCAGTACTTTATATTTAGGAGGAACAGTTATTCTTTTAGAAAAGTTTTCTCCTATCAATGTAATCTCACGAGTCAATTCTTTTCCTATTACGACAATTTATGTTGTTCCGACAATGATTGAAGCATTAATAAAAGAACGGATTCATGTCAATCAAGCGATGAAAATACTTTCGTCAGGTGCAAAGTGGACTGAAAAATCTAAAATTGAATTTCTTCATTTGTTTCCAGCCATGACGATCTACGAATTTTTTGGTGCAAGTGAACTAAGCTTCATAACCGTTTTGTCGGATAAAGATGGGATCCATAAGGCAAAAACAGTAGGGAAACCTTGTTATGGTGTGGAGTTACAAATTCGTCGACCAGACCAAGAGATAGCTAAACAAAATGAAACTGGAAAAATATATGTGAAGAGTAACTATTTAATAAATGGATATTTCGAGGAAAATGATAGGACCATCCATTCAATTCAAGATGATGACGGATGGGCTACTGTTCATGATATGGGCTTTATAGATGAAGACGGTTTTTTAACAATTAACGGACGAGAAAAAAACATGATTCTATACGGCGGTATCAATCTATTTCCTGAAGAAATCGAAAAAGTTATTTCTCTTCATCCAGATGTTGAGGAAGTTGCAGTCGTTGGTCTTTCAAACCCGTACTGGGGTCAGATTGTTGCTGCAGTGGTCAAAGGGAATTGTAATTCTTTTGAGTTAAAAAGATTTTGTAAGACACACTTATCAGCATATAAAATACCTCGAAAATGGTTTTTTCAAAATGAAATGCCGTATACGAGTAGCGGAAAGATCGCACGTGCAGAGCTAATTAAACAAATCGAAATGCAGGTGACTAAAAATTAAAAGAGCTGTCATTGTCAAAGCAAAGAGAACACCTATCGGAAAAAAAGGTGGAATTTTACGAGATTTTCAACCACATCAGCTTGCTGCCCCATTGCTCAAGTATTTGGCAGATGGATTAGATGAAAAGATTGATGACATCATTTTAGGAAATGTTGTTGGTCCAGGGGGAAATGTCGCAAGAGTTTCTGCATTGGAAGCGGATCTTTCTCTTACAGTCCCGGGGATCACAATCGATCGTCAATGTAGTGCAGGATTAGAAGCGATTCGAATGGCTTGTTACTTAGTACAAGGTGGTGCCGGAAGTTGCTATCTTGCTGGAGGAGTTGAAAGTACTAGTACATCCCCATTTCCTGCTAGAGCTAGATTTGCACCTGACAAAATTGGTGATCCTGATATGGGGATTGCAGCGGAAAATGTAGCTGAAAAATACAGTATCTCAAAAGAAGCTCAAGATCAATATGCATTATTAAGTTATACAAGAAGTTGGGATTCCCATCATAATGGATCCTTCAATGAGGAGATTATTCAAGTTGGTAATTTCGATCATGATGAAGTATTTTTCAAAAAAAGAAAAATGGAAGAACTTTTAAAAAGAGCAAAACCTGTATTTAGAAAGAATGGTACAGTCACAGCTGCAAATAGTTGTGGAATTCATGATGGTGCCTCCGCTGTTCTAATCATGGAAGAAAATGAAGCAATAAAAAACGGTTTTAAACCAGTTTTACGATTTGTGGATAGTCAAGTTTCGGGTGTTCATCCTAATTATCCAGGTGCAGCACCGATTCCTGCTATTTTAGATTTATTAAGTAGAAATAAATTAACAGTTGCAGATATTGAAGTATTTGAAATAAATGAAGCTTTTTCTTCAAAAGTATTAGCCTGTTCAAAGGAACTTTCCATCCCTATTTCTAAGTTAAATTGTTGTGGTGGAGCATTAACAATCGGTCACCCATACGGGGCTTCTGGAAGCATCATGGTCACGAGACTTTTTTATGAAGTACAAAGAAGAAAAAATCTAGAATCAAATTATGTAGTCGCGGCAATTGGAAGTGGTGGTGGAATCGGATTAGCTGTCTTATTCGAAATCGTAAAATAAAATTAAAAAACCATAGAAGTATAAAGAGAGGTAAATATATGAAAGTAATCGGTTCAATTGATCTACATACACGCTGTAAACATTACCATACAGCAAGAGATATTATTGCCATCAAATTCAAGTGTTGTGAAAAGTACTATGGGTGTTATTTTTGCCATCAGGAAAGCGCAAATCATGAACCAAAAACATGGAATAAAGACGAGTGGCAAATAAAAGCAATTCTTTGTGGTAACTGTCATAAGGAATTAACAATAGAGGAATATCAAGATTGTAACTACAAATGCCCTAAATGTGAATCTGATTTTAATCCTGGTTGCAAAAACCATTACCATTTGTATTTTGAGTGAATTTAAATACCTCTCTAATTTATGTTTATGGAGCTGAATAATTAGCTCCTTATTTGTTTGTATTGCTAAAGAAAAAGGATGCCAGTTGGCCTCCTTTTCTTATTGAAAAGTATTAAATGTTATGATTGTGTTTGAAGAGCAACCCTTAAACCTAAGCCAATATAGACGAACCCAATCGCTTTTCCCATCCATTTTGGTCCTTTTGTTTGTTTACGAAAGATTTTTTTACCGATGACACTTGATAAAAGCACTAGCAAAGTTGTGTACAAAATACTAAGTAATACAAATGTCAAACCAAGTGTTAAAAGTTGAATGAATACCGGATGTCCATTATGTTGAACAAATTGAGGTAAAAGAGCAAAGAAAAATAGAGCTGTTTTAGGATTTAATACTTCAATTAACACTGCTTGACGAAACGAAATTTTACTATTTACTTCTTTTTGTTCAGTCGTTTTTTTACTGTTTTTCGATTTTTTAATGATTGCAGTAATTCCTAAATAAAATAAATAGGCTGCACCTAAATATTTTACGATTTCAAAAGCAAATGCAGAAGTCATTAAAATTGCAGATAGTCCAAATACGGATGCACAAGTATGAATTAAATCACCGACAGCAATCCCTACGCCTGTTAAGATGCCATTCCATTTTCCACCTTTCATTGTTTGGGATAATGTTAAAAGTACAGCCGGTCCTGGTATTAAAAATAGCATTAATACAACTAAAATAAATGAAAGCATGATGATGATCTCCTCTCGTTAATTTATATTTAGATTATTATACAACAAAATTTTGCAGTAATTGCCTAAATTGTCATTTCTTTCAATAAAATAGGCCGTTTTCCACATTAGAAAACGACCGATGTATTTAACAATTAGACTATTTCAATATATCCTTCTGTTCCGTGAACCCGTATTCTTTGCCCGTCTTTTATCAATTTGGTAGCATTGTCTACACCTACCACTGCTGGTAAGCCATATTCTCTTGCAATGACCGCTCCGTGTGTCATTAACCCACCGACTTCAGTGACCAGTCCTTTTATTGCTACAAATAATGGTGTCCAACTTGGATCAGTAAATGAAGTAACTAATATGTCACCTTCTTCTAGATTTGCATCTTCCATATTTAAAATAACACGTGCTCTTCCTTCAATTACACCTGAAGAAACAGCCAAGCCTACGATTGCTTCAGTTGGAAGATTTTCTCGTTTGTATTCACCTACAATGATTTCACCATCAGATGTTATAACACGTGGAGGAGTTAGTTTATGAAATAATTTGTACTCGTCTTTTCGTTTATTAATAATTTGGAAATCTAGTTTTTTTGTGCGAACGACTTCGTGGAGTTCTTCAAATGTGAGATAGAGTATATCTTCAACTTCAGTAATGACATTCGCTTTAACGAGTTGTTCAGCTTCTTTTAATAAAGCTAACTTATACACAAAATAGCGACTAATCATTCCATACTTTGGATATTCACGATAGCCTATGAAATTCCTGATTAGACTAATAACTTCCCTTACCTCTACCGCTTTTTCTTTACCGTCTGGTAATTCCATTAATCGTTCTACAAGCTCTTGTTCTTTTTTCAATGCTTTTTCTAGCCCTTGCTCGAATTTCCGTCTACTTGCATGCGGCTCAAAGTTTTTGATGTTACTAAGTATCATTGGTATGAGTGTAGATGGTTTTTCGCACCAACGAGTTCTAGTAAGATCAATTTCACCAGTACATCGCATTCCAAATTTTCTTAAATAATCATCAATTGCATCTTTTGTTTCCTGTCCACCTTCAAATTTAGTCAATTCATCCAAAAAGTTATCGTTTTCTACATGTTGCAAATAGTCGATTACTTCCGGATAAGGACGAATTACATCGGCGACATCCATTAGTGCTAGACCCATTTCTGAAGTAATATTATTCGGTACAGATTGCGTAATGGTATCTCCTACATTCTTTTCATCTAACCACTCGTAGATTTTTTCATTAAGCCATTCTGTAGCATTCATAGCAGACATAAACACTGCTGAACTTTGTGGGTCAAATAATAACTCTCGTAATTTCTGAAGATCTTCTAAAATAAAATCCATTAAATCTGATCCTGATTTCATTTGAATGTTTTGTTTTAATTCTTCGATTGATGTTTCATTTTTCTTAATCAAATTAGTTACAATTGTTGGATCGTTTTCGATTAGTGGTTTAAAACTCGACGACGATTGTACCTGAATATTTCGATTTGCAGGCGGTGCTTGATTAGCAAGTGATGCTTCTATAAAATCTTCTCGTCCTACAACCTTTAATAAAGCGTCCTTTAAAAGCGGATCGGATTTTCCAATAGCCTCTATAAACATTTTTCTTCTATTAGGTGAAGCAAGATTTTGTGAAATATCAACAAATAATCTACCTCCAGCTTTTCGCATAGGTGCCCTAGATGTTAACATCCAAAACGACAATCCCAAAGGTTTAATTGGATCAGTCATCATTTGTTGATGGCCGACAGATAGATAGACGTGCTCTTCTTGATCTTCCACTTCTGGAATCGGATAAAGTGTTGTGATTGGACGACTTTGAACAATATAAAATGTATCTTCTACTAAACACCATTCAATATCTTGTGGACAACGGAAATAAGCTTCTATCTGTCTACCGATTTGTGCTAGTTGTAAAATTTGTTGTTCAGTAAGTGTTTGAGTGATTTGTTTTTGAGAATCAATTTCCTGGGTCTCTGTTCCGCCTTCTTTTCGACCATAAATAGCCAATTTTTTTGTTGCGATTCTCTTATCGAGTATTTTATTATCTTTTACCTTATAACAATCGGCCGATACGATACCAGAAACTAACGCTTCTCCAAGTCCAAAACTTGCATCAATTGATAGTACCTTTCGATTAGAAGTAATGGGATCAGCAGTAAATAATATTCCTGAAGCCTGCGGGAAAACCATTTTTTGAATTACAACAGAAATAGAAACTTGATTGTGGTCAAATTGATTTTGCATACGGTAAATTACCGCACGATCTGTAAATAAAGAAGCCCAACATTTACACATATGTTTTAGAATATTTTCTTTACCAATAATATTTAAAAAAGTGTCTTGTTGGCCAGCAAAAGAGGCATGTGGCAAATCTTCAGCTGTTGCACTAGAACGGACAGCATATGGAAATTCATTGCCGAATTTAGAGAGATAGTTAGAAACTGCATTTACAACATCGGAAGGGATTTCTACATCCAAAATAATGTCTCGAATCTTCCTGCTAATCTCACGAATTTGATCTCGATCTTTTACATTTAGCATTGTTAGTTGATTCAATAAAGCATAATAAGATTGATTTTGTTCGATGGCTTTTTGAAACGCCTCAGTTGTAATACAAAATCCCTCTGGTACTTTTATATCTTGAATTTTTGATAATTCCCCTAAATTTAATCCTTTTCCACCAACGAGTAAAAGTTGGTTTTTATCAATCTCCTGGAAATCGAGAACTAACGAATGCATACCACATCTCTCCTAACCTTTAATGTCTATTGATTTTATCAGTAGAAAATAAGAAGATAAAGTCTATTATGGCCATTTTTTTTATGGTATAATTAAAGTAGGAAGAGTATGTAATAAAAATGAATCACAAAAAATGAATGAAATACTATACATAATAAAAAAGCACAGAAATAATCTGTGCTTTTTTCTATTCAATTGTTGCAATTGCTTTTCGACCAAACTGTTTTTTGTACAATTCTTTATATAATCCATCTTGCATTAACAACTCTTCATTTTTGCCTTCCTCAACAATTTGACCATCCTTTAAAACAATGATGTGATCCGCTGCCATAATGGTTGAAAGTCGATGAGCAATAACAATGGACGTTTTATTTTTTAATAATCCTTGTATTGCACTTTGAATATAATATTCAGATAAAGTATCTAATGAAGAAGTGGCTTCATCTAGAATAATAATTTCAGGATTTTTTAATAAAACACGAGCGATTGATATTCTTTGTTTTTCTCCTCCAGAAAGTTTAATTCCTCGATTTCCAACAATTGTCTCATAACCATTTGGTAAATCCATTATGAAATCATGAATATATGCTGCCTTACATGCATTCTGAATTTCTTCATCTGTTGCATCAGGGCTTGCATATAATAAATTTTCTTTAATCGTTCCATTAAATAAATAACTATCTTGTGTAACAAGTCCAATATGAGACCGTAATGATTCTAGCGTGAATTCTCGAATATCACGACCGCCAATTTTGATTGAACCTGATGTATGATCATACAAACGAGGAATTAAATTGGTAATTGTTGTTTTACCAGCACCACTAGGTCCAACTAAAGCAGTCATTGTACCGGATGGAGCAATAAAAGAAATATTATGCAAAGCAGTTTTATCTTCCTGATAAGAAAATGATACATCTTCAAATTCAATATCTAAATTCGTAACATTCATTTCAGTCGCATCTTCACGATCTTTAATCGTTAATTTCATATCGAAATATTCAAAAATACGTTCAAATAACGCGATCGAGCTTGTAATATTTACATAAAGATTTGTCAGTTGTCCAACAGGTCCGTATAAACGACCAAGTAAAGCAACAAAGCTAATAATAGCCCCTATAGTAATCTGATCGTGAATAAATAAATATCCACCATATAAATAGATGAGCATTGGGCCGATGCTAGTAAAGGTTGATAAAATCATCATAAACCAGCGACCTGCCATAGATTCCTTTATTTTAAGATTAGTAGCCTGTACATTAATATCATCAAAATTTTTAAATTCCTTTTGTTCCTTTGTAAAAAGTTTCATTAATAAATAACCACTAATATTTAATGTTTCTTGTATAATATGATTTTGCTCACTTGTTTTTTCCTGTGTCTGTTTTGCAATACTCCAACGAACTTTCCCCATTTTACGAGTAGGTAGAATAAATAATGGTACTATGATTAATCCTAGTATTCCAAGCCTCCAGTTGACTATTAACAATGTGGTAGCAGTAGAAATAAGAATGAATAGATTATTAGCGAAACTCACAATGGTACTATCAAATACAGCTTTAACACCAGAAATATCAGCCGTCATTCGAGTAATCACTTCACCTTGCTTTACGTTCGAATAAAATTGGTATGGCATTTGTTGTAAATGAACATACATTTGGTTTCTCATATCGTAAATTATTTTTTGGGCAACATATGCATTTAAATAATTTTGCCATACACCCAATAACTCTGAAATAATCGTAGTACTAAGTGAGGCAAGTACGAGATAGATTAGAAGACTTAAATCTTTATTTGGTAAGGCTGTGTCCACAATATGTTGAATGATGATAGGCGGTAAAATGCCTAGTACTGAAGTTACTAATAAAATAAGCACAACAAGTGTTGTTTGCTTCCAATACGGAATAAAATATTTTGCAATTCTAAGTAGTATTGCCTTTGATATATTTGGTTTTTGTGCGTTTTTATCATATTTCATTCGCCCAAAACCATGAGGACCCATCGGAGGTCCACCACCCCATCCTGACATAATTAAACGTCCTCCTTATTTCGAACAATTCGATTGTTCATTTAATAAATCAGTTAAAATTTTTTTTTGCATGTCTATAAGTATATTAAGCTCATCCTGTGAAAATTGTTCCAGTGAATTTGATAAACTCTTATATGCTTCTGATTCTTCTCGATAGCGTTGACATAATTCTTCACCATCAGGTGTTAAAAATAATTGAGTTTCTCGGCGATCAATAGCTGACGTTTCTCTTTTTACAAAATTTTTTTTCTCTAACTCATCAATACTAAGACTTACTCTGCTTTTAGCAGTTCTAATTCGTTCAGTAAGTTCTTTTTGTGATAGTCCTTCATTATTTCGAATTGAATTAAGGATGATTAATTGTTGGAAGGTTAACCCAAGTTTGGTTGCAGTTTGTAAGTTAATTCTCTTTAGCTGGCGTGCAATTGAAACAAACGAGTTGGTTAAATCGATTGCTTGTTGGAAATCTTGCATCATATCACCTCTCATATTAGTTTACTATATTAACTGTTTACTTTGTAAACTAATAATAAATCTTTATTGTCCATTTGTACAATTAAATATTATTAATAAAAATAAAAAAGATTTATTTGAAGCATTTCTTAAATTATTCAAGTTTTTGATAGATCTGAAATTGAAACGGGTATTTCAAAAGTGATTTGTGAAATAATTGAAGGGAAAGATGATCAGATTGAATGGAGGTATAATAAGCATGGCAGAAAACAAACCAATTATTGATTCAATAAAAATACACTTTATGCTAAAATCTATTCCAAAAAGAACAACCTTTCAACAGGACATGTCAGATGAAGAACTCAATATTATGGGAAAACATATTGCTTATTGGACGGACAAACAAAGTCAAGGTATTGCTCTAATTTTTGGACCGGTTCGAAATCCTTCTTCACCTCATGGAATTGCAATAATTGAAGTTGAAAATGAAGCTCAAGTCCCAAAACTTATCGAAGAAGATCCAGCTGTGATTGCTGGCATCATGACAACGGAATATTATCCGATGCTTGCTGTACTACCTAAAAAAAATTCGTAACCAGTTTTTGAAAAAATGAATGAATATAAAAAAACAAACGGATCAGTGTTGAGCTGTCCGTTTGCTTTTTTTTGATTGATTGTTTATTTACTCTAAATAAATTTTAGTTTCAAGTAAGTATCTTTAAAATAGACCTGCTTCTTTTGCTGCTTCAAAACTAACTCTTGTAAATTCATCTGGGTCCAAATTAACATTTTCCCAATGCATATACATTAAACGTGGTTTATCAAATAGCCAATGGTTATGAACTGCTGTCACGATAATTCCTCTTTTTCGCAATGCTGTCATTAATGGGTTAATCTCCTTCTGACGAACAACAGATTCTCCAAGATTTAAACCATTATCTTCAAAAGATAACATGAATGGAAGTGCTAATGGAGAACGAGTCCTACGACCTAAAATAGTCGCATTAATATCACGAAGTCGCATTATGACGCATACAGGTGTAGCTTGAACAACTTCTCCCCCAATCATATCCGCAAGTCTTTGACATGTTGACATATTTATCACTCTCTTCATTCTTTTATTTTTTTCTCTGTATCATATGAAGAAAATGAAGGGCTGGTGCCTATCATTATCATTAATTAAACATCATGAATAACTACTAATTTCCAATGATTTCTAAAAGAAAGTAAATAAAATCCTTTAATTTCCAATTTAATATGTGGAAAGTCCTATTTTTTTTAGTAAGACAATTTGCTTATCTTAATTTAAATTGCTATTATATAAACATTAAATGTGTTCAAGCACATAAGGAGGAAACAAAAATGGAACATGGTAAAGTAAAATGGTTTAATGCAGAAAAAGGTTTTGGATTCATTGAGCGTGAAAATGGTGATGATGTATTCGTTCATTTTTCAGCAATTCAATCTGAAGGATTCAAATCATTAGATGAAGGTCAAGCAGTTACATTTGATGTAGAACAAGGTCAACGCGGACCACAAGCGACTAACGTTAAAAAAGCATAATTAAAAAAGTTAAAAAGTCAGATTCTATTTGTAGAATCTGACTTTTTTATCTAATAAAATTAAAAACCCCCTATTCATAGAATAAGGGGAATTTCAAACGTGGAGACCGGAAAAAGAAATGGTTTAAAGTATTATAGCTTATAAAAAATGAATATACAACATTCATTTAATTCCTTCATTAAGTTAATTTTTTACAATACTGTGTATTTGTTTATTGACCGTTAATCTATTAAAGAACCTTCGACTTGCAACAAGAGGAAATTTCTTTATAATCGAGATTAAAAATTAATTGGAAAATGATAAAAATCAAATTAAAAACTAGCTAAGGAACTAGAACTAGATGAATTAATAAAATTAAAAGAGTGCACACAGTGAGAAGATTCACTCTTTTTAAGCCGAATACTTAAATATGCATTTTTTTTATCGTTTAACAAGATAATATGAAATAGTTACACGATTTCAGTTATTCAATATATAATGGATTAATTTTTAAATTACCAACATTATATTCTAAATGGAATTAAAAAGAAGGAACACTAGCATAAATTGAACAGGGCTAATGTCTTATAAAAGGGGTTTCGCTACATACACGATTTGAAAATTTGGAATTCTCTAATCAACTCTTGGAAGTTGAGTTAAAGATTTTTTACCCGAATAATAGTTCTTTGGCTTCGCTTTCTGATAGCCCTTTAACTAATTCAAGTTCGCTTATAAAAATTTTACTTGCATTACCTAACATTTGTTTTTCACTTGAATTAAGAGATTTTTCTTTATCGATACGCATTAAATCACGTACTACTTCTGCGCCTTCTTCAATATTACCTGTTTTCATTTTCTCAGTATTTAGCTTAAATCTTTGTTTGTATGATAGAGAACGATCAGATTCTCCGTTATGAAAATTTATTAAAATATTGTCGAGTGTATTTGAATCAACGACCATTCGTATTCTTGAATTACTCATTTTTGAAATTGGAATCATTACTTCCATCTTATTCATTATTAATCTTATTATAAAGTACTGCTGTATTTCACCTTGTACTTCTTTTTCTTGAATAGATTCGATTACACCTGCTCCTTGCATTGGATAAAAGATGTTATCACCAACTTCAAACATTAACTACACCCCCATTTAATTATGAACCTATTTAAGCATAACATTTATTGTTTTTTTGTCAAAACAAATATTTTACCAGTGTTAAATAATGTATGTCAATATGTAAATTAATTTTTTTTAAAGTGTTTTTAATTTAAAATTAATGTCTAAAAAATAAATAAAAATTGATTATAAAAAATATGTGTTTTTACCAATATTTAGGTGGATTTGATTATCTTTCCATAAAATGTTAAGATTGAATTATAACAACGTGTGTAAAGCACACTAGGAGGAAACAAAAATGGAAAATGGTAAAGTAAAATGGTTTAATGCAGAAAAAGGTTTTGGATTCATCGAGCGTGAAAATGGTGATGATGTGTTTGTTCACTTCTCAGCAATTCAAACTGACGGATTTAAATCATTGGATGAAGGTCAAGCAGTTACATTTGATGTAGAACAAGGTCAACGCGGACCACAAGCGACTAACGTTAAAAAAGCATAATTTAAAAATTAAAAAGTCGGATTCTAATAATGAATCTGACTTTTTTTGTCTAATAAAAATAAAAACCCCCTATTCATTTAAGAATAGCGGGAAATTTAAACGTGGAGCTCAGGTAAAGAAATGGTTTAAAGTATTATAGCCTATAATAAATGGATATACAAATTACTGCTAAAGGAAAATCGTTAGTAAACTAATAAGTATATTTATTTTTTAATCATTATCTAATTTTTTCTTGTATTTTAAGATGATATTAAGAATTAAAAATTGAGCAGCTGAAATATTTTGTTCATAGTCAGTTGTGGTGATTAGAATGAAAATAGCGGATAATCGTATAAAGATTATCCGCTATTCGTTGTTAAACTATGTTCAGACTCCAGGAACATTACTATCAAATTACGATTTTAAGGAATTAGATACTTTTGAATCAATACCCAAATTATTTTGTTTACCAATTGGTTTCGCAGCTTTTGAAAGCAGACCAGAGATCGTTACAGCAATAAGTACGAAAATCAGAGCGCGAAGTAGTCCTACGTGTTCACCAATCATTCCTAAAAATGGTGGTCCTACTAGGAATGCTAGGTAACCAGCCGTTGATACTGCACTTACTCTTGCAGCTACTCTATGGGGATAATCACCTGCAGCGGATAACCCAACTGGAAAACCAAATGCCGCCCCAAGTCCCCAGAAAATAATACCAATCGTTGCTACCACGAAACTATGACTCATTATAACAATAATCAGTCCAACAAACGCCAAAAGTGCTGATGCACGCAAAACAAAAACTCGACCGAAATGGTCTAATATTTTATCACCTATGGCACGTCCAAAAGTCATTGAACTGACAAAAATACCATATGCAACAGAACCAATAGCTGGCGTAACATGGTAGCCATCAACCATAATAAGTGGTAGCCAGTCATTAGCAGAACCTTCAACAAAAGCCATACCAAGTACTATGATACCAATCATTACTGTGCGTCGCTCTTTCCATACGGCCAAATATTCATTCTTTCTGTTTATCTTAACAGAGTTACTAGCAACTTCTTTACCAGTGTCGGCAGGAATGTAACGATACAGATACAAAACTGTTAGAACGATCACCAAGGCGATCAGTGACATGTGAATAGGTACTGAGATTCCCGATTTAGTCATTGCCGAGCCAAGCAATGCTCCAAGAAGTGTACCCAAGCTAAACGCTGCATGGAAACCGGTTAAGAGAGACTTTTGTGCAGCTCTCTCTACTGCGGTCCCCTCTACATTCATTGCTACATCACATATTCCTTGCCCAAAACCAAACACGACTAGCCCTAAAAAGACTATTATACTATTTGGCATCCATGATCCTCCACTTATTCCAACAATTAAAAGTCCAATCGAAACTACTGATAGACCAAAAAGCATGACAAAACGTCCGCCTTTATGAGAAATAAGAATACTGGCACTTGTCAGCCCGACGATCGATCCGACAGAAAGCCCAAATATGATTACACCCATCTCTGCTGTTGTCGAACCTAGAGCATCCCTAATTGCAGGTGTGCGAGATACCCATGATGCGAATGCAAATCCGGTCAGTGCAAAAATAAAATAAATGGCAACCCGCCATAATTGAATTTGGCGACTAGTTAATGAACTATCCATACTTAACCTCCTAATGATAATGTTATTACACTTATTAAACATGTTTAATAAGTATAAAAAAAAGCAAACTTATTAAACATATTTAAAAAGTACCGAATCAAATACTAATTTAACATCTTTAATAAATTAAACAGTCAACTCAATCAGATTACCTTCAGGATCTTTAATAACACTCTCATAGTACCCATCGCCAGTCTTACGAGGACTATCAAGAAGATAACCGCTATTTTTAAATTTGGCACTCATCTGATTAACAGCGTCTTCGCTTCCTAAGGAAATTGCAATATGAGCCCAACCAATATGATCATTAGGAGTTGTTTTAACAATTCCTTCCTTACGCATAATTTCTAATCGTGCACCAGATTCAAAAATAAGAAAATAAGATTCAAATTTCTTTTCACTGTTATGATATTTATTGCTTGACTTACAGTGAAAAAAAGTTTCGTAAAACTCCCGCATACCTTCTAAATCCTTTACCCAAATAGCAACATGTTCAATTTTCATTTAGTTATCACTCCCCAGTATTATTTTTTTAGAATTAAATGAGTCACCACCTTGATTGACTATTTTTTACATATTCAATCGATCATAAGTTTAAGACAAAGACTCTGTAAGCCAAATAAATAGTCTTGTTTCCAATCACTCGTCGTTAGTACTGGAATATGTTCGGACGGGATATACTTTGAGCTAGTCTTTCTAATTTTATCTACTATTACGTTATCTACTTCATCCTTACAAAAAATGATAATATGAGGGTTAATAATCGCTACAAATGAAGCTACTAGCCTACTTATTGCATCAATTTCATTCTCTTCACTTATAATTAGGTTTTTAACTTTCTTACCATTTACTAATGCCTGCCCAAAATTACTTTCATCATACTGAGGTACAAATGAAACCTCTCCTGAGAAAAAAGTACTACCTCTAACAACATCACCATTTACGATAATTCCCGCACCTGGACCATTTTGTCCTGAATATAGATAAACAATAGATTGTTTATCCTTTAACACTCTATTATTGTAGAAGCCCAAAACAGCTGCATTCATATCGTTCTCTACTATGACAGGAATCGAAAAATGTTCTTCATAATATTCTTTTAAATTAATGTTTTGAAACTGTTCATATCCTGGTATATAAAACATTTTCCCATTATTAACCGCTGCTGGAACTCCTATCGACATTGAACTAATTTTTGGATATTTACTGATTAGATTTTTAATGGTCATTGTTAAAGAATGAAAATTATTATCTATTAAAGCACTTTGCAGTTCACCTTGTTCCTTTATTTCACCGACACAATTAAAAATTTTATAATTCGTTTCTGTTTTTTCTAAGAAAATAACTAATCCTAACATATGTTCAGTATTGTAAGTATATCTTTTTGCCCTTCTACCACCACTAGAGTTATCTAACCCAACTAAAAGTACTTCTCCTTCCTTTTCCATTTCAGATAGAAACTTACTAATAGTTGGAAAACTAATTTCTAGCCTTTGACATAATTCAACTTTAGTTGCACTTCCTAGCTTTAAAAGTGTAGTACGAATACCACGAAGAACCATTTTCTTCATTGTACTTGGAGTTGCTAAAAATTCATTCACTAAATTCACCACCTTATAAAACTTATTAAACGACTTTAATAAGTTAATGACCTTAATTTACCATATACGCTTTATTAAAACAAATAAAATTGAACTGAAAACCTATACCAATATTTACAGTAAATGCAATGACTAATAAAACCCAGTACATTTAATATCTCATTTTGGTTAACCTAAATATAGGATATTCACGGACTTTAGTTTATAGCTTAACCATACTAATATAGTTGGAATAAAAATGAGAATGCTTGTAATCCAAAACAAAATTAGAGGTATTTTAAATGAATTTAAAGTATTTTTTGTCGATTGCTTTTTTAATTAGTCTTTTTTCACTCTTTGGTTTCGGACTCATGTCATTACTAGTGAGCAATCATAGTATATATCATTTTGATAATACCGTTATTAACTTTATACAAGGGTTTGAATCACCCATCATGACAACTTTTATGAAATTAATAACTTTTCTAGGTTCAAGCGTATTTATAATTCTACTTTCTATTAGTATTCTATATTTTCTTTATAAAGTTTTAGATCACCGTTCTGAATTAATATTATTTATTGCCGCTCTTATTGGCTCAAATATTCTTTGTATTTTTTTAAAACTTTTCTTTCATAGGACGAGACCTGATTTACACCGTTTAATTGAAATAAGTGGATTTAGTTTTCCGAGTGGGCATGCCACTAACGCTATGACAGTTTATGGAATCTTAGCATTTATATTGTGGAGAAATATTCGTACAAAATCTGGGCGTTCTCTATTGATATTTATAAGTTTAATAATGATTCTGTTAATTGGTATAAGCAGAATATATTTAGGAGTTCATTTTCCAAGCGATGTAATTGCTGGCTACTTTACTGGAGGATTTTGGATTAGTATTGCAATTTGGTATTATCAGCTTTATAAAGAAAAGCAATATGAACGAAAACAATATGATTGAAGGTTTTATTACTTATAGTATAAAAATAAATTTTATATTTGTTCGGATTGATGAGAGAAGCCTTTCATTATCGAAACAATAAAAGAGAGAGTACAGTTACTCTCTCTTTTCATGCTGTTGAAAAACTATCTTGTCAATTAATTATCAAATTTTCGTAAAGGAGTAAAGTGATGTTGATTTCCACTACAGGATGCTCGCTTTCCATGGGGCGAGACCTGAGCCTCCTCGACCTGTTGCCTTATTATGTTAAATTTCGCAGATTCTATTATGAAAATTCACTATAAATTTCATTAAAACAATTTAATTATTAACCAATTATACAATCAAAAAAATGCCTAAAAAAAAACAATAATGAATTTTATAACCAATCATTAAATTATAGTGAATTTGATTAAAAAAATATAATCTATTTTGCTTTTTTACTGTGCTATTATATAGCAATGCTATACATTTCACGTACTTATAAACCAAATAAACATTCAATTTTAAACTTAGAAATTAAAGGGAGAATTAACTATGAAAGAAAAGAAAACAAAGATAGTTTTTAAAAATGCAATGATTTTTCAATGGTTTTTAAAAACTAGTTATTATTTGATGATCATCATATTGCTAATATATTTTTACATTTGTAATTCCTCTGGCTCATCAACATTTATTTATAATGAATTTTAATTTTATTAACTATTATTTATAGAGGTATTCAAATGACACCATACGAAAATTTACTATATTTTTTATTATTGATGCTATTATTCTTACCAATTGTTATTTATGGGTTAAGAGGAAAAAAGATAACATTTTACAATTCGCTTGTTGGCTGGACACTTATTTTACTTATTTTTAAAGACGATATAAAACAGTTATTATTTTTTATATGTTTTACTATTTTCCAATCAGTATTGGTCATTAACTATAGAAGATATCGTGAGAAATACAATAATCCTCGTGTTTTTTATTTTTTAATAGTATTAACGTTATTTCCGTTAATTTTAACTAAGGTTCAGCCACTTTTAATTCCAAATTCAATTATTGGATTTTTGGGTATTTCCTATGTAACTTTCAAATCAATCCAATTATTAATCGAAATAAGGGATGGATTAATCAAATCGTTAACAGTAATTGATTTTCTACAGTTCTTTTTATTCTTCCCAACTTTTACGTCTGGTCCGATTGATCGATATCGAAGATTTGAGAAGGATTTCAAGAATAGCTTTGAACCTGGGGAATATAAAGTTCTTTTATTTAATGGTATTAACTTAATTTTTCGAGGGTTTCTTTATAAGTATATTATTGCCCACGCTATCAATTTGTATATTATTTCAAATGTCTATTTACATGAAGACCTATTTGTCTTAAAACTTCTATACATGTATGCATACAGTTTTTATTTGTTCTTTGATTTTGCAGGTTATAGTGCTTTTGCAGTCGGGGTTAGCTATTTATTAGGTGTTCAAACACCACAGAACTTTAATAAACCATTTTTAAGTAGAAATATTAAAGATTTTTGGAATCGTTGGCATATGACATTGTCTTTTTGGTTTAGAGATTATGTTTATATGAGGCTAGTTTTTTTCTTACAAAAAAAGAAACTAATAAAAAATCGATATGTTATTTCGTATATTTCTTACTTTACCTTATTTTTTTTAATGGGTCTTTGGCATGGACTTGCGTTGCATTTCATTGTTTATGGTATTTACCATGCTATTTTAATTATTTGTTATGATCTATTTGAAAGGAAAAATAAAGAAAAGAAATTAATTCCGCGAACAAAATTCACTGATATACTTTCAATCATTATTACATTTCACTTTATTTGTTTTGGTTTTTTAATTTTTTCAGGAACATTATTCTAAAACAAATAATTAGACATCAAATGAGGGATTAGATATGAAAAAAACTACTTTCGGTCCAATGTTTTTGGCTGTTATACTTGTTATATTAATAATTTCCATTCCAAATCAATGGTTAACTCCACTAGTTACAAAGCAAACAACTAGGCATCAATCTAGTTCACTTAGTCCTGCTATCTTCCAAGGTATTACAGTACAAAGACAAGTTATGAAAGATCCTACTATTATACCAATCTATGGTTCGTCGGAACTCTCAAGATTTGATCAGTTTCATCCGTCATTTTTTTTTAAGGCATATGATCCAAAATATATACCTTTCCTAATTGGAAGAGGAGGAACTCAATCTTTAATACATTTCCTTAGTTTATCTGCTAACTATTCAAGTTTAAAAGGGAAAAAGATAATTTTTATAATTTCACCCCAATGGTTTAATAAAAGAGGATTAGATGAACAACGTTTTGACCCGAATTTTTCGAAGTTACAAGCAATTGAATTTGCAAAAAATAAAGAAATCCCTATGGATATAAAAGAAAGAGCAATTAATCGATTACTTGATTATTCAATAGTAAGAAATGATAAAATGCTTGCGACTTTGATGAGGCAGGCACTTGGAATGAAGACAGAAAAACTAACTAATAAACTAATTACTAATAATTTAGTCAATCCTTATTTATCAATTATAAATAAACAAGATGTGCTTACATCAAAATTTAATTTTATCAGTAATATTAAAATAAATAATTACTCAACTTCAAAAAATAAATCATATAAAGAGCTGATGGCAATTGCAGAAAAAGAAGGAAAGAAAACAGCAACCAATAATCCATTTTATATTAGAAACAGTATTTATACATTGCATTTTGCTAATAAAATTAATCAATTAAAGAACTCTAGATCCACAGCTTCTTATAAAGAATCACCTGAATATAAAGACCTACAACTGGAATTAGATTTATTAAAAAGTGCTGGCGCAAAACCACTTTTCATATCTATTCCAGTAAATGGGTACTTTTATGATTACGTTGGTTTTAAAAAAGAAGAGCGTTCTTTATACTATAAAAAAGTATCTAAAGAAATTCGGGATTCTGGTTTCGAAGTTGAAGACTTATCGAACCATGAATATGATAAATATTTCTTCAGAGATTCGCTTCATTTAAGTTTAAAGGGATGGGTTTATGTGGATCAAGCAATGGAATCTTTCTTGCATAATAAAGAAAAAGTTAATAAAAAATCTCAAAACTTAGTGGTTAACAGATTGACCACCAGGTAAATATATAGATAAAATTGAATATAGGACATAGAAAAAAGCTTCTGAACACAACATTTTAGTGTTCAGAAGCTTTTTCTAAAATTTTTCATCTACAAAAAAGGGCTAAGAAATTTACTCCTAGACTTGGAACGATATTTATTTAAAGATTTTATTTTAAAAATGTGCTAGGCATTACAACAAGAACTACCTCTCCGCGCGCACAAAGAATATCATTTGCAAATAATTCTGTATGAACTTTCCATTTTTTAGGATGGATTTCTTCAACAGTGCCAATTGCTTTTAGTGGTACATCTTGTGGAGTTGGTTTTAAATACTCAACATTGAGGGAAGCGGTTACAAATCTTGGTGGAACTGAACCATCTCCTATCTCGTTCCCATTCTTACGGTGTAAAGCAAGTGAGGCAGAACCTGTCCCATGACAATCAATTAACGAAGCGATTAATCCACCATAAATAAAACCCGGAATTCCCATGTACTTTGATTCCGGTGTAAAAATCGTAACGGTTTTATCACCTTGCCAACCAGTGCGAAGATGATGACCATCTTTATTTAATCGACCACATCCATAACACCAAGCGAAATCATCTGGGTAGATATCTTGAATTGCTTTTTCAATTACTTCTTCCATCATTCATCCTCCTTAATCAGTTTTTAATTAAAATTCATCCTAATATGAGCTTTTGTTCAGTCATATTGTACTTTAAATATATACAAGGTCTTACTTATGTACAATAGTTTCCTGATAATTCCGTTAATATTTACTATTCTTTTATAGTAGAGTAATATTTTTCAAGTTTACAATTAACTAAAGTTGAAAAATGAAGAATAGTTTACAAGTAGAACTTCTAGCGGTAGAACATCATTTATACAAATATTAGTCGAACAATTTCATTACTTTTTCATTTGTATCTTCATAGTTCAAATTATTATAAAATTCATTATCTAATTCATTAAGTTCCTTTAACTACTACATAAGAAGTTGAGAACAAAGTTAAAAGAGATCATAACATAAGAAAATTTTAAAAAAGAGGAATTTTCCTCTTTTTTACTTTGGGACTTTTACGGTTAATATTAACCCTTTTATTCAATTAGTTTCTATTTAGTTAAATATCGATACGTGTGGATCTTATATTGTCTTCATCACATCAATTACTTTATCAATATCATTTTTTGTTATCCAGTAATGTGTAGCAAAACGCATCATACCATATTCATCCGGGGCAAAAGTAATAATTCCGTTTTCTTTAAAAATTTCTTCAATTTCCTCTGGACTTCTTTTCATATCAGACATTTGGAAGAATACTAAATTTATATGAAGTTGAGAAGTGTCAACATTAATTCCTGGGATTTCAGTTAGTTTATTAGCTAAATATTGAGCATTTTCATGATCTTCATGTAATCGTTTCGTCATTTTTTCTAATGCGATGATACCAGCGGCTGCTAAAAATCCAGATTGTCTCCAGCCACCACCTAGTAATTTGCGTTTCTTTTTCGCTTTTTCAATAAATTCTTTACTTCCAGCAAGTATTGAACCTACAGGTGAACAAAGTCCTTTTGATAAACAAAACATTACTGAATCACTATATTGAGATAATTCTTTAACATCTGTTTTTAAATAAGTTGCAGCATTGAAAATTCTTGCACCATCTAAATGCACAGGAATATTTGCATCTTTAGCTATGCTATAAACTTGCTTCATATAGTCGATATCAACAACAGAACCATTTGAATAGGCATTTTCTAAACAAATTAGTGAAGTTTCTGGATAATGCATGTCATCAGGTCGGATCGAATGTTTGATTCGTTTAATATCCATTTTTCCATGAGTTGTTTGTAATGTTCTTAAGTGAACCCCGGCAATAATTGAAGCAGCGCCAACTTCATGTTCGAAAATATGACAATCCTCACCAAGAATGACTTCAGTACCACGATCACAATGTGTAAACAAAGCAAGCTGGTTACCAAATGTTCCACTCGGTACAAATAATGCTGCTTCTTTCCCAACCATAGAAGCAGCTAGACTTTCTAATTTTTGTACAGTTGGATCATCCCCATACACATCATCACCAACTTCGGCTAAAAACATGGCTTGTCTCATTTCATCTGTAGGATTTGTTACAGTGTCACTTCTTAAATCGATAAACTTCATTTTTTATTCCCCTTATTATTTGTTTTCAGAATTATCTAAATTGGTTTGATAGACGCATCGAGATTTGATTTCTAAGATAAGTATCCATCTCATTGTCGGAAATTGGCGGGTAAATTTAGTCATTAAAGGAGTTGTTTTTTTCAAATTCCTTTAAACCCATAAGCAAAAGCTTTTCAGTAATATCCTCAATTCCAGTGTGATGATTTAATGCAATTTGTTTAATGTTTTCTTTTATTGAATCTTTCACAAAAATAGTTAGTTGTTCTTGATTACTCGTAAACACAATAAAACCTGGTCTAGTAGAAAGCTTACCATCAATTAAACAGTTTTGTAAAATTTCAAAATCTTGTTCAATTTGTACATCAAGATAAGGTAGTTTAATCGGTTTTATTTCAACCTTAATTGCGTTGTTCATAATAAATAGATTCATATTTTGATGTCCAATGTGTTTATAAAATGAATCGATAATTCCAAAAATCGGGGCATTAATTGACAGAGGTATTGGAAATTGAAACGAGATTATGCCTCTTTTCGTACTATGACTGGTATTTTTCATTTCATAAGCTTTTCTAAACCCACGATTTGTAAGTTCTTCTTTGTCTAAAAGTTCACCCATATTCGTTTTTGCTACAATTTCAGAGGTTTCATTAAGCTCTATGATTCGGGCTTTTTCGTTTGAGTTTGGAATTTCATATAAGCCGAATAAGTAAAATTCTAAGTCTTTTGTATAAAAAGATTTTTTTCTTGATGCATTTTTATGTGAGAATTTTAGCTTTTCAATTTCTTCTTCTGGAATAAATACAGTTAGTCTACCTTTAAAATTTACTTTACTTGCATTAATTTTCCCAGCTTTTATATATTGATGGATTGTTGCTTTCGATACTCCTAATAAATTAGCTGTTTCAAGTACAGTTAGCCCTACCGGTTTTACAGTTTGAGATTTTAATCGATTAAGGTCCTCTAAATAAAATCTCATTGTCCCATCGATTTGCCAATCCTCATAAACAAGATTTAGTTTTCCAGCCTTTACATAATTATAAATCGTTTGTTTCGATACACCTAACAGTTCGACAGCCTCATTTGTTGAAACAATCTCTTTCATTTTTTGATCTTGTTCTAACATTTGAACTCTTCCTTTTCATTGTTTTATACACTAATTATATCATAATTATTTCCAACAAATTGTTAAAAACTAACAAAAGAGATAAAATTAAATCTAGTTATTTATAAATAATTAATTATACATATTTTGTCTTAAGTAGAATAATAGTGTATTTTTCTATTTTTATCCTATAATGTCGTTTATAATTTATAAAATAAGGAAGAAAATTATTTAACTGGAAAAAATTTACGATTTTATACTATATATACAATAATTTTTGTATAATTGATTATGAGGTGAGTAAGATGTTAGTAAAATCAAGCCTACTTATTACAAAATCAATGCATTTACCAGCTACGAATTATTATGAATCTAACTTAATTGAGCATTTAATAGATGAAACATACTTTCCAATTCTTCTACAAACAAAGTTTGACAATGAAAAAAATCATAAAATGATTTATGAAGGTTTTTCTGATTTGGATATGATTTACTACTTTGTCCATCAGAGAAAAGATATTCAAAAATCGAAACAACGTAAAGATAGTACAAAGATAGAATACATACGAGAGTTAATGCAGTTTTTTCGATACTTGATGAAGAGTGAAGAGTTTTTGCGGCATGACGTAGAATCTTATATAGAAACTTCATTTTTCAAAAATTTAAAACAAAGACATATCGATTCATATCAACAATGGTTATCAACATATCAGTATGGTCCAAACAAACAACAATATCGTGTTACAACCCTTTCAAGAAAACTTGTCATCTTAAAAAGCTTTTTCAAATTTTTATTTGATAGTCATTATGTTCAAGTACCTTTATATACTCGGATATTGAATGCCAAAATCACAAAGGATGATCTACCAAATCGTGATTTAGAAGAAAGTGAAGTTAAAGCATTATTGAATTTTTATAATGGAAATATATTAAAAACAACTATAATCAAATTATTAGCAACAACTGGTATGCGAATTCGGGAACTAGCAGAGGCAAATTGGGGGAACGTTACAAAGGATTCAAACGGTTATTGGCTTGAAATTGTTGGAAAAGGAAATAAAAAACGTGAAGTTAAATTATTACATCATGTATTTGTAGATTTATGTAAACTAAGGAGTCGACGTGGTTTATCAAATCTCATTTCAAAAACAGATTCAAGTCCATTCTTTCCAAATAAACGAAATCAGCATTATTCGTTTAAATATTTATCAAAATATGTAATTGAAATGATAAAAGATTCTGAGTTACCTTTTGTAAAAGAACATAATCGATCAAGTAATATTAGTCCTCACTTCTTTCGACATCATTATGCATGTCGTTCAATTGAAAAAGGTGCGAGCATTTATCAAGTTAGTCGAAGTTTAGGTCATGAAAGTATTCAAACGACGGAACTTTATTTAGCAAAAATGATGAATCGAACTCAAAATGCAAGTAATGTTTGGGATGATGAAGATTATTAATGTGAAAAACCCCATTTTTTAAATGGGGTTTCTTTTTAATGCAAACTTGTTTACATAATATTATTATAAGTAAGTTTAAAAAACATTTTGCGAGAATATAAATTAGTATTTAAAGGATCAAATTTTAAAGCTTTACTACTACCTCTGTTCCATCTTTTAATTTTGTTTCTACAAGGATTAATCCACTATTTTTTGAAAGTCCCTGTAGTAAAGGCTTCAAATCTTTTCTATCAATTTCAGGGAATTTGAATTGACTGCCGTTTTTATTCATTGCTTTATTTATTAAACGGTTAAGTAATTTTGATGTGATGATCACACTAGCTAAATTTAAAACTACATAAGGAACAGGAATGGAAAATCGCTTTCCTTCTATTTTCAACTTGACCTTCATCATATTCTACTCAATCACAACAAAAACTTTATCACCGTTTGATGAAGTGATGTCAACAATCTGTCCGACCATTTCGTTTTCGATTGCTTCGATTAGTAGATCAACATTAATGTCTTTTACATATTTTTCAGCTTCAGGAATTTTTTCAGCAATATTTGTACCTACTTTTAAAACGGCCTTCACAAGATTAATCGGCACATTAACGTTAACATTATCTCCTACTTGAGAGTTCACACGAATTTTTAAAATTTTATTTCCATATGGTTCTTTTATTAATGATACGCGTTCCGGTTGATCTTTCTCTTGTAAAATATTAATTAATTCACTAGCTTTATCCTTATCTATCTTTCCTTCTTCCACCAACGTTAGAATTCTTGAAATCTCGTCTTTCATTTTAAGTCCCCCTCTTTTAATAATTGAATGGCTTTCTCAGCCGTAATTTCGCCTTTTTCTAATAATGTTACAATTTTTGATTTATCTATTTCTGGTTTCTTTTGAGTGGAATACCCAAGAGTAGTGATAATTTCATCTAATTTTCCTCTGACGGTTGGATAAGAAATTCCTAATTCCTTTTCGACCTCTTTAATATTTCCACGACATTTAAGAAAAATCTCAATAAAATGAAGTTGTTCTTGACCTAGAGCAGCTAATTTTGATACTTCAAATTCATTTTCGATTGTTGTCTGACAATGATTACAATGTAGTTTCGTAATTTTTAGTGACTTGCTACAAACAGGACAATTTGTGAGTAAAGGATACGACATACTGTTCTCCTTTCTTTTATTTAATCATATCATACACTATAAATTTAATTTTTCAAACAAGAATTTAAAATTATTTATAAAAAATTGTAATTTAATTAAATTATTAAATGTTTATATTAAATAAATTGATTAACCGATCAAAAAAATTTAATTTTTATATAAATGTTTATCTTTTTATTCAATAATTCAATTTTTATATTAAATAAATTTATTTATAGATGATAAAAGTAAAAAAGACCCTTACTTAAGGAGTCTTTGTAAAATTTTTTTAATCTATTCACTTTTCATCATCAACTAATACTCTCATTTCAATCAAAAATTCTTCTTTTTGGTTCGGTGAATAATTATTATGTATTAATGACTCATATATATCACTTTTAACCTTTATTTGATGTTTGTCTATATACTTAATAAGTCTTTGTAAGTTAGTAAAATAATCATCAGATGATACGCTTTTATAAGTAATGCATATGTATTTTCCTTCGGGGATGGTTGAAACCTCGGTATCTGGTAATAGTAATGTAGTTTGTTTTTTTGTTAAAACGGGTGTAAATAAATATTGATATGTTACTTCACTAACATGTGTATAAGACTTATATGGCACAATGGCTCCATAACCATTGTTCCTAAAACCTTCTGTAGAAGCAGCAAATTTCTTCAATTTACTGTATGATGCATTTAAAATATTTTTCGGGTCAATTCCATAAGCTTTCGTCTGAATGATTTGCATTTCTTCTTCATACGAAAAGAACACTTCACCAAATTGTGGATAATCCTTTTGTTTTTGCAATCCCTTCTTTGCATTTGCGATTATTTTTTCAATTTCAATTAATGAATCTATTTTTTCTCTTACAATCTTTTCTTGTTCTGTTAAAAACGAGAAAAATTCATCTCTCTGTAGCCCCTGTACTTCTTTCATCTCTTCTAATGGAGTACCAATATATTTGAGTGATTTGATTAAATCAAGAAGATGAATTTGTGAGTCTTTGTAATATCGATAATTCGTATCTGGATCGACATACGCTGGTTTAAATAAGTTGATTTTATCATAATATCGGAGTGCTTTAATCGAAATATTAACTAATTTGGATACCTCACCTATTGTATAAAGTTTTTCCTTCACTTTAATCACCTCCACAATCTTATTTTAGCAAAAGAAGCATATTCTTTATTCGTAAAGATAGAATACGCTTTTTTGATTTTTTATGCTGTTCGATATACTGGCATTTTCCAAGCAATTGTTAAACCAACACCACTTGCTAATAAGACTGTTGCAAAATAAAATGGATAGTTTAAGTCTATATCAAATAGGATTCCACCTATTATTGGTCCTATTACATTCCCAAAACTAGTAAACATAGAATTCATTCCACCTACAAAGCCTTGTTCATTTCCAGCAATCTTAGATAAATAAGTTGTAACAGCTGGACGCATTAAATCAAACCCTAAAAATACTGTAAACGTCACTAGTAAAATCATAAAATATGAGTTCACAATTGTCATCATAAATACTAGTATTGTTGAAAGGATCAAACTATATCGAATTAATCGAATTTCTCCCATCCATTTTGTTAATCGATCAAATAATGCTACTTGTGCAATCGCACCAACAATTCCGCCGCCAGTAATCATGATTGCTATATCTTTCGGTGTAAAACTAAATTTATGATTTGTGAACAATGAAAATAATGATTCAAATGCAGACAAGCCAAATTGTGAAATCAAAATAACCATAAACGATATAAAATACATCGGAGCAAAAATACGTTTAAATCCTGGTTTTTGTCCTTGCTCTTCAATACTGTCTTGATTTCGTTCTGGCTCAGGAAGGACTGAAATAGATAAAACGCCTGCGAAAATTGCCAATCCTGCTGCAGAGAAAAATGGTATGCGTGGGCCAAATTCTGCTAAAAAACCTCCAACACCTGGCCCAACAATAAAACCTGTTGAAATTGCAGCTGACATATACCCGAGTGCTTTTGCTCTTGTACTCACAGTAGTAACATCTGCGATAAATGCTGTTACAGCAGGCATTATAAATGCTGCACTTATTCCGCCTAGCATACGTGAAATAAAAAGAACCTCAATCGTTTTCCCCATTCCGAATAAAAACTCTGAGATACTAAAGATTAATAGTCCCGTTATAATCATTTTTTTACGTCCGAACTGATCTACCCAGCGACCTGCAATTGGTGAAAAAAATAATTGTGTAATAGCAAATGCAGCTACCATATAGCCCACAATTGTACCAGATATATTTAACTCATTCATAATTGAAGGTGTGACTGGAATAACTAATCCTATTCCTAAAAAAATAATAAATAAATTCATTAATACTAAAAATAACATGATGTTTTGTTTTTTCATTTTAACTCAACTCCTTTAAAAGCTCTACAAAACATAATGTAAAGCCTCCTCCGAGGGGAGAGTCAATTGGTTTTTTTATTCTTTTTTTATAAATCGCTTTCATTTCTTTGAAATAAAAAAAGGAGCCTCTTTTAAGAGAGTTCCTAGTTGTTTGTACATTCTATTCATCTATTTAAAATCATTGAAGCCATTTATCTGTTCATTAATCTAATGGTAATCTTATTTAGCGTGACGAGTTTTTTGAAACATTCCAAGAATGCTCGATGTGACTAAACCAAGGATTAGCGCGAAGGTTATATGTTGGTACAGTCCAACAGTACCCGTTGCTCCCATACGATGCCAAATATCGTTTGGGAGTGTTTTCCAAATATACCACAAGCATGATGTTACGATAACTGTAATAATTGGTATAGTGAGGCGTTTCCTAAGTGATGAGGCAATAAACATCATTAAAGCTAAACCAAGAATGGGTGTACTACCAAAAAACCATTGAAGTATATGAAAATCGATGTTCTCCATCCATATCCCTCCTCATTCTAATTGTATGAGGAGAATTTATTAAAAAGTAATGTTATAAGATAGAATTTCCAATGACATTTCATTACTGTAGTAAATTCACAATAAATAAATAAAAATCAAGGCCAAACGGCCTTGATTTTATTTTACGATTACTTTACCTACCATACCTACATTAAAATGGTACTTACAAGTTAGATCATATGTATTTGCTTGTTTTGGTAATACTGAAATAGTTTTTTCAGTTCTTGGTTGAACTTCTACATCAATATTGAGCATTTTCACAGTAAAAGTATGTGGTTTACTTCCTTTATTTCTCAATAATAAAGTTGTCTTTGTACGATTTGGAATTATAATGTTTTTCGGATTAAAGTAATCATCATTTAACTCTACTACGATTGTTTGTGCACGATTATTTGCATCTGAAACACCAGATTCAGCAAAAGCTTTGAATTTAGCTGGTGTTGCCAGTAATACAATCGTTGCTAAAAAAACAATTAGACCTGATAGCCAATTTTTTATTACCACTCGGATTCCCTCCTTTCTTATGCAATATTCTTTTCCAATTGATGGAATATTATCACGTTTTTTATTATAACGATAAAAAAACTGTTCTCTTATAGAAAACAGCTTTTCATTTATTTCAAATTAAAGATTTGCTTCCCACTTTGTGATTTCTTCTCTAACAATTGGTGCAACTTCCTTACCTAATAGTTCAATTGCTTTCATTACGTCTGCATGAGGCATTGAACCAACTGGTAAATGAAGCATAAATCTTGTAATACCTACATTTTTTCGAAGGTGGATGATTTTTTGTGCTACAGTTTCAGCATTACCAACATAAAGTGCACCTTCAAAGCTCCGTGCTGTATCGAATGCATCTCGGTCATAAGTACCCCAACCTCGTTCTTTTCCGAGCTTATTCATGACCTGCTGTGTAGAAGGGAAAAATTTATCAGCAGCAGTCATTGTATCCTCTGCGATGAACCCATGTGAATGGGATGCAATCTGTAGTTTGTTTACATCATGACCGGCATGAGCTGCTGCTTTTTTATAAAGCTCAACAAGTGGTGCAAATTGAATTGGTCGACCACCTATAATTGCAAGTACTAGTGGAAGCCCCAAAAGTCCAGCTCGAACGACTGACTCACTGTTTCCGCCACTTCCAATCCAAATTGGTAGGGGCTGCTGAACTGGTCGAGGATAAATTCCTATATTGTTAATAGCTGGTCGATGTTTTCCACTCCATGTTACGAATTCAGACTTTTGTATGGTTAACAGTAAATCTAGTTTTTCTTCAAAAAGTTCATCATAGTCCTTTAAATTATAGCCGAATAGTGGAAATGATTCGATAAATGAACCACGTCCCGCCATGATTTCCGCTCGCCCATTCGATATACCATCAAGCGTAGCAAAATCTTGAAAAACTCGTACTGGATCTGCTGATGAAAGTACAGTTACGGCACTTGTTAGTCGAATACGATTTGTTTGTGATGCAGCAGCAGCTAGTACGACTGCTGGGGATGATGCTGCAAAATCATTACGATGATGTTCCCCAACTCCAAATACATCTAATCCTACTTGATCTGCCAGTATAATCTCCTCAACCACTTCACGTAAACGTTCTGCATGGCTTATTACATTACCTGTCTTTGCATCAGGCGTTGTTTCCACAAAAGTACTAATTCCTATTTCCATAAAACGATTCCTCCGAAGCTTTTAGATTAATAATGTTCTGCTGCTAAATTTATTAAGTAATTTAAATATACCTCAAATTCGAGATAAATTCTAACAAAGTAATAGAAAGAATTAAATAGTTCATATGGTCATCTTTCGTATGACTAGAAAAAATACATTTTCTGAATTTTAAGAGTATAATAGAGTATTAGAATTACTTCTATGTTCACTTTCAAAATTTCTAATAAAAAAAGATTATCCAAAGAAGTGAGAAAGGAAGTTTAAGTATGAATAAAACTAATCCAACTGAAGTAACCGTTGATGGTTTCTTTAGACGTCAATTAAATCGTTTTTCTACACCATTTGGAAATAAACCAGGAGAACTTCCAGTTGAAGCAGGTCGATATCGTCTCATTTGGTCAGCTGCTTGTCCATGGGCTCATCGATCTGTTATTGTACGAAAAATTTTAGGCTTAGAAAATGCTATCAGTTTAGGAACCGTCAGTCCAGTTCGTCCAAGATTGCCTCACGTGGATTGGGAATTTTCTTTGGATTCAGGAGGAGTTGATCCAATTATAGGCGTTCAATACATGAGTGAAATCTATTATAAATCAGATCAAAACTATTCAGGACGCCCGACAGTTCCTGCAATGATCGATATTAGCACTAGTAAGGTTGTAAATAATGACTATTTTAGGCTAACAAATTATTTCGAAACTGTTTGGAAGCCGTACCATAAAAAGAACGCACCAGATTTATACCCAGTTTCCATGCGACAAGATATTGATGCCCTAAACGAAATCATCTTCAATGATGTAAATAATGGTGTATACAAATGTGGTTTTGCACAATCTCAGAAAGCTTATGAAGATGCTTATGTAACGTTATTTAATCGATTAGATGAACTAGAGAAACGCTTATCTAACCAACGGTTTTTATTTGGTGATAAAATTACTGATACTGATGTTAGGTTATTTACAACACTTGTACGGTTCGATACGGCTTACTTTACAGCCTTTAATACGAATCGAAATTTAATACGCGAGTTTAAAAATTTATGGGGCTATGTACGAGATTTATATCAAACACCAGGGTTTGGGGATACAACTGATTTTGATGCGATTAAACGACATTACCATTTATCGATTACCATTTCACCCGATAAAGAAGAACCAAAAATCTTACCAAAAGGTCCAGACCTTACCATTTGGGATTCGAAACACAATCGCGAAGAGTTAAGTAGACAAAAAGAAAAGTTCCTCATTCATTAACGCAAAAGGAGATACGATTTTAATGGTAAAAATAGAAATTTGTAATGCTGAAAAAAAGATGTTTGGGTCAATTCGAGAACAAAGAATTAACGCTTATTATGAATACGTCAACTTGTTATCAGATCAACATTGGAATGCTTTAAAGAAGTCCCTCTCATCGACTGTTGATGAACAAGAAGGTGTGGAAATAATTGTTGCCACGGCCTTAGGAAAAATTGTAGGTAGCGTCGCTTTATTCCCAGCCAAAATAAATGCTTATGGAGACTATATTGACGAACTTGATTATCCAGAAATCCGAATGCTTGCTGTAGAGTCAGACTACCGAGGACAAGGAATTGCATCTGCACTAATTTCAGAATGTATTAATCGCACGAAGGAAAAAGGATTCGATGCGATTGGATTACATACTGGTGAATTTATGGAAAATGCCATATGTTTATATGAAAAAATAGGATTTAAAAGATTGTCAAAGTTTGACTTTGAACCAGCGAATGATGGGATTATCGTTAGAGCTTACCTGATGAGAATTTAAACCTTATTGATAATTTGAAGATTATGTTGATAAGAATCCCACCTATTTAATTTGTGTTGTTTAATTAGAGACATCATCATCACTTCAGAATAAATTATCTTATTATGATTCTTTTTAATACAAATTTGGAGTGTATTAATTGTCAAAAATAGATGAATCAAACATAGTAATCGAGCCATGGAACGAAGCAGACCTTAATTTACTTCTATCATCCAATACGAATAGTATGATGAAATATCTTGGAGGACTTGAAAGTTTCAAAGAAATTATGAGTCGGCACAAGCATTACCTTGAAATGAGTCGAATAGGTACAGGACAAATGTTTGTAATTTTTTTGCTACCGTGTAGAACAAAAATAGGAACTGTCGGCTATTGGGATCGCATATGGGATGGTAAACATGTTTATGAAATTGGTTGGAGTATTTTACCACAATTTCAACGAAAAGGTATAGCAACAATCGCTGTAAAAAAAGCGATTAAGAAGGCCCAAAAAGAATCGAAGCATAAATACATTCACGCTTTTCCTTCAACTAATAACATTCCATCTAATAAAATATGTGAAAAATTAAATTTCAAGTTTATTCAAAAATGTAATTTTGAATATCCAATTGGTAAATTTATGGTATGTAATAATTGGCGATTAAAGACAAAGAAGAAAAAATGAAGTTAAGTCTAAATGACTTAACTTCATTTTTTAAACCTAATTCCGACGTTTATTTACATTTAAAAAGGAGATACCAATAGATATGGCTCAGCTTCATGTAGATTTTATTCAAAATAAAATAATGAATCGTGAGAAGTATTTGTCTGATAGTAATTTACTAAATCCTCTACAGAGATTCCTCTAATTTCAGCGATATCATTAAAACTCATATCATAATGATATGACAGTTCATGTAAAGATAATGCTGGATTATTCGCTAATAATTCATAATCAGGTAAATTGTCAAATTGTTGTGACATACTCTTCACTTCCTTTTACAGTTTCTTACTATCCTTTCCTAAAATTTACAAATATAGTCAAGATTCGTAAAAAGAATTGAAATGGACATAAAATGATTAGTTAGGTCGGCTATTATCATTTGGTATATTGTATTTACATAATTAAAGGCATAGTCAAAGAATAAAAAATGCAGGTTAGAGGAGTAATTCTGAATCCTGCATTTTTATTTATTCTATATCGTTAAAAAAAGTGAACAGAAGACAATGTTAGATAAGCTTCTATTATCTTTAATAATTTCTCTTTTTCTTCATTGTTTAACATTGAATTAGCTTTACGAATTAGGTTCATACCATCTATCCAATCGTTTTCTTCAATTGGTACATATCCTGCTAATTGAAGCATCTGAATAACAGGAACTCCGAGTGGTTCTGCCAACTTTCGTATAATTTCTGTTGACGGAATACCTCTTTTGCCATTTTCAATTAGTGAAATATATGAATGGGATACATTTGCTTTTCTTGCAAGGCATTTTATTGATAGATTTTTACGTAATCGTGACCGTCTAATAAATTCAGCAAATATTTTTGAACGATCCTCAACGTTTTGCGCGTTATAGACGACATCAAATATAAGATTACTATTCATATCTATTTGTGCAAGATTAAATACTTCTTCGGATATATTTCGTAAAGGAGTTTTCAATTTTTCAGGTGCATTATTAATATAAGCACACCAAATTAAATCTTCAGCATTTCCACCAGTCACTTTTGCAATCGCTCTAGTTAATTTTTCTTCAGGTGGAGTCAATTTCGCATTTTGTAATTTGCTTAAATAGCTCTTGTCTTTTGAAAATCCCAACTTATTTAATTCTCTGGCTATCTCAGTCAAACTTAAATTTGAATTTTTAATATATAGCTTTAGTAATTTGTAGTACATGCTCACACCTTTTTCTTATTTTGCTCTACTTTTATTTTTATGTGTACAACATGGACTTTGACACCGTTGTAAATTGGGTTATTTTGGAAATATTTAAATTTTTGAGGAAATACTTATAATCTAAACAAGGTAAAATGAACTAAACCCACTCTTTAGCTGAGTGGGTTCCTTAAAACTTTAAAATTCTTTTCACTTCTTGCCCATGTACCCGAAATTATTTCGAATACTCTATTCTGGGAATTTCGATTAATTCTTCTTCCATAAATTGATAATCGTCAGCTATATCTAGAATGACAATCTTTTTTTTGCTACATATAAATAATCATTTGATTGGTATTCACACCTTACTATTAACTGTTTTTCACTAAATAAATATGAGCCAAATGATGTTCGCTATGCCAAGCGTATAAAGCTAAAATGAAATCTATACTAATATTAATTTTAAGTTCAGGATGATAACACGTTCGTTTAAACTCTTCCTCTGTTAGTGATTCAAGTAAAACAACATAACGTTCGTGAATACCTTCGATTATTTTTAAAGAACTATAAAAGTCAAAATTTGAATCACTTAATGAAATCCATGCATTTTCATCATAGGCTTTAATTGTAGGATTTTCTTCAGTTAAAGCTAGTTTAACCCTCATAAGACTATTCATATGGCTATCAGCAACATGATGAATAACTTGTTTTGGTGTCCAACCACCTTCACGATAAGGTGCGTTTAATTGTTCTTCTGTAAGCGATGTGATTGCTTCCTTAAATTTAATTGGAGCATCTTTTAGTACGTTAATAAATTCTTTACGTTGTTGATGAGTGTAGCTTGATGGTATGTTAAATCTGCCAATCGGATATTTTAAATTTTCCATTTCAAATCCCCCATTTATTAGCTATTAAAAAACAACAAAGCCTTTCAAAGACTTTGTTGTTAAATTACGAATTAAAGTGTATTAAATGTTTCAGTTAATACTGGAACGATTTGTTTTTTACGAGATACTACACCTTTTAATAAAGCTGTGTTGTTTTCTAACGTTACATTATATGCTTTTTCAACTGCATTAGTAGCATTTCCTTTTGCAACTGCGATTGAGTCATTTGTTAAAATATCCGTTACAACGAATAAGAATAAGTCTAAGCCTTTATTAGCAACGATGCCTTCAAGTACATTTTCTAATTCAGCTTGACGAGAAAGTACGTCATTTGTATCAACTGCGTTTACTTGTGCGATTTCTACTTTATAGTTACCCATTTGGAATTCTTTAGCATCAAGTGAAACTAAAGTCTCAATTGATTTATCAGCTAAGTTTGCACCTGCTTTTAACATTTCTAGACCATATTCCTCTGCATTTACACCAGCGATTTCTGCAAGTTCTTTTGCAGCAGTAACATCTTGATTAGTACAAGTTGGAGATTTGAATAATAATGTATCAGATATAATTGCAGAAAGCATTAAACCAGCAACTTCTTTTTTAATTTCGATATTATTTTCTTTATATAATTTGTTTAAGATTGTAGCAGTACATCCAACTGGCTCACAACGGTAGTATAAAGGATCGCTAGTTTCAAAATTAGCAATACGGTGGTGATCAATAACTTCAAGTACACGAACTTGTTCGATATCATCAGCACTTTGTTGACGCTCATTATGGTCAACTAAAATTACATTCTTTGTTTCAGCTGCAACTTTTTCTACTAAACGAGGTGCTTCAGATTTAAATGTATCAAGTGCAAATTGTGTTTCTGCACTTACGTCACCTAAACGAATTGCTTCAGCATTTTCACCTAATGCCTTTTTTAATTCTGCATATGCAATTGCAGAGCAAATTGTATCTGTATCTGGGTTCTTGTGACCAAAAACTAGTATTTTTTCCATCAATAATTCTCCTAACTATATCTTGTTTTTCATTTTTTTTATGTATTTTAATGCCAGGAATTGGCTTTAATATAAAACGCTTCAATAATAATACCATATCAAAATAAAAAAAAATAGCCAAAATGGCTATTCTTTACAGTTTGCGGACAAAGTCAATAAAACATGCCATTATGACTAATTAAAAACGCTTAAATTTCAGGTTACTATGCCTATTCATCCAATTGCAAACAACCAACAAGTCTATTTAAACTACAATTTAATTAATCTTCACCATTTTTATATGACATTGTTTCCGTAATTGGTTCGCTTTTTGGTAACCAATCAATTGGAATATCATCTGCAGTTTTTTGATCTTGAAGTAATAATTCATCAAAATCATTTTCATTTTGATTTTGATTTGATTCCATTGATTTGTTCTTTTTTGATTTGCTCATCTTTTATACCCCACTTAGTTCTTAATGATTTGACTTTAGTTTGTGTAAAAGACAGAGTGGTTAATACTTATTTTATGTTTTTTATGATAATTTCAGGTATGGATATATTTTTACGTGGTTTTATATTTTCAATAATGATTTCAGCTATATCGTCAGGATTCATCATTTTTGAAGTTTTATCTTCATCAAAAATACCGGCCCAAAAGTCTGTATTCATTCCACCCATATAGGCTGCAAAGACCGAAATTGGGGTTCCTGTTAATTCAACAACCAAACTTTCAGTAAAGCCTTTAACTCCGAACTTACTTGCGCAATAAACTGATTCTGTTGCTTTTCCAATTAGACCTGCAGTAGAAACAATATTAACGATTGTACCACTATCTTGTTTTTTCATTTGTTTTAAAACTTCTTGTGAACAGAAAATAGTTCCCTTTAGGTTAATATCGATCATATTATGTACAGCTTCTTCATTTAGTTCTTCGGCAAGATCAAAAATTCCAACACCAGCATTATTAAATAATAAATCAACTTTTCCATATGTTTGAATGATTGTATCAAAAACTCTTGTTACATCTCCATGATCTGAAACATCTACAGTATGTATTGAATAATTATTAGGTAATTGTTTACCAATTTCTCTAAGTTTATTTTCAGTTCTTCCTAACAAACAAATGTGAGCTCCGTTTTCAGAATACTTTTTAGCTAATGACGCTCCTAACCCACTTCCAGCGCCTGTTATTATAACAACTTGATTACCCAATCTAAGACCAACTTTCTTTATAAAATATTTATCCGAATAATTTCATTATAGCTATTAAACCAAAACATGATACAATTGTAAAAGTGTTTGTTTAGGAGGTTGATAAATTGAATACTACTAAAAAGGATAAAATATCACGCTTTTTTAAACTACTACTTCCGATTTTAATCACTCAAGTGACATTATTTTCAATGTCATTTTTTGATACGATCATGTCTGGTAATAGTAGTCCAGGGGATTTAGCAGGGGTTGCAATTGGTGTTAGTATTTGGACTCCAATCAGTACAGGGTTAACTGGCATTTTAGTCGCAATTACAACAATGGTTGCCAATTTAAATGGCGCAAAACAAGATGAAAAAATAACACCTCTTGTTACACAGGCACTTTATTTGGCCGGGATTATTGCAATAGTCATTATTATTATTGGTATATTTTCAATTCATCCAATCTTAAATCATATGAATCTGGATCCGAAAGTTCATCGTGTTGCTCTTCATTTCTTATTCGCTTTATCATTTGGCATTTTACCTTTATTTCTGTATACAGTCATTCGTCAGTTTATTGATGGTTTAGGTAAAACAAGAACTACAATGATCATTACAGTTATTTCAGTACCAGTTAATGTAATTTTGAACTATTTTCTTATATTCGGTAAAGCTGGTCTTCCGCGTTTAGGTGGCGTAGGTTCTGGTGTAGCATCTGCAATAACGTATTGGATTATTTTTGGAATTGCTTTATATATTATTAAAACTAAAAACCCATTTAGCAGCTTCAATCTATTTAAAAAACTTCCTCCGATTTCGTTTGCAACTTGGAAAAGTATTTTAAAATTAGGAGTCCCAATTGGGCTTAGTATCTTTTTTGAAGTAAGTGTATTTTCGGTCGTTACATTATTATTAAGTGAGTTTGATACCGAAACGATTGCTGCACATACAGTGGCAATGAATTTTGCTAGTCTACTCTATATGGTTCCATTAAGTATTTCGATGGCTTTAACAATTGCTGTTGGCTATGAAGTAGGTGCGAAAGAGTTTCAAAATGCAAAAGAATATAGCAAAATTGGCTTAGTAATGGCAGTTTCAATTGCCTCATTTTTTGGGATCATCATCTATTTATTCCGATATGATGTAGCCGGATGGTATACAAATGACCCATCTGTACAAATTTTGGCAGGCGGTTTCTTAATCTTTGCAGTCATGTTCCAACTATTTGATGCAATTGCAGCGCCAATACAAGGTGCCTTAAGAGGCTATAAAGATGTGAATGCTACGTTAATTATGATGATTTTAGCTTATTGGGTAATAGCTTTACCTGTCGGGTATGCACTTTCTAATACGAATCTTGGTGCAAAAGGATATTGGGTTGGTTTAATCGTCGGTTTAGGAGTGTCTGCACTAACATTATCCTTCCGATTAGTACAATTACAAATAAAAAAAATAAAGTTATCTCAAGCATAATGATAAGGATGGGAAGCACGATTGCTAAACCCATCCTTTTTCTATTTTACTCATCTTGAATTGTGATATTTGGATGATCATCATCAAATTGGTCTAGTAATTCGCTTGGGATATGTTTTGGAATTACATCGGGTGGAAGTTCTCCATCCATACCTAAATAGTAATGCCGAATAGGCTTCAGTTCGTCATTTAATTCATAAACTAAAGGAATACTTGTTGGTATGTTAAGTGAAGCAATTCCATCAGCTGAGACTTGATCTAAATATTGCACAATCCCCCTCAACGTATTTCCGTGTGCAGATATAATAACCTTTTTACCTGCTTTTAATGCTGGTGCAATTTCTTCATTCCAATATTTTAATACTCTTTTTTCTGTATCCTCCAGATTTTCAGTAAGCGGGAATTCATTTTTTGACAAGTTTTTATAACGAGGTTCATTTATTTCATATCTTGGATCATCCGGTTTTAAAGCGGGTGGTCTAACATTCATAGATCTTCGCCAAATATTAACCTGTTCTTCACCATATTTTTGAGCTGTTTCAGATTTATTCAGACCTTGGAGTGAACCGTAATGTCGTTCATTTAATCTCCATGTTTTATGTACTGGAATCCACATCATATCAATCTCATTTAATATAATCCATAATGTACGGATTGCTCTTTTAAGAACTGAAGTATAGGCAACATCAAATGTAAATCCGTTTTTCCTTAAAATGATTCCAGCTTCTCTTGCCTCAGAAAGTCCGCTCTTCGTTAAATCAACATCAGTCCAACCTGTGAACCGATTTTCAACATTCCATAAACTTTGCCCGTGTCTGATTAATACAAGTTTAATCATATTGCTCTCCTTTAAAAATCAATTAAATATGATTTAGTTTGCTGAAATGTACATAATTTGATTCACCTTTGATTGGAAGTGCAAAATCTTATGTAATGGTATTTCTCAACTATTAAATGTCATACTTCACCTATGTAGCATTTCTTTCATTTTACATTCACTCTTTTAACACTATTTGTTTATTCGATTTATTTTAATTGAACTAAGTTCGATTGGAATATAAATTTTATTTTTAAGTACAATATTCCCCATTGAGTCAAATAGATTTTCAATTAATAATACGAATAAATTATTCGTTGAACGTAATTCATGGTTTGAAGAAGGAAGGACTGATTCTGTAAATTTTATTTCGATTGTTGATGAATGGATTAACTGATAAATATCTTCTTCAAGTATTTTTAGTACACTCTGCTGGTCGCCTAGGTTCATTTGGTATAGGGAAGCTGTTTCACTTGGGAACATTGTATAAGCGTGGGCGACAATTTTATTTTTAGCTTTGTACCATCTATTAAACCGAATCAACACTGCCGAATCTTGATTAAAAATCTTTTTAACATATTCATAATCATCTGAAAAACTAATTTCTAAATAAGCATCTACATCATCAATAGGTTCTGTACAGCATTGATAAACTGTATTATCTATTTTTTCTAATCCAACGCTTCTTAAATTATTATTTTGTTTTATGAAGTTACCTTGTCCATGGATCGTTTCAATATAACCGTCCTCTTTTAGTAAACCCAATCCTTGTCTTAAGGTCATTCTACTAACATTCATTAGCTTAGAAAGTTCTGGTTCAGAAGGAAGCTTACTTCCAATTGGATAGACTCCCTCATTAATTAATTTAAATAATTTTTCATAAACCCCAACGTATAGAGGTAATTTTTTTTTATTTTCTACGGACATAACAACACTCCTTATCATTATTATATCGAGTTATGGATTATTCGCAAACTTCTATTAAAAGTCAAAACGGCAAAGCAAATTATGTTCTTCTAAATAAAGTTCCTAAAAAATTTTATAAGTTTAAATAATGAGTGACTTTAAGTTGCTATTGATTTATCTATTCTGTTGAAATATAATTTAGTTGAAACTAAATAGACAACTAACTATACAACTATACTTCGTAGTATTAATTAACTTTTTTTGAATTTGTTTTTTTGTTTTATTTTGTAAACGGAAACATTTTAGGAAAGAATGATAAAGTTAAGATCAATTAACATGTCAAATCAGTAAGAATGTAAGTTGTATGGATTAGTTAAATAAATTATTAGTATAGAAATGGAGAAAAAATAATATGACAACGCCACATAATACAGCCAAATCAGGAGAAATTGCAAAAACAGTTTTAATGCCAGGAGATCCATTACGTGCAAAATATATTGCAGAAACTTATTTAGAAAATCCAGTGCAATTTAATACAGTACGTAATATGTTTGGCTTTACAGGAACATACAAAGGAAAACAAATATCTGTAATGGGATCTGGTATGGGTATGCCAAGTATTGGAATTTATTCATACGAATTATATAAATTTTATGATGTAGACAATATTATCCGAGTTGGTAGTGCAGGAGCTTATACAGATGAACTAAATATACACGATATTGTGCTTGTTGATAGTGCTTGGAGTCAATCTACATTTGCAAAGACTCAAGCAGGTGTAGAAGGTGACATTCAGTATCCTTGTGAATCATTAACAAATAAAATTGAAGAAACAGCAAAGCAGATAAATACTCCTATTGTTAAAGGAAGAATACATTCTAGCGATGTATTTTATTATGAAAGTTCAGTTCCAAATTTTGTTAATTTTTATAAAGAACATAATTGTATTTGTACAGAAATGGAAAGTTATGCACTATTCCATAATGCGAAAGTATTAGGAAAGAATGCGGCTTGTTTACTTACTATTTCAGATTCTTTAGTTACTCATGAGGAAATTAGTGCTGAAGCAAGACAAACTTCATTCGATAAAATGATGAAACTTGCATTAGAAGCTTGTTTGTAAAATTTATCCCAAATTATTAAATAGAAATATAGAACAAAAAGTCGATTTCCGTTTGTACGAAAATCGACTTTTTTAATGTAAACGTAGGCAAATCATTCCTTATTTAATTGCTTTACTCACTTTTAATTTTTTTCCTTTGACTGTCACATTCTCCATAGCTTGTAAAACTAGTGATCCTTTTCCATTCAGAATATCAACATATGACATCTGATCATGAATGGTTATTATACCAATATCATCTACCGACACTCCAGGGATTTTTGCGATTGTTCCAACAAAATCAACAGCACGAATTTTCTTCTTTTTCCCGCCACTGAAATGAAGTTTCATAATATCTTGGTTAATTCGGGCTGTTTTATTATTTCTTACAATTCGCCTGCTGTTAAGTTTTTCTTCGAAGATTGCTTTGCGACTAATAACCTCTTGTTGACTAGGAGCTTCAATAGTAGGTATTTCAAAGCCGATGTAATTTTCAATTGCTTTAACGAACTTTCCTTCATACTGTGTAGAAAACGTAATTGCTTTACCTTTATTTCCGGCACGGCCGGTTCTGCCAGTACGGTGAACATAGCTTTCTTTTTCCATAGGAACGTCATAATTGATGACTAATGTTACATTATCAATATCAATCCCTCTGGCAGCTACATCGGTTGCTACTAGATAACGGAAGTTCCCTATTTTAAATCCATCCATTACAGCAAACCGGTCTTCTTGTTCTAGTCCTCCATGGAGTCTTTCACATGAATAATTAGCTTTTTCCAGTTCACTATACACAGTATCAACGTGTTCTTTCGTGCGACAAAAAATTAGGCAGCTATCAGGGTTTTCTACAACCGTGACGTCTTTAAGTAGTGAAACTTTTTCTTCCTCTTTCACTTCTATTAAATAATGTTCAATTGTATTTGCCGTTACACCTGTTGATTCAATCTCAATATGAATTGGATTTTTCATATATTCATGGCAGAGATTTTCAACATCTTTAGGTAAAGTTGCAGAAAAAACCATCGTTACTCGGTTTAAAGGTAGCTGCTTGATGATCGCTTCTACTTCATCGATAAATCCCCTATTAAGCATCTCATCAGCTTCATCTATGATAAGATATTTAATTTGATCTAGATCGAGGGTCTCTCGTTCAAGATGATCTAAAACCCTTCCAGGTGTTCCAACTACAACATGTGTTTTTTGTTCCAATTCTACCTTTTGTTTAGTAAACGGTTCTTTACCATATACAGCTACCGCTTTTATACGTTTAAATCTTCCAATATTCGTAATATCTTCACGGACTTGAGCCGCAAGCTCTCTAGTTGGAGTTAGTATTAAAACCTGTGGTTTTTTTTCCTCCCATTCGATCATTTCACAAACAGGAATACTATAAGAGGCCGTTTTGCCGCTTCCTGTTTGGGATTTTACGACTAAATCTTGATTTTCCATTGCCAGTGGAATAACTTCACTCTGTACTTCAGTTGGAGTTTTGTATTTTAATACAGCAAGTGCTCTTTTAATTTCATCACTTAGATGGTAGTCCGCATAACTTCTTTTCGTCATTTCTTAACCTCGTTTTGTTTTTTTTCGATATATGGATAGATTTCTCCCTAAAAAAAATCATATTCATTCATTGAATATGATTCATTATACTTGAAATTAGTAAGGCAAAACCAATTTTTATTTTTATTTTAAAAAGTAACCGATCGAATTGTAGGAAAGTTATGGATTATTTTTTTTGAGAATGACTTTGTTTAATTAAATGTTTGTATACAACAAATGGTGTTATCAATAATAAAAATTAAAGTTAATTGCCTTGAGTTGTGTCAATAACTATTACACTTCTTTTGTTTTATAATTTATTACGATTCCGCACTCAAACATTCGATTCCATGGAGCATATGTAGCAATATTTTCAACTTTGATATTTTTAAAGCTAAATAAAATTAGATTATTAAATCTGTTTAAAAGCCTCTTGTCTCGCTCTTGATTAACTAGATGAGCTAACCTACTTATGTCAAAATAAGATAAATTATATTTAGGAAGGAAATCAGCAACCATTTCCATTCGAATTTCTGCCTGGTAGAAGTAATCATCTAGGAGATGATAAATTAAATTTTTCTTAATGATTAAAGGGTCACCTTCCATGCCCAATACACCCTGGCAAATTGTTGTACCAAGAGAATTGCAATTAGTATTCCACCCTTTGTATGAGACAAGTTTGTCTAAAATTTTCTCCTCATCTAACAGCGTAATTAATTCGCGATCTCCGCCATTTGCAAAAGCTGAATCTGCTAATATCACTTTTTTTCCAGATAAAATAAAAGATTTTATTTTATCTACAAACGACAACATATTTCGAAAGCTTGTATAAGTAATATCCTTTGTATTTTGTTCCCACGATTCCTGCATTACACGACCTGGGGTATTATAGGCAAGAATAAGATCTGCACTCTCAGCCGTATCAACTAATTGACAACCAGATGCTAATATATGTGCTTTTAAGCTTTCAGCAAAAGGTCGGTCCTCGTACATCGGAATTAACTGCGGCCCAAGTGTACTGCTCCATACGGGAAAAATCTTTGGACGCAGATTCTTCCAAGCATTGTATGCTCTAGATAGCAAAGTTGCTCCTACTTCATCAGCACCAGGATACATATGTACTTTACTATATAAACGTAGCTCTTCACGCTTACGGACTACACAGCTTTGATCCATAGCTGTATAACCAAACTCAGCACTATCATCTTGCGGAATAGATAAAAACGTCAATACTCCTTCATGTACAAGCTCGAGCATCTGAAGATTAATGGCCAAGTTAAATTGACGTCTAGTTTCATAATCTTTTATATATTCTTCAGGGAGTATCTCAATCATATTGTTTAACTGTTTTTGCTCGTCCTGTGATAGCTCTTCACGCTTTTGCTTATCTATTAAATAAGCACGTAAAAAAATTTCTCTTCCCCAATGCTCGTAATATTCAGGTTCCTCGTCACTTGAACTATACTTCGGAGTGCGCATGATTAAATTGGAAGCATAAATTTCAAGTTTTGGATAATCCCTGCGAAGAGCACGTAAACGTTCCGCCCATACTACCCTTATATTTTCTTCTAAGTAATGCAATCTCGAAGGAAGTAAGCCACCATAAATTAACATATCAATGCTTAATATGATTGCGTCTACTTCACTAGAAATACCTTTAACCCAAGTCCAAAGTCCCTCTGTATCTCCTGATTCCTTTTTATTTCCAAGTAATTCTAAATTAGGCATAATTAATTCAACATCTGTCGAAGAGCTTGCAATTTTTTGGACATAAGAAACATTACATGGACGTTCGTCGATTGGTATATATGCAATTTTCATGGTTTACTTCCTTTCTATTAATCTATTCATTATTTCAAACCGAATGGATCGCAACAAATTTTAATTTTTCCTCTTCATGAACTGGATGCAAACTATGTTCGTGCTCTGGATACGCCATTATTTCTTTGATTCCACCTAAGTGATGATATAAAGCATATCCACTAGAAGGAGGACAAACACGATCTTCTAAACCTACTCCAACTAGCACGGGACATACTACCCAATCTGCTAAATTCATACAATCAAAATAGCTTAATGTTTCATAAACAAGTTGATTTGTCTTATGTAATGGATCATGTACTTTAAAATAATGATAAATTTCATTATATGGCCCCTCAGTTGATAGGCGAATCGAACGTTCAAAATGTGTTAAAAATGGCACATCAGATAAAGCTAGTAATATATCATTTTGTAAGGCTGCTACTGCAATGGCTAGAGCCCCACCTTGACTTCCACCCTCTACAAATACAGACTTCTTGCCTGAAATCTCTCTAACAACATCTACACTTCGGAAACAATCCATATAGACATAGGCGTAATAATAATGATCTGGATTCTCAATGCCCAGCGTCATCCATCCAGTTGCACCACCATGTCTATAATGATTATGATCAGGGGATTTAAGATTTTGCCCCCGCACCCCAACCATTAACACTGGAATCCCTTGAGCTACATACTTAAGGGCATAATGTGGTTGTAGCGTATTCCAATTATAGCCATGAAAAATAACTGATGCTGGTGCACTAGGTTTCTCATTTTCAGGGCATATAAAAACGCCATGAATACGAGAATTACGAAACCCGTCAAAGTAGACATCATACACATGAACCCCTGGGACATAATAAGCTCTTTTCTTTATTTCTATATTTAATGCATAGCTTTTATTTTCTGCTATCTTGTTTTCCCAAAAAGCGGTAAAACCGGCCATCTTCGTCTGTTTCGGTTTATAAGTCTGCAGTTTACCCAGCGGCAGATCAAAAAGGTTCATCTTCTCACTCCCTATCTAACTAAAAAAGTGAAAGGGATACCTATAATAAGCATCCCATCTAAATTAAAACGAATTACTGATTTTCTGTTCGATATACTGCTTAATCTGTAATTCTTTTAGAATTATATCTAATAAGAAATAGACAGAGACCTCTCTAATTAAACTACTTTCCCCTTCAATCACTTGTGTAGCTGGAATCATCAATTTTATATCAGGTACAAGTGATAAAGGAGAATCTTGTTGGCTTGTGATCCCGATAGTAGGACAGCCAACCTTTTTAGCGATATCTATAATTTTTACGATTTCTGGTGAATACCCGGATACACTCATTCCAATTACGACAGTATCCTTTGTTAACGAATTCGTGGACATTTCCAATTGATAACTTGAAATAAATGAATTTACTGAAATTCCAAGTTTCATCAACTTAAATTTTAATTGTTCTGCAATTAAAGCCATTTCATTCAATCCGTATAAATATATTTGCTTGGATTGAACCATTTTTCCGATCGATTTTTGAATATCCTTTACTTGATGTAGTGAGTTAAATTTATCTAGCATATCTATATAAGTTTGTTTAAGTTCTGTCAGGCTTGTTAGGTCTGATTGTTCATGAATACGGGTGCTCACAGAGGCTTCTTTTGCCAACAAACGCAAGTTATTGTAAGAACCAAACTCTAGCTTTTGACAGAATCTCGTAATTGTTGCTTCCGAAACTTTAATTTGTCTAGATAGCTCAGAAATCGTCTTGTTTGGAACGCTCTCTAAATTGGAAATAATATACTTTGCAATGATTTGCTCCCGCTTAGTTAACTGAGACTGGTTTGATTCAATAATTGTAGTGATGCTTTTTAAAGGTTGCAAAGATTCCTGAAGCAAAAAGTGGCGCAGTGCTCCAATCATTCCAGCATTGTTAAGGTTTTGTGCAATTTTAATTTTTGTTTTTTCTAAAACCTTAGGGATAATATCCTTTTCAAGTTGCTTCATTATTAATGGATAAAGATAATCTTTTTGTGCAGTAATTCCCCCGCCGATAATAATCATTTCCGGATTCATGATATATGTAATTGTGGCGATACCTTTCGATAAATAATAAACTAAGCGATCGATCTCTTCTATACAAATCTGATCTTTTTGTATTGCTAGCTCAAAAATCTCTTTACCGTTTAAATCACTTTCAGGAATACCTTTTCGTTTTGTTACATTCTTAATCAAAATTCTTGTCGAAGCTAATTCTTCAAATTGACTTCCTTCTATCGGGATATAGCCAATTTCCCCCCCACTGAAGCTGTGCCCAGTATGGAGTTTATTATCAACGATATAACTTCCGCCAATTCCAGTGCCGATTGTCAAGCAGAATAAGCTCTTGGCATCCTTGCCTGTTCCAATCCATGACTCTGCCAATCCAGCACAGTTCACATCATTTTCCACTTCAACAGGTAATCCAAAAAAATCTTCCAATTCTCGCTTTAGCTGTGTACCTGTATAATGAGGTATAAGCGGTGATGCATATAAGATAATTCCTTCTTTGGAATCTACTTGTCCTGCAGAGCTAATACAGACCCCACTTATATCATGCTGTTTTATTAAGATCTGACCAAATTCCTTTACTTTTTTTAAGATGGCTGTCCCCCCGAGATGTGCCTCAGTTGGAGATTCATATTTTTCAATGAATGTTCCGTTCTCGAAAAGAACACCATATTTTATTAAAGTTCCACCTATATCAAATGCTAAAAACTTTCTCATAATTGTACACCTTCATTTCTATGGGTAAAACAATGACTTTTTCTTCTTACGCGAATTGTTTTGATTTCTTTTGGTTTAAAGGTAAAGGTCATTTGTTGTAATGCGTTATAATTTGTTAGTATTTTGCCAGTAAAATCTACTTCTAATAATTCAACCGGTTCAAATCCAAAACAAAGTTCAGTCTTTTGTTCTCCATTAGTTGGATTGAACATACGAATATCAAATGTATTTTGTTCCTTCTGAATAGTAGATGAAAAGGCAATGACCGATGATGATTGTTTGAATAACTTCTGTTCTTTTTTCAATTTGAACGATTGCTGACACAAAATCTTTTGCCTTAGCATCTTTTGCTGATTTAAAGACATATTTTTCTTGCCTAAAATTAGTCCATATTCAAATGTATAAGTCCCTATGCATTGTGCATCTGGTGTTTCAAATCCTGGTCCTGCGCCATTTCCACGTGTACGTAGATCTCGTCTTGATAACCAGCCTACACTTCTTATTATGGTTAGTAAAGCAAAATCATTACCATCAATTTCATCTACTTCATATTCTTGCAAACCGCGATGAACAAGTTGATGTTGATTGGCTATGACTGTGGAATTGGTTGGGTATTGGTTCATAACGGCTTCCTTATTTTTGGGCATATCCCAAATCTTTTGGCGGATAGTGGGACGTTCTATTATGTCAAAGGCAGTATCAGCATGACTTACATTACATTTTGCTCCTAAATCAAAACCAACACGTAGTTTCTGATCTTTTGCAACATTATCAACTTTTGTTTTAAAATATATCAATCTCTTTCCATGATAGAGGGTAACGTTTGTAATTAGTTTATTTATTACATACTCATCACTTGGTCCTGTTCTATTATCGTTTAATGAAGCGGGTAGTTTCATTTCATATTGCAATGTCACAGATTGAAACGTTTTTCCTATATTCAAATCACACACACCAGTTATTTTGGCTTTACTAATGATGTCATTAATTGGTGGCGAATAGTTATAGGTGTCTCCAGCATCTAATGAAGAAAAAAACTGATGTTGATTTTTATACGTGATATTTCGTTCCTTATCCAAAATTTGAAGACCTTGGTCATTCCAAGTAATCTCGTAAAATTCATTTTCAATAAGATTTTGTTCGCTAGGTAATTCGAACGCTTTTGCTTCCTGCAATCGTTCAATTCGCACTTTTTTAATCTCTACACCATCGAATGCCATTGTAAACTTTACATGATAAATTACATACTCAGTATAATGCGGTTCAGCTAAAATATGTCGAAGGAACTCTTCACTTTTTTCCCGACTCACCACATCAAAAGGAATTGGTTTATCTTCATAATAAAGTGTAATGGCACCTAAGTCCTCATCAACGGGTATAAAAATGGTAGCCTCTACAGGATACACATCTAAAAATGGGGTATTATTAATTAAATATAAATAGGTATTATTCTTTGAGCTATCTAAGAATTCAAAAGGGAATTGATCGTTTAAAATATCCTTGGCAAATTGGCTTATCGCACTTATCACCTTTTGTGATCTTGTTTCCATTTCTTTATGCACTTCATCAATACTACAACCACAAATACTGTCATGTGGTTGATTTTTTAAAAGTAATTTCCATACATACTCTATAAATTTTTTTGAGTCAGTACTTCCGTTGGTCCATACGTTCAAAGCCTCCATAACTCCGATGGCTAAATCTTCACACTGTTGATTTTTATTTTTCAAATACGTTCGGGTGGACAACACTCCGGGCAGAATAAAGATTTTGGAAGGATTACGTTGCTCACCTTTAATGGTTCTTAAAGCTTCCTTTCCCTCAAATGCCTCAATATACTGAGACATTAAAGATTGTTTAAATTCAATCTTTGGGAAATTCATTTTTAATTGTTCTATTTTATGATTGACATCAGAACTTGTAAAAGTATGGTCTGCACCGTTCATAATCAATGCTTTTCCATATGATAAAAATGGAGCACTTGATTCCAAGTATTTTCTTGTTTCCTCTTGATATGTATTGTGTTTTAAAAAGGTTTGATAATATCCCTCAAAAAGTGGTAAAACAAACGTAAATACCCTACTCCCGTCTGCCCCTTCCCAAATATTTTCAAATTGTTCAGATATTGCTCCTCGAAAAAGTAGTGCATTATCAATATGAAAACCCTTTAGGATTTGCGGTATTTGGCTAACATGACCAAAGGTATCTGGCAAGTACCCTATATTATGTGATGAACCAAATGATTTAGCCATTTTTATACCTATCTCTAAATTTTTTATCATCGATTCACCAGAAACAAGAAATTCGTCGGCGAGCAAATACCATGGTCCAACTTCAATTTTTCCATGCAGAATAAATGAAACAAATCTTTCATATTCTTCCTTACTCACAACTTCTTTGTAATCATCAATTACGATGGTCTGGCCATCGAAAAAAAAATTATCTATTTTTCCGCTCGTTAATAACTCTTGGACATATCGGATACCGTTTCTAAGTTTATATCGAAATTCTTCAAAGCTCTCATACCACTCTCGGTCCCAATGCGTATGATTTAATATGTGTACTTCTTTTATGTTATCCATATGATTCCTCCAACTTAAGCTGTCGTTTAATATGGGAGCCATCTATTTGATTAAGATCAATATTTTGTCTCACCGAAATCGCACATGCAATCCCTGCAGCTTCACCTATATCTCTGACAGTAGGCTGAATCCGTAGGGATGCTTGCATTAAAAAGGTACAAGAAATATGTCTGCCGACAACAATTAGATTACTTACTGTATCCGTTATCAGGCAGCGATATGGAATTTCATAATATTCACCTCTAGAAAGTTTCGCTTCCTCGACTTGATCTTTCGCTACACTGTGAACATCAATATACCAGTCACCTCTAGCAATTCCATCCTCAAATTTTGCACGGTCTATATAATCTTTCTCGGTTAACATGTATTTACCAACAATTCGATATGATTCACGAATTCCAAGTTGATTGGCTTCTTTTAATAAAAATGCCTGTTCAAAACCTGGTACATACTTAGGTAAAAAACGTGAAAGTCTTCGAATCATTTGTCGTCCCTTTATGACTGCTTTAGAGCGAAGAATTGGATCTGTTGTTTGAAATACCCCTGGAATATGTGGGCAATTAAAAGACATGACAGTAGGCTTTCCTGGTTGGGTAAATGCTTGAAAATAACGAAGGTCCTCTTCTTGTAAATCTCCATTTTCAAGTCCCTTTAAAAATATGGGCTCCAATACATGTCCTTTGCCTGGAACCATAGCGATTTCAAAAAAGTCGGGATTTTCTATCTTACAAAATGTCTCGTTCTGCGAGAGAATAAATTCGCGTAGTCGTGCAACGTCAATACCACCCATTTCAAAACGAAATGAGATTTGCTGGTTTTGCCCTTTTTTATCACCAGATTCTACGGAAACTCCGGCTGTACGAGAAAGGGAGGCATCGGCCGTAGCATCAACAAAAGTCTTTCCCTTAATGGCTACTAATCCATTACACGTATTTACAATTATATAAGTGATTTTATTTCGATCCTTTATGCAATCAATGTAATTTGCATCATACAAGATTTGACCTTGACGTTCGATAATTAATTGTTCGAGCACATAGAGTAGGGTTTCAACATTAAACCAGCTGCAATTTGTCGTTCCGTCATTTGTTATAATCTTTTGCTCATTCAATCGATCAATAATTAATTGGTTTACACGCTGTGATTTTACGTATGTTGGCATCATCGGAGAAACGAGAGAATTAGTCTGGGTACCTCCAAGAGAGATGGTCTTCTCTACAATCAATGTTGAAATATTCTCCTCTAAAGACGAGATGGCAGCTGCAACTCCCGCTGTACCCCCACCGACAACAACACAGTCTACATCATAAATGACTGGTAACTCCCGTCCAAAGAAATTTATTGTCGTACTCATTTCATTCACCCACCTAAGGTTTGTTATTAAAACTGGCAGTCCTTTCGATACAAACTATTTTTGTCTAACTTGATTATCTTAAAAAACCCAACTATCCTAAAGGTTTTATCCTTTTACTGCTCCATCTGTTGCTCCTGAGATAAAATACTTTTGAAGCCAGATAAAAACTAGTAATGTAGGTGTAGTTGTTAAGATTGATGCGGCACTAATCAATTTCATATTGGCACCATCAAAATTTTGAGAAAGCTGTGCTAGACCGATTGATAATGTATACATGCTGCTGTCTGTCGAATTTAATAATGGCCATAAATAATCCCCCCATGTACCCATAAATGTAAAAATGGAAAGAGTAACAAGTGTAGGTTTCACAAGTGGTAGTGCGACCATATACCACACTTTAAAACGATTTGCCCCATCTAAAAAGGCTGATTCCTCTAGCTCCTTCGGTATTCTAAGATAAGCTTGACGCATTAAGAAAATCCCGAAAGCGGTTGATACTTGCATAACAACTAAGCCAAGGTGAGTATTTCGCAGTCCAAGAGTCCCTGCCAATTGGAACAAAGGAGCCATATAGAGTTGGAAAGGAACCATCATTGTTGAAATAATTAATGCTAATACAACACTTCGACCTCGAAAGTTCATTCTTGCGAGAGGATATGCAGCTAGACTACAAAATAATAAATTTAATGGAATTGAAATAGCCGTAACAATGGCCGTATTTAAGAAATAAGAAGTAAAATTTGATTTGTCAAGAGCGTTAACAAAGTTTGATATTGTTGGATGTTGAGGCAACATATTACCATAAATGCTTTCTCCTGAAGACTTTAAAGACATAAAAATAGTTATGAGAAATGGTCCAACTGTTAAACAGGTAATAAAAATCATAATGAAATATAGCCAGATTTTTTGCGTCATTCTTTTTAATTTCATTTTTTCGTCCACCTCTTTTTTATGCTCTTAAATCATCTTCACGTTTACTTGTTAGTTTCATTTGAAGTAGTGATCCACCAATGGCAAGTAACAGTAAAACCAAGCCTGCTGCAGATGCAGTGCTAACGTGAAGACTCATAAATTTATTGTAGATATACATAACAAGCGTTGTTGTTGCACCAGATGGACCACCACCAGTCGTTAAAGCTATTTCCTCGAACACTTTCATGCCAGCGATAATCGTCATTACCGATACCAACGTCACTGAAGGTGTTAACATAGGAAATGTAATGTGTCTAAACTGCTGGAAAATAGAAGCACCATCAATACTTGAAGATTCATATACGTCCTTTTGTATTGATTGGAGACCTGCTAAAAAGATAATCATATAATAGCCTAGTCCTTTCCATACCGTTATGGCGGAAACTGCGACTAATGCCGTCGTAGACTGGACTAAAAGATTTGTTGGCGAGTCAAATAGACCAAACTTTACTAACAAGTTAGAAATGACACCACTTTGAGAATAAAGCATTTTCCACATTAATGCTGCAACAACCATTGGCGTAATAACTGGTAAGTAATATAGGATACGAAAAGTACTAACTCCTTTAATTTTCTGGTTTACTAGTACTGCTAAAATCATTGGTAAAAAGACATTTAATGGCAAAACAATTATCAAAAATAAAAATGTGTTAATTAAAGCGTTCCAGAAATCTTTATCTGAAAATATCTCTTTAAAATTAGCTAAACCAACGTACTCGCCGGTACCCGCAATGATTTTATAGTCTAGGAAACTCCATTTAAAAGCTTCTAAGATTGGTATAATTAGAAAGATTCCCAAAATCAGAATTGATGGGAGTAAAAACAACCATGGTGTAAAGATTCTCGTACGCCACTTTTGCTTTTTAATTTTTTGATCAACATTAATGTTTGTTTTGTTGGTTTGAGGTGAAATAATTGATTCTCTACTCATCTTGAACTCCCCTTTAACTTTTAGAGACTAGCTTTTTTAGCAAAAAAGCTAGTCTCTTGAAATTCTTTAGAATGTTACTTTTTCACCTGATTTTTCAAATGATTTGTTCCACTCTGAAGCTAATTCCTTTAATGCTTCTTTTGGAGTTAACTTACCTTGTAAGTTTTTTACAAAGATATTTTTGATTGATTCGCGTAATTCTGCACTATTTTCTGTTGGTGGAATTAATACTTTAGCGCGAAGTAAAGATTTAGACGCTTCCAACATGCCAAAAGCTTTTGGTGAATTCCCTGGATTTGTGAAATAACTATCTTCTAATGACTCTTTTGTAGAAGGTAGAACTGTTCCTGCTGTTTTCGCAAACTCTAACTGATTTTTAGAATTCGTAACAAATTCAGCTAAAGCAACCGCTGCGTCTTTGTTATGAGTTTTTGACGGTACAGCATAGTTCATTACTGCAACATTTACAGGTGCATCAGCTGAATTTAAAGGCTGACCAGATTTTGATGCTTTATATACGTTTGGGGAACCTTGCTCTACCGGTCCAAGGAACGTTACCCCACCTTCAAGAAATGCTACATTTCCTGCCATATATAATTCTTGGCCTGTTTTAATTGAGCCTTCTGCATTTTCTTGTGGAATGATGCCTTCTTTATACATTTTTTGAGTTAAAGTAAAAAACTCTAGTATATCTTTGTTATCTTCAAATACAGCTTTTCCGTCTTTTACAATTGGTTTGCCATTTGCTAGTGAGACCATTTTTTCCATTATGGTATTCCCATCGTTTACAACTGCATAATATGAAGGTTTTCCAGTTGCCTCTTTTACCTTTTTAGCAGTTTCATAGATTCCTTGTAATGTAGAAGGAAGTTCTTTTACACCAGCTTTGTCAAATGCATTGCCGTTAAACCAAGAAACGGTTGTTGTTAAATACCATGGCAATGCATATAGCTTCCCATCATACATTCCTGATTGGAAAGGACCTTGTAAATAGGATTCTTGCGTCTTTTGACTAACAACATCTGTTAAATCAAGTAATCCACCTTGTGCTGCAATATTGGACATATAGTGAGGGTTTAAGTTTACAACATCTGGTACATCGTTTCCTGTGAGGGAAGTTAAAACTTTTTGCTCCATCTGATCTTGAGGTATGTCTTGTATTACAACATTTACTTTTGGATGAAGTGTTTCAAATTCTTTTTCTATATTTTTGAAATATGTATCAAATGGCTCTCCAGCTAACGAAGCAGTCCAAAGTGTGACCTTACCAGAAATGTCTCCCGTCTTTTTTGTTGAGTTGGACTTTTCAGTACTAGAAGTTTGATTATTCCCACAAGCCATCAAGCTTAATGAAATTGTGGCAACAACTGAACCCATTACAAGTTTTTTCGCTCTCTTCTTCATTCATTTTTCCTCCTTAGATTGTTATCGTTTAAATTATTTTTAAAATAATTTTAATAACTAATTTATTTCTGAAAAAAATTTTCAATCATGATTAAAATTATCTATAAACAGCAACTAATGACCTGTTTTAAATCATGCTATTTTTGTTTGTTCAATGAATAGTTAACCCATGTTTTTCCTTCAAGAAGCTGCTCTTTCATTCTTTCAGCAACGATTAGATTAAGTTGGTTTGATTGAGCTGCTTTATCAATTACTTCTATAACGGTATTAAAAAGTGAAGAAGACTGATTCGGTTCTTTTTCTACCGCTTTGTATAACTTAAGAATCGCTAGTTTAATTTGATTTCCCTGCTCTTGTTCAACCGCACCTTGGGGAACATAAAGAGTTTCTATTTGTTTTTCAATCTCTTTTAATATAGTTTGTGTAGCTACAATGGGCTCTTCACCTGGGTTTACAGCTTTTTCTCTCCATGGACCTTTGCCAAGTGCATCAACTGATGGAGCACTTGCTTGCCCAAAGGCAAACATATTGACTCCAAATGTGCCGTGAGCAGCTGATAAGACATCATTCACGCTTGCCATTTCACTTAAATGATGATAGAAGGAATAAATCCCTGTATAATACATAGTTCCTTCAGGCATTAATGCTTTACTTTGTTGAACAGTTTTTTGAATGCTATTAAAGTCATGTCCATATGCCTGTGGAATCACCCCGTCGATATCGTCCTTCCAGCCACTGATCAGGGACGCCTCTGGACCTGGTTCAGGTGTCGCAGTTAACATGAACTTAGGATTAATTGATTTTGCTTGTAAATGCAACTTATCAACAAATTCATTTTCTTTTGTTTCTAGCCATTTTAACCAATCAGCCCATTTTTGAGGATTTGTTGTAGGATTAATATCATATGGATCAATACCTGTGTTTTCTTTATATATCTTTCTCACAGTTTCGCTAAACCCGTAACTCTTTTCAAAATTTTGGTGGGGATATCGCATATAGTCAATATCCAATCCTTTGATATCGTATGATTTTTCCATTTCATTGTAGATATCTAACATAAACTTTTGTACATCTGGTTGCGCTATATCAAGCCAATAATACTTGCTAGTGGAGTCTGGTGCTGGTTTTCCGGTTTGATTATCACGTTGAATCGCAGCCCACTCGGGATGGCTAATAATTTCAGGAGGTATACCAATACTGCTTTCGCCAACCATAAATCCATCAGTCCATGCCTGTATCGATAAACCGCGCTTCTTTCCTTCTTTAATATACGCTTCGAGCAAATCCTTTCCATACGGTCCATAATCAGCATTTTTAAATCTCGGATGTTGTGAAGGGAAACCATATGACTCCATCGTTTTACTAGGATAAATGGTATAACCGTGGAACGTTGTTTCTAAGTACACAGAATTAAAGCCTGCTTCTTCCATCCGGTCTAGAACTTGTTTAATCCCATCGAGAGTTGTTTCTTCTGGTCTATACCAAATTGCCCTTTGCTCTGCTTTATTAGAAGGAAGTGAATAATAATAAGCATCATAAGCAAATTGAGTAGATTTTCTTGTTAAATCAAGTGATTTTACTGGGTCTATCGACTTAAGTGATTCCGCTTGATTTAACAGCTCTTCTGCCTTTTCATATGACTCCTGGGCTTTTTTAGTTGCAACTGCTAAATATTCAGCTTTTGCTTTATCTATTGACACTTTTGCTTGATTGATGGCTTGCTTACATTGAAACTGAAAGCTTTCGACATCTTGAACAATATCAACTACACCTTTTTCATCAACAGTTACTTTTGCTCCGATAATAGAATTAGCAGAAATCCAACTAGAAGCTATTCCATGACCACTGACAACAAAACCATTTTTTGGAATCTTAGATCCACCACCGCCTAATTTAGTGACAAAACCATTTTCCACTGTAATTTCATATCCGTACTGGTTCGTTTTTGTTGTTTCTCCGAACGCTGGTGTGTAGACAATAAGTTGATCAGGACCACGATATCCATCAAATGGGGCGCCATTAGGGTTGGATTCCTTGGTAGGATTAACAGCCTGTGATTGCAATTGTACTCTCTTTTCAGTTGGCTCAAATAAAGTGATAATTTCGCCCAAACGTAATTGATTTAGGAAATTCTTAATTTCAGGCGTTGTTGTAGTGCCAGTCGAAAGAACCAGGCCTTCTTTTGGGATAGGACTGTCTCCATCTGTATCCCTTACCACACGATATGAATTAAGATCATTTTTTTCTAATACGACCTCCATACTACCTTTCCTTGTTTCAGTATAATAACTAAATGAGTCATTAAACAAAATCAGTTTATTGTCGTTGGCAAGTTGATTAACCCCATTTACAGCTATACGGTTCCCTGATGCATCCTCTACAGTCACAACCTTTACTGGATCAGACTTTTCTACTGCCTGACTTTTAGCCATTCCAAATGACGAGAATACTAAACTAGTAGTTAAAACTGAACTCGAAAGAACTTTCAATCGTTTACCCATATTTCCTCCCCTTTCAACTATTGAGGCTTCTTTCACTCAACCAATCTTCTAAAAATACATGTGTAAAGGTTTGATTGGAGTTTGGCGTTCGCCCACTTATTGTTTACGCTTTCAACTAAATTATAAACACAGGTTAAATCTAAAACAAGATAAAATTCAAAATTTTTTCTATTTTTTGAAAAAAATGAAATTAATTTTCATTTTGAACTTTCATTCAATATTTTTACTGTTCATAAAACTCTATTATTCTTATTTTCTTTTTTATTTCCCAATTTTAATTGCGCTTGTACGCATAAAAATCGCCAAATGTGGAAATATATTCTTCGACAGGTTAGATGTACAGCAGGCTTGCCAGTCAATTTAATAATTTATAAATGTCTATTTTTCGCTTCCATATACTAAAGTAAAACTTACAAAAAAAAGCAGCCGATTCGGCTGCTTTTTTTTGTCTTTTCCAATTTAATCCTCCAGTAATTATCGACTTGACACATTATTACCTTTTAATAAAGAAAAGAGTTCGTTATATAAGGGATTATCTTGATCTTTCATTTTAAATACCAATGATATTTGATTTGTTATATAGGTTTCTGGAAGTAAAACTTTAACTTTTTTTGATTCTAGTGAGTCTTCTAATAAATAGGTAGGAAGGAAACTGACTCCCATCCCAAGTTGAATTGACTGTAAAATTGTACGTAAATCAGGAATAACATATTTAGGCTGCATGCTTGGACGTTTAGAAAAATATTTTTTCCAATACCTTCTTATTATTGGCAACTCTAAACCATAACTGATCCAATCTAACGATGTAAGTTCTTTTTCTAAATTTAAATCGTCTTTAATTGGTAACATATTAAATGGAGCTACTAATACGAATTTTTCTTCTTCTAATTTTTCATATTTAATCCCAGGTAAGTCTAATTTTTGTGTTGCGATGACTAAATCTAATTGATCATTCTGTAACATCTCTAATAAGTTTAAAGTCACATCAAACTGTACTGTAAAACGCAAGTTTAATTTCGTTAATTTTTCTAATAATTGTTTAGAAAAATATTCCCCAGGAGCACCAATTCGAACAACCGGGACTTCAGTCTCTTTGTTTGAATAGGTTATTTCTAACGACATTCTCTCTAAATTTTCGATATAAGGTATTAATTTTGTATATAATTCTTTTCCCTTCTCGGTCGGAATCATTTTTCTAGGGGCTCTTATAAACAGAGCTTCTCCTATTTCTGCTTCTAAAGCTGCTAAATGTTGACTCATCGCAGGTTGAGTCATAATACGAGCTTCAGCTGCTTTTGAGACAGAACGCTCCTTATAAATACTAATAAAACTACGGTACCATTCAAAATCTATCATAATCCCATTCAATTAGCCTTTTCTTTTAGTTCGTTTAACGTATAAACTTTTCTTACTTCAACTAAATTTTCTATATTTTGTCGGTAAGTTTTATAATGAGTTGATTGAATATGCGATTGAAATGCGTTTTCATTTTCCCACACTTCATAAAAGACAAATGTATTCTCATCTTCAATAGACTCATGTAGACGATATTCTACCCATCCTTCTTCAGTCAATGACAGAGAAAGAATCTTTAAAAGCTCTTGTTTTAAGTCATTTTGCTTATGTTCTTTTGCACGAAGAATTGCGGTGACAATGATTCGCTCCAAAACGATCTCTCCTTTTTTATAGGGATGCTAATAATATGTTTTTAACATCTTCTTGATTTAAAGGTACATAGTTTCCAATAGTAGGTGCCACCATCGCTCTTTTTACCATTAAATCAATTTGTGTGTTGTCAATTCCAAAATCAGAAAGCTTTGTTGGAGCACCAATTGATTTTAAGAAACTTCGAAATGCTTCAATTGTCTCTTCAACCATCTCGTTCTTAGTTTTTTTACTAAAGTTTAATTCAAATACATTTTTCCCTAATTCGATAATTCGTTGTGGACGTTTTTTGGCTACAAATTCCATCCAATTAGGAAATAAGATTGCTAATCCTCCACCATGAGGAATATCATACACAGCAGAAACTGCATGCTCAATCATATGAGTGGCCCAATCTGACTGAACTCCCATTGACAGGGTACCATTTAATGCGAATGTACCACTTAATAGCATCGTTTCTCTATTTTCATAGTTCGTTAAATCTTTTACAAGTTTTGGAGCTACTTCAATCATTGTTTTTAAAATAGATTCACCAAACCGTTCTTGTAGATATGCATTTTCAGAATTGTGGAAGTACTGCTCAAATACATGGGACATGATATCTACAATCCCATAAACAGATTGATTTAATGGAACGGAGTAAGTTACTTCCGGATCTAATATACTAAATTTAGGGTAAGTATGAATTGAACCAAATGAACGTTTATCTTGTGCTTCCCAGTTTGTGATAACAGCCCCGCCATTCATTTCTGACCCTGTCGCAGCAATCGTTAATATCGTACCAATTGGAATAGCTTTCGTAGGAATTACTTTCTTCGTTACAATATCCCAAACATCTCCATTATAATGAGAGCCTGCTGCAATCGCTTTTGCACAATCAATCACACTACCACCACCAACTGCTAAAATAATGTCAATTTTATGTTTTCTAACTAACTCTATTCCTTTGTTTACAGTTGTTAACCTAGGATTTGGTTCAACTCCTCCCAATTCTACAATATTTAGATTGATTTCATTTAATAAAGCTATTACCTTACTATATAGTCCATTTTGTTTAATACTTCCACCACCATATAATAAAAGTACATTACTACCGAAAAGTGGAATTTCATTTTTTAATTCAGTTAATTGACCTTTACCAAAAATTAATTTTGTTGGATTATTAAAAATAAACTTGTTCATATATACCTCTTCTTTTTTATTTAATTTTTGCTACTATTTTGCCCTTTACATGCCGTTTGGAAAGTTCTAGTAACGCTGATGGTACGTCTTCTAATGAAATCACTTTAGAAATCATTGGAGAAATTTCTTTTTGCGCTAGTAATGCCAACATTTCATTTCCAATTTTAGCTAGGTCCTGTTGTGCAATCAAATCATTCCTATGATGTACTGCATTTAAGGCTATTTCATGATAAGAAATTACTTGTGTAAACGGCTTTATTTTAGAGAAATCTGGTGCACCAGCAATATATGCTATATGTCCACCATATGAAATATAATCAAGAGAGTCAGTTGCATTTACACGGCTTACTGTATCTAATACAGCATCTACCCCTCTACCATTCGTAATTTCTTTTACTTTTTCCTGTATATTTTCTTCTCTATAATCGATCACATAATCTGCTCCTAATGATTCTACATACCCTTTATTATGGGCAGATGCTGTTGATAGAACAGTTTTACCAAGTTTTTTAGCTAGTTGTATAGCAAACCCACCAACACCACCAGCACCTCCGTGTATTAAGATTGTTTCAATATTGTTCATTGGTAATTTACGGCAAAGAGCTTGATATGCTGTATAGCCAGCAGTAGGGAGAGCAGCTGCCTCTTCGAATGAGATTGTATCTGGAATTTTAGAAATAGTATGAGCTGTTGTTACTCCAAACTGAGCGAAACCACCTTTTTTCGTAAAATCACCATGATAAACAACTCTGTCGCCTATGTTCCAACCTGTGACCCCTTCTCCAATTTCCGAAATTATACCCGCAACATCTAGTCCTAAAATATGAGGGAAACTCCAATTTGGATTTCCATTCGTTGCTGTTTTATAATCAACTGGGTTTAATCCAGTAGCTACTACTTCAACAACCACTTCACCTTTTTGTGCAGTTGGCTTCTCAATTTCTTCTATTTTCATTTCTGTCCATAAATTTTTATCTTTAAGTAATAAAGCTTTCATTTTAAATCACCTTTCTTTTAAAATTTGAAAAGTCTGTATGAAACTCTACTGCTTCCTACAGACTTTCTCTTTATTTTTTATTTTAAGTACCACATTAAGCTAATTTTTGCACGACTGCTTGAGCAACCCCTACAGTCGATTGAGGATTTTGACCTGTAATTAAGTTCCCATCTACTTTGACATTAGTTGTCCAGTTAGGTGCTATGATTACATTTGCTCCTAGTTTACGTAAGCGTGACTCTAATAAGAATGGCATAAAACGATCTAATGTTGTAGCGTATTCCTCTTCATCTGTAAATGCTGCGATCGTTTTATTTGCTACTAATGGTGTACCATCCGATAAAGTTACCCCTATTAATCCAGCTGGCCCATGACAAACTGCAGCTACTATTTTCCCGCCTTCATACATTTCACGAATTAATGTATTTAATTTTGTATTTTGCGGTAAGTCAAACATTGTCCCGTGACCACCAGGTAAAAAAATTGCATCAAAATTAGAGTGGTCTGTAATTTCATCTAGTTTTAATGTGTTTTCTAAATATTTAGCTGTATCTAAAATCTCTTGTGGAACTTCTTCTATTAAACTACGCGCATCGATCGGAGCTTTTCCGCCTTTTGGACTAGCTACTGATACTTGGTAACCTAATTTATCAAATTCTACAAATGCTTCTCCGAATTCTGACAACCATAGTCCTGTTGCGTGGCCATCTTTCATTTTATCTGCTGTTGTTACAACCATTAATATATGTTTAGTCATACTTTCTCCTCCAAAAAGTTTTTTACTATTGCTTACAAAAATAGTTTAAGTTTTAAATTGCTATAATACAAATTAGAAAAAATCATCTAATGTATAAATATATTTATACCAAAACTACTTTTTAAGCTATCACAAAAAATTTAGTAATAGTGCTTCTTCGTTATAGGGAGCAATGGATTAATTTAATTACCAATGAAGTTCCACCAACGCTCCTAGTGCAACTGTATTTCCTTTAAAATCGTATGTTTTAATAGTGAAAAATTAATTAAAAACAATATAACACCTTTTAAAAATAGAGCATTTCCATAGAAGTTCACTTCTTTAATGCGTTTAGATCTTAACGAATAACCTATTGCTATTAAACTAAACCACCAGATAAGTAAAAGGAGCTGAATCAAATAATCATTACTTCCTTTAAATGATTTCAATAGATATGCATCTAATCAATCACTAAATCATAGTAAACAAATAAAACACTATATTTTTTAAAGAGCCCGATTATAATACTTCCTTTGGACACGTTAAAATAAAATTTTTCAAATGATAGAAAAAAGAGCTAAACATTTTGCTATTAGCATTTAAGTACTGCATGTTAAAAATCGAACCCTTCAATGTAAATTTTTGATGTTGTCTGATTATCAAATCTCCTCTTACACTTGAATCATTATTTTGCAAAACGAATATTGATTAATCTAAAAATGAACTTCCTAATGTTTTTATTAAAAGTTTTTAGACTAAACTATATGAATATGAAAGAGGTGTATAAAAATGGAATTTAGAAGTAGTGGAAGACTTTCCAATTTTTTAGTTGCAATATTGTTTACCATTTGTATAACTACACTCATCTTTTATGTACAAAGGCATGGATTTCCGAATACGATTAAGTCATATATGATTATGTCGATGGTAGGTTTAATTTTCATAGCTTATATTGGTTATATTCGTAGTATGGTGATCAGAATTAACGACCAAGGTGTAACATACGAACATTGGGGTTTTAAGCGAACGATTCCAGCTCATCATATTACACGAGTTAATTTACAATATCGCTATAAAGAAACGCCCTCACATAGTGCTTATCTAGTAATTAACCATCCCGAAGAATCTATTTTTATTCCTTCTATGATGTTTCAAGGTCAAATCGAACGAATAACGAAAGAAATCAGAAATATAATGATTTACTAATTAAGGTTATTTAAAAGAAAAAGAACTGAAGTGATGCTTCAGTTCTTTGTACTTTAATTAATGATATTTTGTTATATTATCGCTTTACTGCATCGACAATGATTGAAGGAAATAGAACTTTTTCCCCATGATTTCTAGGATCATATTTTTTTGAGCGGAAAATAATACCATCCTTGCCATCCCATTCTTTAAAATGAAAATTTCCTTCTTCATCGCAATATTCTAGTAGTTTTACTTCAAAACCCGCTGTTTCAAACATCTTAACTAGTGTTTTATAATTATAGACAATTTTATGGCTTGCAGCAGGATGATCTTTTGGTCCCGGTCCACCAACTTTAACAATACTTTGGTAAGTTTCGTCTTGAAAAAATCCATCAGGTACTGCACATCGAATATAGCCAGATGGTTTTAAATATTTATAACAAATTTTAGCAGCTTCTAAACCCTCATCATATGTAAGGTGTTCCCAAACATGTTCAGCTAAAATAGCTGTAATTGAATTTTCCTCAAATTTATTCTCCCAAGTTGACTTAACTAATAAATTAAGTTCTTCTTCCTGAGTTTGAGTCCATGTTGGATTATTGTTATATTCACCTGCTCCAATTACAACTTTTAATTCATCTTGTTTAATCACTAGTGGATTCTCCTCGTTCTAAATTTTGTTCGATTAGTAATGTTCTACACAATTTACATAAATCCCTTCTACACTGTAGAAAAATGCCAAAATTAAATAATGGAGAATATTAGAATTAACACCTCATAAATCATTTAGATTTCTTCTTTTAATCTTGGGTATAATAATTCCAGTAAATGGAGGCGATATCAAATGACAATCGATCGAATTTGTACGATTGGACCAGCTAGTTTTGATAAAAAAATACTGTCTGAATTGATTGAGCATGGTATGACAATCGCAAGACTAAATTTTTCACACGGAACACATGAAAGTCATCACAATGTGATTGAACTAATAAAATCAATCAGTAAAGAATCAGGAAAAGAAATTAAGATTTTGGGAGATCTCCAAGGTCCAAAAATTCGATTAGGAAAAATCGAAGGGGAAAAAATAGATCTTGAACCAAATCAAACTTTTACACTCGTAATAGATGAAATGACAGGTAATCGTAATCAAGCAAGTGTAGATTATAAAGGTTTAATAAAAGATGTGAAACAAGGAGATCGTATTTTAATTAATGATGGTGCAGTGGAGTTATCCGTTGAAAAGTTAGAAGAAAATAAGATTGTCACTTCAGTGAAAACTGGTGGCGAAATCTCCTCACATAAGGGGGTAAATGTACCTGGAGTCGTAACAAGTTTACCTGCGATTACGGAAAAAGACCAAAAAGATATCGAATTCATTTTGCAAGAAGGTTTGGATTATATTGCATGCTCATTTATTAGACGGGCATCGCATTTAAAAGAAATCCGCAGTTTTATCAATTCAAAAAGTGATAAAACACCTCAATTAATCGCAAAAATTGAAACAATAGAAGCAATAAAAAATTTCCAAGAAATTAATAAAGAAACAGATGCAATTATGATTGCTCGTGGTGATTTAGGTGTTGAACTACCCTATCAATGGATTCCTCTCTTACAAAGAGCCATGATTCATGAGTGTAATTCAAATGGGACATATGTGATTACAGCAACTCAAATGCTACAATCAATGATAGATCATTCACTTCCAACAAGAGCTGAAGTAACTGATGTATTTCAAGCCGTGATGGATGGTACAAATGCCGTTATGCTATCTGCTGAAAGTGCTGCTGGCCACCACCCAATTGAAAGCATTGAAACATTAAAACTTGTATCACAATTTGCTGAGACCGTAAAATCGAAATCTCCGTTTGATTTTGATGATATTCTTGAATTGATTAACTCAACTATTAAATAAACTTTATTTTTAAGACAAAAACGCCCTAAAAAGGGGCGTTTTCACTTTTCTTTTTTATAAAATCGTTCACCTGTATCTGGATTATAGTAAACTCTTGTTTTTTCCCCTGTTACAGGATCAATATTCACTTCGCTAGTTCGTTGAAATCCTTCTGGTATTTGGTTTCCGTGATTTCGATTAAATCGTTTATCGTAAATAAAATAACCTAGCAATAAACAAATAATGAGAAATAAAATTTGGATACCATAAAAACCGAAAATAAATGTTTCCACTATAATTTCTCGACTGCTATAGCAAATCCATATGCTACAATTTCACTCATACTGTTCTCCATAAAAACAGCCCCCCAAAAATTGTTAGTATTGCAATAGTATAAAACCTTCTTACTAAAATTTGTCCGTCATTTTGTCAGTATAAGGAAATTACTAACATTTCTCAGACATTAACAAAAACAACCTGTTCGGAAGTTCACAACTACATTTGAAGTGAAGAAAATTAAGCATACCGTATATATTAGATCTCTTATGAATTTGATTATAGCAAGCATTTTTTGTTAGGTCTACGTGAAACTTAAATAATTTAAAATGCAATATCTATCTTTGATTTATCAGTCGTAAATGTTGTTGAACATTTAAAATATGGTCTGTCTTTTAATCTTGATTACAAACCAGCGCTTTATGAATACCTGTCGTGCTCAAATCTAGTATGTTTTGCCAATTACTTCTTCTCTTCAGCCAAATAAAAATACTCCCGGTCTAGTACTCTAAAATAAATCCAATAAGGTATATACCGATGCCCTGGAAGCAATGCATCTACTGCTTGCTGTTGTGTTTTATAACCCTTGGCTAATTCATCTATCTGCTTACCATAATCTTTAACTAACACAGAATTAGTTGGTGTCGGAGGTTTTTGATTTTCCCTAAGCGGATATTTTTCGCGAAGTTTCTTTCCAAACTTCGAAATACCATCCCAGACTTTCGAAGGCAGTGTCACCATGTATAATCTTTTAGCAGAAAAAGAAGTATCGTCCATATGTTCACGAAAGACTTCTCGAACCATTTTTGCAGCAAAAATATGATCAGGGTGCCCATAATACCCCACATCATCATCGTAAGTGAGAATCGTCGTAGGTTTATATTTTTTTATTTGTTGATAAATGTAGTTTTTCAAGTCAATTGGATTGACTTCTGAAAGTTCGCCATCTGGAAAAGTTGCTTGAACAGGTGTTACGCCAAGCGTTTTTGCTGCTTGTGCTCCTTCTTTTTCGCGTGCTTTTCCTAGTTCATTCTTTGAGACTACACCACCTGTTTTTCCAGCTTCCCCTTCTGTCAATACAACCATCGTTACCTTGGCGTTTTCTTCATGAATCTCACGGAAAACTTCTCCAGAAACGGTAATCTCGTCATCAGGATGGGGAAAGATAAGCATCATTCGTTTTGGTGAGTCTTTCGGAATCAAAGAATTTGTTACAACTGCTTTTTTATCTAAAATTAGGTTATGCACTAACCCAAGTCCAACAGTCAGTATTATTAAAATAGTGAATAGCACAATAAAAATCCGACCAATGAATTTATTAACCAAATTAGTTGCTACCTTTCTTACGGCTTAGAAAAATTGATTCAGCCTTCTTTTCCAAAGAAATAAGCGAATCGTCTCAACTAGATCCGCCTAATTCAAAAAATTTCTAATCATAAATAATTTTACGTTTTACTAACTTTTTGACGTTTCTTAGTTTTTTCAAATACCCACTCGTTTTGAATTTTGAAACTACTGAACGATAGCAATAAGTCCACAACAATTTTTAATATACTAGCTCCACCGTGAAAGGCTTCTTGTAGGAAAGCTACACCATAAGCTGAAACGAGCATTTGAATTCCTGATAAAATATAGTACCGTATGACAGATTTTGCTGACGAATGTTTGAAAACTGTTTTTGCATTTAATATGTAATTGACGATTGATGAAATGACCCGAGAGATAATCCCAGCCCATAGCACCGCCGCTCTTGTGCCAATCCTATGCTCTAATAAATAAATAAATAGCACAAATAATCCATAGTCAACGACAAAAGAAATAAGAGATGATGATAAAAACTTAAAGAACACAAAATAAATTTTGATGGAATCCACGAGAGGATTAAAGTGTGAACTACTATTATTATCTAAATAGATTGTTTCAATTACTGTCTCCTTAATGTCGATCCCTTGCTCTTTACAGGCTAGTAGCATGTTCAACTCATATTCAAACCGGGCACCAGACAAATTAAGTAAAAATTTCATATATGAAACAGGAATTCCACGTAAGCCCGTTTGAGTATCTGTAACAGACAAACCTGTTAGATATTTAAAAATTGAGCGAGTTAATGTGTTCCCAAATCGACTACGGAACGGTATGTTCTCCCCAGCAAAATTTCGCACTCCTAAGATTAAATTATCTGGCGATGCCATCAAAGCTCTTGCCACTTGATCAATATCCTTCGGTGTATGCTGTCCGTCGCAGTCTGCTGTCACAAGACCAACCGAATTTGAAAAATTTTTTAAAAAATATGAAATGCCTGTTTTAAGCGCCATCCCTTTTCCTAGGTTGTGAGGGTGCTCAAGAACGGTACATTGATCCACTTTACGTAAATTCTGAAAAATTTCATTGTACTGGGCATCACTACCATCGTTAACAACTATAATATGTGGATTAAATTTAGTTTTTAATTCCTTAACCAAACGGATCAGTCGATCATCTGGACTAAGAGCTGGTATTAAAATAACGGGAAAGTGATACTGCATTATTCGCGTCCTCTCAATCATTTCCAATAGCAGTTCTAGTATCTCACAAAAGACCACCGTAAAAACGATTCCAAAACGGTGGTTTCATGGATACAGACCTATTTCTTTATAGTTAGTCATTAAATAGTATTAACAGCTTAATTGAATGTTATGAACGTTGAGTGTATTCCACTCTTTCCATAATTCGTTTTTTCTAATCACCGTGATTAGTACTATCGATATCTCTCTAATCACGACATTCAGTGTCACAAATAATTCTTTTCATTCTTGAATTTCTACATTCTGGAATGAAAAAGAATATTAAATGTATTTTTAGATTATACAAAAAAACCTTGAATTAATTATGCTTTTTTATCCTATTTTCTCGACTACTACAGCCGTTCCATAAGCTACAATTTCACTCATATTTTGACCAATTTCACCTGAATCAAAGCGCATCATGATAATGGCGTTTGCATCCATTTCACTAGCATTTTTAGTCATTCGATCCATCGCTTCTTTTCTTGCATCCTCAAGCATTGCAGTGTATTGTTTGATTTCTCCACCAACAAGACTTTTTAGACCAGCTAAAATATCGCCACCTAGTCCTCTACTACGTACAATTACTCCAAATACAGGACCTTTTACTTCAACTAGTTTATACCCTTCAATGTTTTCAGTTGTCACTACGATCATATTGTTCACCTCAAAATTTTTATACTTTACACAAATACATTTATCTAATTTTGTGTTTGTATTTCTATACCATTTTTAAACTTATTAGTTAAAAATGGATAATTTGAAACGTATAATGTATTAATTCTATGTAATAGGTTTAATTCCTTTTTATTAAAGAGAAATTCATTTTTTTAGAAAATTATTATTAGTTACTATTTCCAAGACTTTTTTATATAATATATTCATTTAAACATCTACTCATTTTTCAATAGTACAATCTTTTTTCCTCATCATATTTTCTACATTTAATTACCAACAAAATGGATTTTGGACTATAATAATGTTATATTATCATTTTTATTTAAAGGTAGTTTAAGGAGAATTTATGCTTAAAATTTTCGTCACAATCGGAGGTTTCCTTGTAATATTATTTATTCTTTATGGTCTAATCCCGAGTATACTAACACGTTTATTTAAACTTTTTTCAATGCATACAATCTCAATTGATCATCAAAAACAAAAACGAATTGCTTTAACGTTTGATGATGGTCCACATCCAGTTTACACGAATTTACTTTTAGATTTACTCCAAAGTCATTCAATAAAAGCAACTTTTTTTGTATTAGGTTCACAGGCAGAAAAGTATCCTGCAATTATAAAAAGGATACATGAAGATGGTCACTTAATAGGAATACACAATTATAAACATAAGTGCAATTGGTTTCTAAGTCCTACATACTTAAAAAATCAAATCCAAAAGACTGCAAGTATTATAAAAAAAATAACGAACAGTGAGCCAGTATATTATCGACCACCTTGGGGGTTAGTTTCTATGCCTCTCCTATTTCAAAAAAAGCTCAAAATTGTTTTATGGTCTGTAATGGCAAATGATTGGAGTACTAAAAAAGGAAGTGAAGGCATTTATACTCTTTTGTTAAATCAAACGAAACCTGGAGCAATTATTTTATTACATGATAATGGAGATACATTTGGTGCAGATCAGGATGCTCCTATTTATTCAATAAAAGCATTAGAGAGATTTATTAAACATTGCTTACAAAACCAATATCAATTTGTTAGGATTGATGGTTAACTCATTAATGAAACTAAACAACCACAAGGAAACTCTATACCTTGTGGTGTTTTTACGTATTCATAAAGTTATTAGTCATAAAACATTTAAGAAATTGAACTAAAAATATCATTGACAATTAATTGTGAACTAAACCCTTTATTTAATGCTGTTAAAGATGATTTCATTTGTTCTAAATGATTTGATTTGTAAAGAATTCGATTAATATAAAAAGTCAATTCACTTAACGATTTTACTGTAACTGAAGCACCAGCACTTTCAAAAATTCTTGAATTCTCTTTTTCTTGACCAGGTGTTGGTTTATATAGGATTGTTGGTAAATTACATGCAATACATTCTGATAATGTAATACCTCCAGGCTTCGTAATTAAAAGGTCAGATTTTTTATACAAATTACGTATATTATTTACATAACCATATACTTGTAGTCGCTCTTTGTATTCTTCATTTAACTTACTTAATTTATTATAAAGTATGCGATTATAGCCACAAACTACTGCTACATTAAGATTTGTTTCAGCAAGTAACTGCTTGGCCATTTTTTCTACATCCTTTAATAATCCTACTGCCCCAGCAACTATTAAGATTTGATCGTTTGATTTCGATTTACTTGTACCTTCATTTAAATAATCGATTTCTTTAAATTCTTGTCGAAGAGGTATACCAGATACAAATATTTTCGATAAAGAAACGCCTAAATTCACCATCTGATGTATTAATCCTTCCGTCGCTATATAATAGCGATCAATTTCATTATGAATCCATGAACGATGAATATAATAGTCGGTAACAACTGTATATAACTTACATGGATGTGAAGAATATTTTTTCCATTTTGCTACAGACCCAACTGGAAAAGTGGTAATGATAATATCTGGCTTCTCTTTTTGAAGAATACTTTTTATATTCTTTCCACATAATTCTAAAAGCCTGTCAAAAATGACTGTACTAAATAATTTCTCAGTCCCATAAAAGAACCATTTATAAATTGTTTGGGCATGTTGGAATAATTGCAAATGAATATTTTTTGCAAATACATTTATTGTTGGGTATGCTTCTTCGTAAATATCAATAATTGTTACATCGTTAAAGTTAATTTGTTCAAACTCACTTTTTAACGCTTTAGATACTTCTTTATGCCCATTTCCAAAACTCGATGTAACGACAAGTATTTTAGGCTGTAATACCATACTAATCAACCTCTTTTGAATAGACAAATTAATTAAACGAATGTATGAATTAACATTGAGATTACAACTGCAAATGAAAGATAGTAATGCCAGTTTTTATCTTTTCGTTTATATCTTAAAAAACCGAATATTCCTAATGGAAGTAGTAGCAAATAAGTTATAACACCTGAAATATAAACAGCATCTGTTTTCCATTCAAAAAAGGTCATGATCACAGAATGTACTGTTATTAAAGCAAAAGTAATTAACGAGATTGGGACATGTATTAACTTGCACCATTTCAATAATTTACCTAAGAATTTCTTAAATTGCTTTTTGTCATTTAATTTTTTAAATCGAATTAAAAAGTAAAGCGGAAAGAGAACAAATGCCGCAAATACACCTATTCTTCCAAGGGATCCTTTACCTTTTGCATACATTTTTAAAGGATTTACCTTATGAAAACCTTGTTGGATACCATTTTGTATATGTGGTCCCATATTGGTTAATAATTCAGTTCGATGCGAGACTTTCCAGCCTGCAATGATGAAAATTATGAGCGAAATTGCTAATGCTATATAAATTAATTTTCTCTCAGATTTATTTTTTATCCAATTTCTAATCATTTAGAATTGTTCCTTTCAAGTTTTGAAAAAATAGTAGAAAATACATGATCCATTTTCGCCTCCCATTTATACAAAACTAATGTACAAAATAAAAGTGAAAATTAAATGAAAATAGTATTATGTTTTACTAAGATTATGAGTTCAATTAAATTTTTAATAATCTCCATTTAACTCTAATTCCCCAAAAATTTTCTCTATCTGTTTGTCTTAAATTGAAACAAATTTGAATTCGGAATTTTAATTTTAAAACTGCTCCCCTTACCGAATTCACTATTAACAATAATTTCCCCATTTAAAGACTCTATTATCGATTTTGCAATTGATAAACCAAGTCCAGTATTACCTTCATCTCTTGACCTATGCTCTTCTATACGATAAAACCGATTAAATATTTTCTCTTGTAGTTCCTTTGCAATTCCAATCCCATTATCATTTATTTCAAAATAGAAATAGTTTGCTTTTTTTTCGGATCTTACGTAGTAATTTAACGAAATGGTAGTGCCCTCAAATGAGTATTTAATCGCATTATCAACAAAGATATTAATCAATTGTTTTAGACTTTCTTGATTCGTTTTTACGATAAATTTTTCATCATTTAGTAGCTGTATTTTTTGTTTTTTTTCTGATGCTTTATATTGCCATGCTTTTTGTATTTGTTCAGAAAATTCATCGATTCTAAATTCTTCAATATTGGTTTTGGCGATTTGTTTCTGATCGAGTCTTGCTAGAAACAGTAATTGATGGACCAGGTTACGTGTATCACTTAATTCCTTTTTTAAATCAGACAATGTTTCTTTTCCGAATTCAGATAGACGATTTTGTTCAACACTTAATACATCAATACCAGCTTGTAATACAGATAACGGTGTTCTTAGTTCATGTGAAGCATTTTCCACAAATTCTTGTTGCTCTTTATAAGACGCAATAATTGGTTCCATTGCCTGATTTGTAATTTTCTTGCCGAAATAGTACGCCATAAAACAAAAGATAATTGAGAGTAAAAATGAGATACTGATAAACTGCTTTATTAAATAAATAACTGACGATAAATCTTTACCACTATAGATTGTACCGAGGTAATGATTTGATGAATCATACACCTTTTCTGCAGCAATCATTAAATTTAGTTCTTCTTTATGATGTGAATATATCCGTTTAATAACTACTTTATTATGAAATGGTTTAATCTTTTTTAATACTTTTTCTATATCATTTGTATACCCAGGTGCTGTTTCATCATAGATTTCAAATCCGCCATTTTTATTTAAGAAATAATTAAAATAAACATTTTTACGTTTATGTTTTCTCTGAGTTATGTCATTATTTGGCCCGATTGATGCAGCATTCATTTTTACTTCTTTTATTTCTTCTTTTAAAACTGTAATTAGATCACTCTTTTGGTCTAAATAAATGTAAAACGACAATACAATTCCTACTGAAATATTAAACAAAATAATGAAAATCATTAAAATTCTAAGATTGAAAAAGGTTAATCGCTTGCTAATTTGTTGAAATAATGAGATCTCATTTTTCGATTGTATAACCAACACCTCTAACACTCTTTATATAAGTTTTCTGATTTGGTAGGTCAATTTTTTTTCTTAGATTCTTTACATACGCTTCAACAGCATTACTTGTTACCTCTGATTCTATTCCCCAAACTCTTTCAAAAATAATTTCTCTAGTGAGCACAATCCCTCTATTTTTTACTAATAAATCAAATAATTGTAATTCTCTTTGTGTCAAGATGATTTGTTCATTGTCTCTACTTAAACTAAAATTTGTCCGATTATAGGTTAAGTCGTCAATAGTGATTAATTCATCCTGAAGTGGGGCAAAATTCCTTCGATCGAGTACTTTAATTCTTGCGGCAAGTTCACTAAAATCAAAAGGTTTGATTAAATAGTCATCCGCTCCAGCTTCTAATCCTTCAACACGATGATGAATACTATCTCTCGCTGTTAACATTAAGATAGGTCCATTAAATCCATCATTCCTAAGCTTTTTACATATTTCTAAACCACTGATTTCAGGTAACATCCAGTCCAAAATAAGTAAATCAAAATCATAGTGAGAAGCTAATTCCAATGCTTGCTTCCCATTAGTAGTCCATTCGATTTGAAATGGAGTTTGAGTTTTTAGTAAATGAGTTGTCATTTTTCCTAATTTTTGATCGTCCTCAGCAAATAAAATTTTCAAATAGATATCTCCTCTATTAAGTTTTTAATTAGGAACTTAATTTCTTTTTCATATTAGATGGTAACTTTATTATTATTCTTTCGTACATTTTCAATAATATTTTCATTAATGGTTCCGTTAATGATGATGTTTTTAAAACAATAATCGCAACTATACCAGCCAAAATAAATGCACCAATAATATCAAACGGATAATGTACCCCAACAAAGATTCGTGAAATACCAACTAATATCGCCCAAACAAGTGAAATCAAACCTAAACGATCTTTTCTAAGTAATAAAATAAGGGAAGTAGAAAATACTAATGTCCCGTGATCACTTACAAAAGATGAATCGGATGAATGTGAAATCAGTTTTGTCACATGGTGATTAACAAATGGTCGTGCATGGTAATAAAATTGATGGATTATAAAGTTACCACCTAGTGCTAAAATAAGGGTTAAAACGATATAAAAAGCTGTATGCTTACGTTCGCTACCTTTTTGAATCCATAAATAACATAAAAGTCCTAATACGATTAAAATGGCAGATTTAGATAAAAGTATCATTACATTATCTAATACCGGCCAAATGCCTGCAAAACTATTTATTAATTTAAATATTGAGTAGTTCATTAAAATTTCCTCCATTTTTTTGATCGGAAATTATTATATAAAAGTTTTATGAAAAATTGATGAAAATTTAATGGGGATTTTATATTACAAATAAAAAAAGACCTATTGAAAAATAGATCCTGTTAACTGAGGCTATAGTTATTCAAACAAAATAAGTCAGATTGTGAGATTCGAACAGATAGAATAAACTGTAATTAGACTATGATTCCATATTTCTTATTATTTACTCTACATCTGTATTAATAAACGTTCTTCAATAACCTGTTTATAAATAACTTCTGCTAATTCTTTTTCTACTTCAAATCTTGAATTTTCAGATAAATCAAACTCACTTCCGTTCAAAATAAAAATCATGCCAAATTGTTTTTCTTCATGCCAATATAAGTTGCTGATTAAACCGTATGCTTCACCCGCATGTCCGATCATTTCTTTGAAACCTGGTAAGAAATCGTGACTAATATGAAAACCAAGCCCCATTTTACTAAAGAAGTGATTATTTTCTTCTCTAGACCATTGTATTGAAGTCATTAATTTGGACGTTTTTTGTTCTAGAATTTGTTTTCCATTTAAGCTCCCATTTAACAGATGTGCCCGTAAAAACTTACTTAATTCTACTGCTGAAGTTCTTAGTCCACCTTGAGGTTCAAATATTCCCCCATGATTACCGATGTTGTATTGATCCCAATGAGTTTTCGAATATACACTCTGTCTAACATCATCAATCGTTACTTTATATTCATTTGTATCTTTATTTTTCTCATATAAGTTTGCAAGTTCATGGTTTTTCTTAATATTGGAATATGAAAAAGCTACATTCTTCATTTCTAAAGGTTCAAAAATATTTTGTTTGATATATTGGTCAAAGCGTATATTCGTGACTTTTTCAATAATTGTACCGCAAATAATCGCACCAATATTAGAATACATCCATTGATCTCCTGGTTTCCAATCGCCCCATATTTCTTTCGTATAATACTTTCCATTTTCATTTAATAAATCTGTGAGTTGTAAAGTAAAATTTGAATGTCCATCTTTAATGTACTTTACATAAACACTATCTGAAGCTTCGTCAGAATTAAGTGAAGATGTATGAGTTAAAATTTGTTTTAACGTAATAGAAGAATTAGGGAATTTAGGATTTCTTACTTTAAACCCTAAATAATGACTAATATCTTGATTTAAATCTATTAATTTTCTTTCAACTAATTGCATGATTGCTGTAGCTGTAAAAAGTTTTGAAATTGAAGCAATTCGAAACATCGTATTTTCTGTAACGAATTCTTTTGTTTCTAAATTACGATAACCATAAGCGTCAGACCAAATCAGTTTATCTTTTAAAACCGCAGCAGCTTGACATCCGACAATATTAAATTTGTCCATTATTAATTGAATTTCTTTTGATACAGTCTTATTTTTATGTTGTTTCAATTCGTTTTGCATTTTAACCTCTCCAATCTCATAATTTCAAGTGATTTTTTTGTAAAATACTGTAAATTTTTTATGTAAAAAAATTTTTTTAAATGAAGCGTTTTCAAAGTTATTTTAATATTGTAATAGTCCCTACCTGTTGCTAAAATGAATCATAGAAAATGGAATTAAGGGGATAGAATGGATGATTTTGATCGAGGTTTTTGTTTATGCAGGGATTATAGCTGCTAGCATTTCTGGTACTTTGGTTGGTATTCAAAAGAAATTGGACTTATTCGGTGTTGTTTTTTTAGCAGCTTGTACTGCGCTTGGTGGAGGATTAATTCGTGATATTATTTTAGGTCAAACGGTACCGAATGCTTTCGCAAAACCTCAATACTTTATCGTAAGTACAGTCGTTTCAATTGTTACATGGTTATTTTATCAACGAACAATGCAGTTTCAATCAACTTTAATTATAACTGATGCAATTGGTCTTGGTGTTTTTACTGCTGTTGGTTCATATTCGGCAATTGATCATGGCTTAAAAGGTTCTTTTTTAATTATTTCGATGGGGTTAATTACTGGAATCGGTGGTGGAATTATGCGAGATGTTTTCGCAAGAGAAATTCCATTTGTATTCCGAAAAGAAATTTATGCAATTGCAGCAATTATTGGCTCTATCACAATTTTATTTACTCATGGTGAATTCACTAAACTGCAATCTTTGTATATTTGTTTTCTAATTACAACAGCAATTAGAATGATCGCTGTAAAATACAAAGTAAACTTTCCTATTAGAAATGTAAATGATAAATCATTTTTACTTTAAGCTTAACAAAAAATGTTAAGCTATTTTTAATGGTCCTAAACAATAATTGATTAGGACCATTTTGATTTACTTAGAAACACTATTTGATTCTATGTATTCTTTATATAATATTTCTTTTTGAACATATTCTTTTAATTCATCAATTACTTCAGCTACTTTTGCAAATGCTTCAGGCTTCACAACTGTATCATTTTCAAAATCAACTGGATCTAAAACTAATTGTTTTGGTAATGCATTTCCATATACCCCACGAATGACAGTTCTCATACTATTTAAAGCATTTATCCCACCTTTTCCACCACCAGCAACTGCTAACAATGAAATTGGTTTTTTCTTAAATGGCTCAGAACCTAATAGTTCAACTAAGTTTTTTAAAGCTCCACTCATCGCATTATTATACTCTGGCGTACAAATAACGATTCCATCAGCTTTAACTAGTAATTCCCTAATTGCCTTAACTGCTTCTATTTCTTTTTGTTCAGCTTCCCCGTTATAAAGAGGAACTTGCTCAAATGCTAAATCTAAATTTGTAAAATTATTAAAGTCCGCGATTTGTTTTGCTAAGAATCTAGTTCGACCATTTGCTCTAGGTGAACCATTTACTACTACAATATTCATTGAAATTCCCCTCACTATTAAAAATAGTTGTCATTTAATTGATAATTTTTTACCAATAATACTTTAAAACTATAAAATATAGTATAAATGAAATCAATTTATTTGCCTATTAATTTAAACAGAATTTAATGAAAACTTCGATTTTTCTTCCTAAAGAATACCCTATGAGTAAGGTATTTCCGTCTCCATGTTTTATTCGATTGATATAACACTAAAGTTTAGTATATACTTATTTGACAGAATATTGAAATTACACATGAAATGGACGTGATACATATTGGGGAATTTGACAGTAAATAAAAAGGCGACAATTAGTATCATTATTGCTATGGCTACTTTTGGTACCGTAGGCTTCGTCGCTCCTAAAACAGGCTTAAAAGCCATTGATTTAGTTTTTATCAGATGCGTTTTTGCAAGTATTTTTTTATTATCTGTTTGGTATTTTTCAGGGTTAGCTAAAAAAGAAATATTTAATAAAAAAGATATAACTCTTTCATTGTTTAGTGGGATCCTATTAGTTTTGAATTGGGTATTTTTATTTAAATCATTTGAGAATTTATCAGTTACAATTTCAGTTTCAATTTATTACTTAGCTCCGGTTATTTTATTCTTATTAGGAAGTTTAATTTATAAAGAAAGAATTACGGTTGTACCTTTACTTGGGGTTTTAAGTAGCTTTATTGGCTCAATTCTTTTATCCGGAATTAATTCTGATTTTACACTTGATAAATTTCTTTCATCTGGTGTCATTTGGGCATTTCTTGCGGCAATCTTTTATGGCTTATTAATGATTGTGAATAAAGGGATTACACAAACAAGTTCATATTTTACGACTTTACTTCAGACAACTTTAGGATTTCTACTTTTAATTCCTTTTGTTAAATTTGATTCTTTTCATAACTTGCATTTAGAAAACTGGAGTTTTATTTTAATCATTGGATTTGTTCATACAGGCGTTATCTATGCATTATTTTTTGGTAATATTCGATTTTTACCTTCTAATATGATAGCTGTGTTAACATTTTTAGATCCAGCAGTGGCAATTGTGTTAGACACAGTCATAACAGGATTTAAACCAACACTAACACAAATAGTTGGAATTTTTATGACATTTTTAGGTATTGCTTTGATCCTGCTACTGAATTCACCGAAGAAGGTATCGCAAAATTCAAATGAAAAAATTGCAAAGTAACGATTCATTCAGTTAAAAAGAACGTTAACTTCATTGTCAAACTATACTAAAAAGACTATAATGAAGTCATAAAGAATATACTAAAAAGGGATGTGCTGGGAACACACCCCTTCCGAGTAGTAATTGGTAAAGTTGCTTTCCTCGGATCTTAGTGAAAAAATAATCACCACAACCATTCGAGGGGTAGGGTGGTTATTTTTTTTTGCTAATAGAAATGATTATACCGATTATGCTTAAGATTACAGTTGCAGTTATTCCGACACATTGAATAATTAAATTTGCAATCTCATAACCAGTCACATTCTCACCTCCCTTCTTAGCGAAGAAAGGCACCTACCACAACCCTACTCTACCTAATTTTACCATAACCATATTGAAAACACCAGAATGTATGTTCTGTTTTTTGTGATATTTGATGACAAGCCATTTCGTCTATTCATGATGAGGAACCTTTCCTAAAACTTCATTTTTTGAACTTAATTAGGCTACTAGAATGAAGGGGTTATGAAAATCAATCATTCCTGAAGATAGATCAATTAAGATAATAAAAAAGAACACTTGTTTTAAGTGCTCCCTTGGTTCTGCAATTAATTATTAAGTGTAAAATTCCATATAGGATGCAACTAGCATTCCAACGACAAAACCATCGCAAACTTACTAGAATGTAATAAATGACTTATATTTCGAAATACCATTTTTTTAATTCTTCTATTTTTTCACTTACTTTCTTTAGAAATGAATTCTTTTCTTGAGTGGCTGCAGTTTCTAATAACAGTAGTTGATCTTGTTTTCTTTGTTCTCTCCATTCTTCGATCAGTAAGCTAGTCTGCTTTTCTCGTTGCTTTAATACTTCTTTATGTTGTAGATCCATCTTTTTAGAAAGTCTTTCTTCCATTTCATTCATTAGTTTTTCAATTGTTTGCAACTGGTGTTCATTGTTTATCTGTATTAGGTGCTCTGTTAAGTTTAATGACTTTTCTTCGACTATCATGTCAGTATGAGGTAGTATTCTATTGGTTTTTTCTATTATCATTCTCGCAGACTTCTCTAACGTCATACCATCATGCTTACTTAATTCAATTAGTTTTTCGAAGATCAAGACATCATAATTTGAATATTGTCTATGTCCTCTACTATTCTTCTTGATTGTATAACCAACATTTTCTAAGATGTTCTGATACTTTCTGAAGGTGCTTGGTTTTAACTCCAACTGCTCTCTAATTTGAGTACTAGTTAATATAACATCTCCGTCTATCATACCCCTCACACTCCTTACATTGCTTATATTCTATACTGACATGCTATCTCCTTGTTTCGATATCGAATTTAGCATCAGAGTTTATTGAAAGAGGAAAAATAGGTTATGTATATTTGTATGTATATTATCATTATATATCTTGTTAAAATAATTGATCTAAAATTGATATATAGTTACTTTATTTTTAAAGAAAAATAATAAAAAAACTCATTTGTATTTTTTTAACACAAATGAGTTTTCAAATGAAATTATAATGCGTATACAATAGTTAGTTTAAAAGATATGTCATCAAGAATATTACAAATACTGTTAAACCCGCTGATATTTTTAAGTTCCTACCTAAGTTTAAATGATTCATTAGATCTCCTACTTTCAAATGAAATATTGTTATTTTAAAAATATATTTTTTAAGTAAATTAGATATTTGCTACAGAATTATCATACATATTTTTCTGTTTTATTACCATGAATAAAATATGAACATTATTCTATGAAAGTTTTTTAACGATTTAAACTTTTATATTGACACATATTTTTTAGCCATTAAATAAAAAAACTCATTTCAAGATTGATCTTTGAAAATCAGTTTTTTATTATACTTATTTTGGATCAAACATTGATAAACTGCTATCATATCCCGTTTCTTTAACTTCCTCAGTTAGCTGGTTTTCAAGGAACTATTTCACTTACTTTCCCACTGAGCCATGTTTGAACTGCAATACCCTCAACAAGTTGTTGACGTCCACTATCTTTAAAATCCTTATATGACCTTTAATTTATGCAATCAATAATTTGCTAATTTCAGACAATTCAAGCTATTGTTCGTGAATGCAAAAATAATTTATATTTGTGAATTTCAAAAATTTATCAAAATCCGAAATTTAATTTCTATATTTTTTAGATTTTTTTGAAATTTTATTTCAGAAATTATAGACAATACTTTCCATTTTTGGTAGTTTTATATTATGTAAGCGCTACTATTTTAATAGAAAGTAAGGTGGAACACTTATGAAAAAAAGAAAACTTGGAAAATATGCGATTGCTGCTACAGTAGGCGCATCCTTATTATTACAACAGATTCAAAATGTTCATGCTGAAGCTACTTCACAGTACTCAGTCCCTCCTAAGCATGAGTTAAGAGCAGCTTGGATTGCATCAGTTGTAAATATCGATTGGCCATCAGCTACTGGATTATCTGAGATGCAGCAAAAATCGGAGTTTATTAAACTATTAGATGATGTGGAAAAGATGGGAATGAATTCAGTTGTTGTACAAATTAAGCCGACTGCTGATGCTTTTTATCCATCTAATTATGGTCCATGGTCAAAATATTTAACAGGTACACAAGGTAAGGATCCAGGCTATGACCCACTTGCATTTATGGTTGAAGAAGCGCATAAACGAAATATAGAATTTCATGCTTGGTTCAATCCATATCGTATTACAATGCCACGAACAGCACCAGGAAATGCGACTTTAGAAGATTTAAATACTTTAGCAGAAAACCATCCTGCAAAAAAACATCCTGGATGGGTAATTCCATATGGAAAGCAATTATATTTTGACCCAGGTAATCCTGATGCACGTCAATTTATTATTGATGGAATTATGGAAGTTGTAAAAAAATATGATATTGATGCAGTACATTTGGATGATTATTTTTATCCATATCGTATAGCAGGTCAAGAATTTCCAGATCAATCTTCGTACGAAAAATATGGTAAACAAAAGTTTGCGAATATTGAAGATTGGCGACGTGACAATGTAGATCAGTTCGTAAAAATTCTTCATAATTCAATAAAAAAAGAAAAATCTTATGTTAAATTTGGCATTAGTCCTTTTGGGGTTTGGCGAAATATAGCAAAAGACCCTACTGGATCAAATACTACAGCTGGTCAAACAAATTATGATGATTTATTTGCTGATACTAGAGAATGGATTAATAAGGAATATCTTGATTATATTACTCCGCAAATCTATTGGAATATAGGATTTGAACCTGCTGCATACGATATACTCGCAAATTGGTGGACGAATGAAGTAAAAGGTAAGAATATTGATTTATATATTGGACAAGCTGATTACAAAATTAATGATAACAACGCGGCCTGGGCTCTACCTGATGAAATACCAAATCAAATTGCATTAAATCGTACAATTCCTGAAATCAAAGGTAGTATGCATTTTTCAATTAGTGACTTAAATCGAAATCCACTTGGTATTAAGGATCGTTTAAGCCAGGACGTATATAAAACAAAGGCATTAATTCCTTCAATGCCATGGTTAGATGACCAAGCTCCAAAGAAACCAAAATTAGAAAATGCTTCTCGAACAAAAGATGGAATCCAACTTACATTGAATACTCACCCTAATGATCAAGATGTTGCGTATTTTGTTGTATACCGTTTTGATGGATTACATAAAGATAGCATTGATGATCCAAGGAACATCTTAACTACTGTTCGTAAATCAGAAGATGGCATAACAACCTATTTAGACACAACAGTAAATAATGATAAAGAGTACACGTACGAAATAACTGCTGTAGATCGACTTCATAATGAAAGTAATGTAAGTAATCAAATAAAAGTCAAGACTAACAAGAATTAAGTAAGATAAAAAGCTTCCCATTCAAAATAGGAAGCTTTTTATACTTATAGTGTAAAAGTTTATATTATGTTGCTGATTTCATAATCACTGCTTTTATCATGAAATAACTAATCTCAGAAGGTAATTCATCTTTTATAGGCCGAAGTTTTTCGCTTCCAACTGTGCTAATTACTTCTTTAATTTGTTTTTCAATCTCAAAAGGTACTACTTCATCCCAATCAAAATGATCATCTTCCATTGCACTTTGCAAAATATGATTTTCAACGGTAGTCGTATTTAATCCTCTCTCTTTTGCAATTTCTGAAATAGTAAGTCCGTTTTGATAAGATTCGTATGATATTTTGTGTGAAGGTACTTTATTCATAGTTGTCGATTTTGGTTTTTTTGTTTCTACTTCAATTTGGTTTTCTTCTTTATACTTCTTGATTACTTCTATAAATTGCTTACCAAATTTTTGTTGTTTTTGTAACCCGACACCTTTTGCTTGTAAAAATTCTTCATCAGTTGTTGGGAGGATTTTACATAAATCTCGTAAAGTACTATCTGCAAATACGACAAAGGGCGGTACGCCAAGATCTGTAGCAATTTCTTTTCGTAAACTTCGCAGTTGATCAAATAAATTATTATCAACGTTTGTTATTTCAGTAACTTGGATTTCTTCTTTTTTCATTACGTTTATTTTATTTAAAAGTACTTCTCTTCCTCTATTTGTTACAGTTAACAATGGGAATTTACCGCTTGTAACCCCAATAAATTGTTCCGATGTTAAATAATCAATTAAGTCGCCGACACTTTTTAGTGTACGATTTTTGAAAAGACCGTATGTCGTTAAAGTATGAAAATTTAATTCTATTAATTTTTTATTCATTGATCCTGTTAGTACAGACGCAACCATTGTTTTACCAAATCTTTCGCCCATTCGAATAATGCATGATAAAACGATCTGAGCATCAATTGTAATGTCTATTGCAGTCCGCTTGTCGATACAATTACTACACTTCCCACAGGAATGTTCACTTTCATCCCCAAAGTATTTTAAAATAAATGCCTGTAAACAAGTTTCGCAATAACTGTAATCTTTCATTGACTGTAGCTTTGCAATTTCTTGTTTTAATCGATTAGGTTCAAAGGTAGATTGCTCAATTAAAAATCTCTGTATTTGAACATCTTGTGCCGTAAAAAGTAAAATACATTCACTTTCTAATCCATCTCGTCCTGCTCTTCCAGCCTCTTGATAATAACTTTCCATATTTTTAGGCATTTGGTAATGGATTACGTATCGAACATTACTTTTGTCAATTCCCATTCCAAATGCATTCGTAGCGACCATTACATTAATATTATCTTGTAAAAAAGCATCTTGTTGTTTTGAACGTTCTGCATCGCTTAAGCCTGCATGATATTTACCGACGGAAATGCCTTGGTTTTTTAATTTATTGGTAACATTATCTACTTCTTTTCTAGTTGCAGCGTAAATAATACCTGATTCATTTTTATTTTGTTTTATGTAATTACAAATAAAATCTAATCGATTTTGACCTCTAATGACTTTAAACGACAAATTCTCTCTTTCAAACCCTGTAATGATTGTCGTTTCCTCTATTATACCTAGTTGATTACATATATCAGATTTAACTTGTGGAGTTGCCGTAGCAGTAAGTGCCAGTATTGTTGGCTTCGTAGGCAATTCTTGTATTAAATTTTTTATACGTAAGTAACTTGGTCTAAAATCATGTCCCCATGATGAGATACAGTGTGCTTCATCTACTGCTACAAGTAAGATTGGCAGTCTTTTTAATTCATTAATAAAGCTTTCTGATTCTAATCTTTCAGGTGCAACATATAGGATTTTGTATTCACCATAACTTAAATCCATCATTCTTTCATTTACTTCATTATAAGAAAGTGAACTATTAATAAATGTGGAAGGAATACCTACTTGATGCAATGCATCTACCTGGTCTTTCATTAAAGAGATTAAAGGAGAAATGACGAGGGTAACTCCTTGGAGAATTGTCGCTGGAATTTGATAACAAATCGACTTTCCACCGCCTGTAGGCATAATACCAGCTGTGTGCTTTCCTGATAAAACTCGTTCAATAATTTGTTCTTGTCCAGCTCTAAAATTTTCATATCCAAAATACTTTTTTAAGTTTTCTCTTGCAAGTGTTAACATGCTTGCCTCCTTTTTAATTTTATTTGTACAATTCTATTTTACTATAAAGAAATTGATGAAAGTAATTTTCTTAAACCGTTTTCGAAATTTGTATTATCAAGCTTCTGACGTTTTTTTGGTCCCTTTACTCTTCCACCTGCATTTCGAATTTTCTTTGAAACATATCGTGTATGTAAAAGTGAATCAATATTTTCATTTGTATATTGAAAACCATTTTGATTTAATACATAAGCTTGCTTTGATAGAACCATTGCAGCAAGACCATAATCTTGAGTGATGACGAGATCTCCTTTTACAACTCGATTTACTAAAGCAAAATCAACTGCATCCGCACCTTGTGAAACAACAATCGTTTCAGCACCCTCTTTTTGCATTATATGAGCAGTATCACATAATAAAAGAACGTTTATCTTAAATTCTGCTGCAATTTTAATTGTTTCTGAAACTACTGGACAGCCATCTGCATCAATTAAAATTTTCATTTGATTCTTCCTCTTTCAATTGTTCTTTTAAATTAAATAACTCGTTTTCTGTTAATTTTCTCCATTTGCCTATTTCTAGATTTTCCATATGGATATTCATAATTCGAATTCTCTTTAATTTAATCACTTTAAAACCAAAGCTTTTTGCCATTTTACGAATTTGACGATTTAAGCCCTGCGTCAAAATAATACGGAATGTATATTCATCTATTTTTTCTACTTTACATTTTTTAGTTAAAACAGTTCCGATGAGTACTCCATTTGACATACCATTCATAAAATCTTCATCAATTGGCTGATCAACTGTGACAATATATTCTTTTTCATGTCCATGTTCGCTATGTAAAATTTTATGTGCAATAGGTCCGTCGTTTGTAAGAATGATTAATCCTTCAGAATCTTTATCTAATCTACCTATTGGGAAAAGTCTTTTTGGATAATTGACAAAATCGATTATATTCCCTTCTACAGTTTGTAATCCTGTACAGGTAATTCCAACTGGTTTATTTAGAATGATATAGTCTTTCTCACTTGTTAAGTAAATCACTTCATCATTTACTTGTACAAGGTCTTTTTCTTTTACTATGCTGTTTTTTTCTGCAGTTAATCCGTTAATTTTAACTTGTCCCGAAGCAACCAATCGTTCTGCTGCTCTTCTAGAACAGTACCCTGATGCGCTAATATAAACATTTATTCTCAATACTATTTCCTCATTTACTAGTCTTTCCTTTATCATAACAAAAAGTGTTGTGAGAGAACAGTCATCACAACACCACGAATTATTTATAAAGTTACTTCTATTATAAAATTGGTAAAATCTGAATTACCACGTTCTTTTGCAATTTCAATTGGGGTTTTACCGGAATTATTCGTTTTAATTTGAGCACCGTTTTTTAACAAATGTTCAGCAATAGACGTATTTCCTTCAAATGCCGCGATATGTAATGGCGTGTTACCTTCACTGTCGCTAATATTAGGATCTGCTCCATTAGTGATAAGAAATTCGATTAATTCTATTGACTTAGCACCTGCAATTGCTGCATGTAGAGCTGTGTTTTGCGGAATGAATGAAAGTTTTGAATGAGAAAGGGCATTGATCTGAGCACCATTTTTTATTAAAGTTTTTACAACTTCATATTGACCGTAATGTGCTGCGATGCCAAGTAATGTTAACCCATGCTCATTTTCTTTATGAATCAAATTTGGCTGTTCTCTTATTAGTTCAATAACAATTTCATTTTCGCCTTTTTCTGTTGCATCAAATAATTTTGCAATTAAATTTTCCATCGTTACCTCTCCTTATTTCTACATTCAATTTGTAAATAGTTTAAAAATAAATGAAGCTTATTATTTAAAAGTCTCGCTTCATCTACATCTACTGATAATAATTGAATTGTATTTCCTTGTTGCATTTGTACAAGTTTCCAAAGATCTGAATAAATGATAGTTCCTAATGTAGCATACCCGCCTGTAGTTTGAGAATCCGCTAATAAGATAATTGGTTGACCAGTTGGTAGTACTTGAATTGTTCCAAAAGTAGTGCCTTCTGATAGAATATTTGAATCAAACTGTTTTAAATTAGCATTTTTTGATCTTAAATACATCCCCATTCTATTAAACGTACCAATTGTTAGAGGTTCAGATAAAATTTGTGTTATATGGTGTGGTATTTTCTCAAAATGACTACTTTTAATAAAATGAACCAATTGATGCTTAGGAAAGGTTGGAATATACTCATGTTTCAGTCCATTTTTAACTGGTTTATAAGAAGTGCTTGAACCATAAATTATGGTACCCTTTTTAGGAATTAATCCAAGAGAAGCAGGTTCATACGATGACTGACTTTCGAAATGAGATTCACTTTTAATTCCGCCGGGGATCGATATGTATGAATAAACACCAGTATTTCCCCCGTCAAAAGTCAAAATCTCTCCTTTTGCTATGTCGATTATTTTATTCATCTCAACTAATTTACCGTTAATTTTAGTTTTCAAATTTCCACCTGTAATGACGATTGAAAATTGATTTAATGCTTTTAGAACCGTACCACCAATCGCAATTTCAATACTAGCTACGTTTAATTTATTTCCTATTAATAGATTTCCAATTTGATAAGCTAACTTGTCCATAGCACCAGAAACAGGTATACCTAAATGCCTAAAACCATTTCTTCCTTTATCTTGAATTGAAATTGATACACCTCTTTGTAAAACTTCAAAAAACTCTTTCAAAGTATTACGCTCCTATTGACTTAACTAGGATATTATTTTCACTAAATACCTTACGTATTTCCATCGCTAATTTAATTGAAATACCTGAATCACTATGTATACAAATAGTATCAGCTTGAATTGGAATAACTTTACCGGAAATTGTTGATACGGTTTTTTTGGTTACTATTTGTAGAGCTTGATTAATAGCATCGTCCGTATTATGATGAACCGAGTTTAATTGATTACGAGGGACTAATAAACCATCATCACCATATACTCGATCTGCAAATACTTCTGAAGAAAAAGGAATATTCATTTCAATCGCCGCTTCTATTAATTTGCTATTTGCTAGTCCATATAAGGTTAGCGTAGAATCAAAGTCTTTCATTGCTTTTGTAATCGCTAGAGCGAGTTTTAAATTTGTAGCTGCCATATTATAAAGTGCACCATGAGGTTTTAAATGATGAAGTTCAACTCGGTTCGCTTTGCAGACCGAATAAAGTGCACCAATCTGATAGAGAACGATTTTATAAATTTCATCCTCACTGAAATTCATTTCTCTTCTACCAAAACCAAGTAAATCAGGAAAACTTGGATGCGCTCCAATTGATATATGATACTGTTTTGCTAATTTTACAGTTTCATAAATTACAAACGGATCCCCTGCATGATATCCGCAAGCGACATTGGCTGAAGTAATATGTGGCATAATTTGTTCGTCATTTATTTTGTAATTCCCAAAACTTTCACCTAAATCACAGTTTAAATCAATATGAATCAATAAGACGCACTTCCTTTTTAATTGAATAGTTGTCCACTTTCATTAGTTGAACAATCTCATTAAATTCTTCCATATTAATCTCAAAAAATTTAATTAAATCTCCAGGTTTAAAGTTTTCTGCACCATTATTTTTCGTAGAAAATATTGAAATTGGAGTTCGTCCAATAATATTCCATCCACCTGGAGATTCAAAAGGATAAATCCCTGTTTGATTTCCGGCAATCCCAACCGAACCCTTTAAAACTGTTTTTGGCTTTATTAGTCTAGGAGTTGATAGTTTAGGGTTTAATCCGCCGAGATAAGGAAAACCAGGTAAAAAACCAATCATATAAATGGGATACATTTTTTCTAAATAAAGTTGTACTACTTCTTCAGTATTTAGTTTATTATGCTCTGCTACTATTGGAAGTTCAGTCCCAAAAGTGGAACTAAAACAAATCGGAATTTTATAAATTGTGCGCTCTTTGTTAATTTTAGAACGGTTATAACGATTAAAATGTAACTTTATTTCTTGGCTTATTTCCTCATATGAAAAGTTAATTGAATCATAAAAAATCGTAATGGAATGATAAGATGGTACGACCGCTGTTATTTTCGTTCTTAACTTAGTTTTTAGATATTCTGAGAAAGCATGTACTAGATTATTTGTTTTGATTGAAATAGACTCACCAAAATAACAGATTAAGCCAGAGCAACCTAATGGAAAAATAGCTAATTCGGTGTTAGTCATTTAAACCAATCACTTCGATTGCAAGCTTTATCGCATTCGTCAAATCAGTTTGCGACCAACTTGGCAACTTCTGATTAATTACGGCCATTTCATGTGAAGCTGGAATATGAATAAAGCCAGTCGGAATATGCATGTTCATTTTTTTAATTTCATTAAGCATTTGATACATAACGTTATTACAAAGATAAGTACCTGCAGAATTGGATATTTCAGCTGGATATTTGTGTTTGTTTAATTCATGAACAATCTTTTGAATTGGAAGTGTTGTAAATAGTCCATCCTGGCCTTCTGGATCAATTTTTGCCCCTGCATACTTAATCCCTTTATTGTCCGCTGCACCATCATTGCAATTTATAGCGATCCGTTCTGGTGTTATTTTATATCTACCACCTGCTAACCCTAATGAGATTACCGCTGATGGGTTATACGTATGAAACAATTTTATTAACTCATTACCCGCAGTACTGAAATCAACAGGTAAAACTGCCCCGATAATTTGAAACCCTCCAACTTCTTGATTATTTAACTCTTTCACAATTTCTTCTGTAGGATTAATTGAAAAGTTCAGAAAAGGTTCAAAACCTGTTAACAATAATATGCCCAATCGTATTCAGTCCTTTGGTAAAATTTATCTAGTACAATATTTCGACATGATTAGTTTAATTTCCTTTCCTATGAGTCAAAGAGGTTAAATTCTAAGTTTGTTTTTTCAATATTGAGTACTAAAGAATTTATTTTTTAGTTTGTTCAACATAGTACGGTATGTGAAATTTTTAGTTTTTAACACAAAAAAAGAAACTTAAAACTCTCTTTTTAAGAGAAATTTAAGTCCCTTTAAGCAAAACTTAAGTTTCTGATATAAATCTACTTAAGAAGATCCACCAACAATTAATGAAACTTCAATTTTCTTATTCTCCACGACTTCGTTAGATATGAGTTTCAATAAATTTTTAGCCGCTAATGAACCCCAATCAAATGTAGAATAAGATACCGTACTTAATCTTGGTGAAACATATTGTGATAATTCAATATTATCAAAACCTACAATAAAAACATCTTTACCTACTTTGTAATTCGTTTCTTCTAAGTAGTTATAGATCCCAATTGCCATTTCATCATTTAAACAGAAAATTGCAATAGGTTCATTATAGTTTGAAAAGATTTGCTTTGCTGCTAACTCTCCTGAATCTTTCATGAAATTTCCACCGATTACAATTAACTCAATATCAGGATAATTTGCTAATTCTTCTCTAACACCTTCTATACGTTTTCTTGAATCGTATGATCCTTCTGGCCCTGTTACAGCATATAATTTTTTGACATCATTTTTAAGAAGTTCATTAATCGCTAACTTAGCTCCACCATTGTTATCTAATAAAACTCCTTTAATATTGTTGTGTTGTAATTCTCGATCCATGACCACCATTTTATAATTTTTTTCAGCATAATCTAAAAGTTCTTCATCTGAAAAAGCCTGATCTAAAATGATTCCACCATCTATTACTTTTTCAAGTAAAAGTCGATGAGATTGCACACCAGAACAAGCAATTAATTCGTACCCTTTGTCGTTTAAGGCTTGTCTCATTCCTCTTAATAGCGGTCCGTAAAAATAACCTCCATAATCAGCCAAGAATACCCCTATAATTTTTGTTTCTTTAACCTTTAACATTCTAGCAGCTGCATTAGGAACATAACCTAATCTATTTGCAATTTTCATGATTCTACTTCGAGTTTCTTCTGTTACTTTTGGACTTCCATTTAATGCATATGACACCGTTGAAATGGAAACTCCTGCTTCTTTGGCAATATCTTTTATTCCCGCCATCCCATATCCTCCATTCTATGTATACCAAAAAGCCATATTTTCTATTTTTACTTTTATTACATTTAGGTTAAATGCAGATGAATTATAGTACTGATATTAATTTTATCAAAATTAAGTAAAATTTTCCTACATTTTTTCTACCCTTTGTACACACAAATGTGTATTTTTTATCGGGTTCCAGAGGTAATAGATTAACTAAATTAATAATAAATTATCTTTTACTTTTGATGAAGTTGAGAATCATTTATTCATACAACTTAACTGCAAAATTATCAGCTTTGCATCCTATCAAGTTTTAGCTTAGTTTTACATTAAGTAATTCAGATAGGAAAAGGAATATTGGAGCTTAAATTAATGGTAATATGATAAAAAGAGTGAGGTTTAGGCAAATAAAACATTTAGCCATAACCTCACTTTGGTTTTGAATAATTTTAAGTAATATTTTACGATTTAACATCAAATAAAGTAATTCATAAAGTAGCTTAACAAATACATATAATGATCAAATGAAATTGAACTTTCATTATGATGAACTACTATATTCTTATATTTATTATTTGAGTGATCTCGTTGCCAATTCGATGATTCAGCCAAATGTTTAAAGTTTGGTCTTGTAACTGAATTTGTCAGGTAGGCTGACCGAAATGCTCCAGGCCATCTCATTTTATTCAGAGCAAAAATCATTTGTTCGGCTGTCAAAATTCCTAATCCATGACCAAAATAAGTACCATCTCCTAAAACAACAGCATTTTCTCCTCTCCACTCAGGGGTTAGTGGATTAAATTCTGGATTATTAAAATATACAATATCTCCAGGTAAAATTCGATCAGAATACTGGGCACCTATTCCTAAGTCAGGATCAGCATGCCATCCGTACAAATAGATGTTTTGAAAAATTTGATTAAATAAGTTTTCACCAATAAGATTTAGGACCGCATGGTAATTGATAATAACCATTGCCGTTGCACATTCAAACGCATAATATGAACTATTTAAGAATATATCATTAATCGCGTCAGATGGTCTTACACCTGGCCTCAATAAGAAACCTCCAGTTCTCATTAATTGCCAGTACATTGGATTACAATAAGAGCGTTCAAATACTGCAAACCTCACTCTACTTTGAGACATAGCTCGTGCACTTAATACGATATTATTTCGCAACATACCTTCAAACTCAGCGATCGATCGAAAATCATTTACAGTTCGAGCTTCACTTGTTTGTTGAATTATCCCTCTATTACTGTCAGACGACTCTTTATCAATTTGTTGAATGGGCATTTCTGAAAAATGATTCATACTGTACCTCTTTTCTACACCAAGGATTCATTTCCATATATACCCATCATATTCAAATATCGCTTTGAAGTGTATATTCCGCCATAGAACCTTTCCAAGTGATTCTTTTTTGTTTAGCACAAATACAACCATTTTTACGAATAGATCCAAATTAAAAATCGGATAAGTGACAACTGAACTCGTTGCCCATTATCCGATTAATCATATTTTTAATTCTTCATATTCTACTAGATTTCTATTCACTAACACTTTCTTTTCAATGTGATCCTTTAGGTGATCATTAAATGTTTCTTTTGGTAGGGCGGATCAATTACTAATTTTTTACAATATATTTATCTAACTGCTCAAATAGTTTCTCAGTCCACCTTTTTACGAATACTTTACCATTATTCAAACCAATAAAATTGTTCTTAAGCTTAATAACGATTAAATTTAATTTCTTTCTTAGTATGTTCTAGTAAGCTTGATTTTCTTGAAGTAAATCCTTAATATACTCAGTTCGGTAAATGAAATTTCACCGTTGAAATATTAAGATCTTTATTTCTAACTTCATTAATTGTAAATATTTTTTTTATCTAAAGTCATCTCCCCAATAATGAACTTCATCTGTTTAAAATCTATTTTTAATACCTCCTCATAATATAATTTAGTACAGAAAATGTTCACCGGATTATAGTTAAATATATGCTTTTTCATAAATGAGGATCGACCAATTTGAGTAAATAAACATGATATAATCAAAAAAATTCTAATATTTCAATTAGTCATTGAACTCATTTGAGAAAATAAAAAAAGTAAAAACATGGAAAATTACACTCCACATCATTTACTTTTTTATAAGTCTAATGATTAAATTTAAATTATTGAGGATAATATATTAGATTTATTTATAAATAGATCCTCTCTTTTTTCTTACCTGATTCATAAATTGCACAAATCATTTTTTGAGTTTTCATTGCCTCTTCACCTGTAATATGTAACTGAGAATGATCTGTCAATGATTCATAAAAATTATTAATCTGTTTTACATGACTAACACCCCAATATCCTTTCGCACCATTGCCATAATCAAAGGTTTCATTTGGATTGTTGTCAGCAATGAACTCTCTTCCATCTTTTAAAGAGACTACTCCACGGTCAGCAACCATTTTAGCAAGGCCATTTTCACAATCCAGCTCAATCGTAACTGGTGCATCATAAGAATAATAGTTTATTGTATGAAAAGCCGTAACTACACCATTTCTATACTTAATAACACCCTCTGCACAATCCTCAACTTCAATCATTTCATGTGTTCTATTACTAATTGTAGCGTCGACATATTCAATCTCATCATCAACGAACCATCGCATTAAATCCATCGTATGAATAGCTTGGTCAATGACTACCCCGCCACCTTCTTTTTCCCATGTTCCTTTCCAATCACTAGATAAATAGTATTCGTCAGAACGATCCCATGTAACTGAAAGTTTTCCAGATTTTATTTTACCTAAAGTACCATTTTGTAACATTTCTTTAATTAGAACGGATCCTGGATTATACCTATTTTGGAAAATGACACCTAATGATACTCCATTATTTTTTGCTGTTTCTACCATTTCTTGTGCATCAGAATAATGGATAGACATAGGCTTTTCAGTAAGAACATGGATTTTTCGTTTTGCGGCTTCAATTGCAACTGGCGCATGTAAATAATGCGGTAAGCAAATATGAATCACATCTAAATTTTCTTTGTCAAAAAGCTCCAGATAGTTTGTATAATAACGACATTTGAATTGTTCAGCTTTCTCTTTTGCTCGTTCTTCCTTACTATCACATACAGCAACTAATTCTACATTTTCTCTTATGACAGCAGGTTGTGCATGCATTAAAAAAATATTTCCACAGCCAATAATCGCAACTTTTAATTTTTCCATTTTTTCACCAACTTTTTTTGGATAGATTCCTAGTCTTTTATCAAGTCCACCACATTTGTGATGGCTCTTCATTTATTAATACAGACTGTAAGTTTTTTACGGCACGCGAAAAACCTTCTTCAATCGACATGATTGGGTCTTCATGTTCAATACTAACAACATAATCATATCCAAAAGTACGTAGTGCACTCATCATATCAGACCAATCTTTCAAACTTTGTCCGCAGCCTACTGAACGAAATGTCCAAGCTCTAGTTTGAACTTCACCATATGGTTGCATATCAGTTAAACCATACATATTTACATTATCTTGGTCGATATACGTATCTTTTGCATGAAAATGATGAATCGCATTTTCTTTTCCAAGTATTTTAATCGCTGCTACAGGGTCAATCCCTTGCCACCAAAGATGACTAGGATCCAAGTTAGCACCTATTGCATCGCTAGTTTCTTTGCGCAATTTTAATAATGTGTATGGAGTATGAACTAAAAAGCCACCATGTAGCTCAAGCCCAATTTTCACGTGATGATCTTCTGCAAATTTGCCCATTTCTTTCCAATAAGGAATTAGCTTTTCTTCCCATTGCCACTTTAGAACATCTCTATACTCATTTGGCCAAGCAGTTACAGGCCAACTTGGGTATTTTGCTTCTTCATGGTCACCACTTGTTCCAGAAAAACAATTTACTACTGGAACATTTAATTGTGAAGCCAGTTTAATCGTTTTAGCAAGTACATCATGTGATTCCTTCGCAAACTCTTTATCCGGTGATAATGGATTACCATGACAGCTAAAAGCGCTAATTGTTAATCCCCTTTTTTCAACTTTTCCAATATATTCTCTTCTGAGTTGCTCACTTTCTATTAAACGATCTAACGGACAATGAGCATTCCCAGGGTAACAACCAGTTCCTATTTCAACAGACTTTAATCCGGAGTCTGCAACTTTATCAAGCATTTCTTCAAATGAATGATCCGCAAATAATACCGTAAATACTCCTAATTTCATTGTTTTCTCGCTCCATTCTCTTAATTATGATAATGTCTCTATGGCTTCTTTATGTCCATATGAAGGATAATTTCTTTTTGATTTATTTGCCCAATTTACTGCATTAATGATGATTTTTTGAACTTCTTTATGATGATAAGTTGGATACGTTTCATGTCCTGGTCTAAAATAAAAGATTTTCCCATTTCCCCTTTTAAATGTACAACCACTTCTAAATACTTCTCCACCTTTAAACCAGCTAACTAAAACTAGCTCATCTGGCGCAGGTATATCAAAATGCTCGCCATACATTTCTTCCTGGTCAATCTCAATATATTCACCAATACCATCTACTATTGGATGGGACGGATCGACAACCCAAAGTCTTTCAGTTTCCGCTGCTTCTCGCCATTTTAAATCACAGCTAGTCCCCATTAATTTTTTAAAAATCTTAGAAAAATGTCCAGAATGAAGAACAATTAAACCCATTCCTTGCAATACTTTTTCATAAACTTTTTGAACAATTTGATCTTCCACATCGTTATGAGCAATATGTCCCCACCAAATTAATACATCAGTATTTTCTAACACTTCATCCGTCAAGCCATGCTCAGGTTGCTCTAATGTAGCAGTCGTAGTTTCGTACCCTACTTCATTTAAAAAAGTAGCAATGGTTGTATGTATTCCACTTGGATAAATTCTTTTTACATCTGGATTAATTTGTTCATGCCGATTTTCATTCCAAATCGTTACTTTTACCATATGACTCACCCATCTCTAATTTTTTACATAGTGTAATAGCTTATTAAGCTTCAGCTGGAATCATTTTTAAGTTATTCAATCCAATTTCAACACTTTCTAATTGTGGTTTTGTAAACGCTTCTTGCTCAACTATTAACCATTCGGCTGAATTAAGTTTTGCTTGTTGTACAATTCCCTTAATATTCATAATTCCATTTCCTACTTCTGTACTTTCCTCTTTTGATGGTGCCATATCCTTCACATGTATTAAAGGAGTTCTTCCCTTATACTGACTCATAAATTTAATCGCATCCACACCAGCAAATTCTAACCAATAAGTATCTAGCTCTGCTTTTAAGAGATCGGTCGGAACTGAATTGAATAAAATTTCAAGAATAGATTCATTTTCTAATGCATCTAATTCATGAGCATGATTGTGATAAACTAAAGATATTCCTGCTTCAGCTAACTTTTTTCCTGACTGTTGTAAATATTCTGCAAATTCTTTCCATTCTTCTAAACTAGTGAATTTTGCCCAAGGGCATACTACGTATTTGTTTCCTAATTCTTTTTCAAAAGCAATTACGTCATCAATCTGGTGAATAATTTGTTCTGCACTGACATGGGATCCTGCTATCTTTAACCCTAGTTTATTTAAAACAGATTTTATTTCCGAAGCATTTTTATTATAGTACCCCGCGAACTCAACACCGTCATAACCCATTTGCGCTACTTTTTCTAATGTACCGAAAAGGTCGATTGCTGCGTCCTCTTTTACACTCCATAATTGTAAGGCAATTGGTATTGTCATTTTTCCATCTCCTATACAAATTAATGAAAATATACTGGTTTCTTAGATTTTGAAGATTCGTAGATTGCCTCTAAAATTTGAGTTACAACTAATGCCTGCTCAGGTTTCACGGTTGGCTCTGTATCATTAAGAATACTGTCAATCCATTGTCTCGCTTCTAATACTTCAGCGGAATCAAATGCACCTTCATAAAAAGCTACGCCGCCAGTTTGAATATCAATTTTTTTATCATAAAGTCGCCCATATGCTTCCCCATTAATTCTAAGACCATTTTTCATTTCAGCTCCACCTTCAGTACCACAAAGTGTAGTTTGAGCTTCTCCAAGTTCTAATGTGTTTAAAGCCCAGCTCGATTCTAGGATAACGGTTGCACCATTTTCCATCGTAATAAAACCAAATGCGGAATCTTCTACTTTAAATTCCTTTGGATCCCATGGTCCAAAAGCGTTTGCTGCGTTTTCTTTATGTGATAATTCGTGGTAAACGTTTCCAACTACAAATTTAGGCTTATAATTATCCATTAGCCATAATGTTAAATCTAATGCATGAGTACCTATATCAATTAATGGTCCTCCACCTTGCTCTTCTTCATTTAAAAATACGCCCCAAGTAGGTACCGCTCTTCTTCTAATCGCATGAGCTTTTGCAAAATAAATTTCACCTAGTTCATTATTTTTACAAACTTCACTTAAATATTGTGAATCGTTTCGAAAACGATTTTGATAGCCAATTGTTAATTTTTTTCCTGTACGCTTAGACGCTTCTACCATCGCTTTTGCTTCTGCTGAAGTCTTTGCCATAGGCTTTTCACACATAACGTGTTTACCTGCTTCTAATGAATCAATTGTAATAAATGAATGAGATTTATTTGGTGTACAAACGTGAATGACATCAATTGATTGATCTGCTAATAATTCCTTGTAATCTGTATATATTTTTGCTTCCTCAACACCAAATTTTGCCTTCGCTTTACTAGCGCGTTCTTCAATAATGTCACAAAAAGCTACCATTTCTACATGATCTAGTGCTGCTAAGCTTGGCATATGTTTACCATTAGCTATTCCGCCACAACCGATTATTCCTACTTTTAATTTCATTATGAAAACCTCCGGAAATGTTATTTACATTTCCAGTTTATAGAAATAATTCATTTGAGTCTTCCTTACATCTTGCCTAAAACTTCTCAAATATTGTCTTTTTTTTATATTGAGTTGGGGATAAACCAACCTCATTTTTAAATAATCTGTTAAACGTTTTCACATTGATGAATCCAACATTATAAGCAATTTCTGTAATTGGTAAATCTTCATTAAACAAATACCATTGAGCCTTCGTTATTCTGTATTGATTGACAAAATGACAAAATGTCGAACCAGTGTATTTTTTAAAAAACTTTGCAAAATATGAATTCGTAAAGCCAATATAATTCGCAACATCATTTAATGTAAGATCATTCATATAATTCTCTTCTATATATCGGAATATTTTTTCTAATTTTAAAAGACTAGCCTTCCTATTAGGGTAGTTAAGCTTGTTATTTTCTGTATGAGGTAGGTCTCGATAGATTAAAAGTAAAATATCATATAATCTAGCTCTAATCGCCAATTCGTATCCTTCTTTTTTATCAATATATTCACTTTCAAGTTCTTTTAAATAGGTAATCATTTTCTGCTTAATTTCTAAATTCCATAAAACACTAGATTTTTGAATACAATTAAACAATTCAATTAGTTCCATATTATTTTTTTTCAAAAACTGTACATCGTCAAAAATAGTAAAATCAAATTGCACGACCAATCTCATACTATTCGGTGAAGATAAAAAATAATGAATGTCACCACTATTAATGATATAAAATTCTCCTTCTTCTAATTGAAGTAACTCATCATTTACACCAATCTTTAAAGTGCCTTTTTGTACATAAATGATTTCTACGAGCTTATGCCAATGATGACCAACTAACGTCAATCCATCATTTGAAAATAAACAAAATGGAAAATTTCGATCTAGTCTCCTTACTTCAAGAGTGGCGCTCATTCCGATTCCCCCTGTACAACTATTCTTACTATGTATGTATTTAACATTAACATTAAATAAAGACTTTTTCATAACATTACCATTACAAAAGTAGAAAATAAAAAGATGCTTATACTTACTAAAAAAGTATAAACATCATATAGTTAAAACGTTCATTTTTTCACAAAGTTATTTCCAATAAATCAATTGATTCTCAAGGTTTTCCTTATTTACATAATTTCTTTGCATTGGAAAAGGACAACCTAGGTTATATTTCTTTATTTCATCATTTACTTCCGAGATCATTTTAGCTATTACTTTACTATTTTCATCAGAATTTAACTTCATCAAAATTGTTTCAAGCTTCTGAAATATTTTCTTTTGTTGCATTACCCAATCTGGTTTATAGCCCGACTTCTTAATAACAGTTGTTAATAAATCATCTTTTAAAAGCTCCTTAGGTAATGGTTTACCTATTCCAGGTAGATCTTCAAATCCACCTTCTTTTTCATGTCGCTTTACGATTTCACTTAACCAATCTACATATTTCCCATTATTCGACATCGTTTTAGCCACCTTTTTGGTTAGTCTTATATCATTATTATTCGTTACTTTTTAACCATTTCCTTTATATATTATGCAAACATATGTTTTAAGTAAGTTTCAATCTTTATTCAAATTATGAATTTTTTTTGAATAAACAAAAAGAGAAACTGATCCTAACTAGTTCCTCTTAGCTTTAATATGTATTTTTTAAAACAAAATTCATCGAGGTTTTAATGAAAAATTTATGCTCGATGTCTTTGAATAAACACATTCTCTTTATAATTTTTTAACAAGCCTCTTTCTCTCAAATATTCCTTAAAATACAAGTTGGCTTCCTTTCGCTCATCATAAGGATTCTTAGAAAGTACAAATCCTAACTTATCTTCCTTTTGAAGTTCAACACCTGACATATATAAATGAATTTTATTTTGATGATAAATTTCTTTTAACGGTTCCATGAAATTAATGGTGAAAGCAGAAAGTAACTTAATTTCTGTATCGAATGTAAACCTTGTAATATAGGATAAATCTACAAAAATTACACCTATAAATCCGGTATTTGAAATTTCAGCCCTTATCGTTTTATCGTTATTTAAGTGACCAATCTCACGAAGATATTCTATAAAATAAAAAATCCCTTCTTCTTTTTCGAATGGCTTTTTTGATAAAATTAAGCCTATTTTCTTTTCATCTCTTAAATATTCACATGCAATATATGCCGGAATATTTTGTTTCTGAAATAATGCACATGCAGCTTGTAATAGACCATTTAATACTTCATGTATAATTAAAGGATGCTTCCTTGTGAAATAATATTGATTTTCTTGCAATTCTTCCATATCAATGAAACTTGCTCCGATAAAACCTGTATTGGATATAATAGGTGTTTTTGAATTCCTTTTAGTTGCTCCATTTCTTTTCATCATGCAAGTTCCTTTCCTTCTAAAATCGATATATAGAACATTAGTTCGCTTTTTATATTTTTATCATACACAATAAATTTTAAAATGTAAATCTCAAAAATGAAAAAAGGATACGAAAAATTTTCGCATCCTTGAATTGATTCATATTAAGATTTGTAATTTAAGAAACAGTTTCTTCCTCAATGTCTACGTAACAATCCATTGTATGTACTTCTTTGTCTTCATGATTTCCAAAGTAAATAGTGAAATTCATAGTCTAACACCCTTTCACAAAGGATAGTATTTTAAATTAAATTCTGTTTAATTATATTATTATTTCCAAGAAATAACAATACTTACATCTTATATGAAAGAAGATGTTTAGATTAGTAGATATTCATTTTAATTAATTACTAATTTTTTCGAGTACTATTCTATAAAACCAATTTTAAGAAGTCCGAATTTTAACTGGTACAAATAAATGAACTTTAGCTTTTCCATCTGGATCTTCAGCAGGATTATTCATACTAAATTCTAAGTTATATCGGTCGTAATCAGCTTCAAAATTACTATTAGGTAACCATTGTTCATACATAAATTTATAACCATTATTTAACTTACTAGGAGAATCATAAAATTGATACAAAGCGTACTGCCCACTATCTAATTTTTTAAACTGTATATTTTCATGTTTTTCTTTCTTAAAACCATCTGGTATAGTAACACATGCATCATGACGACACTTATCATTTTCTACTAAATCTGGATTATCTAAGGAAACACCTATGAAGGATTGTTGGGGTGGAAAAAGTCCATTATTTATTGCCCAATTTAATAACTTATCCCAATGTTCTCCATTTGCTTCAAAATATGAACCATAACGCCTGAAAAACGCAACCTCATACTCAGGTAGTTCTTTAATTAAAATATTCATTTTCACAACTCCTAATTAGTCATAAAGTCCTTTGAACAAAGATACTAAAACTCTATATAAAAGGGATGGATGTTTTCATTCAAACAATATTCTATTCTTTGTTTAAAATTTTTCCATGTAACCATTACTAAAGCTTCCTCAATAGGAAAATACCCCACCTCTAGACTTTCTGAAGAAGTTGTCAACCTTCCCCCGATTGGTTTAGCTAAAAACAAAGTGTTGCAAATAGAACTGCTTACATTTTGAAATACTCCACAAAATTTCAAAACTTCGATCTCAATTCCACTTTCCTCTTTTGTTTCCCTAATTGCGGCTTCTTTTAATGATTCCCCCTCTTCAACTTGCCCACCTGGCATTTCCCAACCTCGACGCGGACCCTTAATTAATAAAATTTCATTTTTTTCATTCATTACAATTGTTGCAGCTGAAATAATATGTTTAGGTGGCGAAAAATTATTGTCTTTATTTTTATCCTTTGATAACAAAAAGTATTCCTCCTTTCTACTTCTAACTCCTAAATCATACTTTTAAAATTCTATTAAACTTATAGAGACAATATTAATCTAACTAAACACTTAGCTTCATAAAAAATTGACTATTTAACTGATTGCTTTTCTGTATAAAACAAAACTTCCAAAATTCAAATAAAAATAGCAGCAAAAGACTGCTATTGAAGTTTTAATAAATGCGTTTGTTAAACTGTATTGTTTCATAAACTTCTTTTTTCCGTTTTTCCATTGATTTAGAGTAGCTATAGATTGTTTTAACTGGTTCGCTGATTCATAAATCATTTTATAATCTTTAAACAGTTGTTTTATATGGATAAACTCATTGTAATGGTTCTATTTTTGAATCCCATTTTTTCATATAGTCGAATGGCTTGATTTCCGGCATATACACTTAAACGTACTTCTGAATATCCATCCTGTTTAAGCTGTTCCATACCCAATTCGATCAATCTCTTTGCAATTCCATCTCCCCTAAATTCATCTAAAACAAATAATTCATAAATAAAACCATATTTCTTTTCTGTTAATTGGTCTTTACTTGTTCCTATAAGTATCCAACCCTTTAGTATATCCTCTTCAGATGCTATTAAATAGTAGCATCCTTTCTGCAATAAAGGTTCAATAAGTTGTTTAATTTTTTCATCCGTTGGTTTGACCTCACCTAATGTTCCAGCGAATAAAGCTTTTGGAGAAAGCGATAAAATCATTTTATATTCTGAATCGGTTGGTTTTCTTATTTCCATAAATCAATTTTCCTCTCCCAATATTTTAAATCAATTGCCAATTTATTATTTAAGTTAAACAGGGCCACATCATGTTGGTACAACCTTGTAAATATAATATGAACAAACTACTAAAATCACATTTTTACAATGACACCATAAATCTACGTTCATCCATATATTCTTGAACTTGAAACAACGTTTAGTACAATTATCGTACCTTTTTCCACTTTTTTCTCCTTCTGTTTTATGATCAATTGCCCACTAAAAAAAATAATCTCATTCCTACAAGACTCTTAATCCAAATCATTGTATAAAATTAAACATCTTCTTCCATAACATGTCAATTTTACATATGTTTTTCTAATCAGTTAATAATTATATTAGATAATTTATCAGGTTCGTCCCATTTTAATGCTTAAGATAACATTTTGCACTGCTCGAACCCTCCATATACAAAAATATAAACCTCTGTTCTCTATGTAGAACAAAGGTTTTCTATTACTTTATTATCTAGTTACAAGCTGCCCACTCGATTTAGGTTCGTCTTCTACTTTCCTACTAACTTCATTTAATTTTTTCTTATTTACAAAATCAAAATTATTTAATTCAGGATATAAACTTTCATTTTTAATAAATTGCTTCTTTTTATTGATTGTTAGGTTGTCCATTAACTGCTCAATGCCCATTTTAATAAGATTAAAAGCAAATATTGAAACAATAAATGCTACACTTGGCCCAACAATGACCCATGGATCGATTGATAACTCGATGTAATTTGCACCAATCATCCCGGACCATTCGTTTGCTTTTGACATTGGTCGATCAACATTTATATCTAGGGAAAGGACTTTAACTCCGCCAATAAAAAGTTTAAAAACACCTAATTGTGTTAGTAAAAATAAAGTTTGAATAGTCTGTTGTACAAATAATAAAAGAATACGGCTTCGTAAATATGGTATGACGTGTTTTCGTCGTATCCAGCCATTTCGAGCTCCAATGATTCTCGAGCTAGTAATGAAATCATTTTTTAAAAAATCTCTAACTTCTTCACCAATTGAATTCATCAATACTGGTATTGAAATAATGATTAGTAATGCTAATTGAATTGCAATCGTTTTTTCTTTAGCTGTTTCAGGAACGTCATTTAATCTCTCAAAAAATGGAAATAGAATGATAACGGCTGGTACAAATCGAAATGCATTGACAATTGGTTCAATTATTTTTAATAAGCTTTGATTCATGAACCCGAAAAATGTACCTAATAAACCGCCAAATATCACCCTCATTAACCCTACAACTATAGCAATGGATAAAGTGTATTTAGCACCATCAATTACCATCCAAAATACATCTCTTCCATACCGATCAACACCAAAAAGATATTTCATGCTAGGAGGATATCCATATGAACCTATTAATTTACCTTCAGCATTGTATAACAAAGCTGGAGGTGGCTTTAATGTATCTTTTATAAAATAAGTAAAAATAAAACTAAAGGTGATTAAGCCAAGTATAATAAAGCTTCCTATCATGATTGGTAAATACTTTCTATTTTTTATCATACAGCTTCTCCCCCTTTCATTTTAATAACAATTTGTTTAAATAAAATCTCTATCAAAAAGAATGGGATAAATAGTAAAACTAGTGCCATAAAAAAGATTTCTGGAGAGCCACTATTATTAAATAAAAATGAAAAATAACCCTTCATATTAAAGAACTTTTCTACTACTAATAAATTCGAAATCATCATCCAAAAAATTAGTTTACTATTACTTAACAAGGTAATTGCTACATTCCGCAATATATGACGAATAATAATCCAAGAATCCGAAAGCCCCTTTGCTTTTGCATACTCTACATAGTCTCTAATTTTTTCTTCCTGTATCGCTAGGAATAACATCTGGAAAAGTTGAATAGTAGGAATGATTGATACAAGGATAATCGGTAATGCATAAGCTTTTGATTCAAAGCCATTCACTGGATCCACAATTTTTACTCCGGTTTTATTAAAAATCCATAAAAAGAATATTTGTAATCCGCAAATCATTATTACATCTGGTATAGATTGCATGAAAAATAAAATACTTTTGATTATTCTTTTAAATGGCTTTGGGCCTAAATTTACGATGTAAGAAATCATTAATGCGCCGATAATTGATAGTAAAAACGCCGAAAAAAGGATCGTAAAAGAATATACGTACGGCTCTAAAAATACAGAAGAAAAAGAAACGTATTGAAAATCTTTTATATAAACTTCCAAGTTATCGAAGTAAAAAAAACTCCAAAAAAAGATTTGTAGTTGATTCCAAAACTCAGCTAACTGCTCTCCTTTTGGTAAAAATAATGTAAAAGATGTAGCTGTAATTAATCCAATGCCAAATACAGTTAAACAAAATTGAAAAAGATATTTAGAAATAATTTTACTAGTTCGTATCATGTTCTATACACAATATAGTCCGTCTAATTGTGTATTATTTCCCCTCCTTTTCTAACTTAATTTTCTCTTTTGAATAGATAATCCTCCCTTGACTATCTAATTTTCCGAATTTCCAAAACGTCCCATACTGTTTAATAAACATATAATTTTGGTTATTCTTTTTCCCGACTGTATATCCCATTGTGGTTGATCTAATGTTTTCACCATATTTACCAAATTTATCTTGAATTTTTTTTGGTTGCTTATCAGGTTTATATATTAGTAATCCTGTTAAATTTTTATCTCCTACGTCTAATGGAATTTTCTTATTTGCCGTTCCTTTTTCATCTGTTTTAATACTAGTTTTGTAGATTACCTTGTTACGATCGTCATCCTTAAACAAGATTTCTAATTTTGCATTTTTAGGTAGTGATGATTCCACATTAATGTAAATATTTTTCGGATCAAAACTACCGTCTGCCTGGATGTCTATATTTTGTGGAGGTTTTTTAATTGTACATGCTGAAAGTGCAACAGTTGCCACAGTTGCCACAGTTAGTAAACAAATCATTTTAAATTTTTTCATTCGTTCTAAAAAAACTCCTTTCTAAGTAATAAAATTTATTTCCATATTTTTTTCTGAAAGTTGGAATTTTTAACCAAATTCAATTAATTTTATCAAAATAATGACGGCTTGTGCAGTAAAATTGTTATAATTTTCAATTTTATCGAATAATTTTTACCTTTTAAATGTTTTTATACAGTATAATAGACTCGTACCAACTACTATTAAAGGAGGCAATTTGATGGAAAAAATGTTAGTAAAACGTTTAACACGTGCTGAGGTTCCAACAGAAATGACTTGGAAATTAGAGGATTTATATCAGACTCGTGCAGATTGGTTAGTCGCTATAGAACTAATTGAAAATGATTTAGTAGAGGCGAAATCGTTAAAAGGTTCTGTCCTTAAATCTGCTAAATCTTTAAAAAAGGCATTATTAACTTATGAATCGATTATGCTTCAATTAATTCGTTGTGGTACATATGTAAGCTTACGCCAGTCTGGAGATGGTTCAGATTCACAAAATCAATCTGATAGTTTACAATTTTCTAGCTTAAGTACAAAAGCAAATACAACTTTAACATTTATTCAATCAGAGCTTTTACATTTAAATAAGGAGATGTTAGAGGCATTTATTAAGGAAGAAAATGAAATTGAGGTTTTTAAATTACTATTAGAAGAAATTATTACATCTAAACAACATAAATTACTCCCTGAAACTGAAGAGGCTTTAGCCGCACTTGGTGAAGTTACTTCAGCCCTATATCGAATTTACCAAACTAGTAAGGCCGCTGATTTAACATTCGATTCCTTTGAAGATGAAAATGGAAAAGAATTAGAAAATTCGTTTGCGATGTTTGAAAACTTATATGAATTCTCTCCGAATCATACAGTGCGTAAACAAGCGTATGAATCTTTTACTAAAACTCTTACCCAATACAAAAATACATATGCTTCGATCTATGCTACTCAAGTAAAAAAAGAAGTTGCTTTAAGTAAATTACGTAAATATGAATCAGTTACGCATATGTTACTTGAAGATCATAAAGTAACTTTAGATATGTATCATAATCAATTAAATATCATCTTTAAGGAACTAGCTCCACATATGCGTAGACTAGCTAACTTAAAGAAAAAACAACTTGGACTTGAGACGATTCATTTTTATGACTTAAAAGCACCACTAGATCCAGATTTCAACCCTAGCACTACGTATGAAGAAGCAAAAGAAACGATTTTAAAATCATTAGAAATTATGGGAACTGACTATGTTTCGATTATGGAAAAAGCGTTTAATGAGCGCTGGATTGATTATTCCGATAATGTTGGAAAATCAACTGGTGCATTTTGCTCTAGTCCGTATGGGGTGCACCCATATATTTTAATTAGCTGGCAGGATACGATGAGAAATGCATTTGTACTTGCTCATGAGCTTGGACATGCTGGTCATTTCTATTATGCAAACAAATATCAACGTGTTGTAAATACTCGTCCTTCTATGTATTTCGTTGAAGCACCATCCACTTTTAACGAGATGTTATTAGGTCAATACTTATTAAAACAAACGAATGATCCAAAAATGAAGCGTTGGGTCATCCTTCAATTACTAGGTACTTATTATCATAATTTTGTAACTCATTTACTTGAAGGAGAGTTCCAAAGAAGAGTGTATGAACTTGCAGAAAAAGGTACGCCTCTTACTGCAACAACATTCTGTGAAGTTAAAGGTAATGTTTTGAAAGAATTTTGGGGCGATTCAGTTGAAATAGATGAAGGTGCAAGTTTAACTTGGATGCGCCAGCCTCATTATTATATGGGTCTTTATCCATATACTTATTCTGCTGGATTGACTGCATCTACAGCTATTTCACGAAGAATTGCATCAGAGGGCCAACCTGTTATTGATGCTTGGATTGAAGTATTAAAAACAGGTGGTGCGAAAAAACCAGTTGAACTTTTAAAAATGGCTGGCGTTGATTTAACAACAAGTGCACCAATTAAAGAAGCTGTTGAGTATGTTGGTTCATTAGTGACGGAATTAGAGTCTCTTTTCTAAAAAATATTAAAAAAACCTAAATTATTTTAATAGTAATAATTTAGGTTTTTTATTTGTTTTCATTTTTTCTTCTTACCCTTTGTTCCATTTTTATAAAGAATAAATCCAATAAATCCGAATACGATTGGGCCAAGTACAATTGGTAAATATTCTAATAATGTAGTATCTGGAGCTGGAATAAGTGTTAATCCGATTGTACCAACTACTGAAATCAGGCCAATTAGTGCAACGAATATAGCTAATGAGTTGCTTTTAATTTTAAACGGTCTGTTTATTTTTTTATCAATCATGCGAAGTTTAATATAGGCACTAATTAAAAAAACATAAGGGATAAAAAATGCCAATGTCGACATTAAAATTAACATATTTAATGCCTTTGAAACACTTGGTACAAAAGCAGATAGAATTAATATGAATGTAACTGCCACTGCTTGACCTAATACTAAAATTGATGGCATACCATCTTTATTTTCTTTTAACAAATTTTTGGGAAGAACATCTTTAGCACTTTCAGCAATCATTACACTAGGATTCAAAATTAAAAATGAAAGAGATCCTACAAATGCTAATACAAAGCAGATCCCTAAAATTTGCGAAAGTGAAAAATCAAGTCCAAATTGTGAAGTTATTTTATCCGCAAATAAGTAAAGTGCAGTCGCAGTTTGGTCAGATGAAATTGTTATGACGAACTGGAAAGCAACTGTTGCCAGTATATACACTAATGCAATAATAATTGATGTAATAAAAATTGCTCTCGGAAATGTTTTTTGTGGGTTTCTTACATTCCCTGCAATCGTTCCTAGCATTTCTGCCCCTGAAAAACCAAACATTAAGGTTGATAAAAACATAACCGTTCCAAATGATAAATTATTTGGCGTGATTGTACTTTGTGTAAAGTGAGTAGCGCTTGGTTGACCGCTAAAAATACTATAAAATCCGAAACCAAATATTAAAATTGCTGGAACTAATACGCCAAGTGGTGCACCAATCGACGCAAGCCTTCCACTCATTTTAGTACCTTTTAATGTAAGTAACGTAACAATCCAAAATATAATACTAGATATAATAGCTGTTTTCATCGGATGACTTGCCATGGATGGCTGGTTAATTCCATATGCAATTGCAATTGTAGTTGTTAATAAAAGTGACGGATAATACGTAAAATTAGCAATCCAAAAAAACCACGAACATAAAAATGAAGCTTTTTCTCCAAAAGCTTTTCGAACCCAAACACCCATACCACCTTGATTTGGATAGGTTGTAGATAATTCAGCTACAATCAATCCGATTGGAATAAAATAAATGAACGCTGCAACAACCCAATAAAATATAGCCGAAGGGCCAATTGTTGAAGCAAAAGCAATATTACGTAATCCTAAAATTGAATTTATACTTAAAAATGATAAACCCATAACACCTAGTTTTTTAGTTGAATCCATGATGATACTGCACCTTTCAATAAAAAAATCTTTACTTTTTAATCACTTGAGTAATTATACAAATATATTAATATAAATTCAATTATTGTTTTATACTAGTATAATTTTTTAAATTAATGTACTATTTCATTTTTAATTGATTGGTTATTGATGTAGTTTACTTCTTCTTCTGCAAAAACATAAAAAACCCACGAGTAATTTTCTCGTGGGCTACTTAAAATATTAATCAACGTAACGAATAATTTCTGCAACTTCTTTACGTGCAAGTTTTTTCGCAGGTTCAGATGGATAACCAAGGGAAATGACCATATTAATTTCACGGTTTTCCTCGATTTCTAAATACGTTCTAAGTTTATCTTGCGCTAATAGGACAGGACCTGTCATTGGACAAGTACCTAAGCCTAATGCATGTGCAGCTAACATTAAGTTTTGTGATGCTAAACAGCTACTTTTAATTCCTTCTTCTTTCCAAACTTCATTTTCAACAAAGCCAATCGGATCAAATATTTTTGTTCTGAATTTTGATTCATATGGTGTTGCTAAACAAATAATTAAAACTGGTGCTTCTCTGAATGCTGTTGCATAAGGACCGAAAGAACGTACTAATAGTTTACCTTCTTTTTCTAATCCTTTTTCTTTTGCTTTTTCAGCAACTTCATGTAGAGAATCCCATGTCATCTCTTCAATTTTTTTAATTTTGTCAGTGTTTTTAATAATGATAAACTCCCAAGTTTGTGAGTTTGTATCACTTGGAGCATAACGTGCGCAGTCAATAATTTCTTCAATTATTTCATTTGAAACTGCTTGATCAGTAAATTTTCGAATACTTCTTCTACCGTGAATAATTTCTTTAAACGAATTGTAATCCATGCTTCCACCCTTTATTGTATATGCTGATCTTCATTCATCCCTTGATGTTTTACTAATTCATAGTAAAAACCTTGTTTATCAATTAATTCTTCATGTGAACCTCTCTCTATACACATTCCGTTTTTCAAAACAAGTATTTGATTAGCATTTTTAATTGTATTTAGTCGATGAGCAATGACAAAGCTTGTTCGGCCTTGCATTAGTCTTTGTAAAGCTTCTTGAATTTTAATTTCAGTAATTGTATCAATGCTACTTGTTGCTTCATCTAAAATTAAAATTGCAGGATTTGCTAGAATCGCTCTTGCAATTGAGAGAAGTTGCTTTTGACCTTGACTAATTTGCTGATCATCTTGTTGTAAAATTGTATCATATCCTTTTGTAGATTTCATAATAAAACTATGTGCATTTGCAAGCTTTGCAGCCTCTTCTACTTCTTCATCTGTTGCATCTAAACGACCATAACGAATATTTTCACGTATTGTTCCTTTAAATAAAAATGAATCTTGTAAAACAAATGCCATTTGCTGTCTCAAGTTTTTTCTAGAATATTGACCAATACTTACACCATCTATGAGTATATCACCACTATTGATTTGATAAAAGCGGGAAAGTAAATTTACTACTGTAGTTTTACCAGCACCTGTAGGTCCGATTAAAGCAATTGTCTCACCTTGTGATACTTTGAACGAAACATTTGTTAATGTATTTGAATCCTTGCCATAAGAAAAATTAACATTTTTATATTCAACTTCACCTTGAATAACTTTTTGGTCGTTATGAATGTGGGATTCATCAATCGCTTCAATATCTTCATCGATAATTGAGAATACCCTTTCAGCTCCAGCGATCGCTGAAAGTAATGTATTAAACTGATTTGATAAATCATTTAATGGACGAGTAAATTGTCTTGAATACTCAGTAAAAACAACGATTGTACCAATCGAGATATGACCTTTATAGGCAAAGTACCCTCCAATACCTGCAATGATTGCAAAGCTTACATTGTTTAACACATTCATGAATTTAGGAATAAAACCGGCAAAAATAAATGCCCAAAATCCTGAGTTTTTCAATTTTTCATTTTTATTTAAAAAGTCTCGAATCATTTTATCTTCTTGAGAAAAAGTCTTGATGATTCGTTGGCCCGAAACTGTTTCTTCAATAAATCCATTTAACTCACCTAAATTACGTTGCTGGATTTTATAAAGTTGACCAGTACGGTGCGTAATCCATTTTATACCAATGATTAAAACTGGAACGATTGACAAAGTCAATAAAGTTAAGATTGGACTATACCAAAACATAACCGAAATAGTACCAATTAAAGTTAATACACTTGAAAATACTTGGATTACTGATGTATTTAAAGTCGAACTTACATTTTCCAAATCATTCGTTACCCGACTCATTAACTCTCCGTGTTGTCTTTTTTCAAAAAATGACATTGGTAATTTATGAAACATATTAAATAATTCTGTTCTCATTTTTGTTACAGTGTTTTGAGCAATATCGATCATCCAAAAATTTTGTAAAAACAAAGATGCCGAATAGCCTAAGTAAATAAACACTAAAGCAACGATTAACCAACTTAAACCACTTAAATTATTTTTTAGAATATAATGGTCGATTGAATAGCCGACTAATACAGGTCCTAATAGACCAAGTACAGAGCTTATTAAAACCATTAAAAGTACAACAACTAATTTCCCTTTCATTAATGCTAAGTAAGACCATATTCTTTTCAAAGTTGAGGAAACGTTATCTGCTCGAGAAGCTTCCTTTTTCTTCTTTTCCTTTGATAATTGTAATTGTTTATATTGGAAAGGCTTAGTTAGCTCCTTTAACATGATGAATTTCCTCCCTTCCATATTGTGAATAGTAGATTGCTTTATATAATTTCGAACTTTTTAATAGAGATTCGTGAGTCCCCTCTTCTACAAGTTCACCTTCATCTATAATCAGTATTTTATCTGCATTCTTAGCAGTACTAATTTTTTGAGTGATGATTAATGTAGTACACTCGTAATTTTTTAAGGCTTCAATCAAGCTAGCTTCAGTTTTTAAATCTAATGCACTAGTACTATCATCTAGTAATAAAATACTAGGTTTGCGAAGAATTGCTCTTGCTATTGAAAGTCTTTGTTTTTGCCCACCTGAAAGATTAACCCCTTTTTGTCCAATTAAACTTTCATATCCATTTGGAAAAGTCAAAATTGAATCGTGAATTTGAGCATGTTTAGCAGCTAAATAAACTTCCTCATCAGTTGCACTTTCTCTACCCATTAGTAAATTTTCTTTGATTGTTCCTGTAAATAGTAGAGCTTCTTGTGGTACATATCCAATTTGTCCTCTAAGTTGCTTACTGTTTATTTTACGTATATCTTGATCATCAATTAAAATTGTGCCAGCATTAACATCGTAAAGGCGAGGGATTAATTGGAATAAAGATGTCTTTCCAGACCCTGTTGAACCCAAAATTGCAATCGTTGTTTGAGGATATGCAACAAATGAAATAGTTTTTAGTACTTCTTTTTCTGAATTCGGATAACTGAAAGATACTTGATGGAATTGAATTTTTCCTTCTAATCGATTAGCTAGCTGATTTCCTTCATTCTTTTCTACAAAGTCTTCTTCAATCGTTAATATTTCATCGATTCGTTCAGAAGAAGCTCTCATTCTTGAAAACGCACTAATGATAAATGAAAAGACACTAAATGATGACGTAATACGGGAAATATAATTTACGATTGCAACAATATCACCAATATTTGTTTCATGTGAATGAACTTTGCTATTACCAAACCACAATACGATTAGTATAGAAGCATTCATAAATAGAAGCATGACCGGCATCGTAATTTCCATTGTTCGTAATGCAACAGAGGTTTTTTGTTTTAAATTTTGATTTATATGTTGAAATCGATTATTTTCATAGTCATTTCGTACAAAGGCTTTAATTAATTTCATTCCAACTAAATTTTCTCTAAGCACACTATTTACGATATCCACATTATCTTGAACATTCTTAAACAGCCGTCTACCTTTTTTAACCATCCAATTTAGGAACATAAATAAGAAGGGTAAAATTAAAAATAGAATAAATGAAAGCTTCCAATTCAAAATTAATGCCATCACGACACTACCAGTTACGATTAATGGTGCTCTCAAAATAATTCTTAAGCTCATAAATACTGCACTTTGTAATTGCGATACGTCATTTGTCAATCTAGTAATGATTGATGAAGTTGGTAAATAACTAAACGTTGTAAATGAAAAACTTTGTACTTTTTCAAATAATGTTTTCCTTAACGTATATGAATAGCTTTGAGCAACATGAGTAGCATAAAAAGTATTTAATACTCCTCCAATAAAAGCAACGATCGATAACACGATCATCACGATTCCCCATTTTGTAACATAAGCCATGTCTTTATGAACGATTCCATTGTTAATGATATTAGATAAAATATATGGTTGAAATAATTCAACTACTAATTCTAAAAGTAAAAAGACTATGCTTGCGAAAATGGTTATTTTATATGGTTTTAAAAATTTAAAACTATTCACTTTAGTCACTCCCCTACTAAAGAGGTAATGATTAAAAACCCCTCCGTATTTTTTATCTCTTTTTAATAAATCTACTAAAATCTTAATAAAGGCATTTAAAACAGGAAAAGAACTCGTAATGAAACGAGTCCTCCTCATAAAAAATTATCATTTAAGTGATTGATAAAAATTCTTCAACGTCTTTAAGAGATAGTTTTACTGCCTTCTCCCAGAAATCACGTTTTGTTAAATCTACACCTAAATGTTTTTGAGCTAATTCTTCAACTGTCATAGAAGCTGTATCTTTTAATAGGGCAATATATTTCTGTTCATAGCTCTTTCCTTCTTCCAATGCTTTTGCATAAATTCCTAATGAGAATAAGTATCCAAAAGTGTATGGGAAGTTATAAAACGGCACACTTGTAATATAAAAGTGTAATTTTGATGCCCAGAAATGCGGATGATACTCTTCTAAAGCACCACAATACGCTTCTTTTTGAGCTTCTTCCATCAATTGATTTATTTTATTTTTACTTACAACACCGTTTTTACGCTCTTCGTAAAAACGCGTTTCAAATAAGAATCGAGCATGAATATTCATATAAAATGCTACACTACGTTGAATTTTGTCTTCTAAAAGAGCTAAACGCTCCTGATCGGAACTCGCATTTTTTACAGCTGCATCAGCTACAATCATTTCTGCAAATGTAGAAGCTGTTTCAGCAACATTCATCGCATAATATTTATTAAGTGTATGAACATCTTTCATCGCAAATGAATGGAAAGCATGACCTAATTCATGTGCTAATGTTGAAACATTCGAAGGTGTACCTGAATATGTCATGAAAATACGGGATTGGCCGCTTTCAGGAAATCCTGTACAGAAACCTCCTGGACGTTTACCTGCACGATCCTCTGCTTCAATCCAAGAGTCTTCAAAAGCCATCTTTGTAAAACTAGTTAATTCATCACCAAATTTACTAAATTGATTTAATATAAATTCTGCACCTTCAGAATATGAAACGGTGGAATCAATATCAGCAATAGGCGCATCTAAATCATACCAACTTAATTTTTCTACGCCTAGTAATTTAGCTTTTCTTTCTAAATAATCAACAAATGGAGCTTTATTGTCGATTATCGCACCCCACATTGAATCAAGTGTTTCTTGACTCATACGATTGATTGACAATGGTTCTTTTAATACATTATTCCATCCACGTTGTCCATATACACTTAATCGGAAACCTGCAAGATGGTTTAATATTTTAGCGAAATATTCTGATTCTTCACCCCATGTTTCTTCCCATTTTTCAAAAATCTCTTTTCGCACATTGCGTTCTTTAGAAGAAAATAAATTTGATGCTTGACCAACAGATAAAACTTTTTCATCATGTTCAATCTGCATTTTTCCAACTACAGTATCGTACATTTGGCCCCAACCATGATATCCGTCAACTGAAAGGGCAGTAATTAATGCCTCTTGTTCAACTGATAATAATTCACTAGCATTTTGACGACGCTCATTTAATGCGAAAGAAATTTCCTTAAACTCATCAGTTTCTAAAATATCTTTCCAAACAGATTCTTCAATTTTAGTTAATTGACTATGAAATTTTGTTAAGGAAGTAGAAAATGTTGCATATAGCTGCGTTAAAGTTCCTCTTAATAAATTAGCTTTTTGGTCAGCCATATTTTGAGCTTGTAAACAGCTAACAAATCCACCAGCTTGTGATAATTTCCTACCTATTACTTCAATTTTACTTATGATATCAGCTAATTCCTCAACTTCATTACTACTTTTAGGAGCAGAAAACAAAGATACTTGTCTCTCTATTCTTTCTACTAAATTCGTAATTTCTTTTATGTAAGATGCAAATGCAGAAGATTCACTGCCTCCTTTAAAGAAAACATCTAAATCCCATGTAAGAGAATATGTATTGGTTGACATACGACCCCACCTTTTGGTTTTATAAGTACATTTGTTATTATACATTATTCAAAATATTTAGTCTAATCATACTACTTTTTACTAATTTTAAAATCCTACACAAGCTTGTTGAATTTTAGTGTAATCGTTCATTTTGTCTATTTATAATAGTAAGTTACGGTTATCTTGATTCATTTTGAATGTAATCTTTAGTAAATTTTAGTAGTTTTTAGAACTAAATTCAGATTCTGTTAACATGAAATTCAAAGGTAATATTACAAAACTTCACTAATTGTTACATAGTTTTTAATTCTAACTTAATAAAAACTTTCTCAATAGGACTAAAAAAGTATGTTTTTCTAAACTATTTACTACCTTTTTGAAAAGTTTTTACTGTTTAATTATCTTCTTATTAACTTTTCAATTCACCTCTTAAACCCTTAAAAATCAAGCATTCTGGCTTATAAATTAGCGACAGATATTCTTAAATCGGAAATATGTCGAAACGAGCTGTAACTATTATGCAGAATTTATAGAAAATTATAAAAAAAGGTAATGTATTTGTAACATAAAATAAAACTACTGAAATCTTACTGTCATATTCCCATGGTAAAGTATTATACATAGAAGACGAACAGGAGCGGAAATATGAAAAAATTAATGACATGTTTTGTTACTACTGTTATTCTAACAATGGGATTTACGACAAATACATACGCAGCAACTTACAAAGTTAAATCTGGAGATACTTTATCTGCTATCGCAAAAAAGCAAAAGGTAACAGTTTCTCAGATTAAATCATGGAACCATTTAAAATCAGACCTTATTAAAGTAAATCAAGTATTGCAAATTAAACCTGCAACTAAGAAAAAAACAACAACGACTAAAAAAACAACAGCTAAAGCTGCTACACCTTATAAAGTAATTAAAATGAAAGCTACAGCTTACACTGGTAGTTGTAAAGGCTGTAGTGGTAAAACTGCTACTGGTATCGATTTAAAAAAGAATCCAAAAGCAAAAGTTATTTCAGTGGATCCAAAAGTAATTCCATTAGGTTCTAAAGTATATGTAGAAGGCTATGGCTATGCAATTGCTGGAGATACTGGCGGTTCACTAAAAGGAAATAAAATTGATGTATTTATCCCAAGTCAGAAAAACGCCCAAAAATGGGGAGTTAAAACAGTTACTGTAAAAGTTTATAAAAAATAAGTAAACGAGCCTTTAATTTGGGCTCGTTTTTCTAATTCCACTTAAATTTAAGTCAAATAACCTTCGATCTAATTCTTTTATGAATTCATTTCTTTTTTCTACATTAGATAAAATTTCATTCATATTTGCTTTTAAAATTAACTTTTGAATACTTTTTCTTTGAGATATTTCTAGTAAATAAATCTCGTATGGCTTAAACCACTCTTCTTTTTTCAATACAGTAATTCTCTTTTGAATCAATTTATCATCTTTTTCATATAACGAATAGCCAAAAAATCTTTTTGGCAAATAATCAAAGAAAAATTGAACGATTATTTCGATAACAAACCAAGATATTATACGAAAAATAAAACCCAATACCCCAAAAATAATCTCATGCATGGTTTTATCTCCTACTCTTTTTATTCTTAATATTTTAACATATCTTACCCATAAAATTAATTGTTTCTTTATCAATCCTTTATTGGATATTTTCCATTTAACTAATAAATAATATAATTATAATTTTGTTTTGGAGATGAAAACAAATGAAAGATAAACGCTTTACGATAACTGGAACTGATATTAACGATGTGAAAAGAAAAAACGCAAACTCTGGTTTAACTTATAATCAAGTTAAACAATTACTAGCAGAAAAATATATGAAAGAACGGGAAAAATAAAGAATTCATTATTTCTTATTCTTATTTATTGTTTATTCCCGTATTGTTTGCTAAGTTTATCACTATTTATGTTCCCATTTGCAGATTTACAAATTTTATTAACAGTTTCGATTTTTTGCTGTTTGACAATTTTTATTTGCAGTTTTAGCTTTTTTAATTGCAGCTTGAAGTAGATTTAATTGCATTTTCCTCTACTTTATTTGTAGCTTAACAGATTTTAATTGCGGTTCTCCTTTTTTATTTGCACTTCAAATTTAAATGCAGTTTCAGTCATTTTATTTGCAGCACCTTTTTTATTTGCAGTTTCACCTTTTTTATTTGCACATCCACTGATATTCAATGCAGCTCTACCTTGTTTTTTGCACTTTAGATTTAATCTTAAAAATAAGAAACCACTCAACTCTCACAAGTTGAGTGGTTTCTTTTAATTCGAGTGAATTGAATGTTTAACGGTTGCACCTTGGTTTTCTATTTTTATTTCGCTTACATCACAATTTGGAAATAAACATGTAAAATAGTCAATTGCTTCAGGACAGCCCTCGATCGAAACGAATGCAAGTACAGTCGGACCGGCACCACTTAATACAAATCCATGTACATATTCAGGTAATTCGATCTGTTTTAGGGTATCTAGCTCTTTTACAATTTTACATCGATATGGTTCGTGAAATAGGTCTCGTTTCATCATATCGCCTGCTAATGACCAATTTTCCGTTAATAGTGCTGATACTAATAGATTACTAAAGCTGCTAGATTGGATAGCATCCTTATAAGGAATCGTTGAAGGTAATATATTTCTTGCATGAACAGTTTCTAATTCGTATTTTGGTATAATTGCAACTATTGACACTTTATTCAATGTCGAATGTTGGATATATGCTTTTCCATCTATAAAAGTCCCAATAACTAAACCGCCATAAAGTGAAGCTCCCACATTATCCATATGACCTTCAATTGCAGTTGCAATTCTAAGCTGTTCTTCTAGAGATAATTGAAGATTACAAAGTTCATTTGCTAGAATAATGCCGCCTACGATTGCTGAGGCACTACTTCCTAAACCTCTTGTTAACGGAATATTACTTTCAAGCTTTAAGTGACATGTTGGCAAAGTTTTGTGATTTTTTTTTGCAACATCAATGGCTGTTTTTAAGATTAAATTTGTTTGATCTAGTGGAATATCTTTCAAATATTCACTAAATCCCTCGCAGCTATATTGATCGTGATCATACACTTCAATTGTTAAGTATCGATCTAAAGCGATACCAATCGAATCAAAACCAGGTCCTACATTTGCAGTGCTTGCAGGAACTGTTATTTGGAAAAGTTTTTTCATATCGAAACCACACCTTGTAAATGTTCTAATACAATTTTTTCTTCATTTGGTAACAATATTGACTCAATTTTACTTGATTGAATTGCGATATCTGGATCCTTTAATCCATTACCTGTTAAAATAGCGACTACTTTTGAGCCTTTTTTGATTACACCTGACTGTACTTGTTTAAATACACCAGCTATACTTGCACATGAACCTGGTTCTGCAAATACGCCTTCTTTTGATGCAATCCATTTATACGCTTGTAGGATTTCTTCATCTGATACACTATCAATTGCACCGTTTGATTGCCCAATTGCATTAACCGCGTGCTCCCAGCTTGCTGGATTACCAATTCGAATAGCTGTTGCAATTGTTTCAGGATTATCTATCTTTTTATTATTAACAATTGGCGCTGCACCTTCTGCTTGAAAACCATGCATTTTAGGTAATTGATATCCTTTAGATAAATTGTATTCATTAAAGCCTTTCCAATAAGCTGTAATATTTCCAGCATTTCCAACTGGGATTGCTAAAATATCTGGAGTTTCTTCCAATTGCTCACAAATTTCGAATGCAGCTGTTTTCTGACCTTCGATTCGATATGGGTTGACAGAATTTACTAGTGTGATTGGTTCTGATTCACTAATTTTTCTTACCATTTGTAATGCGTGATCAAAATTCCCATCGATACTAATGATATGTGCTCCATACATGACAGCCTGCGCTAGTTTACCATATGCAATTTTGCCTTTAGGAATAATGACAAAACATTTCATACCAGCTCTTGCAGCATAAGCAGCAGCGGCAGCAGATGTATTACCTGTCGATGCACATATAATAGCTGAACTGCCTGCTTCCTTCGCCTTAGCAACTGCCATTACCATCCCACGGTCTTTAAATGAACCTGTTGGGTTTAGCCCTTCTAATTTTACAAATAATTCAATTCCCCACTCCTCTGATAAGTGAGGTAAAAATAGTAATGGTGTATTACCCTCATTTAAAGTTAATTTTGGTGTTTCTTCATTGATAGGTAAGAAATTTGAATATTTTTCGATTAATCCTTTATACATCAAGATCTTCACCTGCAATTCGATAATAGCTTCGTACTTCATCGACAACATCAGATGTTTCTAAATTTTCCAATACTTTTTTGTATGCTGAATATGACGCATGGTGTGTTACTAGAATGATCTCAGCAAGACCTTTATGCTTTAATGGAACTTGAATAATTTTCTCAAAGCTTATATCAGATTCTGTAAAAATTGAAGTAATTTCAGCGAACGAACCTAATTGATCTTTTACTGTAAAGCGGAAGAAAGATTTAAAATAGATTTCATGATCTTCTTTAATTTCTTTTGGATATTGTGGTAACACAGCACTTGTACCGTTTACACCAAGTCGCATATTCTTCATTACCGCAACTAAGTCTGATACGATTGCAGTTGCAGTTGGTAAACTACCCGCACCTGGTCCATAGAACATCGTTTCTCCTACAGCTTCACCATAAACATAAACTGCATTAAATTCATTGCTAACAGATGCTAGTGGATGATTATGTGCAATTAAAGTTGGCCCAACACTAACCTCAATTCGATTATCGTTTCTCTTCGCATAACCGATTAATTTCATTGTATAACCAAAGTATTTAGCAAAATCGATGTCTTCTGAAGATACTGAACTAATTCCACGTACTTGCACATCTTCTAGTTCAACATCCATTGAAAAACCTAATTTAGCTAAAATTGTCATTTTTCTCGCAGCATCAAGACCTTCTACATCTGATGTTGGATCTGCTTCTGCAAAACCGAGTTCCTGAGCTTCTTTTAACACATCCTCATATGCTTTTCCTTCATTACTCATCTTTGTAAGAATAAAGTTTGTTGTTCCATTTACAATTCCCATTAATTTCGTTACACGGTCGGAAGCTAAACCATCTACTAAACTCCGAATAATAGGGATACCACCAGCAACACTAGCTTCATAGAATAAATCGCATTTATTCTCATTTGCTACTCGGAGTAATTCAGTTCCATATAAAGCCATTAAATCTTTATTAGCTGTGACTACATGCTTTTTATTACGAAGAGCATGGAGTATGTATTGTCTAGCATCTTCAATTCCACCCATTACTTCTACAACAACATCAACTTCTGCATCATCTAAAATGTCATAAGCATCTGTCGTTAATACATCCTTTTGAATTGAAACTGAGCGTTCCTTTTCAAGGTCCTTAACAAGAACCTTTTTTACTTGAACAGAACAACCGATTTGATGGGCTAATCTGTCCTGATGATCTTCAACAATTTTTACAACACCACTTCCAACAGTTCCAAGTCCTAATAGGCCGATAGATATACAGTCCTTCATATGATCTCCTCCGTTAAAATTTGATATTATTACCATTATGGGAATGTTTTATGAAAATAGCAAACACTTTTTTAAATTTTCCAATTTTTTTTTTTTAATGTTTGACAAAATTATGAAACTAAAAATATAACATTATAAATTGTAAGGGGTTTCTTGATAAACATAATAATTTAACCAATTTGAGAAAAGTAGATTAGCATGACTTCTCCAACGTACAACCGGTGGTTTTTCTGGATTATCATTTCGGAAATAGTTTTTTGGAATAGAAATTTCCGCTCCCCTTTGTACATCTCTTTCATATTCAGATTTTAAAGTATTAATACAATATTCATGATGTCCAGTTGCAAAAATTTGCTTTCCGTCCTCACTAGTAACAAGATGGACACCTGCATCATCCGATAAACTTAAAATCTTCAATTCTCCTATTTGATCAATATCTTCCTTCCTAACTTCAGTATGTCTTGAATGTGGTACATAATACTCGTCATCAAAGCCGCGTACTAGTTTCACAAAGCGGTCCTCTACTGAATGTGGAAAAACACCAAACATTTTTTGATCTAATGTATATTTAGGAACTCCGTAGTGATGATAAAGACCAGCTTGTGCACCCCAACATATATGCAATGTAGATGTGACATTCTCTTTTGTGAAATCCATGATTTCTTTCAGCTCCGACCAATATTCAACTTCTTCAAATTCCAATGTCTCTACTGGAGCACCTGTAATAATAAAGCCATCATATTTTGTATTTTTAATTTGTGAAATTGTTTTATAAAAGCTTGAAACATGCTCCTCTGAAACGTTTTTTGGCTTGTATGATTCAGTACCAATTAAATCGATATCTACTTGTAAAGGTGAATTTGCAATTAAACGTAATAATTGCGTTTCTGTTTCAATTTTAGTTGGCATTAAGTTTAAAATGCCTATTTGTAGCGGTCTTATATCTTGTGACTCCGCTCGCTCTTTCGTCATATAGAAAACATTTTCTTTCGTTAGTATTTCCGTAGCAGGTAGATCTTTGTTGATAATTACAGGCATTTTTTCCACTCCTCTTTTTTCTTAAGAAAAAGGTAGTAGATTGATGAAAGAATTATTTCTACTACCTATTTGAAATAGCTAAACTAAATTTTAATTTTATTGAATCAAATGAATAAATATTCTCACATATTAAACTGAAAAATATCTTCCATCTTTATGCGAGAATACCATTGCAGTTACAGATGCTTCTGGTAGCATCATAAATCCTTCTGTCAGATTAATCCCAATTTCATTTGGGTTAATTAGCTTAAATAGCTTTTCTTGATCCTCAAGATTTGGACATGCGGGGTAACCAAATGAAACCCTGATCCCTTGATATCTTGCTTTAAAACGCTCAGACATTGTGAAATCTGGACGATCTGGGAATCCCCATTTTTCTCTCATCAGCATATGAGTTTTTTCAGCTAATCCTTCTGCTAATTCTAGAGCTAAGGAGAATAAAACGTGACTCTTTAAATACTCCCCTTCTTGTTTCAATCTTTCGGCAATATTTCTTACTCTTGGTCCTGATGTTACAGAGAAGAATCCAACATAATCCATCTCTTCTCCAACAGGATTTAAAAAGTCGCTTATACAAAGGTTTGGTTCTTTTCTTTGTCTTGGAAATTGAAAACGTTCAATCGGTTTTTTCGTTTCAGAGTCATAGATAATGACATCATTGCCATCACTTTGAGCCGGGAAAAATTGGTAGATTACTTGACAATCAAAATATTCATTTCCATCTTTTAAGAATTCTTGAACTAGCTCGAATAACTCTTGGCCACGTTCCTGATTTTCCCATTTACCTTTTACCCCCAAATGATGTCCTATTAGCATTTGATAATTAATAAACGGTGCCACTTGAGCAACTGGAATATTTTTTATGACCGTTTTACTTAATGATGAAGGAACTAGACAATCTGATTTTTGTATTGCAGATCTCGTAGTATTAATTTCAAGAGCAGGTAATTCAATCATATTGTCTATTTTTTTAATTGCCTTTTTCTTTTCTTCTAATGCTTTTAATTCATCAGGATTTACAATTTTATTTGCTAAATCTAAGCCAGTCATTGCGTCATTTGAGTAAACAACTAATCCATCGTATATTGGTTGAATACGGTTTTCAGTAAATTTTCTAGTTAATGCAGCGCCACCAACTAATATTGGTGTGTTAATTCCTGCACTTTTTAAATCACCAGCTGTAATAACCATTTGTTGAGCAGACTTGACTAATAATCCAGATAAACCGATAATGTCTGGTTTATTTTCACGAATCTTTGTAATTAAATCATCTGGTCGAATATTAATGCCTAAGTTGACAACATCAAAACCATTATTCGTCAAAATAATATCAACTAAGTTCTTTCCAATATCATGAACATCGCCTTTAACAGTTGCTAAAATGACTTTCCCTTTTCTAGAGCTTTCAGTTTTCTCCATAAATTGCTCTAAAAAGTTTACAGATGCTTTCATAACTTCTGCACTTTGTAATACTTCAGCTACGATTAACTCATTATTATTAAAAAGTCTTCCAACTTCATCCATCCCAGTCATTAGTGGGCCATTAATAATATTCAACGGTATGTCACCACGGTCAAGACAAGCTTGCAGATCTTCTATTAATCCTTGTTTTGAACCCTCAATTACACACGCCGCTAATCTTTCTTCAATCGGAAGCTGTTCTTTTGGTTTTTCTTCTTTCTTTACTGAATTTCTAAAATGTTCAACAAATCGATCTAATGTTTCTTGAGACGTTTGGAATAATAAATTCTCAGCAAGATCACGTTCTTCTTTTGGAATTGAAGCGAATCGTTCTAATTTTTCAGTATTTACAATCGCGTAATCAAGACCAGCCTTTGTAGAATGGTATAAAAAAACGGCATTTAACACTTCACGACCAGCATTTGGTAAACCGAATGAAATATTACTTAAACCTAAAATTGTTAAACATTCCGGAAATTCATCTTTAATTAATTTAATGCCATCAATTGTCGCCTTTGCAGAACCAATATATTGCGTATCACCTGTTCCAACTGGGAAAACAAGTGGATCAAAGATGATGTCCGTCGCACGAATTTTATATTTTTCAGTTAATAGTTGATAGCTTCTTTTTGCTATTTCTAATTTTCTTTCTGCCGATACAGCCATCCCATCTTCATCAATTGTACCAACTACCACTGCGGCACCATATTTATGAATGAAAGGTAAAATTTTCTCAAATCGCTCCTCCCCATCTTCAAGATTAATCGAATTAATAATCGCTTTACCTTGAATATAAGTCAGTGCTAATTCAATTACTTTTTCATCGGTTGAATCAATCATGATTGGTACTTTCACTTTATTAACTAATTGCGTAATGAAATTTTCCATATCTTCAACTTCATCACGATCAGGATCTGCCATACATACATCGATGACATGGGCACCTTTTTTCACTTGAGCTCTAGCAATCTCTGAAGCTTCTTCAAATTTTCCGTCAGCTATTAAATTTTTAAATTTACGCGATCCAATAACGTTTGTTCTTTCACCGACGAAAAGTGGTCTCATACTATCGTCATAGCGAAGTGATTCTAAACCACTAACTGCATGATCCTCTCTTTTTTTAGGTTTTCGTGGCGTTATTCCACTTATCGCTTCTTTCATTGCCCTAATATGTTCCGGAGTTGTTCCACAACAACCACCTATAATATTAATCCATCCTTGTTCAGCAAAATCACGTACTTTGTATGCTAAAGATTCTGGTGATTCATGATAATGACCATCTTCATCTGGTAAACCAGCATTTGGATAACATGATACAAATGTTTCAGATAGGTCGGATAATGAACGAACATGGTCCCTCATAAACTCAGGTCCTGTTGCACAGTTTAATCCAATTGAAATAGGAGAAATATGTTCGATTGCTAAATAAAAAGCATCAATTGTTTGACCTGCTAATGTTGTCCCCATTGGTTCAATCGTTCCGGAAATCATAACTGGTAATTTTTTATTTAATTCTTTAAATGCATTACTAATCCCAATACAAGCAGCTTTTACATTTCTCATATCTTGACAAGTTTCAACTAATAAAACATCTACACCACCATTCATTAAGCCAGTTGCTTGTCGATTATATGCAGTAATTAATTCATCAAAAGTCACGCCACCTGTAACACTGATTGCTTTCGTTGTTGGCCCCATCGCACCTGCTACATATACATCTTTACCAGATGCTACAACAGCTTGCTTAGCAATCCTTGCTGCAATTTCATTTAATTCAATATCTAAATGCTGTAAATTATAATCGGATAATACAATATTTGTTGCTCCAAACGTGTTCGTTTCGATAATGTCAGACCCAGCAAATATATACTCCTCATGAATTTCTTGTATAACATCCGGTCTTGTAACAACTAAATATTCATTACAGCCCTCGTATTCTTCTCCACCAAAGTCATCAGCTGTTAAGTTTCTTTGCTGGATCATCGTTCCCATTGCTCCATCAAGAAGTAATATTTTTTCTTTTAAGGCTACGTCTAAAGTTTTCATAGTTGAATCTCCTCTTTATTGCTGCTTTTCGTAAATTGAATTAAGTCCTCTGTTATTTCATACTTCAAAAATGGAGTAATAAAATAAATACCGTTAAATTTATCCTTAACATAATCAATTAGCTCTTTTGCAATTTTTTTACCTTCGTCAACTGCTTTTTCTGGTTCAACTGATGAAATTCTATTTCTTACCTCTTCGGATAAAGTAATTCCAGGAACTTCATAATGGATAAAATCAGCATTCTTCTTACTAACTAGTGGCATAATCCCGATAAAAATTGGTTGGTTAATATGTTGGGTTGCCTCATATAACTTATCAATCGTTTCAAAATCATAAATTGGCTGAGTTAAAAAATAATCCGCTCCCGCCTCGACCTTTTTCTCAAGTCTTTTAATTGCCGCATCAAATTTTCGAACATTCGGATTAAAAGCAGCAGCCACAGAAAATCTCGTTCCATTTCCTAGGCTTTTACCGGAATAAAGTCTACCTTCATTCATTTCTTTAATCATTCGGATTAGTTCAAGTGATGCTACATCATATACTGAAGTTGCACCTGGAAAATCTCCTACCCTTGCTGGATCACCTGTTATCGCAAGAACTTCATTTAATCCTAAAGTTGATAACCCCATTAAATGAGACTGAAGTCCAATCATATTACGATCTCTACAAGTTAAATGGGTCAAGACTGGTACATCCAATCTTTGAAGAAGTGATGCCATCGCTACATTTGAAATTCTAGGTGAAGCTAATGGATTATCAGCTAACGTAATTGCATCAGCCCCTGCCCTATGTAATGCTTTTGCTCCTTCAAAAAACTTTCTCGTTTGTAATGTTTTTGGAGGATCTAGTTCTGCAATGATCGTCGTTCTCTTTTTTGCCTTTTCTGCTAAAGTTTCATTCTTTTGTTCTTCTTGTTTAGGGATTTTAATTTTAATTGTTCTGTTTTTCACTTCTTTTTTTGTAATAGGCTGTAAAGTATCAATTTTACTGCGTAAGGCAGCGATATGCGCGGGTGTTGTACCACAGCATCCACCAATTAGTCTTACACCTTGTTCAATAAATGGTTTAGCCATATCTTCAAAATATTCTGGATTCGATTTATATACGTATTTCCCCTCATTGTATAGCGGTAATCCTGAATTAGGAAATGCCGATAAGTAACCATTCGTTGGTAATGAAACAGTATTTAATGACTCCAACATATGAAGTGGTCCTAGATGACAATTGATTCCAACTACATCTGCTCCCAAATCGATTAAATTAGGAAGAATTTTTTCAATATATTGACCACTTTGCATGACGCCAATTTCTTGTAGTGTTACTTGTGCAATAATTGGTAAATCCGTTCTTCCTCTTAATAGATTAACAGCATCATATAATTCATTTTCATCATAAAATGTTTCAAGCATGATCCCATCTACGCCTTCTTCTAGTAACGCTGATGCTTGCTCAAGCAGCATCATTTCACGTTCTAAAGGTGTCGTAAAAGTAGAACCAATATATTTCATTCCACCTATCCCGCCAATTACTAAAGCTCTTCCTTTTGAAGCCGCTCTAGCATTTCTAACAGCCATTTGATTAATTTGCTTAACTAACTTTTCCAAACCATATTGTCTCAGTTTTCCAGCATTGGCACCGTACGAATTTGTTTGAATCACTTCTGCGCCAGCATCTATATATTGTTCATGTATATGAATGATTCGATCACGCTCAGTAATATTCAGTTCTTCAAAACAGCTGTGAAGTCCGCCAGAATACAAAAGCGTTCCCATTGCACCATCACCTAAAACAATTCCATCTTTTAACTTTTCCAATAAGCCCATTTAATCACTTCCCGTTTAGATAAAATAAAAAACGCCATTCTCTCAAAAAAATGAGAGAATGACGTATAAATACAGATTACGCCTTATCTCTCATGTTTTAAACATGCTGGATTTAGCACTTTTTAGCTTTCGCTAAAGTTGCCGGGTTTCAAAGGGCCAGTCCCTCCACCACTCTCGATAAGGATTATTTAGTTATATTCAATATAAATCAGTTTACTATATTTATATGATTAAGAAAAGACATTTATGGAAAAATTCCCAAAAATAAATCTATTTTGTTTACATAATAGTATTATTTAACTATTTTTATAGTGTGCTAGTGCTAATAGGGGATAAATTTCATTATAGCTATGATAGTGAATATAAAACTGACCAGGTAAGCCTAATCCAGTTGGATAAGTTAATGCTTTATTTGTTAATTCACTTTGAGTAGTTAAAAATTTAATCCCTTTTCTAATTACTTCATCTTCTTTATTACGAATTGAAAGTAAAGTATCAACTGCCCATGCAGTTTGACTAGGTGTACTAAATTTTAAAGGAACAAATTTATTTTTAACAGGTGAAAGACCCGACTCTCCCCAACCTCCGTCTTCATTTTGAATACTAACTAACCATTTCTCAGCTTTTTTAATTGCCTCATGATTTTTAGGAATTCCCACAGCTCTGAGACCAGTAATGGCTGCCCAAGTTCCATAAATATAACAAATTCCCCATCTACCATACCAACTACCATTTGATTTTTGGTTCTTAAGAAGCCAATTAACTGTCTTTTTCACAATCGGATCATCGTTTGAAATCGTTGAATAGTGTCCAATAAATTCTAAAACGCGTCCAGTTAAATCTGCAGTTGAAGGATCGATGATTGCATCTTTTGCATTTTCAATGGGTAATAATGTTAACCATTTATTCGTTACATTTTTTTCGAAAGCTCCCCAACCACCATCGTCATTTTGAAGTCCAAGTAAAAAATGAACCCCCCTTAACCAACTTTCATGAATTGTGGACTGAACCAAAGCACTTCTTGTTAATGCCCTTAAAGCTGCACCAGTATCATCATTATCTGGTATAAAAGAATTAACATCAGAAAAGCCCCAACCGCCAGGACTTAAATTTTTAGCATGAACCTTCCAGTCACCATTCATATTTTGCTGTTTCTTAATTAGGTAGCTTATTGATTTCGAAACAGTCGGATCACTTATTTGGTAACCAGCTTCTTGAATTGCATATGACAATAATGCAGTATCCCAAACTTTTGATGGCGAATTTTGAATATGAAGTCCCGCTTCGGTATTGGCTGAATATGAAAGAAGTCCTTGTAGAGCATTTTGAATGACAGATGAAGTTGCTTCATAGCCTAATGCCATTAAAGCATAGATCATATAAAATGTAGAACTAGCATAGCTATAAAAAGTTCCATTCGTTTCAATACGATCTAGAATAAATCTTTCAGCCTTTTCATATCCTTTTTGGTGAAAATAGAGAGGATATGAAGCTAGCTTCTTACCTTCTTCAAGTAAAAATTGATAAAAACTCCCTCTCTCCTCGTAAAACCATTCTACCTCACAAGTTTCCAGAAGGTGATCGATCGTTAAATCATCATCCAAATTCACTTTAAATCGCTTATTTATACAAAGAATCATTGGAACTAAATGTACTCTAGCATAATTACTTAAATCAAATAAACTTAGCGGCACTTTATCCGGTAGCAAAAAATAACTCATTGGAAAGTAAAATAATTTTGGATACTCAATCAAACCATGAATAGCTAGAATCATTTTTAACATAAAATGTGTTTTTTTAATACCACCGTTTTCACGAATAAATTTTTCAGCTTTTTTCATACTAGAATGGTCTTTTGTATACTTTTTCGAGATTAATAAAGCTATGTAAGCTTGTACTGTTGCATTTAAGTTTCCATCTTTTTCATCATCGTATAGTTTCCAAGCTCCATTCGGATGTTGAAGGTTGATGATCCGATCAATAATCCCATCAATCACCTCTTGATTTTTGTATTCAAGATCCTTCATTAGTAAAATCATAAAACTATCCGTTATTAAAGAACCTTCAAAACAAAATTCCCAAGAACCGTCTTCATCTTGTTTTACTCTTAGTCGTTTGATCCGCTCTTCAATATTTCGTAAAACAATATTTTCGAGGTCCATTTTACCACCTCAGTTCAATTTTTTTCTGCCTGATGGTATTTTTCCATTCTTGTTGAATGCTCAATTTGAATTTCTTCAAGATCATCAATTTCTTCTGATGCCTCGATTTCTATTTTTTTACTAAAATAAACAATTGACATAATGAAAGTTAAAAGACTAAACGGTAAAACAATAATTTTAAATCCAAACCAAGTAAATGAATGTAAAATATGAAAATAACTACCTAGTAACAAGCAATAAGTAAGTAAAAACAGGTCAATAACAATTACACAACAAAATGATTTTACTATTTTTATTAAAAAAGGATTCAACTAGATCACACTCCATTACTAATCTATGATTTAAATGTGAAATAATGAATTATTCTGTGTAATTAGTACCTATTACTTTGAAAAAACAACAATTTGTAGTGAGAATTTTATAGGAAATAAATAATTTACTGGAAAACTTCTTTCTCTAAAGTATTAAAAAAATTGAAGAATCTATTAAATGTCTAATCAGAAACTATTAAAAGTGAATATAGTGAGAGTATTGATAGAAAGGAGTGTTTTTTACAATGGCAGCAGAATTTGATGATTTTAAAGCTTTAAAACAAGAAATTCAAGAGGTGCTTGCAGCAGCTAATCAAGATGGTTCAATCAATTTTAATTTTTTCAACATTGAAATTAAAGAGAACCGCATCCAAGTCGAACAAAGAGCTGAAGGCGGAGGACAAATTAATCGAAATGTTGGAATGAACGCAAATCAAGGCGGACAAAATGCTAGAGACAATAGCCAAACAGCAAATGATCGTTCACAATTCGCAGATGGAAATGGTAGAAGTGGTATTGCTGGCAAAAATAATGATGAATTAGGCGGACAACAAGGAATTAAAATCAGAGACAGCAAAATCAAAAGAAGCAGAATCAGAACAGATTCCGAACACAACGAAGGCGCTGGAACTGAAGAAGCGAACGTCGAACAATTCCAATTGCCAAGATTAAATAGACTTAATCGAACAGAATAAGTTACTTTCCAATTTACGATTATTTCTAAGACTTATTTTCTTAAAGTGTGGACAAGCTATCCATCAATTGATAACAAATGAGTAAATCTAATACTAAACCCACTAGGAAAAATCCTAGTGGGTTTAGTTATTTTTGACTTAAAACTCTGGTAAATTACTCAAATTATTCTCTGCTATTCCATCCGGTTCACTTCTGAGAATGTCACGACCATACTTATGGATTACATCTACATGTGCTAAATTTCCACTTTTTGCTTCCTGCAAAGCTTGAAGATAATCTAGTTCACGATTTAAACTTGTTCTGAAACCAATTAAATCCCCATCTTCATTTTTACGAACAGCAATAATATGCTCCTTGTCCTGATTTACTGAATCCTCTACCATTATTTGTTCGTCATCACTTTGATTTCTATACATTTCATATGCTTCTTCAAATCGATCTTGAGTCACTTTATTATCCTCCTTTTATCATTAGTTTTGCCTTTAATAGAGAATGTAAAACTAATTAGTCCTATCATTGATCGATTCCCTAAGTGATGTGTATAAGAACAACTTCTTACTATTAGGAGGCTGACTAAAAAACTAGTTAAAAATAAAAAGAGAGAATCCCAGAATAAAGAGATTCTCTAAAAAAATAGGTGATATTGGTAAAAAACAAGAAAGTAATCGTACATTATTATATAGAAATTAATCTAAAGTGTTTCAGTTTAACGCCTGTTTATTGGATAAATTTTCCATTTTATATAAACAATCTATAAATAAAATGAACGATTTAATACAACTTAAAGCTTTGCCAAATTACCAAATAAAAGTAATTTTATTTCAACTAACGACTTAATACCCTCTATTTTGTAATTATGTTCCAGATCGTCATAAGACCATGAATCTCTAATAATATGAATCGCTTTCATCCCTGCATCTAAAGCAGGAACAATATCACTCCTTAAAGAGTTTCCGATCATTACTGGATTACTTAATTTTTCATTTAACTCAAGATAGGTATTTATATCTTTTTTATTTGTAATAAATACGTTATCAAAATGTTGGACTAAGCCAGAATCCATTACTCGCTTTGATTGGACGTCTTTTTCACCTAAAGTCAATATTGTCATACTTGCTACATCTTTATGATTTGATAATTCTTCTATTATAAATGTGTCATTTTGCAACGGAATATTTACTTTAAATATCGTTTTTGCTAAAGATTGTAATTGATCATTGACAATCTTTGATATCTCTAAATTAAATCGTGTTGCCAATATATCTAAAGTGGATTCCCATGCATAAGGATAACGAGCTTTACTGAATCCCATATCTTTTATTAGTTCCAGATCGATTTGATTAAAAACTTCTTTAATGTCATTTATAAATACTTTTTCACCTAGCGCCTGATATACTAGATTTGCACATAAATCTGTATTATGCCTAAATGCGGCTTGGGTTTGAATTAATGTATCGTCTAAATCAAAAATTAAATCATATTTCATCATTCATTTATCTCACTTTCCAATTGAACCATATTGTATTAATTTTCACATATGCCTATTAATTCGGCTTTTCTAATTATATATGCTATTTTACTAAGTGTCCCTAATTTATTCTTAAAATAATATAAAAGTAAACCTTTTGCCAATTTACTGTAAAATTTACATTATTTAGATTCTCTTAGTAAAAAAGAGGAAGATCCTAAGATCATCCTCTTTTGGTTATTCAGTTAATTAATGCTTAAGTTATCAATACCTAAGAAAAAATTATAAAAATTAATAACAAAGAAATTCATTCGTTTTTATGAGTGTGTATTTTAGAACTAGTCCCAATGATTAAATATGATTTAAACTATTCTTTAGGTTCCCAGTAATCTATTTGCTTTAATTCTTCACTATTCACAGTGACAGTTATACGACTAATTAATAGTAATAGAAATCTTAACAAAATTATTCTTCTTTCAAATGATAAGTGACCTGCACAACTCCAGAAGAAAACGTTCTTGTATTCATCATGATTAAATTCTTTCTCTGTTTTATGTCAACAAACAAAGGTTTCCCTTCCCCCAATATAACAGGATGAATAGATAATCTAAATTCATCTACTAGCCCTAAATTTATAAATGATGTAATAAGGCTTGAACCCCCATACAACCAAATGTCTTTGCCGGGCCTTTCTTTTAACTTATTTACTTCTTCAATGATATTTTCATTTATAAATGTTGCATTATTTTCATCTTTTGAAATGGTTCTGGAAAACACATATTTTTCCTTGCTATGTACTAAATCCCACATTTCTTTATCAGATTCAGAGTCATCTATATTGGGACTATAATTTCCCCACAAATCATAGCTTTTTCGGCCATATAAAATCGTATCAATTTGATTCAAGAATTTAGTAAATTCCATTTCAGGATCCATTATACACCAATCAATTTCTCCGTTTTCCCCTTCGATAAAACCATCTAATGTAACCGCTAGATCTAAAATTATTTTTCTATGTTTAATGCTATTTGACAAAACTAATCCGCCTCCTACTTTGTTCTTGTAACTCATACTTATAAAAAATCGAATATTTGTTCTTATTTTGATTATAACAAGCAGCATCGTTGCTATCAAATATGTATAGAAATGTTTAAAAAAACTAAAAACCTTAAAATTTGTTATTTTAGATTGTGTATTCTAGGTTTATTTACACTTTAACAATTTAATTTGCAGTCTTGAAATTTTTATTTGCAGTTATCACAATTTTAATTGTAGTTTTGTTATTTTTAATTGCACTTCTGCCAATTTTAGCACCCCAACTTTTATTTGTAGATCGAACCTCTTATTTGCACTTCTCGAGCTTGATCTGTAGCTTGTTAGCCCTTATTTGCACCCGATCCCCTTATTAATACCCCTACCCAAAAAAGCAAAAAAACTCGCAAACATCTAAGTTTACGAGTTTCAAATTTTACTTATTTAACAGTTTAACTTTCTCAACAAGAAAGTTTAAGATAACATGTGCTGCGATTCTGCTTGTCATGTCACGGAAATCGATTGTTGGATCAAGTTCAACAATATCCATTCCACTAACTTTTGGATGTGATGCTAGATAACATATGCCATCTAATAGAGTTTGACTGTCCATTCCACCAGGTCCAATTGCAGGGCATCCAGGAGCGAAGGCTTGGTCTAGTACGTCCATATCTAGGCTAATGTAAATTGCATCTACTTTGTCTACCAAATGATTGATACTCTCTTTAATAATTTTTGAGATTCCTACTTCACGAACATCACGCATTGAATAGATTGTTACTCCGTTATTAACTCCGAATTCAGTGTATGGAGCACTATTTGAGAAATTTCTGATTCCAATTTGAACTAAATGTTCACCTTTTAGAATCCCTTCGTCAATTAAACTACGGAAAGGTGTACCGTTTGAACGTCCACCATCTTCTGTATTTCGTAAGTCATGATGAGCATCAAATTGGATAACTCCTACTGTTCCTCGTTCTTTTGCAAAAGCTGAAATGCTTGGAAAGCTAATTCCATGATCACCACCTAAAATGATTGGCATCGTTTCTTTATATTGACCTAGCAATTCAGAGATTGTTGATCTAATACGATTTCTAGACTCTTCAAAATCAGTCACATGCATCGTAATATCACCAAAATCAGTAACCTTATAATCTTTTAAATCAATTTGGTCTTCAATATGATATGTGCTGTAACTACTTAGCATTTTTCGTATTGAAGCAGGTGCGAAGCTTGCGCCTGAATGACTAATTGATGTTTTGGACAATGGTACACCAATAATTGAGAAATTTGATGCTTCTGTTCCATTCCATGCAGAGATGATTTCATTTGCTTTTGTTACTTTTGAATCAATGAAAATGGCATCTCCTGCTTTTTTAAGATGTGATAGCGACATCGTGTTCACCCCTACTTACTACTAATTTACCATTCTTAAATACTGATTCTACATGATTTACACCAAAATGGTAAGGTACATAAGTATAGTTTGGTACATTCCAAATAACGACATCTGCCTTACGTCCAATTTTTAGTTTACCAGCTTGGTCTCCACGATTAATTGCGTAGGATGAGTTAATCGTAACGGCATTCCAAATTTCTTCAGGTGTCATTTTAAGTTTAAGCATTGCGATTGTCATGATTAATTGTAAATTTTCAGTTGGGCAGCTTCCTGGGTTGAAATCAGTTGCTAATGAAACTGCTACGTTATTTTCGATCATCGATCTTGCAGGTGCAAATTCAGGTTTATTTAAATAGAAAGTAGTTCCTGGTAAAATGACACCGATTGTATTGCTCTTACCAAGCATTTCTACACCTTTTTCAGACGCTCCACATAGATGATCGGCAGAAATAGCACCAATTTCAGCTGCCATTTCAGTGCCACCTAGTGGATCTATTTCATCAGCATGAATCTTAACATTAAAGCCATATTCTTTTGCTTTTAGTAAAAATCCTCTTGATTGTTCAACTGAAAATACACCTGTTTCGGCGAATACATCTACAAATTCAGCTAGTTCTTCTTCTTTAATTACATCTAATAAAGAAAGCATTTTTTCTAAGAAAGCTTCTTCATTTCCTTTATACTCCTTAGGTACTGCATGCGCACCTAAGAAAGTTGAAACTAAATCAATATCATGCTCGGCTTGTAATTCCTTTACAACTCGAAGTTGTTTTAATTCAGTTTCTTCATCAAGTCCATAACCACTTTTTGCTTCAACTGTTGTTACACCAAATGAAAGCATTCTGTTTAAGTGATGAATCGTTTTCTTTTTTAAATCTTCATGAGAAGCTAATTTAGTTTGACCTACAGTTGAATGGATCCCGCCACCCATTTCTAATATTTCTAAATAAGTGGCACCTTGTAATTTCAAACTAACTTCATGCTCACGTGATCCTCCAAAGACCACGTGAGTATGAGGATCAACTAATCCTGGCGTGACTAGCTTTCCCTGGCAATCAATTACTTCTTTTGCATCAATTTTTTGTTCATTCATTTGTCCAATATAAATAATTTGCCCGTCTTTCCATGCAATTTCTGCATTTTCTAATACAGGAAGATTACTCATGTCTTTTCCATGAATTGGACCATCGCCATGATCCATCGTTAATAATTGACCAATATTTGTTAATAGAATATCTGCTTTCAATTCTAGCACCTACTTCATCATTGGGATGTTTACGCCTTTTGCTTTCGCAGTTTCAACAGCTAAATCATAACCTGCATCAACGTGACGAACTACACCCATTCCTGGATCTGAAGTCAATACTCTTTCAATACGTTTTGCAGCTGCATCAGTACCGTCAGCAACGATTACCATACCAGCATGTAAAGAGTAACCCATACCAACTCCACCACCGTGGTGTACACTTACCCAGCTTGCGCCATTTACACCATTAATAAGTGCATTTAAAATTGGCCAGTCAGCTACTGCATCACTACCATCTTTCATGCTTTCTGTTTCACGATTTGGAGATGCTACTGATCCACAATCTAAGTGGTCACGACCGATTACGATTGGAGCTTTTAATTCGCCATTTTTAACCATTTCGTTAATGATTTTACCGAATTTAGCACGCTCACCGTAGCCTAACCAACAAATACGTGATGGTAAACCTTGGAATGCTACCTTTTCACGAGCCATACGAATCCAGTTACATAAATGCTCGTTATCAGCAAACTCACGTAAGATTACTTCGTCTGTTTTGTAAATATCCTCTGGATCACCAGAAAGTGCTACCCAACGGAAAGGACCTTTCCCTTCACAGAATAATGGACGAATAAATGCAGGTACGAAACCAGGGAAATCAAATGCATTTTTAACGCCTTCATCTAATGCAACTTGACGAATGTTATTACCGTAATCAAATGCGATTGCACCACGTTGTTGCATTGCTAAAATTGCTTCAACATGAACTGCCATACTATGCTTTGCACGTCTAATTACTTCATCTGGATTTTCTACACGAAGTTTCTTTCCTTCTTCCATTGTCATTCCTATTGGTAAATAACCATTTAATGGATCATGTGCTGAAGTTTGGTCAGTAATTAAATCAGGTACAAAATTACGTTCAACTAATTGAGGTAAAATTTCAGCAGCATTACCTACTAAGCCGATTGCTAAAGCTCTTCCTTCGTTTTTAGCTTCAGTAGCAAGTTGTAAAGCTTCCTCTAAATCGTGAGTTAATACATCACAATATCTAGTGTCAATACGACGTTGAATTCTAGTTTCATCTACATCAATACCGATTACAACTCCACCATTCATTGTGACAGCTAGAGGTTGAGCTCCACCCATACCACCTAGACCTGCAGTGATTGTAATTGTACCTTTTAAGCTTCCACCGAAATGTTGTTTAGCAGCTTCACCAAATGTTTCATAAGTACCTTGTAAGATTCCTTGTGTACCAATGTAAATCCAGCTACCAGCAGTCATTTGACCATACATCATTAAGCCTTTTTCATCTAACTCACGAAAGTGTTCCCAAGTTGCCCATTTTGGAACTAAATTTGAGTTTGCTAATAAAACTCGTGGTGCATCTTCGTGAGATTTAAAAACTGCAACTGGTTTACCTGATTGAACTAATAATGTTTCATCGCTCTCTAATTTCTTTAATGATTCAATAATCGCATCAAAACTTTCCCAGTTTCTTGCAGCTTTACCGATTCCACCATATACAACTAAATCTTCTGGTCTTTCTGCTACTTCTTCGTCTAAGTTGTTTAATAACATACGAAGTGCTGCTTCTTGAATCCAACCTTTCGTGTTTAACTCAGTACCTCTTGGCGCTTTTAGAGAACCTTTTGTGATTTCCATTTTAATTCCACCTCTTCTTATATTTGTGTTTGTTTTGTATAGTTTCTTGCTATGAAATTTTCTTTTAAATAAGTTGTTAATTTTTCAATGTCTTTAGAGAATACGCGATCTTTAGTAATTGATGGAACTGTTTTACGAGCATCTTCCATAAACTTTCTAGTTGTTTCAGACATTTTTTCAATTCCTTTATATTCAACACCTTGCATTGCACAAATACATTCAATTGCTAAAACTCTTCTAGCGTTTTGTAGAATTTGATATGCATGACGTGCACCGATTGTACCCATACTTACATGGTCTTCTTGGTTTGCAGAAGAAGGAATTGAGTCTACACTTGCCGGATGTGCTAACGTTTTATTTTCTGAAACTAAAGAAGCTGCCACATATTGCATAATCATTGCACCAGATTGTAATCCTGGTTCTGGACTTAAAAATGGCGGTAAATCATTTAATTGTGGGTTTACTAAACGTTCAATTCGTCTTTCTGAAATATTTGCTAACTCGGCAACACCTAATTTAAAGAAGTCCATTGCAAATGCGATTGGTTGACCATGGAAGTTCCCACCAGAGAATACATCATCACCGAATAATAATGGATTATCAGTAGCTGCGTTCATTTCGATTTCTAATTTTTCTTTAGCATAGTTCAGAACTTGCCAGCTTGCTCCATGAACTTGAGGGATACATCTTAATGTATAAGCGTCTTGAACTCGGATTTCACCTTGTCTAGTCGTTAATTGGCTTGTTGCTAAAATATTACGGTAACGTTCTGCTACTTCAATTTGCTCCTTATATCCACGAGCAATATGAATTCTTTCATCAAATACATCTGTAATACCATTTAATGCTTCAAATGTAATAGAAGAAATTAATTCACTTTGATAAGCTAATTCTTCACCTTCAAGATAAGTAAGAATGCCCATTGCCGTCATTGCTTGAGTACCATTTATTAAAGCTAAACCTTCTTTAGCTTGTAAAGTAATTGGTAAAATTCCTTCTTTTGCTAAAGCCTCTGCTGTTTCCATACGTTTTCCTTTATAGAAAACTTCACCTTCACCAAGTAAAACTAAAGCTAAGTGAGATAAAGGAGCTAAGTCTCCACTTGCACCTAATGATCCTTGAGATGGGATAACTGGATGAATTTGAGCATTAATTAATGAAAGTAATTTTTCAACTACTACTAAACGCACACCAGAGTGACCTTTTAACATTGTATTTGCACGTAGTACTAGCATCGCTCTTGAAACTAATTCTGGGAACGGTTCACCAACACCACATGCATGAGAAGCGATCAAGTTATATTGAAGAGTTGAAACATTTTCTTTTTCAATTAATACATCACTAAATTTTCCAAAACCAGTTGTGATACCATAAACGACTTTGCCATTATTTACGATTTCTTCAACCTTTTCTCTACAAGCTTTTACCGCAACTAAACTCTCTTCACTTGCTTTTACATATGCCTTATCGAATAAAATACTTTTCATTTGTTCCATTGTTAAGCTATTACCAGTTAAAGTTACCATTAAAAACACCTCCGAATTTTGTCAAAAAAAACACAGAAAGAGGCTATGAAACGTAAAGTTAAACTTACGAATCATAGCCCCCTATCATCTAATAAACTATGGGCGATTATATGTGATTAATGCCAAGTCCTGCTGATTCATGCTCCGATCCTTTAATTGGAGCACCAATCGTTCCGTATAGTGCAACTGCTATCCAGTCACCTTCGTTCACGTTTTTATAAGGCTTTCCTCTCACAACAGCAAATCTAAGTCCTACTGTTCTAAGAACATCACCTAATTGAACGTGACCTCTTGTTACGCCTTGTATTGCTTCAAGTGTTGCATGATATAATGAATGAACTTCTCTATAAAGAGCTCCATTAATTACACCATTTTGTTTGGCAGCGGTTTCAATCGCAGCAACGACCTTTTGAGCATCCATTGTACCGACCTTACCTACACACCATACAACGTTTTCATTTTTCATTAATTCTTCTTCATGATCAGTCAAAGCAAGCATCATAGCTGTTCGACCAATTCGTTGACTTTGCTCTGCCATATCGCTAATACCTCTTACTTACTTTCTCTAATAAACTAGTATCTGATTACATTATATGCCAACAATTAGTAAACTTCAATATATTCAGATTATTATTTTTAAAAAATATTTTTTTATTAAAAATTGACGGAATATTCTAAATACTTACAGATAAATTATTATTTAAATAAACTTGTCCATTTGTCATTTAATCATCCTAAAAATATCATGCTAAATGGCGAAAGATTCACTAGTTGTTAAGATTTTTTTCTCAACACTAGCTGCCAAGTGACACCAAAACAATCAGTCAACCATGTAACCTTACTAAAATCATTCATTTCTACTGGCCCCATAAGTACTTTACCATCACTCTTCAAGCCAGCAAAAATTAAATCAAACTCTGCATCGTTTTTGCATTCTAAATAAAAGGAAACAGCCCAAGTAAAATCTGGGCAAGATTCTTTTTCCATATCCAAAACCATAAAAGTTAGCCCTAAAATTTCAATGATGCCATTAAGGATTTTTCCTTCTACACCTCGGTCACCTTTTTTAAATCTTCGAAGGGAAACGAGTTTTGAATTCGGAAAAGTACGCACATAATAATTCATGGCTTCTTCAGCATTGCCGCTAAATGTCAGAAATGGCGTAATCCTTTGCCCTGTTACAACCGGTATTACTTGTTCTTGTGTCATCTCCTTAAAACCCTCCAAACAATTTGTATATACCTAATTTTAAACTTTAACAAACCAGTTCGAAATCATTTGTTTCCACTGGAGATTTAGTTTTTAAAAAGTAAATATATAATAGATAGTACCATATTTTTACAGATCAAAAAACTTCACATTAAATTGAAATAAATGCGAAGTTAATGAAGGGTGAGAACAGTATTATCCTATTTACGAAAAACAAGGAATATTATCTTAAATTCAATCTTATTTCTCACAAAATCTATTTTTCACTTTTTTGAAAAAAAAATTCCACCAACAAGACAATTAGCAACTCAAAGGCTTATTGTCTTGTTGGTGGAATAGTTCATTAGCAAAAAAATTTACTAAATTCCATTCCAATTAAGTTTAATGAATTTAATTGTTTCATAACATATACATTACCTTGCATCCATATCACTGGATTTATCATTGCTCCAATATTCATGATTTTCCTGAGGTCTTATAAACCTAACCACATTTCTATTGCCGATTCTAAGACTTTACTTAATTCTATCTTCCTACAATATAAATCATTGAGCATATTATAATCTTGCTCACAATTCATCGCTAGTTCTATCTCGTTTATTTCTTTTTCAATTCGTTCAATTTTTACTAAAACTTCAGCATTAATTTTTTCTTGCTTACTATCCTCTTTCTTATTAACTTTTTTTTTAATGCCTTTATTTTCAACCGGTTCTTTTATTTCTTTAAAACTTATTTTATCTTTCATTCTTTTATAATCATCATAGTTACCCAAATAGCTTTGTAATTTATAAGCTTCAATCGCTATCAAACGTTGACTCATTTTATTAATAAAATATCTGTCATGTGAAATAAATAAAATTGTCCCCTTAAATTCATCAAGTGCTTCTTCAAGCGTTTCGATAGAATCAATATCAAGATGATTTGTCGGTTCATCAAGTATTAACAAATTGATATCTTTAAATAACAACATTCCTAATTTCAGCCTAATTCTCTCTCCACCTGACAGGAATTTAACTTTTTTAAAAACACTTTGTTTATAAAACATAAATTTTGAAAGATATTCCCTTGCTTTCCCTTCAGGAATTGAAATATCCTCTCTAAAACATTCAAGTACTGTCATTTCTTCGTTATTAAAACTTATTTTTTGAGGTAAATATGCAGTCAGTACATTTGCACCTAGTTGTACCACGCCATTATCTGATTTTTCTTCACCTAAAAGCATCTTTAAGAATGTAGTTTTCCCACTCCCATTAGAACCGACAAGCCCAACTCTTTCCCCATAATTAATCAATAAATTTGTATCTTTGAATAGCACTTTATCTTCATAAGATTTCGAAAGCCCAATTGCTTTTATGGTCTCATTTCCTGATCGTTTAGATCCTTTTAAATCTAATTTCATATTTTCTTTTTCAAAAACTGGTTTTTCAATTCTACTTAGCTTATCAAGTTTTTTCTGTATACTTGAAGCTCTTTTAAAAAATTTATTATTATCAGCACGCATTGCCCAATCTCTTAAATTGGTTACTGTATTTTCCATCGCTTTTATCTTTTTTTGTTGTTCTTTAAAATTCTCAAATTGGATCTGTATGTTTTTTTCTTTTTGCTCTACAAAAGATGAATAGTTGCCTTTATACGTGGTTGATTCCATTTCTTCAATTTCTACAATTTTTGTTACGACATTATCTAAAAAATAACGATCATGTGAAACAATCAATACAATTCCTTTATAATTCTTTAGAAAGTCTTCTAACCATTCTACAGAGTCCATATCTAAATGATTTGTCGGTTCATCAAGCAATAATATATCAGGACAATTCATTAAAAGTTTCCCTAGTAATACAGTTGTTTTTTCACCACCACTTAATAAATCAAAATCTCTGTTTAAAAAACTTTCTTTCAATTTAAGTCCGGTACATACCTTCCCTAACTTTTCTTCCCGTTCATAGCCACCATTCACTTCAAATAATTGGACTAAATCACTATACTTTTTCATTACTCTTTCTAGGTCATTATTTTCTAAAACTTTCATTTGATCTTCTAACTCACGCATTTGATTTTCTAATTGAATAACTTCATCAAAAGCCATATTTAAAACATCAATTACTTTTAAGCCTTTAGAATAAACTGGCGTTTGTTCCAAATATGCAGTAGATAGTCCTTTTGGAATGAAATTAATTAAACCTTCATCATAACCATAACTAGAAGTTTGTGGGTACCCAGGATAATAGTGCATCGGCACAATGCCAGCTATTATCTTAAGAATGGTACTTTTACCACTCCCATTTATTCCGATAATACCAATTTTATCCCCCTCATAAGCTTCAAATGTTATATTTTTAAGAACTAAATTTGCATCCATATATTTTTTAAGGCCATTTATTTTTAATTCGAACATAAAATTTCCTTCTTTCACCCATAAATTTCGTTATGCCTTATATGGACAAGGTAAAGAAGTGAACTTTGATACCGATTTAATTATTTAATTAAGACTCAATTTTTAATTTTGCTAAGATTTACGGACCAATAAAAAAGACTATAAGAAGAAAGTATCTTCTCACAGTCTAATAAACTTGGTGATTTATCATTTATTTAGAGCTATATAATCATACAATTCTTATATAAGCCCCAAGTATTCAATAAATAATCATCTCGTTATCAGTAAAGTAAGTTACCTTCTAATTTGCCTTAATTCCATAAGAGCATAACAAATAAGCCTAAATATTAGGCAATTTTTTCAACTCATTTGGAAAACATATTAATTTAAATTAAATTAATATCAGCAATTAGTTGGCATCATAAACTTACTTTCCTCCTTCGAAATTTTTCTATATTATCCCATTTTTTCACTTTTTTGTAAATTGTTTTATAAAATTTATCGATCTTTTTACTAATTTTTCAAAAATTCATCTTACATAGTTAAACATCGCCTGCACTGAAGCAGTTATTTTAATTTGCCCTTCTTGAATTGGCGTAGTTGGACCGCTGAATGCTGCTGCAGTCATTGTTAATGATGACATCGGACGTACAACTTGAATTCCTTCCTCAGCCAACCAAATAGGTATGTTATTAATCGATAACCCTAGGGATTTTGCGATGTTTTCTGCATTCATTTTTGCATTTAAAGTTGCCTTTTGTAGTGCTTCTCCGTAATACGGTTCGGGGTTTGATACTTCGAATGTAAGATTCCGTACTTCATTTGCTCCATTTTCAACTGCAACGTCAATCACTTTCCCAACATTTGCAAGATCCTTCACGATTACCTTAAAAATATGACTCACACGATATCCCTTAAAGATTTGCTGTGAATCTTGATAATCAACAATTCGATCAATCGTATATGAGTTCGTTTCAATTTCGTCTTGTTTAATTCCTATCCCTTTTAATGCTTCTATTATTTTATTCGAAATGACTGCATTCTCTGTTTGAGCCGTTTGTACTTTCATATCTTCTACTACTGATCCTAATAGTACAAACGATTGGTCGGGCTTTACTGATACTTCGCCTTTTCCTGTTGCTTTAATCGTATAATTAGTGTTCATATTGCGTGATTGGAAAGCACTTTGATATTGAGGGGTTGAATAATCATATCGCATACCTGTTAAGTTATAATGATTTAATGGATAAATCTTCCTCACATCCTTTAAGATGAAAAACATTGTATTTGTGCCCATTTATTGTATGTATAAAGGTGTTTATTTGTGTGTAGTTCGACTATTGTTTTGTGAATAGAAATAATTAAAAAAGCTTGTAAACTTCGGGAAATCCCACTGTCTACAAGCTTTTGAAATTTGTATTTACCCAATTATATACAGATTAACAAGGTCGTTTATTTTTAATTCTTCTTCATCCAGTATATCATCATAGTCTTTTTGTTTCCCAATTTCTATTGGTACTTCATATTCTGGTACACAGCCATTGTTATATGTAGAATTGTTTTCCATTTGAATTCTCCTTTTTAAATGATAGATTGGAAGTTGTCGGATAATTTTTCGTTTTAAATAGGTTAGACTCAATCCACATTTAATTAAACAAGATAATCCCTTTCAATACTATTGGGGGAATTTTATTTTTTCCAATAAAAAAATATTGTTAAAAACACTAATTTTTTGGTTAATTCTAGGTAGGAATACCTTTGAAATCAAGTATTTAGATACTAAATTGTATTGGGGGAATTTTAAAATTTACTAAAAAAAACGAACATTTAATAAAAAATATACAAAAAAAGAATGGATTTCTCCATCCCTTTTTAAGTTTATTAGAAACTAAACTTCGGTTTAAAATCACCTTTATAAGGTTCATGCTCAACAAAAACAGTTATATCCTTGCCATCTTTGTCTTTACCTGTTCTTTTATAAGTAAATTTATTTTTATTAAGCTCTGTCAATTCAAGAACAGCACCATACTTATTTATACCGATTGAAACATGTGCTCTAATTTTATTTTCGTGGGCAATATCGAAATATCCATAGTCACCACGGCTTTTACCTGTTTCAAGATTAAAAAACTCATATTGATTAGTGTATCCATCAAATTTTGCAAGACTAATAAAATTCGTATTATATTTCGTTACGTCATTCCCTTGTTCATCCAGTACTTTTGTACCATTCCAAAGTGTTCTACCTAATATTTTATCGCCATCAATGTTTTTTACAATCTCGCCTGTTTTAGCATCTAATTTTTTATCAGGATCTGTAAAAGAAAGTTGTTTTTCTTTATATGGAACATGATCAACATATACTTCTACATCATTACCGTTTGCATCTTTCCCCATTCTTTTATAAGTAAATACGGTTTTAGTTAGTTTTGTCATATCGACTACAGCTTGGTAATTCATTGATTCCGAAATTAAAATTCGTTTTTTACCATCATTTGTAATAAAGAATGTTCCTTTATCACCGCGACTTTGAGCAGTTTTTGCATCAAAAAATTCGTATCTTCCCGATTTTGCATCATATTTAGCTAGACCAATAAAATTTGCATTTTCTTTTGTTAAGTCATGATGATTTTTATCATACACTCTTGTACCTTGCCAGTTTGTACTACTTAAAATATTAGCCATTACCTGCCCTTTTGTTAACTTGTTCTTTACTTTTTTTGGAGCTTTGTATACTCTTTCTTGCTCTTGTTTACTATGTACTACTTGAGCGTTTGCATTCGTTTGAAAACCTGTTACTACTAGAGATACTCCAAGTAAAATTGATGAAATAGTTTTTGTTTTTTTTATCATTTTAATTGTCTCCTCAAATTTTTATCACTATTTATATAATCTCCAATTATTCATCCAATTGGTCATGAACTTTCATTATCTAGCACCTGCTTTTAGCAAAATCTCTTCAATCTTTTTAAAACCTCTCTCACGTGCATGCTGTAAAGGGCTAATATTTTCACGATCGGACAAATTAACATCTGCTCCATTATCAATAAGTAATTGGACTGTTTGCTGTTGCTTTTCACTTCCATCGTTCAAAATAATTGCTTCCAAAAGAGCTGTCCATCCTAAATTATTAACATGATTAACATCTATCTCGGTATTAGTAAGAAGTTCATTGACCACATCTACATATCCATGTTCTGAAGCGGGAATCAATGCTGTTCCACCATACCGGTTCGTAATGGCCGGATTGGCACCAGCTTTTATTGTAAGTTTTAGAATATCAATAAAACCTTCAGCACCAGCATATAAAAAGGGATTGTTTTTCATATGATCTCGAATATTGACGTCTGCTCCTGCATCAATTAGTACGTTTGCAGTCTTGAAATCATTATGATAAGTTGCAATCATTGTGGCAGTTTGTCCATTAAAATTCTGTGCATTCATATTCGCACCATTTTCAATCAACTTCTTAACGATATCAGTCTCTCCTCGTTTAGCTGCTTGAAATAACTGTTCGTTCACTTTTTCTTCCCCCTTAGCAAATGAGGCACATCCATTTAGCAAAAGTATGCAGCTGGTAATTACTGCAAATAACTTCCACATAAAATTCAACGTCCTCCTTTTCCATTACAAACAACATGAAAATATCATTTTATTCCTGGGAAATTTTCCTCCAATCTTCTTCACAAGTTAGACCAATGTTCGTCTGAAATCTATGTTAATCCTTAAATGAAAACTCCTTCTAAACAAATTATTAAAAAAGTATAAAATTTTTAATAATATTTCTTTATAGATGGTATTGATGGTTTTTTTTAACTAAAAATGACTGTCCAATTAGACAGTCATACGAAATTAAAAAATATATAATTCTTTTTGTTGAACTAAAGGAAAGTTTTTCAGCCCCCTATATATTATGTTGCATTTTTTTGTTAAACAAAGAATTTTCACTTTACCAACCAATAAAATAAAAAAATAATCCAATTGCTATACTTAGTAATATTCCTCTTTTGTATAAATACCTTTTATGATGTTTTTCAAACTTAATACCAGATAAACCCTCTTGTATCTTGATCATTGAAAGTACTATAAACCAACCAAATATAATACTACCAATTGCATTAAACGTTAAATCAAATAGTAATCCCATTTTTTTCCCTATAATTTAAAATCTTGTTTAAATCAATTATATCAGTCCTATTTCTCTCTAGCGTAATATTTTCTCCAAGAAAAAACAAAGACTACTTAATAATATCTTTAGAGATTTTAGATATTCCTATTTCATAATTTCTTGAAAAATAAACTATATTTTTATATTTAACAATTAATTAAAAAAACCATGACGAATAAAGTTGCAATATCTTTCCTCAAAATAGTTATTTCACTACTACTAATCATCTAATTTATTATTTAGTTTTCGTAGAAAAACAACTCTAATGGTTTCTATATAATAAAAACCGCCACTATGTGACGGTATTAAAACATAATTTATACATTAAATCGATACCCCGCTCCCCAAACTGTTTCCAAGAACTTTGGGTTGGTAGGGTCTCTTTCTATTTTTTCACGTAATCTACTAATATGGACAGTTACAGTTGAAACGTCTGCAGCCGATTCGAGGCCCCAAACCTTTTCATAGAGCTGTTCTTTACTTAAAACTTGGTTTGGATTCATTACAAAAAATACCATTAAATCAAATTCTTTTGTCGTAAAAGGTACTTCTTCTTCGTTAATAAAAACTTTACGAGCTGAACGATCGATTGATATTCCATGAATGAAAATTGTATTTGAAACGGCATTGTTCCCTGCTAGCCTTTCATATCGCGATAAATGTGCTTTTACTCTTGCGACTAGTTCACTTGGACTAAATGGCTTTGTAATGTAATCGTCTGCACCTAAACCGAGGCCTCTAATTTTATCGATATCTTCTTTTTTAGCAGATACAAATAATATAGGAATGTTTTTTACTGCACGTATTTCTTTACAAATTTCAAAACCATTTTTTCCTGGTAGCATGATATCCAATATGATTAAATCATAATTTCCATTAAGTGCATGTTGAAGGCCTTCATCGCCATTATGTTGAATATCTACACGAAAATCATTTATTTCTAAATAATCTCTTTGTAATTCTGCAATACTTATATCATCCTCAATCAGTAATATTTCTTTCAATTTCGCTCACCTTTCTTTAAGGAAAAGAATATACTTGTTCCATTACCAATCTCACTAGTTGCCCAGATTTTTCCTCCGTGCTCTTCAACAATTTGTTTTGCGATTGCTAATCCTAAACCACTTCCGCCAGTTTGTGAATTTCTAGATTGTTCTGCACGGTAAAAACGTTCAAAAATAAATGGTAAAGCAGCCGGATCGATTCCTTGTCCATTATCTGTAACTTCAACAATTACTTCATTTAACTGTTCATTTAAGGTAAATGAAATTTTCTTTTCTTCTTTGCTCATATATTTTACACAATTGCTTACTAAGTTTGACAACACTCTCTTTAATTTTTCTCGGTCCGCTGTGACATTAATTGATTCATTTGAATGACTAAAATCGATCTTGATGCCTTGTTGCAGTAAATCCAAATATATTTCCTCTATATAGCTTCCAATATATTTATTTAATTCAAAAGTTTCAAAGTGAAATAGTTCTTTCTTTAAATCCAGCTTAGAAAATAAGAACAATTCATCGATTAATGAATCCATATCCTTTGCTTTAGAGTAAACTGTTGATAAATATTTTTCCATTTTCTCAGGAGTATTTGCTACCCCATCTTTTATTCCTTCTACATATCCAATTATTGAAGTAATCGGTGTTTTTAAATCATGTGAAATATTGGACAATAGTTCTTTACGATTTTCCTCATATTGAATCTGGAGATAGATTGATTCTTTTAATTTGATTCTCATTTCCTCAAATGCTTTATTTAATACACCGATTTCATCATTTGAATTCGTATCAATTTCAAAATTTAAATCCCCGACTTTAATTTTTTCAGCACCATTTTTAAGTTTTGAAATTGGCTTAATAATACTTCTTGAAACTAAGTAATTTAACATTCCAATTACCACAATAAATAAAAAAAGCAATAAACCTAGTAAAATTGGAAAAAGATTACGAATAACCTCGGTATATGAGCTTGCCTTCTTTAAGACAAAAATACTCCCTTGATTTTGATCTGGAAAATAAAAATCAAATTTCACATACGTAAAAAACAAATCATTCATTTTAATCGTATCGCGAGTATTAATATTCGTTTCCTCAAACCCAGGAAGCGCTTGTTCCAACACTTTTTTGTCTAAAGACGGAGAAGCGTACTCAATATGTTTTCCCATACGCACTACAATACCGATATTCTTATGCTCAATACTTTTAAGTTCCTTCTTATTAAGTAACTGTTTAGGATTATGTTTAGCAAGGAGCTTCAAATCTAGAAACACACTTTCTTCAACTGTAGTCAAAGGCTTTTGTACATAAGTCTTTTTGTAAAGATTTTCTACTGCCTTTACATCTCCTGTTATTGCAAAAATTATTAAAAAACCTGCTGCCAATAATAATGTGATTGAAAAAAGAATCACTCCAATATAAGACAACAGAAACCTCATTTTAATTGACATTTCTTTCACTCGCTTGGTAATAAATTTTATTAAAATTATCTTATTCATAGCATGCTAGTTACTTTCGTAAACTACACACTCTAAAAATAAAACTTATTTTCAATTGAAATTAAATGAACTATATCATATAAATCTTAAAAAAGTGTAAAATTTGTGTGAAATAAGTCTAAACAACAAACTTTCTTGTTATATTCTTTAACTAACTCATCATTCCAGAATCATTTAGTAAGTATCCGATCCTTTAATATATGTCAAAAAAAACCACCAGCATAAAGACAGCTGATGAAAAAAAAATAATGTCATGGATTTTTACAAAACTAAAAAAAATACACCTTTATAAAGAGGTGAATTGCATTTTCATTTATTAAGGAAAGAGGTTTCAAATGATATTTTATTTCTTTATTTTGTGTTTCCCATCCTTTTCTATAGGAATTTAGCAAATTACGAAACTACCTATCGATCTTCCCCTTTATCAATTGTTATTGGTAATGAAACAAGATCATCCTGCCGATTGTAAAATTTCTATCTCTTTTGTATAATGATTAACTTAATAGTCATAAACACAAAGAGTTAATATGGAGAATTCTTAATACATGCTGTTAAAAAGGAAATTGACAATATAATAAAAAATAGTGATTTCATCTTCTTAACCATTTTTAACCCTTTCTTATATTGGACAGAAAAATTATTCTACTAAATCTCACCAAAAATTAGTAGTATTTAGTTTATAGTAATTTGACAAATATACGAAATTTAGACTAAAGTATTTTCTTAATTTTGTTGGTCTATAAGATAAGAGAATGGCCTAAATTTACAAAAAAAAACCAATCAAATTGATTGGTTCCAAAATTATTTAAGTTTTCTTTTTAAAATTTTCCCTGTACTATTTTTAGGTAGTTCTTTTATAAAATTAATTTCTTTAGGAACTTTATAATAAACAAGTGCTTTTTTACAGAAATCAATGATTTCACTTTCTGTAAGTGAATCATTTGATACGACTAGATAAGCACATACACTTTCGCCTATTAATTGATTAGGTTTTCCGACTACCGCTGCTTCAATAATATTAGGATGTTGATAAAGGCGCTCTTCTACTTCTCTAGGATATACATTAAATCCGTACGTTATAATAACGTCTTTTTTTCGATCTAATAAGAATAAATATCCATCTTCATCTTTCTTACCGAGATCACCTGTTTTAAACCAACCGTTAAAAAATGCTTTTTCAGTTTCTTCTATATTATTTAAGTAACCACTCATCACATTCGGTCCACTCGCAACAACTTCCCCAACTTCACCAGTTGGAACTTCTTCGCCATTTTCATTTACTATTCTTGTCTTAACACTAGGCAGATCAAGTCCAACTGATCCTGGTTTACAAATTCCACGATATGGATTGAAAGTAAGAACTGGAGCTGTTTCAGATAGTCCATAGCCTTCTACAATTAATACATTGTATTTTTCTTGTATTGACTGTAATAATTCAATTGGAATAGATGCCCCGCCTGAAATACATGCTCTCAAACTACTAAAATCGTTTGCTGTCACACTATTTAATTGATATAAATAATTGTAAATCGTCGGTACTGCCGCAATTAAAGTAGCTTTTTCTTTTTTGATTACCTCAACTAATTCAGCTGGATTAAATTTAGGAATGATGATTGTTGATGCTCCATTTAACAAAATCATATTTACACATAATGTTAAGCAAAATGAATGGAACATTGGAAGGACGGCGATCATTTGATCATTTTCACTTAATTCGATTAACTTGGAAAAATCATTTGCATTTTCAATTAAATTAAAATGAGACAACATTGCACCTTTAGGGTTACCAGTTGTTCCTGATGTGTATAGAATAACAGCCGTATCATCTTGTACTATATCAACTTCATCTATTTGATTGTTAAATTTCACAGTCGTTTGTATTTCATCTATTAAAATAATATTTAATATTGTAGGACACTGATTTTTAACACTTTTAAGTTTTTTCTCCTGTTCACAAGTTGAAATAACAAGTTTTGTAGAAGAGTCATTTAAAATATAGCTAAGTTCACTTTCCGTAAAAGCTGGATTTAATGGAATGACGATTGCACCTAGTCTTAAAATTGCTAAATAGGTTTGTATAAAATCAGGAGAATTCCCTAATAAAATCGCTATTTTATCTCCCTTTTCAATTTTATTTTCAATTAATAGTTGTGCTATGTTTTCACACGATGAAATGAGTGTTTCATAATTCATTTTACTTCCATCGTAACGATAAGCTATGTTTTTACCTTTCATATGTGCTACTTCTTTAATCATCCCATATATATTCATTACTTTATCAATCCTTAGTTAATTTCATTGTAAGTCTTTCATATAATAAAATATTCTAGAAAAATGCAAAAGTTAGAAAGATAAACTTTCTAACATTCAATTAATCCATCTATTTTTGTTATATTTATCTTTCATTTTTTCTTTTTAATTCAGTAAAAGGACAGACTTTAGCCCTATTTCTTTATTATTCTATCAAACAAATAATCTTTAATGATATAATTTTTATACTACATAATCATATCATAATTAGCGAGAAGGTGAAAATGAATGACACAACCAATGATCAATAATAAAACGAAAAAATCGTTAACAAGAATCGGTATTGTAATTGCACTAATCGGTACAAAATTAAAGCTACTTTTACCGCTATTAAAAGCTGCAAAATTTTTATCTTTTTTAAGCATGATCTTGTATTTATTTGTATACGGTTTTACATTTGGATGGTATTTTGCTTTCGCACTTGTTTACTTATTAATTTGTCATGAAGGCGGTCATTTAATTGCTGCCAAACAAAAGGGTCTACCCACTTCACCAGCATTTTTTATTCCTTTTGTTGGAGCTGTTATTTCCCTTAAAGAAATGCCAAAAGATGCTGTTACTGAATCTTATGTAGCGTTTGGTGGTCCGTTTTTAGGCTTAATTTCAGTTTTACCTGCAATTCCTCTTTATCATTACACACATAATGAATTTTTCGGATTAGTAATTGCTTTAGGCTGTATACTTAATTTGTTTAATTTAATTCCAATTTCTCCTCTAGATGGAGGGAGAATTTTAAGTGTATTACCTCCAATATTCTGGTTTATAGGGATTATGATGATGCTAGTGTATTTATTTTATCAACCTAGTTTTCTCGCATTTTATATTATTATTTTAGGTATTACAACCTTCATTAAACGAATTCGAGAAGCTTATCAGATAAAGGTAATTAAGGAAAAAATAAAACTATACGAACATACGATTAAACAATTTCAATTTGGGATTTTTAATGTCTATTCAGATCGTACGATTGCAAAACGATTCTTTTTCCCATTTTTTGAGGATAATAAGAAATTAGAATTAGAAATTCATAATGAACGCCTTGAAATAAACTATCTAATTCGTTCCGTTCGAGCACGCTTCCATGAAACAGACTTAGACTGGAGAACTTTTATTGATGAAAAGATTCAAGAAATTAAGCATAGAAGGATTGCCCCTTTACTGAAACAACAAGAAACATTAGAAACTTACTATGTTTCTAGTAATCGTAAAAAATGGCAAATTTTTATTGCCTATATCATTTTAGCGAGTAGTTTAGCTTTACTTGGATTTTGGAGTTATGGGTTAATTGAACATGTTTTAGGTAGATAAGAGAAAAAGAACCTATTATGAAAATAAATTTCAAGATAGGTTCTTTTATTTTATTTATAAAAGCTTCTTGATTTTCGTGACTGTGTTCATTTCCTTCGGTGGTTTTGAAGAATAGTTCAGGGTAAATAAAATGCCGTTGTTAAAGCTAAATGAAAGCTAGTACAATAAGGAAGAGGAATTTAGTGGTAAAAAATGGAATATCTTTATAGAAAGCACTAGAACGAGCTCTTTATTATACATACATTTTGTGTAACCATTATAAGGTCAGGAGGTTTACGACAGTGTTTGGATTTATAATTTTGGGATTTGTTCTTATTATAATTGCATTTGTTTTTTTTATGGAAAAGAAGTATGGTACTGGCGCTCCAACTAAAAGTGATCATCAAACATTTAATGAAGAAATTGGAAAAAATACAACAAATCCTACTAATTCAAATAATATTAATGGACCCAATTAAAAAGTTCTTCACTAAAAAGGAGGATATATGTTAAGGAGTAAATTAATTTCTGTTTTGGTAGATAAAATATTGTGCTTAAAAGTAGATCATCCAATTCTAGTGGGAGTTAGTGGCATTACGGCATCTGGTAAGACAACAATTGCTAATGAAATCGCAGAAGAACTTAAACGCAGGAGAAAGAACGTGATTAGAACAAGTATAGATCATTTTCATAACCCGAAAGTAATTCGTTACAAACACGGAAAGGAATCTGCTTTAGGTTATTATGAGGCTGCCCATGATTACGAATCTTTTAAGCAAAAACTTTTAATACCTTTAGGACCAAATGGGAATATGCAATATCAAACAACCTCCTTCGATTTGCAAAAGGATGAGTATGTTAATTCAGATTTAAAAGTTGCAACAAATGATATGATTTTTATTATAGATGGAACATTTTTATTTAAAAGGAATTTATGTAACCTGTACGATTTTAAAATATTCGTAGATACCAATTTTGATCTAGCAAGAAAAAGAGGGGCAATCCGAGAAGAACGAGCATTTGGAAGCTATGAAAAAGCCGAAGAAATGTTTATTAAAAGGTATCATGCAGCTTCGAAACTCTATTTAGAGCAACACTCACCTCAACTCTCTGCTGATGTAATCATTAAAAATAATGATTTAAATAACCCGAGCTTTGTATATAAAAAATAAATTTTACTCTGCGTAAACTAATAAAGAACTTCATAAAAATGAAATTATGTTAGTGGCTTAATTTTCTATATTAGGAGGAGTTTTAATTGCAAATGTTTTTTAGATATAATTGGTCGGTAAGAGAAGAATGGTATAGATGGTGTGAAGAGTTAAGTGAAGAAGAACTACTGTTGACCCGTTCTGGTGGAATTGGAAGTATTTTACATACGCTTTTTCATATAGTTGATGTAGAGTGGAGCTGGATTCGTGTCTTACAAGGTAAATCTGATTTTCAGGAGAGTTTTAAAAATTATAAAAGCTTAGATAAAGTTCGAGAATTGGACGCGAAATTTCATATTGAAGTGAAAAATTTTGTAGACAGCTGGGATAATGAAATGGAAAATCGTTTATTTTACGATACCTTACCTGATGGAAGAAATGTGACGGATACTTGGGGTGAAATCATTAGACATACCATCGCTCATGAAATTCACCATATTGGACAATTATCAATTTGGGCAAGAGAAATCGGGAAACAACCTATTTCAGCAAATCTAATTGGACGGGGTCTTGCCACTCATTCGAATAAATAATTAATAAAGAAATAGTTTAATTGATTTCTGTTTTATAATTGGATACGTTGTGGAATTGTATATAAAAGCAAGAATAAAAAACCACACAGCTTATTAAAATATTAGGTTTGAATAATTTGAATTATGAACAGCACTAAAAAAGTTGCATTACAGATAATTTGTAAGCAACTTTTTTTAATTTGTTCAAAATATCGACCAAAAATTGTTGATTATATTTAGGTTGAACAGATAAAACACTTGAAATTAAACGGACTCATATTTTGGATATGTTTTAGTTTTTTAATTTTAGTTTCTTTTAAATTAAATTGTTTTTTGAACTAAAAAAGATTGTCAATTTTAAGAAAAACTTATTTAACTACCATGGGAGTACGTTTTAAACTTCCATTCACTGTTGTGAATCTGAGGATTCATGGATGGCTAACGCATGCTTTTGTTGAAGTGTAAACCTTCACACTCTATTAATCTTGACAAAATCTAATCTATTAATTTTTAGGGACGCATATCATAAAGACGCCATCTTACTACAGTAAAGAGCACTTTTTCTTAAAAAATTAATAAATGACTAAGAACACGTACTTTCTACAACATACGGTACCCTCTTTTTGTAACTAATTTAACACTCACCTTTAGGTAAGTACCTGTACTAAAAGTGCATACTTACATATTTGCAGTGCGCACGTTATTATCAAGATATAAATCTTAAGGAGGACAAATCATTGAAAACTCTTATAATTGTTACACACCCAAGCTTAGAAACATCAGTTATTAATAAAAGCTGGGTAGAAGAGCTTAAAAAACACACAGAGAAATATACCATCCACGAATTATATAAAGTTTACCCTGATGGGAACATAAACGTAGAAAAAGAACAGAAATTGGTTGAATCTCATGGGAATCTTATTTTTCAGTTCCCAGTATATTGGTTTAATTGTCCACCTCTATTAAAAAAATGGATGGACGATGTTTTAACTTATGGATGGGCCTATGGTTCAACAGGAGATAGCTTAAAGAATCGTAAAGTTGCTTTTGCTGTCTCTGCTGGAATTAAAAACGAAGATTATGATGAAAACGGAAGGTATAAATATACGCTTGAAGAAGTATTGGTTCCGTTTAAAACTACAGCTTTGTATTGCAAAGCAGATTATCGTTCGTTCTTTGCTTTTTATGGAGCTGAATATAAACCTTCTAAAAGTGAAGTAGAAAAAAGTGTCCAAGACTATTTCAATTTTGTCGAAAACATATAATAGTAGCTTTAGTAAAGTTACAAAAAAGAAGTATTTCTTTGTTTAAGAAATACTTCTTTTTTATGGATATACCTACTTCTGTACTGCCTCAAAATCTGCCAAGTTATTTTTCTCTCCCCATTCACACATCATATCTAACAAGGGAATAAGGGAACAACCACGTTCAGATAATGAATATTCAACTTTTGGAGGAATTTGAGGGAATTCATTACGTATAATAAGACCATCTGCTTCAAGCTCTTTTAACATAACGCTTAACGTTTTAAAGGAAATGGTACCAATACATCGCTTTAATTCATTGTGTCGCATGACCTTATTTTCGGCAAGCCAATATATAATGATCATTTTATATTTACCACCTATTAAGGACAACGTATACCCAAATCCAGTATTTTTTAGTTCTACGCCAGTCGGAACACAGGTTTCGCGCACAAGTTACACTCTCCTTTAGGTACTATATAAAAAAGTCTCATACAAAAATCACCTGGAAGTATAGCATCATTAAAATTCATTTCAGACCTGCCTAAGCAACACAGGTTGTACAACTAACGCATGCGTTAGTTATATATGGAATTAACTACTACTAAACCCAAATATAAATTTAAAATGATTACGTTTCTTTTTTATTTTTTTAAATCCTTCTTTAGAGTCAATTATTATAACTGTTTTAGCTAGCCAAATTCTTAAATAAAAAGAATTAATCTTTACAGGTCCAATAATTCCCTTTTCTTCAAATTCAGTCCCATCTTCTAATTCTGTTTCTGTCCTAACTAACCAAGTATTACCGATTCCAAACTCAATAAATTTCAAACAAAAATCTCCCTTTTTATGACAAGTTATACAACTATTGCATGCGTTAATTGAATTAGAATTTAGTTTTGTTAGTTATCAAAAAGGAAGTGCTACTTCCCATTATTATGCCTCCCGAGATTCCTATTAGAATACCAATTACAGACAAATGAGTAAATAGAAAAATACCAAGCATAAACATTAGTAAACCGAATAAAAAGATAAATGAACCTCTTTTATTCTTCATAAATAGAACCTCCGAAATTCAAGATAGATTGTTAGTTCTTCTCCAAATTAATGAAAAAATTAAGATTAATAAGCCCATTGAAATACCTATAATTTGGTCTATTAAAAGTTCACCCGTTCTAAAATAACGAATAATGAAAGTACCACCAAAAATAATTATTATCGTAAATGCTAATTGAATCAGATAACTGTTTATTTTCATAATGAACATCTCCATTTACATTTATATCTTCAAATTGATTATCTTAAAATTTTACCATATTTAACCATTTTTCAGTGTAAGTTTTATGAAATTCTAATTGAACTAATCTGCCATTTAGTGATATAAAAAAATCGACTAAACAGCCAATCAAATTGTACAACTAATGCCCCCGTTTGTTTAAGTAGAACTCTTCACAAACGATCAGCTCAATATATAAAGAGAAAAGCCAGTTTCCCTTAAATAATGAATACTGGCTTTTCTTTATTATGGACTAAACTACAATCACCTTATATTTCCCCTTGTTTTATTCGTTTAATTAACTCATCTAGCCAATAAATGGTGTGCTCTGTTTTAGTCGATACATAACCAACCATAAATTCTACAAACATCTTGTTAACTCTGTCTACCTCAATCTTCCCTTCAAATCCACGCACTTGTTCCCAACGAGCCTTAATATTTTTTAATTTTTTTTCTAGTATTTCTACTATCTTATCACGTTCTACATACTTGATATTTGCTAAGCCAACCACCATATCTTTAATTTCATTCGTATTTTCAAAAAACTTATAGATTAATTTCGGTAGTTCTTCTCGACCTTTGTCTGTAATCCTAAATACTTGTTTGTCAGGTCGATGTTCTTCTTTTATAATTTCGACTGCCTCAATTAATCCTTTTTTTGCTAAAGTTTCAAAATGGTAATACAGTTTACTTTCTGTCAACCCGCCCAGTTCATCCAGTGGGATGGGTTCCGAAAGCTGCTTTTTTAATTTATAAGGATAATTGTTATCTTCCATCAGTTTGCTCAATATAAAAATTTGAATAGACATTCTCATTGCTCCTTGTAAGAAGAATCATCACCTTATTTTAGCAGAAACTAAGCCTTGATTTCACCTAAATTAGTTTCTACCTTCCTTTCCGTACTCTCTACTGGCATTGGTTTATGAATAAACGTGACAATAGTAACATTAATCAACATCGCACCAGCACCAACCGCAACCATTGACCAAATGTAAGGACTTGGACTAATGCTGCCATATAGGTTTGCGACGTATGCCTGTACTGAGTAATACATTGGTGAAATGTGGCTCATCCATTGATATGGTAAGTACATCATATCACGTGTCATAGTGGCACCATTTGCTAATGTTTGTATTAATAAAATTGGTAAGTTTAAAATCATACCACCTTCACCAACTAAGAAGATAAGAATCGCTGTAAAGTTGAAACAAACCATATAGTTTAAAATTTGTTGTCCTACTAAGCCGAAGAACAGGTCACCATTTGGCTTATTGATTAAATATGTTACACCTAGAGCAATTAATGATGATACAACTGCAACCAATAACGCAGTTAATTGTACATAGGTAAACAAACGCTTTTTACTTGCTTTACCACGGCTTTCTTTAAATGCACCTACTAATTGCATCGCTCCGATCATCGCACCCGTATAACCAGCCAACGTTAAGAACATTGGTAGCATATTATTATTCATACCGTCTGGTACTTTGTTGATTGTCACTACTTTTCCTACGTAAGCTGTTTCAATCTTTTTTGCTAATTCTGCAGCTTGCTCTTTTGGTACATTAAATTTCATTAATACACCTTGAGCTGTTTGTTGTGAGAATTGTGTACTTAATTGGTTGTTAATTTCCTTAACCACTGAATTCATAGTAGAAGAAACAGTTGTTGCCCCTGCTTGATTAATTGTAAAGTCGATACTTGATGACACTTCACCTTTTTGCAGGTCAGCAGAGAATGTTTCTGGGATGTGTACGACTAACCCTAAATCATTTTGTTCTAAATCGTTTAAGGCATGTTTATTTGTTAAATCCGTCTTGATCTCTTTAAATGGTAATTTTTTTTGTAACTGGTCGGCAATCTTCGCCCCATATTCACCACCATCATCATTGACAATAGCAATCGGTAATTTATCGATATTCCCTGGAATAGCTGCATAACCAGGCAAGTAGATGCCTAACATTGCAATGGCATAGAAAATCCCCATAAAGATTGTAGCCTTTGCACCTTTTATTTTTAAAAACTGAGTAAATTTCATTCGGTTGCATCCTTTTCTGTAGTTAGAATTTATTTCACTTTAATTAAAGCACTTTTTGTAAAGTACTCTAATCAAAGTACTTATATAGTTTATTTTACTCATCTTTCAAAGTCAATTAAAATATGCTCTAATTGTTTGTTAAGGAACATTAACCAATAGTGATAAATATAATTAAAAACAATGAAAAAAACTCCCTATACAGCAGATAGATAACAGTAAACGTTCTGCTGTATGGGAGTTTTTTATAATTTTTATTCTTTGGCTGACCTTAAACATAGGCATTACAAATTCCTTGTTAAACTAAACTGCCATTATGTTGAATAAGAATAAGCGATCTTCTAATGAAGAATCGCATGCTTTAGTTCAATAAGAATATAATCTTATTGTTGTTTAAAATACAATATTTTTTAGAAACAGAATTCCATATAATAAAGCGATACCAATTAAAACTAACAATCCAACCATTGCAAATCCATATATAAAGCCCTTACCCATTGCAAATAAATCTAAAAACATATTTTTAAAGGTTCCAAGTAATTTATTAATAAATTCATCCCCTTCATATCTACTATTACAAATATATTACCATAAAATCCCAAATTCTTAAGTAACTAAATTGCCATTTTGTTGAATAAAAAAATCGACTAAATAGCCGATCAAGTTGTACAACTAATGCATGAGTTCGTTGAATAAGAACTATCAATTACTTTCTTTAAATAATCCTGAAAAATTTCTACATTCCAAACATTTCTTTTTGCTGACTCAACTGACTCCTCAGCATACTCGACTGCCTTTTTATGATCAACTTTAACTGCTACTTCTGCTATCCCTTGGTAGATACTAGGGATATCTTAAAATTGCAGCTGTTTTTCCATGATGTTTAAGGCTTCACTATATCTACCTTGAGAAATATATAGATTTCCGAGGTAGTTGTAAAATAATGACGCATTAATAAAATAATCGCCTTGCTCGTTTATATAAAGTTGCATTTGTTTTTCTGCTTGCACTTTATCAGTTGCGATAAGTGTTTCAAATCCTCTTATTTCTTCACTATTATCATTAAATTTTGAATGGTAAGTCTTTAAATCTAGAGAGGTCAGTTCATTAAAGGCTTTTGAAAAGTCCTTTGTTTTTTTCGTTTGATCGACAAGATTGCTAAAAATTTGTTCATCATGATGATGAATGAGATATTCAACTGCAAACATCATCAATAAATAGGTACTAGGTTTATACCCGCCTTTTCCATCGCTTGTTTTTACAGGTTTTATGTTCATTAATGGTTGGGTCTTATATTCTTCTGATAGATTATCAAGTGGGACAGGAGCAAGTTTCTGCGCAAATGTACTAGCCATTCCTTCATGACCGAGATAAGAATATTTTCCGTATCTATTCATATCATACTGTTTTTCAAACGACAAGTAGTCTTCTTCCGTTTGAACTGATTCAAAAATAGGTAATACTCCTTTTTTAAACTGCACAACACATTCATCCACGACTTCTTTTATGCTTTGAAGCTTAAGAGGTTAATGAAATTCGCCCGATTCGTATTCGACGAAATCATATAACCTATAATTGCCTTCTTTTAAAAGATCCTTATCATTATCTCTTGAGGAAGGAAGAATACCAATATTTAAGGTGAAGTCGAATGAAGATTTTTTAAACGTGTTAACTGTTTGTATAATCTCTTCGTTGATTACGCGTAGGAAGAGAGAGCCTTTCAATTTAAATCCTAAAGGTAACAGTACTTCTTTAAACTTTTCTTTGTAAACGTTTGAAAGAGTAGCAGTTAATTTCCACTGAATTCACCTTTCTTATCGAGATTGTTACAACTAAAAAAGTAATAATTTCAACTATTTTTATAATAAATATATCATTCCTTATTAAACTAACCTGCCATTTACTTCATTAAAAAAACGAGCTGCAAGCAACTCGTTTTCTTTTAACTTATGCACTGCGTTAGTTCAATAAGCAGCAAAAAGGATCTTTTTCGGAAGATCCTTTTTTATTGCCTATTCAATCCATTATTTTAACTAATACTGTGTGCTATATTCATTAAAAAAAGAAACTCAGGATAACGATTTACTCTTTAGATGATATAAAAGGTAAAAAAAGTAATTGCCCCATTAAAAATGAGTTGAATTATAATAAATAAATTTGGAAAGATAAAATTTTCATTTTGGGGATAATACAAAATATTAGCTTGATTTACTTTTAGGTATAACCGATTGTTCCATCAAATGTGATTTTGGTTTTTTATTTACAAAGTAAATGCTCACCACAATGAATAGAAAGCCAACAAATAAGCTAATTGTAATCGCTTCGTGTAAGAAAATAGAACTTGTAATAATTGCGATAAGTGGAATAAGAAATGTATAGGAACCAAATTTACTTACTTCTCCAGCTCCGACAAGTGCAAAGTAAGAAAGCCACCCCATTGCAATTACCAAGATTGAATTGAATAGTAGTATGCTTACAAATGGTACATTCCAAGTGATGCTAGACCAACTTTCAAATCCTGAACCGAGCCCAATTAAAAACAATCCACCGATAATGAGTTGAAGAGTCACCATCCACATACCGTTTACACGGTTCTCAGTTCTTTTTACAAAAACAGCCCCTAGCGACCCTCCTATTGCAACTCCTAAAGCAAGAGTAATACCGATCTTGGAAATATGTCCAGTGAAGCCACCAGAGCTAATAATAGCTACGCCTGCAAATCCAAGAATAAGACCAATAATTTTCAAGCCATACATTACTTCTCCAAGCCAAATCCAAGATAAAATTCCAATTAAGACTGGTTGGAGAAATGTAATCACGCTAAAAAGTCCAGCAGGCATATACTGAAGTCCTATAGATTGTAGACCGTAAAATAAAATAACATTGAGTAAAGCTGCAATAAAGTATAAATGCCAAGTTTCTTTTAGATGTAATTGTTTGTATTTTGGCAATGCAAATATAAGTAGAATGAATCCTCCCATTACGGTTCTAAGTCCTGCAAATAATACAGGCGGTGCATAATTAAGAGCGAATTTAGATAAAGGCCAATTAATCCCCCATATAAGAACGAGAAATGAAAGGTGCATAACAAACCTTGTTCGTGAAAGCTGTTTCATGATAATGCCTCCTTTTTGTATTTCATTTCCCTATGATATAATATTGAACATGATAAATAAAATGAATCTTTTTTATAAGGAGTATAAGTAATTAGTTATGACCATTACACAACTTCAAGTTTTTGTAAAAGTAGTTGAACTAGGAAGTTTTACGAAGGCAGCTCGAGTTTTGAATATGACACAACCAGCTGTGAGCCATGCTATTTCTAGTGTTGAATCGGAACTAGGTGTAAAGCTTATTATACGTGATAAAAGGAATGGCCTAATTCTGACTGACATAGGAAATCGGATTCTTGTTCATTTTCGGCAAATTTTAAATGGCGTTGAGAAAGTAGAGCAAGAGGTTGAGATGGAGAAAGGGCATGAAGTCGGGACCATTCGAATCGGAAGCTTTCCAAGTGCATCAGCATATTTCTTGCCTAAAATGATTAAAATCTTCAACGAAAAATATCCGAATATAAAGCTGGTTCTCTATGAAGGAACACTTAAAGAAGTGGAAGAATGGCTATTATCACGTGAAATTGATGTGGGAATTGTTTTTTTGCCCAATAATGAAATGGAGACTGTATCGTTAACAAAAGAAAAAATGGTTGTTGTCTTGCGTGATGATCATCCTCTTTGTGAGAAAGAAGTTATTACAATAAATGATTTAGAAAATGAACCAATTATTTTAGGTAAGGGTGGATATGAACCACCAATTATTGATATGTTTAAACAAGCAGGTGTAACACTTCGGATTGCGTATGAGGTGTCTACCGTTCCAACTTCTTTAAATATGGTTCAAGAGGGGTTAGGTTTAGCGATATCAGCTAAATTAGTATTAATGAATTTACCTCCAAATGTCAAAACGAAAGAATTGGTACCTCAGGTATGGAGAGAAATCGCGTTAGCTGTTCCTTCATTAAAAGAGTCTTCACTAGCTGTTCAACTTTTTATTGAGGAATTTCAAGGTTTGTTTTCAGAATAGCAAAAGGCATCTTGTTTGTAAGGGGCCTTTTGACGTATTGTTTTCACAAGTCAAAAAATTTTATAGAAAGGGTGACTTATAATAAAGTTCTAGCCCCATTACAAAATTATTAATATTGTCAGGTTCTCTAATAAAAAGAATAGTTATTTAATCTTGGTAGTATCTTCCCATTTTCCCTCTCTCCTATTTAGTTACTTTCATTATAAATCAGTATAAGAAAAACGATTCTTCGTTATTGAAGAATCGCATGCGTTAGTTGGATAAAAGTTATTTTGTCCTAAGTTATTCCTCTAAAGAATCATTTAATAAATCTAAAAGAAAATCTCCAAAGTTCTTCGATATAATTTCAAACGGTTGTTCACTTAATGGCAGTCCACTAACATAAGAAACAACTGGGGCGTTATCATCATTAATTCTTTGAACTTTTGAACAATCTAGGAAGAAATATTCTCCATCATCGGCAAAGTAAAAACAAATTAAATTATTAGGCAAATTTTCTTTTTCCCTAAATTTATTGGTAATCCAAACCATATTTGGGATTCCTGTTTCCTCTGTTCCCAGACCATATATTTCTTCTCCGAAAATATCTCCCAAACCATACTGTTTTAAAAACTCTCTATAACTTTTAGGAAATTTCACCTTTAACTTATTTTCTGCATCAATTATTGTTTGTTCATCAATTTGACCTATAAAGTCAGATTCTTCTATATTAGCTTCTATAATATCTAGTGCTTTATCTATCGACATGTATTCTCCTCCAAATTAATCCATTTTTAAGCAATTTTAACATGATTCCTTATTCAACTATACTGCCATTTGGTTAAATAATATTGATCCTATTTCTAGTTTTAACCCACCTATTTTAATCATGAATTTCGTCAATAATGCCAGGTAAAACACCAATTATTGGAGGGAATTCACTAATGTTAGTATCTAAAGCATGGAAAAGTTACTATAATGATAAGTTAATTGAAGGATACTCAACAACTACTCTAAAAGCATATAAAATACAGGCAACACTCTTAATTAAACATTTCAGTGATATTGAGATTGCTCAAATCACTACTGATGCTTTGAAAGAGTATCTTGTATTTGTTGGTGAAAAGTTAAAACCTGCAAGTCTAACACATCGAGTCCGTTTTATAAAATCTTTATTCCGTTTGCTCATGAAGAGGGTGAAATACAAAGCAATCCTTCCTCAAAGTTAAAAGAACCAAAAGCTGGAACCAGAATCCCTAAATTCTTAACTGTTAAGGAAATTGAACTCCTTCGTGAAGCCTGCAATACTCCAAGAGAACATGCAATAATTGAATTTATGTATTCATCAGGATGCCGTATCGGCGAAATTGTCTTAATTAATAAAAATGATATAAATTGGACGAATCACTCTGTAATAGTACGAGGAAAAGGTGATAAAGAAAGAGAAGTATACTTTAATATTCGAGCTGAAATTTGGTTATTTAGATACTTAAACGAACGACATGATGAAGATCCTGCATTATTTGTAACCGAAAGAGCACCTCGTCGGTTAAGTTTTGCTCAAATGCGCCATATAATTAGGACGGTTTCTTTACAAGCAGAGTTTAACAAAAAGATTTCCCCCCACCAACTAAGGCACAGTTACGCAACTCATTTAATGGATAACGGAGCTCCACTTGAATTAATCCAAAGTTTATTAGGTCACGAAAAGAGTGAAACAACACGAATATATGCGAAACTAAGTGGAAAACAACGCCAAGATCAATATTGTAAATACTTTTAAAAAAGGACCTGCACGGTCCTTTTAATAATAGATTCTTATAAAGCTAATGCATGCGTTAGTTCAATAAGATTTATAAAATTTGTTTAGCTTTCCTTACCTCGTTAGCTCTTTTTGACTAATCACTTCACCAAATGTTCCCCATTAATCGAATTATTAATCGAATTATGATTCTTGGTATAAACATTAAGATATTCCAAATCACTTCAAAAATCACTTCAAATATAAACTCAATTAGAGAATCTTTAAAAAAGCCGTCTCTGTTTCTTTTTTTATATTTCATTTTCTAACTCCCAATAATCTATCATTGTTTAACTTTTCTGAATCGGAATTACAAATTTAATTTCTTTAAATAGAATCTACTTTTATTATACCATTTGGTTATTCCATTAACCTGCCAAATACATAAATAAAAAAGCAGCCAAAGACTGCTTTTGCTCTTAAACTAATGCATCATTAAGTTGTAGAGCTAAATGGAAAATTTTTCCAATAAAATATGCGTATAGCTAAAACAATAATTATTAATTTTTATATAATAATATTACTTGTTTTACTTTTCTTCAAATATTTCACCTATTTTTAGAGAAACTCCTTTCCCTGTGAGTTTCTCTCTTTTTAGATTCTTATGTAACTAATGCATGTGTTAGTTGAATTAGACAATTATTCATGTTTATCTAAAATTCCAAAATAAAGAATTAGTTTGTAATAACTCAACACAACTATACCGATCACGTTGTTCTACTAACGCATGCTTTAGTTGCAAAAATAATGTCTTATTATCCTTACATCCATTCTTCAGCTGTATTGTTCTACTCCTTAAGCAAGGAAGCAGGTGGAATACTTTGTGGGAAATGAAAAACATTCTTAGGGTCATATTTGGCCTTCACACGGGTCAATTGCTCGAAGTTGCTACCATAGTATTCTCTGCGCCAGTTCTTGATTGATAGGTCTATTGTATTGACATATATTCCTTTGGTATAGGAGAGCATCGCCCTGCGGAAACGCTCTACCCATCGAATACCTGCGGCAGCCCCTTCTGGTTTGCTCCAAGTAGCAAACAATGACATGTTTGAAAGTGCCTTACGGTAGAAGTAGGCCGTAGCCTGATTCGGTATATCCGCAACTGCACCGTTAAGTCCATGAAATAAAACGGAGGTCGTAGTATTAGGTGGCTGATCGTTGATGAATCGTTCGATAGTATTCAGGGCCTTTTCAGGTAATAGGTCATAAACATACGGACCTACACTCTTAAAAGGTAAAGGAGTCGAAGGGTTACGTGCATATACCAGAGGTGCAACTTCAACCCAAGGCATTTCTTTTATGGTCACTTTCAAAGGAGAACCAGCTTGAAGTAACGGTTCCAATACTCTTCGAAATTCTTTTAAAGAGCCAAGAAAGACACCTTGCATTAATAGATTGGGCTCAACTCCTTTAGACATAAAGAAGGTGGTTGTAAGTCGGTTGTCTGCTTCAGGAAGTGTATAGTCCTGCCATACTCGAAGCACAGGTTTCAGATCCTGCAAATCCCAGCTTATTTCAGCAAATCCGACCGTCCTTATTCGGTGCGTATTGAAGCGAAAGGAAGTACAGATGCCGAAATTTCCTCCTCCGCCACCACGAGATGCCCAAAACAAATCAGAATGTTCGTTAGCATTGGCACGAATTACACTTCCATTTGCATCAACCATTTCAAGCTCGAGTAAGTGATCTTGTGTAAGCCCCCACGTTCTAGATAGAATACTATGTCCACCGCCCAAAGTAAGACCTGCTATGGCTGGGGTAGCACATATGCCTGTTGGTACCACCAATCCTTCAGAACCAAGAGTCTCTGTTAAAGCAACGTTCCTCCAACCTGTTCCCAACGTAACAATGCCACTCCTGCGATCCACATCCAACTGTTTCATTTCGCTGACATCAATAACAATACCAGCGTTTTCAACAGATAAAGCCTCGTAACTGTGGCGGCCAGATCGCATACGGATTGGCACTTTTCTTTTTACTGCCCAGCGTACAGCGTTTACTACGTCTTGAGTATTTTTAGCAAAGACAATTACCAATGGATACTTATCAAAGAAGGTGTTAAACTCATAACGGGCTGAATCGTATTGTGGATCCCCTGGTACTACGATACGTCCTGTCAGTTCAACTTTTTTATAATTGGTCATACATTCACCTCATCTCATAATTTGGTTTTCAATTGTTCTAACAGATTACCTTCTCTTATTGGACAAAAATTGTGAAAGGTACAAATTGCTCTGTCTGATTTTTTGTTTTGAATTGCCGTCTTTTAAAAGTAAAATAATATTTACAAACTGATAATATGAAATAATATTTGGAATTATGTTTGGAGCGATTCCAAAGAGAGTGTAACTTTGTTATATTCCATTATTCAATAGCTCACTCGTACTTTACATAAAAAATAAGTGTTATTCAATTACCTATCCTGATAGGGAACGTCTTAAGGCAATTAGTTATTTGAGTTTGATTTCACAATCAATTTGTGAGATTTTTCACTTAAACTATCCTGCCATTTAGCTAAATAAGAAAAACGATCCTTTGTTATTGAAGAATCGCATGCTTTAGTACAATAAGATATTTATTATCTATGTGTTATAAAGTTATTAATGCTTACCAAGTTTGGGGCTCTAATCCTTTATTACGTCATGCACCAACATAAAGGATCAGTTCCACCACAATGAGGGCAACACCCTCCTGTATAAGTAATTCTAATTTGATCTGATTGAAATACACAATAATCAATAATAGGTTCAACGCCAGGGATCACTAGCCCACCTGGAATCTCAGGTAATTTGACCTCCCGCACTGTCATGTCTGACCACTTACCGATCCAGGAACAAATACTGCACTTTAATATCTCTTCCGAAAAGTTCGGAGCATTTTGGATGACAATAATACATTCTCTACTATTTGTATTACAATTAGGACAATCGTGTACTTTCACGAATCTCCACCTCTCATCAAATTTAAAACTTTTCAAGTACCTTCTTTTTACTATTCTTCTTAACAGTCAATTAGTCCTTTTTAATAAAATAGAGGATAATCAAATGATTACCCCTCTAAATGTTGTAAAACTAACGCATGGTTAGTCATAATGAACGAAACGGCTCCTTTTGCTTAGCGTAGGTTGCACTTGGCAATAATGGG
>NZ_JAZGQS010000004.1:0-359157 GCF_036421055.1 Gottfriedia acidiceleris | reverse complement strand
AGCGCTGGTTCTTTAGTAAAAGAATCAGCGCTTTTTTTTATGAAATAAAGTTCAATGCAAAACGTACAAAGAATAATGCTGAAATTGCCACCATATACGGTGTGATTTCAGTTTTCTTACCAGCTGCCATTTTAACTAATGGATAAGCAATAAAACCAAATGCAATTCCGTCAATAATACTATATGTTAAAGGGATGAATGCTAAAATTAAGAAGGCTGGTATTGCCTCAGTAGGATCATCCAATTGAATATCTGTAATATGTTTAACCATTAATGAACCAATTATGATTAAGATCGGTGCAATCGCAGATGTTGGAATATATGCGATTAATGGCATAAATAGTAAACATCCTAAAAATAAAAATCCAGTTACAACTGAAGTAAGTCCTGTTCGACCACCAGAACTGATACCTGCACTACCCTCAACAGCTATAACTGTTGGACTAGTCCCAAGTAAACCGGATAAAATGATACCAAACGCAGTTCCTTGAACAACCTTTTGTTGCTTATGCTCTTGGTTCATCATGCTTAATTGACCATGAATAATACCGATTGATTCAAATAATACAACCATCGTTAACGAAAATACTGCAATCCAAAATGGAAAACTCAATACATGAGTAAAGGTCAGTTGTCCGACAACTTCACTAGCAGATTTCATTGTAATTTTTGTTGTATCATGTGCTTTTTCTATTCCACCATGTAAAATAAATGAAATGATTGTACCTAAAATAACTGTAATTAAAAAGTTTGCAGGTACATTTTTAATAAAAAGATAAATCGCAATACCTAGTGTAATAACTGTTGCTAAAACATCCACGTTTGTAAAATTTGCAATCGATACAAACGTACTTTCATTTTTTACAACAATCCCACCAGCTTGAAGTCCGATAAACGTTAAGAAAAATCCAATGCCAACTGTAATTGCACTTTTTAGTGATAATGGAATCGCAGTTGTTAATTTCTTAATTAATTTTGTGAATGATAAAATTGATAATAAGATTCCACTTACAAACACAACAGCAAGTGCTTCTTTCCAATTCATTCCCATTTCTCCAACCATTGTGTAAGTAAACAATGCGTTGATGCCCATTCCCGGAACTAATACTAAAGGTGAATTACTCCATAATCCCATCATAACGCTTCCAAAAAAAGCTGACAAAATTGTGGCAATCATTGCACCTTGGAACGGTATTCCTGCATCATGCAAAATTGTACTATTAACGGACAAAATATAGACAAGTGTTAAAAATGAAACTGCACCTGCAATTAACTCCGTTTTAATGGTCGTACCGCTACCTTCAAGATTAAACTGTTTGTTCAATAAATTTTTCAAAGAAATTCCTCTCTTTTAGTGTCTCCCTCTCCCACCCATGCAACAAAGCACGATTACTATTATACTAAATTTAATCAAATAATTAAACAAAGAAAATTATTTTCTTTAGAGTTTAGATTATAAATCCTTCACGATGACAACAATACAAATAGTTTCTCACCTTATAAACACTTAAAGTTATTTTAATGTTTCGTTTATGGAAATCTTTTTTTGATGAGCAAGTTGTACTAAAAAATTACTGGATTCATTTCCGAAATACATGGGCATGGGCCAAAGACCTCATCAAGATGTTAAACAACAGCTTAGGTCCTTGCTGCCCGGATGAATGAGCATCTCTTGTACTGATCCGCGTACTTGAAAAAAATATCTTAGGCATTTCCGTAATAATCAGCTACATAGATAAAACCTTTTTTTCTCAGAATATAATTTTCTTCATTTATAGAATAACATTTTGCGTGTTCATTTTTTAAGTATTCCTTATCCCCCTGATTATGTTCTTGGTCATCTGCAATTTCTGACTTAACGGCTAGAATAGGATGTCCATTAAAAAATACATGAGTCCTTAATGCAATAGATGGTGAAGAATGTAACACAAAAAATAATATGAATGGTATTAATATTACCGGACTAAACAACAGAATTATTTCTTTCCACGTCGTTTGCCTCATCTTTACACCTCTTAGTTTCACTATTTATTTTTCTTTCTATCGTGATAATTCGCTAAAAACTTATTAACTCCTTTGTTCGACAATCACCCTCTATATAAAATGGATTGCTGATCAAATAGTAGAACTTATGTATCTAAAAGTGCATTAGTTGTAAACCTATTAGGTTAAAACAAGATAAAGGTTCATTAATTTTTGCTATATTTTTTTAGTTTCATCTCGTAAGATGGAACTAGAGAATGAAATTAGGAGTGTTTTTTTGAAGGAATTACTTAAGAAAGTGTCAGCAACAATTGGTTTTACAATACTAATTACCTGTCCCATTATCTTCCCAATGTTATTTTTTTTATTTGGAATGTCTACTGACTCCGATGGTACTGGGGCTGGTAAGGAATTATCAGGAGCTTTTTACTTTACGATGTACTTGTTAGTATATTTTATTGCTATCATATTGATAACTTCTATTATTACTAAATTGATAATCAATAAAAGTATTGTATTTAAGCTTATTAGCTGTACTGTTTTGTTGTTTTTACCCTTTATTTTACAGAGATTTTCACACACTGAAATGTATGGCTTCCTATTCATTCCAATAGGGGTTATCTTTTTAATCACTTTAGCAATTTACAACAAACTCGATACGTGGAAAAAGCCTTTTGTATGGTTTTTAATCATCTTTCCATATATCATTTTTGCACTTATGTTATTAGGAAGCTTAAGCTTAAGTATTTAAAAAATAAGAATTCAGTAATTAGAAAAAACAAACCCTTGCATAATATTATGCAAGGGTTTGACAAAAGTAGCAATAAAGTTAAAGTTCTAATAACTTGTTAATACCACTTTGAATCATTAATCTAGAATTTCTCCCCAGTCATAACTGACATAAAATCTTTATAAAACCCTTCATAATCTAAGCCTACTGCGATAGATTGTTGAGGTCTCCCATCAAATTTCTCTGGCGTATCTGTAACACGAAAATCCGCAATACTTTGACCTCTAGACACATCGGTCGCATCAATTACAACAGCCGATTGATAGAATTTAAATAGATCGCTACGAATGACTGCCATGAGAGTTACCACATCATGAACTGGACTCCCTTTTATGCCGGGTACTTTCTTTTGATAGAAGTTGAAATAATAGTAATCCAATAATGGTTTTACAAGATCCGTTTTACCTTTAGAATGAATATAATTGGCCATTGAAGGAGTAACTATGGCATTTTGCGTTACATTTAATGGGAAAATATATGCTCCTTCTACATACTTCATTACGATATTGGCTGCGATGGGATCTCCATGAATATTTGCTTCTGCAATTGGTGTTACATTTCCTGGATATAGAAAGGCTCCACCCATGATATAGTAAGATTTCACACTTTTCATTAGATCTTCGTATAAGATAAACAGGGTGGCTAGCGAAGTTAACCTTCCAGTATTCACAATAATTAGTTCATGCTTATACTGCTCAATCAAATCTATAACTTCACAAAAGTTTTCTAAGTTCTCCAACTTTAAACCTGGATCGATTGGACCTAAACCGAACGGACCATGTATATCAAGGTAATAGGTTGGGACCTCCCCCGTCATTGGCTTCTCAGCACCTCCATAGACTTTAATATATTCTTTTCCTGACCTTTTAAGTAAAAACCGAACATTCCTGGTCGTTTCTAATTTAGATACATTCCCATAATCCGCTACAATCCCAATGATGTCTATCTCTTCTGTTAATCGTGCATAAACCAAAGCGATCGTATCATCTATACCTACATCACCGAAGAATAACACTTTCTTTCCCATTAGTTTAGCTCCTTTTATATCAAAACTTCGGAACATTCTTATTAATTATTCCTTTGATATAATGGTATGTTGTTATCTTTTTGAAAATTATAAAAAAAATAGTATCTTACTATCTTCAAAAGTTACCTGTTATTTTTGTTTAATTAGAAGAACAAAAAAAGCTATTCTCTTCACTGAGAATAGCTTTTTAAAATTATTATGCTTCCATAATTAAATCATAAACTAATGTAGGCTCTTCTACTTTTTCTGTAGAAATTTTAATGTTTTCTAGTAAGTCTTTTTCAACTTCACTAATATCTTCTGTGCTTGAATAGACAGTAACTAATGATTCGCCTTTTTTAACTGCTTCTCCTACTTTTTTGTTTAGCATTAAGCCAACAGCTAAGTCAATAACCGATTCTTTTGTTGCACGTCCTGCGCCTAATTTCATAGCTGCTGTTCCAACAGCATCAGCGACGATTTGTGATACATAGCCATCTTGCTTAGCTACTACTTCTTGTACATATTTAGCTTGAGGTAGTTTTGATGGGTCATCTACTACTGAACCGTCTCCACCTTGAGCTACTAAAAATGCTTTAAATACTTCTAAAGCTTTTCCGTTTTTCATATTTTCTAGAAGTTTAGCTCTAGCTTCTTCTAATGTTTCAGCTTTTTTAGCTAATACAACCATTTGGCTACCTAATACTAAGCATAATTCTTCTAAATCTTTTGGACCTTCACCTTTAAGCGTGTCAATTGCTTCTTTCACTTCTAATGCATTACCGATCGCAAATCCTAATGGTTGACTCATATCAGAAATAACTGCAACTGTTTGTCTTCCAACGTTGTTACCAATCTTAACCATCGCTTTAGCTAAATCGCGTGCATCATCTATATCTTTCATAAACGCACCTGCACCAGTTTTAACATCTAAAACAATTGCGTCTGCACCAGCAGCGATTTTTTTACTCATAATTGAACTTGAAATCAATGGGATTGAGTTAACAGTGGCTGTTACATCACGTAGTGCATATAGCTTTTTGTCAGCAGGTGTTAAATCTCCTGTTTGTCCGATAACGGCTAATTTAATATCATTTACTTGTTTAGTAAATTCTTCTTCTGTTAATTCAACATGAAAGCCTTCTACAGCTTCTAATTTATCTATCGTACCACCAGTGTGACCTAATCCACGTCCACTCATTTTGGCAACTGGAATATCTAAAGAAGCTACTAATGGACCTAATACAAGTGTAGTTGTATCACCTACTCCACCTGTTGAATGCTTATCAACTTTGATTCCTTCAATGTTAGAAAGGTCAATTGTATCACCAGAATGTACCATAGCCATTGTTAAATCACTATATTCCTTTTCAGTCATACCCTTTAAGAAAACTGCCATAGCAAAAGCACTCATTTGATAATCAGGTACACTACCATCAGTAAAACCTTTGATTACAAAATTAACTTCTTCCGTTGTTAATGTTTTTCCGTCACGTTTTTTTTCGATTAAATCTACCATTCTCATTTTTAAAACGCCTCTTTCTATGTTGAGTATAATACTTTTAATGAAAAGTGACTTCCACATAATGTAGAAGTCCTTTTATAATCGTTAACTTTTGGAATTAACCGATTTTACGAATAATCTCTTTTACTAATGATAAAAATGATGCTCTTACTCTTTGTGTTGTTTCAATCACTTCTTCATGGTTTAACGGTTGATCTAAAATGCCCGCTGCCATGTTTGAAATACATGAAATTCCAAGTACTCTTAATTCAGCATGACGTGCTACAATTACTTCAGATACAGTTGACATCCCAACAGCATCAGCACCTAATGTTCTAAACATGCGAATTTCAGCTGGAGTTTCATAAGATGGTCCTGTCAGTGCAGCGTAAACGCCTTCTTGAAGTTTGACATCTACTTCATTAGCAGCATTTTTTGCAATTTCTCTTAATTCACGGTCATATGGATAAGACATATCTACAAAACGAACGCCTAGCTCTGGGTTATTTGGTCCAATTAGTGGACTAGTACCAGTAAAATTAATATGGTCTGTAATTAACATTAAATCACCAGGTTCGAATGAAGTATTAACTCCACCTGCAGCATTCGTTACGATTAATTTTTCGACACCTAATTCTTTCATGATACGAACAGGGAATGTAACTTTTTCCATGCTATAGCCTTCGTAGTAGTGAACTCTTCCTTGCATTGCTACAACTTCAATACCGTGTATTGTCCCAAAAACGAGTTGTCCCTCATGCCCTTCTACTGTAGATGTAGGGTATTCAGGAATCGTATGATACGGTATTTTTTCTTGGTTTTCTATTTCATCTACAAGAACTCCTAAACCTGATCCTAAGATCAATCCAATTTTAGGCTGTCTGTCAACTTTACTTTTAATAAAATCTGCGGCTTTATCAATATTTTCTTTATTCATATGTAACTCCACCTTATCTCAATTTTTCAAAAAAACTTGATCCATGTGATGGCATTTTAATGTTAAAGTTTTCTGCAATAGTTGCTCCAATATCAGCAAAAGTTTTTGGTATTTCTAATTCTTTACCTTCTGAAAACTGTTTACTATAAACTAGTAATGGAACATATTCTCTTGTATGATCAGTACCAGTATAGGTTGGATCATTTCCATGGTCGGCAGTAATCATTAATAAATCATCTTCTTTTAATAAATCAAATACTTCCGGTAATCTTGCATCGTATTCTTCTAATGCTTTACCATACCCTAGAGGATCTCTTCTATGACCGTATACTGCATCAAAATCAACTAAATTTAGGAAGCTTAAACCAGTGAAGTCCATTTTTAATGTTTCAACTAATTTATCCATACCGTCCATATTTGAAACAGTACGTAATGCTTTTGTAATTCCTTCGCCATCGAAGATATCAGCAATTTTACCGATTGAAATCACATCAAAATTTGCATCTTTTAACTCATTCATAACAGTACGTCCAAATGGTTTTAATGCATAATCGTGGCGATTTGGTGTACGCTTGAAGTTTCCAGGCTCACCGACAAATGGTCTCGCGATTACACGACCAATCATGTATGGATCATCTAATGTTAATTTACGTGCAATTTCACAATAACGGTATAAATCTTCTAAAGGAACAACCTCTTCATGAGCTGCAATTTGTAAAACAGAATCAGCAGATGTATAAACGATTAAATCGCCTGTTTTCATATGCTGTTCACCAAGTTCAACTAATATCTCAGTTCCAGAAGCAGGTTTATTTCCAATTATTTTACGATCAAAATGGGTTTCCAATTCGCTTATTAATTCTTTAGGGAATCCATCAGCAAAAACTTTAAATGGCTTATCAATGTGAAGACCCATGATTTCCCAATGTCCTGTCATAGTATCTTTTCCAACTGATGACTCTTCCATTTTTGTATAATAAGCAAGTGGCTTTTCGGCCTTTGGAACCCCTTTCAATTCTCTAATATTACTTAAACCTAGTTTTGCCATGTTCGGCATATGTAAACCATTCATTTCTTCAGCAATATGGCCTAGTGTATCTGAACCAACATCATTAAATTTTTCTGCATCAGGAGCTTCACCGATCCCTACAGAATCCATAACAACGAGGAACACTCTATTAAATTTTCTATTCATTTGTTTTCCTCCTAACTCATCGAAACAAACTGAAACCTAAATGATAGCGTCAGATGTCTGACAACTAAAGTATACTTATTGTCCTAATTCTTTTCAAGAATTATATTTTCCAATTTGTGTCTATTGATACTATAATTCCCCAGATTACTCTTAATTTGACATAAATATTTCATAATTTTTTTCTTTTTTAGTCGCTAATTAAAATGATATGCAAAATTTCCTCTTACATACTGTATTTACAAAAATAAAAAGCCCAAGCTTACTAGGCTGGGCTTTTTAGTGTATTATGCTGTTTGATTTTCTGAACTTGCAACTTGATGTTTTTGTGCTCTTTTAGCAACTATTGTACCAGCTACAATTACGATTGCAGTCATGACAACTTTGAAAACTAAAATAATTGTATGATTTTCAAAAACATCGTTAATCATTTTTTCATGAGTAATCATACCAGCTGCAGTCCAAGCTAAAATACCTGAACCAATTGTTGTAATAATTGGATATTTGTTCATAACTTTCATTAATAATGAGCTTCCACCAACAATAATTGGAATTGAAATTAAAATACCAATTACGATTGCAACTATGCTACCATGTGATACACCAGCTAAAGCTAAAACATTATCAAGACTCATTAGAGCATCCGCAATGATGATCGTTCGAACTGCTCCCCATAGTGTTGCACCACTTTTAACTTCACCATGTCCTGAATCATCGACTAATAATTTAAAAGCAATCCATAATAACATTAAACCACCGACTGCATAAATAAACGGAATTTTTAATAAATACACGATTACTGCTGCAAATACGATACGTAGTCCTATTGCACCTAATGTACCAAATAATACTGCTTTTTTCTTTTGGTCTGCTGGCAAGTTTTTCGCTGCTAAAGCGATTAGGATAGCATTGTCACCACTTAATAACAGGTCAATAAAAATTACATTCAATAGTACACCAATACTTAATCCGTCAAATAAATCCATGACTGTTCCCCCTTATGAAACTACTATTTTTAATGAAACAACCTGTACTCTGTGACTACAAAATAAAAAGACCTTTGCCAATAGTTGTAGTTCTACGGCAAAGGTCTTGCTGAGCACACATATGTATGCCAACAAAGCCGATGAGAATTTCTTCTCATGTAATGACGACTTTGTTTCAGGATCTCTCCTGACGCTACTCCCCTTTGGAGTATTCGATTGTTTATTAATAATATAATAGTATTCTAGCTAGTCCATTATGTCAATAGATTTTTAATTAGTTTTTAATTATCGTTTTTATGTCTACATTTTAAATATAAATAATTAACTTATTGCATTGTCAATATCTTTGGTCCATCACTTGTAATCGCTAAAGTATGCTCATATTGTGCTGAATTTTTTCCATCTCGTGTTCTTGCTGTCCAGCCGTTTGAATCCATAGTTGAATGCCATGATCCTAAATTAATCATTGGTTCAATCGTAATGACCATCCCTTCACGCAGTCTTAAACCTTTACCTGCCATACCGAAATGAGGAACATATGGCTCTTCATGAAGAGTTGGTCCGATGCCATGTCCTGTAAAATCACGCACAACAGAATAACCTAATGACTCAGCATAAGATTGAATCGCAAAACCAATATCACCAATACGGTTTCCCACTACAGCTTGCTCTATACCTTTATACAAGCATTCTTGGGTAACTTTTAATAAATCTTTATTTTCTTTAGCTATATTTCCTACACCGTAAGTCCAAGCCGAATCAGCAAGCGCACCATTTAAATTTACAACCATATCAATCGTTACAATATCTCCATCTTTTAATGGTTTTTTACGAGGGAATCCGTGGCAAATCTCATCATTAATTGATGCACAAGTTGCATATTTATATCCTCGGTAACCTTTTTGCTCTGGTTTCGCACCATTTTCAGCTAAAAACTTTTCTACAAATTGATCAATTTCCCAAGTTGTAATTCCTGGTTTAATCATTTTTGCAATTTCCTTATGTGTAGCAGCCAATAAAGTACCTGCTTCATTCATTAAGTTAATTTCACGTTCAGTCTTAATTGTAATCATTTATTTCTTTCATCCTCTCAAGTAACCTAGTTTTTAGTTCATACATGATTATTTTAATATAGTATGCTTTTCACATTATCACAATCATTTTACAAGAAAAAAGAGCTTAATTTAAGCTCTTAAAGTGTTTAGATTATGATTTATAATCTGAGGTTCAGACTGATTTGCAAGCGCTTGTCTTTCGAGGCGCGAAGCCTGATGAGGAGCGGAGTTACCTTTGACGGTAATTTCGCACCGAGGGAGGCAGGCGAAGCAACGAAAAAAGCGAATGTTTGGCGGGCAGTCTGAAATTAAGCTCTTGGATGAAACTCTTTATAAACATCCTTAAGCCTATTTTTCGTTACATGTGTATAAATTTGTGTCGTAGATATATCTGCATGTCCTAGCATTTCTTGTACCGACCTTAAATCAGCGCCATTTTCTAATAAATGTGTTGCAAAAGAATGACGTAAAGTATGCGGCGTTAATTCATGTTGAATATTTGCTTTTTCAGCTTGTTTTTTTAAGTTTTTCCAAAATCCTTGTCTAGACATTCTATTTCCATGATGATTTAAGAAAAATGCATCATTATTTTTTTTACCCTTTAATTCATTTCTTGCTAATTTTAAATAATTTTCAATTGATTCAATTGCAAGTTTACCTAACGGAATAATTCTTTCTTTACTACCTTTACCTAAACATCGCACAAATCCCATTGTTAAATTAATATCAGATAGATTTAAAGATAATAGCTCTGACACCCGCATGCCAGTAGCATATAACAATTCTAGCATTGCCTTATCTCTTAAACCAAATGTAGAAGAATCAGGTACTTCTAATAAAGCCTCTACTTCCTGTAGTGATAATACCTTTGGAAGTACTTTTGGGGCTTTTGGAATTTCGATTAATAGTGAAGGATCGTCTTTCATCCCATCAACCTCACGAATTAAAAATTGATGAAATGAGCGAATTGTTGCTAATTGACGAGCCATTGTTCGAGCCGTTAAATCTCTTTCTTTTAAATATTTTAAATAACTTATAATATGTAACCTAGTTATATATGCGAGACCATTTATATTTTCAACAACGTCCAAATATTTTCCGTAGCTTTCTAAATCCTTACCATATGATAGAATTGTATTTTTAGATAAACCTTTTTCAACTTGGATAAAATGGATAAAATCCTCCGTTGCAAAATCAAATTCTTTTTTAAAAGGTGTTTTATCAGTCGTTGTCACATTTCATTACTCCCCGTTTTGATAAAACCGTACCAACTGGTTAAAAGCACCATCCTTTTGATGAGTGTCCACCTTTAACATTGAGCCTTCTGGTCGGTCATATCGATGCATATTTTCATATTCAGAATGAATCCATTGAATAGCAAAATAAAATAAAATTGTACATGTAATGAATAAAATTGTAACTTTTATTACATTAAAAACAATACTTGCTCTTTTTTTCATATGACCACCACCTTTTGCTAGAAGTAAAGACATCATTACTACATACTATGCAAAAATAGGACAAATCATACTTCAAAAAACCAACATTAATCATTCAGTGTCATTTTTAGAACATGAAAAAGAGCAGACTCTTTTTATTGAACTGCTCCGTTTTTTAAGAATCAAAAATAAAATGATTTTAATTAAATTAAAATCATTTTACTACTCTTCGTTTTGATCATTGCAACGATGACACACACCATGAAATGATAATCGATGATCTTTAATTTTAAAATTCCAACGTTCTTCAACTGTCTTTTCAACTTCACTTAATAGATTTTCATGAATTTCATCTACTGCTCCGCAAACCGTGCAAATTAAATGATGGTGAAAATGTTGTGCACCTTCATGTCTTAAGTCGTATCTTGAAACGCCATCACCAAAATTTATTTTATCAACAATTGTTAACTCAGTTAGTAATTCTAACGTACGATAAACAGTAGCAAGTCCAATTTCTGGCGATTTTTCTTTCACTAGGAGGTAAACATCTTCTGCACTTAGGTGATCTTCTTCGTTTTCTAATAAAACACGAACAGTAGATTCCCGTTGTGGTGTTAATTTGTATCCTGCTAAATGTAGTTGTTTCTTTATTCGTTCAACTCGTTCTTCCATTCTTTTCACTCCCTCGCCACTTGATAATAATTATAACAAAGAAAGAGAAAGTGTCAAAAATTATTTGTTAATTTTTTGAAACAATTATTTCTGAAATGGCTTTTAAAAAATATGTTGAACCATATGCTTCAATAATACTTGCAATACTTAAGCAAACTGCAACAACTCCAAAGACAATAGAATACGAGACTAGCTGTTTCATAATTGGTTCATTATCATTTTTAATAAATTGTTTTCGAATCATTCGAATAGATAGCTGAACTGCTAAAACTGTTAATAATATATATAATGGTAAAACGATAACATTTTGTGGAAAAACAGAAGAAAATGCTAATAAAATACCGTGCCAACCTAATTGATTGACTAAAAATCCAACTGTAAATCCAACTACCAATCCTTTCATAAATAATAAAATAAGAATGATTGGTAATCCGATAATTGAGATCCCTAAAACCCAAATCAATGCTAAAAACTTCAAATGAGAGGAATAGCTAGAAAGGAACACTTCATTTCCGCTAATATAATCACCATTATTAACTTGTCCAAAAAAATGTGTGATAAAGGATAGAATATCCTGTTTTTGACTCACATTCATACTATTTACGATGACTGCTCCAAATACTACACCAAAAAGTAAGATCACACTAACAAAAATATAGAGTGACAAATAATCTTTAACATGTTTTTTCATCGTTGATTTGACTGAGCTTCTTGTCATGATATCATCTCCTGGACTATATTCTCTCTTCATTTTATGAATGGACAAGTAATTTATTCTATTAATTTATAAAAGTTGGAAAATTAATAATTAAGGATAAGTGACTCTTGTTCCTATATATATGGTGAGAAGTGATGATTTCAGTTCCAGGATGCTCGCTTTTCGTGGGGGCAATCATTTGATCGAGTAATGAAATGATTTTCACAAAAATTCAATATAAAAAAGCTGTTAAAGTCAGGCAACGACTAAAACAGCTTTGTTCTAATTTAATAATTCAATTTGTTTTTTTATAATATCACCAATCGATTTTGCATTTTCTACATTATTTCCATAAATAGTTGAATGTGTGTAGCCTTCTAATGTTTGACGGTTACCTTGATTGGTTGTTTCACAATATTCATTATGATACTTTTCAACTTTATGTAGTAATTCCTTTTTTTTCTTCAGATTAAGCTGTAATCCACTTTGATTTGAAGCTGTTAATACTAGTAAAGGAATATTCATTTTAATTTTCAATGCATCCTTAATACGTAAGTTACTATAATTTAAGTTTTTCCACTCACTAACAACAGTCTTCCAATGCTTATAGCTCTTAATTGCGCTAATCATTTCGAACTGATTATCTGGGGCAGTTTTCATTATTTTATTCATTAGCTTATTTGGAATAGCCTTAGTAAGATGAAATTGGTTCGCAGTCTTCATCATGACCGCAAATTGATATAGTAACTTATCATATAATTTCTGCTCATGTTCCTCTAGTGTCGGATGTGTTGGATCGAGTAAAATCATTGATTGGATAGCATGTGGAAAAAGCCTAGACAATTGGAAGACAATATATGCCCCTAGAGAATGCCCTACAGCAATTAATGGACTTTTAATATTTAATGCTAATAAAATATCATAGCATTCAAAAGCCTGTTGCTCTGTTGATCTTTCTGTTGTCCATATTCCACTTTTTCCATACCCTAATCGATCGTATGTTATAACTTTGGCATATTTACTCAACTCTTCTTGTAAATACTTCCATTGATGAAGAGTATGCATCATTCCACATTCTAAAAGAACTGTGACTTTTCCATCCCCTTTAACTCGAACGTGATATGTGCCAAGCTCACCATAAACAAACAATATTCTCACCTTCATCGTAATTGATTAGTTGTCTTATTGTATTCATTTTTCCCGATTTCTATTTTATCATTAAAAACGTCAAAAAAGACGTTAATAAAATTAACGTCTTAGTCGTTAGATATTTAAATTGTTTCCTTTTTTTCTTCATAGGCTACTTTTACTTCCTGATAAAATTGAGCCTGGGAAGCATAATAATATGGTCCTACATAGAACAATGCAAGCCCAAAAGTGATAATGACTAAAAGACCCCAACCGATGAATGAAAGCCCTAGTAAAAACAATTTCCATTTATATCCATCCATCATTCTTCTGCTTAGTGTAATTGCATCCAACGCTTTCATTTCTGGATAATCTTTTAAAATATAGCCAACTTGTGAATAAGAGAGTCCTTTTATAATTCCAGGAATTATTAGTAAAAGAGTCCATAATACTGTAAATAAAGTTACAAAGAATCCAACTAAAAATGCTCTAATAAATTGGGGTCCACTTATAAAATAGTTAAATAAGTCCGATATGTTTTTTTCTTCATCACGAATCAACTTTAAAAAGTAACTAATTAATCCATAACCAAGTAATGTATTAATGATTGCAGATATAACATCAATTACTGTAAGTACTCCACCTGGAATTAGTTCTTGCTGTTTAGAACTTGGAAATATAGTTCCTGTGTAATGCTTATCTACTGGTCCATTAAGTAACATATAAATAAGTCCTTCTAAAATACCAAAAACTACTAGCGTTAAAATCGCTTTTCCCCAATTACTGGATAAATGATTTTTAGCTGTTTTTTTAACTGATGAAATTCTCATCTACTCATCCTCTCAAAAAATGTCTTTTATTTAAGATGTTTATTATCATTTTTTGAGATTTATTTTTAATTTTTTTTAATTTTGTTGTAATAATTGTAAATATTGGACTGCAAAACATGTTTTTGCATCATGAATTGAACCTTTTTTTAGTTCGTCTAGACACTCGTCTAATGTTAGCTCAAAAATTTCAACAAATTCATCTTCGTCTAAATCAGCACTATTTTCTAATTTCTTTAAACCTTTTGCTACATAAATATGTATATACTCATCTGCAAATCCCGGTGAAGTATAAAATGATTGTATATGCTCCCAATTTGCTGCTTCATATCCAGTTTCTTCTTCTAGCTCTCGTTTAGCCGTTACAAGTGGCTCTTCGCCTTTTTCTAATTTGCCTGCTGGAATTTCTAGTAGACTTCTTTCTAACGCTTTTCGGTACTGCTCTACAAAAACAATTTTCCCCTCATTTGTAATTGGAATAACAGCCACTGCGCCGGGATGCTTTACAATTTCACGCGTACTCGTATTTCCATTCGGTAATTCTACCTTTTGGTGATAGAGTGATATAACTCTTCCTGTAAATACTTTTTCTTCTGCTAGTGTTTTTTCTTCAAATTTTTTCATTTTTTTCATCACCTTGTTCTATTTAATATGGTTGTCACATACATTTTATCATTTATTTCATTTAAATACTTTCTGAAATGAGGTAGTCTGATGAAAATGTCTATGACGGAAAATTCTGTTGTCCTTGTGGGCTCCAAAACAGAAATTTTAAAAACCATCGAAGTTATTAGTATGCAATATAAAACCGTTCAAGAATGGATTCAAAACGCCAATGGCAAGTTGCTCTATGTTGTAAAATAATTCTCTTTTCCCTACAATTAAATTTGGAGGGATTTATATTGAAAAAACGTAAACTTGGTTCTACTTTATTAGAAATATCCGAAATTGGTTTAGGCTGTATGTCTCTTGGGACAGAAGAAAATGAGGCGATTTCAACAATTCATGCCGCAATCGATGCTGGAATTAATTACTTTGATACTGCTGATTTATATGATTTCGGTAAAAATGAAGAAATTGTTGGAAAAGCTTTAAAAGGTCGTAGAGATCAAGTGGTTATTTCAACGAAAGTCGGAAACCGTTGGAATAATTCAAATGATAATACATGGTATTGGGATCCTTCAAGAGCATATATTAAAGAAGCAGTAAAAGACAGCTTACGTAGGCTTAATACAGATTATATCGATTATTATCAACTTCACGGTGGGACAATCGAGGATCAATATGAAGAAACTGTTTTTACTTTTGATGAATTAGTAAAAGAAGGTTTAATTCGCCACTATGGAATCTCTTCAATTCGTCCGAATGTTATTAATCGATTTGTAAATCATTCATCTATACAAGGTGTTATGATGCAATATAATGTACTAGAGCGTAGACCTGAAGAATTTTTTCCGCTTTTCGAAAAACATACGATCTCTGTCATTGCACGCGGGTCCGTGGCAAAAGGCCTATTAACAAGTAAATGGGAAAAGAAACTGTCTAATAAGGGCTATATGTCATATTCAGAACAAGAATGCCGCGATACAATTCACAAACTTCTCGGGATTCTTGATGATGAACAATCCTTACATAGCTTAGCTTTACAATATGCTCTTTCTCATAAAGCCGTTTCATCATTAGCTGTCGGAGCTAGAAATAAAGATCAATTATTAGATCATATTAACGCTTATTTTGCAAAACCATTAAAATTACAACAAATTGCGCAAATAAAAGAAATTTCACTTCTTACAAAATATGAGGAACATCGTTAAGCCACTCCTTCCTTCCATGGAAGGAGTGTTATTTCTTCCATTTACTTGCTTTTCTATCGATTTCATCTAAAAATTCTTTTTGCCCTCTTTTCTATTCTGTTTTGTCTTTTACAAGTTCTTTTTTTAATTTTATATATTCCATTGCTTGATCAGTATGCGCAATCATATATTCTCTAAATACGATATTTCGTTCTACAGCTGCATTTCCTTTTGAAAATACTTGAATATGGAAACTACAAATATCATCACATTTAATAAAAAATCTCCTGTCTTGCTTAGATTGATCCCCCATTTGTTCGTAACCTATCGTTTTTAGGACATCACTATACTCATCAAACTTTTTTAAGCATTTTACTACAATCATTAAGTCAATGATAGGCATCGCAAACAGATTGGGAATTGAAGTACTCCCTATATGATAAATTGCTACTTTCTCTGGTAATAATAGATCAATTGCCTTTTTTTCAGACTGAAAATCTTCTTCCCAGGAAGTACGATAAGGTACAATCTCAATATTCTTTTTCATTGTTTAACACCTACACTTTTTCATTAACTTCCTTTCATATCATTCGTTAAAGGACAAATAATTATTGAAAGAATTAATTGGTGAAGTAAGTGCATAAAAAAAGATTTTATACATTCATGACTTTTTACCTACCACCTAATCCATCTATTTAAACGATTTCAATTTAAATTACCTAATCCCTTTTACCCTTCGTCATCCTAAAAAATGATCAAAAATCATAATTTAATACTAAATTAAATTTTGGTTAAAATACTCACAATTTCTACTTTAATTGGTTACTTTGAATTATAATTATTTTAGTTACTAAGATATTTAGTTGCGTTAACTTTTTTGTACTTCCTATATTTTAAGGAGAGAATGAAATGTCAGAAAACCCAATCAATCGAAGTGAATTTATTCCATCACTAATAATGGAATTTAGAAAATTTAGCACTTCAATCGTCCTTTTTAACGAAGGGCTTGCCTCAATTCTTCATTTAAATGCGACTGATTTACGATGTCGAGAATTACTTTGTCACACTGGTCCGATTACAGCTGGAAAGTTATCTCAGTTAACACATTTAACTACTGGTGCTATCACAGGTGTTATTGACCGACTTGAAAAAGTCAACTTTGTTGAACGTATTCAAGATCCTAATGACCGTCGACGAGTAATTATTCAACCAGTGTATGAACGTGATGATGAATTAGCAGTACTTTTTAAACCATTATCTGACTCTCTTTCTAATATTTTTAACCAGTATAATGATAAAGAGTTAACATTATTATTTAATTTTTGGAATGATATTAATGAATTGATTCCAAAAGAGACTAAAAAATTAAATAAGGGGGAAACTTAATGGTTTCAAAAGACAGCAAGGTTGGCTTTGTCGTAGCAGGTCTATTATTAGGAATGCTCATGGCGGCTATGGATAACACAATTGTATCAGCTTCGATGCCGACAATTGTTGGAGAACTAGGTGGTTTAGACCAATTTATTTGGGTAACTTCTGCATATTTGGTTGCTACTATGGCAAGTATGCCTATATTTGGTAAGTTATCGGATATGTATGGACGTAAGCGATTTTATTTATTAGGACTTTTAATTTTCTTAATTGGTTCGGCATTGTGTGGAACAGCAAATAGTATTGTTCAATTAAGTATTTATCGTGCGATTCAAGGAATTGGCGGAGGCTCACTTATGCCAATTGCCTTTACAATTATTTTCGATATTTTCCCACCTGAAAAACGAGGGAAAATGACTGGTTTATTTGGTGCAGTTTTTGGTCTTTCTAGTGTATTTGGACCACTTTTAGGGGCTTATATTACTGATCAAATTGATTGGCGTTGGATTTTCTATATCAACTTACCTTTAGGTATTATTTCTTTATATTTAATTTCTCAGTTTTATAAAGAAAATCTGCACCTTAGAAAACTTAAAATCGACTGGTTTGGTGCTATTACACTTGTCGGTTCAGTTGTCAGTTTAATGTTTGCACTTGAACTCGGTGGAAATGAATACGAGTGGAATTCTGGTCCAATTATTTCCTTATTTGCAATCTTTGCAGTATTATTTATCGCATTTATTCTAATTGAAAGAAAAGTTGAAGAACCAATTATTTCATTTAGCTTATTTAAAAAGCAGCTATTTGCGGCAACTCAAGGTGTTGCATTTTTCTACGGTTCTGCATTTATTATTACGACTGTATTAATTCCTCTTTTTGTTCAATCCGTTTATGGTGGTACTGCTACAAATTCTGGTATCATTCTTATTCCCATGATGCTTGGTTCTGTTGTAGGTAGCCAGGTAGCAGGACAATCGGTACGTAAATTTAGTTATCGAAGCATCATGTTAGTTTCAGTTGTTTTATTCTTTATTGGTATGTATTTATTAAGTACATTAGATATTAATACAGCTCGATCAACAGTAACATTTTATATGATTATCGCTGGTCTTGGAATGGGTTGTTCATTCTCATTATTAAGTATGGCAACTCAACATAAAATCGAACCTCAAAAACGAGGCATCGCTACTTCAACTAATACTTTCTTTAGAACATTAGGTATGACAATTGGGGTTACTATTTTTGGTACAATTCAAAATCACGTTTTTAAAAATAAAGTAAGTGATTTACTTGGTAATTTAGGTGCATTTGGCGGAAAAGTTGACTCACGTGCATTATTATCCGCTGATGCTAGAGCTAAAATTCCACCAGAAGTACTTCATAAAATCTCAGAAGCAATGGCCCATTCAGTTGCAACTACTTTCAAATGGACGCTAATTCCAATTACTTTAGGTTTTATCGCGATTATCTTAATGGGTAAAGAAAAATTAACATTTGAAGTAAAAGAAAATAGAGCGAAAAAAGCTCAATAGAAATAAAGCCAAATCCTAATTCAAATGGATTTGGCTTATTTTTTTCTCTAAAAAACTAATTATTTTTACATTTTTCAACATTTATTTACGTTTATTTATTATTTTAATCATTTGAACTTTAAATTTATTATCTATTCTTATAGAGTAATAGATTTATATGAGGAGATGATTAAAATTGAATAGGAAAAAGTTAATTTTAGCAGCAATGACATCACTTATGGTATTTTCAGGAATTAACCAAGTTTCGGCACAAACAATTACTGCGAACCAGAATACATTTAAGTCGTTTGGACCAAAAGGTTTTGACCTTCAAGCTCACCGTGGAGGATTAGGTCTTACAGTTGAGTCGACTATAGCTTCATTCTCTCATGCACTTGAACTTGGCGTTAGCACTCTTGAGCTTGACGTACAAATAACTGAGGATCACCAAGCTGTTATTACACACGATCGCAAGATTACAGGTACTAAATGCTCTGACACGAAACCAGCATTTGTTGGTGATCCAAAGTACCCATACGTTGGAAAATACATAAAAGATTTAACGCTAGCTCAAGTAAGAACGCTCGATTGTGGTTCAAAAAGTCTACCCCAATTCCCTGGCCAACAACTAAGCCCTGGTGCTCGTATGCCTCTGTTAACTGAGGTATTTAATCTTGTAAAGAAATACAAAGCTAAAAAAGTGTGGATGAATATCGAAACGAAAGTTGAAGCTGGAGCACCAGAACAAACAGCTCCTCGCGAGGAATTTGTTCAGATCGTTGCCAAACAAGTTCGTGAAGCTGGGATGTTGGACCAAGTGTCAATTCAAAGTTTTGACTGGGGATCGCTCAAGCTTATGAATGAAGTTGAACCTCGATTGCCTCTTATTGCGCTAACGAACGGACCAGAATTTCTACAACCTAACAAACCTGGGAAATCACCTTGGTTAGGTGGAATCGATATTGATGATTTTGATGGAAATCTTGTTACTGCGGCCCATTCATTAGGTGTAGATGCAATTTCTCCAGTCCATGGATTCCCACAGGATGGCAAAATTACTGATGCGAACTACACGCCTTATATTACTAAAAGTATGGTTCAAGAAGCTCACAAATACGGTATGAAGGTTATTCCATGGACAGTTGATGATCAACCAACTATGCAAAAGCTTATTGATGATGGTGTTGATGGCATTATTACGGATTATCCTGACCGACTACGCGATGTGATGAATCAGAATCATTTTAAGTTACCTAAAAGTTACTTTGCTAAGTAATTCATAAAATTTACTCTATTAATCTCTCAATATATCATCTCTTTAAAAATTAATGCTTTGTTCAATCTAACTATAGATTGTTGAAAAAAAGGCTGTCTATTAGGCACCCTTTTTTTTATTAAAAGATAAATATCTTTCCTGCTCTCTATTTGTTTTTCTATGAATCTTGATTTTATATTTTGGAAAAATTTATTTTTTAGTTTAGCGATTCCATGTGATTTAAGTCACAAACAATGATTATATCCCCCCATATAATGAAGTTAGTAAAAATTGTTAGGGGGATGAAGGATGTTTTGTAACCAATGTGAACAAACTCCGGTTGGTGGTTGTAAGATTGTAGGTGTATGTGGAAAAGATGAAACAATTGCAAGTTTACAAGATACAATGGTTTATGGGTTAAAGGGAATTGCAGCTTATCGAACACATGCAGCTCAATTAGGATATACTGATCCATTTGTTGATCAAGTAACACATGAAGCTCTATATATGACTTTAACAAATTCTAATTTTAACTTACAAGAACACATTGATATGGCTATGAAAGTAGGTCAAGCCGCAATTCGTGTAATGGAGCTATTAGATGTAGCTCATATAAAACATTTTGGCATTCCTGAACCAGTACAAGTTTCTTCTAATAAAATCGAAGGAAAATGTATTGTTGTAACTGGTCACAATTTATTTGCATTAGAAGAATTGTTAATACAAACAGAAGGTAAAGGTATAAATATTTACACTCACTCTGAAATGCTACCGGCTCACGGTTATCCTGCATTGAAAAAATATCCACATTTAAAAGGAAACATCGGAAAAGCTTGGTTTGATCAACGTCGTTTATTTGAAAAATTCCCTGGAGCGATTTTAGCAACCACAAACTGTGTGATGCCAATAAAGGGAAGTTATGCAGATCGCTTCTTCTCATATGAAGTCGCGGGATTAGAAGGCGTAACAAAAATTATAAAGGAAGATTTTTCACCATTAATTCAACGTGCATTAGAACTACCAGTAGCAAATATCGAATCGGAAGAAGTAATGACTACCGGGTATCATCACGAAACCGTTTTGTCGATTGCGCCTGAAATTGTAGAAGCTGTAAAAAATGGGAAGATTCAACGCTTCTTTGTTGTAGCAGGCTGTGACGCCCCAGGTAAAGGTGGTGAATATTATCGTGAGCTTGTAACTTCTTTACCTAATGATACAGTCGTTTTAACAACATCTTGCGGTAAATTTCGCTTTAATGATGTAGACTACGGTACTGTAACTGGTACTAACATTCCTAGATTTATTGATTTAGGGCAATGTAATAATTCAATTTCAACAATTAAAATTGCGGCTGCATTAGCAAAAAGCTTTAATTGTAGTGTCAATGAATTGCCAGTGAGTATTATACTTTCTTGGTTTGAGCAAAAAGCTGTGGCTATTTTATTAGGGTTATTTAGTCTTGGAATCCAAGATATTCGAATCGGACCAAAAGCACCTGATTTTATTAACGAAGGCGTATTAAATGTATTAGTTGATACGTTTGGTTTAAAATTAATTACAAATGCACAAGACGATTTGAAAACAATATTACAAGGATAATATCCTAAAAGAACAAGGAGCTTCTCTTAAATGAGAAGTTCTTTTTTATTTTTATTTTTTAGTTCCAATACAAACAAATGCAAAATTTGTTCTAGATTTTATGACTTTCTTCTGTACGGGTTTCGGAGTATCTGTCATCTTGTTTTTCCCATATTGATTGTATGTTGTTGATGTATTTATCTGTAACACTAGTTCGCAGCATTTTCCTTAAGTCACTACAAGGCAATCTTTTATCTCCAATCTCCTTAGAGTTCTATGCTAAACAATTGCAAGGTATTATAATAATAAATGTAATACCTAAAATACTTGTTTACTTGATAAATACATAAAACATTTGTGTTCAACTATAACGGGGCGGAGATACTTTGATGGAAAAAAATAATAATCGAAAAAGTGACCTTTCAATTGTTTCTAAAGATTTGGCTTCTTTATTACAGTCAATCGGCACGACACGTTCAGTAAAAAAAGGCACCTTCTTATTTCAAGAAGGAGAAGATGCTAAAGAGTTGTATCTAATTAAATCAGGAATGATCCAAGTAAGTAAGCTAACTCTATATGGTGACGAATTGAATCTTCGCATTTGTCAAAAAGATGATTTAATTGGGGAATTGACTCTCTTTTCAGAAAATGCAAATTATATGCTTAGCGCTTATACTTTAGAAGCTGCAGAAGTACAGGTCATTCCAAAAGATGTTTTGGAGAAAAAATTAATTAACCATGCTCCTTTGACATTTGAATTTATGAAATGGATTTCTACTCACCTTAGAAAAAATCAATCTATGATTCGAGACTTAGTGTTAAATGGTAAAAAAGGTGCACTTTACTCCACACTCATCCGTATATCAAACTCTTACGGGGAATTAATAGAAAACGAAATTCTACTTAATATCCATCTTACCAATCAAGAATTAGCTAAATTTTGTGCTGCTACAAGAGAAAGTGTTAATCGGATGTTAAGTGATTTAAAGAAAAAAAATGTTATTAGTTATTCTCCTGATGGAAAAATTATTATTAAAGACTTACAATTTCTTAAAAATGAAATTGGCTGTGATAACTGCCCAAAAGATATATGTAATATAGATTAGTTCTTTACAAGACTATTAAAGTAGTCAGCTGATTAAACTTGCCTTTTCGTGATATTATTAAAAAACAAGTAACCTTAACCTAGGCTCTAAATAGTTAAGGTTATTTTATTTTTTATTGCTTTAATTATCTATAAAAATGATTGGTCCACGATAGATGCCACTTGTATAATCAAAAAAGCATACTCACGTTAACAATTCCATTCTTCTTGAAGTTGCCCAGTCTACGACATTTCTAAAAGTCCTATGTTTTTTCATAAAAAAAATTGTCTTTTAAAGAGATTTTTTTAAAACGTAATATTTTGTGCTCTTTCATAAAAATCTTCTAAGTATTTACGAAGAAATTTTTAAACTGATAAGGTAACGAATAGTTTAAAATAAGTTATTAACCCTTCCCTCCTTTGTGTGATATAGTTCACAACAATCCTTTCAATTGATTGGTAATATTTAGTTAATAAATTTTATTATTGATCCATTGAAAGGGGCATCATTATATGAAAAGTTCTAAAATCCAATTACCTCTTCAAACATCAAGTCTCATCGTAGGGTTCATGGTATGGGTACTTATTTCTTCACTTATGCCAAATATTCGCCAAGATATTGAATTAACTAATGGTCAAGTCTCCTTAGTAACTGCCATTCCTGTTATTTTAGGAAGCATCCTACGTATTCCAATTGGGTATTACACGAATCGATTTGGAGCAAGACCCATTTTCATCATCTGTTTTCTTGCACTTTTATTTCCTGTATTTTTCATTAGTCATGCTGATTCACTTTTAGATTTAGTTATTGGAGGATTGTTTGTTGGTATAGGTGGTGCAGTCTTTTCAATCGGAGTAACTTCACTACCTAAGTATTACTCTTCAAATAAACATGGTTTTGTAAATGGAATCTATGGATCTGGTAATATCGGTACAGCTATAACGGCATTTTCCGCACCTGTTTTAGCAAAATCATTTGGTTGGGAAACAACAGTCAGATTTTACTTAGTATTACTAATTGCGTTTGCCCTATTAAATTTTTTGCTTGGTGATAAAAATGAGAAGAAAGTAAATGTTCCTGTTGTAAAACAAGTAAAAGATGTTTATCGTAATTCAACTTTATGGTCACTTAATTTATTCTATTTCATTACATTTGGATCATTTGTTGCTTTTACAATTTATTTACCTAATTTTTTAGTGAATAATTTTAATTTAAGTCCTGTTGACGCTGGTATTCGAACAGCTGGTTTCATTGCTCTAGCAACACTTTTCCGACCAATCGGTGGCCTTCTTTCAGATAAATTCAATCCTTTCAACATATTATTGTTTGTCTTTGGTGGATTAACATTTTCTGGAGTTCTATTATCTTTCTCTCCTACTATTAAACTATACACTGTAGGGGTTTTATTAGTAGCAGTTTGCTCAGGGATCGGAAACGGTACAATCTTTAAATTAGTACCACTTTATTTTACAAAACAAGCCGGAATTGTAAATGGTTTGGTTGCTGCTATGGGAGGTTTAGGGGGCTTCTTCCCTCCATTAATTTTAACATCAGTGTTTAGCTTGACAGGACATTATGCGATTGGATTTATGGCATTATCTGAGTTTGCGCTTCTCAGTTTTGTAATTGTTGTACGGATGACTTTCCGTGAAAAATTGAAAACGGAATATAAAATATTGGAAAATACAGCACAAGCAATGATGGTAACAAATGAACAAGGAGTAATCCAAAAAGTAAATCCATTCTTCACTAAAGTAACAGGATATAATAAAGAAGAAGTCATTGGGAAAAAGCCAAGTATCCTTCAATCTGGACATCATAACAAAGCATTCTATTCACAACTTTGGAAACAGCTCAAAGATCGTGGTAACTGGCAAGGTGAAATTTGGAACAAGCGTAAAAATGGTGAAGTTTATTTAGAATGGCTGACAATCACTCAAGTGTGTAATGATAATGGCAAAGTGATTTATTATATCGGTCAATTTAGTGATCTATCCACTAGTAAGAGTAAAATAAACTAGCTTATAAAAAGTTTATTCTAAATTGGTAACTGGTAAAACTTATGCTTTATTTAATGTGGTCCATTTTAATAGGGACCACTTTCTTATTGTGTGATGACCAAGTTTATAATTCTCCCCCACCTACATGTAATAAATGTCACAGGATCTTTTTTCGTTATCTTCTATAATAAGGAATGGATTGATTATAAGTAAGTCACAGGAGGAGATATTCATCATGTTAACTGTTGAATTACACGCTATTAACCCTGAAATTTCTATAGCAGAGAATCTTAAGATGAAGGGATTTAAAATACAAGGTGGTACGTATTTTTACAAAAAAGGTAACATTAAATTAAAAGCTGTCATAGATTCTGATAAAAAATCTCTAAAAATCAATATTCCCCCACAATTAAATCTAAAACAATATACCATTATACACCACATTATAAAGAATCTTATTCTAGTTCTTAATGCCGAATGTAATGATTCTCAAAGTTTATTAGGCTACTTAGCTACTGGAGAAGGAGCATTCATCATTACAAATTGGGACTATTGGGTTGTCTTTCTTCAAAAAGCGAGACTACGTAGTTTAGAAGGAAAAAAAGTGCAAGTTTTCGATGAAAAAAATAAAGAAATTGCCTCTGGTCTGTTCATTAGCTACAAGATGAATGAACAGTCATCAAATATTACAGAATGTATATTGATTACACGTCTTGGTGAGAGATCCTTTAAAGGAAACAATTTATTAATTGAAGCAACAAACGAGTGGTAACTTAAAAATACTAACCTATTTAACATGTAAAATTTATGATTAATCATCAATAAAAATCCCCCAGTAGATTAAAAACCGGGGGATTTCGATGATTATTTTTAAAGCCTACATTCTATCAACCTTGATTATTTTTGATATTCTTTCTTACTCCATTTTAAGTAGGTTAGAAAGCAAACTATAGATGAAAGAACTCCTATGACAGTATATAACCTAACATGTTCATATTTTTCTCCATAAAAAGACTCGATCGTCCATTGAAGCATCACTACATTAACAATTAAGGTTACAAATATGATTATCCAATATTTTTTATGCACCATGACGAACTTTCCTTCCAACTGCGTAAACAACCCCATCTATTACTTCTAATTTAATGAGTGGTAATTCACGCTGAGGTGGGCCAGCTAGCGGCTGACCATTATCCACACTAAAAAATCCGCGGTGACAAGGGCACAATAGCTTTGATTCTTCTTTATCGTAAAAAACAGGACATTGTAAATGAGTACATTTATTATTATAAGCTTTTAGATTACCATCTTTTGTGTGTACTAGTATCGCAGGTTCATCGGCTGTTGGATAGTTAAAGTTTATTGAACTATCTTTTGGCAAGTCTTTCAACTTTATAATCTTTTGTCTGTTTATATCTTCTTTCTTGTTAGTAAGGGCAATAGCTGAAAATGGAACCGTTGCTAATCCAAGCGTAACAGAAGCACCTACAACGGATTTTAGAAATGATCTTCTGTTTAATTTTAAATCTTCATTCCTGTTTAAGTTATCGATTAAGTTAATCATATCATCATTTGTTTCTTTTACATTTCGTTTACCTTTATTTTCTTGTGGCATAGGTACGTCTCCTTTCGCCTTATATGATTTTATTTTGTATATACTCCAAAGAACTCTGGAACATATTCCCACTTATTTCCTTCTTGTGGTTTTTTACCTTCAATGAGATTCATCTGAGATCTTTTTCTACGCAGTTGCTGCATTTCATCAAAGTCTATGAAACGAATTGCATCACTAGGACATACTGAAGCACACATTGGTGCAATATCGTATTTTGAGCGATCGTAGCACATGTCACATTTGTACATTTTATTTTCTTCAAAATCAAACTTTGGAATACCGAACGGACACCCAAAAGTACAATTCCTACATCCTATACATTTCTCTTCCATAGCTGAAAGAACTACACCTTCTTCTGTTATTTGAATAGCATTCGCGGGACAAACTCGTGCACAGGCTGGATCTTTACATTGCATACAAAGCATCGGATAGGTTTGTCGACTTTCCATGAAATCAACATATTCTACATAGTTTCTTTCTTTTGCGTCATGATCACCGCATTCTCGGCAAGCTGCTTGACAAGAACGACATCCAATACATCGCTCAAACTCTAAATACATGATTTTATTCATCTATCCCGACTCCATTCAAAAGTTATTTAATTTCTCAATCTTCAGTGAGCATATTTTAAATTCTGGCATTCTCGAAATCGGATCTAAACATGGATTGGTTAATTGATTGACCGCTAATTCTTTTCCCCAATGATATGGAACAAACACCGTATCTCTTCTCGTAGCTTTTGTTAATTTCGTTTTTACAATCATAAAAGAGCGCGGTGTGGTCAATTTTACAAGGTCACCATTCTCCAATCCATATTGGCTAGCAAGTGCCGGATGCATCTCAGCAAATGGCTCTGGACATTGTTCCATAAGAAATTTGACTCTTCTTGTTTGAGCCCCAGATAAATAGTGAAACACTACCCTTCCTGTCGTTAAGAACAAAGGATACTCCTTCGTTGGAGTTTCACCTGCTTCTTTCCATTCAACACATGGGAGATTAGCTTTTCCGTCTGGCGTACCAAACTTGTCTATAAACATCGTTGGAGTTCCTGGATGGTCTTCGGAAGGGCAAGGCCAAAACACTCCGTCTTCCTTATCAATGCGATCCCATGTTATTCCGTAGTAATCTGCTTTCCCACCTTTAGATGCTAAGCGGAATTCTTCAAAAACTTCTTCAGCATCTTTATATGGAAAATATTTACCTTTACCCATTCGTTCAGCTATTAAGCTAACAATCTCCCAATCTGGCTTTGATTCACCTAAAGGTTCACGTACTTTACGAATTCGAATCACTCGACCTTCGAGGTTAGTTGTTGTTCCTTCATCCTCTGCCCAAGTAGTAGCTGGCAATACTACGTCTGCAAACTCAGCTGTTTCTGATAAAAAAAAGTCACTGACAACTAAGAAATCAAGCTTCCTAAACCCGTTCCAAATATGTTCAAGATTCGGTGCAGAGACTGCTGGGTTACTACAAATAACATGCATACCACGAATGTTACCTTTTTGAATTTCATCGAACATTTCATATGCAGAAACACCTGGCTTTGGCATTTCTTTTGGATCGATTCCCCATACTTTTGATACATACTTCACCGCTTCTGGATCTGTAAGCTTCCTATATCCTGGTAAAAGATCGGCTTTTTGCCCATGCTCTCTTCCTCCTTGACCATTTCCCTGTCCAGTAAAAGTAGCAACCCCGGAAGCAAATCTACCTATTTGACCTCTAAGCAGTGCCATCGATGTATAAAGTGAAACGTTATCTACACCTTTTGACTGTTGCTCAACACCTCTTGCAAACATAACGACTGATTTTTGAGATAGTCCATATATATGAGCAGCTTTTACGATTTTTCCAACCGACACGCCTGTTATCTTTGAAGTGTATTCGGGTGTATACTTTTCAACTGTTTTCTTTAGTTCTTCAAAATTATTACATCTTTCGTTTACATAATCTTGATCTACATAGCCATTTTTAATTAGTAGATGAAGCATTCCGTTGGCCAATGCAGAGTCTGTACCTGGCTTTAGATCCAAATGTACATCTGCAACACGCGCTGTTGGAGTCTCGCGCGGATCTGCTACAATCAGTTTGGCTCCCTTGTCCTTTGCTCTCCACAACCATTGAATACTCGTAGGATGACACTCGGCTGTATTTGAACCAGCGATAAAGAAACAATCAGTATGTTCTAATTCAGGCCAAGGAAGAGTTGAACCTCGATCAGTGCCGAGTGTCTTAAGGAATCCACCTGCAGCAGAACTCATACAGAATCGACCATTGTAATCGATAAACCTTGTGCCAAGACCAACTCTCGCATATTTACCTACTAAATAGCACTTTTCATTCGTCATAGATACCCCACCAAAAACAGATAAAGCATCCCTCCCACTTTCTTTTTGAATCCGTATAAAGTTTTCTTCTATAAGGTCTAGCGCTTCTTTCCATGTAGCTTTTATAAATTGACCGTTTTTCTTAATAAGTGGTGTAAGGATTCGTTCATCATGCTCAACAGTTTGATATGCTGTTACTCCTTTTGGACACATTTTCCCTCTTGTAACTGGCCAATCATATCTTGGCTCTACCCCAACTACCTTTCCAGTTTTCTCATTCACACGTATATGCATTCCACACTGCATACCACAGTAACAACAATGGGTAGTAATTAATTTTTCTCCTTGTTTATGAAGGTTTTTAACTCCTTCTTTGCCGATGTATTGGCTCATTCTTCACTGTCCCCTTTTGTATATTGATTAAGATCCTTTTGTACTTCCTCTGGAAAACGATAATAGTCATCTGATCTTTTTTTACTAAAACCAGACATTTGTATTCCATTTAATGTAGATATTGGGTCATTGCTTTTAAGATGTGGCTCTGAATTTAGCTGCTTCATAACTCTAATTCTTCTTCGACATGGTAAACAATAGTCTGAGAGATAACTTTTATCTTCAAGTTGTAAATCAAAGCTTTGGGCAGCTAATATATCTTTTACATCACTAATTTGATCATCAGAACTATAGAGTGTCCCACATCTTTTACATGGCCTTGTATCAACCTGAAGTTCTTGTTGATAGTTCAGCGGTACTGCTGTTGCTAATGGGCGGATCGGTAAATGAAATAACTTTCCAAATGGAAAATAGATTAGTAGAATAACGACTGAGACTTGGTGAATAAGTGTTAAGTAATGATGCATCCAACCACCTAAAAAAACATATGAAACAGTTAATAGAAGTCCCGTTATAGTTACAGCAAGTAGTAAATATAAAGGTAATAAATCAAATTCAGCTCGTTGTGTCACCTTCACATCTTGGTTCATTATTCTTCTTACAATTGCCATGATTAAACCAATAAGAACCATACTAGCTGTTATGTTTAGCCCGTTGTAAACCATTTCAGCGAATATACCGTGTGCTGCCATTGTAATAGTATCTACACCCATAACGACAATTGTGTAAGTATTCGAATCAACAAGTTCAAAGTGCATCCAACCAAATGTCAAACCAAAGGTGATTGCAAACGAACCAATGCATCCCCATGAAATTAGAAAATGCTGTACACCCCTGTAAATTCCCCTTTTAAAGATAAATTTCTGTAAGAAAATATTTTCAAATGCTGTTTTAAAAATTGAAACTAGATTACGTTTTTTTCTAGTATTTTCTCTTAAATTTTTTAAACTACGCTTTATAACCTGATGAGTTGCCGGCCTGATTAGCCATGCTGACATCCTGATTGTTAAACCTACGGCAAAAATGAGCGAAGATATAAAATAACCCATTAATGCCATATCGAAGTGTAAAAACCGGTCCGTTCCAATCCATGTTGTAAAAAGTAAAAATAAAATAATGAAAAATGAATACTTACTGTTTTTTGAGTAAAATGATCGCTCGAGGGTTTTTCTCATCTCATGTTCAACCTCCATGTGACTTTTTTAACATCGAAGTGCCTGATTAATTGATAAAATTGGGTACAAGATGCAGTCTTCTTCTATGTCATAATTGTACAAAAAGACTATATCCAAGACTGTGAAGTACATCACACAAATTGGCTCTTAAAATTAAAATGATATTCGTAAAATGCCGGGTTAATTTGTTAGCTGATCGATTAAGAACAGAAGTACTTGCAAAATTCCGATTGAGGAAGATATCGATTCATTTAGATGTTAAGGATTGAACTATATTAAAATAGCGACTTCAATTAGCAGAAGTCGCTATTCTATAATGAACTAATCAATATTCTTTGCTACAATTAAAAACAAATATCGTAGTTTGAGGTGAATTAATATGTATTGGACTCCATTATTTGAAAATGATGTACCAGTAGCACGCTTCTGCTCTTAATGGAGTGATTGAAGGTGACTACATCTCTCCGTTAGGGCAATTTGACCCAATTAAAAGACGGAGGATTTTAAAATGAAAAATACCTTATTAGGTTCCTTATATTTAACCCTAGCTTCCAGTATCTGGGGTGGTATGTACGTTGTTGTGAAAATTGTAGTATCGGTCATACCCCCATTAGAACTTGTGTGGATGCGATATTTAGTGGCAATTGTTGCACTTCTCGTTATCGGCTTCATTACACGTCAAAATTTGCGAATTGAGAAACGTTATTTCTTATTAATCGTAGCTATTGGGGTAATTGGAAATGCCATTTCAATTGTTGCTCAGGAAACTGGTACAATGTTATCTTCGGCTCAAATGGGAGCTATAATAACATCTTCAACACCAGCATTTATGGTTATTTTTGCTCACTTAATCCTTAAAGAACAGTTGACGTTAAGAAAGGGCGTTTCAGTTTGTTTAGCCACAATTGGGGTCATTCTTATTGTTGGAATTGGTGATGTGAATACGTCCAGTTTACTTGGAGGTATTTCACTACTTATAGCTGCTTTAACTTGGGCACTTATGTCTGTGCTTGTAAAGCGTTTGCCAAATGATTATTCACAAATTGTGGTTACCACTTATTCCATACTAGTGGCCCTAATCACGTTAACTCCATTCGTTTTGCCAAGACTAAACGAAATAAATATCTCTCAACTGACTCACCCTACAATTTGGGGAGGACTCTTGTATTTAGGAATTGTTTCAACAGCAGGTGGGTTTCTACTTTGGAATCGTGGATTACAAATGCTTAACGCTTCAAGTGGTGGTTTGTTTTTCTTCTTTCAACCAGTGGTTGGCACATTACTTGGATGGCTTATTCTAGGAGAAAACATTAATGTAACGTTTTGGATCGGCTCTATCTTAATTCTCACAGGTGTTTTATTCGTAATCAAAGAGAAAAAATTGTAAAAAAAAATCCCCTTCAGACTGAAGGGGATTTACTAATCTAATAGTACTACTATTAATAAATAATGATTCTTAACTTATTGAACTAACGCATGCTTTAGTTTAACAATGATCGACTGCTTTTTGCGGTCGTTTTTATTTGACTAAATAACAAGGTTAGTTGAACAAGGAAATCCTAGTTTGACGTTGAATTTATAGAAATAAAAGTAACTTAGGAGAATAAAAAATGTGTGATAAATTCAAGAAAATAATAGATTGGGTCGAGAATATAAAAGTAAGAAATCAAAGTTCGGCTTCAGCTTTAATAATTATGAAAGATAATAATATCGTACTTGAAAATTATAATGGGTTTCACAGTAATACAGATCTTTCTACACCAATATCCGCAACATCTCAGTTTAATGTTGCTTCTGCAAGAAAAAGCTATTTAGGATTAGCAGTTGCATTTGCGCTATACGAAGGTAAAATTAAAAACCTTGATGATTTTGCTATTGAATATTTTGATGATTTTGATGAAGAATTACTAGGAAAAACAACTATTAGACATTTAGTTACACATTCACATGGTTTAAGTGAGACTGATGAAGGTAATATTTTTAGAGAATTTGAACCAGGTCAAGGGTGGGCTTATAGAGGAATTAACGTATTAATGATGACAAATTTAATAAAAAAGCTTTATGGGAAAAGCTTTCCAGAATTATTAAAAGAAAGAGTCTTTACACCACTAGGATTTAAGGAAACAAGTTGGGAAACAAGAGGAAATAAGAATTTAGTAAAAGTAATTGATAATCCTAACAAAGAAGCTATATTTAAATTAGGAGATTCAGAGGATGGTTCCGAGTCTAACCTTCATGTTTCCACTAGGGAATTTACATTCTGGGGTAATCTTCATTTAAACAAAGGAAAAATAAATGGAAAGCAAATAGTCCCTACAGAAGTTATTGAAATAGCTACTCAAGTTCAAAATCTTAATTATAAAAATCAAGATTCACCTCAAAATGGGTTGTTTTGGTATGTTCAAGATACATCAAGCAAAAAAAGCGAGATTGGTGATAGAGTACCACTAGGATCTTATCAAATTTTAGGTATAACAGGTCCAACTGTTCTAGTAATTCCTAAATATAATGTGGTTGTTGCTAAAATGTATAACAAAAGATATAACTATGGTGGAGATAATTACCTCTATTATTTAAGGGAATTTAGTAATTTGGTAGCTGATGCAATTGCGGAATAGTACAAAATTAAGAACTAGCTCATGTATTTGTACAAGATGAACAAAAATCCTTCCATAATGAAAGGATTTTTTTAAGTTACTTTAATCGATTAAAGTCATATTTCTTAAAGAACTTGACTGCCAAATCGGCAGTCTTCTCTAGTTGAGATCCAGTTTATTTTTTTGAACAAAGTCTTTCATATACACTCTTTTTTGTCTTTCAAGCATAACTGCCATTTGTTCTGTCCATCTGTCTTTTCTTTTGCCACCGGTTCTTTGTTCATAATAACTTGAAACTACTTCATCGAACTCTTTTAATTGCTTTACATAGACCTCTTTATCTTGCTGATATTCGTTCTCATGGTAAATATGTTCGTACGGTAATCTCGGTTTACGGTCTGTAATCTTTTTCGGATATCCCACTGCAATTCCAAACAAAGGTAAAACTCGCTCAGGCGTTTTTAACAATTTTTTCACTTCTTCAAGATTATTTCGGATTCCACCAATATAACAAATTCCAAGCCCCATGGATTCTGCTGCAATTACAGCATTTTGTGCGGCTAAAGATGCATCGATCAATGCAACCATAAAACTTTCAGTGCTTTCTATTGATGGAAGGACACTTTTCATTTCATTTTCTCCTATAACGGAATGGCGGTAGAGATCAGCGCAAAATACAAAAAAGTGACCATTTTGCTCAACATACTCCTGGTTTCCAGCTAGCTCGGCTAACTTTTTCTTACGGAGTTTATCTTTTACACCGATGATTGAGTATGCCTGCATATAACTAGAAGTCGCGGCTGATTGAGCACAGGAAACAATCGTTTTTATTTGTTCATCCGATAGAGACTTATCCTCAAAATCACGGATCGAACGGTGTTCAATTATAGTCGATATTACATCATTCATGGAATAATACATCCTTTCTGATTTGCAATGTATTTTAAGAATTTATGTATTCTTGTTCGTTTATGCAAAGACACCTTTTACTGTGACTAATTAAGAATAAAACAGTAATTAGTAAAACTCTACCTCAAACTTTAATAATTATCATAATTAATCTGTCCCAAACAACATGTTTTAATAATTGATTGGTACTCAATTGAAAGATTGTAAAGAAATGTATTTACACCAAAAATAAAAAACTAATCTCTACAAGAAAAAAGCCCCTATAAAATAGGGACTTTCTTACTCATCCTTTGCAACTCCACCAACGGACCAATTTGCTTTTTCGAATTCATTTATTAAAATTCTTACCTGCCCTGGCTGAACATCCAATGTACGACAAACTACTTCATTTATTTCTCTCATTAATTGTTTTTTTAAATCTGGACTTCTACCTTCAATCAGTTGTATTTGGATGATTGGCATAATGTACTACCTCGTTACTTGTAGTGACATTGTCTCAATTCCGTCAAAACGCGCTTCAACAATATCGCCCTCTTCAACATGGATCGCTTCTGTAATACCACCCGTTAAGACAATCATCCCAGGATCGATTTGTTCACCGTTTTTACTTAACATTTGAACTAACTTTACGACAGATTCCACAGGATGATCTAGTACATCGGAGCTGACACCACTTTGTACTTTTACACCATTTTTATATAATTCAACATTAATTTCATCCCATGAAGTATATGTAGGTGAATATTGTTGTTTACCAATGATAAATTTTGATGAAGATGCATTATCTGCTACAACATCTGTCAGTGTAAATGAGAAATTTTTATAGCGACTATCAATTACTTCTAATGCAGGTACAATATACTCGGTTGCTTTCCATACATCTTTTGCTGTTACATCATGTCCAAATAATGGCTTGTTAATCATAAATGCGATTTCTGGCTCAACCCTAGGATGGATTGAACCTTCCATCTTTAATTTATTTTCTTCTAATTCCATCGATTTTGTTAATCGTCCATAAATCGGCTCTTCAACATTTACAGATTTTTGTTTAGCAATACTTGTTAATCCCATTTTCCAACCAATTAATGGATCGCCATTTTTAATGGCATTTTCAATACTTAATTTTTGAATTTCATAAGCATTATTAACGTTTAATTCTGGGTGATCAATCGTAATTTTATCCATTTCTAGACCGTTTTTTTGGTGCAGATATATTTTATTCGCGATTTCAGTAATCATATTACTCGTCTCCTCTTTAAAAAACAGATAATTTTTTATTTGCTAACATACAAGCAACTTCTTGAATCATATCCTCTTGCCCACCGACTACTTTTTGTTTTCCTAATTCAATTAAGATATCTCTTGCATCAACATTCCATTTTTTAGCTGCTCGATTGGCATGTAATAGAAAACTAGAATACACTCCTGCATAGCCTAAAATTAGACTACCTTTTGTAATCTCTTGTGGTGTTTGAAGGATTGGTGCTACGATTTCCTCTGCCAAGTCCATCATCTTATAGAAATCAATTCCTGTCTTGATTCCTAATCGCTCTAATACACCAATTAACACTTCAGTTTGTGTATTACCCGCACCTGCACCTAAGCAGCGTACACTTCCATCAATTCTAGTAGCTCCTTCTTCAATTGCTACTAATGTATTTGCCATTGCTAGAGAAAGATTATTATGCGCATGGAATCCAACTTCAATAGCAAGAGACCCGCGTAAAGCAGCAATACGTTCTTTTACTTCATGTGGAAGAAACGCTCCTGCTGAGTCAACCATATATACGACATCCGCACCATAGCTTTCCATTAACTTGGCTTGTTCTACTAATTTTTCAACTGGTGCCATATGGGACATCATTAAAAATCCTACAGTTTCTAATCCAAGCTCTTTGGACTTTGAAATATGTTGTTTCGAAACATCAGCTTCAGTAACATGCGTAGCGATTCGAGCCATTTTTGCTCCGATTTTTGCTGCCGTTTTTAATTCTTTTACTGTTCCAATACCAGGTAATAGTAAGACAGCAATCTTTGAGTGATTACAAGAATTTACCGCTGCTTCGATTAATTCAAATTCATTTGTAGTTGATAAACCATATTGTAGTGAAGAACCACCTAAACCGTCCCCATGTGATACTTCAATATAAGGCATTTTTGCATCATCAAGAGCCTTCGCAATTCGAACGACTTGATCTATTGTATACGAATGAGCAATTGCATGGCTTCCATCTCGAAGTGCTACTTCAGTTACAATGACTTCTTTTCCAAACATTGCACTCCCTCACTTTCTTTAGGCACTTTTTTAAACAGTTTTTACAACTTCATATTGTGCAATCTCTTCCGCTACTTTTACTGCTGATGCAGTCATTATATCTAAGTTTCCGGCATAGCTAGGTAAGTAGTCCCCTGATCCTTGAACTTCTAAATAAACAGTTACAGTTGAACCATCTATGATTGGATCCATTCTTAAACGGTATCCTGGCACATACGCTTGAACCTTTTTGATCATTTGTTTAATGGAATGAATCATGCTTTCATGGTTGAACTCTTCATTCGTAACTTTACAATAAACTGTATCTCTCATCATAATTGGTGGTTCTGCCGGGTTTAAAATAATAATTGCTTTTCCTTTTTTAGCTCCACCAATTTCTTCAAGTCCTCGAGCAGTTGTTACAGTAAACTCATCAATATTTGCACGCGTACCAGGACCGGCACTTCTTGAGCTAATTGTTGCAACAATTTCCGCGTACTCAACTTCTGCAATTTGGCCTACCGCATGAACGATTGGGATTGTTGCTTGCCCACCACATGTTATTAAATTGACATTGCTTTCATCTATATGTGAACCTAAATTTACTGGCGGTACGACAAATGGCCCAATTGCCGCTGGCGTTAAATCAATCACACGCTTCTTTAATTCACCAAGTACTTTTGCATGATGAAAATGAGCTTTTGCTGAAGTTGCATCAAACAGTAAATCAGCCAATTCTTTTCGTTCAATGAAGCCTTGAATACCATTATTGATTACTTCAATTCCTATTTCTTTTGCACGATTTAACCCATCAGATTCTGGATCAATTCCGATCATCGTTGTTAATTCTAGAAATGGATTATTCTGTAATTTCATCATTAAATCTGTTCCAATATTCCCTGAACCAATAATTCCGACTTTTAATTTATTCATAATTCACCTCGTTTATTTAAATGAAATCGAGACTTCACCTAATAATGGAAACTTCGCAGTAAAACAATCACCTGCATTTGCATTAATGGCAGCTGATAAAGCTCCTGATAAAATAATTTCTCCTGCATTTAGTGAGATTCCAAACTCACTTAATTTATTTGCTAACCATGCTACACAATGAATTGGATTTCCTAATACTGCCTCTCCCTTACCTGAATTCATCAATTCTTCGTTACGATATAATTCCATCGTAATATTCGGTAAGTCAATTTCCTTTACATCGAAACGCTCATTGCCTAGAACAAATAAGCATGATGATGCGTTATCGGCAACTGTATCTTCTAATCGAATTTTCCAATTTTCGATTCTACTATCAACTACCTCTATTGCAGGCACAATATAGTCTGTTGCATTAATTACATCCTCAAATGTAATATTTGGCCCGATTAAATCCTTTTTTAAGACAAATGCAATTTCAGCTTCTACTTTTGGTAAAATCATATTTCCAACTTGTACTTCACCGAAATTAGGTATATTCATATCAGTTAGTAAGTGACCGTAATCAGGTTCATCTACTCCTAATAACTCCTGCATGGCAATCGAAGTTAATCCAATTTTTTTCCCGATAATTTTCTGCCCTTTTTTCAATTTTTCTTCAATATTTGTTAATTGAATTTGATAGGCTTCTCTTTCAGTTAATCCGGGAAAAATCTCAGTTAAAGCTTTTATACTAACACCACTCTGTTCTGCTTCTTGTAGCAGAAGCGTCAGCTCGTCAACACTAGTAATCTTCACTTTCTTTTGCCCCCTTTTTATTCTTATAATTTAATCGTGATATTCGATAATTCACTATAGAACTCAAAGCTATGAATTCCACCTTCACGACCTAAACCGCTTTGCTTCATACCTCCAAATGGTGTACGTAAATCTCTTAAATACCAAGTGTTTACCCAAATTATTCCTGCTTCAATTTGATGAGCAACACGGTGGGCTCTGCGTAAATCATTTGTCCATATTGTTGCGCCTAGACCATAATGAGTGTCATTTGCCCATTCAATTACTTCGTCTTCAAAATCAAACGGCATAACTGTTACGACTGGACCAAATATTTCCTCTCTTACACATCTAGAGTCACGGTTTAATCCAGTAATAATTGTCGGTAAGATAAAGCATCCTTTTTCAATTGAAGCAGGTCTGCTACCACCAGTTAAAATCGTTCCGCCTTCTTCTTTTGCAATCTCGATATAAGATAATACTTTTTCATAATGTTCTTTACTAATAACCGCACCGACATTTGTTCCTTCTTCAAACGGATCGCCAATTTTTAATTCCTTTGTTTTTGCGACAAATTTATCAATAAATTCATCAAAGATTGACCTCTGAACATAAATTCGAGATCCACATAAACAAACTTCTCCCTGATTCATAAAAGATGATTTTAAAGTTGTTTCAATCACTTCGTCTAAATCAGAATCAGCAAAGATAATGTTTGGATTTTTTCCACCAAGCTCAAACGATAATTTTTTTAACGTTGGAGCTGCCGCCTTCATAATTGCTGAACCTGTTTTTGTTTCACCAGTAAACGTGATAGCATCAACATCGCGGTGCTCTGTTAAAGCTGAACCTGCCGCATTTGCTCCAAATCCATGTACAACATTCACTACCCCGTCAGGTACGCCTGCATCTTTACAAATTTCAGCTAAAACTGTTGCTGTCATTGGTGTCCATTCTGCTGGCTTCATAACTGCTGTATTTCCGGCAGCTAAGCAAGGTGCAAGCTTCCATGTCAATAATAATAAAGGTAGATTCCATGGGTTAATCATTCCGACTACACCAACTGGCCTACGATATGTATAATGTAAGGCAGTTTGATCTTGCATATGAGATTCAGAGCTTAAAGTTGTAATATAGTCAGCGAAAAAATAAAAATTATGAGCCGATCTAGTAATATCAACTTCTAAAGCAAGATCATATGGCTTTCCAGTGTCCATTGCCTCTAACGCTGCTAATTCTTCTTTTCGAGCTAATATTCCGTCGCCGATTTTTCTTAAAACTGCCGCTCTTTGATTGCTAGTAAATTGTTTCCACTCACCTTTTAATGCTCGTTTTGCTGCTTTTACTGCTAAATCAATTTCTAACTCGCTACCTTCAGAAACAGAACCTAATACTTCTTCAGTCGCAGGATTAATATTTAAAAAGGTTTTTTGATTAAAAGATGGAATCGATTGTCCATCAATAAAATGCTTACAATCGATTGGTAATATTTTATTTTTCTTCTCTGTAACTTGCATAATAGGCACCTACCATTCTAATAGAATAAAAGGTGACACAAGTGCCACCAATTTTTTTCAATCCTCTATTTCTACAACCATTTCAATTTCGATCGCTGTATTATGTGGAAGCTGTGCCATCCCAACAGCTGACCTAGCATGTTTTCCTCTTTCACCAAACACTTCTACTAAAAGATCAGAAGCTCCATTCATCACTTTCGGATGATCATAGAAATCTTCTGTACTATTTACGAAACCTAATATCTTTACAATTCGTTTTACTTTTGAAAGTTCACCTAATTCATACTTTAATACACTAATTAAATTTAACATTGACTCTCTGGAAGCTGCATAGCCTTCCTCTAGCGTCAACTCTCGTCCAACTTTTCCATGGTATTCATCTACACCTTGACCAGATGTAAATAATAGATTACCTGTACGAACAGACTTTACATAATTACCTGAAGCCGGTCTTATTGGTTTAAGTGCATAACCTAAACTTATTAATCTATCTTCTGGAGTCAATACTTTGTTTTCCATGAAGTAAATCTGCCTCCTTAATATTTAAAAATTTCAGGGCATTTTTTCCTAAAATCGCTTCTTTCATTTCTTTATTAATATCCATTTGATTAATCACTCTTCCAGGTGGCGTTTCTCTTAATAAGAAAGGATAATCCGAGCCCATCACAATTTTGTCATAACCAAATCGGTTAATTAAAAATTGAATATTAATCGGATCGTAGTGAAGAGAATCAAAATAGAAATTACTTACATAATGACTTGGTGGATAGGCAGTTTTGCGCAAATGAGGCCATACTTTCCATCCTTGATCTAATCTAGGTAGAATAAATGGAAATGAACCTCCGCCATGTGCAAAACAAATCTTTAATTTTGGATATTTTTCAATCACTCCACCAAATGTTAAGCTTGCAGCAGCCAAAGCTGTTTCACTCGGCATTCCAACCGTGTACATAAAGTTATGATCGGGTGTACGATCCTTCGCTAATGTTTCCCATGGATGAATAAACAATGGGACATTCCATTTTTCAGCCATTTCAAAAAATGGACTAAACTCGTCACTGTCTAAATTTGTTCCATTTACATTTGTACCAATTTCCAGTCCATTTAATCCAAGTGTATGAATACAGCGATCCATTTCTTGAATAGCTATTTCAGCGTTTTGCATTGGTACAGTCCCTAATCCAATAAACTTTGAAGGATTCTTTTTAACGGTATTTGCAATGAAATCATTTTGAATTTGAGCCATTTCCAATGCAGCTAGAGCTGGTGCCCAATACGAAAATGTAACGGGAATTGGCGAGAGCACTTGCATTGTCACATCTTCGTTATTCATGTCCTCAATTCTCTTTTCAGGACTCCAAACCTGATCAGTTACTTCCCTAAATACTTTTCCAGCAACCATAATATTGGCACCGCATGAACATGTCGGTTGTAAAATAGGCCATCTTTCATGACCGTATTTTTCAAAAAAATTCGGTAAATCTTCAGGAATTATGTGTGTATGAAAGTCTATACGCATACCCATTCGTCCGCTTCCTCTTTCATGACATGACCACAGTTTTTACATGTTCTTAATTCAAGGCTAGCATTGAACTGTTCAATTGCTTCTTTTACTTGCGTACCAATATCTGTTAATTGAACTGTCGTTTTATGCATTTCTTCATTACACTCATCACAAAACCAAACAAAGCTTTCTAATTCACCTTCTGCTCTTTTTCGTTCAAGCACAATTCCATATGAATCTTTTACTCTATGAGGTGAATGTGGAACAAAAGAAGGAAGCATAAAAATTTCTCCTTCAGAAACTGTTACAACTTCACGTTTACCATCCGGTGTAATACACTCAACATAGCAATTGCCTTTAATTTGATAGAAAAATTCATCTGCAGGATCGATATGGAAGTCTCTACGTTTATTTGGTCCTCCGATAATCATTGCAGCATACTCTGAATCTTCCCAAATAACTTTATTATTAACTGGTGGTTTTAATAGCTCTTTATTATCCTCAATCAATTTGAAAATATTAAAAACTCGACTTTTAAGATTCATCTCTAATCCTCCAATTAATTCATTTTTATTTAAACTTAAGTAAGCGCTATCATTATGCATTAATATAACCAAGCTGATTTGAGACTGTTTTAGCAGTTTTCACAACATCCTGAATCATTCGACCAATGTCTTGGCTCATCATATATGAAACTGGTCCAACCATATTTAATGCTGCAAAAGTTTGACCAGTATATGTTTGAATTGGAGCTGCAATTCCAAATAATCCTAGATCATTTTCATTGTTGCTAATGCTATAGCCATTTTCTTTAATCGCAATCATTTCTTTTTTTAATGCATCAATCGTCGTAATTGTATTTGTTGTATAGGCTTTAAAGCCTCTTTCAATCGTTGTTTTTAAGTATGCTGGATTATATGATAGTAGAATTTTACCGGTACTCGTACAATATGCAGGTCGTTTATCACCTATAAATGTTGGGACAGGTATCGAATGTTTAGAGGAAACTTTTAAGACAAATCTTACGTCCCCTTTATCAAACATTCCGATATGAACGGTACTATCATAATTTTTCAGTAGATTTTCTAATAATGGAATGGCTTCACTATATATGTCTTGTTGATACATAACGTGATTACTCCATTCAAGCAACTTCCAACCAAGTCGATACTTTTTCTTACTATCCTGAATTAAAATCCCTTCAGCACAAAGAGTACGAACTAAATGATGGACCGAGCTTGCATTCATATTTAACTTTTCAGCTATATCTAAATTTCCTAGGACTGGTTCTTCCTCTGTAAAGCAATCTAATATTCTAGAAATCTTTTGAACTGAAGAGATCATTAGATCCACTCCTCTTTGATGCTAAAAAATTTCATAAAATCCCTGCTTTCTAAAATTAATCAGTTAACTTTAGAATTCGCTAGATTAGTCGATACTCCTTTTAAGTTTTTTGCTCCGTTTAATGCATCATCCACCATACTAAACGTTTTCTTACGCTTCATTTGGTTATAGTAAATTGCTCTTTTTCGAATTGGATCACCAGTATAATATCTTTCATATTGAAGTGCTCTTTGTCCAAAAGCTTCTCCACATAAATCCCATGCAAGTTTGAATAATTGAACTCGGTCTAACGAGGATACACCTTCACGTCCAACATAGTATTTATCCATCGCATCTCTTAGCTCAGGATGTTCAAAGTCTGCTTCTGTTGGCGACATTAATAAGCCACCTGCACCGATTGTTTGAATCACTTCAATTGCTCTTGGGTACATAGTTGGAAGCAAGCCACGAATCGTCTCAAGTGGTTCCCATGCCGGTCTTACTTCTCCTGAAGGTAGTGTTTCATACTCTATTTCGGAAACTCGAAGTAAAGCACGAACTGTTTCAACTGATTGAAGTAGTTCACCTAAGTCATTTTGGACATTTAAATAAACATCTACTCCAATTGAATCAGCTAACCTGCATGCTACCTCTACTGCAAAAGCTAATTTTACATAACCTCTTACGCCAGACTGGTGAGCAGGCTGTTGTGCAATACCTGTTTTTGGGTATAGATTATTTGCAGCTTCAACATTATTATGAATAAATACACGATTCCAAGGAACTAACACATCATCAAATACAAGAACAGCATCCATTTCTTCGAATCTAGATGCTAATGGATGATCAAAGAATGATCTTTTACCATCTTGCATTTGTTCTCTACATAAAATTTTTAATCCTGGCGTGTCAATCGGAAGTGCAAATGCTAAAGCATATCGCTCATCGCCTTCGTGGAACCCAGGGAAAGAATATATAATAACTTCATCTGTAATCGGTGCTAATGTTGCAAGCATTTTAGCTCCTCTAACGACTAATCCATCGACCGTTTCTTCAACAGCACCTAAATGAGTAAATAAATCTTTTTGTTCATAAGATGGCTTGCTGCGATCATTTTGTGGGTTGATAATTGCGTGCGTTAAGAAGATGTCGTTATCACGAACAAATTTGAAATAATTTTGGACATTTTTTGACCACTCTGGATTATATTTATCTAAAAACCATGAATTACTTGCCATTGAAGTTAAGACAATGTTCAAGAAATCTGGTGTTCTTCCCATTAAACCAAATGTTGACTTTGCATATGTTTCGAACAAATCTCCACGCTTTTTAATATCTTCAGATGATTTAGGCACTAAAAATGCATTAGAAATTCGCTCACCAGTTTCTTCACAAATATGTGTGATTTTGTCTTGATAAGCTGGATCGAACTGCATATCATATAATTTTGCAATCTCTAGAATCGGTTGTTTGAAAACAGGATGGTTTACGATATCTTCTACCTTTTCTCCACCTAGCCATACTTCTGGCTTTCTAGATCTTAGTCCATCGATATATTGCGCTCCTGTACGAATACCCATTAAATAATTCCTCCACTCCGATATGTAATTTTTTAACATTTGTTTTTTAAATCGAATTCGGAAAATTTTTAAAGCGCTTTCAAAAGAACAATTTCACTATCTTAAATTTTTCACACCACCTACTACCTTTTGTTAACTTAATTTCACTATAAAAATTTATAAAATTTAGAACAATCAAAAAATTTCATAATATGAAATTACTGATAAAAAAAAGATCGAATTAATGTTTTTGCACGTGCAAAAAAAATAAGACGCCATTTGCGTCTTATTTAAAGTCCTTCCAAGAGATATTACTCTCGTTTAGTAACTCTTCGAATGATTTATTTTTCTCGCGTAATCTTTTTTCTTCACGAATACGTGCTTCTTCTTCCTCTTTAAGTTTTGTTTCATTTTCTTGCAATTGTTTTTTTGTATTTTTTAATTTTTGAAGAATTTCTTCATTCATTAAGGATCCTAATGATATTTTTTCCTTCTGTTCATATGCCGGTTTTACAGGCTGCTGTGGTTTTCTTTTTTTCATTTTAATATCACCTTCCATTTCCATTATTTTATCATTAATTTATAGTAGAAAGAGAAGTATTTCATGTTTTTTTATATTATAAAACTACTATTTCTCTTTTTTCAAATACTAAAACTCAGATTCTTTTTATTCTTCCTAAAAAAAACAATAGGATGCCGCAGCATCCTATTGTTCATTTTTATATTTAAAAATCTGCATTTCCTGGTGTACGTGGGAATGGTATTACATCACGGATGTTTTTCATTCCTGTTAAATACATAACAAGTCGTTCAAATCCAATTCCATAACCAGAATGTTTTGTACCGCCGTATTTTCTAAGTTCCAAATACCACCAGTAATCTTCTTCATTCATACCAAGTTCTTTGATTCGCTCTACAAGGACGTCTTCTCTTTCTTCACGTTGACTTCCTCCGATTAATTCGCCAATACCAGGAACTAATAAGTCTGTCGCAGCTACTGTCTTGCCATCCTCATTCGCTCTCATATAAAATGCTTTAATTTCTTTCGGATAGTCAGTTACATATACAGGACGCTTGTAAATTTCCTCACTTAAGTAACGTTCATGTTCAGTTTGCAAATCTGTTCCCCATTCAACTGGGTAGTCAAACTTTTTACCAGAGTTCTGTAATAATTCAACAGCTTCAGTATAAGTAACTCTACCAAAGTCAGATTCTAATGCATTCTTTAATCTTTCAATAAGAGTTTTATCAATAAAGCTATTAAAGAAGTCCATTTCTTCAGGTGCATGTTCAAATACATAATTAATGACAAATTTAACCATGTCTTCACCAAGATCCATGATATCTGGTAGTTCTGCAAAAGCTACTTCCGGCTCAATCATCCAGAATTCTGCGGCATGTCGTGCAGTATTTGAATTTTCAGCTCTAAAAGTCGGACCAAATGTATACACATTACGGAAAGCAAGGGCATAAGCTTCACCATTTAATTGGCCACTTACAGTTAAGTTAGTTTCTTTGCCGAAGAAATCCGCGCCGTCATCCACTTTTCCGCCTTCAGCTTTTGGAAGTTGGTTCAAATCCATTGTTGTCACACGGAACATTTCTCCTGCGCCTTCTGTGTCACTTCCAGTAATAATCGGTGTATGTACATATACATATCCTTTTTCTTGGAAGAATTTATGAATGGCATATGATGCAAGTGATCTTACTCTGAAAACCGCTGAGTATGCATTCGTTCTTGGACGTAAATGTGCGATTGTTCTTAAATATTCAAGAGAATGTCTCTTTTTTTGTAATGGATAATCTGTATCTGATAATCCCTCAATCACAATTTTTGTAGCCTTAATTTCAAAAGGTTGTTTCATTTCCGGAGTTGGAATAAATTCACCTTCTACTAAAACAGTTGAGCTTATAGGTAACTTTGTAATTTCTTTGAAGTTCTCAAGATTGTCCTCAAAAACTACTTGTACACTCTTAAAGAATGTACCGTCGTTTAACTCCATAAAACCAATCGTTTTAGAATCGCGAAGAGTACGAATCCATCCTGAAATTTGAACAGTGTTGTCTTTAAATTTTTCTTGATTTCTGTATAAATCTTTTACTACAGTCTTTATCATAATTTGCCTCCTTATATTAATTTCCAATAAAAAAAGCCTTCTATCCCCTAAAAAAGGGACGAAAGGCTAACTTCCGCGGTACCACCCAAATTGTCATACTATGACCAACTTTAAGCTAAAGCTGCTTATTCCAGTTAATAACGTGCTGGTAACGTCTAAGCCTACTTAAGAGATCCCTTTCGGTTAGAACTCAAAGGTGTTCTTCATTTATGCTTCATCACTAGGCTTCCACCGTCCCTAGCTCGCTATCGAATATAGCAAAAACTACTTTCCTTTTCATCGATTTAAAATATGTAGTTTTTAAAGGAATTTTTCTTGTATAATTTATCATAAATCATAATCCCTTGTCTAGTTGTCCCCTAAAATATATTCATTTGAATCTCTACTTTTAAACATCTAAATGAATTGAATCTATTAGATATACAGCATATTCGAAGTAACACAGTTAGTAGAAGAATGACTGTCCAAATTATATTACTGTTCTATGTTTAGTTTTTTGTTTGTTACTTCTTCTCGCTTTTATACTACTTATGAACACCTCATGAGGAACCAAACTCCTTCTTTTTTCTCTTTTTACTTCCTCAAAGACATCTTCTAGATAATCCAACTCAATTACTCATGAATCTCGTTAAATCTTTGGAGGAGTATTTATGAACAGTAAGCGACAATGTTCAATTTTCAAAATTGTGATTTTTGATTTAATTGTCAAAATCCCTTTATTAAATTTTCTTTTTGCTATGATACACTTTACTAAAAAGGATTTTTTTTATGGCTAGGCAGAAGAATTGATAAAGGATAAATTTGTTTGTTCAAAATGTAAACATACACACGCTAAAACGAAAGAAGAATTATCAATGTCTGGTTCAGGTTTAAGTAAGGTAATAGATATTGATTATAATCATTTTTATTTGTTTCTTGTTTAAATTGCGGTTTTGCCTGAGTTTTATAATCCTTCAATTTTAGAAGGTAAAACTCGTAGTGAGTTAACTACAATTCTTGATATTCTTTTTGGATAGAGGGTGATGGTTCTATTATGATGATCTGGCTTGTTGTAGTTGTTTTTTTTCTCATTTATTTTATTGGAGTTGGTTACTATTTTACGCAGCAAGTTTTGTTTATGAAAACAAATTCACTTGAGTTTATTTATCAGCGCGAGTTGGAAAATTTCCGATTTGATGAAGGGTTGTATCGTTCTGTTCAAAAACAGCCCTTTTCTATTCAATCTCGTTATGGGTATGAATTAAAGGGATACTTGTTTGAGGCCTTTGATACAAATAATTGGGTCATTGTTACACATGGTGTAACGGTTAATAAGAATAATTCGATTAAATATGCTGAGCTATTTTTAAAACTTGGTTTTAATGTACTTACTTATGATCATAGGCGACATGGGGAGTCAGGCGGACATACAACTAGCTATGGATATTATGAGAAATATGACTTACAAACTGTGGTTCAATATTTAAAGGATTTAAAAGGTGAGATTGTTCTTGGCATTCATGGGGAATCAATGGGAGCTTGCACAATGTTACAATATGCTGGTTTTGTTGAGGATTCTGCTGCTTTCTATATTTCAGACTGCTCGTTCTCTACTTTCGAGGAACAGCTTACATATCGTTTGAAAATGGATTATAAACTTCCAAAATGGGCAATCCTTCCAGTTTCTAGTATTTGGTTAAAGCTTCGGAATGGATTTTTCATTAAAGATATTTCCCCATTACTGGCAACACATAATATTAAAAATCCCGTTCTATTTATTCATAGTAAACCTGACCCTTATATTCCATTTACACATACACTTAAATTATATGAAGCGAAAAATCAAAATAAGAGAGAGCTATTCATTGCTGAAAATGGTGCACACGCTATGAGTTTAAATGAAAACAAAGATGAATACTATTCAATTGTTTCTTCTTTTTTAAAGAATATTGGTGTTAACCATCATTCTATATAAAAACTGGACAGAGTTACTTCTCTGTCCAGTTTTTATTTTTAAAGAGCTGCCTCTAAAATTTTCAATGCATCTTCTTGATCTAATTTTTTGAAATTACCAAATGGTCCATACTTAACCGTTTTAGTAGCCATTTCAGGTAGTTGTTCTTTTGTAATATCGTACTCACTTAAACGACTTGGCGCACCGATTGAGTTCCAGAAAGTGCGTAAAGCTTTAATTCCAGCCAATGCCCATTCTTCTTTTGACATTGATTCTTGCTGAATATCAAATACTCTTTCTGCAAATTGACAGAAACGATCAACATTTTCGCTCATTACATATTCCATCCAATGAGGGAAAATAATTGCTAATCCTCCGCCGTGTGGAATATCTGTTACTGCAGAAACTGCATGCTCAATATTATGTGTAGCCCAATCACCTTGGACACCCATACTTAAGATTCCATTTAATGCCATCGTTCCACTATATAATAGCGTTTCACGCGCTTCATAATCATCCAATTTCTCTACTGCGATCGGAGCAGTTTCGATAACTGTTTTTAAAATACCTTCACAAAAACGATCTTGAATTTTTGTATTCGTTCCATGGTGGAAATATGACTCAATTACATGTGACATGATATCCACTGACCCATAAACTGTTTGATCACGAGGAACTGTAAACGTATTTTGAGGATCTAATATTGAAAACGTTGGGTAACTAAATTTACTTCCCCAACCTAATTTTTCATTTGTTTCCCAATTTGTAATAACTGAACCCGCGTTCATTTCTGAACCTGTTGCTGCAAGCGTTAATACGGTTCCAAATTTTAATGCATCTGTTGGGACTGCTTTACGTGTAATAATATCCCAAATCTCACCTTCAAATTTCGCTCCAACTGCAATAGCTTTTGTACAGTCGATTACAGAACCACCACCAACGGCTAAAACAAAATCAATATTTTCTTCTTTACAAATTTGTATACCTTTATGAACTGTTGATAACTTCGGATTTGGTTCAACTCCGCTTAGTTCATAAACAGTTTTATCAGTTTCTTCAAGAATACCTACTATTTGATCGTATAGGCCATTTCTTTTAATACTTCCACCACCATATACAATTAAAACATTCTTTCCAAAGCTAGCTGCCTTTTCTTTTAACTTTTGTACACTGTCTTTACCAAAAATTAATTCTGTTGGATTTGCGAATGTAAAAAAATTCATATGTATCCCTCCTATTGTTCAAACTTAATTTTAACTTAAACAATCGAAAGGATGCATCTTAAACGACTTTTGTTTCGAATATTTTTTCATTTATTGGGAACACTAAATAATCGTATGAATGATTCATAATATATCTAACTTTCTCATATTTAAATCCCACTTTTTCATATAATCGGCGAGCAGAAGGTTTATCTTGATCGACATTTAATGAAACGCGTGAAATCCCTTTGTTTTTGGCAAAAGTAAGTAATTCTTCTAATAATTCAGTTCCAATTCCTTTGCCTTGATATTCTGGATGCACTGACAATGTATCAATATAAAAATCTTCATCATCTGCTTCCTTATCAACTTTAACATTTTGGATATTTAAATTACGACTTATTATTTCAAGCATTTCACGATCAAGTACTGATAATTCCAAGGAATGGTAGGCTATAATCACTCCTACAACTTTTCCTTCAATTTCTTTCACTAAACAATTATGGTAACTTAGTCGATTTTGTTCAGATTGAACATAATATTCTAAAATTGGAGTTGCTTGTTCGTATGATGTTGTCCCTGTTAACATAAATACAATATCTTCAATCGCTTGTACAATTAGAGGGACAATTTGTTTGGTATCTTCTTTTTTTGCTATTCGAATCATGAATTGTCACTCCTTAATTTAAATTTTTATTAGTTTGTCTTTACTATTTTTTAAGATAAAAAAAAACAACCTTTCCATTTTATAATAAATCCAAGTTAATTTCATGTTAAAAATTAATGTTTTATTAAAATAAACCCATTTATTTTAACATAAATGTAATATATAATAACTTTAAGATGTGTAGGAGGAATTTTAATATGTCTGATGTTCAAATTAAGGTTTTAGATAATGGTCCTTTACGTGTCACTGGTACTGTTGAGTTAGTTGATGCTGAAGGGAATACATATCCGCAAAAAGCAGCTTTCTCATTATGTCGTTGCGGCCTGTCAAGTAAATTACCATATTGTGACGGTAGTCATAAAGGAAAATTCGAATCTGTCGTTCGAGCTCCTAAAGAAGCAGAATAATAATTTTATTTTTCTGGCGCCGATTATTGAGCAATTCAAATAATCGGCTTTCTTATGCCCTCATACCTTTATTACTTTTGAATCATTCATAAAACTGATCTAATCACATTTACATTTATGGAATGAACTATTAAGGGGGAAATAATATGAAAAAGGTATTAGCTTCAGTCGTTTTATCTGCAGCATTAGTAGTACCAGGCGTAACTGCATATGCAGCGCCAGATGCAAATGAGTTAAAAACTTATTTAGTTAGTATCGACCTAACTCAAAAACAATTAGAGGATTATTTAAATTCTTACTATGGTGAGTCGATCTCTGATTTCGATTCAGTTGATGAGTTAAAAGATACTTTAGGTGAAAGACTGACTCAAAAAACGTTAGACGATCTTCTAGATGAGTACGGTTACACTGAAGATGAAATTATCGATCTAGCAGTCTACTATGATGATATGGACAAAAATGCATCATTACTAGATACGTATTATTTTACTTCTGATATCGAAAACTTAATTTATTTAGATGAAGATGAGTCAGGTAGCGAAGATGAGTTCCCTTCAGTGGATGATATTTCTTCTGCTCTTTCAGAGTTCGGAATTACTGAAGCAGAGATTAATAATCTATCTGCATATATTGAAAAAGTTGTGAATGACGACCCTGCTGTTGAAGCAAAATTAGAAGCGTTAGGAGAACGTGCATCTGCTTTAGAAGAAAAATACCCTGAATTTTTCTCAATGGATACTGAGGCTACTCCAGAAGAATTACCAGATGGGTTAAAAGTAGAATTAATGAATATTGTAAAAGAGCTTCAATCTACTTTAAAAATTGATATTAAAGTTGCAATTGATCAAAACGGTGTTAAAACTCCTTTAACTTTTGCTAAATTACTTACAATGGATGATTCTATGGATTCTATGGAAAATGTAAAAGTATATTTAGAGATTTATGACAACGCTGGTAATCTATTATTAGACGCTGTATTTTCACCTGAGGAACTTATTGGTGATGACCAAATAGTAGATATCGTTAAAGATACTCAAAAAGCAATTAAGAACCCAAAACCAGCAATTAAGAAGAACTCAAAACCTACTGTTACTGTAAGAACAGAAAATGGCGGAAAACTTCCAACTACTGCAACTCATACAACTGAATGGACAATGGTTGGTGTGTTAATGATGTTAACTGCTGTTGTTCTACGTAAAAAGGTAATAGTTAAACGATAAGCTATGAATCGTAAACGAAAAGTTCTACTAATTTTTACAGCACTCCTTTTTATTGTTGGATTATTTTTTGCTACAACAAATGCTTATTCTTTAATTAAAACCTATGTACTGTATAAACAGTCAAAGGACGATTTCAAAAAAGAAATCAAAGCAGAAACAGCAACTAAATTGAAGCAAATAAAAAGAGATGAACCGCTATACAAGACTTATCCTAAATTTGGCGATGAAATGGGTTCATTAACAATTCCTAGAATTTCTGCAACTCTACCAATCTTCCACGGGACAGATGAAGATGAGCTTGCAAAAGGAATAGGTCATTATGCTAAATCTGTGATGCCAGGTGAAAGAGATAATAGTGTTCTTGCTGGACATCGAGATACTGTATTCCGTGAGCTTGGCAAAGTAAAGGTAGGCGATCCGTTAATTGTTAAAACTTCGGCTGGTACATTTACTTACAAAGTTCATAAGATTCGCATCGTTGATAAAGATGATCGCACTGTTATTATCCCAAAACCAAGACCAACTTTAACGGTAAGCACTTGTTATCCATTTAATTTTATTGGACATGCACCTCAGCGTTATATACTTGTAGCTGGTTTAGTTAAATCAGAAGTAAATAAATAAACAAAAAAAATGCTTACTATTTAATAGTGAGCATTTTTTTATTAGTAGTTTCATATTTTTTCATTAATTTTCTAATGCATCCCAAAACTTTTCGTTATTTAAATTGCGAACACTCCATTGGTAGTGTCCATCACTGCAAGTTTCCGAAAAGAAATTTGCCGAATAGATACTATAAAAAAGAACGTACAAATGGATTGTACTTCTAACTTCTTCGCCTAATCGATTAACTACTTTATTTATATATTTTTCTAGCTTTGTTTCACCCAATTCATCATATAAATCAAATAAAATCCAACTTAATGCAACATCAAATAACGGGTCCCCATATAACGTCATTAATCCGAAATCAATTACCCCATTAATTTGTCTCTCTGCATTTACTAATAGATTTGATGGATAATAATCACCATGTACTAATGCATATTCCCCTTCATATCCAACTGAAAATGCATCCATTAATCGTTTTAATTTCACTTCATAATCTAATACATCTCTTTTTAAATACCGTTTTACTTCTGTATTCTTTCTTAGCAACGATTGTTTTAAAAAATCGTTCCAATCCTTCGAAGAAATTTCATCATAATCACTTAATAATTTAATGCTTTTAAATGGTTTTACTAATTTAATATTTTGAATACTTAATATTGTAGATAGATAGTTTTCAAAGAAAGAATCTAATACTTGCTCATCATAATTTGATAAATCCTTTTGAATATTCCTGCCTTCTATTCGTTTTTCAATTGTTAAAACAACGTCTTTTTCTTTTATAATCTCGTGAATTTCTGGTAATTCAAAATTTGCATCACTTGAATTCATTGATTCATAAAATTGCTTTAATATTTCTAGCTTTGGATATGCGGTTGGTTTATATAATTTTATGACTCTCATTTGATCATAAGAGTAAACTTCCGCTTCTTGTCCCTTTCCTAAAAAATTTGCTTCACTAATTTGGTACTTAGCCAAAATGTAATCCCTAACATTTTGTGTTATCATCTTTTGTTCCCCATTTTCCCTTAATTATCTTTTTTCAATTCTATTTCCATCTTTTTCTACTTCTTCCAAAATAGCCTACTATTCCTTACACGGCAATATAATTTATTTAATGATTACTCTGTTTATGATCCGTATTAGCTTTCTACTCTTCTTTTGATACCCATGAACCTAGTGATTTTCGTATGTAGAGTATTTGCCCAATATGATAAGCATTATGCGTACATAGATTAGATAACGCTCTCCACCAGACTGCATCTACTGGAAAATTTGGAATTTGTTCATAAAGTCTAGATTCATCTACTTCTTTTATAGCTTGTTGCCAATTCGCTAAATTCTCATCTAACCGGTTAACAAGCGCCTGCCAATCCTCTTTTGTTAAATTCTCCATCTCCCGAAAAGTTGAAGCATTACTTTCAATTACTTCAGTTGGTATTTCTCCTTTAAACCTTCTCAACCATCGTTCATTATAGAAATACAGATGGTATACAATTTCACCAATCGTATGAGTAAAATCATTTTGTCTCCAACTTATATCCTCTAAACTTAAATTCTCCAATGCAACACTTAGAGGTTGAATCCAACTTTCAACATTTCGGCAAACTTCTAATTGATCCAATAGAAATTCTTTTTTACTCATAGATCATTCTCCCTTATTAATTTTATACTTTACGATATGTACTTTCGTGGTTATTACTAGATTCACCTTTATTACTTTATGATTTTAACCTATAAAAAAAATACACTACTTCTTAAAAAGCAGTGCATTCTTGTAACGGAATAAGGAATCTTTTCGAGGAGTAACGATTAAAACTTGTACTAATGAACTCTGAATAAATTAATTGTAGCTCCAGCGCCTTGTAACAGCTTAACATCTCCAACAAAGTCAAACAGTTGAAGCGAAATTGTATCTCCAGCATCTAATGGTAAGATCATTTGGCTACCGTAAATGGATCTATTCACTTCATTTACGATTGCTGATGCATTTATAGGTCTACCATTTACTAATAGTCTTGTAGATACGTCTAATAGTGCATTTAAATTCACTGTGTAAGTAATAAAATAATTACCCGGTACCTCAACTGTTAATCGATCATTTGCTTGATCAATTGTAATTCCTTCACCTAAATACTGAAATGATGGGAAAGTTACAATTGTACCTTCTTTTGTTACGGAAACTGTTCCACCACTATTCGTAACAAATGCAAAACTTTCGCCAGGAGGTATTGGTGGAAAATGATGTCTTGGCGGTCTTGGATATCTCATACTATCACCCTTTCTTATTATTAGACATAAATCCTCTTAGGAGTAACATATGAAAGGCTTGTCTATAATTCTTGATATAGTTTATTAATATGAAAGTTTTTTCATTTCGTTACAGCATGTCCACTAGTTTTTTATTTTTTATTAAAAAAACTTAGTCACAATCGGACTAAGTTCTTTAAAATCATATTGTATTGTGCGAAAGTCTATGACCTCTCTAGTACATTTACAATCCGGTTTAGTAGTTCATTTTGCTTCTTTAGTTCCTCGTTACGGATTTTAAATAATTTATAGAAGTAGGAGATTACTACTATAAGACATACAGGAATTGCTATGTAAAAAAGCATCATAATGATTGGAATTATACTCAAGGTTGCATCCATTTTAACTTCCCACATCCTTTATAGTTTATATTTAGATTATGTTAGTCCACACAATCTTTATGTCTATAAAATAGGTGGAAGGAAACATTTGAATTGAATGCCATTACTATTTGACCTAACTCAAATTAAAACAAATGGATTAAAACTAAAAAAGAGTTGCCAAAAGCAACTCTTTTTGTACAACTATCTCAGAGCGTTAGTTGCATAAGAAAATGCATTTTAACCATCAAAATTTTCATTGTATGGGTTTCGTGTACAAATCAATATCAATTTCAGCTTTTACACTATTTGCGAATTCAATTTGTTCATTATTAAGATGCAAGCCTGGAGTGTATCCATTTTCCATAATTATTACTATTGAAAAACAACAATCAAGTTCATATTTTGTTTTTAAATTATTTATTATTGATGATTTATTTTTTAATAACTGTAAAATCTGATCAAATTGTTCCTTTACATCAAAGGACTCTTGGTAGCCAGTACTAATTTCCCAGGCTGATTCTTTTCGAAATTTTGTTTTTGTTGAATCAACATTGGTATTTCTCCAAATAAACTAAAATAAACCATAACTTGTGTTTTGTCCAATTCGAATTTAACCTCTCAAGTCTCAAAATTCATCTGTTTATTATACCATCCTTATGCAGCTATCCTGGCATTTAGCTAGATAAGATAAATCGACTTAAATCAGCAAAACATTCCATAAAAAAAAGGATTTCAAAAGTACTTTAACTTTGAAATCCCTCTTTTACGAGTCGACAAACAAAAATTTTAATTAGTTTTGCTTCAATTTTTGTTTTTGATCTAAAAAATGATAGATTGCATGGGCTACTCCTGCTTCTTCATTTGTTTTTGTAACAAATGAACAGTAGCTTTTTAGTTCTTCTTTCGCATTTCCCATTGCTACTGGAAAACCTACTCGATTAAACATAGAGACATCATTAAAACTATCTCCAATTGCCATGCTCTCATTTAAATCTACTCCAAGGATTGGTGCAAGCTTTAATAATGCTGCTCCTTTACTTACATTTGCTGCATTAATTTCAACGTTATTTGAGCTTGACGAAGTAATTAGTAGATCCTCTTCTTGCATTAGTTTTAGTCGAATGCGACTAATAGCCTCTTCATTATTAGAAAGAAATAAAATTTTGTATACATCAAGGTCTTTAAAATCTTCAATAGAAGAGTAATTTCGAACCTTTCTTAAAGTAGCTGTCACTTTATGTGTCTTGCCAGTTTGCTTATCAGTAAAAAATTCATCATATAGTGTATCTCGACACTTTGTAAACGATCCTTCACTAGTACTAATAATAAATGTTTTATTTTCTGCTTCACATATGCTTAAAGCTTTCGCAAAAATTTCTTTATTCATTGAATCGTTGTGCAAAATTTTTGCCTCATAGTCATATATTTGAGAACCATTTAAACAGACAATCGGACAAGTTAGACCAGCTTCATCTAATGCCTCCTTTGCACTTTCATACATTCGACCTGTAGAAATGACTACATGGATTCCTTCCTTTTGTGCCGCCCGGATGCTTTCAATATTTTCTATTGGTATGCCATTCTTACCATTTACCAGTGTACCATCCATATCTATTGCAATTAGTGCCATGTCGTTCTCTCCTTTTCTACTATTCTCTTATAATCTGAATGCTAACAATTCACCAATTCTACTAAAGCATTTTTATTACAATTTAACTATTTTCTATTTTATGATTTCATTCTTTATTATTATAACGCAAAAAAAGACCTTCTGCATTTTTCAGAAGGTCTTTAGTCTGCCTACAAAACTCTTTTTCTAATAGAATAGAGCCTATAACTCAATATCAATAATCTCCTTGCCAACCAAGCGTGCGCCTTGTTTGGCTACGACAATTCCGGTTGTAGAAGTGAATACGTTGTTTGCTACGATTTTATCCATTACTTGATTGATTAATGTTGGATTAACTGGAATTGTTGGATTGTCTACTGTTAGTGTTACAACTTTTTCGTTTTCATTTAAAAATTTAAGTTCTAATGTTTGAATCATATCACTTTCCTCCTTTTTTACAGACTGTTTAAAAGTAATCCATTGCTTAATACTTCTAGCTCTACTAATGGTAGGTCTTGCAATGACGCTAAGGCATTACCGATTTCACTTAGCTTCACTAAATCAACATCAACTCGGACATTTTTATATGCCTTCTTCTTGATCATGATTTTTCCTTGTGCATCTTTTCCTGCATGTAAATTTACATACAATGTTAGTTGTTGAGTAGCAATTTGTGCCATTTTCAACTCCCCCTTTCGATGTATATGTACTTAGAAAAGGGGGGATTTTCGTTAACGGTTAATTATTTTCTTGATGTTCAAGACCCAATTTTCACGTCCACAATATCACTTAATAACAGCTCCATATATCCAGCCTGTTCTTCATAAATAGATAGCCTATTTTGGTGTAAATTAATTTTCCCTATTTTTCCTTTTACATTATGGTGATAGTGGTCTTTATAATAAGTAATTTGTACACTTTCATCTTCGTGAATTGCCTGTTGAAGATGACGGTTCATTTCCTCTAATAGTTGTTCATCTACATCTTTTTGTTGTTCATAATTTTGTGATACTTTCCAATCACGAAGCATTTTTACATGTTCTGGTAACATCATTGACGTCCATTTAATCGTGCCACGGTCACGAATCATCGGCATTCTTCTCCTTTTCTTCTCTTTTTATCTTAGGTAGAACTAGTGGCTTTGCATGGGGAAAAGGACAAAAGGAAAATTTTTAACCTTTATGTCCACCGACCAACTTGCTTCGGGCAAGTGCTGTTCCTCCTTCCGCATAAGAAACAGCCCAGAGGAGCGAAGACGATCCGTATTTTTTTCGAACTGCGTCCATCACATATCCTAAATTGCGCTTTTGAGGTTTTTTCTGATCAAACAAATTTAACTGCATGATTTCATCACTTACAATATTCGAAAGAGAAATGAGAATTTGCCGAACTGTCTTCCCTTCATAGTATTGATCAAATAGTTTTGTACAGATTTCATACAAATCTGAAGTAATATTTGTAGGTTCATCCATTGTATACGCATGGGAAAATCCTCCACCGAATTCCTCACGACTATATCCAATTCCCAGTGTAATCGTACGTCCTGCCTTCTTAGCATTACGAGTTCGGCGTGCAACCTCTTCACACATTTCACGAATGACAAATTTAATTTCTTCGACTTTCGTATAATCTCTCATTAATATTTGGCTTTTACCAAAACTAATTTGTCCGTTCATTATTGGCGCACCTAGCTCAGACAGATCTACTCCCCACGCATGATGATATAGTTGATTTCCCATCACTCCGAATTTCTTCTCCAACAAATGAAGAGGATATTTCGCTAACTGTCCTACGGTAAAGATACCCATTGTATTTAAAGTTCGTTCGGTTCTTTTACCAATACCCCACATTTCACTAAGAGGACTCACCTGCCATAGTTTTTTTTCTACATCTTCATAAGTCCACTCCGCTATTCCTTCTTTTTTTCCTTCTAAATCTAAGCAGAGCTTCGACAAAAGCATGTTCGGTCCAATCCCAATCGAACAAGGTAATTGAAATCGTGCCATAATCTCAGTACGGATTTTTTCGGCAATCTCCCATGCATCGCCCCATAATCTTTTCACTCCATCCACCTTTAAAAAACATTCATCAACACTGTATACATGTAAATCCTCTAAAGGTGCAAATTCATTTAGTAACTTTACTATGTTCGTTGAGATTTCTAGATATTTTGACATTGAAGGATTTACAATTTTGATTCGCGGATCTTTTGGTATTTCAAAAACCCTTGATCCTGTTTTAATCCCAAATTCCTTTTTTAATCGAGGAGAAGCTGCAAGTACGATACTTCCTTCCCTCTCCACATCTCCAACAACTGCTAAATAACATTCTAATGGATCTAATTCGAGCATGACCGCAGAACAACTTGCATAAAAGCTCTTCATATCGATGCATAATATCCGATGATGTGGTAACTCTTCATAACAAATGCTCATACATATCACTCCGATTTTCCAAAAAATAGCAGAACTAATGTTCTTGTTTTTATTATAAACATATATTAAACGAATATACGTTCGATTTCAATAAAATTTTTTTCACTAGGAACAAGATAAAATTTTGGCTATACTAAAATTAACTTAAGGGAGGAAAGACTAAAGTGGATGGACAGTTTGTAAAGCAGATGATTAAACGAGCGTTAATGCAGTATAGAGGAGAACACGAACAGTGGATAACAGTTGATCTGTTAAATAAACTGTACGAACAAATCGTTACCGAACAATTAAATGATGACCGTGAATTATATGAATTAGTACAAGATATTGTTTACGAATACGTAACGAATTATGCCTAAACAATCGAAAAAACCCGAGAAAGAACATCTAGTTCTTTCTCGGGGTTTTATGAATAGGTAAAAGATATTTCACTCGTAATGCCTTCTTCTTCATCAAAACCAATTATGATTTCCATCGAATAGGAAGAAAAACGATGAATCTCCTCTAAATAAAAACCAATTGCGTCAGATATTTGTTGCTCGAAATAAATTAAATTCCGATGATTAGCTAATACTTCACAGCTTACGCCATCATCTTCATTAAATAGAAATTCAATTTGTACACTTTCTGGTGGAACCCCTTCCAAATCAGCCGCATATACACAAATTGCATTGGCAACATCTTGTTCATCAAAAAAGATTTTCACAAGTCACCTCACAGGGTTAATATTGGTTTCTACGAAAAATTCTCTTAATAAACCAAATAATAGCTACTATTACTAAAATATCTAGTAGTAATCCAAAAAATGAAAACCCAAAGTGTTGACCACCATAGTAGCCACCAAATGGATTTAGCATCGAGCCAAAAAGCGATCCTAACCCAAATGCACCTGCATACCCTAAAAAATTCCTCCCAGGGCTTCTATAAGGTCGATAGCTCGACCCAGGCGCTGTTGGTCGATAGCTTCTATTCGAACGATACGATCTTCTAATTGCAAGGTGTTGAAAAGAAGTTTGTTTACTCGTAACAAATGTATTCGTATCTATCTTATTCGTTTGTAAATTATAAGTACGACTTGCATCTACTGGAAACGATAGAGCTAACATAAAAAACATTACAAAAATTGATATTAGCGAATTTCTTTTTTTCAAGATTAACCCTTCTTTCATCATCACATCATTCTTAGTATGGTTCATTTTAATAAAAAAATGTGATAATGAAAGAGGTCTATAACCACTTAATTCTTTGTTTAGTAAACAACTGATCCGCTAATAGGTGAGAAAAATAACCGACCGTACCAGCTAACCATAATCCATTTATCGCTAAGTCTTTTTGTAGTAAATAACAAATTCCACTCCAAATAGCTAAAAAGTAAAGAGAATGAGTTGGTCCACGATGCTTTAATCTCGATGAAACAGCAACAAATAATCCAATCGTAAAGATTGACCAATAACCATAAAAGAAAAACCAACCAATTGCTGCAATTAATAAGCCTGTTAGCATTAAAATTGTTTTTAAATTCCGTAACCAGCTAACACAAATAATAAATAATACTAAAATACCTACTGCATAAATCCATGATCCAGAATAAATTAACTTTCCTGTTTTCACAACAATAAATAATGTAACTGCTAAAAATAATAAGCTGAAAAGAACTTTTAGCGGCATTGAAACTTTTTTTGTTAATGAACCATTATGATGATCTAAATCAGGAACTAAACTACTGATTGCACCAACTATAAGTGGGACGGTCATAGAATCATTTTTTGTTGCATACATTGTGACACCAGTTGCAAATAATCCTACAATTACATGACTTTTTCCATCCAAAATAAATACCTGCCTTATCTTACATAATCATACTTTTATTATAGTCGGATAAGGTTAGTTTTCATATGAATAAATTAACAAATGATGGTAATTTAAGAATAATTAATATCTTTATATTCATTGACGATTGTTGTTTTTTCTGACAAAATATAGGAAGCTCAATATTATAAAAAACGTCGATTACCAAGCCTTTTAGGCAAATACTAAAGACGTAGTTGTACTTACACTTTATTCCTAGGATTGGCAAACTAAAATCGAGTAACGTACATAATCGACATCACTAGCCAATTTATATTTATTAAAAAGTAATAAAATACTTTCACAGTTTGCTTTGGGGGAAATTATGCAAGAAAAAGAAATGAGTGTCATTGACCATTTAGATGAGCTTCGAAATCGAATAATAAAAGTTATTGTTGCATTCGTTATTTTTTTAGGGATTGGATTATATTATACGAAAGCTATATTTAATTTCCTTGTCCAAGGTTTGCATGGCAAGCTTCTAGCGCTTGGTCCAAGTGATGTGCTTTGGATTTATCTAATGATTGGTGGAGTGTTCGCGATCGCGTGTAGTATCCCTGTCATAGCTTACCAAATATGGGCGTTTGTAAAGCCGGCCTTGCATGTAAAAGAACGAAAAAGCACAATGCTTTACATACCAGCTTTATTCTTATTGTTCGTTTGTGGATTAGCATTTGGCTATTATTTCATCTTTCCAAACGTTTTAAAATTTTTACAGGACATCGGAGAAGACTTAGTAACAGTTACATTCACAGCTGAACGCTATTTTAGCTTCTTATTTAACTTAGTTGTTCCTTTTGCGTTTTTCTTTGATTTACCAGTCATTATACTATTTTTAACAAGTATCGGAATCGTATCACCAGCATTTTTAAGAAAATCTCGACGATTTGCATATTTTATTCTTATTATTATCGGAACAGCAATTTCACCGCCTGATTTTGTATCTGATATGATGACAAGCTTACCATTGTTAGTTATATACGAATTGAGTATTCTTGTTTCATCAATTGCATATAGAAGACGTATTAAACGCCTACAATATGAATCGGAATAAAAATAAAAAAATGGACAGCAATTAATCTGCTTGTCCATTTTTTTTGGCTATTGATTATAATAAAATATGTGATGTATACAAAGTAACAACTAAACCTGAGAAACTATAAATTAACGATGCTTTAATAGCAATTTTTCTTTGAAAATCTTTATGTAATTCATTAAATTCTAATCCAGCAGCACGCAACCATTGATACCGCTGCAGAGGAGTATAACTTACTTTTTTAGCTGTTTTCCAATAAAGGAAGACCGTCGTAACGAATCCTACCATAATAGCAATATTACTAGCCGATGAATCCGAGAGAACACTAACAAGGAACGTCAAAATTACTTGTACAATTAAAATAGCAAAAACGTAAAAGAACTTTTTCATGTTAATCCTCCTTATTTAAGCTTATTTAAATTATAACAAAGATGTATTTTTCAGAATAGTAAAAATTTTGTAGAAACCATAGGTAATTAGAACCAAATAGACAACAAAGTGATAAGAGAAAGAGTCTGTTTATAAAACGAAAATTTAAAAGATATGAAAAAATCCTATTTCCTTCTTCCTATTTAAGTTGTTACGTTCGACTTTAAACTTGTATAAAACGAACATTAGTTCTATAATGAAGATAGAAAAAAGATTCCCACATATATGAGAATCTTAAGTTTAATTAATGATTAGTTTGTGTTAATCTCATCTTTTGATTTCGGCACGATGATGATTGTTTCTCCTTTTTTAGAGAACATGTATTGATCACGAGCATAGTTTGCTATGAAATCCGGATCATTTAATAGTCTAATTTGTCTGTTTAATTCTTTTTCAGTTTTAGCCACTTTTTTTTGTTCGACATGTAATGTTGAAAGTTCATGTTCCTTTGCCGAAGCGATCTTATGTTGACTAAACATATATATTCCAGATGCGACTATTAAAGACAAAAATAATGTTGTCAAAATAATTCGATGGATTCGTATTGTTTTTCTTTTTTTAGTCTGCGGAAATTGATTACGAGAAGGCTTGTTTAATTCTTCTCTTTGTGGATTATATAGTTTTCGCGCTTCTGCCTTCACGTTAAAAACCTCCCTTTAAAAATATTATTCTACTCTAGTTTAACAATTAATATCTTTTTAGAAAAGAAAAAAAAGGTAAAACAAGTAAAAATTTGACTATTTTACACAAAAACTAGCCTTTTTTGTCGAGTTTCGGTCAAGTATGTTATCAATAAAAAGATACTAATTACCTCATTCTCTTATTTTTTGAATATTTTAAATTTTTTTAATAAAAGTAGTTGACGAATATTTCCCCATCATGTATATTAAATATAAATTAACTGAATATTTAAACAGTTAAATTTTAGTAATCATGTTATACACATCCCCCCAATCCCTATCACCCAATTAGATAGGGATCTTTTTATGTTCAAAATTACAAGCCAACAAATTACCAATTTAGAGAAAGTTGGATTATAATACTTTTTAAAGGAGGTACGAGAAAATGCAAAAATTAGAAATTGGTGCTGTCCAAGATGCACTTCAAAATTATATAAATCAAACAGTCTATTTACATTTAGAAACTACAAATGGTGCATATGCTAATCACTTTAATGAAAAAGTAATGACGGTAAATGCCTTTATCAGAAATACGAAAGTAATCATTAGTCGTGCTACGATTACAGGAAAATACCCATACCGAGTCGGATTAAAGCTTGAAGAAGGATGGGTTGTTGCAGAAGGATTAACTGATTTTGAAGTTGACCAAGGTCGCCTCCTTCTAGCAGGTCATAATGAGGATGGAAAGCTTGCAATTGCAATACATTTAAGCCATACGCCATTTTAAGAGAGGAGCACTAAAAAATGAGTCAAAAACAAGAAAAAGTATTACTTGTGTTCCCTCACCCTGATGATGAAGCTTTTGGGGCTGCTGGAACAATTTCGAAGTTTACAAATAAAGGGATTCCGGTTACATACGCTTGTTTAACTTTAGGAGAAATGGGACGAAATATGGGAAATCCATTTTTCGCAACAAGAGAATCACTTCCTACAATACGTAAAAACGAATTAATCGACGCTTGTAGAGAAATGGGAATTCAAGATTTAAGAATGCTAGGATTTCATGATAAAACGATTGAATTCGAAGACCCTGAGAATGTAATTAGTCCAATAAAAGAAATCATCGACGAGATTCAGCCAACTTTATTAATTACTTTTTATCCAGAACACGGTGTCCATCCAGACCATGATGCAACTGCAAGAGCCGCTGTTGAGGCAGTTCGACGAATGGATAAGGAAGATCGTCCAACAGTATGGTGTATCGCGATTACAAAAGAACGCTTTGAAGTATTAGGGAAACCAGATGTCGTGAATGATGTAATGGATGTTGCAACCCAGAAACTAAGAACGTTGAAAGCACACCGTTCTCAAACCGAATCGATGCTAAAAGATGTTGAAAAAATCGAAAAATTTGAGGATATACCCGACGATCGATTAAAAACATTTTTTGCGAAGGAATCGTTCTATACCTATCAGTTTGAATAAGCACTTGCCACAACCAATGAAGAAGGTAAAAACCTTATATATGTAGAAAGAAAAAGAGATTAAACTATTCTGGAGGGTAATGAAATGTTGAAAATGAGGTATTTAATTTTATATGTTTCAAATCTAGAAAAATCTCTTACTTTTTATACTGAGTCTTTAGGCCTTCCTATTCGTGGGAATCATGGTACGTATGTAGAATTAGATACTGGCAACACCGTACTTGCTATGATTGAACGTGGCAATGTTCAAGAACTTACTGGATTAAATTATAAAAATACTGAAGAATCCTCTCAAACATTTGAAATCGGATTTGTAACAGATGATGTACATTCTACAATAGAAGATTTACGAACAAAAGGTATAAACATCATCAAAGAACCAATTACAAAACCATGGGGCCAAACAGTAGCATATGTAGCAGATCCAGACGGTCATTATATTGAAATTTGTAGTTCAATGGACTAATAAAATAAAATCCATCTCTAAAATAAAGAGATGGATTTTTTTATTACTTACACAAAATTTCTAGTAGAGCTATTACGACTAAACTTATAAATAGCAATTAAGAAAAATGCGGCCGCAAAAACTAGAAGGATTAAAATGTTTAAATATAAGCTTCCTAAACTACTTCCTTGTTGCAACTTCGTCAATGTCTCTAACGTCCATCTTTGTGGAAGAAAATCCGCAATTCTTTGTACTGAAGATGGCATAATCTCGATTGGCCAGAAACAACCAGAGATCATAACAGTTGGAACAACGATTAAGTTCTGCAATGCTCCAGATGATTTTGAACTATTAGAGAACGCCACAATCATTAATGAGATCCCGACTGAGACCAAAGCAAAAAGCATCATCACAACTGCTGCTTCCCAAAACGGAATATGAATATCGATATGAAACACTTTAGTCATAAAGAGGAGCGTAATAATTACTTGGATCGTCATCACAATCATATTTACTACAACATTTGAGAATATATATTTTCTAGCATTAATAGGTGCTGACAAAAGTCTGTAGTAAATTCGATTTTCTTTTTCCTTTAAAATAATTTCAGAAAGATTCCCTGCAGACATTAACATAATCATAATCAAAAATCCTAAACTATATGTTGTCATATTTTCAGATTGAGATGAATCTGATAATGTTTTTGTTGCTACCTTGAAGCTTGCATTTTGGTAGTTGGAATACATTTGATTAAATTTAATTTGATCTGTTTTTGCCACTCTACTAATTGCTGAAACATTATCAATATAATTGTATAAATAAGATTTTACAAAACTCGTAATTTGAGCACCTTTTATAGAAGATATTTGAATATGATCTGGGTCTCCAGAGCGTACACTATTTGTAAAACCATCATGGAACGAAATCACACAATCAAGTGATCCTGAAGCGATCTTATCATTGGCATCAGAATTGTTTATTATTTCAATACGAACGTTATCTAAGTGTTGTAAAAACTTAATCGTATCATTTGCAATCAATCGATGATCCTCATTGACAATCCCAACATGAACGATCGTTTTATTGGAACCCCCATAAGCTAAAAAGGAAATAAAAATACCAATTAGAGGCACTAAAATATACATAATAATATTTTTCTTATTCTTAAAAGTAGCTCTTAAAGTATTCGAAATTAGCCAAAAAACTGTCTGCATCCTACAGCCCCTCCCTTCTTTGTAGAGAAATAGATGCAAGAAATAGGAATAAGAAAGAAAAACCTATATTAAAGACAAGCGCCGGGATAGCAGCTGACAAGTCGTTTGCATAAATAATTTTTGTAATTGCAGTATTAACCCATGTAAGTGGTGAAAGCTGGGTAATGATTTTTAAAACACCACTAGTATCGCCTAATTTAAAGTAAGCTCCACCAAAGAATGAAGATAGCTGTACAACAATCATGATGATTGCTCTAGTTGATGCATTTGATTTTGTGATATAGCTTACAACTAACCCTAAACTAATAGATAAAAGGACTTCCGTTAGTAAAACAATAAAGACAAATAATAGATGGCTACCCCAGTTGGCTTTGAAAAAGAATTTACTGAAATAGACAACAACAATAATGCACAGAAAGTTAGCAACCAAACTTCCAAGTATTTTCCCTATAAAAATCTCAAATTTAGAAATAGGAGAAACGATTAATCGATCAGCAGTTTTTCTCATTCTTTCTCCAGTAATCAACTTACTTGCAGACATTGCTGCATAAAGAGCAATCATAGTCGTCATGGCAATCGCGTAATAATCCATTGACCCTGGTTGTTTATTTGATGCAATCGACGTATCCTTAATATAATCATCATTAGAATTACCTAAAAAGACTTCTTTAACTTGAGTTGGATCGACTTTCGCAACTTCCATGCCAACATTATATTTATCAACAAAAGAAGTTAGCATTCCTTGGATAACACTACCCTCAACACTGTTTCCTTCATTTATATAAAGCTTAATTCCGCTATCTTGAATAGAAATATAGCCATCATAGTGATTTCGTTTGACTTCATTCTCGCCATTTGTTTTACTCGTAGCTTTTTTAAAATGAATCCCAGACTTTTTCGTACCTTTAATAAATTCATTAAAATACTTTGAAAACTCACCAGTAGTTGATTGATCTTTATATAAAACATGTACATCCTTAATTGGGACGGATGTAGTAAAAGCATTTGAAAGTGAAGTACCTAACACTAGCATTAAAATGATTGGAAATGCCAACATAAAAAATAAGGTCCGTACATCTCGAAAGTCGCGCTTAATTTCCATGAAAGCAATATTAAAAATATTCAAGTCAATTGCCTCCCTAATAAATGATTTTTCATGAAGTTAATCACGTAAATTTCGACCTGTTAATGTAAGGAAAACAGTTTCTAAGTTAGGAGCATTTTCCTGTAATGAACTGATTTCGATTTCATTATTAATAAAATGTTGAATGATATTATTTAAATTATTCACACCATTATCTGAAGTAATCGTAATAGCATTATCTAAAATATGAACGTTCTCAACGCCATTAATCGCTTTAAGCTCCGTAATATCAATATTTTCAGTCGTTTTAACTTCAATTCGAATATCCCTTGTATTCGTAATAATCGATTTAAGCTGTTCTTTTGTTCCTTCAGCGATGATTTTTCCATGGTCAATAATCGAAATACGTGAGCATATTTCTTCAACTTCTTCCATGTAATGGCTCGTATAAATGATTGTACAGCCCATTTCATTAAGCTTACGTACACTATTAAGAATATAGTTTCGTGAATGTGGATCAATCCCAACAGTTGGTTCATCCATAATAATCAGTTTAGGTCGGTGTGCAATCGCACACGCAATATTTAACCTTCTCTTCATTCCGCCAGAGAAATTTTTTGGATATTCCTTAAATTTATCTTCTAACCCTACAAATTGCAGGGCTTCTTCTACTCTTTCATTTAATTCCGAACCTCTTAAACCATATAGACCAGCGAAAAATCTAACATTTTCATAGGCAGTTAAATCTTCATAAATAGCTAAGTCCTGAGGTACCATTCCAATATTCATTTTTGCGAACTTACTATTCTTCTTACTGTTTTTACCTAAGATTTCTACAGTACCTTGATTACTTCGAAGTAGCCCTGAAATAATATTAATTGTCGTACTTTTTCCCGCTCCATTTGCTCCAAGAAATCCAAAAATTTCTCCTTCTTCAATTGATAAAGACATATTATCTACTGCTATAAAATCCCCGAACTTTTTAGTTAAATTTTTTATCTCTAAAACTTTCATCCTCTCACCTCTTAAGCTTTCTAGTATGATGCTATTATAAGCAAAAGGGTGAACTAATATCAGTGTATTAGTTCACCCTTTTCACATGAGAATATTCATGTTTTTATTTAGGCAAAATGATGATGGACTTAATAGAAATTCATATCACACGATGAAATTATTAGATTGGAAGCAAAGTTGTAACTGAAAAACCATCATGACCATCCACTATTATTTTCCCGTTTATAGCCGCTGTTCTCTCTTCCATCCCAATGATGCCCAAACCTTTTTTAATTTTCACTTTCCCTTTACCATTGTCTTTTACATTTGTTTTAATCATTTTATTCATGACATGTATTTCAATCGAAACCTCTGTAGCATTTGCATATTTCATCGTATTTGTTAGAGCTTCAACTACATTTTCTTGAATTACTTTCCATTGAATTGGCGTAATAAGGTCGAGATTTCCTTTATAGACAAACAATGTTTTTAAGTCATGCTTAGCAGAAAATTCATCTATGAATAATTTCATATGATGAATTCCCATCTGTTCAGTTGGAGGCTTCATATTTTTTAAAGTAAGTCTTATGTTTTCAATTCCATCCTTTGAAATATTAATGGCATTTTGAAGCAATTCTAATGCTTTATCTTGATTCGTACTCATTAAATGTTTAGCTGCTTCCATTTGATAGAGCGCACCTGTCATTGAATGCCCTATTTTATCATGTATTTCTTGAGAAATACGATTTCGTTCTTCCAATTTAAAGGTATATTCCGATTGCTCAATAAACTCATTATGGTTATTTATTTTTTTTGACAGCTTTTGAATGGTACTTCTCATCTTGTCAATTTGATCTTCTTTAAACTGTAATCTGGTGTTATACAAATTAACAAGCGAAAAGACGATAAAACTAAATAATGAAATTAATCCATAAATAGGCTGTAAAGAATTAGATAAGTAGATAATTGGAAGTAGCGCAAGAAGGCAACCAATCCATTTTTTCGAAGTAAAAAAAGAAACGAGCTCTAAGATTGACATTGGCAGTAGTAAAACAAATAAAGGCTGAATCTTTAAATTTGAATAGACAATTAAATAAATTGATAAGATTAGTAAAAATTTTATAAACGCCCTACTTTTTATTAAATAAAGACTAATATTTAAACAAAAATAAACAAGCAATGCAAAAAGTACCCAAGAAAAATTAGGAATTTCTTTTTGAATACAAATTAAAGCTATATACAATATAACAGTAAGCTTATTTAAAATAATCCAACGCTCCATATGTAACTCCTTCGCGTTAGTCTACTTTCCCAGTAATATAGAAAATAGCAATTTGTGTTCGATGTTCTAGACCAGTTTTTCCGAGAATTGAAGTAATATAGTTCGCAACTGTTCCTTCCGAAATATAAATTTGCTTAGAAATTTCCTTATTCGAAAACCCTTTTGCGATTAACGCCATTACATCTAACTCTCTTTGGGTAAACAAACTCGTATCTATTTTCGTATCTGCTGTATTTGCATTGCTTGTTAAATTCGTTCTAATTTTATCTAGTACTAAATCTTGCATGACTGTATTTCCATGATAAACACTTTTGATTGCTTCTCGAATTCGTTCTGGTTCATTATTTTTTAATAAATAGCCCTTTGCCCCATTTTTCACAGCATCAATAATGTACTCATCATCATCAAAAGTCGTTAAAATCAGTGGCTTTGTTTTAGTTTGCTCGGAAATATGCTTCGTTGCTTCTACTCCATTCATATTTGGCATTCGAACATCTAAAAGCGCAACATCCACTTCATTATTTTGACAATATTTGAACGCTTCATTCCCATCATTTACTGTTTCTAATACTTCAAACTCTTCATAAGAGCTCAATATGATTTTAAGCCCTTCCCTAATAAATGAATTATCATCAGCAATAATTAATTTTATTTTCATTTGAATAGAGGGAGAAAATGTCTACCTCGTTTTCACATCCTTTATTCCGCGAATTATATTTCCATTATATAACACTATTGACTTAATACCATGAGAAGTAAAAGATTAACTTATTGAATTCACAAAACAAATCACTTAATTACATAATTTTATTGTTTTACGAAGCATTGACGTCATTAAAAAGGTAAACAAAATAAACGAACCCTCTTCTTGTTTATTGATTTCACAAATTATTCAAGGCCAGAATTCTGAGCTTTTTTATTGAGAGGTGTAATTTAGAGTTCAAAATGAAATGATATAAAAAAATCCCAATGCATAGGCAAAAGGGATTCAATAAAATTATTTATTTTCAATTAATACTTTACCAAATTGTACTTCATTATTTTCAAAGTAATCATGAGCGTCCTTCACTTGATCAAATGTAAAAGACTTTGGATTGATCAACGGTTTTAGCTTACCTTCTTCAACTAAAGTAGCAATTTTATTTAAAATAGCACGATGCTCTTTACGCCCTTCCTCAGTTTTTTGAGTAAGCAGAATAAAAATTACATGTAAAGATAAAGATTTATTATGTAAAAGTGTTAAATCATGCGTCGATCGTGCAGCGATTGCTAGAACCGTACCTTTTGGTTTCACTGCAATAAATGATTTATCTAAGTTTTCTTTACCAACAGTATCAAAAACAAGATCAAAGCCTTGCCCATTCGTTAGACGGTTAACATATTCTTGGACAGTCTCTTCCTTGTAATTAATGACATAGTCTGCACCTAGCTTTTTAACTAAATCAGCTTTTTCATTTGACGAAACAGTTGTCGTAACAGTAGCCCCAAAAGCTTTCGCCAACTGTATAGCAAGATGACCAACACCACCTGCCCCGCCATGAATTAAAATATGATCACCTTGTTTTAAATTCCCTCTTTCAAAAAGTGCTTCCCATGCAGTAATAGCTGTTAATGGTAAACTTGCCGCTTCTTGAATTGGTAAATTTTTTGGAGCTTTAGCAATTACTGATTCTTCTATTAAAAAATAATCTGAAAGAGTACCCGTAAAGACATTTAAGCCGAAAACAAAATCTCCAACTGAAAAACGTGAAACATTTTCACCAACTTCTACAACTTCACCAGAAAAATCACTATGTAAAATCATCGGAAAGTTAGGATGGAAAGCATTTGGTACAATCCCTTTTCTAATCTTTGTATCAATCGGATTGATACTAGTCGCAGAAACTTTAACTAAAACTTGATGACCAGATGGCTTCGGAATTGAAAGTTCAACATTTTTAAATTCAGAGCTATCTCCATATTGATGAATGACAATTGCTTTCATAATAGCCTCCTCTTTCGAAAAAAATATTTTTAAGTCATTTTAGCATACATCAGATGGAAATAAATACAAATTTGACCTCGAATCGATTCATAAGGTTTTGATTATAATGGTTAAAAATTTATAATTTATATTGTTTTTTCACATTGATTCAGTATAATCAATATAAATCTTTTAATCTTAATTCATGGAGGAAAATAACTATGGTAAACAAATTAGAAGAATTAAATGAGAGAAATGCGTTAAACCATAGAAATATTGTAAAGTATGTAAAACACGTCTTTGATGAGTTAGACTTAAAAGTTAAAAGATTTCGTGAAGAAACGGCAATTAAGGCAGCTCATCATGCAAAGCCAGATTTAGAAGAAGAAAAATTATTTTATAACAATATTCACCATATGAAGACGTTACTAATTGACGTGTTAGAACGTACTACTGAAGATCTTGAACATATGGGAGATAAAAACTGGAATAAAAACTTTAAAGATGGCGTAAACGCATAATTATAAATAAAAACGTATTTTCTCTATAAATTCTACAAAGAAGGATAGGAGGGTATTTACCTTCCTATCCTTTTAATTATTTCTTTCTATCCTGCTTCAAATTTCTTACATAATTTTTCAATACAAAAAGTACACTTTCATCAATTGGAATATTTATACCAAATCCATCACTTTTTTCAAGCGAAACAAAGCCATGAAGCAAACTTCTTAAACCTCTTACCGCATGAATAAGTTCAGTGTCAGTTAAATTATATGGTTTCAAGACTTCATATATTAAATTCAAAATTTTATTCCCGGTTAAACGATACTCATCACCTGGTGTTTGAGATGGAGATAAGGTCGCTTTATATAAACCAGGATGGCTTCTCGCATAATCAAGATAAGCAAAAGCTAATGCAAAAAGTGCTTTCTCATTATTTTTACCTTCTACTGATTCATGAAGTTTTACATAAAGTTGTGAAATGCCATATAATGCAACACTATTTTTTAGTTCATCCAAATTCTTAATATGATTATAAATCGATGGTGGTTGAATCGTTAGCTTTTTTGCAAGATAACTAATCGTTAAAGCCTCCCACCCTTCTGTATCCACAATTTTAATTGAAGTACTCAGTAATTGATTAAAATTCAATCCAATTCTTGGTGACATTACGTATACTCCTTCTTACTGCTTTTTAAGAGCACGGTCAATGGCTTCTTGTGGATGACTTAACATCGTACCATGACCGACAGCTAATAATGTAGGTTTTAATTCACTAATTTTCTTAGCACTATTTAGTGCAGCATCTTTATTCCATGTTGCCATTGATGGAAAAGGAAATAAAATTCTTAATTGGCCAGAAATCGCAAAACCACCTCTCAATGAAAAAGCATCACCAGCGATAATGGCATTTGTCCGTTGATCTAAAAATGCCATAGAACCTGGTGTATGACCGGGAACTTCAACTGCTATTAAAGACCCAATCAAATCACCTTCCTGTAGTAAACGATCCGGGATGGTTTGTATATTTTTAGGAACGCCGCCTTTGATAGGCGTATTTGGCTCGCTAGCTTCTAAACTAGTGTCTCCTTTTAATAATTTTGAATCTCTTTTAGAAATGGAGACCACTGCATCAGGAAGTAGTGATTTTAATTGATCAAGCGCTCCCACATGGTCGCCGTGAGCATGAGTTAAAACGATATTCGTAATTTTTTTGCCTATTTGATTAGCTGCTTCAATAATTTTAGTCGCACTAAAAGATAGCGCTGTATCAATTAATGTAAGCTCATTTTCTTCTTCAACTATAAAACAATTTACAGGAAAGACATTGGGTAAAAAGCTTAACTCATAAAGATAATTATTTTTTGTAATCTTCATTGTATACCCTCCTAATACTAAAAACTAATACCTTTAGTTTTATAATACTAAAGGTATTAGTTTTTGTGAACAAAAATTTCAAATTTACAAAAAATATAATTAAAATAACTAAAAAACCCTTCCATCATAGATGAAAGGGCGATACTTTATCATTATTTTCTAGAAAGATCCATCTCTTTATAAGAAACAACCTTTGTTTTATGTTTAACTTTATAACCTAACCAAACGATTAAAAATACAGGAATTCCAATGTATGAAACAAGTACACCTTGCCAATCAATTGCATTACCAGTGAATGCTTGCCAGTTTTGAGCTAGTACAATAAATAAACAAGCTAAAAATGCTAAAATTGGACCTAGTGGGAACCATTTTGCACGATAAGGTAAATCTTTCAAATCCTTTCCTTGAGCAACATAAGCTTTACGGAAACGGTAATGAGAAATCGCAATACCTAACCAAGCAAGGAAACCTGATAATCCGGATAAATTTAATAACCAAGCATACACTTGACCTTCACCGAAAAATGATGATAAACATGCAAGTGAACCAACTGCAAGTGTTACATATAAAGCATTTGTAGGAACACCATTTTTATTTACTTTTGTTAAGAATTTAGGAGCTTTTCCTTCAATTGCTAGCGTAAATAACATACGAGTAGATGCGTAAGTTCCACTATTACCTGCTGATAAAACTGATGTTAAAATAACTGCATTCATTACAGAAGCCGCAAATGCAACACCTAATTTTTCAAATACTAAAGTAAATGGACTAACAGCTACGTCGTTTTTCATTAGACCAGGGTCTGTATATGGAATTAATAAACCAATTACGATAATCGCTAAAACATAAAATAAAAGGATACGCCAGAAAATTTGACGGATAGCTTTTGGAACATTTTTTTCAGGATGTTCTGTCTCCCCTGCTGCAACACCGATTAACTCTGTACCTTGGAATGAGAAACCTGCAACAATAAAGATCGATAATACACCTAAAAATCCATTATGGAACGGAGCATCTCCAACAGTAAAGTTTTTGAAACCTGTTTCATGTCCACTTATAATGCCAAAAATCATTGCAATACCAACAACTAAAAAGACAACTACAGTTACAACTTTAATTAATGAAAACCAAAATTCTGATTCACCGTAGCCTTTAACTGAAAGTAAATTTAAACCTAAAATAATGACTAAAAAGATTCCGCTCCATAAAACAGCTGGAGTATGCGGGAACCAATATTTCATCAGCATTGCTGAAGCTAATAATTCAAAAGCTAAAGTGATTGCCCAGTTATACCAATAATTCCAACCCATAGCAAAACCAAATGCTGGATCAACGTAGCGAGATCCATAAGTACTAAAAGAACCAGAAACTGGTAAATACGTCGCCATTTCACCTAAACTAGTCATTAAGAAATAAACCATAATACCAATTAATCCGTAAGCTAAAACTGCTCCACCAGGACCAGCTTGACTTATTGAAGTCCCACTAGCTAAAAACAAACCTGTTCCAATTGAACCACCAATTGAAATCATCGTTAAATGTCTTGCTTTAAGGCCCCTTTTTAAAGAACCATCGTGAGTATTCGATACTACTTTATCATTTTTAGGGTTTGTTAGTCCCATCTTATTGCCTCCTCTTAATTCTTGCAATCTTATCTTTACGCGAGAATATGGGACGGTATAAAAGTGTTGTATGATGTGTATTTTACTCAGTATTTTCCTGAATATGTAACGAATGGAAATCTGATAAAATACAAAAAAACACGTGAAGCAATGTTCACGTGTTTAAGACTCAATTATATGTGTCAAACAGCATCAACATCTCTTCAATAGCCCTCCACAAGAAATCTTGTGACAGTCCTATGCTTATTCAGCAATAGGCCCAGTAATAAATTTAAATGGTAAATTTATTACTTCGGCAGTTTCACCTTTTATTACTTTTCACAGGTACCATAAACCTCTAAGTAATGACTAATCAAAACTGCGCCTCTATCCATACGAGATAAAGATTATATTAAATTAATTTTTATAAACTCACTATACAATCTATTAATCTAGTTTGTCAATAAATTTTTCGACAAAAAACAGACTCAACCTAAGAGATGAATAATTATGTATTAGCTTTAGTATGCTCTTGTCTTGTACCGAACATATATGTTTTTGTATAATAATTCTATGTACTTCAAAGGAGGAATTTTTCACATGACAATTTATAAAGCATTGACACTTGCGGGTTCTGATAGTAGTGGTGGAGCGGGGTTACAAGCTGATATTAAAACATTTCAGGAACGTAATGTTTATGGTATGAGTGCAATTACAACTTTAGTAGCGATGGATCCTCATAATCATTGGCATCATCAAGTATTTCCAATTGATATAGATACAATTGCAGCACAATTAGAAACAATCGTCGTTGGCGTTGGAATTCAAGCAATGAAAACAGGTATGCTTGGTTCAACTGAAATAATTGAGTTAGCTGCAAAAACTATAAAAAAACATAATATTGATCGAGTTGTCGTAGATCCTGTTATGATTTGTAAAGGAAATGACGAGGCTCTTCACCCAGAGACGAATGATGCATTAAGAGAAATTTTAGTACCACTTTCAACTGTTGTAACGCCAAATTTATTTGAGGCAGCTCAATTAGCTAAAATGCCTCCAATTTGCACTGTTGAACAAATGGAAGAAGCAGCACGAAAAATCCATGAATTAGGTGCTAAATATGTTTTAGTTAAAGGTGGAAGCAAAATCCAGCATGAAAATGCTATAGATGTATTATTTGATGGGGAAAAAATCGAGCATCTAGAATCTGACAGAATCGAAACTACATATACTCACGGTGCGGGTTGCACTTATTCTGCAGCGATCTGTGCAGAGCTTGCTAAAGAAGCAGAACCAAGAGAAGCAATCTACACAGCAAAGAAATACATTACTGAAGCAATTCGTCACTCATTCCCACTTAATCAATACGTTGGCCCAACAAACCATATGGCATATCGATTACATGGAGAAGGCTAATATCAAATAATGGGGCTGTCTCATAAGTCAAATTAACTGACGTATGAGCTGCCCTTTTTTTATTGTAAAAAAAAATGGAATGTACTGACGGATCTCCACAGCGCTTTAACTTGAAACTAATATGGTTAATCTTATTTATAGCTAATTAATAGAATTTTATCAAGGTTTTATTCGATTTGGAACAGAGTTGCTAGTATTGATTTAAAAGTATCTACTACTGTTAAATTTAGAGGTCACTATACCGTAACTGGTATGGGTAATTTTTAATTTTAATTGCGATTTCCTGGAATTTTATTGCAGTTTCACTAAATTTATTTGCGATTCTCTAATTTTATTTGCTGTCTTGCCAAATTTAAATGCGATTCCCAATTTTATTTGCAGTCCATGATTTTAAAGAATAAAAAAGGGAAAAGGTTACCCTATCCCCCATGTTCGTACTATTCATTTGACGGCACTCTTAATTGCCTTAAATGCATTTCTTCTTTTGAAATAAATGAATCTTTCCCATTTAGCTATGATTTTATGATTCATCTAAACAAAGATCGAGATCAATCTTAATCACTCTTTATATTTTTATTAGTTTTAATAATACTAATCATTTAATCCTTTTCCATCGAGAATTTGATTAATGTATTTTTCAACCCTAGACGTACGTGTTTTCGATTGTTTTGGTTGAGAAAAATAATAAATATAAGCTCTTTGACGTCCAGGTGTTAATGCTTCAAAAGCTGTTTTTAAGGCCGGATTTTCATCTAATTTAAATTGTAATTCTTCAGGAACTTCATAATCTGAAGTCTTTTTTAATTCTACTTGCAAACCAGCTTTTTCCACTTCAATAGCTTCTTTGATATAGTCCTTTAAAACGCTTTCCATTTCAATTATTTCTTGAATATTTGTGAACCGAATCTGACGTGCTGATTGTACATTTTCTGTTTGTTGAATGAGAATGCCTTTTGGATCTTTAAGCAATGCACCTTTGTGAAACAGAAGTGCACAATATTCTTTAAAACCATGAATTAAAACGATATTTTTATTATTAAGTGTGTAACAAGGATGCATCCATTTAAAATCTTCAGTCAGTTCACAGTCCATGACGATTTCCCTTAACTTATAAAATTCTTCTTGCCACTTTTTCGCCCTCAATAAAAATGCTTCAACTTTAGGATGCATATTATGATTTGTCATCGATAAACACCTCTCATTCATTCGACTTTTTTAGCATTACTTAAAAAATATAAATTAACCTTAGAATTTTCATCTCAATATTATTAGTAGTATTTTTATCAAAAATCTTCTAATTAAATTTTACTATACATGTTTTTATAAAACCAATCGGATTGGCATATCTTTTTTTCTCGCTTGTTAGATGAACAATTACTCCCCTCCAAAAAGTTATTCTTTAAACGAATGCAAATTTCCTTCAAACAAAAAAAGAACAGGTCCAAGGTTTCCCTTATCCCTGTTCTTCATACTCTTCTTAGTACTTAGTAATGATCCCAAGCAACAACTTCATCTAAAGTTAAACGGACTTTTTCAAAGCCTGCTTTGATTCCTTTACCAACTGAAATTAACATAACTGGTTTGAAGTTTGCTGGTACATTGAAAGCTTCTACAAATTTTGCTTGGTCAAATCCACCCATTGGAACTGTATCTAAACCTTTTGCTTTTGCTGCAAGCATAAATTGCATTGAAACTAATCCACCATCAACCATCGCAACTTTTGTTGCAATTTCTTCTGGTAAACCACCGTAGTTTTTCACGATTGATCCTACGTAGAAGTCTTTTACTTCCTGAGTCATCATACCTTTTTCAACTAATTCATCATAAATACGATCAGCATTTTTATAAGCTTCTGTATCACCTAATACAGCGATTACCGCAGAAGCATCCACAACTTGTTGTTGGTTATTAGCGATTGGTAATAATTTTTGTTTAGTATCTTGGTCTTTAATTACAAGGAATCTCCATGGCTGTAAATTTGAAGAAGATGGAGCTTGAACTGCAACTTCTAGTAACTCCTTAATTTCATCATCAGACATTTGAAAGCTTGGATCATAGTGACGAACTGATCTTCTTTCCTTTGCTACAGTGAAGAAATCAGTACTATCAAGTTCTTTTGGGGCTTCCTTACCAAAATCGATTTCGTTTACTTTATTTAAATACTCTTCTTTTTCAGATTTAACATTAGACATATTTAATCTCTCCTTGATTAACTGTGTTATTTACAAATACAGTATATGACTTCAACTGTATAAAAGTCAACTACAGTTTATAAAAAAATAAAATCGAAACATTTTAGTTTCGATTTTATTTTACCCATTATCCTTTGGTAATAAGTCTGAAATTGTTTTCTTTGCTAGGCCTTCAACAAGCCAACTTTCCATCTCATCTTTTAAATCATATAAAGCAGATCGTGTAGATGGCGCAAAACATTCCTTACTATTCACATCTAAGAAGCCTTTTGAATATGGATCTGATCTCATCGCATCATAAACATCTTTTAAAGTAATTTCATTAGCACCTTTGGATAGATAATATCCACCATCTCGTCCTTCTTTAGCTGAAATAATGCCTGCTTTCACTAAATTGGCAAGAATTTTTCTTAAAAAAGTAGATTGTGCTTCAAGTTTTTGAGCTAATACTGCGCTTGGACAAATTCCGTCTTGCTCCGCTAAAACTAGTAGAGACTGCAATGCTAGTCCAAACCATTTCGTACTAGAAACCTTATCTTTCAAGAACATTCACCTCAGTTACTAGTCTAAACTATTTTAAAAAAAAGACAACCTTATCTCAATTAGAAAGAGATAATCTAATAAAGTGGTGAAAAAATAGAAAAGCCCTACGCTTTTACCTAAATTCGGAAAAATAATTCGTAGTGCTAAGTGACAATTAAATTAATATTATTTCTTTTGACATTTCACCATCGTAAATTTAAACGGAGGTTTACTTTCCATATTCTTATGTGGTTCAAGAATTTCGGAAACTTCGATCAATCCATAGTTTCCAAATTCTTGTTTGATCGAGTCAGAATCATAAAAGAACATTTTTATCCCTTCCATTAACTCGAAGTAGTCTCTATCTAGCTGTTTGCCCTTTCCGTACATTGGTGCATCTTTTGAAATCGTAGTAAATATCATATAGCCATTTGGCTTTAACTGATTATAGCAATCTTTAATAAACTTCTCTCTCTCATGATTATTCAATAAGTGAATAAGTGCGTAACAAAATATACCATCATAAAGTTTTTGATCAAAAGGCATATCGGTTACTGAACCATGAAAAATAGTCAAATTAATCCCATTTTGTTTTGCTAATTCAATCGCTGTTTTTGATATTTCAATACCTGTTATGTTTATTCCGTTGTCAGTAAAAATCTTTGCGTTTCTTCCATATCCAATCCCTGGAATCAGTACATCCTTAACTTTCTTTTCAAGGAAAAAATCCTTTGTTAAAATTGCGGAATCTGAAGGCTCAAATCCCCACATCATTTGATTTTCTATAAAACTCGATTCCCAAATTTCTGCCATATCTGAGTCCCCTTTCAAAGCCTTTCAATTAAAATACCTATCTTATTGTCTTCAAAAAAAGAAAGACCAAAGGTCTTTCTTTTTTATTTCTATTTATGACGCATTACTCTTAGCCATTTCTTTATCTGATAAACGCTCGTTACCCATTAAGAAAATTGAAATCAATGCTAATCCTACGGGAACTAATGTCCAAAGGAATGTATGAGCAATTGATGTTGAGAACACGTCAATAATTTTTGTCAGTATTGGTGCTGGAATCAATTTGGTAGCTTCAGGAGTAAATGCTTGATTAATATTCGAAAAATCCTGTGGTGCGCCACTTTTTGCAAATGCATCAGCAATTTTATCAGTAAATACATTTCGTTGAATAACACCAAAAACAGTAATACCGACCGTCATTCCTAAAGCACGAAGGAATGCGTTAGTTGAACTTGCTGAACCACGATTTTCATTATCAAAATGATGCATCGCAGACATACCAAGTACTGAGAATGATGCCCCTACACCTAGTCCGACGATGACCATATAAACGATTACTTGGAATTTAGTCGTATCAGGGGTTAACGTACCTAGGCAAATAATACCCGCTAAAAGTAGCGCAACTGAAACGACCATAATATTACGATAACTAGTTTTATTCGCTAATGCTCCACCAAATGAGGCAGAAATACTAACACTTACCATCATCGGTAATAAAACTAAACCAGAATTTGTAGCCGTTCCACCTTGAACAAACTGGATAAAGATTGGAATGTAAATTGTTGCAGCGATGAATGCCGCTCCATAAAATAATCCAACAAAGTTACTAGCAGCAAAAAGACGATATTTAAACATGCTAAACGAAATAATCGGTTCAGTTGCTTTACGTTCAATGAATAAAAAGATAATAAGGAAAACAGCAAATCCAGCAAATAATCCAAGAATTTGTACAGAATCCCAAGCGTATTCTTTTCCACCTAGTTCAAGTGCAAACATTAAACAGACGATACTAATAACAAAGGTAGTTGCACCCCACCAGTCGATTTGTTGCTTTGTGTGGTTTTTCGATTCGATATAAAAATAACTAATTAGACCAAGTGTTAAAAGTCCAAAAGGGATATTAATATAGAAAATATATCTCCAGTTAATATAATCTGTAATATAAGCACCAATTAATGGGCCAAGAACACTTGATAATCCAAAAACGGCACCAAAAATACCGCTCATTTTACCACGCTTTTCAACAGGAAACACATCCCAAATAATTGAAAAAGCTATTGGCATTAAAGCACTTCCACCAATACCTTGAATTGCGCGGTAAATACTAAGCTGAATAATAGAATTTGCCGTCCCACAAAGTACAGAACCTAAAATGAATAAAATAATTCCTAACATAAAAAATCTTTTTCTACCGTACATATCGGAAAGTTTACCGAAAATTGGCATCCCAGCCATTTCTGTAACTAAGTAAGCCGATGTTACCCAAACAAATTTATCATAGCCACCTAAATCTTTTAATATTGTAGGCATCGCCGTAGAAACAATTGTGTTATCAAGGGAAGCGAAAAAAATCCCAAGTAATAACGCAATCATAACAGGAACCAATTTTGTTTCCCTTTTTTGCATTTTAATCTCTCCTTTTACATTTCAAGCAAAATTTTAATTTCAATACTGTATTCATAGGCTAGCTTAATTATGTGACTGACTAAAAAGCGCTTATCTTTCGAGGCACCTATTCTATTGAAGAGCTAACCTTGGGCGATCATTAGCACAAAGTCAAAATCAGTCTCTATTAATGTATAAAATAGCATTGCTTAATAGACCTAAACCTATTCCGATTCCAAAACCAAGAAATCCTCCTACGATTAAATGTGATGTAAAATAACCTACACCTAAACCAATCGTTAATCCTAAAATTACAAAAGCAGCATAAAAAATACCTACAGCTTCCTCATGTCTCATAATATTTTATCATTCCTTCCATACAATTTAACTTCAAATAAAGTAATGAATGTCTCCATAAATACTTTAATTAATTAAAGTTAATATAACATTGTTTCGTTACTTAAACAATATATAAATTAAAATTTATTATTTTATTTTTATTACAAATCAGCACTTTATATGTAAATCTTGCTATTTCTCATTAATTCCATTGTATGAATAGGATATAACAACGTTACGCATAAAAACCCACAAAAAACAAAACATTGTTGTGTTACTAAGGCATAAATTATAAATTTTATTACTTAAGACTAGTCTGCACCTTGCTCATTATCATTTTATAACAAAGACCAAGTGCACTTAATAAGAAAAGCCAAGCCGCTAAATGAAACATAAATTGAATGTCAATTGATTCAAGTAAAGTTCCTATACCAATAATACAAATAGCTGTTACAAAAGAAGTCCAAAATAAGTAACTTCTATAAAAATCAGATGAAGCGTTCAAAAATAATTTCTTTTCAGCAATCTTGAATAATGCAGTAAATCCTCCAAATAAAACTTGCCCAATATAAACAATTTTTATATTATCGATGAAAGGCAGTGAAAAAAACAATAAACAGCAAAATAATGAATGGAATATCATTAATAAAAATGGTGAAACCCGGTCAACAAATCTGCCACCAAAGTAAACAACCACACTTAAACTTAATGAAAAAAGTCCATATAATAAACTAAATATGTCATACGCATCTCCTATATTCCTTAAGAAGAGGACATAGTATGGAAATACTAAAGAGCTGCTAAATCCAATAATACTAAGTAGTGCAATTAAAAAACGGTTCATAAGATTACTCCCCATAATTTTCATAAAAAGTATTCATAAATATACTATTTGGATCAAACTCTTTTTTCTTATTGAAAAAATCCTGTGCTTTTGGATATGCTGATACCATTTGTTTCTTAGACTGATATGGATAATAAGGTAAATAATAAGTTCCTCCATGCTTCAAAGTTAGATCAGTCCACTTTTGAATTACTTCTTTTGCATATTGAACAGAATCTTTATCTTTTCCATGTTGAATCAAAACAACAAAAGCAAACATATTATCTTTCGCATAATTCATGACTGTTTCATCATCTTTTTCAACGTATCGAATCGTAATATTTAATATATTTAAATTTTCAAATTGTAGATATTCTCTAACATCATCAATATATCGAGTAAATTCATTTACAGGTACAAAAAATTCCTGTAAAACTTGTGTATCTTGACGGTCATCGAACTCCATAAACTTACTTTCAGAACGCATTACATTATTACGTGATTCATAGTTTCCATTTAGGGAGTGAATAAAGCGATATTGAAAATCCCAAAAAAGATCTTTACCAATATCCGAAGTTCTTGACATACCTAGTGCAAGCTTCGGCAAAAAAGCGGAATGATCTTCCTTCAGCTCTTCATCTGAATCGGTCATTTTACGGGATGTTGCCATATAATTAATTGCATAAACCTTTTCTAAAAAACTATCTGGTGCTACAGAAATCCTAGCAATATGCATTCTTGCATTTTGGTTTTCTAAAACATTATTGTTCAAATAATTTGGATACTTCTTATAATCCATCGTTTTTGTTTCTACTCGATATAATTCATTATTTGTTAGTTGAAACTCTACTTCCAAAATAATTCCAAACAAGCCATATCCACCTAATACATACGGGAATAATTCTTTATTCTCAGTACGACTTACTTTAATTACTTTCCCTTCTGGTGTTAATAATGTAAACCAATTAACAGTACTAGCTAATGAGTGATTCCGAATGTCACGACCATGTGCGTTCACACTTAATGAACCACCTACTGAGAATATCTCTTGTGACTGAGTTACCTTTAAGGCAAGATGATAAGGATTAATCGCTTTTTGTATATCTCCCCATGTTGCACCACTTTGAACAATTACTGTCTTTTGAACAGGATCGACTTTTTCAACCTTATTAAATGTTTTTAAATCAATCACCACACCATCTTTATAATATGTATGACCTCCTTGACTATGTCGCTCGCCTGCAATTGAAACTGTCTTACCTTGTTTTTTTGCATCGATTACAATTTTCTTTAATTGATCTACTTCCTTTCCTTTGACTATACGATCAATTTTAGTAGGAAGAAGATGGCCAACATCATCAATCACTCCATGCTTTAATGGTGCAGGTTTATTCCACAATGTATGTAAAACTGTTACAAACACGGTTAAGAGGAGTATTCCTACAAATATTCTTTTCCCCAAGTTCTTTTCCTCCTAATAGAAAAAATAAAATTTAAGCGTTAAAAAAAGACGTGCTTACACTAATGTATACACGTCTTCTTTTTTCAATTTGTGATTGTTCAAAATGGTATTAACTAAACCAACCAATCATCCGATTTACGTCTTTTTCATCTAAATGTTTAACCTGATAAGTACGACCAAATTGGCTCGAAAGAATCGTAATGTAGATAGATTTTAGTTTTACTCTTTTTTGAAGGAAACTTTGTTCACCGATTAATACTTGTATTCGCTCTTTTGGTAAAATCGCAGTTGTTCTTGAGAAATAACCAGACTGAATGATCACAGTTCGATCTAATAATGTATAGCCTGCATTTCTAAATCCTAATTCAGCAATAAAAATACCGATTAAAACAATCCCATAAGCCCAGAAATGAACAAATGGAAGTAATACTACTCCACTCGCTATTAGAACAAAAGTAATAATCATTCTTGAATAATATGTTTTTCGAGCTCTTTTTGGTGCTCGGTTTGATATTTCTTCATAGTTAATAGAAGGAATAAAATTTTTTAGGAATAAGTGGACATCCTTCGTTTTAATAAATGGATGGAGAACATGTCTACCTTGTTCCTGCTTATCCCCCATTCCGACAGCTTCGACGTAAACGGTAGAATAGCCAAACAATTGACGAAGAATCCCTTCTTTTACAACTACCCCTTGAATTCGTTTTAAAGAAACCGTAAATTCATTTTTTTCGAATAACCCTCTAGTAATAATAATTCGATCATCTTTTCTTTGGACAGTAAAGTTTGCAAATTTTAATATGTATCGTATGGTTGAAAAAATTAAGGAAAGTAATAAACTACCTAAAAATACAATGAAAAACATCATGTAAGTGAATGTTTGTATTTGATTATATATTGCCACATAAATACTATGTGGAAGTAAATCCTCAATTTGTGAAAATAATGATGCTAATACGGCAAAAGCTAGCCCTACTTCAAAGGAAGTGATCCCAGCTAAAAAAAGTTTTCTCGTTTCAATTGTTAAACTTATATCTACTAAAGGTACTGCTTGTACACTATTTTCCTCAGCTACAACCAAACCTACTTTTTTCTTTTTAGAGTTTAATACTTCATTTTTTAATGAAAGTGCCACTTCTTTAGGTATTGCATTTAATATGCCTTCAGCTTTTTTCCCACCAGCTGTTTCAATTCGTACGCTCACCACATTAAAAAGCTGTTGAATAAATCCAGCATTAATTGAAAAAGACTGAATTCGTTCTTTTTGAATGAATGTATTTTCGATGACAAATAATCCAGAACGAATTCTAAATTCATCTTCAGTTATATAGTAGGTAAATCGATACCATTTTATGATTGCTGAAGCAACCGGAAAAACGATTAGAACAGCAGCAAACAAATATTGAAACATTGACCCTTTCCCACCTGAAACTAAAAGTATAATAAGTGGTATTAGTACGTTTTTAATTTGCTCTAAAAATACGGAAAGTATATAAGCTGGATGTTGTCTTTTTGGCTCATACATCATCATCACTTATCCTTGCTAAGTAGATAATTTTATCTCTAAGCTTTTCTGCGACATGGTGTTCTAAGCCTTCAATTTCATGTGTGGTGGCAGCCGTGGAAATATTCACTGTAGATAAACCGTATCGACGCAGTATTGGTCCTACTTCTGTCGTAACGTGTTGAACTCTAACCATAGGAATTACAATTCGTTTAATAACAAATATTCCTTTTTGAATTTCTAACTCATTTTCATAAATCTCATATGCAGTATATTTCAATTTAAGTGTAGGTAAAAATAAAGTTAAAAAAATAATTAACGCTATTACGACACCTATAATAATCATTAAAATAAAGAAGGGAAGTGAAAAATATCTCATAAGAAAATAATAGATAATTGGTAAAGCAACTAAAGAGATACTGCTAAGTAGTGATGTAATTCTCCATACTGACCTCATTTTTGGTGATGGTCTTTGTGATGGATTTGCTCTCATTTAATCACCTTTTCTATCTCATTAATCTATCACTTACTATATCATACCATGAGACAAACTATTCACAAACCTCCTATTTATCGACAAAGTAAAAAAAAAGGTAAATTTCCCCATAATTGATGAAAAAATAATCATTAACTAAGCAAATATCTTTAAGCTAATTAAACAATAAAAAAGGATAACTCATAGAGTCTAATGTTCAAAGACTTATGAGTACCCCTATTTCAATCGTAATAAATCGTCTCAGTTTCTCTAAAATTTACAATTACCTTAGCCTGTCCTTCTACAATCTTAGCAAATTCATCCATCGTAGTGTCATACTTAATATAGATTCTAGGTAAAAGATAGTCTTCATTCTTTGTACCCTTTTCTAGAAAATATTTAGGATCTGTCGCCACTGCAAATTTATAGTATTTTTTTGTTTCCTCAATTACTTTATCATTATGATAACCATAAGGATACGAGAGGGCTATCACAGCTTTTCCAGTAATTGATTGAATCTTATCTTTGGAATCTTTCAACTCATGCTTATAATCATCAATCTTCCTTAAATCCGGGTGTGTTGCAGAGTGCGATTGGATTGAAAACATCCCTGTATCAGACATCTTTTTTAAATCCGTGCTAGAAAGACGATCCGGCCATCCTATATAGTCTGATATCGCAAAGATCGTTGCTCTTGGTGTAAACGTATCCGATTTCAATTTTTGAAAGATTTTTAACACGTTTAAGTTGTTTTTATAACCATCATCAATGGTTATAAATACAGGTTTCTTTACGTTATTTCGCTCTCCCCATTGTTCAAAAGTTAAAAGCGTAAATCCATGATCACGTAAATAGATTATTTGCTTTTCAAAATTGTCTGGTGAGACAAACAAATCTCTTACTCCGTGACCAGTAAACTCATCAATGGAATGATAAATTAAAATTGGAATTTTGTCCGCAGCATGTGTCTTTTTTGGCAGCTGTGTCAACAAAAATAGACATAGAAAAAGTAAAGTTATCTTTCGCATTTAAATCCTCCTTTTATCTTTTTACTATTTAGTGTTCCAATTTCCATTTTAACTATCATTATTTCTATTAATTTTCTACTATTGAAAAGATATTTTACCTAGTTTAATTAAATCAATTGCTTAACTTTTCGATTAATAAAAGATGGCCCGTTACTAGTGATGAAGTAACGGGCCTTTCTATTTATTGGTTCATTTTGAAAGGTCAATTTGGTTGAATATCCCTTCTATTCAAAAATTGAAAGAGCTTTTACTCACTTTTTGACGAGTCTTTTAAAAGTCGTAATTTGTTTTATCCTATCAACATCTTCAATCTAACGTCTCTGTTTCATCAATTATTTACAATTTATTTAGTATAAAATCTCAAATTATTTCCGTGAAAATATTTAAGGACTGCAACTTCTTTTATCTATCCATGATGTTGAAATGATCCCGCTCATTAAATAAGCAAAACAAATATCCCAACAAAGTTTTCACTTGTGATCTATTTATTTAGATAAAATACTTCATTATTCATCTACTCCACACCAATCTAGTAAGGTGTAGGCAATAACCTCCGAACAACGAAATAATTCGTCTAGATCAATGTATTCATTGGGATAATGTGCAACCTTTGTTTCCCCTGGTCCAAACACAATAGTAGGTATTTGTTTTATTTGTGAATATAGTCCGCCGTCCGTACCCCATGGAGAGGATTCAATAATCGGTTCATTTTTATAAACAGATTGATAGGATTTCTTCAGAGATTCCATAAATGGATGCCCAAGATCGATACTACTAGGTAACCATCTTGCTCCAAAAAATTCAACCTCAACAGGATTTTCAATAAACCAATCATCAATTAATGAGAGTGTTTTAAGCCACCTCGTTATTTCAAGTTTAGCTTCTTCAATCGTTTCATTTGGTGAAACACCAAGCCTTCCCTCAAGAGTAACTAAATCTGAGACGGAGGAAGGCCAAGTACCCCCATTTATTTTTCCGATATTAATCGGAATTGGAATTGGCACATTTTTATATAGCGGATCTTCTAGCAATCTAGTATTTCTAACTTTTTCTAATTGATTGATATGATTAATAACCATTATACTTTTTTCAATTGCACTAACACCTTCATATCTCGTTCCACCGTGGGCAACTTTCCCTTTTACTTTTATTCGAAACCAAACACTACCTTGCTGTTTCGGAAATATTTTACTTTTAGTTGGTTCAGGAATAAGGACAGCATCTGCAACGTATCCTCGTAATATCGTTGCTAGCGTACCTGCCCCTCCGCTTTCTTCCTCAATTACACTTTCAAAATAGATGTCGCCTTTAAGTGGGATATTTAATTTTTTTATTGCCTCAATCGCAAATAATGCAGCAACATTTCCGCCCTTCATATCTGTTGCTCCCCTACCATATAAGCGATTCCCTACGATTGTACCACTATACGGAGGGCGCTCCCAACTACTGATTTCACCTTCAGGAACCACGTCAATATGTCCATTTAATATGATCGATCTACCATTTCCGGTTCCCTTTAAAATTGCAACAATATTCGGACTGTATTGAAATGAAGTTCTTTCTGAAATAAAAAAAGGAGATTTTGTTAATTCCTCAATTGACGGCTCAAATCGATCAACCACTAATCCAAGATTCTGTAAATAATTTGAGACAATTTTTTGTGCAGCAGCTTCATTTCCTGAAATACTTTTTTCACGAACTAAATTCTGAAGTAATTCAATTGCCTTATTCTTATTTTTATGAATATAGTCACTAATTTTAGCTTTCAAATCCATTTTGCTCACTCCCAACGATGAACAATAACATTTGGGTTCACAAATAGTGGAGCACCAGTTTTCTCAATCACATCGCTGACTAAATATGGAGACATTACTTCATTTAACCAAAGCTCTCCACTTTCTTTTTTTACTTCAATTACAGCCATTTCGGTAATAATTAAATCTACGCAACTTGGAGATGTAAGTGGAAGTGTACATTCAGAAACTATTTTAGGGTCACCAGTTTTATTTGTATGGTTCATTAAAACAATTACTTTTTTTGATTTTTGAGCTAAGTCCATTGCTCCACCAATTCCTGGCACTCTTTTACCAGGAACAATCCAATTGGCTAAATCACCATTTTTACTGACTTCGAGAGCACCTAGTACTGTTAAATCTAATAAACCTTTTCGAATAATGGCAAAGGCTATGCTACTATCAAAATAACTTGAACCTGGAATTAGTGTTACAGGCAATCCTGCGGCATTACATAAATTTTCATCTTCTTCACCTTTTTGTGGAGTAGGCCCTAAACCTAACACGCCATTTTCTGCATGGAACATTACTTGGCAATCATCTGGTAAGTAATTGGGGATAAGTGAAGGAATTCCAATCCCAAGATTCACAATCATACCGCTCTTTACTTCTTTTGCTGCACGTTTTGCCATCATTTCCCTAGCATTTATTTTTCCCAAACCCACTTCCAATTCACCCCTTCCGACTGAACAATGTGGTTAACGAAAGCACCAGGTACGATAATTTCTTCAGGATCTAATGCTCCTAAAGGAACAATTTCATCAACTTCTGCAATTGTGATTTTTCCGGCCATTGCTACATAAGGATTCGTATTGCGAGCACTTTTATCAAAAACTAAATTCCCAAAAGGGTCTGCTTTCTTCGCATATACAATTGAAACATCTGAAATGAGAGGCGTTTCAATTAAATACTCTTTTCCGAATACATTCACTCTCTGTTTATCAACATCTATTACACTATCAATCCCGATATCCACTAAAACCCCACCTAATCCAACTCCACCCGCTCGAATCCGTTCGATAAATGTACCTTGAGGACTGAACTCTATTTCTAACGTACCATCTGTCATTTGTTTTCCAGCATTCGGATTTGATCCGATATGAGTTGTAATCATTTTTTTTACTCTTTTAGCCGTCACTAATTGTCCGATCCCTACATCAGGAAAACCCGTATCATTTCCAATTAGAGTAAGATCTTTCACGCCTTTCTCTAAAATGCTCCTAATTAATGTTGGTGGATTACCGATTCCGCCAAAGCCACCGAACATTAACACCATCTCATCTTTAAAATAAAGCAAAGCTTCTTCAATACGAATGATTTTCCCGAAAGTATTGATTGCCATTATTCGATCTCCTTTGCTTCTTGATTTAGCTCATTAAAAACTTCCTTCAATAAAGTTAGTAATTCATTGACTTGCGCATCTTTAATGACTAAAGGTGGAGAAAGCAAGAAACTATTTTCAGATCTTCCATATGGGCCACTAACAGACGGATACAGTAATAATCCATGATTTTTTGCAATCTCAATTACACGATTTGTTACACTTTTACAATCAAAGAAATCTTCATTTATTTCTATACCGATCAGTAATCCTTCTCCCCTGACATCGAATAGAAAAGGATACTCTTTCTGCCATTCTTTTAGTTTTAATTTAATCTTTTCACCTTGTATTTTAGAATTTTGTACTAATCCATTTTTTTCGACGTAGTTTAAAACGGCTAAAGCTATACTTGCAGAGAGAGGATTCGCACTAAACGTATGTCCACTCATAACAAGTCGACTACCTTCTAATATTGGTTGCATTACACGATCACTAGCAATTGCAGCAGCAATTGGCGTATAACCAGCCGCCAAACCCTTACCAAGAACTAATATATCGGGCACACAATTCCAATGATTCATTCCGAACATTTCTCCAGTTCTACCTATTCCTGTCATTACTTCATCCGTAATAAATAACACATCGTTCTTATCACAAATTTCCTTAATTTTTTCATAATACCCTATAGGGGGAGTTAACGCAGATCCTGCCGCACCAACAATAGGCTCAGCTATAAAGGCTGCTACATTTTCAGGACCTAATTTCTGAATTGTACGATCAAGTGCAGTCGCACAAAGTAAACCACAATTTCCAGGCTCTAATTCAAATGGACATCTTTTGCAATACGGCGCTTCAACCATTGGATAATCCTCTAGTAAACTAGTAAAACGTTTCCTCCGTAAAGGATGCCCTGACATCGATAAGGATCCGATGGTGATTCCATGGTAGCTCATACTCCTTGATATAATCTTCGTTTTCGTATCAATTCCTCTTTCTTGAAAATGCTGTATTGCCATTTTCATAGCTGTTTCAGTTGCTTCAGTACCACTATTAACAAAAAAACTCCAGTTTAAATCTCCAGGTGCTAGCTGAGCTATTTTTTCAGCTAATTGCTCTGCCGCCTCACTCGTAAACTGTGATCTATAAACAAACGCCACTTTAGAGGCCTGTTTTACCATTTCATCAATTATTTCCTTAACACCATGACCAATACTTGCAGTAACTGCACCCGAAGAACCATCAATATATTTCTTACCTTGCTTGTCCCATAGGTAGATAGTTTCTCCTCGATCAATTGTCGGATAATGATCACCTACAAGTGGTTTTATTAAATAATCCCTTTTAGTCATACGATCCCACCATCTTTCACTTAGATCTCATTTCTATATATATAGTTGAAAGCGCATGAAGTTAGACTAATGAAAAATAATAGGGTTTACTTCGAATAAAAGAATGTTGATTTCAATTGAAAAAGACCACAAAAATGTGGTCTCAGACTGCCCGCCAAATGCTCGCTTTCCATGGGGCGAGATTCTTTCGCCTCCTCGGCAAGCCTGCGGGGTCTTTAGCCTTCCCGCATATCCCATAGGAGTCGAGCCCCCCTCCATTCCAATCAACTTATTCATCAAAAAATGTGTGCGTTAAACACTAATCAAATACATTTACTTAGCGTAATCTAACTGTTTTAGATTCATCAGATTGTAGATCAATTAATATCGAACATATAGTAGACTAAACAATCAAATTTGTTTTCTAAAGGCTCTTTTCGTAAAGTTTGTTGCTTTTAAAAAATATAAATTTTGGAAGGAAAAATATTCCTATTTGTAGAATAAAGCAGAATAATGTTATTGAATAAAAAAGGAGTTGTAATAATGTTTCCAGTATTAGAGACAGAAAGACTATTACTAAGAGAAATAACAAAAGAAGATGCAGAAAGTATTTTTACTTGTTTTTCGAACGATAATGTAACACAATTTTATGGGCAAGACACATTGCAGAATAAAGAACAAGCTGAACAATTCGTTGATTTTTTTTCAAAAAATTATAATGAAAAAAGAGGCATACGTTGGGGGATTGAAATAAAAGGGACCAAAGGGTTAATTGGGACAATTGGTTTTAATGCTTGGCTACCTAAACACAAAAGAGCAGAAATAGGATACGAAATCCATCCTGAGCATTGGAAAAAAGGATATGCAACAGAAGCAGTATCAAAAGTTCTATCATATGGCTTTGATGGTATGGATTTAACACGAATAGGTGCAGTTGTATTTATTGATAATGAAGCATCAAATAATTTGTTAACTAAAATTGGATTTCAAAAAGAAGGAGTATTGAAGAAATATATGTATCAAAATGGTTCTGCACACGATACCTACGTCTATTCATTACTTAAAAACAATCTGTAATTCTTTAAAAGTCATATCATTGATATGGCTTTTTCAATTCAACTACATTTAAACTTCTCGTAAATATTTAACTGTAATGTAATTAGGATTTTGACAAGAACCTAACATCATACCCTTCACTCTATCCTTGATAGCTAACTTCTTATTCTGTTGTAAGAATTTGAACTAAAATAGGTAGTTATAAAGGTATTTAGTGGCTACTCCTTGAAATCTATCCATCCAATCTCCCAGACGTTTATGGAAGCTGTTTACATGCTGAACATGGTATATACCTTTTTTCACATACCCTTCTTTACTGACATTAATTGTTTCGTGTTTTAGACCTTTATCCAAAGCAAACTTTTTATAGTTCGTAGCAGTATCTGTGCATAACAAAGCAGAGGGGTCTATATACTCCCCAATTACTGCATCTATTTCTTCTGCTCGGACACGACTTAAAATAATTTTAAATTCTAAAAAAATCATTTCTAGTGTTATTGAATTAATGAAATTGCTCTAACATCTTAACTTTTAAAATCATTAAAAGGTCATTCAAAAAATGCTATTTATCATAATTAAATGATCCATTAAAGTCTATTTTCCCTAAGAGCCCAATTGCACTTACAATATTTAAAACACAAGCAAGTATTAAAAGAATCCAGTTTAAAATAGCTGACAATTTCATGGTAAAGGCGGTTTTCAAAACCTAATATCCACTTCATATAAATAAATTTTTTGTCTATTTATAGGATGATAAATAAAAAGAGCCTCGAGAAAATTACTTCCCTTAGCTCCTTTTTCTATCTTCATTTAAGTAGTCTTTATGAACTGGTTCTGTTATTTTTTATTTCCGAATTTCATCATTAAATAATAACTTACTTTAGGGAATACTGAATAAACTTTTGCTCCAAATCCCATCCATGAAGGTAAATCGATTTCATGAACATTTTTACCAATTAAAGAAATAACTTTTGAAGCAACTTTTTCAGGGTCTAGCATCATTTTCCGAACAGATTTTGCATACGATCCTGTCTCATCTGCTATATCAAAAAACGGTGTATCCATCGGACCTGGATTTATATTCGTAATATAGATACCGTCTTTTTCAACTTCTTGTCTTAGGGCATTGCTGAATCCTAGCACTGCATGCTTAGAACCTGCATATGCTGCAGCCTTCGAAGTCGCAATCTTACCAGCTAAAGAAGCGATATTAATAATATGTCCCTTCCCTTTCAGCTTCATAGACGTAAGGGCAAGCTTTGAACAAATCATCACTCCAAATACATTGACATCAAACATTTGCTTCATATCTTGAAGTGACATTTGTTCAACGGTTTGAAATAGACCAAACCCTGCATTATTTATTAAAACATCGATTCCATCAAATTGCTCCTCGATTTGGTGAAATGCATCGTATACTGCATTTTCATCTGTCACATCTACAACAAAATAATGACATTTAACTGGAAAATCTTCTTGTATTTTTGCCTTTAAGTTTTTTAGCTCTGTTTCTCTTCTAGCAATTAAGACGATATTAGCGCCTTGTTTTGCTGCAGTTAAAGCTAAATCTTTCCCAAGACCACTAGAAGCACCTGTTATGACTACCGTTTGGTTACTTAACCTCAAAAATTCCCACCTCTATTATTGACTGACTGAATGCTCATTCGTTTTATACTCAAGTATACCATCATTTCGTTCATTTAAACTAATAAAACCTAAGTTTTCCAAGTAGTCTAATTGACCAATTGTTTCAGATAAAGTAAGTGAAAGTTGCTTTTGATAAACTTTTGGAAATAACATTTGGCAAACTTCATATGCAGTTAACGGTTGTTTTTTTATCATTTCATATACTTTTTCAGCTCTAGCCTTTTGCTTATCTAATCTACTTTTTACTAACCCTTTAATATCTGTAACTGGATCACCATGTCCAGTATATAATTTTGAAATGGGAAGTTCTGCGATTCTTTGTAAAGAGTCATTATATTGTAATAATGGTTTTACACGTTCGGTTTCACCATTTAATGGCGGCTCTATAATTGGGTTTGACGAAACCTTATCTAATAATAAATCTCCTCCGAATGCAATGCCATCATCCTCACTAATTAAAGAAATGTGAGAAGTTGCATGACCAGGTGTGTACAATACTTTCAACCCAAAAATACTTTCAATTCGATCGCCTTCATCTATCGTATGAGTTAAAGAACGAATACTAGTATATGGCATTTTCTCTGTTGAACGTGGCATTCTTTTTACATATTCTTTTGGTACACCGTATAATAGCGCATTTTTAATAAAGTACTCATTATAGTAATTTAAAAATGATTCGTCCTGCGTTAAATATGGAATATTTCGTTCATGACCTAATATTTTTACATCCTCATTAAACTCCTCTAATAGCCCTGCATGGTCTGGATGATGATGAGTTAAAATGACTTGTTCAATATCTTCTAAATTATACCCTAATTTATCTAATTCACTTTTAAGTGCAGCTAACGTATCTTGCGTATTCGTTCCTGTGTCAATTAAGGTCAATAAATCTCCTTCAACTAAAAAAACATTTACTGTATTCATTGCATAAGGTACCGGGAGTGTAATTTGGTGAATCTTATCTTCAGGGATCATACTTATTCCTCCTTATCTGAATCTTCTTACAGTTAATTCTAATATACATTTAAAAAAATACAAACAAAGATGATTAGAATTTTACATTAATGTAAAGTGAGAATCTAGAGTTTACAAAAAAACACGGGGATCAGAAAAGGTATTATTCGAAACAAAGCTAAGAAAAATTTCTTAAATGTTTCTTTTCTCCTTAATATTTTTCCTTCAACTAAAAATTATTTAAAAATATTTTTGAAAAATTATATAAAAAGTAATATGTCAACAAGGAATATAGCATTTATTTCTCTAATATAAATAGCTATTACAATAGAGTGAGGTGAGTGTAATGTTTCTAGGAAAAGTTGCGTTTATAGGTGCAGGTAGTATTTCAGAAGCATTAATAGCAGGGTTAATTGATAGTGGATATATTGAGAGTGATCAAATTGCAATCACGAATAGGGAGGATTTAGAGCGTTTAGATAGTTTACATACAAAATATGGTGTATTAGCTACTACTAACCGTCAGCTAGCAATCTCAGGTTCAAGTGTAGTTTTTTTAGCGATGAAACCTAAAGATGTTACAGTCGCTCTTGATCAAATTAAAAATTTTTTCAATGAAAAACAATTAATTATTTCCTTAGTAGCAGGTGTTACAATCAATACAATTAAACAGTTACTAGGAAATGAAAATCTGAATATTGTTCGTGCAATGCCTACTACGTCTTCACTGGTTAGAAAATCTGCTACAGCACTTGCCTATCCAGATGAAGTTCCTTTTGAAAAAGTGCAAATAGCAAAAAGATTATTTGAGCGTGTTGGTATTGTCGCAAAAGTTGAAGAAGACGAATTACATGCAATGACTGGATTATTTGGTAGTGGTCCAGCCTATATATATTATGTCATCGAACAATTTGAACGAGCTGCAATGGCACTAGGCATCCATCGTGATATTGCCAAGCCATTTATTCAACAAACTTTAATGGGTTCGATTTCAATGCTTCAAGAAACGAATAAATCTCCATTGACATTGAGGAAGAAAGTTACAAGCCCAAACGGCACTACTCAAGCTGGAATATCTGTTCTTGAAGACCGCGAAGTGGCTAATTCATTTTTAAATTGCTTTATTGAAGCAACTGTTCGATCACGTGAAATCCAAGAGGAATATGAAAAAATTAATAAAATTTAATTAGCTTGTCATGACTCTCTTCTATAGGTAATAAAATGATACAGGTAACTGTGTTGTCCTAAGGGGGAGAGTTTTCTGATGAAAATTACAAACAGTAGTGTATTACGAGCAAGTATTAAGCGTATTCTCATCACAATTGCTTTGATCGTTACGCTAGTTTTAATTGTTGGCTTTCTAACAATCAGTTATGTTGTTGGCAATTCAATGGTAGAAGCAAAGGGCAAACCACCTAGCTACCCTCAAAAAGTATCAACTCTCCTACTATTAAAATTCGATTCATTAAAGAAAAATAAAGAATCAAATCACGAAGTACATAAAAAGCTAAATTAAGGGTTTAACGAGGTCTAAGCCTTTCAAACTAGTATGAAACTTAAAAAAGAGCAAGGGACCAAATAATGATCCCTTTGTTCTTCTTTTTACTCATTTTAGAGTAGCTTGACTTGTTGCAACTTCTTCATGCATAATATGAAATTCTTTTTTTATGATCTCTTTTTTCAACTTATTATAATCATCTTCACTTATAGTTGGTGGCAGCGTAATTAAAATTCTTCGATAAACCGAATCACTATCTAGTGTTAAACAGCTTTTCAAATTAGAATATTTATTTACAAGCTTAGCTAATCTAGCTAATGCACCTTCATGTTCCATCGTACTAACAGTTAATGAATAACCGCCGTCCTTCAGTCCCCATGCTTCTTCTAATAATTCAAAAACTGTTTTATGCGTTAAAATTCCAACAAATTCATTTAGATCATTTACAACTGCTAAATATGGAAAACGTTTAATCGTAAAGAATACTTTGAAAAATGGTGAATCCTCCTGTATTGGTGGACATTCTTTACGCACAAAATCATTTACGGTCTTGCCTTGCAAAGAATCGTTATCTACTAAATACTCAGCTAAATCAACACGATAAAGATTTCCAACATACTCTTTATCGTTTTCACTTAAAACCGGAATACATCGATATTTTGTTTTCTTTAAAAGATCCCATGCAAACTGTGCCTCAGTTGAAACCATACAATGAACTACATCATGTTTTTTTACGATATTACCTTTAATTCTCAATCATAACCCTACTTTCAAAATTTATTTTACTAATCATTCTTAATTTTTCTCTTTTATAAACACATTTACAAAAACTCCATTAAGTCGCATGATTTTTATTAAAAGCACTGTTACATAAATAGAATCGATTAAAAGCCCCTCACCCCAAAGATTGACATTCTAAAAACCTCCTTATACGCTCCTTAAATGTAGGATCTTTTGTTGTAATTATGTGGGAATCTTACGAATCTTAAGTGCTAAATAACAATGTCTTTTAAAACGCTCTCGGAGCCTTTCATAATTAATTCGCCCTTTCTCAAAATGTACCTTTTTTGTTTCATAAACTAATTCTAAATTTTCAAATAAATTTATATTTCTATTAAAAGTCAACATCATATCTATATTTTTAAAAGAGAAATTTATTCCAAATTAAACAAAAAATCTGGTCCATGAGGCCCTTAGATTACATTTTCTTGTATTTTACTTCCCCATAATGGGTTTTCTTAAAATGCTAATGCTTATCTTAAACATTTACTTAATAACCTCATGTAGCGGAAATCTACTACACTATCTTCTCCAGTTAAAAAAATTGCAATTATTCCTTTTTAAATCCACAAAAAAAGAAGAGATAGGTGATCTCTTCTCTTTAAAACGATTATGCTTCTTGCTTTACTTTATCTGTCAGTTCTTTTTTTAATAAGTCAATTTTGTAATCAAATGATTGAAGATCAAATTCTGAACGAACTCTTAGCTCTAAATCTCGAATTTGTTTTTCAAAGTAGTTGAAGTCAATTGATGGCATTTTACTATTAAGTAAATGGTGAGTTTCATTTATTTTTTTTGTCGCGTGAGCCATGTTTTGACGAGACATTAAGTCATATTTTTTCGTATGAAGCTCTTTTAACTTTTTTTCAATTTGATTAACTTGCTCATGCATAAAGCTAATTTCTTCTTCTGTTTTAGCGATTAACGTAACAAACTTTTCAGCTTGCTCTTTATAAAAAGCTAGATCTTCAGTTGCACGTTTGATTAGATCTTCTGCACCAGCTTCGTTTGCAACCTTTAATTGCTCTTCACGTTTTTGCACCATTTGAAGTGCTCCTTCACGTTCGACTTGGAATTTCGTACGTAATGAATAATGTCTTTCAAGTAATCCCCTTACTTTTCCTAATTCACTTTCAGATTGTTTAATGAAGTAATTTAATTGTAAGATTGGATTTTGTTGTTCTTTCTCATCTAATAAGCCATGTAAATCCGCTGAGATTTGATTTTTAATACGAGTAAATAAATTTTTCATCTTCATACACTCCTCTTATTTTATAGGGTTGAAATTTTCATCATAAATATTAAATTCATCATCTTTAAGTTTTTTTTGATTTTTATAATCTTTATATAGGTAATAAAGCAAAATTGCTGCTGCAGCACCTATTAAAGAAGGAAGACCACTTATTGCAATCGATAAACCGATTAATCCAATAATTGTCCAGATGATTTTCATTAAAATCGAATCTGTTTTCATAAACTTTTTAAAACTGAAGTATGTGATTACTAATCCAAGTGCTAAAGTAATCAAGCCACCTAAATTCGCTAAAGCAACTCCAATTAATATTAGTACGAGGATAAAAGTTAAGAACTTCTTCATGACCTCGTCGCCTCCTTTCAACTTATACTCTTATCTTATACAAGTTTTTATTTCGGAATAATGGCCTGAGGAATGGTTTTATATCAGACTTAAGAAGTAGAAAAGCAAGACAAATAAAAAACCAGACCAATTTGGATAATCCATTGATCTGGTTTTGACTAAAAATTAGGAAGTTTAACACCGGCTTTTAATTGTAATAGTTGTGATACCGTTACGAACTGATAGCCTTGCTTTTGAAGAGCCGGTAAGATTTGCTTCAGTGCTTCGATTGTTTGACTACGGTCCCCTCCGTGATCATGGAAAAGAACAATATCTCCTTTTCTAGTATCTTTTAATACATTTGATACGATTTTATATACTCCAGGATTTTGCCAATCAAATGTATCTTGATGCCAAGACCACATAACAGTTAAATAGCCAAGATCATGCACAGTATTTATCGAACGCTCACTATAATAACCAAATGGTGGTCTAAATAATACTGGTTCGACATGAGTTGCAGCTATAATGGCATCATGAGTTTTATGTAATTGATCTCTTATTTGTTCATCAGTTAAATATTGAAGTCTAGCATGCGTATATGTATGATTCGCAACTTCATGCCCTTCTTCTATTTCTCTCATTACAACTTCAGGATATTTCGCAACTCTCTCACCGACTAAAAAAAATGTTGCTTTCGCGTTATACTTCTTTAGCAAATCTAACACTTCTGGGGTATAGTCATCATTGGGCCCATCATCAAATGTAATTGCTATTACTTTCTCTTTTACGGGTACTTCCCAAATTGCAGTACCTTGCTTTTCGTAATAATATCGATTTTTACTTTCAGCTGATGCATTAATTGAACTGTAAAAAATAAATTGGAAACCAAAAATAAATAAAAGGATAACTTTTAACTGTTTCAAAGCCATGACCTTCCTTTTACACAGAATACTTATATCATGTCTCTAAACTATTCTTTTATGTACACTTACCAACTTTTTAAAAGCTCTGCTGATGCATCTTAACTGAAAAATTCAATCGTTTCTTGTAATTTCGAATTCATCAAAATCATTCGCTATATATGTATGATCAAAGATTTCACGTGCTTCATCTAATAATTTTTTTGAAGCTTCCCCTTGATAGCGTGCACTTATATGCGTTAAATAGAGAGTTTTAATTCCCTCACATTTAGCAACATTTGCAATTTGAGTACTTGTTGTATGGAAATAATCATATGCATGAGCTGTTTCATCGTCTGCAAAGGTTGATTCATGAACTAATACATCCATGTCTCTAGCAAGCATATTACTTTTTTCAGTTATACGAGTATCCCCTGCTATTGCAATGCGTCGACCTTTTTTTGAAGGTCCAATAAAATCATTTCCATTTAAAATTCTTCCATCCTCTAAAGTTACTGTTTTCCCTTCTTTTAGGAATTTATAAATTGGCCCTGGTTTTACACCAATTTTCTTTAATTCCTCAACGTTCAATTCTCCAGGTAAATCCTTTTCAATTATTTGATAACCGAATGATTGAATTCCATGTTCAAGTTCTACTGCTTGAACAATAAATTGGTCATCTTCAAAAACGATCCCTTCAGAAGTTTCAACATAATGAATCGGATATTTCAAATAAGTACCACTAATTTTAAAGCTAGTCTCTACATAATCCTTTAACCCTTTAGGTCCATAAATTGTTAATAAATCTTCTCCACCTAAAAAAGTTCTACTACTTAATAATCCAGGCAATCCAAAGATGTGATCGCCATGACAATGAGTAATAAAAATTTTCTCAATTCGTCGTGGCCTAATTGACGTATGTAATATTTGATGCTGTGTTGCTTCACCACAATCGAAAAGCCAAGTCGCTCCTCTTTCCTCTAAAAGCTGTAATGCAATACTTGTTACATTCCTACCTTTTGATGGCATTCCTGCTCCCGTTCCTAAAAATACAAGCTTCACGTTAATGCCTCCATCTTAATCATTTCTAATTGTTACAGTACCACTTGTATATAAAAATGCCAACACTTTAAAGAATGATTTATGAATTGATTGGGAAATTTACACAATAGAGCTTAGTTTTTAAAAATAATCTATGGAGGAAAACAATGCGAAGACGTTTTTTCCAAATCGCCACTGTCTCACTAATTGCTAGCATTGCTTTAACTAGCTGTGAAAATAGAAATAATAATATCAGTGCATCGGAGAAAGAAAAAGAAAGTGATTTTAAAATTGGAATTGTTATGGGTAAAACTGAAATTCACGATAAAGGATTTAATCAAGCCGTTTGGGATGGAATTATAAAAACTGGAAAGAAACATGGTTGGAAGGAAAATAAAAATTACGTAAAAACTGATGCCCCAACAGACAAAGCTGCAAAAAAAGAATTAATCAAGTATGCAGAGAAGAAATATGATTTAACATTTGGAATAGGCTATTCATTTCAAAAAGTGATCTCTGAAGTTGCAAGTAAAGAAAAAAAATCTGATTTTGTCATAATTGATGGGATTGTTGAAAAACCAAATGTCGTAAGTGTTACCTATCGTGAAGAGCAATCAGCATTCCTTGCCGGTATAGCAGCAGCCATGAACACTAAAACTCATAAAATTGGATTTATCGGTGGTACAAAGGATCCATTTATAAAAAGGTTTGAATACGGATTTAAAGCAGGTATTATGTCCGTCGATCCAAAAATAAAAGTATTGACCGAATTTGCAAATTCATATGATAAACCTGCTGAGGGAAGTAAATTAGCAAAATCCTTATACAATGATAAAGGTGTAGATATCATTTTCCAAGTAGCAGGTAAAACAGGATTAGGTGTATTTACTGAAGCTAAAAAATTAAAGAAAAATGGTAAGAAGGTTTGGGTAATTGGTGTTGACAGGGATCAATATAAACAAGGATTACCTGAAAATGTCACCCTAACATCCGCAATTAAACGAATTGATAAGGGCGTAGATGAAGTCATCACCAAGAAATTAAGAGGGAACTTTCAAGGCGGACGCATTTTGAGATGGGGTATAAAAGAAAATGGCGTTGATCTTGCAAAAACAGATAAGAATTTAAATAAAGACACAAAAGAACAAGTTGATTTATATAAAGCAAATATAAGAACAGGACATATCGAAGTACCAGAAACAAAAAAGGATTTCGATAACTTCTCTCCTACAAAGCCTGAAAAAGCAGAAATTAAAAAGAAAAAAGTAAAAATTGGTAAATAAAAAAAATCTTGTCCAATTATATGAATATTCTGCATATAGTATAGTACCAACAAAAAAGTTAGGTGTGATACTATGTCAATTCGAGATTTCATATTACTCTTCTATTGTTTTATCATCTTTTTATCTGTACCAATTGGGTATAAATATGCTTCAAAGAAAACAAAAGAAACTGGACAATTTTTACCGTATTTAGTAGTATCCCTTGCCATTGTTTTAGCAGATGGAATCCTTTCTATATTAGTTTGGTCACTATTTACATCACAAATGGATACATTCATGTATATAGGTGGATTACTTACAGGAATGATTTTCACATCAATCTGTGGCCTTTTACTATTATTCGTTTTACTTTTAAGAAGAAAATATTTTTTAAACTCATTTGTTAATTTGAAAACTGCTAGTATTGGAACAAATCCACCACCTGATGATCAATCTACTAATGATTTAAAGAAATAGAGCTCTCATACTCTATTTCTTTTTTTACTTGTAGAACAGTTATTTCCTTAAAAAGTTTTCTAATTTGAAGCTAAAAAATTGAGATTTAGTTCTAAAATTGTATATACTTTCTTTAATTGATTTAGGAGGTTTCATAATGAAAGTTACAATTTATTCGGACTATGTATGTCCGTTTTGCTATTTAGGAAAAAAACCACTTGAGGACGCAATTAAAGAAGTTAGCGATGTAGAGCTTGAATGGAAACCATTCCAATTAAGACCTGAAGGAGCTGAACCTTTAAGTCCAAATAGTTCTTATATTCAACAAGGATGGAAATTCGGCGTTCAGCCACTTGCGCAAAAACTTGGTGTTGAGATGATATTACCAACTATGGATCCCCACCCTTCAACTAAAAAAGCTCATAGAGGCTTTTTATTCGCAGAAGAAAATGGAAAAGGTGCTGAATATGCTCAAGCAGTTTTAGCAGACTTTTGGACAGAAGGTAAAGAAATTGGTGAAGTAAACGTATTGGCAGATATCGCTGAAAAACTTGGCTTAGACCGTTCTCAATTCATAGAAGCTGTATCAAATACAAAGTATGACTCATCAATCCAAAACCCTAATTTTATAAATGCCGTACCAACATTTATAATTGGTGACCAAGTTTTACAAGGTGTTCAAAGTAAAGAAGCATTTATTCAAGCATTAAACAACCAAAAACTTGTTGAGCAGTCTTCATTAAGCTGCGACATTGATGGAAACTGTTAATAATCTTTAATTAAAAAGGATGTCTCTTAAGTTTGTTTTATTTATTAACTTATTGGACATCTTTTTTAATTTTAATAAATCATCTGGGATAAACAATTTTTTAATTCATTATTTTGTTAATAATTGATGTGTTCTTTCTCAATTGAGAACAAATAAGAACAAATAAGCACAAATAAAGATCATTTCCCAGCTACATTAACTTGACTCCAATCAATCACAAACGGATTACCAGTTAAATTTTTTCTTACTTCAGTAACCGTACTCATTCGCTTTTTTATAACTTCGGATTGAATTAATTTTTCTCCATCCCCCACTACCATCATAATACAAAGGCTTATTCTCCATAAAGTCACCTCCATTACTTATCGATGATTTATATTCTCTTTCTGTGTCTAAAATCTTTTTGAATTTGGTAATCCCCAAAACTTTTACTCAAAAATTATTTTTATATGAGCAATTTATAGGACCTTAAATTTAATAAGCTATGAACATGGTAGCTAATTCTTTAATTATTTAATTTTTCTTACTATAATTACAATATAAATCTATTTCGAAAGGTGTTTTTCTCATGATAAAAGTTGGGATTATTGGTCTTGGCGCAATTGGACAAAGATTAATTCCTTTATTTTCAAACAACCAAGAAACAAAAATAGTCGCAATATGTGACACATTAGAAGAAAGAGTTCAACAAACAAGTAGCCAATTAGAATCAGTTTTAACTTTTACAAATCATCTTGAGATGCTTGAAAATGCTGAACTTGATCTCGTTTATGTTACTGTACCTCCAAAATATCACTATTCAGTAGTAACAGATGTAATCGCAAAAGGAATTAATGTGCTTTGTGAAAAGCCTTTGGCAAACTCAACAGAGGAAGCTCTAGGACTTTATACTCAAGCTAAAGAAAAAGGTATTTTTCATGCGATGAACTTTCCATTAAACTACAATGTCGGTAGTAAATCTTTTGCTAGCCTTATAAAATCGGGATATGTTGGCGACGTAAGAAGAATCGAATTAAAGATGCGTTTTCCTAATTGGCCGAGACTATGGCAACAAAATGAATGGGTTGCTACAAAAGAACAAGGCGGATACGTATTAGAGGTTGGTGTACATTATATTCAACAAATTCAAAAGATTTTTGGTAAAATGAAATTAGGCACGAAACATATTCAATATCCCGCTGATCCTCTTGCTTCCGAAAATGGAATTATCGCCTTTTTAGAATTAGAAGATGGCACTCCTGTTTTAATAGATGGCTTAAGCCAAATTGCAGGTGAAGAAGAAATTAAATTTACAGCATACGGTTCGAAAGGAACTCTTTCATTAGTAAATTGGGCTAATTTAGAAGGAGGAAAAATCGGCGAGCCAATTCAACAAATTGAAGCCGATCAAACTTTAGCTGATTCTTTAATTGACAATTTAGTAAAAGCTCTAAAAGGTGAAAAAGCTACAATCATAGACTTCTCTGAAGGCTACAAAGCACAAGAAGTGTTAGAAGCATTAAGAGGATAAATCCTTACATAAAAGAAAAAGGTGCTTTCTTAAGAAGCACCTTTTTTTCACGTTGTTGAAAAACTACCTTGTCAATTAATTATCAATTTTTCGTAAAAGGAGTAGAGTGATGTTGATTTCCAATACATGTTGCTCGCTTTCCATGGGGCGAGACCTAAGCCTCCTCGGCAAGCCTGCGGGGTCTTAGCCTTCCCGCTAATCCCATAGGAGTCGATCATCCCTCCATTCCAATCAACTTATTCAGCAAAAAATGTTTGCGGTAAACCCTAATCAAATAGCCTTTACTTAGCGTAATCTAACTCTTTAAATTAATCAGATTGTAGATCAATTAATTTCGAACATATTATAAACTAAATAATCGAATTTGTTTTATATCTTTTTTTCGGTTTTAAAAATCGGATCTATTTTACCGGAATCCAAATTTCAGTATAATAATCTTCACTAAATGGATTTCCTTCTGGATATAGTTCAAATTCTGGGATACCTGCATGTGAATAACCGCTTGAAGGAAACCATTCCGAAAAAATCTTCTTCCATGCCGATTGCATTGCGAGTGGCATTGCTCCGCGAACACCAAATACTGCCCATTTTGATGCAGGAATTTCATGATAATAAAAACCTTCTGGTACATCACCTTCGTATTCGGTTGCAACCCAATATTCAATTAGATTTTTTGATTTTTGCTTTTCACTCATCATACACACACCTAAAACACCTTTAATGTCACCGTTGTTAATTTCGTACAAACGATCACTTGTACCATTTTCATTAACCTCTTCCCACATTTTTGGAATCAGTTGCTGTTGTTGATCATTCAAATAAGAAAACTCTTTTTTCACTCCAACTACTTGAAAAGCACTTTTTTCAACAATATTAAATTGCATTGGTTCTGCTCCCTTCAAACTCACCTGAATAACGAGGCGGTTATATGATTTTAGATTCCCAATAAACTTTCTTGCTTCACTTGGTGTTACACCATGCTGCCTTCTAAACGCTTTTGCAAAAGCCTCAGGAGAGTCATACCTATATTTCAAGGCAATATCAATTATTTTATGATCAGTAGTTGTTAATTCATTGGCCGCTAGTGTCAATCTTCTTCGTCTAATATATTCAGCTATATTAATGTCAGTTAAAATTGAAAATGTTCGCTGAAAATGAAAAACAGATGAATTAGCTTGTTTAGAAATTTCTTCAATCGTTAACTCGTTTAATAAATTGTCTTCAATATAATCAATTGCCTTTTGTAAAGATTCAACCCAAGCCATATGACGCCTCCCTTATTTATATCCTAACAAGTTAAATTTATTGAGTCCTGTCTTTTTATGCTCTTTTGTGACAGATAATCGTCAATTAGAATCTTTTCGATCAGCCATTGATAAAATGACAATTGTACTAATAATACATAGGCTTCCAATCCAGTCTAGCATTTCAAAATTTACGCTTAACCAAATTACTGATAGTACAGCTGCGGATAATGGTTCCACACATGCAAGTAAGCTAGATTCAGAAGCATTAATATACTTTAAACTCTCTAAATAGCAATAAAAAGCTATTAACGTTCCAAATATAACAATAAAAATTACTCCGAAATATGCACTTATCGACCAATGACCTTGGAAATTAAAAGGTGAATGTATGAAGCTAAAACAAATTCCACCGATTAGCATTCCCCAACCTACTACAATTGTCGACCCAAATTTTTTTAAAAGATTTTGAGGTTGTATTGAATAAAATGCTAAAGCAAAAGCTGAAGCTAGCCCCCAAAATAATGCCCATCCAGTAATAGACAATCCTCTAATCGTTCCATGTGTTACCAATAAAAATGTCCCTGCAAGCGCTAAAATGATAGCCAGTACTTCTTTTCTAGTTGGTACTTTTTTTAAACTAATTGCCAAATAGCATGTAATAATGACAGGTGCTAAATATTGCAAAATTGTCGCTGTAGCAGCATTTGAAGCTTTTATTGCAGCGAAGTATGTATATTGAACTGCTAACATCCCAAGAATACTAAATAACAATAAACTTAAGACATCCTTTTTATCCTTCCAAATTTCTGTTATATTTCTTTTTTCTTTCAGACTAGCAAAAATTAATAGGATGATTCCTGAAAACAATAATCGAATAACTACTAACCATTCTGGACTAAAATGATTTCTTTGAAATACAAATTGTGCAACAGTTCCAGATATGCCCCATAATATTGCGGCAGTTAATACGAGAATAATTCCCTTTGTTCTAGAATTTGTTAAGGCAATCTTATCTGCGCTCATTCTTGCTCCCTCCACAAAAAACAACAATTTAAAATAAGTTAATAGAAAAATCGTACCTAAATATTCAGAATATATCAATCAAAAATCTTTTAATTTTCTACAATTAGATTAATTGAGAAATCGTGATTAGAAATTGCTTAATTGGAAAAATTGAACATATACGATTTTGCATTAAAAGATTTAGGAGACAAGTCTATGAATGAGTTATATGAATGTATTATAGTAGGGGGAGGTTTCGCAGGTTTACAGGCATCAATTCAGCTTGGTCGATACCAAAGGAATGTACTCGTAATTGACTCAAATTATGGGCGCTCAACATTATGTAAAACATATCGTAATATATTAGGTTGGCCAAATAGTGTAAGTGGACAAGAGCTAAGGCAACTAGGAAGAAAACATGCTGAAGTTTATGGTGTATCATTCACCCAAGATAAAGTTTTAAGTATACAAAACGTAAACAATCAATTCATCATAGAGACGAAAGCAGGAAAATCTTATTCTGCAAAAACAGTCTTACTAGCAACTGGACTAATTGATCGAATTCCTCAAATTAAAAATCTAGTCGATTGTCTTGGATCGACAATTTATGTTTGTCCAGACTGTGATGGATATGAAATATTAAATAAAAGCGTTTTAATACTTGGATCAGGTAATGTTGGTGCAAATCTTGCCATAACATTAGCTTATTGGTCAAAACAAATTACATATATTAATCATGATGGAAATGATCTTGATTCCAAATTAACTGGCCAACTACAGAAATTTGGCATTCACTATCGAAAAGAAAAAATTAAAGAAGTACTAAAAGAAGACGATTCCACTTTTAAAGGAATTTGTTTACAAAATGGTGAGATAATTTATGGGGACCGAGCTTTTATTGGTTTTGGTGGAAATGAAGTACAAAATAATCTTGCTATACAACTAGGAGTAAATCTTTTAAATAATAAGCATGTTATTGTAGACCCACGGACAAAGGAGACGAATGTTCCAAATGTATGGGCAGCCGGCGATTTAGTAGCCCATTCTCAACAAGTCACAATAGCAATGGGCGATGGTACCCAATCCGCTGTATGGATTCAAAAAAGATTATTAGAAATGAGTGTAAAAGATTCAAAATAAAGTGATTTGAATCTCCCATCTATAAACTAAAGAATTTTCTACACTCCTTATCTGATCGCCAACAAACTAAAAAGTATTACATCATATTATGAAGTAATACTTTTTGCTGTTTCCCTAAGCAAAAACCTTTAGAAAAATACTTTTATTAAAGTATACATAGTGACGATTGCTAATATAAAAACTAAAATTGGTATTAAAATTCGGATAAAAGTTGAAGGCATTCGATATCTTCTATAAGTATCCTCTATACAAATTATACATAGTAAATAAATTAATCCAGATATGATTGCTCTAGCCAAATCAAAATTCCCAAGTGATTTAATGGTGTGATTAACATGCTGAAATATATAAAATTGTACAAGATTAAAAATTAAAAATAATAAAAAATAATAAAATACACTTAATAGATAAGTACTAAATTTTATTTTTTCACGCTCAATATTTTGACGCTTTCTAATAAAGCGCTTCTTATGTCGCTCTTTCCTCGGTATAAATTGTTCGTCCATTTTAGTACATCCTTAGTTTAAAAATTGAATTATTTAAATCAAATTCTTACCTATATTGTACAGAAACATTCCATTATTTAAAAATTTATAATACTTCTCTTCAAAATTTACGTCAAACTAAATAATCATAAAAATAATTATACCAAATTTCATTGAATACATTTACTACTTTTTTCCAAAAAAATATAAAAAAAGTGTACATAGAAAGAATCTAAGTACACCATTCCAAAATTAATTTGTATGTTGCGTGTAAATATGAATTGCATCTCTTAAAAATTCAGCAGTTCCAGGTTGTTCCTTATCGTAATGTGCTCTAAAGCGCTCATCGTCTACATACATTTGCGCTAAGCCCGCGTGCGCTTCCTTACTATATTTGCTCCAATAAAAAGTTAACCATTGTTTATGCAAATCAGCTGCTTTTTGTGCAATTTCACTTGATGGATCACCTGTTTTAAATGCTTCAGCTAATGTTTTTGTTAATTCTTCAGCAAGACGTGTTACTTCTTTATGATCATCTTCTGTCATATTCATTACTTTTTGATTTGCTTTATTAACAACTTCATCTCCATATTTTTCACGTACTTCTTTTCCATATTTTTTTTCATTTTCTTCGATCATATCTTTCTTAAAACCTTCAAATTTTTCTTTATTTGACATTTTAATTTTCCCCTCCGTTTGTGCAATTGACTTTTCAACGTTTGAAATTAATAAATCCAATTGCTTTCTTTTATCAAGAAGCTTCTTACGATGCTCAGTTAACGCCTTGGCACTATTGAAATCAGGCGATGTAATTATTTCTTTAATATTTTCTAAATTCATACCAAGTTCTCTATAAAATAAGATTTGTTGCAAGCGATCTACTTCCGCTTGACCATAAATCCGATACCCCGATGAGTTAATTCTTGCCGGCTTAAGAATCCCAATCTCATCATAATATCTTAATGTCCTAGTGCTGATTCCTGCTAGAAGTCCAAGCTTTTGTACTGTATATTCCATTGCGACTACCTCCTGACATCTTTACAATACACCTTCACGCAACGTTAAAGTCAATTCAATATTTTATATTTTTTTAAGAATTTTTTGGGAGTAAGCTAAATGTTCCATAAAAAGCAAAAAACCCCCTCTTTTATGGGGGATTTTAGTTTGTAAGCATAATAATTATTTACCTGTGAATACTTTCATACCATTCATACCATTAAATGGTTTTCCACCGGGAGCGTGCAAATGACGAACTGCTAGTTTAAATCTCTTATTTGAAGGAATTTCTTGTTTGAAGGTTAACAAGAATGAATTGTTATCTCCTTGTACCTTTGTAATTGTAACTTGATTATTTGATAAAGCATTCCTTGCATTAAATTGACTTTTGCTTCCTAGAGATGCAATTCCGGTAGGGATTTTATCAGTTAAACTTTGAATCCAATAAAATGAAGCTTTTGTACCTAAATTAAGATCAACTTGTGAATCAAAAGTTACTAGAATCTGATTTGTTGAAACCTGGAAAATATCAGCTAGATAAGGAATTTTGTTTACAGTTTGGTTTGGCTTATATCCTTCGATTCGCAGAAATTCCTTTTTGCTAGTTGCATTTACCTGCTTATTTCCTGGAAGAATAGAAGACATTACAATCAATAAAATCATAATCTTATAAAAAAACTTCATTATAATCTGCCTCCCTATATATATATAACAATTTTATAATTTGATGTTTTGGCAAAATATATACTTAGATTTTTTTAATTTTATCAGTTTTTCATAGAAGACGTTTCTCAGTTTTACTACTTCTTTCTCTCGAAAAGTTAGATAAAAAAATTGATTTATATCTAAAATAGTGGCAAACTATCTATAAGACTTAAGAGAGAATTATAGGTGTAATTATGATTGAAATAAAAACTTCTACGTTGAGTGACGGTGAATTTAATCGAGGTGTCTTTGCAACACGTGATATTGCAAAAGGTGAGTTAATACATGAGGCGCCAGTTATTTCTTACCCGAACGAGGAACATGAACATATCGAGAAAACTTTATTAGCAGACTATGCATTTGAATATGGTATAAACCATTCAGCGATTCTTCTAGGATACGGAATGCTATTCAACCATTCTTATGATGCAAATGCAACATACGATATTAACTTTGATAATCACACATTTGATTTTTTCGCTTACAAAGACATTAAAGCTGGCGAAGAAATTTTGATTAATTATAATGGTGAAGTAGATAATATGGATCCACTTTGGTTTAATAAAGATTATGAAGAAGTTATGAGTAAGGAAAAAGAAAAAGAAAAAGAAACAGAAAAAGAAACCAATTAGTTGGTTTCTTTTTTATTTTTATAGATTAATGGCACCGTATATTAAAGCACCAAGTACTACAAAAGCCGGGTGAATTTTAAATTTTTCCATTAAGAAAAATGTACAAACTGCAATAAAAATAACTTGGAATGCTCCAATATTATGAAACGAATCAGAAAAAGATTGATATGTAAGTACGCCTAAAAGGACAACTATTGTCGGTTTTACATATGCTGTCATTCTCTTCACACGAATTGATTCACGATTTTTATAAAGAAGCCCAATTAGTAGAATCATTAACAATAAAGAAGGGAATACCGTTGCAAAGACTGCTGTAAAGGAACCAAAGATTCCTCCAATTTTATATCCAATATAGCCAGCCATTTTTGTGGCGATAGGTCCTGGTAAAGCATTTCCCATTGCAAACGCTTCATGAAATTCTTGCCCTGTTAACCAGTGTTTTTGTGTAACAACTTCATTTTGAATTAATGGGATTGTTGCGGGTCCTCCACCATATCCTAAAAGATTCGTTATAAGAAATGAAAGAAATAATTTCCAATAAATCAATTGTTTGTACTCCCCTTCCTCGTCTGATGGTCATTTGAGGAATTTGCTTTTACTGGTTGGAAGATTGCAAATAGTAGTAATCCACCAATAATAATCGCTGGGTGTATATGTAAAAATTGAATTAGAAACAAACCGCTAACAAGATGAATTAAGATAGTTGGTGTTTTCAATCCTTTTTTTGAACTTTGATAAAATTGCCATGTTAATACACCTAACATTACCCCTACAACAGGTACGATTGATTCCTTCATCCCATTAACCCATTTTATATCTTTAAAAGACGATAATGATGTTAAAAGTATAATCATTAAAATGATAGTCGGTAAAATCGTTGCAATGATTGCATTAAGCATTCCGATTAAACCACCAATACGATAACCGATATAACCTGCTAATTTTGTATTGATTGGACCCGGGAGCATATTTCCTATTGCTAATATTTCAGAAAACTCTTCATCTTTCATCCATTTATACGTATCAACGACTTCTTTATATACTAGAGGAATCGTAGATGGTCCTCCACCGTATCCTAAAATACTACTTCGAAAAAACGCGATAAATATTTCTAATTGTTTCATTCAATCAATTCCTTTTCATATTTACCAACTTGCTATACAACCATCCGTTCTTGATTCTGTTCCACCCATTAAAACGCCAGAATCTTCATTTCTCCAAATAATTTGGCCTCTCCCGAAACTTCCAGTATCCTTTGCAACGTTAATTTCATGCCCTCTAGCCTGTAACTCTTCAATAATCTCTTGAGGAAAACTAGGTTCAACTTCTACTAACTTCCCTTCAATCCATTGCCATCTAGGAGCATCTAAAGCTTCTTGTGGATTTAAATGAAAATCGATACTATTCATGATTACTTGAACATGGCCTTGAGGCTGCATATAACCACCCATTACACCGAATGGTCCAATTGCTTTATTATTTTTTGTTAAAAATGCCGGAATAATCGTATGATATGATTTTTTTCCACCAATTAAAGCGTTGGCGTGTTTTTCATCTAAGCTAAAATCACACCCCCTATTTTGCATTCCAATTCCAGTTCCAGGAATTACGATACCTGACCCAAAACCCATATAATTACTTTGAATAAAAGAGACCATATTTCCATCTCCATCAGCAGTTGCTAAATAAACAGTGCCTCCACTAGACGGTCTTCCCGGTAATGGTGTATGAGCAGTTTCAGTGATTCCTAAAAAGCGTTCTTTTCCATATTGATCACATAATAGGCTTTCTACCGAAGTCTTCATAAACTTTCGATCTGTTACATATTCCTTTCCACAAGCAAAAGCTAACTTCATTGCTTCAACTTGTTTATGATATGTAGTTACATTCTCTTTGTCATCAAACTGGTCATTTTTCAACATATTTAAAGTCATCAGTGCGACAATTCCTTGACCATTAGGTGGAATTTCCCATACATCATAGCCTCTATAATTTATGCTAATTGGATTTACCCATTCCGGTTTAAAAGACTCTAAATCTTCTTTAGTTAAAAAACCACCATATTGATTTGAAGAAGCAATCATTTTATCTGCAATATCACCTTTATAAAAATCTTTTCCATTTGTTTCGCCTATTTTTTCTAAAGTTATTGCATGATCCAGTGACGACCAAATCTCTCCTACTTCAGGAGCTCTTCCATTTGGAGCAAACGTATCAAACCAAGCAACAAACTCCTCAGAGTTTAACTCTTTTTTGTATATTTCATAAGCTTTCTTCCAAAACTTACCTAGTGTAGGTGAAATCGGAAACCCTTCTCGAGCATATTCAATTGCAGGTTGTAGTACTTCCTTTAACGAAAGTCTCCCAAACCGATTCGATAATTCTACCCAAGCAGCCGGAGCTCCAGGAACAGTTATCGGTATCCAACCATACTTAGGCATGCTTTCATACCCTAAATTTTTTACTTTATCAATCGATATATTTTTAGGTGCTGGTCCACTTGAATCTAAACCGTATAACTTTTCGTTCATCCAAACTAATGCAAAAGCATCTCCACCAATACCGTTTGAAGTAGGCTCGACTACTGTAAGGCAAGCAGCTGTAGCGATCGCGGCATCTACTGCATTACCACCCTTTTTTAATATATCCAGGCCCGCTTGTGCAGCCAATGGTTGGGAAGTAGCGACCATTCCATTTCTAGCATAAACCACATTACGATGTGATGCATAAACGTGTTCATTCGCTTTCATTTTTGTATACATATACTTTCCTCCTTGGCTCTTTTGCAATAGTTACCTTGGAAAACAGAATAACTTACTATTTAAATTCGACAATATTTTAGGATTCCCCTACTAAACTATCTATCAAAATAAAGAATCGATTAGAATAATGTCTAATTCAACTAAATATCTAAAATTTGATTATATACATTAGATGCTTGTCCACTTCAACTAAAGGCTACTTTGAATACATTATCATTAAGAGGGTCATTAGCAGATAAAACGCAATAATATTCTGTAATACTTCTAAAACTTTGTATAAGAAAGGAGGTAACGTTGCCTTATTGTTTGCTTTAAAATAATAATTTTAAGATATAATATTTACCCCCTTGGAATGTTAGACCAAAGGAGAGTAGCTTTAAGCAAATCGATCGAATAGGGGAGCAAACTACAATTTATGGCAACGAGATTATTATAATGTTGAAACTATATTTAGATCCAGGGCATGGTGGCTCTGATTCAGGTGCAGTAGGAAATGGATTAATGGAAAAAGACCTAACTTTGGATATCGCATTAAGAATAAGAGATTTATTGAATAACTATAATGACGTTGAGGTTAGAATGAGCAGAACTACAGATACTGATCGTTCTTTATCTGACCGCACTAACGAGGCAAACTCATGGGGTGCCAGCTATTTTTTATCTGTTCATATCAATTCATTTAATACAACAGCGTCTGGTTACGAGGATTATATACATGATAGTTTGTCAGATACGTCTACTTCAGCTCAATACAGAAACGATTTACATCCAGAAATCGTTAAGCTTAATGGACTAACTGATCGTGGTAAAAAGAAAGCTAATTTTCATGTATTACGTGAATCAAATATGCCAGCGATTTTAACTGAAAATGGTTTCATTGATAATGCAAGCGATGCTGCAAAACTAAAAGACCCTAATTGGCGTCAAAAAGTAGCACAAGGACATGTAAATGGATTAGTAAAAGCATTTAACTTAACTGCTAAGGCTAAGCCAGAAATGCATAGAGTAATCGTGGACGGAGTACAAGTCGGTGCATATCAAGATGATCAAAATGTACTGAATGCAGTGAAACAATATCTTCCTACAGCAACTAAAATTATTATTGAGAAAGTTTAAACGGTTATATTAACTATTTTGAAGACTGTCTAATTAATAGATCGTCTTTTTTTTCGTTAAAAAACGAAGGCAACAAAAAAAGGACCTTCAATTGAAAGCCCAACTACTGTTTACTCTGTAGATTTCAATATATCTAATATATTGTTTGAGTCAATTTTCTTTTTTTGTCTCCCTAAACTAATAACTTGTTCTCCGTATTTATTTTGCAATTTATGTAATGTTTCAATCAATGGTTCTTGTTTGGCATCCTTTTCAAAAGAAAAAAGATCCAATTGCTTTGATATTTCATCTTTTGGATTTAATTGTGATGCAGTTACTCCAATTAAACGTAATGGTTCTCCATTCCAATTTCTTTTCCATAGATCAAATGCCTCTTTAAAGATTTCATTAGCTTGTTGTACAGGTGTAGTAAGTTTTTTACTTCTATTAATTGTTTTTCGGTCACTAAATCGAAGTGTAATTGTCACTGTATCAGCAACTAACCCCTTCTTAATTAATCGTTCAGCTACTCGTTTAGATAGAGCTTCAAACTTTTCTCCAATAATTGGTTCCTCAAAAACATCAAATGAAAATGTCGTTGATTGGCCAATTGTCTTATGTGAAAGCATACGACTAGGATCGACTTCTCTCTCATCTATTCCATTGGCCTTATTTCTTAAGGATTTACCGTTTACACCTAATAATTCGTGTACTTGTTTTTCATTACTTTTTGCCAAATCTTCTATTGTAATAATGCCAATTTCATTTAATTTTTCTTCAGTTTTCTTACCAACACCATGCATCTCTCCTACTTTTCTAGGCCATAAAAGAGTAGGAACATCCCTCTTACGAAGAACAGTAATTCCTAGTGGTTTTTTCATATCTGAAGCTGTTTTTGCAAGAAATTTATTTGGACCAATACCGATACTACATGGCATATCAAGATCTTCTAACAACATTGACTGGATCAATTCAGCTATTTTAATTGGATGACCTAGTTTTTCATCACAATCAGTTATATCAATATAGCCTTCATCAATTGATGCCACTTCAATTTTTGGACTTATTGCACCTAATTTTTCAAATATTTGCCTTGAGACTTTTCGGTAAGCTTCAAAATTTGGAGTTTTCACAATCATCTCAGGACATTTTTTTCGAGCTTCCCATAATGGCATTGTTGCCCGAATTCCATAAGCTCGAGCTTCATAGCTCGCAGTTACAATAATTCCCCTGCGCTCTTTTTCATTGCCCGCGACAACTACTGGTTTTCCTTTTAATGATGGATCATTTGCTATTTCAACAGAAGCAAAAAATGAATTCATTTCAACATGTAAAATGACTCTTCCGCTCTTTGGTGCCCATTGATTCATTGAGTCACCTCCTATGCTAGTATAATATCAATTTTTTTATATTTCCTATTTACGTGTATTTATTGTTGAATAAAATTAAAACTGATAAAGTTTAAATCATATCTATTCTAATATCTAATTATTATAAACGTTTTTGTAATAAAGGAGAAAAGCTATGCAAAATAAAATTCAAAAAATATTAACGAATCTATGGTTTGATACACAACTTTTGACTGAACGACTTTTTATAGATATTTAGAAGATTAGTTCATATAAATTCTTTATGAGTAAGTAAATTTCATATTTTTGCTTTTTTACTTACTGATGAACTTTTTTAAGTATGTTTTATTCATCTTCATCCTTTTTTACTTACTCATGAACCTCCTATGAGTAATCATCATCATTTAATCATAAATTAAATAAATGTATTTTGAATACTCCTAGGCTCCTATTTACTTCTCATAAAGTCCAAAAAGAGATAAAATAAACCTATCTAAATTGTATTTTTTGAAATTAATGGAGGTTTTTTCTTTTGAGTAACGAAAATCAATCAATGTATGATTATATAGGGAAAGAAAAATTAGAAGAACTAGTGGATACTTTTTATTCTTATGTTTCAAAGCATGAGAGACTTTCACCAATATTTCCTGGTGATTGGGAGGAAACGGCACGTAAACAAAAGCTATTTTTAACACAGTTTTTAGGTGGACCACAATATTATAGTATGGAACGTGGTCATCCAAGAATGCGCGCACGTCATTTACCGTTTCCAATTACAATTGAATTAGCTCACGACTGGTTAGATTGCATGGGAAAAGCGATGGATGATGTCGATTTAGATGAAGAAATTAAAGAGCCTTTATTACAACATTTAAGAAATGTTGCTTACCATATGGTGAACCAAGAATAATCTTTTTAGGGGATATTTTATGGATGAGAGATCAATTATTTTATTTGATGGAGAATGCATATTATGCAATGGGGCTGTTCAATTTATTATTAAACATGACCAAAAAGGTTATTTTCATTTTGCCGCACTACAATCCTCATTCGGAGGAAATCTCAAAAAGGATCACCCCGAACTTAGTTCAATTGACTCGATAATTCTTGTACAAAATGGAAATATAAAAATTGAATCTTCAGCTGCACTTTCTATTGCAAAAAATTTAGAAGGTTGGCCAAAATTTTTCTATACTTTTATAATAATCCCAAAAACAATACGTGACTTTTTATATAGACTAATCGCAAGAAATCGTTTTAAATTTTTTGAAAAAAAACAAATCGTGTATGATCCCCTCAAAAGAAATAAGAGATCGATTTTATTTATAAAGTTCCTCTTCACTTGAAAGAACCACAAGGTTATCATTTCACCTTTTGGTTCTTTTTAGTTCACCAATTAACTTTTTATTAGAAATCTTGTTAAGGCAAGGCCTAAAAATCCAACTCCCATTCCAATTAGCCAACCTGAATGTGATTCATGTAATAAACTTCCAATGCCTCCACCTAGAAACATACATCCTACAAAAACGATTCCTCCAATACTAGTACCTCTATTACTCAATATCAGACCATCCTCTCCAAATAAATATAGCCTCTTTTTGTATTTCTCTATTTTTTATTTAGATTTCCCCTAAAAAATTCCAGTAATATTTTATAATTTACAAATTTATTAGAATTTTATTACTATTTCTTAACAAATTTTATATAATAATATCAGACAATAAGAATTTTTTGAAATTATTTCTATCTTTTTATAAGCATTTTTTAACGTTAAACAATTATGTAAAATCTTATCCGGAGCGTGATTAAATTTGCAGAAGCACAGACGTAGAAACACACCAGCATTTACTGTTTTAGCTTACTTTACATTAGTTGCAGGAGTATTCTTGTTTTGTATCGGACTTTATAATGCAGATATGGAATTAAACGAAAAAGGTTACTATATTGCAGTAATGCTATTAGTAGCTGTAGGCTCTATTTTAACTCAAAAGGTTGTTCGTGATAATGCTGAAGATGATGATATTATCGCGGATCAAGAAGTTCAATTAAAGATGAAGTTAGATAGCTCAACAAAGAAAGAAACAAATAATTTATAAAAAAGGGGATCACAAAAAGTACTTTGACTTTTGTGATCCCTTTTTGTTTTTATTCCCAAACTCGTTTTAATTTAAAGAATTCTTGAATATAGCCATAAAGTGAAACTGGTGACATAATCATTTGATAACATAATAGGAAGAACAGAAATCCTATACGATTATTTCTTATTCTTAAATTTAAATTACGGAATACATAGTTTTTCTGGTAAAAATAAAGGATTGAATAGCTAATAAATGTTAATGGGAGAACTAATAATGTCATTGGACCGACAATAATGTTGATTCCAAAAAACGCTAAAATCAAACCAGGAATCCAGCATAAAGTGTAAATAAAATCTAAGTAAACCATCATGAGATTAATACCAGTTAAATACTTTGTATAAATTTGTGGCTGTTGCCACGGTTTTATTTCAATCAGTCCTTCAACCATACCTCTTGCCCATCTTGATCTTTGTTTAGCAAAATGGCCAAAAGTTGTTGGAGCATCAGTAAATGCTACTGCTAGTGGTTCGAAATATACCTTCCATTGCTTTTGTAGAAGTCTCCATGTTAAAACGATATCTTCTCCAATTGCATCTGGCCAACCTTTAACTTCTTTTACACAATCAGTTTTATATAAACTAAAAGCCCCTTGTGCAACAAGTGTTCCTTGATATAATCCCTGAAGCCTTTTTATTGACGCAATTCCTAAGAAGTAGTCCCACTCTTGAATCTTAGTCCAAAAAGTTTCACGACTATTACGAACTAACATGGAGCCAGCAACAGCACAAACATCAGAAGGGCTACTTTTTATTCTTGAAACTAAGTATCTTACTGCAGAAGGATGGATTAATGTATCTGCATCTAATGTAATGACATAAGTTGTTTTTACATACTCCAAGCCTAAATTAAGTGCATGAAACTTACCTGGTTTTGGTTGATGTAATAAAGTAATCTTTGAATTCAACTCTTTTTTCGCCCTCATTACTTCCCGATCTGTACCATCAGTTGAATTATTATTAATTACGATAACGTTTATTTCACCAGTATAGTCTTGATCTGATATATATTTTAACGTATTAAAAATAGCACCTTCTTCATTATAAGCAGCCACTAATACAGTTACCGAATCACTTGGAAATTCATTTTTAAAATTCGGTTGGTTATCAAGTAGTAAACTTATGACTAAAAACGTGCTCATATAGCCTGGTATATAGGCAATACCACCTATTATGATAATTGCTACTGGCGTAGTAACAACCTCTGACAAATCCTTTACCCAAGGAATTGATATATAAATAGAAAAAAGTAACCAAGAAAATGAAATAAAATGGCTAATCCAAAATTTCTTATTTACAGTTAAATAATATCGGTTTCCTTTTTTTTGTATAGGAGTCAAGTTTGGTTTCAATAGCCTTCCTCCTTTTTTTAAATAACTCGATAAAGCTCATTATATCACTATAATTTATAATAATATCTAAGCAACTTTTGGTAAAAAAGAATTAAAAAGAACTGAAAATCAATCAGTTCTTGAGTCTACTCAATATTATTTTTTAAAAGATAATCCTTTCTCTTCCAATGCATTTTTAATTGTCATAATCGCCTTAGGTCCCATCCCATGTAATTTTAATACTTCCACTTCTCTTAATTGTGTGAATTGCTCCAAATGTAAGTAACCAGCTGAAGTTAATGCTCTAATAGCAGGTTTAGCTAATCCATTTGGTAGTGAATTTTCACTCATATAAAATCCCCTTCTTTTTAAAATTTTGTATTAAGCCAATTGATTATGTCGTTTTTCATACTACTTGTGATCGTATGATTTACATCCTTATATTTAAGTAAATCTATATCATCATTATGTTTTGTTGTTAAAAAATCCAGCTGCCCTCCTATTGGAATAACCAGATCCTGTTCGCCGTGTAAAAATAAAACAGGCTTTCTTATCGTACTTTCTTTAAATTTAGGATCATATTTTACAAACGTTTCCAATTCACTTTCATTTAATGGTACTCTACTATCTTTTTTACGAAAATCCTTCTCAGAATAAATAAAAGAACTTGATCCATTAACATTAATTAGTCCAGCATAACTATTATTTGTAAAAAAAATTCCACTTGCAATAAAACCACCCATCGAACTACCGAAGAGAATCGTATTTTCTTTATGCAAATTAAGCAGATAGATCATTTCATCTTCTTCATCAATTGTTTCAAATATCGTTTTCCAAAAATATGTTTGTAAAATCTCTTGATCGAAATGATTATTTAGGGCTTGTCTCGAATCATGGTATTTCATTTCGGGAATAACAACTTTAAAGCCTAATTCAGATAACTCTTTTCCAAGTTGTTTTTGTGATTCTATCGTTGAACCCCAACCATGAAACATGATGATTGTTTCTTTCCTACTAAATATACTTGGGGTTATTTCATAATAATTAATCATATTTCCCACCTAAATTTCATTAATTTCTATAGTAGTATTAAATCATTCTAATAATAACAAAATAATTTGAAATTTAATTGCCATATTTAAGAAAATACTATAAAATACTTTTGTTTGTATACAATGATATTATTTTTAAAATAAATTTTTGCCTATTTACTTCACGGGAAAAAATCGAGGATGTGTATGATCAATGGTTCAACATTTAAACTTATTAATTAGTCACTATGGTTATTTAGGCATCATTTTAGCATTAATAGGAGGAATTATTGGGTTACCACTACCAGATGAAATTCTTTTAGTATACATAGGTTATAATGTATTTATAGGTAGAATGTTATATTTACCTTCATTAGCTTGTGCGATTATTGGAATCATTTGTGGAATCTCATTAAGTTATATACTTGGATACATATTTGGTCTACCTTTACTTAATAAATATGGACCAAAAGTTCATATTACAGAGAAAAAAATTAAACTGACAAAGAACTTATTTACAAAATTTGGACCATATATTCTTATAATAGGATTTTTTATACCAGGAGTCAGGCATTTAACTGCTTATTTTGCTGCCATTAATAAATATTCTTATAGAAAATTTGCAACGTTTGCATTTATTGGAGCTATCCTTTGGGGATTCACTTTTATTACATTAGGAAAAATTTTTGGTGAAGAATGGGATAAAGTAGCGTCTATTTTTGCAAAGTATAGTTTAGTCATATTTTCATCTGCCTTATTGATTGCGATTGTATTCTTTTTCCTATATAGAAAACGTTTAACTACAAGTTAGAGTTAGTTTTTAGACTTCTTAACTATTTAAAAGACGAGGCATTGTTTTGTCTTTTTTGTTCGAAAATGAAAATCAATTGATTGTGGCTGATTTCCACACTGGATGCTCGCTTTCTATAGGGCATGAACTTTTAGTCTGGTCATTCCTGCTTTGTATTTCGCTTTTCTTAAACAGTGGTCTGTAAATATAATCTGAAAATAGCCATTAAAATTAGCAAAAATACTATTAAACTCCAAAGAATCGCAAAAAAAGAGGGCGCTTATTTATCAGTTTTCTGATCGATAAGACAGCCCTTTTTTTACTTAATTATTTAGCAACTTCTTCTACAATTGCAATGACCATTTCAGCAGTTTTTACTAACTCTTTAATTGGCATTCTCTCATTTGTCGTGTGGATTTCTTCATAACCGATTGCTAAGTTTACAATTGGGAAACCATGACCTGCGAATACGTTCGCGTCAGATCCACCACCACTTTGTTTTAATGCAGGAGTACGTCCAATTTTTTCTGCTGCACGTTTTGCAACTTCAACAACGTGGTCTCCATCACCAAATTTAAATCCTGGGTACATAATTTGAACTTCTACTTCAGCACGTCCACCCATTTCAGTAGCTGCTTCTTCAAAAGCCGCTTTCATTTTAGCTACTTGAGCTTCCATTTTTTCACCGATTAATGAACGAGCTTCAGCTAAAATATTCACTTGATCGCATACGATATTTGTTGCACTTCCACCTTCGAAACGTCCGATATTAGCAGTCGTTTCTTCGTCGATTCTACCAAGTGGCATTCTAGCAATTGCTTTAGAAGCAATCGTAATTGCTGAAACGCCTTTTTCAGGTGCAACACCAGCATGTGCTGTTTTACCATAAATAGTTGCAATTACTTTAGCTTGAGTAGGAGCTGCTACGATAATGTTACCTACTTCTTCATCACTATCTAGTGCATATCCAAATTTAGTAGTGATTAATTTTGGATCCATTGCTTTAGCACCATGTAATCCAGATTCTTCACCAACTGAGATAATGAATTGGATTTCACCATGCTCAATATTTTGTTCTTTAATGATTTTTACAGCTTCTAAAAATGCTGCAATACCAGCTTTATCATCTGCACCTAGAATTGTCGTTCCATCAGTAACGATATATCCATCTTTGATTGATGGCTTGATTCCTTTACCTGGAGTAACTGTATCCATATGACAAGAGAAGAAAATACCGTCAACGCCTTCTTTAGTAGCAGGAATTGTAGCAACAATATTTCCAGCACCGTGACCAGTAACACCCATCGTGTCGTCTTCAAAAACATTCATTCCAAGGGCTTCTAATTTTTGTTTTAAAACCTTTGCAATTTCAGCTTCAAACTTAGTTTCAGAGTCTACTTGTACTAATTCTAAAAATTCTTCGACTATACGTTGTTCATTTATCATTTGTGTTATGCCTCCATATTGAATATGTAAAAAAATGTCTACAAAGGTATATTACCATGTTTTTTTGCTGGGCGCTTTTCATTTTTGTTTTTTAAAACTTCTAATGATTGAATAAGCTTTTTTCTAGTCGACCTTGGATCAATTACATCATCAACTAAACCGTATTTTGCAGCAACGTAAGGATTAGAAAATTTCTCTTTATATTGATTCATCCATTCTGATCTTAACTCATCTGGTCGATTACTTTGAGAGATTTCTTTTCCATATAATATATTTACAGCACCTGCAGCACCCATTACAGCGATTTCAGCGTTTGGCCATGCAAATACTAAATCCGCTCCTATTGATTTACTATTTAATGCAACATATGCTCCACCAAATGCTTTTCTCGTAATGACTGTTACTTTTGGAACTGTTGCCTCAGAATACGCATATAAAAGCTTAGCACCATGTCTTATTATACCTCCATGCTCCTGTTTTACACCAGGGAAAAACCCTGTCACATCAACAAAAGTAATGATTGGTATATTAAAACTATCACAAAAACGAATAAATCTTGACCCTTTATCTGCTGAATGTAAATCTAATCCTCCAGCCATAAATTTAGGTTGATTACAAACAAGACCTACTACTTCACCATTTAATCTAGCAAATCCCACAACTAAATTTTTAGCGAAATCTTTTTGAACCTCAAAAAAGGAGTCATCATCTACTATCATTTCTACTATTTTTTTAACATCATAAGGTCGACTACTTTCATCCGGTATTAGCTCCATTAAATCATCTATATCTTTTTCAGTTTTCATTTTAATAGGTGCTTTTTCTTCCCAATGGGCTGGTAAATACTCCATTAAATTTCTAACAACGTTAAGGGCTTCTTCTTCTGACTCAGCTTGGAAATGAGCGTTTCCACTTATCTCATTATGGACTTTAGCTCCACCTAAATCCTCTGCAGAGATTTTTTCACCTGTTACACTTTCGATTACCTTTGGTCCAGTAATAAACATTTGGCTAGTACCATTAACCATAATAACGAAATCAGTAATTGCTGGCGAATAGACTGCACCACCTGCACAAGGCCCCATAATAACTGAAATTTGTGGTACGACCCCAGAATAAATCGTATTTCGATAAAAAACATGTCCATAACCATCTAAAGAAAGAACACCTTCTTGGATTCTCGCACCACCTGAATCATTTAAACCAATAATCGGAGCCCTACACTGTACTGCCATGTCCATTAATTGACTTATTTTTTTCGCATGCATTTCGCCTAAAGCACCACCGAACACAGTAAAATCTTGCGAAAAAACAAAGACTGTTCGATTGTTAATTTTTCCATAACCTGTAACAACTCCATCACATGCACCATTTTGTTCATCCATACCAAAATCTGAACAACGATGCTGGACAAAACTAAATAACTCAACAAAACTCCCTTCGTCTAATAGCATGTCTATTCTTTCTCGTGCTGTAAACTTTCCACGTTCATGTTGTTTCTCAATCCGTTCAAATCCTCCACCTTGCTCTATTTCAGATTTCTTTTCATATAGTTTATAAAGATCATCATACTTGCTCATGAAACTCCCCCCTTTTTTGAACAATTTCAATTAATACTCCGAATTGTTTAGGGTGTATAAAGGCAACTTTTGAACCCTCACTCCCATTACGTGGTGAATGATGGATTAAATTGAATTGGCGTTTTTTTAGTTCAAATAGTGATTTTTCGATGTCATCTACTTGAAAAGCAATATGGTGCAAACCTTCACCTTTTTTTTCAATATATTTATGTACAGGATTTATGGATGTAAGTGGTTGGATTAATTCGATATTAATTTTATTTGTTTTAAAGAATGCGATTTCCACACCTTGGTCTTCAACTATTTCTCGATATGAGTATGATAAACCTAAATCACCCTCATATTTTTTAATACTATCGTTTAAATTTTTTACACAGATTGCCATATGATCTATATTTGTGAACATTTTTTTGCCCTCTCCTTCAAATCAATGCTTTTTTTAGAAAAATATGAGATTTTTTATGTACTGTAATCTGTTCAAAAGTACATAAGCTATTATTTAAACAATATTCAAGAAAGTGGACAAACATGATTAAAAACGTAGCTATATACAACTGTATTTAAGAGATAACAATAAAAATGAAGCACTGATTTTGTATGATTGAACATAAAGCTAAACAGCAAAATTACTAGCAATTAAAAAAGTTCGACAGCATTCCCCTCACTTTTCTCTTTTAATAAAACAATATGACTATTTATCCTCAGAGTAGTTTAATAGACTCGATATAAAAGACTTATTTTTCCTAAAATAGTGCAATTATTGCAGTTTTTTGTAGTTTGAAAACCTACTAGATTACATGATAATATTAGCTCGTTATTACCATTTGTTAACTAGGGAGGAATTTAAGTGAACAAAAAAGTTTTGGCAGTTGGGTTATCTTTAGGATTAGCAGCAAGTAGTTTTTCAATAACAAATACATATGCAGCCCCCAAAAATGTATTATCTAGCTACAAGTATAATAAATCTGTAGGTTCTCCTGAATTTGTATCAGGACAGCTGACAAAATCATCAACTCAAAGTCCTGAGAGCATTGTACTTGGATATGTGAATGCAAACAAAGATAAATTCAAACTCGGTTCGAAATCCTCAGAAGAATCATTCATCATTAAGTCAAGTCAGAAAGATCTGTTAGGTACCGCTCTTCGACTGCAACAAGTATATAATGGTGTACCTGTTTGGGGTTCTACTCAAACAGCACTAGTTGCAGATGATGGGGTTTTAACAGCATTCTCTGGTACGGTAGCACCTAATCTCGATACGAAAAAAGGATTGAAATCTGAAAAGAAAGTAAATGCCAACAAATCAATTAAAATTGCAGAAGCCGATCTTGGTTATACTCCTATCTATGAAAAATCCCCTACAGCTGATCTAGTAGTTTATACAAATGGTGATGAAGCATCTTACGCTTATCTTGTAAACTTAAATTTCCTTTCTCCTAAACCTGGTAACTTTAATTATTTCATTGACGCATCAACGGGAAAAATATTAAATAGCTATAATAATTTAGATGAAGCAGATAGTAGTGCCCCTGCGACAAAACCAGGTGGTACAACAAGTAGTACGAATACAACTGGAACAGGAGTTGGCGTACTTGGTGATACAAAAACAATAAACATGACCTTATCAGGTTCAACTTATTATTTACAAGATAATACTAGAGCCCAAGGTGGTATTTTCACTTATGATGCGGCAAACCGAACACGTCTTGCTGGTACACTTTGGACAAGTCCGGATAACCTCCTAAATAGCACTTATGATGCAGCTGCAGTTGATGCACATTATTTTGCTGGATTAACATTTGATTATTATAAAAATGTTTTTAATCGTAATTCCTATGATAATAAAGGCGGTGCACTTAAATCGAGTGTCCACTATGGCCGAAATTACAACAATGCTTTTTGGAATGGTACGCAAATGGTTTATGGCGATGGTGACGGTACAACCTTTATTCCATTATCAGGGGGGATTGACGTTGTAGCACATGAATTAACTCACGCTGTAACAGAAACTAGCTCAAATTTAACTTACCAAAATGAATCTGGTGCACTAAATGAAGCAATATCTGATATTTTTGGTACTTTAATAGAGTTCTATAATAATAAAAACCCTGATTACGAGATTGGTGAAGATATTTATACGCCAAAAATTGCAGGTGATGCTCTTCGTTCGATGAGTAATCCAACTAAATATGGAGATCCAGATAACTATGCAAATCGTTACACTGGAACATCTGACAATGGCGGAGTTCATACAAATAGCGGTATTATTAATAAGGCTGCTTATTTAATTGCTCAAGGTGGAACTGCTTACGGTGTGACTGTTACAGGAATCGGAAATGATAAACTCGCTCAAATTTTCTATCGTGCAAATACTGTTTACTTAACAGCTTCCTCTACCTTCAGTCAAGCACGTGCAGCATTAGTGAAAGCAGCTTCTGACCTTTTCGGTACCAGCTCCTCTGAAGTAACTACAGTAAATAAAGCATTTGACGCTGTTGGAGTTAAGTAAAATATTCAATACATGTGAATAAAAAAGGATGTCTCGTAAGCTAAAAATGCTTGTGAGACCCTTTTTTATTTGGGTAAAAGAACGCGTATTTAATAGGGAATCTGATGAATCACGTTTAATCGAGAGAGTTACTAATTAAGTAGCTTAGACTGTAAAAAATATCCTACATGTGCTAAAATAGGACAACACTTGTATTATTCTAATTAATAAATTGTAATTCTTTAATATAAGGTGGTAATCACATGAGAAAAAAAACACAAAAGGTAGTCGTTATGATTATGTTAATATCAATGCTTGCTACTACTTTACTTGCAGGTATCGCTGCAATGTTATAAAAGGTCAAATAATATGGAAAAAGAGGGTTCATCATCAACATCTTTAGATGTTAATGGTGAATCCTCTTTTTTATCTGATCGCACCTTGTTCACGTGCTAGTTCTTCAAATGAACTTGATGATGTTGTGATTAACACTTTCGTTCCATATGGAATTTTATCAAAAAGTTCATTCACATCATTTGTATACATTCTTACACAACCGTTTGATATATATTTACCAATTGATGAAGGGTCATTATTTCCATGAATACCATAAATGGAACCATCAGTACCTAATGCGTCAAAACCAATCCATCTAGTTCCTAGGGGATTTTTAGGATTCCCACCCGGAATATTCTTTTTGCGCCAATATGGATTTTTGGCTTTATATGTAATATTAAAAATACCTTCAGGAGTTAAATCTGGTGTTTTTCCAGTAGCAATTCGATAAATCCTTAGGACTTTACCATCTTCTATATAAGCCAAATTATTTACTTTTTTATTAATAATAATAAAGGGTTCCCCTACCCTTGGATTTTGACCAAGAGGCCATACTGGACCAATTACTAAAAGTAGTGATAGAACTAGTTTAAGCAAATAAAGCAACTCCTTTTTAAATTCGCTTAGCTTATTTTCCCTTAAACCTTGATTTCATAATCAAAAAACTTTCCATTTCATTGATGATCGTTAAAACCGCTGCTCTAGTTTCAAAATCATCTGATGTTTGTGGTAGTGGCATTGCTCGAAACATATGATAGATTTCTTCTAACTGATGTAAGCATATAACGCCACTTATAATTGGATTTATTGAAAAGCTTAAATCATTAAAAAACTTGGATAAAATATGAGATTGTTCGTTACTCACTTTAATGTCACAGACCGTTTCAATAATACGGTGAATAATTTCAAGTTGCCTCTCTCTTAATAAAAAGTATTCATAATCTTCATCATTCGAAGATTTAAAATAATGATTATCGATTTCTAATTTAGAAATTCTTTTCGCTTCTTGAAGCATTTTTACTGTTTCATCGTATTCTTCTAAAAAACATTTAGTAGCTGGTTCTTTTAAATAAATAGAAATCTTCTCAAAAATAAAGCAAAATTTAGAATCAATTTGAACTTTATAGTTTTTTATTTGATCATCTAAACTGGGCATATATAAATTACAAAGTAAAGCTACTCCAATTCCTATTACAATTACAGTTAACTCATCTGCTATTATTGGAAGTGTAATTTTTTTAAGACCATATAGATGTAGCATGATAACTGCACTAGAAATGACTCCTTCCTGAATTTTAAGTTTTACTAAGCTTGGAATAAAAAATAAAAGTAATATTCCAATCGCTAAAGGTGTATAACCAAAAATATGAAAGAAAAAAATACAAAACAAGATAATCAGCAAGCATGCAGAAAACCTTCTCAATGCTGTATCTAATGAACGCTTTTTAGTAGTTTGTATACATAATATTGTTAATGTTCCAGCAGACGAGTAAAAATGAACCCCCACCGATTGTGCAATAAAAATTGCTAGTGCACTCCCTAACGCCGTTTTAACAATTCTTGAACCAATTCTAAACATAATATCACCTATTATCTTATGAATTATTGCCTTGTTTTGTTGCATGTTATATTCCCTTGTTTTATAAGGGTTTTGTGTTTTCGTTTTATTATCGCTTATTATTATTTCTCGTAATGTAATTTATATTTTGGATTCAAAATGGATTCACTTATTAATTTAATTTGTCATGTTTAACGTCATTCTTAAACCACATTTTCTCATCTTCTGACCATGCCATCTTATCACCAAAAATCCGTTCATAAATATGAAAGTCTTTCTTAAAACTTTCCCTAATAATCTATTACATAAACCTCACAAACGACTTGGTTCTTTCCAGCTATTTCTTCAAGTTTCTTCTTCCTGGATTCGCAAGTAGTAAAAAACCTAACCACAATCTTTTTCTTATTTTTACTTTCGTACAACTTATTTAACTCCCCATACATTTCTAACTTCTCTTTATTTTTAATTAATCTCTGTTGATTATCTATTTCGATACAGTACAAAGTATCTTTAATGTATTGAGCATCTGGAATTAAACTTCTTTTGTTACCTTTAATTGTTAATTCTATAGGTGTTTCTAAATACCATCGAGGAAACTCTAAAAACATCCAAGCTTGATTTCTTAATAATATATGCTCTATTTGATTACTCTTTTTAATTGGCTCAACTCCTACTTGTTCTGCTCCTTTTTTAGATAAATAAAAAACATTTTCATGATCAATTTTAGTGTTCAATAGTAAGTCGGAATCCATCATTTCTTTCAGTATCCTTTGGCTGTTCCTTGTTCCCTGTAATTTGTGTATCGCTTGTAGTTGTTTTCTTGTCGCATACTTCAGTACTGCCATAGTGTTTAAAATTTCGTACCATCTGTTCTCCTTTTGGAGTCTCTTTGATCTCATATTGCTCTAAAACCTCCCACATTTTCTTATTATCAATGAAAGGTACTTGTAATTCTGTACATATATCTGTTTTATAGATCGCTCTCCCTGGCAATCTAGGTAATTCTTCTAAACCATTTTCATCCATAGTAACTTGGCTTGCAATTTGAGTTGGTAATCTAAAACCAATCTTTGCATCTGCATTTTGTTTTATTTGTCTTGGTAAAGTGTCTGCTGTTGGATATTGCGTACAAAAGATTAATCTAAACCCTAAACCACCAGAAACTGCTGCAATGTATTCTAGCGCCCTTTGACAAGAACCTAACAAACTCTTTTGTTCTTTACTCATTGATCTATCTGGAGCTAATTGCGCTCCTTCATCCACTATAATAAAAGTACGTTTTTTAATTGAACTATCTCGAATATCTGTAAAATCATTAGCTTTCATAACTCTCATTCGTTCCTCGACTTGGCTTTTAATATGGTCCAGTACTTCTAAACATTCTAAAGGATTTTCTGCAATTGCTTTTACTTGTTTCAAATATTTAAGTCGAATATATTCTAAACCGCCTTTTAAATCCAAAATATAAAATTCTACATTTTCTGGTTGCTGCAATGTTAAATCAGTAATAGCATTTTTAAGAAATACTGTTTTACCGTATCGAGTCATTCCTCCACAAGTCATATGAGGTGTTTTTTCAAAATCATGATAAATGTAATCGTCTAATGATTTACCCATACAAACTTCCCAAGTATTATCTTTTAAGAATCTTGGTGACCAATCATAAAAAGTAGGCATTTCATGATGGAATACTTTTATTTCTAATAAGTAATTGTTGTATTCGACTAGGATCGGTTTATATAAACTTTCTGAAATGATTTCCTGAAACTTTTGAATTAATTTACTCGGAATCCCTAATGGTAAAGTAAAAATATAAGAAGTGTAATTTTCATGAACTTCTTTTCTAGTGTAAACAGGATACTTCAAAACATCTTTTTCTTTAACGCATATATTCGCAATTTTAAACAATCTTTTAATTTTCTTCTTATCTGAATTCATAAACTTATCAAACATAAAGAACCCCCTTAATATTCTGAATATTTTCGCCAGTTTTTTGAGGATGAGGAGAGAAAAGAAAAAAGAATAAGAGTCTTAATATCTATATAGATAGTTACGCTACAAACGAATATTAGAACGAATATAACCAATATTATTAGATAAACATTTTAACCATTCGCTTCTATCATTCTCCAAGTGTTTAATACTACGCATATTAAAACGAAAACATTTAAATAAGAATATGAACTAGCTTAACGAATACACCTAAGCCTACAAAAACGACTGTTACAGGATAACCAAATTTCAAATATGCTTTACGGATCTTACGCACTTTTTCAAGATGATCAAAATCAAAATTTTCTGCTACAGCTTCATATAGCAATACACCAAAACCAACTGCTGTTGCTCCAATTAATACTGTTGTAGCTGCCATTACATTTCCCCTCCATATTCATCAATGTTATAACCAATCTTAGTTAACCATTTATACACCTGGTTAAAAGGTGAATCTTCAAATAAATCTGCTGCTTCTTCAGTATCCATCCCCATACAATTATGATGATCTATAAAAAGGTCTTTTGTTTTCTCTCTGAATTCATCACTGTAAATATCCAATTTAGAACCCCCAATACTTTTTAACCTTAGAATAGTAACTATCAGTAGATGTAGGAGCGTTTTCTAATTCCTCAATTAATGGATCGTATAAATCGTATAAATGATGTTTCCAACTACCTTCTGTAACCCCCCCATCATAACCAACTACTTCATTAAGATCATTGTCATAAATACTAAATTTCTTCACTCTGCCATTCCTAAAACCAGATACTTCAGGATCATCAAATACTTTTGCTGTATATTCATAATTGCCAAATTGACCATAAAACCAAGGAGAATCTTCACCAAATCTTTTATCTTTCCTATAGGTAAACTTCATAAAATCACTCCTAACAAAAGGAATCAAGATCCTCATTTGTTTTCTTTACAGGTTTACTAATTGTTTTTACTCCCTCCATATCCATCTGGATCAATCGCTTAACATACTTACTAAAACTTCCTTGTTCTTTAGCGAAGTTATAAAGTTTAATTTCATACCTTTCTTTTAAGTTAAAACTAACCCCTTTTACCTCTCTCATGAAGCAACTCCCCTAACAAGTAAAGCCCAATAGCATTAGCAAACTTAGGTTCATTTTCAAATGGATAATGCACAAAAGAACCTGGAAAATTAAGATGTTTACTCACGCTTTCAGCCCCACCACCAATTAAATGCATTGAATCGTCTTCACTCCATAAACCTTTTAGCTTTGAATGTATTACATCAGCAATTAAAGCTGGATCTCCATCATTCATACCACCTTGAATAGTGAAGCTTTCTAAATCTATAAACTTACCATTCTTAATTGTTGCTCCGTTAATTGTTCCACTTCCAATATCAATGATTCTAGTTAAATATTCTTTTTCTGTAGTAAAGTAAGCTACAGCTCCTTCTGCAGATACTCCTACATTTTCAATATAAAACTCTTTTCTTCTGCCATTAACAATTAATTCATGATTGCCTAATAACATTGCTTTGAATTTCTCCTTTAACCTGTCTGTATGCCCTTTTATCGGTTGACTAACAGTTATATCAAATACATCACTTTCAAACTGATATAAAGCAATTAGAACCCTTAAAACTCCTTCATCATGCACTTTAGAAATTCCGTTCGCTTGTAACTTAAAACGACTTTCATTTTCTGCTAGATCTCCTAAGAAATAACGTTTCCCCCTCCATTCAATTTCCATATCATTTTCACTAAAACTACTAGTAAGTTTTCTTTCTCTCCATTCTCCTAAACAACTGTTAAATGCAATTGCTCCATTTGCAGCAGCAACCTTTATTTCTTTATTTCCTGGATCTACACCTATTCTCATAAAACCACCTCCAGTTAAACAGGTGTTAAACAAGACTAGCTAAATTTCGATTTGGTTTAACATCTGTTTTACACTTTATGTAGGTATTTGCCTAATATTGCGTGTACTAAAAAAATATTTTGAAAGGACAATCAGTTTTAATGTAGAATCCATTAAATTAGGTGATGAACATGAAAAATAGATTGAGGATTATACTTGCAGATCGAAAAATTAAAAAAGGGGAATTTGCTAAATTGATTGGTATAAACCATTCAACTTTAACTTTAATTCTTAAAGAAGAAAGTATACCCACATTACAAGTAGCTATGAGGATCGCACATAAATTGGATTTAAAAGTTGAGGATATATGGTATTTCGAGGAATAAAATTAAGTTTATAAATAAAAAAAGTTCTAAATCCCTTTAGGAGAATTTAGAACTTTTTTATTATAATTCAATTACTTTTTCACCATTTACTTTAACTAAAGAATCATTAATTGTTTTACATACTTTATTAATTGCTATGAGGTTGTAGTTATTTTGGAAAGTAACTGCATCTAATTCCCCTTTAGAATTCAAGAAGTTTAAAATTAAGTAGGTATTCGTTTTTCCTTTTTTCGTCTTTGTACCTATACCAGACATTCCCCCAACTATAGTTCCTAGTCCTGGTACAAGTAATGTTCCAATTACAGCTCTACCTACAACACTTTTATTTTTTGCAACTAATTCTTGTTCATTCTTAACTACAGCAGCTCTTATTTGGTCCATTTTAATATTGAATTTTACTTTATTAAATGTTTCAATTCTTATATGATCCTTAAAAACGTAAATCTCACACAATTCTTTTAAGCCAATGCCTAAACCTTCAATATGCAATCCAGTAATAATATTTTCAGCTCCAGATTGTTTTATCTTTTGTTTGAATTTATTCTGTGAAGATATAACCAAATAAATTAAACCAACTGCAATAATTACTAATACTAACAGAAATATTAATGCTCCCATCCCCAACACCTCCATGTTTTATATGGCAAATTATAACGAATTTCAGAAAATTAAAATATATAATAATTAATCTATTCTACTAGGTACAAACTTAGGAATTATTTTAGTTAAAATATTGTATAATATATCTAATTTTAATTCTGGAGAAGATTATCATGTTTCCATTAAAAAACTACTACGAATCATTCATCAAGAAAGAAATAGTTGGTATGAAAAAAGAAGCAGTTTTAAAACGTCTTGGAAATCTATTGGCTTGCCCTGTTGTTACAAAAGAAACTAAAGAATCTGTCCATGTTAGATTTTTTACTTGTACAATGAAAATGAAACCAAATATGGATAGATGGTTAGGTACGATTGCATTGAGAATTGAAAACGGAGTTGTGAAGGAATCGGCTATTAGTGTTCCTGGAGATAAAAAATGAGCCCTAAGTACGAGGAGATCATAGAGCTTAATGAAGAAAATGTTTAATTTTTTAATAAGCATTTATTGTATTATTTTGATTTTCTTGTTCAACTAAATGGCAGACTAGTTGAGTAAGAAGTTTTAAAATATTATTTGATAAGTTAACATATACTTAGTTCATCAAGAAAATTTGATAAAGGAGAAAGTATATGACTGAGATGACACAACAGTTCCAGAAATATGAGCAGAAATTTAAAGCGTTAGCTGATCAGAAGCGTCTAGAAATCATGTATGAGCTTTGCCAAAGAGGAAGTACATGTGTATGCGATTTAACGGAAACGTTCGATATGACACAATCAAAGCTTTCTTATCATTTGAAAATCTTACTGGATGCAGGGCTCATTGTAAAAGAAACGAAAGGTACATGGAGCTATTACGACTTGAACGACACAGAAGTTAACAGCTTGCTATCAGAAGAGCTTTGTTGTATTTTCCGAAAATCAGATAACGGTAAACGTAACAGTAATTGTTGTTAATTTTTTTTTAATCATTAAATCAAATTTTTTTGATTAATAAATTTAGGGAGGAATTCTGTATGAAATATGTTCATGTAGGAGTTAACGTGACAAATTTAGAGGCATCAATAGCTTTTTATCAAAAGGTTTTTGGTTCATCACCTGTGAAAGTGAAAGAAGGATATGCGAAATTTCTGTTAGAAAATCCAGGTCTTAATTTCACATTGAATGTACGTGATCGAGTGGAAGGAAATCAAGTAAATCACTTTGGTTTCCAAGTTGAAACAGCTGAAGAAATCTTAGCTCACAAGGAAAGACTAGAAAAGGAAGGTTTCTTCGCTCGCGAAGAAATGAATACAACATGTTGCTATGCTGTTCAAGATAAATTTTGGGTAACAGATCCAGACGGAAATGAATGGGAGTTCTTTCATACAAAAGCAGATAGTGAAGTCCATAGTGTGAAAGAAGAAAGCTGTTGTGTACCAACTACTTCTTCAACAAATCAATGCTGTTAAAAATTCCATTTAGATAGGTGCAGAAACGTGAGAAAGAAATTAATCGCAGAATTTTTAGGAACATATTTTTTAGTATTTGCTGGAACAGGTGCTATTGTTATTAATGCTTTAACGAACAGTTTAACGCATGTAGGAATTGCCTTAACGTTCGGTCTGGTCGTCATGGCATCAATTTATACCTTTGGGCACGTATCAGGTGCCCATTTTAATCCTGCTGTGACGATTGGTTTTTTCATTCATGGTGACGTAACGAAACGAGAAGCAGCTAGTTACATTCTGATTCAATTACTTGCGGCTATAGCTGCGAGTGCGACGTTATTTGGTTTATTTGGGAACGTTGCTTCATTAGGTGCTACCTTACCAAGAGGTTCTTGGGAACAATCATTTATACTGGAGTTTATTTTGACGTTTTTCTTAATGATGGTCATTTTAGGTTCAGCTATCCACGGAAAAGCTGTTAAATCCTTTGCTGGGGTTGCCATTGGTGCAACAGTTGGACTTGAAGCCATGTTTGCAGGTCCGATTTGCGGGGCATCGATGAATCCTGCACGATCAATTGGTCCAGCAATTCTATCTGGTACAACACATTCTTTATGGATTTACATTGTTGCAACTATATTAGGAGCAAGTTGTGCAGCAATCATTTATCGAATACTTCATGAAAACTAAAGGAGAATACAATATGGCTAACAAAACAATTTACTTCTTATGCACAGGAAACTCTTGTCGTAGCCAAATGGCAGAAGCATGGGGAAAAAAATATTTAGGAAACGAATGGAACGTCCTTTCAGCTGGGATCGAAGCACATGGTGTAAATCCAAACGCAATTAAAGCAATGGACGAAGTTGATATTAATATTCGTAATCAAACATCAGATATGATTGATAATGAAATCTTAAATAATGCGGATTTAGTTGTAACTTTATGTGGTCATGCGAATGACGTATGTCCAGTAACACCACCACATGTAAAACGTGTTCATTGGGGATTTGATGATCCAGCAGGTCAAGAATGGGATGTGTTCCAAAGAGTTCGTGACCAAATTGGAAATCGTATTAAACAGTTTGCTGAAACTGGAGAATAATGAACAAAAGAACCTTCTATCAATGAAGGTTCTTTCCTTTTCCTTATACAACTAAGCATTAGTTATATAACAAATTTACCAAAAAAAGTAACCTTGTATCCAACATAGGAAACAAGGTTACTTTTTTTACTGAAACATTTTATTCCAAGTTTTAGGACCAACCTTCCCATCAACTGTTAATCCTTTTTTCTTTTGAAAGTCTTTCACTGCTTTTTCTGTTAATGGACCAAACTTACCATCCACTGTAACCTTAACTTTTTCTTGAATTAGTTTAACATTACTTCCTTTAGAACCTACTTTTAAAATTTTTCCTGGGTAAACAGGAGGTTTAGGTTTTACAACAGGTATAACTACTGGCTTTGGTGTAGGAGGATTAAGTATTAAAGCTACTTGTTTTTTGAAGTCCTCGAATAATTTTTCATCCTTTACAAAAGGCTCAGGACATGGTTTATGAGTTACATCATAGTGTCTAACAATATCTTTTTCTGTTAATTTATAAGTCTTACAAAGTGCTGCAATGTCAATAATTGCTCTTTTGATAGTGTCCTGGTGAATCGTTCCATCTTCTTCTACACACATTTCATAACTTAAAGAGTAGAGGTTAGCATTTGGAGCGATTTCTTTAACTCCTCGATAACCTTTATCATAGTTATCATTTGCATGATAAGCCACTTCATTTAATGGAATAATACAAACTGATTCATTACGATCACCAAAGATATGAGCAGAAGCAGCAGTATATTTTTTACCTTGTTGCTCTAATACTTTACTTTGAGCTGGTAAAGTAACACCGAAATATTTCACATGGTTTTTAGCTGGCGCTCCTGGGTTTGCTGTCCAATGAAGAACAATTTTTTTTACATCTTTTAATAATGTTCCTGGTCTTGTGTACTTATTTTTGGGAATGAATTCATTTCTCCAAGTCATTTTGTACCTCTCCTTTATCTTCTTTATCAAACGATTTTAATTTTTCCTCCACTTGAGAAGGAAGCACTACACCAATAGCTCTTAAATTCTCTACAATACTTCCACCCTCTTTATAGATAAATAAAGCAAGTGTAAAGCCTGTTAAGTAGAAGTTAAGACCCAATACAAAATCGAGAGCCAACACAAAGACAATCCCAACAAGTTCGCCAATCCACCGAATAATCCCATCACGCATAACTCTAGATTTATAAGGTGAAACACCTTTCCAGGTTTTAAGTAAGCCAGTAACAAAATCTAAAAATTTAACAAGGAAGTAAAATAACAAGGCTGTTTGAATTAACTTTGGTAATATCGCTATAAAACCAATCTCCATGATCTACCTTCTCTCCATAAAAATAGCCCTGTAAAAACAGGGCATAAAAAATACACCTTACATTAAATCATTTGTAGGTGCAGACATTGGTAAAACTACTTCATCAGATATTAATGCTATTGTTTCATCATATTGCTGTTGGGTAATATATCCACGCTCTAAAGCGTTTAAAATTTGTCCTCTTGTAAAGTTTTTAGCTGCGTAATTTTCAACAGGAGTATAATATTCGACTGGAATAGTATCTAATTTTTGTCTACCGTATAAATAAATATCTCTTGCGTAAGGTCCTATACGAAATGAATATACTGTCATGATGTTTCCTCCTATTTTCCTAAAGCTTGTAAAATGTAATCCATAAACTCTTGCATATCAATATTTTGTTGTATCATTTGTTGCTTTAATGCTGCGTTTTCTTCTTTTACTTGCTCTAATTCAGATTTATCTTGTGGTCTATTAATCAAGTAATCTTGATACTCATCATCTTTTACAGGCTGTCCATCAACAATTACATAAACAAATGGATTCTTAATTATTTCATGATCTTCTGGTACATCTAGTTCAATTTCTTCTGGAGTATTTCTTAAATAGCTTAATTGAACAACTCTTGTATTTTGTACAGTTAAATAGATTTTCATCTTCTCACCCTTTCTACATTTCTATAATGTATCTTAAACAAACATCACCAGAGCTTGGAGAACCTGTAGAGGGATCGTTTATAGGTTGACCTTCTATTCGATCATCATATATACGCACTTGTTTACCTACTAAAGTAACAGCGCTTGTGGTAAGGTTACAGATTATTGGGAAGTAATGAGTACATCCATTTTTTAATTCAACTGATTTTTTAGACACAAAACTATGTGCAAAATCCCAATCGTTAGAACCTACACCTGGATCATAGTCACTCCAAACTAAAATCCATCCATTTCTACATTGTGAGAGTTTTTTTGTTGGTGAAACTACCGCTCCAGAACTTAAATAAGAAGATCCAGACCATAAAACATTTTGAGCGTTCCCAAAATCTCTCTCATCCGTAACACTTGCAGCAGAGATTGTAGCAACATTAGCACCAACTGCAATTTGAGCTAATGAAATCTCCCATCTAGAAGTGTTTTGTGTTAAAGGAGGTGCTACAGGTGAAAGTGTTGGTGTACCTTGTATTACTGCTAATTGAATATTATTTAAAGTCCAATCACATCGAAGAATAACACGATCAATACGAGGTAATGTTGTTGAGTTCCCAATACCTAAAGTAGTTTCTGAATCATTATCATAGTAGTGACCTTTAATGTATGCTGCACCAGATTTTACTTTAACTTGCATCCCTGTAGAATCTGCATAAACTAACAACTCATTCATGATGGTTTTTAATACTCCAGTTCCTAACCAATGTTGAGCCATTTTTGACCACTGGTTTTCTTGGATACTTGCACCAGGTCCAGTATCAAAAGGAAAGTATGAAATAGCCATTTTATCTATCTCCTTTCTAATTTACTCATACGAAATTTCATTTTACTCATTTTCTCAGCGAAACTTAATAACTTACTCCCCATTGATTCAGGTGTTCCGATTGTAGGATTAACCAAAACTCCACCTTGATTTAGAGTGATTTTTATTTCTCTAACTACATCACTAATTTTATCAACATCTGAATTATTTGAGTTTGGAAGAATGATAGAAACTTTATCCCCTACATTGTAATCAGTGCCAAACGATAGTGAATCAGTATCAATAGGTGTAATACTTAATTTTATTTTTCGAGATTTTGAAGATAATTCTTCATCCATAGCCTGTGCTAATTCGGTATTATCATCTATATCTCTACGATCAAGAAATTCTTCAATTCGACCGTAGTTAGTAATACTGTAATAATCACCTTTTTCAAGAATTGTCCTTGATTTACCTTCACCAATACCTCCAACAATTGTATAGTTAACTTCTGGATCTTCTGTAGAATACTCAAATCCTAATAAATTACCTAAACCTGGACTAAATACAGCAATATTAGTTTTGTTTGAAGGTTGATATACCTGGAATTGTAGAGCGTTATTAACCTGGACTATACGAAAACCTAAATCTCCACCAATAAGAGCTAACGAAGTGAATAATTCTAACAAAGTTTGAAATCTTGCTCTACCAGTAATGATAGTACCTAATCCAGCATCGGCTTCTGTAGTGATTTCAATTTTCCTATCTGATCTAGCATTAACTCCTATGTTTGCGTTTAGATAAGCTTTCATAATCGTTTCTGCTTTACCTTTTCTAATATCATAATCCTGGGAAGTGTATGGTGGTCCTAAAGGTACAGGATATGCTAGGTTTCTTTGAAGTAAAATCAAATCATCATAACCATTTACTGTTAAAAGATCTCCATCTTTATCCCATTTTCGATTGATTCCAGTAACTGGACCAGAAAAAAGTGTTTTACCATCTTTTTCAACTACAATTCCAGCTTTTGGTTTTATTAAATATTGAGCTGCTTCAGTATTACTTGGTAATTCTAAAACCCATGAACCAGGAGCATTAAAACGCATTACAGCATCTAAACTTTGATAATTATCAATCTGTGCTACCTTTGTAAAATATTTATCTCTTACGAATAACTCATACATAATTAAGCACCCCAATATCTAGGAGTATAGGTTAATTGAACTGAAGAATCTGTTGTAGCGTTAGACATTTCAATCCGTATACTATTTTGTCCTTGTTGCAAAGCCCATAATGAAGAATCATCAGTTTGATAGCCAAATAGATTTTTGCCATCACCTTTTTTAACTGATTTTTTACCAATTTTGGTATTAACAATTAAAATCTCTCCTACTCCAAGTGAAGTATTCAGATTAAAAATTTCGCCAGTAGTAAGATTACGAAGAATAATAGTATCTCCTGGACCTGTTATAATCCACTCTGGATTTGTTTCTACATCACCAATATTATTAATTGCAATATCTGCAAAAACTGTAGATGATGTTAAACGTAAAGGGAAGAAAGGAAAAAATGTTGCTGGTTGACCTGTAGTGAACGTTTGAACAACTGTACTAGAATCATACCAATAAGGATCGAACGCTTTTAGAACTAAAACCATTCTTTGCCATGTTTGCCCACTTTCAGTTATTTCAAGTCCTCCAGAATAACGACAGTTTAACACTCTTGTTGTACCATCAACAGCAACACACTTTAATAATCCATCACCTTTTAATGGATTAAACCAATTCAATAAATTTCTAATTTTGTTTCTTAATTCAGATTGAGTAGTGCAAGTTATTTCAAGTGGTAAATCAATTTCTCTTGCTTCAACATTTATTCCTCTAAGTCTGCTTCCAGCTTGTATAGGAATTTTATCTTCTACAAAAGAAAAAGAAGGCATAAAACGACCTTCTGGACCAATCATTACATCTATTCCATCATCACCACTTAAATTATGTTCTACTCCATTTGCATCAATCCATGAAAAAATTTCCCTAGCCATATAACAATGCCTCCCTACGAAGCATTCTTGCTAATCTATTTTCATCAATATCAACATTATTTCCAGTAACATTGATATTGTAAGTATTATTCACTGTTTGACCACCTAATAAAGCTTTTGTTTGTGAAGCAGTTTTTACTGAAGCTCCTCTAGGAAGATTAACTAATTCAGGACCTTCTTCACCAACTATAGCGAATCCTCCAGGATGGAAATCTGTTCCTTTTGCATATTGAGCTACATGAGAAGTCCTACTTGTTACAGAACTTCCACTAGTGCTTTTCCCTGGTTTTGTTGTATTTCCCCAACTAACTTTTGGTATAATCGGTACTTTTACACCAGGAATTTTATTGATTTTATTGATCAAGCTATTTATTTTATCAATTACATCATTTACTGCACTTGCTGCTGATCGTTTAATAAAATCCCATACATTACCCCAAACACTCTTTGTACTATCCCAATTATCAGCTAAACGAAATGCACCACGAATTAAATCATCAATTGGACCTAAAATAGCATCTGCAACTGGTCTGAATGCACCTAATTTATTCCATAATTGAGTTGTTTTGGATCTGACTGTATCCCAATTCCGATATAGATAAATTCCAGCAGCTACTAAAAGACCTATTGCAGTTACAACTAATCCAATTGGATTTGCTATTAATACTGCATTTAATCCACCTTGGGCGATTGTTTGGGCGATTGTTGAAGTTCTCCATAGAACCATTAAACCTTGTACAGTTTTGATAATCTGAAAAGCTTTAATTGCTGTATAAACTCCTGCTAATACTGGTAATAAGATTTCAAAATTATCATAAACAAATTTAACTGCACCTTTAAGGAGATTAAAGGCAGTTACACCTACATCTTTAATGGTAGTAAATAATTTTTCTGCTGAAGCTACTTTATCTTCACCAAAAACTTCAGCTAAAGCAGCATGAAGCCCTTCATCTTTCAAAGTAGCTGAAAATCTATCTAAATAAGGCATTAGTGAATCAAGTGTACCTTTTAATTTTTCAAAAGCCCCTTTCATAATTTCACCACTGATAATTTTTAAATTATCTTGCATAGTGCTAATCATACCGTTAAAAGTTTCACTTTGAGCTTTAGAAGCGCCTTTTACACTCTTAGAAATTTCATCAAATGCCTTAATATATATTTCACTTGATAATTTACCCTTACTTGCTAGAATTTTTACGTCTGCTGCTGTACCACCAATTTCTTTAGCAATTGCCTTGTAAATCGGTACACCTCGATCTTGTAAAATGTTTAGATCCTCTGTATAAGCTACCCCAGCTTGACGAACTTGTGACATTTGCCTAACCATTTCTTTTGCTTGGTCTGCTGGAATAGCAAATGCACTTGCTACATCACTTGCTTTCATTAGCTCTTTAAATAAAGCTTTACCTTCTAATCCTGCATTGTGCATATATTTAGCCATCATATCAACATCTGCTGTTTCAAAAGGTGTAGCTTTAGCAAAATCACTAATTCGACTTAACATATCTTGCGCTGCTGTTGCATTACCTAAGAGAGTTTTCCAAGCAACTGCACTTTGTTCTTGCATAGCATTATAACTTATACCAGTTTTTGCAACTAAAGCTGGTAAAGCTCCTAATGAAACTCCAGCTAATGCTGCAGCATTTCCAAGCATACCTAAAGCAGATGAAGCAGAAGATTTGATACTAGCGAAAGCACTTTTTATTTGTTTACTTGCTCTATCTCTTGCAGCAAGTGTAATTTCTACTGTATTTCTACCTGCCATTTAATCACCCCCTCCGATTTGCTTCATACTGATTTTTAATGTTTTGTATATGTTCAAATGCTTCTATGTAGATGGCTGGTTGATCTAAATAACCACCTTCATATGGTAAACAATGAAACTCTTTACACATTAAAAAGAGTTTTAGTAGTTCATTAGAAAAGCTGTTCCCTCCAACCATCAAGGAAACAGCTATTGTTAGTTTTTTTTATCACCTTGAGAAAGTTCGTTCATATCATTAATAGATTTTGAAATTTTTTCAAAAACTTCACTATCTAATGCTTTTACGTTTTCCTCAGTAATTTCTTCTTCTTCACTCCATGCTTTAATAGCATGAGCTACTTTGTAGTATTCGATTTGGTTTATTTGACCAAGTACATCAAAAACACCTTCTGGAACATCTTCTTCAGTAGCGTTTTCAATGTTTTTTAATTCACTATGAAGTGGAGCTAAACGGCTTGCAATTTCATCTTTAACACCTTTTGAAAGAAATTGCAGCTCTACCCATCCACCTTCAAATTCTACTCTTTTAGTCGGTTTATTCTTTGCAAATAATGCCATCCTTTAAACCTCCGTATCTTAATAACTAGCTTTATTGTTAACTAGTGTTACTTTCATTGCATATTGGCTTGTTGAATCATATTCTGCTACACCATCCACTTGAGCAGTTAGTGAACCAGCTTCACCAACATTTACAGGGAATGAATTGAAGTGGAATTTAGGAATATCAATTGTTAATTTGAAGTTATTCACTCCACTAATTACTGGACCAATTAATTCAATTTTTAGAGGAACTTCATTTTGTGCTTTAAATAAGTTGTATTCAGTCATATCTTGCAATTCTAAAGAGAACTTAACAGGGAATGATCTTTTACCGTTTCTTAGAATACGGTTAATATTTTTAGTGCCATCTAAAGTTGCTCTGGCTTCTAGGTTGTTACTAACTCCGAATTCAATCGTATTAACATTTGTATTTACTGTGCTATTTAATGTAATTGTTGATTGATTCCATAAGAAAGGATCTTGTGCATCAAATGATGGAGTTGTTTTAGTAATTAAAGCTAATGATTTAGCAATAATTGCTGCTGAACCACTCATAATTTTCTTGTCTGTACCGAAATTGAAAGTAAGTTCATCCACTACACTTCCTGTATATTGGAAAGCTTGCCCTAAATCTCTATTCACTTCAAAAGTGTAAGGTGGTAAAGCGCAAAGATTTGAAAAGTTCGTTTGAGTAGGAGTAAATACATGAGAATAAACTCCAGTAGTTACTAAGGTTGAGACTGGCGCACCTAAAGCAGATCGTAATAAATGCCCTACAATACCTGGATAAACATCAAATGATAAATCACCAGAAATATTATGCAAACCTTCATATGATGGTGCTTCATCAACTACACCATTTAAAATTTCAGAGGCAACTTGTTCAATTTCTTCATTTATTCCCTCTGAAGCAAAACGGATATAATCAGTAGCAGCAACAGGTGTTCCAAAAGTTGTTTCTTTTCCAATTCCAATATGCGCTAAAGCTCCAATTGGCATTATTCGTCACCTTCCTTTTTTTCAATAAAAAAACCTGTGGATAAAAGTGTTTCATTAAGTTCCACTTCATCTCCAGGTTTAAATACTCCATAGTTAGGGAAAATACGTTCCCCTTCACCTATATATTTAATTAATTTTGTTTTCTTAGCCATAAATACTCTCCCTTGTAGTAGCTACTAATGTAAATTCTACAACCATTAAAGGATTAGCTTGATCTAATATTGCAAATACATCACCATTTGAAACGGTATGATATAGGCAAGAATTGTTTAAATTAATGTTTTTTCTTAGTTCTTTTAATGTATCTGTCAGTAAACTTCTTATTGCTACCTGTGGACTTTTTACATCACTTGTATTTAGCTGTAAGTATAGTCTTACTGTCCATTTCCATCCAACTTCATTTCTATTTGTAGTTAAATCATCTTGAGTAAACCCATCGAAATAAAGAGTTGCAGCAGGAAATTGGCTTATTGCTTGTGGTTCGTGATCGTAAGCTTGTTTAATACCTGGAACAGTTTCTAATACTGTTTTTATGTTAGAAGCCATTGTATTTAAATCTGTCATTTTGTTAAGTCAACTCCCTAAGAGCTTGTTCAACTCCCTGTGCAAAAAGACTGTTTACCATCCCTGAATTTTGCATTTCCTTAAATGTGTCCTCAGCATAGTGATATGCTTTAACCCCTGGATGCCTTACCTTTTTCACATAATGACCATTAATAATTAGAAATCTATTTCTTCCTCTCTTTTTCGGCTTAATTATGTGTGGTTTAGTTCCATCTTCAAGAAAATGAGCATACCAAAGTTTTGTACCTATTGTTGATTTCGTGTTAGTGGTTGATCCTCGAACACTTTTTTCTAAAGCTCCACTCTTAACTAGCCCTAAAGAGCGAATTTTACCTTTGATTTGCTTACTACCCTCTCTGGTAATTCGTCTAAGACCTAATTTAGTAGCTTTAGGTGCAAGTTCTCCACTTCTGTTTATTAAATTCTGTAAATCTGGACTAATATCAATATTAATCCTTAGATTATCCATTAATCTATCTTGTGCCATGTCTACACCACCTTTTTATAAGGTGTAACAAGCGCTTTAACTTGTGAAGGTAAAGCTTCTGGTTTAAATACAAACCCTTCTGAAAAAGTTGTTGAAAAACTAGCTACATCAGCTTTGAAAAAGCTCATTACGAAGTGTCTACAAGCTAATTCTAAAGGAGCTGGTATTTCTGTTAATCCAGCAGTATAAGTAACGGTAATATTAACATCACCTTTAACCCAACATGAATTTTTTCTAATTAAATTCCCTGTTTTTTTGTTTATTTTATATCCACTAGGATCTAATGTAATACCTTCAATCGCTACAGAAGTTATTGATTTAACAGGATATTGATCTAAAAGTAAGTATTTAGTACCTGTTCCATCGTAATCTTCTGTTAATGTTTGCTCTTTGAATTTACGTTTACAGTAATCTTCAATAGCAGTAGAACAAGCGTTTATTAAACCAATAAGACGATCATCATCATAAGTTTGAGTTGAATCAATCTTTAAATATGATTTAACTGCATCTAAAGTAGTTAAGGCATTTGCAGCAAGGGGCATTATTCATCCTCCTTCTTTTTACCTTTCCTTTTTGGCTTTTCTTCTTTTGTAGGCTCTTCTGTTTTTTCTTCTTCAACAGCTTCTTCTACATGAGTTAATACTTTTTCTTCTGGAGGAACATAAATTTCAGCAATGAAATTAGTTGTCCATGATTCTGCTACATCTTCACGAACTTCAACTATATCACCAGGAACATAATTAAATTCATTTCCTACCATACTCACTAACATTTTTACTTTTGGCATGAATTACACCTCCAATTAAAATAAAAAGCACCCCTAAAGGTGCTTTATGACAATTAAATTAAGTTGCAGAGTTTTGATATACAGCTACTGGGCTTGTGCCAGCAGTTACTAAGCGACCATCTTGACGAGAGAAGCCTAAGAAACCGATTTGTCCAGAATCCATAAATTTCTCTCCAAAACGAACCAGTAATAGATTCATAACATTACGGATGTAGTATTGCTTGAAGTTACCAAATGCAATTGATTTAGCATTTGCAGCCATTGTAGCTATATCTTGGTTGATTGTATAGTTATAACCAGCTACTGTATCTGGCTCTTTATACGCAATACCTGGAACCCAAAGTGGAGCGCCTGTAGTATCTTTTAACTTTTTAAGGTTTCGTAAAGTAGTATCGTGGAACATGAAACTTGCTCCTTCTCTGTATCCAGGATCAATTGAATGAATTAGGTCTACTAAATCATCATAAATAACTGAAGTTGTTTGACCAGTTGCACCAGTTTTACCAACTGAAGCTGCTGTTATAATACCTTGAGGTTGAGCAGTACCAGTACCAGTTGTAAACATTTGGTTAGTAATACGACCAATACGAGTTGCTAATGCTTTAGCTAAGTAAGCTTCAATATCAATAGCAGAATCTTGTAGTAATTCGATTGGTACTAAGATCATTTTAGAAGAGAATTTATAAGCTTTTAATGTAACTTGGTTGAAAGCTACATCTTGAGAACCCACAGCACCATTTTCTGGAACTAATTCCCCTACGTTTGAAGTATCATTTACAGTTGGAATTGGTAAGTCATTTCCTGCTTCAGTATTTAAAACAAAAGCAGCTTCACGCATACCACCAAAAGTTTTTAATGCTTCTTGTAATTGATTTAAGAAACCTTGAGGTACAGTGAAGCCACCAGCACCACCAGTAATTGCAGATAAAGCACGTTGATCTGATTGATCAGTTGTTTTATTAGCGAAAAGCATAATACGCTCTTCAGTATCTAACATTCCAACTCCACCAGTCATCCACTTTTTAAATACATCACGATATTCTTGCTTTTGTTGAGTTTCTTTGAAGTCTGCTTTCCCTCTGTTTTCATGACCAGAAAGCTCACTATTACGCTCTTCTAACCACTCTAAATTGCGAATTTCTTTAGTAAGAGCTTCTTCATCAGCAATGATTTTATCAACTTTTGAGTTTTCTTCTACTGATAAACCACGATTTTCACTTTTTGCAAAATCTAATACATCTTGCATTTGTTTTACTAATCCTGCTCGCTTTTGTCTTAATTCAATGACTGATTGTACGTTTGCCATTATTTTTCCTCCATTTCGGCTCTTGCCTGCATTATTTTTAGGTAATCAAAAAAGCGCTGCTCCGGAGCTGCCTGTTTAGTCTCTCTAGATAAGCGCTTTTCTTCTAAATCTTTCACTTTATCTTTACTTCTTGCTGAAACTACTGCTTCTGTATCTGGATAAGCAGGAGTAGTAACTACAGAAACATCATATAAACGACCAATTTTATTAATTGTTCGCTCATATACACCACGATCTTCATTAAAGTTCCAAGAATCAGCATCTTCTTCATTTGCTAAAGAAAAAGCGAATGAGCATTGATTAATAACTCCATTACGCACGTTTTCCATAAGATCCCTTGCGTATGTAGTGTCTGTAGGTGTTACTTTCCACTTTAGACCAATACCATCAATTTCTAAATCGACTTTTCCTTTTTCACCTGTAGCAGAATTACGACCTAAAACTAAATTTTGATCATGATTAAATAGTGCAACTACATTACTTAAATCTGCATTATCTAATGCTCTACTATCAATTTTTTCAACAAAAGGTGTCCACCACCCCAATTGATCGGATTCACGATTGAATTTTAAAGCGTAAGCTTCAATGTATTCCGTTCCACCCTCACTATTCAAGCGAAGTTCAACTTTCGTTGTTAATGTTCTTAGTTCCTTCTCCATTCCCCTCACCTCCTTTCATTAGAACGTTAATTGGTAACATAGCACTATTAACCATGTACGCATTTCCACCCTCTTCATCTGGAATAGGATTCATATTCTCTTTTTCTCGAATATCATTTGCACTTAACCAGCCATTTTGCCTTGCAATCTGGTAAGCTTCATATCTACTTTTAATGTCACCTCGTAAAAGACCATCTAAAATATGTTCTGCATAATATACTTTTCGTTCTTCTTTAGTAAGCAGCTTCATATTTACAGATTGTTCCCATCGAACTAACCAAGGTCTTAATGTGTGCATAACAAACTCAATTGATTGATGTTCAATATTGTTATTTGTAGAGCGATCTAATTCAGAAAGCATATGCAATGGCACTCGGAAAATCCTTGAAATCTCTGCAATTTGGAATTTCCTAGTTTCTAAGAATTGACTATCTTCTGGAGGAAGTCCGATTTGTTTATAAGTTAGCCCTTCTTCCAAAATAGCAATTCTATGAGCGTTTTCTAGTCCGTTATGCATTTCATTCCATGAATTTCTAAGCCTTTTAGAAGCTTCATCTGAAATATTACCAGGGCTTTCTAAAACTCCTCCAGGTTTAGCACCATTACCAAAGTATTTAGAACCATATTTTTCAGTTGCTTTAGCAAGTCCTACTGCTTCTCTATGTAATCGAATTAATGAATATCCTTGGAATCCATCGAAACCTAAACCATAGATATGTAGAACTCTGTAAGCTGGTAAAATAAAAGTTTCTCCATTTATGATAGTTTCATAAACTAACTCCTGTTTATTATTAAAAAGTGGTCTAGTGTTATCTGGTCTTAATGGATATAAAGCTACTGGCTGTCCTGCATTATTCCATTTGATTTCTGCATAACAATTACCCCAAAGTAACATATGAGAAGTCATTAATTCCTTAAAAACTATACTTGTCATATATTCATTTGGAGAATCATGTAAAAGATCATAAAGCGCATGATTTACTGCCTTACCCTTACTATTTCCACCTTTTCTTTCGTATAAAGTGAAAGGTAATGAACCAATTGATTCTGAAATAATACGAACAGCAGCACTTACAGCTGTATTTTCTAGTGAGTTCGTTTCGTTTACTGAAACTCCACTATCTGCCATTACTCCAGAATTAAAAAATACTCCATAATCATTACCTGTATAATTTGTAGAAATTACATTTGAACGTTTACCCCAAAACTTTAACGAATCCCACCAAGACATTTTTTATCTCACCTCCTTTTAGAAATAAAAAAAGACCACATAAATATGTGATCTTTAAGTGTTCCTTATTCAACTAACGCATGCGTTAGTTGAATAATATAATAAAATATTTGCTGATTAGCCTAATCTTAAATTATGACTTTTTCCAATACAGGAACTCACTTAAATGAACGATGACCGTGTCGTTCAATAATTGCATAATACATGCCTTTTGTTATCTCAAAACCACAACAATGACAAACTTCATGCATAGATTCAAGCTTCTCCATTTTGTTTCGACAATTCACACAAAAGAAAAACCCCTCTATACTATTTTCAAATGGTAAAGTTCGTGACTTTTCCTTTGTAAACTTATCTATTTTTTTATTAAAAGCTTCTTCGATATGCTTTGAAAAATAAGTGTCTCCATTTTTGCAATATAAATGTCCGTTTTTGACATTCAATTCTTCTTTACAATAAGGGCAATACATTATTACCTCCACCAATTTGATTAGATTAACAATATAATTCGATACGGATTATTATTTTCCTTGGTCAACTATTCTGCCATTTACTTCAATAAAAAAACTGCAATTAAGCAGCTTGTGATCTTCAACTATCGCATGCATTAGTTGAATAAGTATAAATAGAGCCACATAAAAAGTTTCCCACAATAGAGATAAGTAACTAAAGTATATTAGTAATCAAAAAAGACACACCGTCATAGTGTGACTTCTTTGTCTGTTACTGTGTTTCACAGTTTGAAAAATATTGAAAGAAAAATATTCACAATTTTCCTATTCATGCCCGTACCATTATTGGTACATGTATATAATTTCCACCAATTATATTTTTATTCCTGAGATGGAAATGTGTGAACAAACGATAAATGTTTAACAATTTGAATTATAAGTCCCTGTTTATAATTTAGCTACATATTTTTTGTTCCACTATCTCATTCTTTAGCCGAACAAGAAATACAAAATCATTACTTTTGGCAAAATATTCATTTTTATTTTGGATTTTTTCTTTTTTTCTATGACGATGTATTCTTTACTGATTGTCTGCATTTAAAATTATAACTTCAAAGTGTGGTTGAATCTTCATCCGTGGATACTCATTTCGCCAATCGATCTTTTTCCATATAGTTGGATGAAACGCTTTAACACGTTCACCAATTTTTAATAAATCGCAATTTGCACTTTGTATGATTTTAATACTTTCAAGTGCTCTTTTTTCTAATTCTTTGCTTAATTTTTTTTCCATTTTATGAACATATTTTGGTTTCATTTGATGAAATGGTACACCCAAATCATAGACTAATAAGTTTAATTTCACATGGATATCTACTTTTGTCTCTCCCTTATACTTTGATGATATGATATATTTCGTTGTGCCTTTTTTTACAGAAAAACCATAATTTGTTTTACTACCGGGAACTCTCTTTTTGTCACTTTTTGGTAAGTGTCCTACATATCGCTGCCTACCTTTATCTGCTCCGGTTAAAAGCATTATCATTTGTTCTTGTTTATCGTTTAGTTTAACATTTGTATTCTTTCCATTTCGAAAAAGTTCTGCACCAGTATAAATTACACGATCTTCTTTTATTGCTAATGTCGGAATTCCAAAGTCATTAAGTGGTTCATCTTTCGATTGGACAAAATTCATAATTGATACATTTGGTATAATGCTGTTTTTTCCAAGTCCAATGTTGTAATCATTAAATTCTTTTGTATACCCTTTCTTTTTAGTGAATAAGGTACTGAACAATTCATTTAGATCGCCTTCTAAGATGACCATTGGCGTATTAATTGAAGTATACGGTGCACGTAATAAGAAATCTAACTGTGCCACAGCATCTTTCTTTGCGAATGTTTCGCTTAAAACATATACTCCGGTACTAATGCCGATAAAGGGTGCGTTCACTTGAACTTGACCTTGACCAATCGCTTCTTCGACACTAGGTCCTTTTAAAACAGTATCTTCCGAAACAAGTTCATTTGAACCTTGACCAGAACTTATTGATTTTGTTATAAGAAAGTGTAAATTCGATTCATTCTTGTTTTCGTCCCAATCAAATCCAACAATATCGATAATTTTTAACTTTCGAAGTGGTAATCGATCCCAACACCCTGTTAAGAGTGGTAACATCATTAGTAATAAGAATGCTTTTTTCATGAGTTCCTCACCTTCTCACGAAATAGGATAAAAACATAAAGAAAGATTGGCATGATACTGACAAACAGAACAGTTGTTGCATGATGATAGTCAATAAATTTGAATTGGTTCTCGCGATTTTCTTCAAATAATCCAATGATATAGCTAAGTGCCCCGATGATCCAAACAAGCCATGTGTGATTTTTACTTTCGTTTCGGAAGACACAGGCAACGTATTTTGCTGATAAAAATAAATAAATGAAGACAGTTGATAGTGCAACCGATAGCCAAATTGTCATAAATAATATATCTAAACTTTGCATGACTGGCATTCTAAATTTTCGTAAAATAAAAACCATTGGTTCGCTTATCATATGTAGTTGATTTTCGCTAAAGTTATAAGTAACGATAATAGTAATCGTAACGTAAAATACCGTCGTAATCCCATTTGCAATAGAAGAAGAAATTAGTATTTCCTTTTTCTTTTGACAAGCAACAAAAGGAAAAGCATAAAGTAATAGTTCAAAACCCGCAAAAGCTTGAAACGATGATAGAGAATCTTTTGCAATTGAACCAATCCCGTGTGCTCCAATTGGTAAAAAGTGTCGAAACGTCCCTTGCCCTATCGCACTAACAAGTATGATGAATGTACAAATACCGAACATGACAAAAATCGTTTGTGAAATTGTAGCGATTGAACGAAATGAACTAGTTGCTGCATAAACAGCTATTAAAAATATTAGTCCGAGCGTGACACTCCATGGTGTTTCGAATAAAACCCAACGATTTAGTACGTCACAATAAGCAACTGCTACTGATAAACTCGATTCAGCACAATAGATTGCTAGTAAAAATAACAAAAATTTCCCAACCGGTTTTCCAATAATTTTCCTAATAAATTGCCCTATTGATTCATTTGGGAAACGTTTGCAAACACCATACGTCACAAAAATTAAGAGTTGTGCATAAATCCCACCTAACAAAACACTCATCCAACTATCGTAACCTGAGTACTTCGACTGGCTATATGGAATCGTCAGTACATGTACACCGATTTGATTTAGAGCGATGAGATAAACGAGTTGATTCGTTGAAATTTTTTTAAAATGAATCATTTGTCCCTCACCTTTTCTCTTGTGGTGTCTTTTACGAGTGTTTCTTTCGGACGTTTTGTTAAACCACTAATTGGCCCCCTAAAAATTGTATCTTTCAGTTCATCCCCTTTAAATCCTGTATAAAAATAAGGAATGCCAAAAGTATCAATTCGTGATAGGTGAATAATTAAAAAAAGAATGGATACTTCTAGTCCGATTAGTCCAAAAAGAGAAGCCATTATGATAAATGGATAGGTCAAAAACCTGATTGCACTACTCAATTCATAAGAAGGAACCATAAAAGATGAAATAGCCGTAAGTGCGATGACAACAACCATCATATTTGAAATTAAATTTGATTGAACAACAGCCGTACCAATGACAATCCCGCCTACTACACCAATTGTTTGACCAATTGGATTTGGGAGCCTGACTGTCGCTTCTCGCACTACTTCTAGTATTAATAGCATGACAAACGCTTCAAACACTGGTGGGAATGGTACTAACTGCATGGAACCTTGAAGTGTTATTAATATTTCAAATGGAATAATGCGTGGATCAAATGTAACCAGAGCCACATAGATTCCAGGTAATGTGATGGCTAATATAAAACAAATAATTCGCAGAAAGCGAATGGCACTACTCATTAACCAACCCATTTGATAATCATCTGAGTTTTGAAAAAAAGCCCAAATCGTGACCGGTAAAACGATACAATCTGGTGCCCCATCCGCTATTACAGCGATTCGTCCGTCCATCAAATTTGCACGTACACGGTCTGGTCTTTCCGTAATGAGTAGTTTAGGGAATAATTTGAACCGTTTTTCATCCACTAGTTCTTGCAAGAAACCAGGTGCATGTATGTAATCAATGTCAATTTGTTGTATTTTCTTTTCGATTTCCATTAACACAACATCATTTACTAGTGAATGGAGGTAAAGAATGCTTACGTTTGTTTCAGAACGACGACCAAGCTTAACCGTTTTAATAACAAGATCAGGTTGTTGAATGGAACTTCGAATCAAGTTTAAATTCGTTTTTAGGTTTTCATTAAATGCGCAATGTGACCCGCGAAGCGTTCTTTCATTGAGTGGAATTGTTACATTTCGTTCTTTAATTAACTCTGTTCCAAGTAAATAAACTTTAGATTCTCCATCGATTTGTAAAGCTGCTTTTCCTTCTACAAGTGATTTTGTTACATCAGATGAACTTTCACTTTCATGATAATCAATAATGGATACAATTTTTTTAATTGAACCATTTCCTTTTTGAAGAAGTGGTCGAACAATATGCTCTTGAATTAAATTAGAATCAATCATTGTATCCAAGTAGTACAATCGGTAACGAGTTTCTTCAATAAGAAAATCAATCGACTTGAAATCTGAACTATGAAACAAGTTTTCTTCTAGTTGTTTCTTGCTATCTTCAAGGAATGGTTCGATTCGCATTAATTCCCCCCCCTAATTCATATAGTTTTTAAGTATATTTTGCTCATTGACCAAGATTATATTCTTTTTTGACTAAGTAATGTCGACGTATGGATGTTAGATGTATCGACAAATAGTGTACTAGAGAGTTTTTAAACGAGATTGAGATTCTCCAGCATACAAAAGTATTCGGGAAATTTCAGTTGCATAGAAAATTACAAAAATAAAAAGCCTCTACTTTCATAGACACTTTCGGAGTTAATATTTAACATAGCTCTTACATGAGCATTGATTACTGAAGCTATTGGATCTATTCGGTCTGTTGCTTTACTCTTATCTAGCATGATGTTTTCATTTGCATCTTGTCTTGTAACTGCATTACCTACAGCCCATGTTAAAACAGGATTGTGATTATGAATTACATTACCTTTATAAACTTCTTCTCTAAAGTGTTTAGTAGGTGCGCCAAGTGTAGCGATACCTTGTCTAATTTCAACCATTGTATAACCATCAGCTTCCATATCCTGCATGAATTGAGTTGCATTCCAAGGATCGGCACATATTTCTGTAACTTTAAATTTATTTTCACTCTCAATTCGCTTAATGTATTCACGAATAAAAGCATAATCTACTACTGCTCCTGGAGTTGTAGTAATCCAACCCTGCTTAACCCATAAATCATACGGTACTTTATCAGACCTCATTTTAGCTTTTAGCGTATCTTCTGGCATAAATGAGTGGGAAAATACTGTATAAGTGCCATTTTTAGAAAAAATAAAAGAAACGCTTGTTAAGTCAATCTTTGCTGATAAATCGACTCCTACAATACATTTCTCTTCATTGAACTCATTAAAATTGACTTTTTTACCACAAATATTCCATTTACTCATATCCATGTAGCCATTGTCTTTCATATCTACCCAAATATTCATGTTTTTGGTTAAGAAGCTACGCATTTTTTCTGGAACATCTAAAGCTATCTGAAGTTCCTCACGAATGGATTTTAAACCTTCTTCATAAGTAGCTACTATAGGATTAGCTTTTATCCAATTCTTTTCGTCTTTAATATCATCATCTTTATCTAACTCACAAATCATTACAAAGTAACTATCATTTTCCTTTGGTGAATCTGGATCCAAAATTTCAGATACATATTTATATTCGGTAAACGCTGGAGCTGATAAGTTAAATCCTGCCGTAGTTATAATAACAATTAATGGAGCTTTTCGTGCTACCATACCAGAAACTAATACATCATAAATTTCACTTGTTTCATGGCAATGATATTCATCTAAGACAGCTAAACTCGGATTTGTACCATCACCTGTTTTTCTTGATTCTTTAGATAATGGTTTAATAATGGATCCACGCTTTTCATGCTTAATTCTTCCATATGAATTAGTAAACTTACCTTTTAGTAAATCAACTGCTTCTATTTGACTTAGAACTTCGTTATAAACCAAGCTTGATTGCTCTCTACCCCAACCAGCTATATAACATTCTTCCTGTTCTTCTGATAAGAAGCAGATATAAGAAGTGATTAATGCTAATAGTTGAGATTTTGCGTTTTTCCTAGCTAGTTGAATATAAACTTTTCTAAATCGCCTAAGATCATTTTCTTTATGTTTCCAACAAAAGATATTAGCAACCACAAACAATTGGAAATCTGTTAATTCTATTCTTTGATTAGATAATATCCCTTTTGTATGCTTGAACATATTGGACCATTTATAAAAGCGAAATAATTCATCTGCATCAAAATAGAATTCAAATTCATCATCTGTTATCCGCTGCACATCATTTAGGAAACGATCACAAGCTTGAATGTGTTTTTTACAAGCTAAAATCTTACCTTCAACAATATCTTGGGCATAATTCGTTACACGTTCGATTAAATTCATAGAGCACCACCAAATAATTTTTCTTCTTCAGTCAATTCTTTTTCTTCTTTCTTCGGAATAACTAACTTACATCTAGAAGAAATAGTTAATCCTAAATCAGAAGCAGCACTTCTAGACTGTTTAAAAAATTTATATTGGTGAGCTACTAAAGTATCAAAATCTGCTTCTAGTGGATCTAATTCCATTAGTTGAGTAGATATTTTAACATACATATTTCTAGCAATTAGGAAACGTGCTAAAGCATCTACATCTAGATTAGTCATAATTCCAATTTGTAAAAGTTCATCTGCAATCTTTTTAAATTCCCTCTTCAATTCTTTTGAAAGATATGCAGGAGCTTTCACTTTATCAGATGGTGCTTTTACTTCCTGGTCCTTCCGTTCTTGAATTTCGCTTTTGGTTAAGTTCTTTTTTCCCTTAAAAACTAATAAGTCAATCGGTTGTCTAGGTCTAGCCACTCCATTTCACCCCTTTCTAGGATTTCATTTAGGGAATTTTCTACACGTTTGACTGGGATGCGGTACACGTTGAAAAGGCTCTGAAGATTTGAACACCCCTCCCTTTGTCAAAAAAATTTTTCATTCGACAAAAAATTCAGATGTTCAACACTTATTATTTCTTTTACCTTCCAAATCCTCCATCTTCTGTTGCAGTCTTTCTATCATGACATGGTTTACATAATGGTTGCCAGTTGTTCTTATCCCAAAACAAATCATAGTTACCTTTATGTGGTATTATATGGTCCACTATATTTGCAATACCATTACATCTAATACATATAGGATTCATAGATAAATAGTAAGCTCTTGCCTTTCTCCATCTGTGGTTGTATCCTCGCTGTGCTGCTGTACCTCTAGACTTATCATAGTTATTGGTTAGGTCCTGGTGTTGGTCACAATACTTTGTCCTGGTTAATTGATTACATCCTATCTTATTGCAAGGCTTTAATGGTTTCTTAGCCAAATTTGTACACCTCATTTAAAATAAAAAGCACTCACAAATGTGAATGCCATTACTTTAATTAATTATTGTAATCTTGTTCAATTTCTTTAACATCTCTCATGTACTTCGTTTTAAAACTAAAATAGCAAATCATTATTATCAATACTAGTATGGTTATTATTACACCAGCACCTAAAACTTTTAGTAAAGTAAACTTTAAATTCAACATTCCTACATCATACGCTTGATCCATTGCTTGATTAACTATATTATTGTCCATTTTATTAACCTCATTTTAATGTTTTTATAATTTAAGATTAACAAGTTAATATAAAAACTACAACTCACATTTTATTAATCTCTCTAAAATAGACTCATTAATCAAACAAAGGAGAGAAGTGGAAGCAAACTTTAATGAATCTAGTTTACAAAGAATAAAAAAGAGTCCTTACTCCAAGGACTCTCTTTTGCAAGCACAGCATATTTAGTTGTCAAGGTACAAGAATATATAACATAAGAAGATTTTCAAATTCTCCTTAATACAAATTTAACATGTTTAAAGCCAAATAAACTGCCGTTTTTCTGTCAATAGTCTGCCAAATATCTGCCATCCAAAACCAAATATTATATTAAAAATAAAAAATGTATTATTGGATATGTAACCTAGTTTTTTCTATTTTTACCTTTTCCTATGTCCCAATCAAAAAAGTCCTATGATTATAGGACTATAAAAATGCTAGTATACTATTTGTTTTGCATTTTGCAATTCACTTATATCCTTAGAAGATACTCTGTATTCAGAAGCTTCTTCCTCACTACTAAAATGTAAAATTGATTGATATATTTTTTTACCATTAATAGGCTCAATTTTTAACTTAAAATTAAATTTCTCTTTATTAATTGGTTCAATAGAACATACTTTAAAATCAAAAAAACCAACTATACTATATAGCTCTAAATCTATACCTAATAATGTTAAAGAAGTTTTTTGGATAAATTGAAATGATAGTCCTTCAACACCTATTAGGTCATTAATATTCGTACCGTGAACTCCATTTACTGTAAGCTCATTAATATTTATATTATTCCTAAATGGCTTCTTCTCTATTAATGACTTATGTAACTCTTCAACTAAAATTACATCTTCATGCTCGGTTTGTGTTTCAGGTATAAATTCAACTTTTAAATAGTCCTGTAAATCTAAAACTTTTTCCCAAAATTTGATTATTTGCAATATTGATTCTTCTTCAGTTTCAATTCTGGAAGGATTCGGTAATACCTCACCATTGAGCTTGATGCCTCCAGAAATACAAGATATATATAGATTTAGAGCTTCATACACTTCTTCAGCGTTTTTTGCATTTTCAATATTTAATTTAAAATTAAACTGTAAATGATGTGACTCCTCATCAATTATATAAGATATGTCAAAAGCATTCTTTCCTATACTTTTGAACAGACTTCTATGCAAATCTTCATAAGGTTGTCTCTGGATAGTTATATTTTTAAAAATTCCGTTACCTTCTAAAATAATTTCAAAAGGTGGTTGAAAAGGTTGCGGAACCATATAAAATTCAGATTGAGTTAATAGCTCGTCAGTTAATGGAAAGTTTATAAATTCATCTATTTTAAAGCTTGTCCCATTAATACGTATATAATTATTTTCTTCTAATTGCATTTTCATTTGACGTTGTGTTCTGTACATAAATTCCATTAATTCTTTAGCGTTTTGAGGTTTAAAATTCCCAGGTAAATCTGTAGGTAAAACTACATTCAGACCCTGTAGTTTAACTTCTCCAGAAAGTGGACTGATGCCAGCTGCACCATTTCCAATATTGGTATATATAAAACCTTCTGGCAGATTTTCACTTAAAGAATTGAGTATTTCATTAGGTATTTTTTTATCTAATTCATTTTTTTTAAAAAAAGCTTTTTCAAAATTAGCAAACATCTTCTACCAATCCTCCCGCATTTCATTAAATACTAAAATCTTTGAAAATAATATGTATCTTTCATCATCTGATTCACCTATTTGATTTTCAATTAAGAAATCAATAAGTTCTTTCCTATCATTTTGATCACTAACGATTAAATGTTTAATAGCATTCAGTTCAAATTTTAGCCATAGTTCACTTTGTTGACTTATCCCCATTGAATATGAGTTATAACTTTTTGGATTCATTAGTTCTTGAGGGATTACCAATGGCAATTCGGTATTAATTCCTTCAAAACTTGGAATAAACCTCCATTCTTTTTCATCATGAAAATTACGAGTGACATATTGTTCATTTGTAATCATCTGTCCATCTATTGGTTTCATGTAAAATAATTGATGCAGTAAATAATTATTGTAATGTACGTTTTTTTCTCTGTCCTCTTCAGACATTTTAAAAACATTGGCAAAGATTTCACTAAAGTCATGCCTTAAATCAGAGTTCTCATTTATATAATGAATTGGTTGTATTCCTTGCTTAATTCCCCATTCTTTACTTAAGCCAATGCCATATGAACCATAATTACCCATATGTGGGACTAGTTTTGTTAAATGAATATCGCAGAAGCAGCTCATAGGAAATGCAATTTTTTGTATCTCATCTAAATATAAATAATCAATTTTCTCTTCATAATATCTTGGCATAATTGCTTTATTCAATAATATTTGTTTAAGATAATCTAGTTTGCTCATAAATTTAAATAATACGTTTGCGCTTTGTTCAGGACGAATGTACGAGACATTTTGTTTAATCTCAGGTTTTTGTGTTAAGTCTATGACACGAATATCTTCTGTTTTTTCAACCATTTTTTCCCCTCGCGTTCTATAATTATTTGCAAATATTATAATAAAAATTGGTAATAATTAACTATAGTATATAAGTCATTATAAAGTGTTTTATTAGTCTAATAAACAAAATTTTTTGGCCATTATTATAATTAATAACGTTGATTTAATGTAGTTTATAGTTAATACACTTGAAGTTAAGAATAAAAGGATCCTAGTTATTAAGTTCGGTTTTGGAGTTGGTACACTTTGATTAAATTTCCTTACTACATCTGAATCATATTTTCCTTTAATGAATGATATTTCTTAAAAATCGTAATGACATAATTTTTAATTCTACCTTTCTACCAATTATTGTTAAAGTAACCTGCCAATTACTTCAATAAAAAAACGAGCTACCTAAGTAACCCGTGATCTTATTAAACTAATGCATGCGTTAGTTGAAGTAGGAATTAATTCAAAGTAGGTCAATCATGTCTTTGTATATGTCCACTTTGTTGCAGAAAAAATTAATTATGAGTGCCTCTTATTAATAATAACCTCGAAAATTTGTACTCTTTTCAAAAAACGTCACGTTTGTTGAAAAACCGAATTTTGGATTCAATCGGTAGGTTAATCACCAAATGCAAATATTAGTTCTGTTTCGCAAACTAATTCTCCATCAACAGTGGCAATACCTTTTCCTTTCCCGATAGGACCTTTTAAACGAGTGATTTCAACTTCCAGACGGAGTTGGTCCCCTGGTCTAACTTGCTGTTTAAAACGACATTTATCTATTCCTGCTAAAAGCCCCAATCTTCCTTGATTTTCTTCTTTCGTAAGCATTATAACTGCACTTACTTGAGCTAAAGCCTCTACTATTAACACACCTGGCATAACTGGATAATCAGGAAAATGCCCACTAAAAAAGGCTTCATTAGCTGTCACATTTTTAGTACCAACTGCTCTTTTTCCCTCATCTAATTCTAGAATTCTATCCACTAAAAGAAATGGATAGCGATGTTTAATAATTTCTTTAATTTTTTGAGTATCAAACAACTTAAAGCCCCCATTACCAATATTATATTTTTTTTAAATATATCTACCTCATTTTAACATCTGATATTATAAGTTGGTACTAAAAATTTCATCCTCTTTTTCTAGTGTGCTTCATTAATACAATTCCCAAAGAGTTGCTGGATAAATTTTATATATACTTTAATTTGCCATAGTGGACTAAACTCCAAGCTTGTTCAATAAAAAAAGACCGACAAATAGTCGATCACGTTGTTCAACTAATGCATTAGTTGAATAAGTAAATGTTAATTACTAAGTAAATAAAAAGAATACACATTAAATGGACATCCTAACATAGTCCAATCTTATTCTATACGGTATGAATATCTTATTATTGGTTAAATATCCACTACTTGTATAGAAAGAAGGTTTTTTATGGATTTAAATAATTTTCATCGTTCAAGGAATTCTAGAGGACAATCTAGAAATCAATCCACAAGTCAATTATGTAATGAATTTGCAGAAATTTTAGGTGGGCAGGGTATGGTTACTCCAGAGGGAGTATGTTTAGTACAAAAGTTTCGCAACATTAGATTTTCCATTCTTGGACGTAGAACACATTCTCCATTAGTAAACCCACAATTTTTTTCGTTTGAAGATGTTGATAGTAAAGGTAATGCGCTAAATTTAGGAGAAACGGTACTTTTACAAGAAGAAGTTAACCCGTTATTAACTGAGCTTAGAAAAAGAAACATTATAGTTACTGCTGTTCATAATCACTGGTTATTTGAAGAGCCACGGGCAATGTATATGCACTTCGAATCAATTGAACCACCCCTAGAATTTGCTAGAAAAGTAAAAGAGGCATTTAGAGTGTTAAAAGCGTAAACCAATTACAAAACATTAATACATCAGTAGGATTTAAATCCTACTGATGTATTAATATGATACTTATTTATTCCCTGAAGCAGGTTGACCGCCCCATTTAACATAATATCTAATTGGTGGCAAAAGCTGCAATTAAGTAACTCATGTTATGCAACTAACGAATGAATTATCCATCCATGAATCCTAAGATTCACAACAGTGAATGGAAGTTTATATCGTACTCCCATGGTAGTTGAATAAGAAATATTTTTGTTAGAACTATAATTTTTCTTAGTGTTTTACATAGGAACATAATTTTATATTCTATACTCGCTATCACATTTCACTTTTCGGCAATGCATTTTATATACTCGTTTCTTCGAATAAGTAAACGGACCATATATGATTGTAAAAACATCCTATCTGCTAACCTGCCTAGTGGTCCAAAAGGTGAGGTATAATCGAATTTATCCGTCATTAACGTCCCATCTTCTTGTAATTTAAATATATGTTCATGCCTAAACCTTTTAAAAGCTCCATTAACCATCTCATCCACGAATCTATAAGGCGGATCGAACTCAGTAATAATTGATGTTAAGTGTTGGCGAACACCGAAATGGGTAGCCTCCCAGGTCACGGTTTCTCCTAGTTCAATCAACCCACTAGTACGTCCTTTAACTGCTCTTTCATTGGTTTGTGAGGTCGATTCCATATGAATATCAATACTGCGTGACAAATCAAAACACAATTGAATAGGTGCCTTTATAAACATGGATAATTTTATAATTGGCAACAGACATCCTCCTCAACCTAGTATATTGAAGATTGCATTTAACTATATTTCTTCAGTTGGTAGTGAAACCCCTTCTTTCACCAAATAGTAGTAATTAAAAAGAAGCTGATTGTTCAATCAACTACTAAGTGTAGTTAAACTAATGCATGCTTTAGTTCAATATCATTCTATTATTTTGTTCCCTTTATATCATTAGTTTTCTTTTCAAAACATATGTTAACTGTACGTTCATTGGAGCGAGTTCGATGCATTGTATTAGCTGGAATGGTAAAGATTTCCCCTGGTCTTAAAGAGATTGTTACATTGTTTTCTAAGTCAATAAAAAGTTCGCCTTCTAATACATAAAATAATTCATCGCAATCCTCGTGTTTATGCCAGTGAAAATCACCATTTATCACAGCTATTCTAAGTGCGTGGTCATTTACTTCGCTAACGATAAAATTTGTATATTCCATTTGATCTTGTATTAATTTTTGCAGGTTAATTACTTCCAATTGTCCTTTATTTTGCATAATCTATCTCCTTTAATTGTAAATATTCTCTCTTATCAAATAATTTACGAGTACTTAAATTTTACCATATTTTGGAACGTGCAAAGCTTTTTTTCTGGAATTTCTTATTCAACTAAACTGCCATTTAGTTGAACAAGAAATATTTGGATATAAAACTTATCCAACTTATAAGTTCATCATATCTAATAAACTGTTGAACTACCACAGGTGAAGTAAAACCATACCTATCCTATATTTTCAATAACATTCATATCGAGTTCCACACTTACGAAAATATGTATAATTTAAATTTAAGCATTAAAAAACCACCTTGGAAGGTGGCAAATTGTCATTGAAGGTCTAATTCCTCTAAATGTCTTTGATAATTTATTCTTACGATTTCATCACTTTGTCTAATCCAATATTCTTTACTGTAGTCAGACCAAATGGCTAACCATTCTATATACATGTTCCGATCAGATTTGCTCAATTATGGCTTCTCCTTTCTAATCCAACTTTTTATTACCATACACTTAACTATGTTTCTTTTAAGCTACCAAAGTTTAAGCTCCTTAATATTTAAAATTAACCATAGCTTTATCTAGAATATCTTGGTCCACTCCTATATACCGCAATGTAATTTCTGGCTTAGAGTGGTTAAAAATTTTCTGTAATAAAGCAATATCTTTTGTTTGTTTGTAGAAGTGATACCCAAATGTTTTTCTTAATGTATGTGTTCCAATATCTTTTAACTTGAATTTTTTAGCAGCCTTCCTTAATATCCGATAAGCCATCGATCTAGTAATTGGTCGATTTACCCCTTGGCGACTCTTAAACAAATATTCCTCACTGTCTTTTCCTAATACAAATGTGTTAATTTCCCTTCTTAACTCTGGATTAATACGAACCCACTTCTTCTTTCGAGTTTTTTGTTCTCTTATAATGATGTGAATACCGGTTACATCAGACACTCTTAAATTAAGAATGTCTGAAATTCGTAAACCTGTATAAATCCCCATGAGGAAAATCATATAATTACGATCACTTTCGGCTTTTAAGAATGTTTTTATTAATTCGATTTTTTCTATGTCCCTTATCGGTTGAACAAAATTCATTTATTTCCTACCTCCTCAAATACTTCTAAATTGAGAATGGCAGCTAATCTAAGAAGAGCCTTTGCCTTAACCCGATGATAATTCCGCTCAGACATACCTAATTCATTAAAAACCTCATAGTCAAAAATGCTATCGTCTGTCATGTATCGTCTTATGAGTATTGCTCTTTGAAGATAACTTAATCGGTTAACTGATAATTGCATTCTTCCAAGGAATGTCTTTCTAAATTTTTCTATATCTACATTTTTTATTGCTGCATGCTCGACGCTTGAATGAATGACATTTGTTTTACTTGGAGGTTGAAAGGTATAAGTTTGTGTAATGCTAGGAAAGTCTGTTTCACCGGACTTTAAAAGCAGATATCTATACTTTTCAAACTCTGATTCTACTTTTATTTTCGTTTCTTTTTCATTAACTTTTGGTAGATCAAAGTCCATCTGCACGCTTATCCCCCTAACCGATTAAACTAACTACTGATTCAAGAGCTGAAGGATTCAAAACTTCAATTAATGTACCCTTCATACCCAAACCTCTACTTCTCAAAATTCCAGCAATCTCAAGTTTTGCTAAAGCATTAATAATAATTGACTTTGTATAGCGAGTACCACCACCGATTTCGCCGCTTATAATCGTTAATTTTGTTTGACCATTTAATTCAATAACTAAAGCTTGTATAGCTTGTCCTTCTGTAAATGAAAGTTTGTTTACCAAAGTTCTAGTACATGTAACTAATTCCACTTAAACAGCTCCTTTATATGTGGTGTCATGCCATAGGCTTAATAATGCTTGTCCATTTTTTATTTGTTTTCTTCTAAGTATCTCTGCAATCTCTCTTTAGCGATTTCTCGTCGGAAAGAAGTTGCTTTATTTTCTATTGTTAAACTAGTTTCAACTAAACGATCATATGAACGTGCTCCAATCTGATTTGAAAGTTCTACTGGTTTAAGATTAGAAGTATAAAAGATTGGTAGTTTTTTACGGTAACGACCATCTATTATGTTAAACATTACTTCCTGGACCCAATCGGTTAGTTTTTCAGCTCCAATATCATCTAGTACTAAAAGATCACATTCTAAAAGAGATTTCATAATTTGCTGTTTAGTCTCTTTGTTGTCATTATTAAAAGTGCTTCTTATCCGCTCTAATAGTTCTGGTACACTTTGAAAAACAACAATATATCCTTTAGTATTTAATGCATTTGTTACAGCTGCCGCTAAATGAGATTTCCCATTCCCGTATGTTCCCCAAATTAATAAACCATCCTGTTTCCATTTAGGATACTCCTCAATATATTGCCTTGTAGCTTTAAAAGCGTGCTCCGTACCTTCTCTATGTTGAAAGTTCCCCAATGTTGAATGTGTAAATTTATCACCAAGATTACTTATTGAAAATAGTCTTTCAATATCCGCACGCTTTTGAAAGTTCTCTATTTCTCTAATTCGATTATGCTCAATTTCTTTCACGCATTTACATACTGGTTGAACCCATTTATCTATATTTAAAATTGAAATTTTTACTTTATGCTTTGGAATGAATGTTCCGCAATGGTCACATGTAATTCCTTCACGATTTTCATCACAAACCGATGTATTCAATATCTGGTTGATCGCTTCTTTTAGACTCATCTTTTATTTGCCCCTTTCGTTTTTTGAAAGCAATATCATCTGCGTAAACATCATCCATCGATTTTATATTTCTCTTTTTCCAAGATGCTAATATCTTTACAGCATATGCCCATTGTTTATTTTGAGCTAATGCTCTTTTCATTGATTCAATTACTAAACTTTCGTCACAATCTTTACACCAATGAAGAATATCTTCCGCAATATAAGGATTTAGTACTCCGAAATTATTTTCATAAAATAAAACTGCATCATCTTTATTAATAGCAAGAACAACAGGCTCATTTTCTTTCGTGACGGTCACGTCGCCTTTTTCTTGTTGTTGTTGTTGTTCTTTTTTATATTCTTTTTCTTTTTCCTGTTCTTTTTCTTTTTCTTTTTCCCCTCGTGACGTATTATGTGACGGGATACGTGACGTATATAACTTGAAAAGCTTTTCATTTTTCTCGATATTTTCTGCAACATATTGAATCAAAGTTTTATCTTTAACAAGTGAAATTTCTTTCCTAACGCAATCTTCAATCGGTTTTCCTAATCTTGGGAAATTATATTTAGCCCAATTTTTAATTGCTAATTCTCTAGTTTCTGGATTGTATTTAATTATTTTGTGGTTGTTTTCAAAACGATCCATTAACTGATTAATCGTTTCAATTGAATAACCAGTATGAAAACCCATCTGCTTTTTAGTGATTTGATAAATACCGATTTGTGAAGCGTTCGGATTAGTAATTAAATACAGATAAAAGTATTTGTCTTCAGGTGTTAAATCCTCTAACACCCTTGGATCATCCCAAAAAATAGTTTGTACTGATCTAAATATAGCCAATAAACTCACCCCGTTTAATAATAAAGACCTCTATTTTTTATAAACGTGTATTTCCGTTCTTAACCATTTGCTTCCTTCAGAAATATTTCATTTTTCAGTAAACAAATTTCGCTATGAAGTTAAAAATATTAAATTTAGCAAGGTCTCCAGGCGTTTATGTAGTTGATTGCTTCCTCATATTCATGTTTGCGAATATCTCTAAAGCTGTTTACTGCAAATGCATTTTTTAAATCTCTACCAATGGCAGCATGAACTTTTGGAACAGTATCAAAAACATCTGTATTGATTTTCCCGCTATTCCATAATTGATAAACTCGCTTATTCTTAGCATTTTGTACAATTCTTTGTTGGCCAAAATCTAATGTTAATTGATTGTTTACTTTATCTTCTAATGAATTTAAACGTTCATCTTGTTTCATCATTTCATTAGTCATGGTATGGATCATTTGTAATGGTGTCATTGGTGGCAATTGTTGAGTTACTACTTTTTCCAATTCATAAAACTTTTCAACATATCTTGCTGTAAATAAAATCCCTTTTTCACCAGTCATTTTGTTAGCTATCATATCGCAACCTTTTTTAGTAATTAAAAAACATGGTTGTGTTTGATTTCTTGAATTTAGGTATTCACTTGATACAAAGAAATTTTCACTAGGGAGATTTGCCGAGTGAAGTATTTCCACATACTTACGAATTGATTTCATTAAATCGCTGTGATCTTTAGCGACCATTTCAGCAACTTCTACTGAACTAATAGCATTTACCGCATTGTGCTTTACTACTTGTAAGTTACTCATTAAACCTCATCCTCCTCTGGATTCCATAAAAACGATGTGAATTTATCTTTAAGAATTCGTGGACCACATGCTACAGCAATTAAAATTCCTGTATACCCTCCTGCTATTATTAAGCCTATTGCATATAAAGAAAGCATTTATTTCACCTCGCTTTACTTTTGATTTTCAAGCCACTGGAAGAAAGAATCTCTATTAACAAGAACACGTTTTCCGATTTTGATTTTTGGGAAATCTGAAATTTGCATAATTGCATATGCTCTTTGTGTACTAATCCTTAAAACTGCTGCTACATCTCGAACATTTAATATAATTGGTAGATCGTTAATGGTTTCCAATAAATTTCGCCCTTCCTTAATTTTTTGTTGTTATCATTCGCCACAAATATAGAAAAATTAAAACAACTTTCATATTGTTTTGTGGCGATTATAAATAACACACTCTTAATATAATTCTTGTTATATCTAATGTCAACAACTTTAATACTTTATGTTCTCGTTTTGTATAGTTTGTTCTCCTTTTGGAAACAACTAATAAGACATATCAATGTTATTATTGGAATGAATGTTAATTTATTTAGCAACAAATAAGGTATTTATAAAATATAGAGAAGGAGGTAAAAAATGAAAATTGGTGAGAAATTGAGGATTCTTAGAAATTCTAAAGGATTGACGTTGAGAGCTTTGGAAGAGAAAGTTCATCTTGCGTATAGTCATCTTTCAAAATTGGAGAATGATAAAGGATATACCCCAAGGATTGAAACCGTAAAAACATTGGCAGATTTTTACGGCGTGAACTATATAGATTTACTTAACGAAGACGTTGATCTATTTTCTAAAGAAGAAAAAGAATTTATTTCAGAAGTGGATTTATCTGATAAAGATTTAATTGAAAAATACAATTTTAAATTAGACGGAAAAAAATTAACTGAAGAGGAATTACGCGGTATCCTCGCTTACATCAGAGCTAACAGATCCGTTCTTTGATTTAATTACAGCAATAATCAACGATAAATCAATTTCTATTTTCATTTGAGGTCTCCTTATTTATAAATAGGTGGTGAACAAATGGCACTTAGAGCAAAAAGTTGTTTGCTCCCACACCATCTTAGAAAAGCTAAAATGACTCAACAAGAACTTGCAAATCGTTTGGGTATAAGCCGTCAACAAGTGAATAAATACTGCAAGATGGACGATATGATGTCACTTAGACGTGCAGTCGAAATATCACATATTTTAAAAAATTGTGCTCCTGAAGATTTGTATGAGTGGGAATAACAATCATCACTGATTAGATGTTATCAGTCTAATCAGCTCTAATTGTCAACCTAAAAGTGTACTTTTGTAATCATTGTAAAATTTTGTAATTATACCCGTTTATCAAATTCTTAATAAACATAAAAGTATTTAATTTATTTGTTATTTAATTGTATCAAAATAGGAACAATTGTTCTATATTAATTTTATTAGTCGAACGAATATTCTATAGGAGGTAAAAAGAAATAAATGGCTTCGTTTCAAAAATACCAAACAAAAGAGGGTACTAAGTGGATGTTTATGGCTTATACAACCATAGATCCAATGACAGGAAAGAAGAAAAGAACTACTAGACGGGGATTCAAGACCAAAAAGGAAGCCCAACTTGCAGCTTATGAACTTGAAAAGGAAGTTTATCACGGAAACTTTATTAAAGAAGAAGATATACTATTTAAAAACTTTGTTCCTACATTTATCGAAATGTATTCAAAACAGGCTAAAATAAGTAGTGTTGAACTTCGTAAAAAAGAATTAAAAAAACTTCTCCATTACTTTTCTAACATTAGATTAAAGGATATTAGTAAATTAAAATATCAACAAGCATTGAACGATTTACACGAAAAAGGATATGTAAGAACTACAATTGAAGGAATTCATACTGCTGGAAGGATGCTTTTTAGAAAAGCTGTAGAATTAGAAATTATTAAAAATAATCCCACCGAGTTTGCTGTAGTTCCAAGGAAAGTAGAAACAGTAGAAGAATTAGAGAAGAATGAGAAAAAAATTAAGTATCTTGAAAAAAAAGATTTAGCTCTATTTTTAAATACTGCAAAAGATCATGGCTTAGAAAATGATTATATTTTTTTTATGATATTAGCTTATACTGGAATTCGTATAGGAGAACTACTCGCTTTAAAATGGAGTGATGTTTCTTTTGAAAAAAATACTATTAGTATTACTAAAACGATGTTTAATCCTAATGGAAATAAAAATGATTATGTATTACTACCTCCTAAAACCAAAGGATCTATACGGATAATTAAAGTGGACGAGCGAGTGATGGATTTATTAAAAGAACATAAAAAAGAACAAATTATGAATAACTTATACAGTGAAGAATTGAATTTTGTTATCACAAAATATAACGGGTTTCCTGAATATCCAAATCACGCGCCTTTTAGGATGAAAAGATTATTAAAAATATGTGGAATAAAAGAAAATTTAACTCCTCACTCTTTAAGACACACACACACAAGTTTGCTAATTGAAGCAGGAGTGGGCATTAAAGAAATCCAACAAAGGTTAGGTCATACAGACATTAATACTACAATGAACATCTATGCACACCTGACAAATGATATGGAAGAAAAGGCATCAAAAAAATTCAGTTCCTTAATGGAAAATTTATTGAATTGAATCAAAAGGATTCAAAATGGATTCACAACCTTTGATTTTAGTAAAAAACCCTTTAAAGATAAAGGGTTTTTTACTTTATTACATAATATCACCTATTATTTATGTTTTACTTTGTGAAGTATTTGATTCATTGGAACGGAATATTACAAATGAAAATTTTCATCTCATAATTACGCTTAATAAAAAATAGATTGGTAAAAATATCATTATTCTAATAAAAGGTGTGAATTTATGAATTCAAAATATTGCCATGAATCACGTTCAGCATTAACTGTTCGAGTTTTCCCTACTGACTTAAATAATCACCAAACTTTATTTGGTGGAAAAATTCTCGCTGATATGGATATGACTGCATCAATTACTGCTTCTAAACATTCAAGATTAAAATGTGTAACTGCTTCGATCGACCATGTAGACTTCTTACATCCTGTTACAGAAGAGGATTGTATCTCTTATGAATCCTTTGTCGTAGTTACAGGAACTTCATCTATGGTAATTTTCGTAAAAGCGATTGCAGAGAACTTGATTACTGGCAATCGCCGAGTTGCTGCCACTTCATTTTTAACATTTGTTGGAATGAAAGATAATAAAACAGTACCAGTTCCATCTATCATTCTTGAAACCGAAGAAGAACGAGAACTTGCAGAAATAGCAAAAGCAAGAATCGAAAATCGTAAAAATAATAAATTAATCAGTAAAAACATTGAAACGATTATCTCTACGAAACCTTTAAAATTAAAACAAAGTGATTAATAAATTAATTTTTTTCCTAAATAAAAAAGAAACTGAGGATATTTCTTCAGTTTCTTTTTCTAATTATGATTAATGCGTAGAAATACCAGATACACCATGGCCAGTATTAGACTTCACGAGAATTTCATCAAATTTAGCTTCATTTTCTTTCTTACTTGAAAGAATTGTACCTAAATATGCTGCTATGAATCCTAAAGGAATCGATATAATTCCCGGATTCGTTAAATTAATTAACGGATCTCCAACAAAAATGGCTTTTCCTTCAATTGGACTCCAAATATTAGGACTTATTGCTACTAGTATGATTGCAGATATTAATCCAGTTAACATACCAGTGATTGCGCCGGTCGTATTAAAACGTTTCCAATAGATTGTAAAGAGTATAACTGGTAAGTTTGCACTTGCAGCAACAGCAAATGCTAAGGAAACTAAAAAGGCAACATTTAATGTTTGTGCAAAAATTGCTAGTAAGATTGAGATTAAAGCAACTCCAATCGAAGCATATCTGGCCATTGAAACTTGCTCTTTTTCAGTTGCTCTACCTTGTTTTAAAATTTCATTGTAAAAATCATGTGCAAAGGCAGATGCAGCAGTTAATACTAGCCCTGCTACTACCGCAAGTATTGTTGCAAATGCAACAGCTGAAACAAAAGCAAATAATAAGTTACCACCTAATACTTCTGCTAAAAGTGGCGCCGCCATATTTCCAGCTGGATTTGCTTTAATAATCTCAGAATTTCCAACAAATGCAGCTGCCCCAAACCCAAGGAAAATTGTCATGATATAAAAAGCTCCGATTAACCAAGTTGCATAAACGACTGATTTTCGTGCCGTTTTCGCATCACGCACTGTAAAGAAGCGGACAAGTATATGGGGTAATCCGGCAGTTCCTAGAACTAATGCTAAATTTAATGAAATTGTATCTAATCCGTTTGTGTATTTTACACCTGGATTTAAAAACGAGTCTTTAAGAGGAGTTGCCGTTCTCATTTGACTAAACATTTCATTAATGTTGAAATTAAATTTAGCAAAAACGATGATTGAAATAACTAATGTTCCAAGCATAAGAAGGATTGCCTTTACGATTTGAACCCAACTAGTAGCCCTCATACCTCCAAATATTACATAAACAGTCATTAAAATACCTACTATTAAAACAGCAGTCGTATAATCAATTCCTAGTAATAATTTAATCAGTGCACCAGCACCAACTAGTTGTGCAATCATATAAAAAATTGAAATCGTCATTGTGTTTAATGCGGCTATCCCTCTTACTTTTCTTTGATCAAATCGCGCAGCAATCATATCTGCTAACGTGTATTTTCCAAGATTTCTTAAAGGCTCTGCTACTAAATATAAAACAACTAAATATGCAACTAAAAATCCGATGCTATAGAAAAATCCATCGAATCCGCTTAAAGCAATCGCACCTGCAATTCCTAAAAAGGATGCTGCTGACATATAGTCACCTGCAATTGCAAATCCATTTTGCCAACCAGTCAATCCACCTCCTGCGGTATAAAAATCTTTCGCATCTTTTGTTTTTTTAGAGGCGTAATATGTAATAACTAGCGTTCCTAGTACAATAATCAAAAATAGTGTAAATGCCGTCGTATTCATATTTCCTCCCCTCCTTTATTTAACTTTTCCAATACTCCATCTGCCATTTTGTCAAAGGATTCAGCTTTTTTACTGTAAATCATACATAACACCCATGTCATAATAAATTGAGCGAATGCAAACAACCAAGCCCATGTTACTTCTCCAATGGCTTTTGTATTTAGTGCTTTAGAATAAGAAGTCATTAAAGGTAATGCAATGTAAAAACAAAAAAAGAATAAAGACATTGGTAAAATAAACTTTCTTTTTGCTTTCAGTAACTGTTTAAACTCTTGAGATTTTGCAACTTCCGAGTATTTGCTCTGACTTATACTCGTACTAGAATTTTTATCCATTTCCATTTAATACTCTCCTTTCAAATTGTAGTTCTTAATCAATTAAAAATATTATTGCAATCAAAAAAAGAAAGAATTTTCTGAAACTAAGATAATTTTATCTCATTTTGATAGACTTTAATAAATGTTTTTGATAGACAAGAATTAACAAGTTCTAATGATTTCATTTTTTTTGTAGAAAATTGAATACAAGTTGAAGTTGAAATACAAAAAACATCAGTTGACTTACAAACCTAATACATATTTAGACAATTTCAAAGTAAAAAAATGAATTTTTTGTCAATAAAAAAAATCCCTATTTTCTGATGAAAAGTAGGGATTTCTTTACATTTAAGTAAGTAAATGACTTATAAAACTTTCTCTAGGAATAGCTTTGCACGATTTGTTTTTGGTCTAGTGAATAATTCGATTGGAGTTGCATCCTCAACTAGATTTCCTTCGTCTAAGAATAGAATTCGATCTGCAACTTCCTTTGCAAAACCCATTTCATGTGTAACGATGACCATCGTCATACCTGTATGAGCTAATGATTTCATTACTTCAAGTACTTCTTTTACCATCTCTGGATCTAAAGCTGATGTTGGTTCATCAAATAGCATTACTTTAGGTTCCATTGCAAGTGCTCTTGCTATAGCGACACGTTGTTTTTGACCACCTGAAAGTTTAGGAGGATATACGTTTGCTTTTTCAAGAAGTCCAACTTTTTCAAGAAGGGCCTTGGCATTTTCTTCTGCTTTAGCCTTACTCATACCTTTTACATGAATCGGAGCATACGTAATATTTTCTAGAACTGTCATATGTGGGAACAAATGAAAATGCTGGAATACCATACCTACATCTTCACGGATCTTCATTATATTACTTTTAGGATTTGTAATTTCAATATCATCCATCCAAATTTCACCATTTGAAGGAGTTTCTAATAAATTCATACAACGTAAAAATGTAGACTTTCCAGAACCAGATGGGCCAATTACAGCTACAACAGATCCTTGCTCAATTATAGTTGTTATTCCTTTTAATACATGAACATTTCCAAAGCTTTTATTTAAATTTGTAATTCTAATCATTTGTACGCATTCTCCTTTCAACTGATTTACCTAGAAGTGATAGGATCATAATGATAATGTAATAGATTGCAGCTACAAAAATAAGTGGCTCCATAAATGAGTAAGTCTCCCCACCTACTAAGAATGCTCTTCTCATTAAATCAGATGCACCAATTACTGTTACCATTGCTGATTCCTTCGTTAACGTAATAAACTCATTCATCAAAGCTGGTAAAATATTTTTAAATGCTTGAGGTAAAATAATTTTTGACATCATTTTACGATAAGGAATTCCTAAAGCTGAAGCAGCTTCTTGTTGACCTTTATCTACTGCTAGTATACCTGCGCGGATGATTTCTGAAACATACGCTCCTGAATTCAATCCAAAAGCCAGTACCGCTGCTGGAAACTTTTCAATATCGAAACCAATTAACTGTGGTAAACCATAATAAATGATCATTAATTGCAAAACCATCGGTGTTCCACGAAAAATCGAAGTATAAAAATCAGCTATTACAACTAACCATTTTGCACGGCTAATTTTCATTAATGCAAGTAAAATTGCTAAAACAAGACCTAATAAAATTGAACAAAGAACTACTAATAATGTTAATTTTAATCCGGCCAATATATATGGAATTGAAGGGACAATTTGAGAAAAATCTAAGTTCATATTGTAGTACTCCTTTACTATTTGTCTTTTAAATTATAAAGTTTATTCGACAAAATCTGTTTAGATAAAGAGCACTGGTTTAGAAACCAATGCCCTTTGTTTCATATAACTCATATCCAATGGATTGCTCATATTCTGTTAATGCTTCATCTAAGATTGCTAACCCATCATCGATTTGATTTTTTGTAACTGTTAATGGTGGAATCATTCGAATTACTTCACTGTTATTACCACAGAAGTAGAATAAGACACCTTTTTCCAAAGCAAGATCAAGAATTTTAAATAAACCATCACCGTTTGGTTCTTTTGTAGCTGGATTAATGATTTCAATACCGATCATTAAACCAATTGAGCGAATGCTTCCAATTACCGGATGCTTTTCTTTTAATGCATTCAGTTTTTCTACTGCGTAAGCTCCTACATCTTTCGTATTTTCTAAAAGCTTTTCTTCTTTAATGATATCTAAAACAGCCAGTGCAGCTGAACAAGCAATTGGATTTCCTCCAAATGTTGTTCCATGACTACCTAGTGGCCACTGTTTCATAAGTTCATTTGATGCTACTGTAGCACTTAAAGGAATACCATTTGCAATACCTTTTGCTATTGCCATAATATCTGGGGTTACATCAAAAGTATGTGCAGCAAACCAATTGCCTGTACGTCCAAATCCAGTTTGAACTTCATCAAAAATTAGTAAAATATTATTTTTATCACAGATTTCTCGTATTTTCTTTAACCATGCTTTAGGTGGTACTACATATCCACCTTCACCTAGAACTGGCTCTACAATAACTGCAGCTACTTCTTCTGGTGTTACTTGATGATTAAATAGACGTTTAAAATCTTTTTCTAATTGCTCTACTACATATTGTTCTTCATCATAACCTTCTGGGCAATCTGAAACATTTGCATATGGTATTTGATAAGAGCCTGTTGGTTGTAAAAACTTTCGATATTTACTTTTTGATGTCGTAACGCTTAATGCTCCCATGGAACGGCCATGGAAACAACCTATAAATGAAACAATATATGGACGTTTAGTAGCATGTTTAGCTAGCTTAATTGCACCTTCAATCGCTTCAGTTCCACTATTACCAAAAAAGAAAGTATCTAAGTTACCAGGAAGAATTTCAGCTAACTCATCTGCTAGCTTTAAAATCGATTCGTAAATAATAACACCCGACGGACCATGGGCTAAAGAATCAGCGCCATCTTTGATTGCTTGTACTACTTTTGGATGACGATGTCCAACATTTGTAGTAGCAATGCCTGATGTAAAGTCTAGGTACTGTTTACCATCTACACCATAATAGTAACAGCCTTCTTCCTTTACAACTGGTAAGTTAGGATGATCCTTTGCCATGCTTGGTGCAAGACGTAAAGGCATTTTTTCTAATAAGTGACTCCAATCTCTCTCCATTTATAATTCCTCCCCTGATTCCAACAAAAACTTATCATGTCTATCACTACTTCCGCCATCCTATAAGTTTATCTTTTAATCTATTCAAATCTTACGGATTATTTCAATTCACCGAACCATTTTTTAACTAATTTATCAACAGTTCCATCTTCTTTTAATTCTTTTAGTGCCTTTTCAAATTTAGGTGTTAATTTACTACCTTTTGGAAGAGCTACTGCTGAACCAGATTGTTCAAAGAATTCTTGCATTAATTCCCCTTGCATTTCAGGTAATTTATTTAGATACCCACTAGCTACAGATTGTTCGATCACAACAGCATCAAATCTTCCAGCTTTTAATTCTTCTACCATCTCAGGAATACGATTACGGTTCTCAACTTTAAAACCAACCTTTTTAGAAACTTCAATTGCTTTAGCCTCTTGAATTGAACCAGCTTGTACACCGACTGTTTTACCTTTTAAATCTTTAACACTTTTAATATTTGAATCTTTATTTACAACTATTTCATTTTGATCTGTAAAATATGGTTCAGTGAAATCTGCATTTTTCGCACGCTCAGGTGTCTTTTTCATACCCGCCATTATAAAATCTACTTTATCTGCATTCATTGCAGTAATTAATGAGGTAAAATCAATATCTTTTACTTTAATTTTGTATCCAGTTTTTTTACCAAGCGCTTTAGCTAAATCAACATCAAACCCGACGATCTTGTCATCTTTTGTGTCTATAAATTCGTAAGGCTTATAATCCGCACTTGTTCCTAAGATTAAGGTTTTATCATCTGACTTGTTACAAGCAGATAACATTCCAATTGATAATGCTGATGCAGCTAAAACTCCGACTATTTTTTTCATTAATGCTTCCCCCTAATTTTTTAAAAATTCAAACTTATTATTTATATTATCTTTATTAGTATTCTATTAAACAACTATTTTTTTCGAATGAATAATTATTCTACAAAATGAATTTTAACACATACTAATAAATATGCAACTATATTTTTCAGGATTTCGACAAAAAAATTAGATACAGCTTAATTTTACAGGGATATTATAAAAAATATTTTTTTATTAATATTCATTAAGTTTATATATTTATTCAACAAAGTGAATGAGTGTATTATTATTGGACTTTTCAAATCTTTCAAAAAGTTTTCGACATTTTTTGCAAATTGCTATATTTTCAGTACTTCACACTTGAATTGCCCCAAATTTTAAGCGTTTTCAAACTTATTCATAAAAAAAACACCATTTTGTAAATGGTATTTTCACAAAAATGAATACATTATTCATTTATAAATTATTTTATTATATCAAAACTTCTTCTTCTATTACCACATTAACAACCTTATTATCCTTATAATAAAAGGAATAATGATGTTTTCTCTCTTTATTTAATAGTATTGGAAGAAAATATGGAATACATTCTCCTACTCCCTGATTTTTTTCATCTATTACCCAATTAATTTTTTTCCAATCTAAAATTCCTTCATCTGTTTTTAAAGGCGTATCAAATTTTAAGCTATTAGAAACCTCTGCCAGAAATACATACATACCTCCGAAATCAACGTCTTCTTCGTGCCAGGTCACTTTACCTTTATACGTTATGTCTTTCAACTCAATATGTATTCCTGTTTCTTCTGCAATCTCTCTTTGCACTGACCTTTCGATTGTTTCCCCTTTTTCTATTTTTCCACCAACACCGTTCCATATTCCCATTGTTGGAGCATTTATACGATTTAACATTAATAGTTCATCATTTCGTTTGATAAAACATAAAGTATATTTCACAAGTTTCCACTTACCTTTCAAACATATTAATAAAGTTTACTCCTATTAATTATGGCATAATTTGCTATTATTTTGTTTGCAAAACAACTTTACTAATTTTTTAGAATATTTTAAAATTTAAATAATATATTATTACTACAAAGGAGAGGTGTGTTGTGGATCAATCAAATATTATCGATTTAAGCCAATATAGAAAATTAAAAAAGCATAAATCAGAATCCTTCGCTTTTCGAGTAAAATATGATGAAACAGCATATAAAGATGCATTGTTCTTATTATTTTTTACATGCTCTTTAGCTGCATTATCTTTCTTTTTTATCTTTTATTTTATTTATAAAATAATTAACTAAAACACTTTATTTAAGACACAGTTTACATAATAATAATATTATGCACAAAAAAAAGTACAAAAATTTATGGAATTCCCCCATAAATTTTTGTACTTTTTTATTTAAATTTCTTCACAAAATTGTTCAAAGTAATTTTGAAGTTTTTGAACGACTTGCATAGGATCATGACCTTCAATTTCATGACGCTCAACCATCGCTACAAGTTCACCGTCTTTTAAAAGTGCAAATGACGGAGATGATGGTGCTTTACCAGTAAAATATTCTCGAGCTTTTGCAGTAGCTTCTTTATCTTGCCCTGCAAACACAGTTACTAATTGGTCAGGTCTAGCATCATAGTGCACTGAATGTGCTGCTGCAGGACGAGCAATACCGCCTGCACAACCACATACTGAGTTTACCATTACAAGTGTAGTACCTTTCTTTTCTAATGCTTGCTCGACTTCCTCTGGTGTTTTTAATTCTGCATAACCAGCCGCTACGATTTCTTGACGTGCAGTATGGACAACATCATTCATAAAAAAATTAAAATTCATATTCATTTCATCTACTCCTTACATGCTTTTTTTCATCTTACCAATTTAGCGGCTATTAATTCAAGCTTTTGAACCTGCTAGATTGATTTTTCAAATGAATCTTCTAGCTCCTTAATTATTCATTCACCAATTCTACGATTACATTCGGTAAATGAGCTAAAGTAGATATGGCATATTGGTAATCTTCATTTAATTCTTCAACAACTCTTATGACAGTGACAAATGGATTATTTATGACAAACTGATCAATCTTTGCCACATCTCCTGCAATAAATAAAACTTTTGCATCAATTCTATTTTTTAATCCGATTGAATGTAATGTGGATAATACATTTCTCATTAGCTCTTCTTCTTGCTCACTAGCACCTTCTAATATTATACAGTCCCAACTTAATAACTTAAGCTGATCAAAAAGAAGTTCGTCCATATCTCTCCCTCCATATCGCTGGTTTATACAAATATATGAGGAAATGAACGAAAGCATACTTTTTTAGGATGAAATGAAAAAACTCTACTATTTAACCTTCGCCGATACCAAACGCCAATATTAAAAAAAATAAGAAAACAAAGGTAATAAAATTTAAGCAAACACCAAGAAGAATATTTGTTATTTTTTTTGAAAGGAATGCAAATATTATGCCTGTAATTGATAAGATGCTAAAAAATAAAAGGAATATACCTGGGGATTTAGTCTGTTCGTTTATAAAAAAAGTGATAATAATACTAATACCTACTGTTATCAAAGAAAGCCATCCAAATTTATTCAATAATATTCTCTCCTTCCTCTCTACTATTCTTTTTATCTTAAATGTATCACACATAATGTTTTGTAATGAATGGAAAAATAAAAATTACAACTTTACGCCCTTAAAAGAAAAAAAACGCTTTAAGAGCGTTCTTTTAAGAATTAACAGTTAACTTTGTATCCGATTCAAGCTTGACTTCTCTTCTTTTTTGAAAAAGTCGATTTACAAAAAACATCATTGGAAAACTTATAAAAGCGATTGCACTAATAATTACAAATCCTCGACCTCCATGTTCATATCCGAAGTAAGCTAATAAGCTTCCACCAAGCGCTGGACCGAAAACGAAACCGAGTTTTGAGAATCCCATTGCCCCAAAATAAGTTCCCTTTAATTCTTCAGGAGCAAGCTGATCGACAAATACATCTGTAAATGTAAAAGCAAATATTTCTCCTACAGTTAACACAATCATTACGATTGCTAATAAGAAAAAATTAGTAAATAATCCAAATCCAGCAACAGCTAAACTAACAATCACATTACCAATCATCATAGATACAGTAGGTGAAAAATTCTTCATTCTACTTACAATTGGGAATTGAAGTATAACTACAGTTACTGCATTAATAGTAGTTAAATACGCATAAAGTTTAACGCCATTATGAAACTGTGGTGCATTCGCAAAATACTGCGACATTGTAGAAAAACTTTGTGAATAACCAAGACCATAAAAACAAATTGTAAGAATCGTTAAAGCAAAGATGATATCTTTACGTAAAATTGAAAACGATGCCTTCATCGAAACTTTGTTAGTTGACGAAGCTGACTTTCCTTCTCCAATTTTATACTTTGATAACATAAATAATAATGTTAATCCATAAATAAAGTACACAATTCCAGATAATACAAATGGCAATGTGCTTTTTGAGCTTCCTAGATATAAACCAACTAAAGGACCTACTGCTACTCCAACATTAATAGCGGCATATCGCAGATTAAATACTAACAGTTTTGATTTCTCGTCGGTTAAATCAGAAAGTAATGCTCTAGAAGAAGGTTCGAAAAATGATGAACATATATTTAAGATTGAGTTCAGCACAAAAAACCAGGCGAATGAATTTCCTAGTCCAAAACCAACTAATGTAATAGACCATAAGAAAATACTCGATAATAAAATAGTTTTCCTTCCAATACGATCTGAAAGAGTTCCCCCAATAAAACTGAAAAACACCCCTAAAAAAGATGAAACTGTTAACATAAGCCCAACCATTGCAGGTGAGATATGTTTAACTGAAGTTAAATAAATAGCTAAAAACGGCATACTTACTGTGCTAGCAAATCTAACGAATAAGGTTCCAATAACGATATTCCAAGCAACAGGATGTACGGCAGATAAATTTTTAAACATCTTATCCCCCCTATTTCTCTAAGATGTCACATATTTTTAAATTATCTTACAAATGTTACAATTTGTAAAGTTTTTAGTTCAGGGATCAAGAAGTGAACTGAAGATTGTTGTAAAGGAATACTGTTTAGTATAAAACCGTGGAAAAGAGGGTTATGGGGAAGAGGAGTGGCATCCTATTCCCTTATGTTTTTCATATCCCGATAAAGATTATCTTTTAATATAGCCATGAATCGGTTTTTACTATTATCTATCACTTCAAAGCCGTATTTACGGTATAAATCGTGAGCATCTCTTGTGCCAAGCAAGAATGTCCGTACGGTTGATAGTTTTTCATAACTCATGATTTCTTGCATTAGCCATTTTGATAAACCTTGATTACGATAATCTGGGAGAATAAATACGTCAGCTAAATAAGCAAATGTGACGCCATCTGATACTACTCTTGCGAAGCCCACTTGGATTGGTTGACGATCTCCTGGATGCCCCTTGTAAACACCAAAACAGAAAGATCCTTCAATAAATCGATCAATATATTCATAAGGAATTTCATTTGCCCAATATGAATCTTTGTCTAAAAAGTTATAAATAACTTCTCTATTTAACAATTCTTTATTCGTAGATATGTAATAGCCATTTTGTTCAATTAGCATAAATTCAACCCCTTTTTAAAATTAAATTTACGGAATTTTATAATAATTAATTTTATCATAAGTCACTAAAAAAGAACTATTTTTATAATGCCGGATTCAACATATACTCCATTTTAGATTGAAACAATACTGATTTTAATTCTATAGCATAGTTAAGGGGTATTTGTGTATCTTTTTATCATTATATTGAATTTATGTGATGTGACCAATATAAAGATAGTTAGCGTATTTTTTGTTTTTAAAGAAAATTAATTCAAAATACTGTAACCGGTATGGGTAATATTTTATTTTAACTGTGATGGCAAAGGATTTAATTGCAGTTTTTGCAAATTTTAATTGCGGTTTTGGTAATTTTAATTGCAGTTTTCCTAAATTATAATTGCAGATCCGCTATTTTTATTTGCACCTCGACTTTATTTGCACCTCGCACAACGATGTTGATATTTACATTCAAAAAAATAACATAAAAAAGAGGTTGCCCTTAAGACAACCTCTATATTTTAAAATTAATATACGTTCGTATTTTCTTTTGTTGTATTTTCTAGGATTTCTTTTACTCTTCCTAAGAATTTACCACAAATGAAGCCGTCAAGTACACGGTGATCAAGTGATAAACATAGGTTAACCATATCACGTACGCCAATCATTCCATTTACAACAGCTGGACGTTTTACGATGCTTTCAATTTGTAAAATTGCAGCTTGTGGGTAGTTAATGATACCCGCGCTTTGAACACTACCAAATGATCCAGTGTTATTTACTGTGAATGTGCCACCTTGCATTTCGTCTGATTTTAATTTACCAGTACGAACTTTTGTAGCTAATTCAGTAATTTCACGTGCGATACCTTTGATTGTTTTCTCATCAGCATTTTTAATTACTGGAACAAATAGTGCATCATCTGTTGCAACAGCGATCGATAAGTTAATATCTTTCTTTTGAATGATTTTGTCTCCAGCCCACATTGAATTAATCATTGGGTATTCTTTAAGAGCTTGCGCTACAGCTTTAACAAAGAATGCAAAGAATGTTAAAGAGAAACCTTCTTTTTTCTTGAAAGAATCTTTAATGCTGTTTCTGTAATTAACTAGGTTTGTAACATCTACTTCGATCATCATCCAAGCATGTGGTGCTTCATGTTTACTACGTAACATATTTGAAGCAATTGCTTTACGTACACCTGTAACTGGAATTTCAATATCACCAACTGCTGTTGGAATAACAGGTGCTGGTGCTGCAGCAGGTGCTTTAGCTACTTCAGCTGGAGGAGCAGTTTGTGCTATAACTGGTTGAGCAGGAGCTGCAACAGGTGCTGGTGCTGCTTGAGGTACACCATTTGCGATTGCATTTAAAATATCTTTTCGAGTAACTCGACCATTATTTCCTGTACCCGGAATTAATGAAAGATCTAGATTATTTTCTTGTGCCAAACGTAGTACAGCTGGTGAGTATCGAACTTTACCAGACTCATCTGTTTTCGCAATAGTTTGAACCTCTGCAGCAGCTACAGGCGTTGCTGGTGCTACAGGTGCAGTTTTTTCAACTGGTTTAGTTTCCTCAATTGTTGTAGCAGCTACTTCACTAGAAGCACCCTCAACTTCAATCGTACAAATGATTTCACCAACAGCTAAAGTTTCACCTTCACTTGCGATTAATTCTTTAATCACACCTGAAAATGAAGATGGTACTTCAGCATTAACTTTATCTGTCATAACTTCAGCAAGTGGATCGTATTTATTTACTCGATCTCCTACTTTTACTAACCAAGTACTAATTGTACCCTCAGTTACACTTTCACCTAATTGAGGCATTTTAATATTTTCGATCATCATTATGTCCCCCTTTTTCAAACAGTGCCATTAAAATGCTGCAAGTTCTCTAGCCGCTTTTTCTACTTTATCTGGATTAACCATGAAGAATTTTTCCATTGTTGGCGAATAAGGCATTGCCGGTACATCAGGGCCAGCAAGGCGTGCGATTGGCGCATCTAATTCAAATAAGCAATTTTCAGCAATAATTGCTGCAACTTCGCTCATTATGCTTCCTTCTTTATTATCTTCCGTTACTAATAAAACTTTTCCTGTTTTAGAAGCAGCTTCGATAATCGATTCTTTATCTAATGGATAAATTGTACGCAAGTCTAAAACATGTACAGAAATACCATCTTGAGCTAATTTTTCAGCAGCTTGAAGAGCAAAATGTACACATAAGCCATAAGTGATGATTGTGATATCTTCACCTTCACGTTTAACATCAGCTTTTCCAATTGGAAGTACATAATCAGTTTCAGGTACTTCACCTTTAATTAAACGATAAGCACGTTTATGCTCAAAGAAAATGACTGGGTCATTATCACGAATTGCTGCTTTTAATAAACCTTTCACATCATAAGGAGTAGAAGGCATTACAATTTTTAAGCCTGGTTGACCTGCAAATACCTTCTCAACAGATTGAGAGTGGTAAAGTGCACCGTGTACACCGCCTCCATAAGGAGCACGAATCGTAATAGGACAAGTCCAGTCATTGTTTGAACGATAACGAATTCTTGAAGCCTCAGAGATAATTTGGTTTACTGCAGGCATAATGAAATCAGCAAATTGCATTTCAGCTACTGGTCTAAGTCCGTACATTGCAGCACCAATACCAACACCCGCAATTGCAGATTCTGCAAGTGGTGTATCTAATACACGATCCTCACCAAATTGATCATACAGACCATGAGTTGCTTTAAATACTCCACCTTTTAATCCAACGTCTTCCCCTAATACAAATACCTTTGGATCGCGTTCCATTTCCTCTTTTAACGCTAAAGTTACTGCATCTATATAAGAAATTACTGCCATATTGTCCTACCCCCTCTTATTCTTCGTAAACAAACTTCAATGCATGCTCAGGTGCTGCATATGGAGCGTTTTCTGCGTAGTCAGTTGCTTCATCAACGATCGCACGAATTTTTGTATCTATTTCTTTTTCTAATTCTTCTGTTAAGACACCAACTTCATGAAGGTATTTAGCAAATGTGAATAAACAATCTTTGCTTTTTGCTTCTTCTACTTCTTCACGAGAACGGTAAATACGATCATCATCATCACTTGAGTGTGCAGTTAATCGATAAGATACAGCTTCGATTAATGTTGGACCTTCTCCACGACGAGCACGGTCAACTGCTTCTTTTGTTACACGATAAACTTCTAATGGATCATTTCCATCAACAGTGAAACCAGGCATGCCATATCCAATTGCACGATCAGATACTTTTTCACATGCTAATTGTTTCTCAATCGGTACTGAGATCGCATATTTGTTATTTTCACACATGAAAATTACTGGTAACTTATGTACACCAGCAAAGTTTGCGCCTTCATGGAAATCACCTTGGTTAGAAGAACCTTCACCAAATGAAACCCAAGAAACAATATCTTTACCTTCCATTTTAGCAGCTAGTGAAACACCTACAGCATGAGGTACTTGAGTTGTAACTGGAGATGAACCTGTAACGATACGATTTTTCTTTTGTCCAAAATGACCTGGCATTTGACGTCCACCAGAGTTTGGATCTTCTGCTTTTGCAAAACCAGAAAGCATTAATTCTTTTGCTGTCATTCCGAATTGTAAAACTACACCCATATCACGGTAATATGGTAATACGTAATCTTTTGTATTATCTAACGCATATGCTGATCCAACTTGAGCTGCTTCTTGACCTTGACAAGAAATTACGAACGGAATTTTACCAGCACGATTTAATAACCACATACGCTCATCAATACGACGTGCCATTAGCATTGTTTCATACATACTAAGAACGTCATCATTTGATAGACCCAGCTGTTCATGACGGTTTGAAGTTGTAACCTTTTCCATAAATATCCCCCTTTTACCACATACATGTGTGGAAGCGTTTTAAATCATTATAGTGATGAAATGTAGAGATTTCTCTCTACATTTCAATTTTTTAAATTAAGAGTGAATTGCTAATCCTTCTACAGCAAGTGCAGCTTCTCCAATTGCTTCAGATAATGATGGATGTGGATGAATTGTATGAGAAATTTCCCATGCAGTTGCATCTAATACTCGTGCTAAACCTGCTTCAGAGATCATATCAGTTACATGAGGTCCAATCATATGGACACCTAGTAAATCATTCGTCTCTTCATCAACAATTATTTTAACAAATCCATCATGCTCACCGTAAACTAAAGCTTTACCGATTGCACGGAATGAGAATTTACCTTTTTTAACAGTATAGCCTTTTTCTTTTGCTTCACGCTCAGTTAAACCAACAGATGCAACTTCTGGATTACTATAAACACATTTACTTACCATTGTCGGATCTAATGGAAGTGGTGAATTTCCTGCAATATGCTCAACAGCAATTGTTCCTTCTCTTGAAGCAACATGTGCTAATTGTAAGCCACCAATAACATCACCAATCGCATAAATATGTGATTCTTTAGTTTGGTAATTAGCATTTGTTTGGATAAATCCATTTTCAACTACGATATCAGTATTCTCTAAACCAATTCCTTCAACATTCGCTTGACGGCCAACAGAAACTAACATTTTTTCAGCGGTGAAAGATTTCTCAGTATCTTTATGAAGTGCATTAATTCTAACACCATTGTCGATTACTAAAGTTTCTGCTAAAACTTTTGCATCAGTAACTAATTTAATTCCTTTTTTCTTTAATAATCTAGTCATTTCTTTAGAAATTTCTTCGTCTTCTAAAGGTAAAATAGTTTTACTATACTCGATTACTGTTACCTCAACACCAAAATCTGCTAACATTGAAGCCCACTCAATACCGATTACACCGCCACCAACGATAATAATTGACTCAGGAAGTGACTCCATTTTTAACGCCTCGTCTGATGACATTACATGCTCACCATCAATAGTTAATCCAGGTAAAGATTTTGGTCTTGAACCAGTTGCGACTAATACGTTTTTAGGAATTAGCATTTCGTTCTCGCTACCATCGTTCATTTCTACTGAAATTGTTCCTGGCATTGGAGAGAAGATTGAAGGACCTAAAATACGTCCTAAACCATTGTATACATCAATTTTACCTTGTTTCATTAAGTGTTCAACACCTTTATGAAGTCCGGCAACGATATTTTCTTTTCTTTGTTGTACTTTGCTAAAGTTTAATGTTACGCCTGATGTTTCAACACCAAACTCTTCACTTTTCTTAGCAGTTGAAAAAACTTCGGCACTACGTAATAATGCTTTACTTGGGATACAGCCTGCATGTAAGCAAGTTCCACCTAGTTTATTTTTTTCTACTACCGCTACTTTTAATCCTAATTGAGAAGCACGAATAGCAGCTACATAGCCGCCTGTACCGCCACCGAGTACGACTAAATCATATTCTGTTGCCATGATGAAATTCTCCTCACATTTATACTAAAGATTTAACTGCAAATTCTCCAGGATAGATTTTTGCTTCTTCTTCTTCTCTAAGTACGCGAAGAGCACCTTCACAAAGAGCTTGAAGTTCATTTTCACCTGGTAAAACAATTACACGTGCCATCCATTTAACTCTTTTTGTTATTTCATTAACGATAAAATCACTATAAGCAATTCCACCTGTTAAGATAATTGCATCAATATTGCCTTCAAGAACAGCTGCCGCACTTCCAATTTCTTTTGCGACTTGATACGCCATTGCTTCATATACTAATGCAGCTTTTTCGTCACCATCTTCAATCATATTTTCCACTTTAATTGCATCTGCTGTACCAAGATAGCTAACTAATCCACCTTGACCGACCATCATTTTTTGAACTTCGTTAATATAATAGTCACCAGAGTAACAAAGTTTTATTAAATCACCAATTGGTACAGTTCCAGCTCGCTCTGGACTGAAAGGTCCTTCACCATCTAAACCGTTATTAACATCAATTACGCGTCCTTTTTTATGAGCACCAACACTCACACCTCCACCCATATGGGCGATAATTAGGTTTAAATCGTTATATGACTGTTCTAACTGCTTTGACACTTTTCGTGCTACAGCTTTTTGATTTAAAGCATGGAAAACACTTCTTCTTTCCATAAGTGATTGTCCGCTGATTCTAGCAACCGGATCTAATTCATCAACAACTACTGGATCAACGATAAATGCTGGGATGTTTAATCCTTGTGCAATCTCATTAGCAATAATTCCACCAAGATTTGAAGCATGTTGACCACTATAACCAATTTTCAAATCTTCTAACATGATTTCATTTACTGCATAAGTTCCGCCTTCGATTGGTCTAAGTAATCCACCTCGACCACATACAGCGCTTAGTTTAGAAATGTTAATACCTTCTTTGTGTAATACCTCTAAAATAACATTTTTTCTAAATTCATATTGATCAATGATTGTTTTGTATTTATTTAATTCTTCATCGTCATGGCGTATTGTTTGTTCAAAAATTGGTTTTTCATCATCAAATACACCAACCTTTGTGGATGTGCTGCCAGGATTAATTACTAAAATACGATGCATTGTCAACACTCTCCCTTCTTAGTTTACCTTACCTTTATAACTAGAAAGAAAGAGGTACTATCACTTCACTCTTTCTTTCCACCTAAAAAATAAAGGAATTTCAATTAAATTTTAGTCAATTATCTTCTGCTTAAGATGTTGTGACCATTTGATAAAAATTGGCTACGAGATTTTGCCATAGTAGCAATACGCTCTTCAGCTAAACGGTCTGCAGCTAAATAAGTTGGAATACCGTCACGTTTTGAAATTTCGATAACTTTTGCAATGTTATCGTATAAACCTTCAACCTTTTTCATTGCACGGTCGTAGTTGTATCCGTATAACTCATCTGCAACGTTAATTACTCCACCAGAATTGATTACATAGTCAGGAGCATAAACGATTCCTAATTCATGGATTAAATCACCATGACGAGTTTCTTTTAATTGGTTATTTGCAGAACCTGCAATAACTTTTGCTTTTAATTGTGGGATTGTTTTATCGTTAATTGTTGCACCTAATGCACATGGAGCATAAATATCACATTCAACTCCATAAATATCATCTGGATCTACTGCTGTAGCTCCAAATGCTTCTACTGCACGTTGAACAGCTTCTTTATTGATATCTGTTACGATTAATTGAGCTCCTTCTTCGTGTAAGTACTCGCAAAGGCTGTAAGCAACATTACCAACACCTTGGATTGCAACTTTTTTACCTTCTAAGCTGTCAGTACCAAATGCTTCTTTTGCTGCAGCTTTCATCCCACGGTAAACACCAAATGCAGTAACTGGAGATGGGTTACCTGAAGAACCGAATGATGGTGAAATACCAGTTACATAATCAGTTTCTTCATGGATTAAATCCATATCTGCAACAGTTGTACCTACATCTTCAGCAGTAATGTATCGACCATTTAAGCCTTGGATATAACGACCAAATGCACGGAACATTGCTTCGTTTTTATCTTTACGTGGATCACCGATGATTACAGTTTTTCCTCCACCTAAGTTTAAGCCAGCAGCGGCATTTTTATAAGTCATACCTTTTGCTAAACGTAGAGCATCTTCAATTGCAGCTTCTTCTGATTCGTAAGTCCACATTCTTGTTCCACCTAAAGCTGGACCTAATGTAGTATCGTGGATCGCAATAATTGCTTTTAATCCTGATTCTTTATCTTGGCAGAAAACAACTTGCTCATAATCATAAGTTTCTAAGTATTTGAAGATTTCCATGTAATAACAGCTCCCTTAAAATGTGTAAGTTTAGTTTTTAGAATTACATATAGCTAATGCTAATGAATATAATTTTGTCATTGCAGAGTCAGAACGCGATGTTAAAACAATCGGTGCCTTTGCTCCAGCAATAAGTGCAGCCACTTCTGAGTTAGCCATAAAGACTAAAGATTTATATAAAATATTTCCAGTTTCTATTGTAGGTACTAATAAAATATCAGCTTGCCCAGCAACTTCTCCAGTTAAGCCTTTATGTTTAGCTGCTTCAACAGAAATGGCATTATCAAGCGCTAATGGTCCATCAACAATACAATTTTTAATTTGTCCTCTTGTATTCATGACAGTTAGTGTTGCTGCGTCTAGTGTTGCTTGCATTGCAGGATTTACTACTTCAACAGCTGCCAGTACAGCAACTTTAGGGGTTTCTATACCTACTTTCCTTGCAATTTCAACACTGTTTTCAATAATTTTTACCTTTTGATCTAATGTAGGTGCTATGTTCATCGCAGCATCTGTTACGATTACTGCTTTTTCTCTACCTGGTACGTCGAAAATTGCAACATGTGATAAAGCACTTTTATCTCTTAAACCATATTCTTTGTTCAATACTTCTTTTAGAAGAACTGAAGTTGAAAGATTACCTTTCATTACAATTGAAGCTTCACCCGAGCGAACAGCTACAACTGCATTTTTAGCAGCCTCTTTGTTTGAATGAGAATGAACAATTTTTAGTCTCTCTGCATACTGTTCGTTTTTTAATAATTCCTCATACATTTCATAAATAGCTTGCTCGTTACCGAAAAGTAAAAAGTTTGCTAAATCATTATCTAACGCAATTGAAACTGCTTCTTTTACTTCGAAGTCCTCAGCAACAGCTACAGCAACAGTTTGCCTTGAATAATTTTTCGCGCGTAACATTATATCTTTTAAATTCATTGAAAGCCCTTCCTTTCATCCCCCTGCACTATATAAAGCAATTTGCGTGCCAACTTTTTAAAAAGGATATAACTATTTTAAAAATAGTTGAAAAGCCTTACATTATCAACATTCTAGTACCAGGTACTAGTAACACCAATAAATCTATTCTACAACAATATTTTGAAAAATGACAGTAATTGTATGCAAAAATATTCATAGCACGCAAATTATTGCGTGCTATTTTTTGCAGTATGGTATTTTTCCAATTTATAATACAAATTCCTTACTGATATTCCAAGCTCTTTTGCTGACCTTGTTTTATTCCCATTATTTTTCATTAATATTTTTTCTATAATTTCACCTTCATAATTTGTAACCATTTCATCAAGGGAGCTTATTTCTTCAGTATGAACTTCGGCTTGATGAACAGATTGTTCTTGCTTAACTTGTACAATGGCTGATAAATGTTCAGGTAAGATTTGTTTTTCATTAAATTTCATAAAGATAACAGCTCTTCCAAGTACATTTTCCAATTCCCTAACATTACCAGGCCAATTGTAACTTTTTAATTTATTTAATGCTGATAATGAGATTCCCTCAACATTTCGACCGTAGTCTTGATTGATTTTTGCTAACAATCTTTCGCTAATCGGTAAAATATCTTCAATTCGATCTTTTAGTGCAGGAATAATAATAGGTAGTTTATTTAATCGATAATAAAGATCTTCTCGAAACTTTCCTTCAACGATTGCTTCCTCCAGATGAACATTGGTGGCAGCAATCACGCGCACATTTATAGGAATAGACTTTGTCCCACCAACACGTCTTATTTCTTTCTCCTGTAGGACCCTTAATAGTTTGGCTTGCATTGCAGGTGATAATTCTCCAATTTCATCTAAGAAAATACTACCATTATTAGCTTCTTCAAAAAGCCCTCTTTTCCCACCACGTTTTGCGCCAGAAAAAGCACCTTCTTCATAACCAAATAATTCACTTTCCAATAAAGTTTCAGAGATCGCAGCACAATTGACCCGAACGAATTTATTATATTTGCGATCGCTTTCATTATGAATCGCATGGGCAAACAACTCTTTACCTGTTCCAGATTCCCCACGTAATAATACGGTAGCCGGAGTGCTCGCAGCCAATTTCGCCTGCATGATTGCTAAACTGATTCCTTCAGATTCACCAGCTATATCCTCGAATGAATATTTTGCTTCTAGTGTTCTTATAATTTGACGTGCTCTATGTAGTTCATTCGTTAACTGTGAAATTTCAGAAACATCATGAATGACTCCTACACTGCCTTTTAATTTTCCGTCTACGATTACAGGTGCTACATTAACTAATACATCACGATTTTGTTTTCCGACTTTCATTCGGACTCCACGAACTGCTTGTTTTGTTTTCAACACTTTTAAATGAACACTTTCACCTTCAGCAATATCAATCGTTGCATGTTTTCCAATAACTTGTTCACTTGATAATCCAGTTAGTCTTGTGTATGCGGGATTAATAATAATTCCATTACCTTTTTCATCTACAACCGAAATTGCTTCATCCGAACTTTGAATGACTGCTTCAAGCATACTATGAACTTCTTTTAAATTTGTAACCTCTTCTGCTAAATCAATTACTTCAGTATCATCTTTAAAAACGGAAATAGCACCTTCAAGTTCACCATCTTCTCGAAAGATTGGAAATCGAGTCGTAAAAATCTTACTTCCATTTATTAAAATATGCTCTTGATTAATTTCCTTCTTTTTCGTTTGAAGCACTCGTGGTAATTTACTAGTTGGGACAACATCCAATATATACCTACCAATAGCAGCATCTTTATCAGTTTGTAACATTCTTTCTGCTGAACGATTAAATAAAAGAATTTTCCCCCATTTATCTACCACAATCATCCCATCGTGAGTGTTGTCCAAAATGAGTTCTTGTTGTCTTTTTTTATTATTGATTAAATTAAAAAGTGATTCTTTTTCTTGAACAAGATCAGATATCATTTTTGCAACAGAACCTGGGATCACTAAAGTATTCTTAGGTTTATACTCGTTTAATTCCTGGTAGATATTTTCATCCCCAGTAGTATTTATGACAACGTCAATCTCTTCGTTTAAATTAGACTTCCAATCCTTTAGTATTGGAATGTTTAAGCTTTTAGCAAATTCTAAACCTTTAGCCTCTTTTATCATATCTACTACTGCAACAACATGAAATAAATCAGAATGTGATAGAAGCTTTAATACAGCTGTGCCTCCTGTTCCCATCCCAACGATCATTACGTTTTGTTTCATCTTAGTTCACCTACTAATTTCAACAAATTATTAAACACATTAGACTATTATATATATAAAGTCATTCTTTCGTCTATTTCAAATGCTTTATAAGTCTTGACAACACTATCCTTGTATAAGATTATGAAGAAAGAGAATTACGTAAATTTATTGTTACTTTTATCGGAGGAATTAATAAACATGAAAGAATCCTTTACACGTATGTTAGCATTCGTTGTGATTGTTGTACCAATAGCTTTAGCAGTTATCGGAATTAAATTACTTCGTGATACGGTATTTCTTATCCATTCTTTTGGCATTCCAAATCTTCCATTGCAACTATTAATCGGACTTGTTTCATTAGGAGTCGGTTTTTATTTAGTTGGAAGCTTTGTATTATTTAGAGATCGTAAACGAAACAAAGTTCAAGGCAGATTTTTAAAAAGATAATACTTAAAAAAAGCCTCTTCATCACAACAATTGCTTATCTTGAGTCTCATTAAAAATCAAACGATAAATAACAAAACAAAAAAGTGCTGATGACAGCACTTTTTTTATTTACTAAGAAGTTGACTTCTCACTTGGAAAGCTAGCTCTGGATAGTCAGTAATAATTGCAGTACATTTGACTTCAAATAATCGTTTCATAACAGCTGGTTCATTAATTGTATACGGTCTTACGGCTATGTTATGTTCCATCGTTGCTTCTATCTGTTCATCAGTAATAATACGATAATTAGGGTGAATTGCATTTGCTTTATAATCTTCAGCAATCTTCCACGGTTCTTTACTTCTTCTATTAAATAGAACTGCAGTTTCAATATCCGGTGCCATTAAGTGAAATTTCAGCATGCTTTTATGGTTAAAGGAAGATAAAACGATTCTTTTTTCATATTCATACGAACGGATTAAATTTATTACTCGTTCCTCAAGTCCATGGTATTCGATTTTATCATTTTTTAATTCAATATTGATACTAAAGTTATTTCCCTTTGCCCATTCAAATACTTCTATTAACGTTGGGATTGTACATCCCTTAAATTGGCGTTTAAATCGATAACTAGCATCAAATTGCTTTAATTCAGCTAAAGTATAATCTTTAACAAAACCTTTACCGTTCGTTGTACGATTTATTGTTTCATCATGAATAACGACAATTTCACCATCTTTTGACAAGTGTACATCTAACTCTATTCCGTCTGCCCCTAAATCTTCACATGCCATAAAAGAAACCATTGTATTTTCTGGGTATGTTCCTGCAGCACCTCTATGACCAATAATATCAACCACTCAAATTCCCCCCTTGTTTTAGAAAATATGTACTTTCTTCTTTTTCTTATTGTATACTAATTTTACGAAAACTAAGGAGGATTATTATGCGTCCATTGCAAATTTCGCCTGAAACGGCAATTTTACTTTCTAAGAAACTAAACGTTCCTTTAGAACAAATTATGCATATGCCACAGCATATATTAATGAAAAAATTGATGGAATTGGATTTGACGAAAAGTGAAGAAGCATCTGAGGATAATCAATCTAAATCGTAAATTAGCGTTTTAAAGAGGGTAGAAGAGTTATTTCTCCTTCTTTTTTTAATGCGAACTTTAAATTACATTTTTATGTAAAATTGTACAAATAATTAACAATTATGAGCTAATTTTAATTTAAACTTCCTTTCATATTAATTAGTTTTCAAGTAAAATGTAATGTATTGTGTATATTTTATAACGAAAAGTATTTATGGAGGTATTTTTAAATGTTACCTGATTGGTTAATTGGTTTGATCATGGGGATGGTAGAAGGATTAACAGAATTTTTACCTGTTTCTTCTACTGGTCATATGATTTTAGTTGCAGATTTATTAAATTTCACTGGTGAGAAGGCTTCATTTTTTGAAGTAATTGTTCAACTTGGTTCAATCCTAGCAGTAGTAGTTGTTTTTTGGAAACGACTATGGTCAGTACTAGGAGTAAAATCAGATGGTTATAGACAAACGAACCTCAATTTAATTCATATTATTATCGGTGCCATTCCAGCCGGAATTGTAGGGCTTATATTCCATGATTTCATTAAAGATGTTTTATTTTCACCAAAAACAGTTGTAATCGGACTAGTAGCTGGCGGTATTTTATTAATTGTTGCTGAAAAAGTCTCTAAACATCCTAAATCATCTGATTTAGATCATATTTCATATAAACAAGCTTTTATTATTGGATGCTTTCAAATGTTAGCACTATGGCCAGGATTCTCACGTTCAGGCTCTACAATAGCAGGTGGTTTATTATTTGGTCTTGATCGAAAAACTTCTGCAGAGTTTACTTTTATTTTAGCAGTACCGATGATGATTGCTGCAAGTGGCTTAGATTTTGTTAAAAATATCGATATTTTAAGTGCTTCAGATCTACCATTATTCGCAACTGGATTCATCACTGCATTCGTAGTTGCATTACTTGCGATTGTTTCCTTCCTAAAATTATTAGAGAAAGTAAAACTAACAGGTTTTGCAGTTTATCGTTTTATTGTAGCGATTGTTTTCACGATTGTATTTATATTTTAAACTAGAAAGAGATAGGACAACCATATTGGCATGTCCTATTTTTTTAATTCTATCTATTAGTATCAGTTTATTTTACAAATGGAAAAAGGCTATTCGTACAACGTATACGAATAGCCTTTGTAATATATATGTTAGTTATTTAAATTTAAAAATTGTTGTCTATTGGCGAAAGCCCTACCTCTCTTTCGCAATTTCGGCTCCAGGGCCGTTCCATTAGGCAGCTTGTTTCACAACAATCTTCACTAACAGACACTACTACTATTTTTAAATAAGGTCGAAATAGCTGACGCGTCATGGAATACGTCCAATTTTCTTCCAAATTTTGTAGTAATAATATCGTTTTTCTATCTGTTTCAGTGGCGCACTAAGTATTATAACACAGTAAAATTAATTACGCAAACCAATTTTTATTTTTAATGAAATCGTACTTCATGTTTTAGAAAGTTTTTTAAAAGTATTAGTTAAACTTTCTGACTCTCTTTTAAGTTTGAACAAATAAATAAGGCTGTGATTAGCGTATCAGTCATCAATGAAAAAATAACTTGCAAAGCTTGTTTCAACAACATGAAAAAACGTTGTCATATAGACAACGTTTTCAGATTACAAATATAATTGCTAATGCGAAAAAGTACCGAAGATCTCATAAGAAGTTATTCGCTAAGAGAAATGTCTGTGGAATCACTGTCAGAAGTTAATCGGAATTGAATTTTTCTTGAATAAGAATAATAAAAAATAAATTAAGATGCTTTATGTTCTAATCGTAATTTATCAGCTACCATTGCAATAAATTCTGAATTTGTTGGTTTTGCCTTTGACATTGAAATTGTATAACCAAATAATGTAGAAATACTATCAATATTTCCACGGCTCCATGCTACTTCAATTGCATGTCGTATTGCACGTTCAACTCGGCTAGCTGTTGTATTAAACTTTTTAGCGATATCTGGATATAAAACTTTTGTAATTGATCCTAGAAGCTCAATATCGTTGTATACCATCGAAATTGCTTCACGTAAGTACATATATCCTTTAATATGTGCAGGTACCCCAATTTCATGGATGATACTTGTGATACTAGCATCTAAGTTACGTGGCTTGCTTTCGTAATTAGAAACTAGAGAAGGGGCATTACGTTTCGTTACTGCACTACCCTTTCCGACTACTTGGCGGATATTGCTGATTAAATGCTCCATATCAAATGGTTTTAAAATAAAATATGATGCACCAAGGTCAACAGCTTTTTTAGTAACATCCTCTTGACCAAATGCAGTTAGCATAATTACGTTAGGAATTTTTTCAACTAAGCCAGCTCGTAAACGATCTAAAACCGCTAATCCATCTAAATGAGGCATAATAATATCTAGGACTAGTACATCTGGCTTTTTATCCTTCACTAGAGGTAAGCAGTCTTGTCCATTAAACGCAACCCCAACCACTTCCATATCTGTTTGTGCGTTAATGTAGTTTTCTAACATAATAACAAGTTCTTTATTATCATCAACTAATAATACCTTAATTTTCTCCACGCCCGTTCCTCCCTACATCCTCTAAGTGAATTTTCATTACTTATTACCGATAATTTCGACAATAAAAATTTATTTCCTGTTTTTATTATAAATTCTGAATATTTTTATTAATATAGATAGTTTTCTTCAATTTCTTCTAGCATTCGACGATTGCGTTAAAAACTACTATGTAATAAGTCGAATTATACATATAATTCATTATATAAAAAATGAAATAGTATGTAAATTTATAATTTTTAATATAAATTTACAATTCAGTAACATGAACCGTCATATCAACCATCCTTTACATTAAATTTTTTTTAATCTTTCGATGTTGCTAATAGTATATTACCATTTTTTTCCTATTTTTACTTATTTTTAACAAATTACACTACAAAATATTTATTAAGTTTATTTTTCATTTTTGAAAATAATCTTTACTTGGAAAGGGCTTTTTAGCGTATTTTTATATACTAACCATTTATTGAGTGGTACTTTGAATTAACCGAATGAAACATGCTGTGTAGCCCTTTTTGCCCTCTCATAGAATAATGAGTATGCTATTATGGAATACACAAAAAAATACACCTACATAATTTAGGTGTATTTTTTAGATCAAGAAACCTTTTTATTTTGATAATCATAAATCGGTACTTTAGCCTCATCAAGCATCCACTCAATATGAACCCCATATCCACTAGTCGAATCATTAACAAAAACATGTGTAACTGCTCCGATTAATTTTCCATTTTGAATGATTGGTGAGCCGCTCATTCCTTGTACAATTCCGCCAGTTTCTTTAAGTAAACGTTTATCAGTAACTTTTAAGATTATTCCTTTAGTGGAAGGGAATTTTTGTTGGATACTGCTTACTATTTCTATGTCAAATGCTTCTACCTTATTATCATGTATTACAGTAAGTATTTTAGCAGGACCTTTTTTCACTTCATTTGATAATGCAATTGGTAATGGTTGTGACATGATCCCATTATCTATTTTATTGTTAACTTTACCGAATATGCCAAATGGACTATTTGAAGTAATATTGCCAATCGTTCCACGATCTAAAGCAAAATGTGCTATTTTTTCTCCTGGTGAGCCGTCCGCACCTTTTTCAATGGCAGTAACTGTTGAATAGACTATATGTCCATCTTCTACTTCAATGGCTTTTCTCGTATCACTATCAGAGATAACATGTCCTAATGCACCATATTTTAATGAATTAGGTTCAATGAATGTCATCGTGCCAATACCAGAAGCTGAATCCCTTATATATAATCCAATTCGATAGCTATTATGTCCTTGGTCCTTAATAGGTTGTAACATTTTTGTGTAATACTTACCCTCGCGTTTTACAGTGATTTTTATAGGTTTTCCATACTTTCCTGCTTTTTGTATAAACGGTAATACATCTGACATTTTTTCGATTTGTTTGCCATTCATTTTTATTATCATGTCTCCAACCTTAATACCTGCAATTTCACCTGGAGACTTTTGTCCTGAATTCGTATTTACTAAATGATGTCCAACGACTAAGACACCTACTGAGTTAAGTTTTACTCCTATTGACTGTCCCCCTGGTATTATTCTTAAACTGTTTAATACTTTCACATCTACCTTTTTACTTGGTAATTCATTCATGCCAAGTGCTACATTAACAATTTCTTGTTGATCCTTATTTTTTATGGTAGATGAAAACACATTATTTTGATTTATATTAAACACGCCAATACCAACTATAAATAAAAGGAGAAGAATTTTTATTATTCGATGAACATTTCTATTTTTCACAAGCGAATCACTCTCCTTAGCGCCAAGTTTCATTTTTTTATTTCGTGGCTATGTAGTTAATGTTAGCTTTGCAAAAGCAAAATATGATTGTAAAAATATGATAGATTCTTTAACGTATAATGTTGTATTAGTATGTTTCATTTAGCATTTTCCAATTACTAATTTATCAATAATTCCCATAAAAAAAAGAGAATATTTAATGTATAGAAAACAATTTCCATCATTAAACATTCTCTTTTTAGTTCATTGAGATTGGTATTTTGCATAAGCCGCCTGATCAATCAATTCTTTAGCATGTTGAATCGTTACATCTGTAATTTCAACTCCAGCGATCATCCTTGCTATTTCATTAATTTTTTGATCATTTCGTAATGGTGTAACAGAAGTTTTCGTTCGGTTTCCATCAATTAATTTGGCGATAAATAAATGGGTGTCTGCCATAGAAGCAACTTGTGGTAAGTGCGTTATACAAAGAACTTGAGAATCTATTGATACCTTGTGTATTTTTTCCGCTATTGCCTGCGCTACTCTGCCACTAACTCCTGTATCAACCTCATCAAATATGATTGACGTAATCCCCTGATGCTTCGTGAATATGCTCTTTAATGCTAGGAACATCCTTGAAAGTTCTCCACCTGATGCAACCTTTGCTAATGGTTTTAAAGGCTCTCCTGGGTTTGTTGAAATATAAAACTCAACAAAATCAAATCCATCTTTTTTAAACTTTATATGTTGATCATCTATCATTGGATCTGATTCTTGGCCTTCTTCAACATCAAACATAATTTCAAAAGTTGTTTTATCCATATAAAGCTCTTTTAATTCTTTGTGTATATCAGCAGTCAATTTGATTGCTAATTCTTTTCTTTTATTTGAAAGAGCTTTACCAGCACTAATAAGCTTTATTGTCACATTATCTAAGTCTTTTTGTAACTTCTCGATATGCATGTCTTTATGTTGAATAGTATCCAACTCTTGTTCGATATCATCTGCGTATTTTAAAATATCAGCAACACTGTGTCCATACTTCTTTTTTAACATAGAGATCTCACTTAAACGAGTTTCAATTTCGTTTAATCTATTTGGATCATATTCCATTTGTTCGATGGAATCACGTAATCGATATGATATATCCTCTAATAAGTAATAGCTACTACTGATACCTTCATGCATTTCTTTAATGTCATTATCAATATTTGTTACTGACTCTAAAGAATACATACTCGACCTGACCGAATCTAAACCTGACCCATCCTGCGATAAACTTTGATATGCTTCAACTAAAGACTTGTAAATGCGTTCAAAATTAGAAATTTTGAGTCTTTCTTCCATCAACTGATCGTCTTCATTTTCTTGCAAATTCGCATTTTGTATTTCAGTTAGCTGAAATTGTATTAAGTCCAACCTATGAGCCATTTGTTGTTCATTTTCAGTTAATTGCTTTAACTGCTTTTTTAAGTCTGTATAGTTATTAAATATATTTTGATATTCAGTATACAAAGGAGCAATTGCTTTTTCATCATATTGTTGTAACATTGGTAAATGATGTTCTTGATCCATTAAATCTTGGCTCTCATGTTGCCCATGAATATCAACAAGTAAACCACCAATTTCCTTAAGTATAGAAGTTGTCACTAATTTCCCATTGATACGGCAAACACTTTTACCAGATGAAGTAATATCTCTCTTTAAAATAATCATTTCATCTTCAATGTCAAAGCCTAATTCTTTACATCTTGAATAAATTAGATGATTCTCATTTTCGATATGAAATAAGCCTTCAATTTCTGCTTTTTCAGTATCATATCTTACGAATTCTGCAGATCCACGACCACCAAGTAACAGACCGATAGCGTCAATAATGATTGACTTCCCCGCTCCTGTTTCACCACTTAGTACAGTTAATCCCTTTTCAAATGAAATGGAAACTTCCTCAATGATTGCAAAATTTTTAATGATAATTTCAGATAACAATGAGTTTCTCTCCTCTTTTTAAAACCATTCTCCTATTGAAGCATGTCAATAAATTTTTCTTTTAAATCCTCAGCATCTACAGGCGTACGACAAATGATTAAGATTGTATCATCTCCACAGATTGTACCCATAATTTCTGACCAATCTAAATGATCAATTAATGCACCAACTGCATTTGCATTACCTGGCAAAGTTTTCATTACAATTAAATGACTTGAACTATCAATTTTAATAAATGAATCAATCAAGAGTCTTTTTAATTTTTGTAATGGATTAAATCGTTGATCTGCAGGTAAGCTATATTTATATCGACCATCAGATAACGGTACCTTTACTAAATGTAATTCTTTTATATCACGTGAAATCGTTGCTTGGGTTACTTTAAACCCTAAGTCTCTTAGCGATTGTACTAATTCATCTTGTGTTTCGACTTCATTTTTTGCGATAATTTCTCGTATTTTAATATGACGCTGACCTTTATTCATAATACACCTCTTTGCAAATTCCGACAAATATCTTACTTAAAGAATATCTTATCTAATCTACTCGTTATTGTATATATTTTTTTAAACGTTTTCATAAAATGCATTTTTTGAACATATTTTTTTCTTTTCTTTTTTATCAGGTTGAACAAATTCTATCAAATTAATTACTTAATTTGAAAAAGGAGAAAAAGGAAACCTATTTGGTTTCCTTTTTATTATTTTACCTTCTTCAATTCACTATGTGCTTCATTTACAATTTCCACTGGTAAACGATTTAACTCGTTATTTCCAACTTCTTTTGAACCTTCCCAATGAAGATGAATTAAAAATTCTATATTACCGTCTCCACCAGTTATCGGAGAATAAGTTAATGCTTTTATATCATATCCTTGGCGAAGTGCAAAATCGATCATCATTTCGATAACTTGTTCATGCACTTTTGGATCACGTACAATTCCCTTTTTGCCAACTTGCTCTCTACCAGCTTCAAATTGTGGCTTTATTAACGCGACAACATCACTTGAAGGTACTAATAATGTTTTTAGGACTGGTAAAATCAAACGTAACGAAATAAAGGATACGTCAATTGAAGCAAATTGAGGTAACCCTTCAATTAAATCTTCTGGTTTAACATAACGAAAATTTGTTCGTTCCATTACGATCACTCGTTCATCTTGCCTTAATTTCCAAGCAAGTTGATTGTATCCGACATCAAGTGCGTATGATTTTTTTGCCCCATTTTGAAGAGCACAATCCGTAAAACCACCTGTTGAGGATCCAATATCAATCATAATTTTATCTTTAACTGATAGTTCGAATGTGTTTATAGCTTTTTCTAATTTGTACCCTCCACGGCTCACATAAGGCATCACTTCACCTTTAATTTGTAAAGGGAGTTCGCTATCTATTTTTTCTCCGGGCTTATCTAATCTTTGTTCGTTTGTATAGACAAGTCCTGCCATAATTGCTCGTTTAGCTTTTTCACGTGTTTCAATTAATCCACGATCTACTAAAAGTACGTCTACTCGTTCCTTTTTTGCCATTTAAATGTCATCCTCTTATTTATTAAAAACCATATTACGGATTTTCTTAACCGATTCCTCTTTTGTTAAATGAATCTCTTCAAGTAATTTATCAACATCACCGTGTTCAACAAATAAATCGGGAATACCTATACGTTCTACGCGGACGTTTTGAAAATGATTTGAGCTTGCAAATTCTAAAACAGCACTACCAAAACCACCTTGTAATACTGCTTCTTCAATCGTTAAAATCGGTTTACCGGCCTTAAAAATATCATTTAACATTGCAGTATCCATTGGTTTAATAAATCTTGCGTTTACTACTTTAACAGAAATATTTTCCTTCTCTAACTCATCCGCTGCATCTAATGCCATTTTAATTGTTGTACCAAAAGTTAAGATAACTGCGTCAGAACCTTCTCTTAATACTTCCCATGATCCAATCGGAATTTCTTTTAATTGCTCATCCATTGGTACGCCAATTCCATTCCCTCTAGGGAAGCGTAGCGCAATTGGACCATCTTCGTATTGAATTGCAGTGTTTACCATATGTTGGCCTTCATTCTCATCTTTCGGCATCATTAGAACTAAGTTTGGTATATGTCGTAAGAAGGCAATATCAAACACACCTTGATGAGTTTCACCGTCAGCACCTACTAATCCTGCACGATCGATTCCAATGAATACATTTAAATTTTGTCTACAAATATCATGCAACACTTGGTCGTATGCTCTTTGAAGGAATGTGGAATAAATTGCTAAAAACGGCTTCATTCCTTGTGTTGCTAAACCAGCTGCTACAGTTGCGGCATGTTGCTCAGCAATACCAACATCAAAAATTCGGTCAGGTAATTGAGCTTGGAAATTTTCCAATTTTGAACCGACTGGCATTGCAGGCGTAAGCGCTACAATTCGCTCATCTTTTAAAGCTAATTTTAATACAGTATCACTTACAAGTTTACTCCATGCTGGTGGTGCTTTATCAGGCTTTATTAACTTACCAGATTCTACTTTATAAGGACCTGTGCCATGCCAAGTTCCAATATCATCACTTTCTGCTGGCTTATATCCTTTTCCTTTTTTGGTTAATACATGTACTAATACTGGGCCTTTCGTTTTCTTAGCGTATTCAAGCGATTCAAATAGGTCTTCAAAATTATGACCATCAACTGGTCCAAAATAAGTAAATCCCATTTCCTCAAAAAACATTCCTTGAGTAACTAAGTATTTAAGGCTATCTTTTAATTTTTTTGATGTACTTGATAGTTTATCCCCAATTCCAGGAATTTTTTTGATCACACCTTCAAGTTCACCTTTAGCCCAACGGTATTTCCCAGTTGTTCTCAGTCTTCCTAAAATGCTATGCAGGGCACCTACGTTCGGAGCGATAGACATTTCATTATCATTTAAAATAACGATGACATCTTTTTGTTCATGTCCAATATGATTCATTGCTTCAAGAGCCATCCCACCAGTTAATGCACCATCTCCGATAATCGGAATAATGTATTCACCAGTTTTTTTAATATCTCTAGCAATAGCCATCCCCATTGCTGCAGATAGTGAAGTCGAGCTATGTCCAGTTTCCCATACATCATGCTCACTTTCATTTCGCTTAGGAAAGCCACATAACCCCTTAAATTGTCTTAGTGTTGTAAATTCTTTTGCTCTACCAGTTAATATTTTATGAACATATGATTGATGTCCTACATCCCATAAAAATTTGTCTTTAGGCGAATCAAAGACTTTATGTAATGCAATCGTTAATTCAACAACTCCTAAATTTGGCGCAATATGACCACCTGTCTCAGAAAGCTGCTGAATAAGAAATTTACGAATTTCTTCACTTAATACTTCTAATTCACCGTTCGTTTTATTTTTTAAAAAGCTCGGATTTTCAATTGTCGTAAGATCCATCTTGGATCACTCACCTTCCTAGATGTTAAATCTATATAAATAATTCATTATTATGTAATTTTATCTATAAAATGATTTTACCATACTTGTAGTTAAACGCTAGTTTCTTAAAAGACTAACTCTTAACACCATGTATCATAATACCATTTTTATTAAAATCTGTTTAATGTTTTTTATTTTTATAGAACAAAATTATAAATATTGTTTTTTCAAAATGAAAAGAAAGCCGCTAGCACATATGTGTTAACGGCCTACATTTCTGTATATTTTATTAACAACATTAACGATTATAAAGTAGTTACATTATACATAAATGAATAAATCTATTCAATGGACATGGTGTTAATTCTATGATCAAAGTTTAAAAACTGCGATTTTCAACAAAATCACAAATTGAGATTAAGTAGTCATCTTTAATCCCACATGCGCGAACATGTTGTTTCGCTTCAGTAATAAATGTATGAAGCCTTTCTTTCGCACCCTCGACCGAATATAGCTTAACATAAGTAGTTTTATCATTTTCTATATCACTACCAACTGGCTTACCAAGTACTTCTTCATCACCTATTACGTCTAAAATATCATCTTGTATTTGAAATGCAATACCAAGTTTATAAGCAAATTGCGTTAGGTGAGCTAATTGTTCGGCTGTTGCTTTTGAAATAATTGCACCTGCAATAACTGGATACATTAGCATTTTACCCGTTTTTCTTTCATGGATATATTGCAATTCTTCTCCACTAAGCTCCTTACTTTCACCTTCCATATCTGCTACCTGACCGGCAACCATACCTTCAGGACCAGCAGCAATCGCTAATTCACTAATTAATTGTAGTTTCACTTGATCAGACACACGAAAATCATTCATTTCTGTAATTAATTTAAATGCGTATGTCAATAAGCCATCACCTGCTAATACCGCTAGATCTTCACCAAATACTTTATGATTTGTCGGTTTTCCTCTTCTAAAATCATCATCATCCATACACGGTAAATCATCATGAATTAATGAATAAGTATGAATCATTTCTAAAGCACATGCAGGTTTTATCCCTATTAATGGATCATTACCAAATGCATCTAAAGTTGCGAAAAGTAAAAGAGGTCTAATTCTTTTCCCTCCACCTTGCAATGAATAGGACATAGATTCTTTTAATTTTTCTGGTGCTTTTAAACTTTCAACCGATTTCATCATTTCATCATTTACTATTCTACTGGAATACTCCATAAAATCTTTGAAAGTGTTCATATTATTCCTCCTCAACAGTAAAAGGAGTTTGTTCACCCTGTTCATTTAATATAGAAGTCATTTGTTTTTCAACTTTAGTAAGCTTCTCTTGACAAATTTGAGATAGTTTTATACCTTCTTGAAAGTATTCGATCGCTTTTTCAAGAGGTACGTCACCTTGCTCTAATTTTTGTACGATTATTTCAATTTCTTTTATTGCTTCTTCAAAAGAACGCTCATTTTGTGACAATTGGTTCACTCTCCTTTTACTTCAAGTACTTCACAATTTAATTTTCCATCGGTCATTTGTAATTGGAATCGGTCTCCGCTTTTAGCTTGTTTAACCGATTTCATTAACTCGTTATCATTTTTATAAGCTAATGAATAACCTCTGGCCATAACTTTTAATGGACTAAGTGCATCAAGTGTATGAACTACTCTTTCCATTTCAAATTTCTTCTGGGTAATTAGGCGATTAAATTCTTTTTGTAAAGCCATATGTAATTGCTGGTGCTTTTGCTTTTCAAGCTGAACTCTATTACTTGGATGATGTATAAGCAGCGACGAATTTAGTTCTTTATGCTTGTTTATTTTTGTCTTTACAATTTCATTTATTGATGTATGTAAACGTTCATTAATTCGGTCAAATTGCTCTTGTTTTGGATGGAATAGTGAATTTGGATACCTAAAAACATAAGCATCTTGAACAGCCTTTAATTGCGCTTGTTTCCGTTCAATAATCGTATCCATTGCTTTATTAAGTCTTGATTTTCGAACTGTGAATTGCTCAAGTATTTCTCTTTGACTTAACGAAACTAATTCTGCTGCAGCTGTTGGTGTAGGTGCTCTCAAATCAGCGACATAATCAGCAATTGTCGTATCCGTCTCGTGACCCACTGCGGAAATGATTGGGATTTTTGATTCAAAGATCGCTCTCGCTACTATTTCTTCGTTAAAAGCCCAGAGTTCCTCAATTGATCCTCCGCCCCGTCCGACTATTAACACATCTATTTCTTTCATTTTACCCGCTGTTTCAATTGATTTTACAATCGACGCTTTGGCCCCTTCACCTTGTACGAGAGTCGGAATTACAACTATTTTCCCAATCGGGTATCTTCGTTGAATCGTTGTAATGATATCTCGGACCGCCGCACCAGTTGGTGAAGTAACAACCCCGATTACACTAGGAAAAGAAGGAATCTTTTTCTTAAATTTCTGATCAAAGAGTCCTTCTTCTAATAGTTTTTTCTTCAATTGTTCATAAGCTACAAAGAGACCACCAACCCCATCAGGTTGCATGTCTCTTATGTAGATTTGATAGCTACCAGATCCTGGGTATACATTTATTTCACCTTGTACAATAACCTGCATACCATCGGTTGGTTGAAATGCGATATTTGCATTATAGGATTGAAACATGACCGCTGCAATTCTAGCACCATCATCTTTTAACGTAAAATAATAATGACCGCTAGATGAATGACGTTTAAAATTTGAGATTTCTCCACGGAGTAGTATATTTTGCAAATTACGATCCGCTTGAAATTTTGCTTTTAAATATTTAGTTAATGCGGTAACAGTAACTGGTAGCTTTTCCGTCATGCATAGCCCTTCTTTCATTCTTACAAAGCAATTAATTAAAGTTTAGTACTCAAATTTAATTTACTATCAATTTGAGAAGCTGCTTTTACCGTATTATGAAGTAACATTGTAATTGTCATTGGACCTACTCCACCTGGTACAGGTGTAATATAACCCGCAACATTTTTTACATCTTCAAAATTTACGTCTCCGCATAATTTGCCATTTTCGTCTCTATTCATGCCGACGTCAATCACAATTGCTCCCTCTTTAACATAATCAGCTGTAATTAATTTGGCTACACCAATAGCAACAATTAATATATCAGCCTGCTTTGTAATATTTTTTAGATTAGTTGTACGTGAATGTGTATAAGTAACCGTTGCATTTTCATTTAAGAATAGTTGTCCAACTGGTTTCCCTACAATATTGCTACGTCCAATAACAACGACATGTTTTCCACTAATCGGAATATTTGTATTTTCTATTAATTTTAATATACCAAAAGGAGTACAAGGTAGTAATGAATCTTGATTCGTCATCATTCTTCCAATATTAATTGGATGAAATCCATCAACATCTTTTAATGGAGAAATTGTTTCAATTACTTTCTTTTCTGAGATATGAGCAGGTAATGGCAACTGAACTAAAATACCATGAATTGACTGATCATCGTTTAATTTGTTTACAACTGATAATAACTCATCTTCAGTAATTGTTTCAGGTAATTCAATTACTTCAGAATACATTCCTAACTCATTACATGCTTTATGCTTCGAATTAACATATGTTCTTGAAGCAGAATTATTTCCAACTAAAACAACTGCTAAACCTGGTGTAACACCTTGATTTTTTAATTCTGAAACACCATTCTTTAATTCCTCACGAATTGATACTGAAACTTCTTTACCATTAATTAATGTTGCTACCATTTTAGTTTCCCCCTATGCATATAAACAATCTATCTATTTAGAATTTTGATAATACCGCATTGATAAATTTACTAGAATCATCATCACCGTAAACTTTAGCAATTTCAATCGCTTCATTGATTGCTACACTTTTTGGAACGTCCTCTAAGTAATTAATTTCTACTAGAGCAATTCTTAGGATATTGCGATCAACATTGCCTAAACGATCAATCGTCCAGCTTTCAATATTTGAAGCTAATTGTTCGTCGATCACTTCTTTATGACGAACAAAATTTGTTACAATTGCCTCTAAAAATGCATCTTGTTTTTCTTCAGCTTCTTCTAATACATGCTCTAATGCATCTGAAGCATTTGCTTCACTTAAATCCATTTGGAATAATGTTTGTAATGCAAGTTCCCTTGCTTTTCTACGTTTCATCAAAATAATAAACTCCTTTAAGCTAAATTCATCATTCGTTGCATAGGTAATAACGAATTCTAATTTTGTATAGTAACACGTTATTTTACCATTTTTTTTAATAAGTTCCAACGACTGTCTGTATTAACTCTAATTTTTATTATTATTAACGTTTCTAAGCAAACTCAATACTTTAAACTGTTTTCTACATTTTAACTTAAAATCCAATAAAATAACAGACCAATGTTTGTGTTTTTTTAAAAAAAATTCCTTTTTCTTACTTTAAAATAATATTTATATACCAAAACACGAACATTCAAATTGATAGATTCAGAAAATGCCGAAATAAAGGGGTACAAAAGATTTACAAGAAATAAAAAAACTTTCCAACTAATACCAGATATTAACGTCTTTCTTGTACTCCTTGGCTCCCATGCCATTCATGTTCCAGTATGCTATATAAATAAGTGTCTCTCCAGCCGTCCCTTAATAATAGATCTTCCCGCATTTTACCTTCTAAATTTAAGCCGCATTTTTCAAGTACTTTTGCTGATGCAATATTTCTAACATCACAAGTCGCAAATATTCGATGAAGTTTAAAATTTTTAAATGCAAATGAAATTATTTCTTTAGTAACTTCACTAGCAAACCCCATGCCCCAATAGTTCGGATGAATTATGTATCCTATTTCACCTATTTGATTGATTTCATCCCTAATATTAAACTCGATTGATCCTATTAATTCATCGGACTTCTTTTCGATTATTGCAAATGCAAATCTAGTCCTATTTATTTGTTTCATATCTCCTAGTATGGTATGAATGAATTCTTTAGTTTCACTTTCTGTATTCGGTCCCCAAGGCTGAAATTGACATACAACTGGCTGTGATGCATATCTATGTACTTGCTTCCAATCACTTTCAACAAATTCACGTAAGTTTGTTCTATTTGTGCTCAAATTACAGATCATATTGTCACCTATTTTCCTATTTCATTTATAAATAAATTTTAACATATTTCAGAATATATAATCAGTTACATAAGAATCGGACACCCCCCCTTACTTCTTATCGATCAAAACAAAAAAAGAGCCTCTATCAATAGAGACTCTTTTTATCATATTAAAGTTCAATTGGAGCTTCTTGCTCAGGTTTCGTATCGAATTGAACTCCTACTACATGAACATTGACTTCAGATAATTCAAGACCTGTCATCGTTAATAATGCTTGACGAATATTGTCTTGTACATTACCTGCTACAGTTGGGATTGACTTACCAAATTTAACTAGAATGTATACATCGATTGTAATTCGATCTTCTGATAAATCAACTCGGACACCTTTACCGTGATATTTCTTACCGATAATTTCAGAAATACCAGATGCAAGGTTTCCACGCATGCTTGAAACACCTTCAACTTCAGCAGCTGCAATACCAGCAATTACTTCGATTACTTCAGGTGCGATTTCTACTCGACCTAATGTCGCAGTACCCATTTCTAAAATTTGATTTTCGTTCATACAGATCCCTCCACTTTATCCTTTAACAAGCGCATGCTCCTCAAGGAATTTAGTATTATACTTCCCTTTTACGAAGATTTCATTTTGCAATAAATTTAAATGGAATGGAATTGTTGTGTAAATTCCTTCTACCACAAATTCTTCAAGTGCTCTTATCATTATAGCAATTGCTTCTTCTCTTGTCTTGCCATGTACGATAACTTTCGCAATCATTGAATCATAATATGGCGGAATTGTGTACCCACTATATACAGCAGAATCAACACGAACATTCGGACCACCTGGTGGTAAATACGTAATGATTTTACCAGGAGACGGCATAAAGTTCTTATCTGGATTTTCAGCATTAATACGACATTCAATTGACCATCCATTTAAAGATACGTCTGATTGAGTTATTTTTAATGGATGACCTTTAGCAATTAATAATTGTTGCTTAATAAGATCAATACCAGAAATATATTCAGTTACAGGATGCTCAACTTGAATACGTGTGTTCATCTCCATAAAGAAGAAGTTTTTAGTATGTGGTTCATAAATAAACTCAACAGTACCTGCACCCCAATAATTTACTGCTTCAGCTGCACGAACAGCTGCTTGACCCATTTTTTGACGAGTTTCTTCGTCTAAAACAGGTGATGGAGCTTCTTCTACTAATTTTTGAAGACGACGCTGAATTGTGCAATCACGTTCTCCAAGATGAATCGTATTACCATGTTCATCTGCTAAAACCTGAATTTCAACATGTCTAAAATCTGTAATATATCTTTCAAGATATACACCTGGATTACCGAAAGCTGTTTGAGCTTCTTGTTGCGTAATTTGTATACCTTTTTCAAGTTCTTTTTCATCTTTTGCTACACGGATACCTTTACCACCGCCACCAGCTGTAGCTTTGATTATAACTGGATAGCCGATTTCTGCAGCAATCTTTTTACCATCTTCTACACTTTGAATAATACCTTGTGAACCAGGTACTACTGGTACTCCTGCTTCTTTCATTGTTTCACGAGCAACGTCTTTTGTACCCATTTTAGAAATAGAATCAGCCGTTGGTCCAATGAATTTCACATTGCACTCTGTACATAATTCTGCAAAACTAGCATTTTCTGATAAGAAACCATAACCAGGATGGATTCCGTCACAACCAGTTAATTTTGCAATACTAATGATATTAGTCATATTTAAATAACTATCTTTTGATAATTTAGGACCGACACAATAAGCTTCATCAGCCATTTGAACATGTAATGCTTCTTTATCTCCTTCAGAGTAAATAGCAACAGTTTCAATATTTAATTCTTTACATGCTCGAATAATTCGAATGGCGATTTCTCCACGATTCGCTATTAAAACCTTTTTCATTTCTTCACCTTCTCTAGTAAAGTACTGTTAATTTTGTAGATAATTAGGCCTTTACCAAGAATAATGGTTGACCGTATTCTACTAATTGACCATTTTTAGCAAGTACTTCAACGATTTCGCCTTCAATTTCAGCTTCAATTTCATTAAATAGCTTCATTGCCTCAACGATACAAACGATTGAATCGTTTTTAATGCGATCACCTATTGATACGTATTCTTTTGCATCAGGAGATGGAGATGCGTAGAAAGTACCTACCATCGGTGATGTAATTTTATGTAAGTTACTCGTATCTTCTTTTTCCACTACAGGTGCAGCAACTTCTGCAGCAACTGGTCTTTCTAAAGTTGCAACTGGAGCAGATGTAACAACAGGAGCTACCTCTTGGTGTACAACTGGAGCAGATGTAGCGACAGTTGTTTGTCCACCTTTTTTAATTTTAACGATAGCACCATTATCCTCAAATTCGAATTCATTTATTGTTGATTGATCGATTAACTTAATTAATTCTCTAATTTCATGAATTTTCATTTTGTTCACCCCTTAAGACATATAGTCTAATCTTATAACCTAATACTAAACTTTTCAAGAAATTATTGTAATTCCTAATTATTTTTAGCTATTTTACAAGGAATATTTATATAATATTCCTTACCAAAAATAATTCAATATAAACTATTATAACAGGGAAAACAAAAGACAGAAAGTGTATAGGAATTAGGAATAATCCTAAAATTCATATTAAATATTAATAAGGTTATTAAAAAAATGTAGAGCCAGTAGTTTAATTCTACTAGTAACTGGTGATTTTAAGATAGCTTTTATTTTGGCTATTACATTCACAATGTTCTTTTAAATGGTATCTAATCGATTACCATTCCAACTTGAAAATCCCCACTAGACGGGCTTCGTTTATTGTGGAACTGGTCATACAGAAAATATACACAATAATAGCCAGTAGAATCACTTCTACTGGCTTTTTTCATAAAATTATTTAACTTGGAATTTTACAACTACTAATTTTTCACCTAAGACACTTCTTGTCATTTGAATGATGTCATTCGCTGCTTTTCTGCTTGGTTTTGCAGATGTTACATCTACTTTTACTTCATTTTTATCAGAACGAACTAGTGCATCTTTATAACCAGCTTCTTTAATCATAGTTTCTACATCTGATTCTAATGCAGTTAATTTTTGAAGTTCGTTCATATTAGTGAAGGCTTCACTCTTCTCTTGTGCTGATGCAGTTGCTGAGTCAACAGTAGCTTTATACTCATCAATTAATTGACTTCTTTGATCTTCTTGTTCCATACGTTGTTTTAAGAATACTTCACTAGTAGAACTTTCCTTTGAAGCAGTTTCTTTATCGTTTTGTTTAGAAGTATCTGAGCTTTGTTTAGAAGTATCTGTTTTAGAATCTGTTTTCTTAGTATCTTTAGGCGTTGAGTCTAATGAATCTGTATTTGTGCTATTATTCATGTTCATAAAACTTGTTGTTTTTAAATTATCAGGTGTCGTAACATAATAAACTGATAATACAACTACTAAACTTAACATTGTTAATAACCAAATTGTTTGTTTTTTCATTTACTTTTTACCTTCTTCCTCTTATTTTTTTGGTTGTACAGAGACACGATAGCTTGGTACATCAAGTAATCGTGTAACAGCTTCTCTAATCATTTGTTTAATTTCTAAGTTTTCTGCACCTTTGGCTACAATTAGAACTCCTCTTATCCTTGGCATTTCAGTCTCAACTACTACTGGTTCTTGTTTATCTCCGTTATCAATAATGACAACTTGCTCTTCTTGCGATTGATCATCAATATTTCGTGTTCCACCTTGTTTATCTGTTTCATTAGTTTCTTGAGTTCGATTTGTTTTATTTGTTTGGTAGACTTTCTTTTCACTACCATCAAGATTTACTTCTACTTTTACATTACTTACACCAGCCATATTATTTAATGTGTCTGTAAGCTGCTGCTCGTATTTTTTTTCAATTTCTTCTATTTTGTTCTTTGAGGATTTTCCACCACCACTTCCAAGAGTCTCAACAGCTTGCTCATTATTTTTTGGAGTACCACTCGTTTCCGTGGAAATAGGTGAAAGCATTGAATTCGTTTTTTGATTTGTATTAGCAAATAGACTGCTTGCAATCATCCAACAAATCCCGAGTCCCAGTAGAGCCAGTACATATTTTCTCGTCAGTTTAAATGGACTTTTTTCTTTGTCAGAAGAGGTTTTGTCATCGCCATTTCCTTTTAGAAAGTCTGCTAATTTTATTGGTGGAATCTTTTTCTTCATTTGTCATTACTCCCCTCCTTCCATTTTGACTTCAATTTGCTTGTCCTCAAGCTCCCATTTATTTGCTAAAAAAGTTTGTAACTCTTGTTGTTTAATTTTTTCATCGTCTGTCTGAACTGGCTGATCGGTATTAATTGATACTTCTTGAACAGGTTCTACATTGCTTGTCTCATCTTTTTTAGGTCCAACGTAAACGATTACTTTAGAAAGATCATGAGCTGTTTTGACTGTATTAACTCCATCTTTTACTTGTAAATCTACATTAGTAATAACCTGTTCAAATTCTTTAGTAAAGCTTTTTTCAACGTCCTTTTTCATTTGGACAGCCATTTGTTTTAATATATATGCACGTTCTGCTTGTACTATTTCATTTTTCTTATTATTTATTTCATTTTTTATTTCGCCATTTGCTTCATACGTTTTAGACTGGTACCCAGCTAGCACCTCTTTTATATTTACTCTGAATAATTGAAAAATTGGTTGAAGCATCATGACTATTAATAATAGACTGGCTACAAATCGAACATATTTTGCTAAGCCGGTATTTGGAATTAACATCATAATGACGGTTGCAACTAATATATAGACGATAATATTTGAAACCCAGTGTATAAAGAATTCCATTTTTTCACCTACCTAAACATGACGACAATGTTTCCTGCCGCTATTATTAAAGTCATACTTAAGAAAAACATTAATGAAACAATTGATAAGCAAACAAATAAATAAGTTACACTTTTTCCGATCGTATCAATCGTGCTAATGATATTTTTACTTCCAACTGGTTGTAAAATCGCTGCTGAGAATTTATAAATTAAAGCTAAAACTAATATTTTAATAGCTGGGAAAACAACGATTGCTAATAAAGTAACTAAACCTACTATCCCAACTGTGTTTTTTAATAATAAAGACGCACTAATAACTGTATCTGTCACGTCTGCAAAAACTTTACCAACAACCGGAACAAAATTACTTGTTACAAATTTAGCTGTCTTTACTGCTACCCCATCCGAAACTGCAGTCGTTAAACCTTGTACACTTAATACCCCTAAAAAAATAGTTAAAAAGATTCCTAGTACACCTACAGCAACATTTCTTATTAACGAAGCTAGTTTTGTCACCTTTAACTCATCATTTATAATGCTTACAATACTTAAAATTGTTGATACAAGAATTAAAGGTAGTACAAAATACGTCACTAGTAATCCACTTGTATGCATTAAAAAAATTAAGATTGGATGGAAAACGCCAACCGATATAACACCACCTGATGTTGCAATCAAAGCTAGTAAAATAGGTATTAGTGCTCGTAAAAAATCAATCATTACTGTAATTGCATCTTGGGTAGCCTGCGTTGCAACATAAAAACTATTTAATGCAAAAACTACTAATACTAGAAAAACTACATTATCAGCAATCTTACTGACTGTACTCTTCTCAAATGCATTTTGTAATGATTGGAGTAAAGAGCTAAAAATAACTAACATAATTAAGATTCCTAATATTTTCCCGTTACTTAATAACTCAAAAAATATATATTTAGCAAATGCAATAAACCATTCTTGCAATGAAAATTTCTTTTCTCCCTTTATAAATTGGATAAAGTCCCCTTTTTGACTTTCTGGTAAAAAGCCGCCATATTGATGAACAACTTCATCCCAATATTGCTGAACTTCATCGATGCCTAACTTTTGTATTTGTTCATTAACTATTTCAGCAGGTGGAGGAGCAGCTTGTACAATTTTTGGTACTAAAAAAAAGAGAGTAAAGAAAAGAAGAAAAACTTTCATCCTTTTTGACATAATGTCCTCCTTCCCTTACATCTAAGAAATTTTTGGTAAAAAACTTAAAATTGTTTCAATTAAAGCTGTTAAAATCGGTACTGCAAGAACCAAAATGAGTACTTTGCCCCCTAATTCAATCTTGGAAGCAATTGCACCTTGGCCTGCATCTTTCGTAATTTGAACTCCAAATTCAGCTATGTATGCGATCCCAATTATTTTTAATAAAGTTTCAACATACACATTTTTAATACTCGCTTGATTTGCTAGTTTTTGAATTTGATCTAATAAGAATTGCACCTTATCTAATAAAAATAAAAACAAAACACAGCTAATAAAAACAGTTATTGCTAAAGTAAAATTATTCATTTTAAATTGATTTAATAGAAGAATTACAAAAGTAGCGGCTAATCCAATGCCAACAATTTGGATGATTTCCAAAGACTCTCACCCCTAATCTAATGAAATAGAAATACATCCCTAACTTTATTAAATAGATCACCGGCTTTAGTGATAACTTGAAGAAATACGATAATGAATGCAGTAATAATCGTCCAAGTAGCAAACTCTTCCTGTCCGGCTTTTTTTAAGACCGCATGGATAATTGCAGCAATTACGCCAATCCCAGCTATTTGAAACATCAGTGCATAATTTGTAATCAATTTAAATTCCTCCTACAAGAGTAATATAACGATTAATATTCCACTTAAAACGCCTAGCATTTTAGACATTCGTTCATAACTGCCCTGCGAATCAATTGCTTCTTGCTCTTCCCTTTCCAAATGTTTTAATGCTAAAATAATTTGTTTTTGTTGTGAATATTTATCATGCATACCAATTGTCTCTCCAAATTGTAATAAAACTTGTATGTCAGACTCTTTAATCGAGACAGTTTTAGCATATTTTATTAATGAATTTTCCCAGGCTTCTTTCGCTGAAAATGCACTCGTTTCAAGTTGATTAGCAAAATCCTTTAAACAACGATTAATGGGTCCTTTTAATTGACTCGAAATTCTTTTAAACGCTTCTTGAAGTGGCAATTGACTATACATTACCTCCGCTTCAAGAGATTGGAGAGCTAACTTCCAGCCCCTTAACTCTTTTGTTCGTTCTGATAATCTACCTGCAAAATAAAATCCTAGCCAGCTTGTTGAAAAAATAATAATAAGTGCTCCAATCCACCTCATCTAAAGCACCGCCCTCGGATGAAATAAACTAGTGAAATCCCTATTTTTAATATCCGTTATAGTGCCAGGCGACGGGAAATTTGAAATTTCAATAAATCGTTCAAATGAACCATTTTGAAACAAAGGCAAAAGAGAAGGGCGTTTTCTAATTTCCTCAAGAGAATAACCATGTACAGTCACGATTAATTGAACACCGGCAAAAATCGCTTCTAAAATGGCATCTACATCTTCCTTTTTTCCAATTTCGTCTACAAGAATGACATGAGGACTCATTGACCTTACAAGCATCATCATTCCTTCAGCCTTTGGACATGCATCTAATACATCGATTCTTTCACCAAATGTATATTGAGGTACCCCTTTAACTGAACCTGCTATCTCAGATCGTTCATCAACAATGCCAACCTTCCCTGGCCTTATTCCCCTTATGGCATCACCTTGACTTACCACTCTAGCAAAATCCCTAAGTAATGTTGTTTTCCCTGCTTGCGGTGGGCCAATCAGCATAGTGTTTTTCCATCTTCCTTCATAAACATACTTAACAAATGGACTAGCTATTCCTACTTTTTCTTTTGCAATACGAAAATTATAAGAACTAATATCTCGAATCATTTTAACCATTCCGTTTTCGGTTACAACTCGACCAGCTAATCCGACTCGATGCCCACCTTTAATTGTGATATAGCCTTTTTTCAATTCTTCCTCAATCGTATAAATTGAAAATTGACTTAACCTTCCAAGAATCTGCCCGCCTTCTTCTTCTGTCAGAATATAAGGTATAAAATTTGACTGATTATTAGAAATTACTTCAACTGGACGCCCAATCCTTAACCTTAATTCCTCGACTTGATGTAAATCTCCATATGAACGCTGTAGCTTTTCTTTAATTAATGTAGGTAATACATTAAAAACCTCTTCCATAAAAGGTCACATCCTATCATTTAAAAACTGCCAACAATATTAAAAACACACCACATACGACTAAAACTAATCGAATCGGGTCCAATTTAGATGCAACACCTATTATTCCAATAGCCATTGTTGAAATGAGGATAATAGGTCCCACAGTCGCCAAAACACTATTTACTGCTAATGCTTTCTTAATGTCGTTTAAATACAAAATCGTAAAAGCTGCAATTAATTCTACACTTCCACCAAAAACTCTGAGCATTCCCATACTAAGAACTGCTCGATCCATCGAATCAATCCAATCCTTCATAGCTACACACCTTTTTCCATTCTTTTTTATTACTAATATGCTGAACATGTCCATTTCAGAAGACAAACATTAATTCCAAGGCATAAAAAAGAGAGAAGTCGTATGACTTCTCTCTTTAGGCTTGCTTATGAATGGTTTATGTGTTTCTAAAAAAAAGTAAACATGACTACATCTTCACTTAAAAATAAGATTCTCAAACAAAATTAAAAGAATATATAAACAAAAAAGATTATTACCATAATAACTTGCAGTACCGCTTTTGCTAATGAGCTACTAATAAAAGAAACGACTGTTGCCCATGCAGATTTTATTGACTCTTTCGTATTCTTCCCTTGTAATTTCTCAGCAATAAAAACAGAAATAAAAGGGACAATAATTAAGCCAAAGGGAGGAAAAACAAACGATCCAACGATTACAGCTAAACAACCTACTCTTTCACCAGTCTTTGTACTGCCGTATTTTTTTAGAAAGTATTTATTCGCTAGAATATCTGCTAAAAAAATAACAGCTGTAAAAATTAGCATAATAATCCAAAACGACATATTTAAATTACTTTTATTAATACCAAAGTAATAAATTAAAAAGCCTACCCATAATACTGGTACACCTGGAATTATGGGTTTGATTAGCGCAATAAACGCCAATGCAAAACAAATGATAATCAATGTCCAAAGAACAATTGAGGTAACCATTTAATCACCCTTTCTTATTGAAATCTGTTAATAAAAAAGAGACACTCTTTAAATAAGTGCCTCCCTTTTTTTACATTAAATTAAGCTTTTGCACGTGAAACGTAGCTAGCTTCAGTTGTGTTAATAATTAACACTTCACCTTCATTAATGAAGATTGGTACTTGTACTACTAGACCAGTTTCCATTGTAGCTGGTTTTGTAACGTTAGAAGCAGTATCACCTTTAATACCTGGTTCAGTTTCAACTACTTTTAATTCAACTGTGTTTGGTAATTCAACACCTAAAATTTCACTTTCAAAAGTCATGATATAAACTTCCATATTTTCTTTAAGGAATTTTAATTCACGCTCAATATTTGCTTCTGGTAATTCAATTTGCTCATAAGATTCATTGTCCATGAATACATGTTGGTTACCATTAGCATATAAATATTGCATTTTACGGTTTTGAATATGTGCTTTTGCTACTTTCTCACCAGCACGGAATGTTTTTTCTTGTACAGCACCTGTACGTAGGTTACGAAGTTTTGAACGTACGAATGCAGCACCTTTACCCGGTTTAACGTGTTGGAAATCTATTACTTGCCAAAGTCCACCGTCAGTTTCAATTGTTAAACCTGTACGAAAATCGTTTACTGAAATCATTAAATATCCTCCTAAAAAATGAAATGGCCCTATAAGTATGTAATGTGTAAAAAAGAACCATTTCTCTTACCATGAATTTCTTTTACAACTTTATATCATAAAGTAAAATACGCTTTTTGTGTAGTTCTAATTTCTAATCTAATAAAAACTTATAAAATGATTAGATTTTTTGGTGATGACATTAAGTTTTCGTTACCACCAGTTTTAACGATTAAATCATCTTCTATACGAACTCCACCTAGATTCGGAATATAAATACCTGGTTCACAAGTTACGATCATATTTGGCTCTAAAACAGTATCAGAACGGAATGATACGCCAGGTCCCTCATGTACTTCTAGACCAATACCATGGCCAGTTCCATGTCCATAATATTCTCCATAACCTTTTTCCGTTATATAATCACGAGTTAAAGCATCGGCCTCTTTACCTGTAATTCCTGCTTTAATCCCGTTAACACCACGTAATTGAGCTTCAAGAACAATCTCATAAATTTTCTTCAAATCAGAATGAGGCTCACCAACAGAAACAGTTCTAGTCATATCTGATACATAACCTTTATAGTATGCACCAAAATCTAACGTTACAAAATCGCCTGTTTCAATTACTTTTTCAGATGCTACACCGTGAGGAAGAGCAGAACGAGCACCAGAAGCAACGATTGTATCAAATGATGATGAAGTAGCTCCTAATTTACGCATAAAAAATTCCAACTCATTCGATACTTCTAATTCAGTAACACCTGGACGGATAAAACCTAGAATATGATCAAAAGCAGATTCTGCAATTTTAGCAGCTTCCTTAATGATTGAAATCTCTGCATCCGTTTTAATTAAGCGCAATTTTTCAATTAATCCAGTTACAGGAACTAATTCTGGTTTTACTACTTTGCGATAAGAACCAAATTCTGTAAATGTAACATGATCTTGTTCAAACCCAAGTTTTGATACGCCTAATTTCTCTGTTAAAGCTGCAACTTCAGCTGGAATTGAACCTTCATGTTTAACAATTTCGAAACCTTCACATTGGCTAGTAGCTTGTTCAATATATCGGAAATCAGTAATGAATAAAGCTTTGTCTTGAGTAATTAATGCAACACCAGCAGAACCTGTGAAGTTCGTCATGTAACGTCTATTGTATGTACTAGTAACTAGTAATGCGTCTAATCCTTTTTCTACTAAAGCTTCACGTAACTTTTTAATTTTTTCCATTGTTTTTCTCTCCCCTACTAATCTTTTTTAACGCACTTAATCCTAAATCATATCCATACACACCTAACCCAACGATTTGCCCTACAGTTACAGCAGCTAAAACTGAAGTATGTCTGAACTCTTCTCTTTTATGTATATTTGAAATGTGTACTTCAATAGTTGGTACGGTAATACTTGCAATTGCATCACGAATTGCATAACTGTAATGAGTAAATGCGCCAGGATTAAACAGAATACCATCATAAACATTATTTGCCGCATGCAGTTGATCGATTAATTCACCTTCATGATTAGATTGAAAGCAATCAATCGTATCCCCATCTTCTTGTGCAAGCGATGTTAAATGATCCTCAATATCCTTTAATGTAGTTGAACCATAGATAGAAACTTCTCTCTGACCGAGCATATTTAAATTAGGTCCATTCAATAATAAAAACTTAGCCATTTTAAAAGTCTCCACCAATCATTTTTTGCATATTTATCCCAAACACACATATCTTGGAATACCTAAGTTTTATTTTATCATAGGCCAGACTATTTTGAATAGCCACGCAAATATGCCTTTTGCTCTTGAAATGCAAAAGAAACAGAATATGCAATAAAAGTTCCGTATAAAATGAATAAACAGATTGTAGTAACTGTCGTATCAGACGAGTAATCCTTAATTGCTTTTAAATCGAATGCTAATTTACCAAGAAGAATAAAAACAATAACCCATAGGAGTAATCCAAAAAATATACCTGGCAGAACTCCGTTAAATTTTCTTCCAATAAAATAAAATATAAAAGCAATAATGATTGAAATAATGCCGATACCAACAATAGAAATTAAGTTTTCAACATAGCCATTTGCCCATTTTCCAAGTTTGATTCTTTCTAAAACAAAATTTGGGCCAATTTGAGTAAAGTCAAAATAACTAAGAACTAACAAAACAGTTGACCAAAATATGCCACCAAAAAAACCGATACTTACAATCTTATTAAAGTTCTTATTTCCTTTTGATTCACCATCTCCACCTTGGACTAGGTATTCATTTTGACTTTGACTCTGATTTTGATCTTGGTTTTGATTATTTTCTTTATCCTGAGTTTCCTTTTCTTGTTCTTTATCTTTTTCCTGCATTTAACATTTCCCTTTCCATACATTGCTAAATTATCTCTGAGTATTATGTCCAACAAAGAATTTTTAATGTGATTCTGATTTTTTATTAGAAAATTAAAAATATTAAGATTATTATTTAGATTTTCCTACTTCTTACTTGCACCATTATTATGCTTACATTTACAATAGATAGTAATAGATAAAAAACAAGTTTAGGTTGGTGCAACATGAGAGAGAAAAATAAAGCAGTTTATGGGGGTCAAGCAATCGTAGAGGGCGTAATGTTTGGTGGCAAAACACATACAGTCTCTGCAATCCGCAGGACAAATGAAGAAATTCAATATTATGAAGAACCGATACATATAAATCGGACAATGCAAAAATTAAAGAAAATTCCTTTTGTCCGTGGTGTAGTCGCGATTATACAAGCAAGTATTAATGGTTCCAAGCATTTAAATTACTCAACTGAAAGATACGGAATTGATCCAAAAGATGATGAGAAAATTGCCATTGAGCGTGAAAAACAAAAAGGTACGCTTGCTACTTATCTAGGACTTTCATTACTAGCTGTTTTATCATTTATAGTTGGAAAAGTTATTTTTACACTTGTACCAGTACTACTAGCAGCAACATTGAAGCCAATATTTGAAACCGATTTTCAACAAGTCGTAATAGAAAGTATCTTAAAACTAGGTTTTTTATTAATTTATATTTACTTAGTTTCATTAACTCCATTTATAAAAAGAGTGTTTATGTATCACGGTGCCGAGCACAAAGTGATTAATGCATATGAAAATAATATTCCGTTAACGATTGAAGGAGTCCAATCACAATCTCGACTTCATTATCGTTGTGGAAGTAGCTTTATCCTATTTACTGTAATTGTTGGTATGTTCATATACTTTTTAGTTCCAACTAGCCCACTATGGCTAAGAATTGTTGATCGACTATTATTAATTCCAGTAGTTATAGGTGTTTCGTTCGAAGTTCTTCAATTAACAAATAAAGTTCGAAATATTCCTATATTAAGATGGGTAGGTTACCCTGGATTATGGCTACAATTATTAACAACTAAAGAACCAACTGATGATCAAGTTGAAGTCTCAATCGCTTCATTTAACCGACTATTAGAAGTAGAAAAAAATAACAAGATTTAATTGACAGAATTTTTTAAAAAATATCAACTTATTGGATAAAATGTAATAAACTATAAGAAACAATATTTTTCTAATACATTTAATAATTAATTTACTCTTCACCATAGGAGGTGCTTAAAGTGAATCAAAAAGTGTACACATCAATATTTTATGGAATAATAGCATTAGCACTTTTTGGCTTAATTTCTCAGTTGATAAACGATCCAGCAAAATTATTACAACGATTTTTGTTTATTGGATTAATCCTTTTAATTATTTATTTTATTTATAGAGTTTTTTCATCTTCGAATAGTCAAAGAAGCCATCAAGACTCCTATCGTAAGGCTGCTAAACAAACTATAAAAAAATATAGTACTCAAAAATCTAGCTCGTTTAAAAAATCGATTACCAAATCAAAGCCCACTTCAAGAAAAAGTACCTCCACGCCTTTGTTAAAAAAACGATCAAAGGATGCAAGTCACTTAACTGTGATTGAGGGTGAAAAGGGCAAAAAGAAAGACCGTGCTTCCTACTAAGCACGGTCTTTTTAGTTATTTGAATTTGATTGGGCTTCATTCGACTTCTGAATATCTTTTAATGCCTCGATTCGTTTTTTATCTTCTTCAAAGAACTGAACTAGTTCGCCAATTCGATCAATCGCTTCCCAACTCATATGATGTTCCATTCCTTCAACATCTTGATATATTAAATTTTCATCCACACCAATAATTCTTAAGAATTGCTCTAGTAAAACATGGCGATAGACAAGTCTTTTTCCCATCTTTTTACCTTTTTGTGTTAGGATTAATCCTCTATATTTTTCATAGATTAAGTAATCGTCTTTATCTAGTTTTTGCACCATTTTGGTTACTGACGATGGGTGTACAGATAATGCTTCAGCAATATCAGATACACGAGCATACCCTTTATCTTCAATTAAAAGGTAAATTTGTTCAATATAATCTTCCATACTAGGTGTGGGCATGTTCTTCCTCCAATACACTCATTCAAACTTTTTTCCGTCACAATAAGCATCAATAAAATGATACAACACATAAACCAAAAGTGCAATTAACATGAACACATTTAAATGATAATAGATCTTCATCCCGAATAAGGGTATGATGAAAAATAAGCAGAGTTTACCTATTAAAATATTGAATTTCTTTATTAGGAAAAATACATTATTATATATCCCGAAATGGTCTCTTCAATTGAAGCAGCCCCTTCCTTTGTTTTCGTATTTTTATTTGCGTTTTTCGAATTTAATTTGCACTTTTGCATCTTTTAATTGCACTTGAACATTTATTTACACTCTTACAACGTTTATATGCACGCCTACCCATTTCACTTCTAATTTATTCCAATCTCTCCCCCAAAACTCAAAAAAAGAAAGCCAAGAAGGCTTTCAATAAAAAACTACTTACGTAAATTCCATTCCTCGGTACTATATTTAATAGCAGCTAGTTCCTGTACTTCCTTCTCCTGAGCCTCAGTTAATTCATAAGGCACCAACTCGATATCTAAGCCAATTTCGAAGCCTTTTTCAAATGCTTTATAAAGGTCAGCCATTGTTTTAGGAGTAGTACTTTCTGCATTGATCCACGTTGCACGATCTAAGAATCGTTTTTTCATTCTTTCTCTTACTGCATCTGAAGAAAAGATATATAAGTCATATAACATATCAACATCAATATTTAAAGGAATTGAACCGTGCTGAAGAATTGAACCCTTTTGTCTCGTTTGAGCACTTCCAGCAATTTTTTTATCATTTACAACAACTTCATACCATGATGGCGCATCAAAACAAACGGCACTTGCTGGGTTTTTTAATTCATTTTTTTCTTCTGCAGTTTTTGGTACAGAAAAAGATGCATCTAAACCAAGTAGCTTGTACCCTTCTAAAATTCCCATTGAGATCACTCGATATGCTTCTGTAACTGATACAGGCATATTTGGGTAGCTTTCTGGGACAATTACACTATAAGTTAATTCATCGTGATGAAGTACGCTTCTTCCACCAGTTTGGCGTCTTACGAAATCACCATTGTATTTATTTAATGCTTCCAAACTTATTTCTTGGTTTTTTTGGAAATATCCGATTGTTACAGTAGGGTTTTCCCATTCATAGAAACGCAGTGTTGGAAGGAAACCTTCTTCACTTTGCCACTTGATTAAGCATTCATCAAGTGCCATATTATAGCTACCTGATTTTACTCCGCTATTAATAAAATTCCACTTTGTCTTTGTCATGTTGAAAATCTCCTCATTTTTCGATAAATTTTTACTTTTTTAATGAAAGTTTCTTGCACAATCCTACTAGAGAATTATAATAAGATAAGTAGGTAATTGAAAGGTGTTGAAAAATTTGAGTCAGTTTTTACCAATAATTTTTGTCGTACTAGGTATCATTGTATACTCAATAGTTATGTATTTCTACCAAAAACGTTTAATTAAAACGTTAACTGAGGAAGAATTTCGTGCTGGCTACCGTAAAGCTCAGCTAATTGATTTACGTGACCAAGAAGATTTTAAGAACGGCCATATATTAGGTGCTCGTAATATTCCGTTCGCTCAATTAAAAACGCGTTCAAAAGAAATTCGTAAAGATCAGGCAGTATATTTATATGATCAAATGGGCGTTCGTCCTGGACAAGCTGCACGTATTTTACGTAAACAAGGTGTAACTGAACTTTACCAACTTAAAGGCGGCTATAAACTTTGGTCTGGTAAAATTAAAAAAGGTTTATAATTCATATTTAATTTAAATGAAAAAACTACTTCATTTTTGTGAAGTAGTTTTTTTCGTTTTATGTAGAAGTTAGTAAAACTAAGCTCAGGACGATTTATTCTTTATGAGTTTTTGGTTTAGCGTATTTTTCGCCTTTTGTATCTACCTTTATAGACTCGATAATTACTGGAGTAACAGGTTTTTCCATTGAATCCACTTCAACTGCGTCAATTTTCTTAACAATATCGATTCCTTCTGTCACTTTACCAAATGAAGCATATTGCCCATCAAGGTCAGGTGTATCGTTTGCCATTATGAAAAATTGACTTCCAGCACTATTTGGATCACCAGTTCGTGCCATAGATAGTACACCTGTTGTATGTTTTAAGTTATTTTTAAAGCCGTTTGATGTAAATTCTCCATCAATTGCATATCCAGGACCTCCACCACCAGTTCCCTCAGGGTCTCCACCTTGAATTACGAAGTCTTTAACAACTCGATGGAATGTTAAGCCATTATAAAATCCTTTGTTTGCAAGTGATATAAAATTATCTACTGTATTTGGTGCAATATTAGGATATAATTCAGCTTTAATGACACCGTAATCCTTTACCTTTATTGTTGCGATTGGTAATTTCTCATGTTTTTTACCATTTGCAGATTTTTCATTATTGTTACCACATGCTGCTAATAAGCTGATTGTTAACACAAGACAGCTTATTAAAATTGCCTTAATTAATCTTTTTAACATTTTTCCTTCTCCCCCTCTTTCATTTTTAGTTTACCAAATTTCACCATGTACTTGCTATAGTTTCGAAAAATTGGGAATTTTTACACAGAATGAGCTAGTTCACTTAAATTAAAAAACTGTTACTCAAATATGAAATGAATAACAGTTTTCTTTAATTGATTTATCCAACTCGTTTAGATGTTTCCTCAATTTTATTTTTTGAAAATGGGAACCACCAATTCCATTTTCCAAATAACTGCATTAGGCTAGGAACTAAAACTAAACGAACAATTGTAGCATCCAAGAAAATGGCAATAGCAATCCCGATTCCCATCTGTTTAACAGGTACCATATCCGTAAATGCAAATGCCCCTGTAATAACAATCATAATGGACGCCGCCGATGTGATAATTCGGCTCGTCGACACTAACCCTTCTCTTGTTGAATAAGAATTATCTCCCGATTCGTAATATAGCTCTTGCATTCTCGACATTAAAAATACTTCATAGTCCATACTTAAACCAAATACTAATCCAAAGACAAACACTGGCAAAATCAACATAATATCAGATTGCGGCAAACCAAAATTACCACCTTGGAATAGCCAAGTAATAATTCCAAACGTTGCACTTAAAGATAATACATTCATTAAGATTGCTTTGATTGGAATGATAATGGACCTAAATGCAATCATTAATATGATGAAAGTACTAACCATAATGACAAGTAAACCGTATACAATATTATCTGTAATCTCATCAAATAATTCTTGTTCAAATTTCACTTGACCGCCGATAGTATAATCAAGCCCTTCAATTTTCCCATTGTACTTATGTTCAAAATCTCTTACCCATTGCTTCCCTTTTTCTGATTTAGGATCAGAATTCAAGAATACTTGAATATAAGTTTTATTCTTTTTAATATAGGCATCAATTGCAGGCTGAATTTTTGCTGCGTTTGGAGAGTTTAAAGCAGGTAATAATGCTTTAGCGTTTAAATTAACTGCATTCAAGACACTTTTAACTTCATAAACATTTTTGTCATTTTCAAGCTTTTTCTGTATTTTATCTAATGCGTTTACATTATTTTGCTTTAAAAAGTCAGTATTAGATTCAAGTACAATTGAGATCGTACCATGTTTTTGAGCTTCCGGAAGAAAAGCTTTTTGATATTTTTCATAATTAATTCTCGACTTTGCATCTTTTGGTAATGCATCAATTGTAGGTATATTTAAATGCACGTCCCTAATAGGAATGACGAAAAGTCCTAAAATGATTAATGATGTTAGTGCCATGATGATTGGTCGTTTCATAACGAAATTTGCAAATTTTCTCCAAACTGCTTGCTGTTGGTCTTGGCTTCGATTCGCAATCGATTTTAACGTACCTTTATTAATATTTTTACCAAGAGCAGAAAGTACTGCTGGTAATAGAGTTAATGATAAAAATAAACTAACTAATACAACAACTGCACCACTTATTGCGACACTTCTAAATAAATCAATATTTATGAAGTACAATGCTGATAATCCTATAAATACACAAATACCTGAAAAAATAATCGCTCTACCTGCAGTTGCAAACGTAATACCAATTGCTTCTTTCACTGATGAATGATTCTGTAATTCAGTTTTATAACGGCTTACGAATAATAAGGCAAAATCGATTGATAATGCTAATCCAATCATTGGTGCAACATTTAAGACAAAGATTGATAAATCAACATGCTTACCGATAAAGAATAAAATTCCAAATGTACTTAAAATACTAATCATACCGATTATAATTGGAATCGCAGATGCAACTAAACTTCCAAATGCAAAAAATAGGACGATAAACGCAATCGGTACACCAATCATTTCTGCTTTCTTTAAGTCTTCTTGACTCGTTTTATTCATAACATCACTAATGATTGTAAATCCAGTTGTTCCAACCTTTACTTTATCATTTGAAAATGACTCTATTTTTTTTGCAAATTTATTGTTTAGATCAACAAGCTTATCGTGATCCTTTTCATTGTACAAAAGAGATAAGTAGGCAATATTATCTTTTTTCATACCTGGATTCATTAGAGGGTCATGAAATTGTTTTATATTCTTTTCCTTTTGAACTTCATTCACAATCCGGTTAATATCAGATTGGAATTCGGCATTAGAGGCACCTTTTTTCCGCTCAAGTATAATGATCAGTGAATCTGGCGATTGTTCAAATTCTTTTTCTAGTACATTCTTAGCTTTTTCATACTCTCCAGGTGTCCTAAAACCATCTCCATCTAAAATGCCAGGTAAATGCTTCGAATAAATACCTAGAATGATTGAAAATATAGCTAAAATGACAATAACAATATACCGGAATTGATAAATCGATCGACCCACCTTTTTCCAAGCACTATTTTCACTTACTGTACTTTTCATTTTTTCACTCCTTATTTACATATCCTACCAATATCTTATCAAACTGATGTAAATTCGCCTATTGATTTATATTTTGAGTCAGAAAATAAAGAAAAAAAATTCACCGAGTGCAAGTCTTCAGGTGAGGCACAGGGGTAGTTTTCACTAATACTTACCTAAACTAAGTTAATGAACCCCCTCTATACCAATTGGTCTATTCTTTATGTGTAAAAAACGCCCATAATATAAATCGATTGATTTATATTAGAGCGTTAAAATTTTGATACTATGATTGCAATAATGATGCCAATTAATGCTCCAACAACAACTTCATATGAAGTATGACCTACTAGTTCATTTAATGCTTTATAATTTTTAATTCTTCCATGAAAAAAATCATTTAATAACTTCGCATGTTTACTAACTGCCAATCTTACACCTGAAGCATCATACATAATAATCGTAGCAAAAATTGCTGAGATGGCGAAAGTAACATTTCCAAAACCTTCTGTTAATCCGACACTTAATGCTAATCCAGTAACTGTTGAGGAATGTGAACTTGGCATACCACCAGAAGCAAAAAACTTAGATAAATCGACTTCTTTTTCTTTAAATAAATGGATAATGACTTTTAAAAACTGCGCAAGAAACCACGCTAAAACAGCTGAAATTAATGGTTCGTTATGAAAAATCGTCAAAATGAACCTCCTTTAAGTGTAACTAATGTTATTCCATTATTATCTATCTTAAATAATTGTATATTCATTAATAGCTTATGAGAACAAAAATATTTTTGTTAAATATTAAATTACTTGTATCAAAATTATTAGTTCAATGAATTATTTATCCATACTGTTTTTTACTTATAAATTTTTATTTAATACTTGACATATATTGGATCGGTTCAACCAAAGATATAAAATTAAGAAATATATAAATTTTTAATAAATTATCATTTTTGAAATTGACAATCCATATAATTCTGATAGACTTAGTTGTAATTAAATTCTAGGAGGAAGCTCATGAGCCAAACCAACGACTTAAAACCCATCATTGAGGTCGTGGAATCGTTACTTAATGGTTTAAGATTTGGAACAATCACATTAGTCGTTCAAGATGGGAGAATAATTCAAGTAGAAAAGCAAGAAAAAATTCGATTAAAGTAAATATGTTCCTGCTGACTAGAAAAACTAGAGGCAGCTCAAGTCTACGTATGAAGATGTAGAATTTGAGCTGCCTTTTCTTTTTAGGATAACTTGGCTTCTTTAGTCTATTGGAGGAAAAGATAATGAGATTTGAAAATTGGAACGTGAAAAATATTCCTGACTTTTCAATTGATACTGAAACAAAAGGTGCGCTTGAAGTACTAGAGTGGGCTTACAAAACCTATGGTGATGACCTAGTTTATGCTTGTAGCTTCGGAGTTGAAGGAGTCTTATTAATTGATTTAATTTCAAAAGTAAAACCTGAAGCAAAGGTTGTTTTCTTAGAGACCGGTCTACATTTCAAGGAAACTTATGAATTGATTGACCGCGTACAAGCTAAATATCCAAACTTACAGATAGAAAAGAAGACACCAAGTCTGACTTTAGATGAGCAAGCTAGTATTCATGGAGATGAGTTATGGAAGCGTGAACCAAATAAGTGCTGTAATATTCGCAAAATCTTACCGCTTCAAGAAGCTCTTAAAGGTGCTCCAGCCTGGGTGTCAGGCTTAAGAAGGGAACAATCTCCTTCAAGACAAAAAACAGAATTTCTAAATCTAGATAATAAGTTCAGCCTGGTTAAAGTATGTCCCTTAATCCATTGGACTTGGAAGGAAGTTTGGAGATATGTATATTACAAAAATCTCCCATACAATCCATTACACGATATAGGGTACCCAAGTATTGGTTGTGAGGTATGTACATTACCTGCTTCAAATTCTTTTGATAGTCGTTCTGGTCGTTGGTCTGGTTCACAAAAAACCGAATGTGGCTTACATGATTAGTTGTCTATATTAGATGCAATGAAATGAAAGTTTATTCTTACTAACTATTAAAATAGGAAAATTTAAGGAGTGTTTTGAAAATGAGTTTACCCCCTCATGGCGGAGTCTTAATTAATCGATTTAATCCAGATGTTACTATTAAAGATGATTTGAAAGAAATTCCATTAGATCTAATTGGATTAAGTGATCTAGAGTTAATTGGAAATGGAGCTTATAGTCCGCTAACTGGTTATTTAGGAAAGGATGATTATGAGCAAGTCGTAAGTACAATGCGATTAAAAGACGGGACTGTATGGAGTATTCCAATTACCCTTCCTGTGAGCGGACAAATAGCAAGCAATCTAAAACTAGGAGAACTAGTGAAACTGACTTGGGAAAATAATGTGTATGGCTTGTTAAAAATTGACGACATTTATACACCTAACAAATTACTTGAAGCACAGCTTGTTTATGGTACTACTGACACAAACCACCCTGGAGTAGCAAAAATGTATTCCCGTGGTGACGTTTATTTAGGTGGCGAAGTAACGGTAATTAGACAAATTAATCGTACCCAATTCACTGAACATTATTTAAGTCCAAAAGAAACGAGAGAAAAATTTGCATCATTAAATTGGAAGAAAATAGTTGGGTTTCAAACTCGTAATCCAGTTCATCGTGCTCATGAATATATTCAGAAAACCGCACTTGAAATTGTGGATGGTTTGTTCTTAAACCCATTAGTTGGAGAGACAAAATCAGACGATATTCCAGCAGAAGTACGAATGAAAAGCTATAAAGTATTACTCCAAAACTATTATCCTACAGACCGTGTGTTTTTAGCCGTATTCCCTGCAGCAATGAGATATGCAGGACCAAGAGAAGCTGTGTTCCATTCGATTGTTAGAAAAAATTACGGCTGCACACATTTTATTGTAGGGCGTGATCATGCTGGCGTTGGCAATTACTACGGAACTTATGATGCACAAAAAATCTTTCAAAAGTTTTCACAAGATGAATTAGGAATCTCTCTCCTATTCTTTGAAAATAGTTTCTATTGCTCAAAATGCGAGAATATGGCATCTACAAAAACATGCCCGCATGGTAGTGAGCATCACGTAACATTATCAGGTACGAAAGTGCGTGAAATGCTAAAAAACGGTGAAGTTCCTCCTTCTGCTTTTAGTAGAAAAGAAGTTGTTGAAGTATTAATTGAAGGTTTAAAAGAACGTGAATCAATTTCTGTAGAATAGGAGTAAAGTTAAATGTCTAAAAACATCGTTTGGCATCAGGCTAGTATTTCAAAGGAAGACCGCCGACAAAAAAACAATCACCACAGCTGTATTTTATGGTTTACTGGTTTATCTGCTTCAGGTAAATCGACGATTGCTAACGAGATTGCAAAAGCTTTATACCATCTTAATGTTCAACAATACGTATTAGATGGTGATAATATTCGTCACGGCTTAAACAAAGATCTAGGATTTACTGATTTTGACAGAACTGAAAACATAAGACGAATTGGTGAAGTAGCAAAACTCTTTGTCGATAACGGGCAAATTGTCTTAACGGCATTTATCTCCCCATTTATTGCTGATCGAAATATCGTTCGGTCATTAGTCGAACAAGACGAGTTTATTGAAGTTTACGTAGAATGCTCCGTTGAAACTTGTGAGAGCAGGGATCCAAAAGGACTTTATAAAAAAGCAAAAAATGGTGAAATTCAAAACTTTACGGGCATCAACTCTCCGTATGAGGCACCAATCAATCCAGAAATTACATTAAATACTGATCAGTTATCTGTACAAGAATGTGTTGAAACAATACTTCAATTTTTAAAGAGTAAAAATTATATTGGGTAAGGTGATGTTCGATGGCATATGAAAAAATATGGAAAGACAATCTTAAGCTAAATGAAACTGAAAAAAAGAAACTCGTTAAGGATGGACTAAAAATTTACGATGACATCCCCTACTATGCTAAAAATGGGTTTGAATCAATTCCAAAAGATCAATGGGATTTATTCAAATGGGCTGGATGCTATTTACAAAAACCAAAAGAAGCCGGATATTTTATGATGCGAGTTAATGTTCCGTCTGGCATATTAACACATGAACAGCTTATTACATTAGCAGAAATCGCTCGTGATTACGGTCGAGATGTATATGATATTACTACCCGTCAAGCAATCCAATTTCATTGGTTAACAATTGATCAAATACCAGATATTTTCACTCGTTTAGAAAAAGTTGGTCTTTCTAGTGCTGGTGCATGTGGTGATATTACACGTAATATCGTTGGAAATCCACTTGCAGGGATCGATCCAAATGAATTATTTGATACTACACCGATCGTAAAGGAAGTTTATGAATTCTTTCAGTTTAATGAAGAGTTCTCCAATCTACCTAGAAAATATAAAATGTCGATTAGTACAAATAAAAATAATGCGTCAAATGCAGAAATTAACTGCATTTCATTTATTCCGGCTATTAAAGAAATTGACGGCAAAGAAACGACTGGTTTTCATTTAAAAGTTGGTGGTGGGCTATCTTCTGCTCCACACTTAGCTCAAGAACTAGATGTATTCTTGTTGCCACATCAAGTGAAGGAAGTTGCAATCGCCGTTACTACCATCTTTAGAGATTATGGTTATCGTGAAAAACGCCATCACTCTCGTTTAAAGTTTTTAGTCGCTGATTGGGGCGTTGAAAAATTTAAAGAAGTATTAGAAGGATATACAGGTAAGCTTTTAACAAAAGGAACTGGCTTTGAAGAGTCATGGAATGCAGGATATTTTTATGGGGTTCATCCACAAAAGCAAGAAGGATTAAATTATGTAGGATTAAGTATACCTGTTGGAAGATTGCATTCTAAGGAAGTTTTTGAGTTAGCTAGAATTGTTAAAAAATACGGAAATGGTGAAATACGTAATTGTAATTCACAAAATTTAATTTTGCCAAATATTCCAACTGAAAATATTGATGAATTATTGAAAGAACCAATACTTGAAAAATTCACACCAGTACCGCCAAAATTTATTGGTTACTCTGTTGCTTGTACGGGAAATGAATACTGCAATTTAGCGTTAGTTGAAACGAAGGCTCGTATGAAGGAAACAGCTTCTTATTTAGATGAAAAAATTACTTTAGATGTACCTGTTAGAATTCATATGGTTGGTTGCCCTAACTCTTGTGGTCAAAGAGCAATCGCTGATATAGGACTTCAAGGAATTAAAGCTCGTAATGATAAAAAAGAATTAGTAGAGGCTTTTGAAATCTATGTAGGTGGTACATTAGTAAACGGTGGTAAATTAAATGAAAAATTAAAAGGGAAGGTTGAATCCCCTGCCCTCCACCTAGTATTAGAAAAATTCTTACAGCACTTTAGTGAAAATAAACTACCTTCAGAAACCTTTTTAGATTATGTCTCAAGAGTTGGAATTGAAGAATTACAAACCTATTTAACTTCCATTCTTGAAACTGTCAATGCATCTTAAAGAAAGTCGGTGACATATGTTTTTATATCGATTTGAGGCAACAATCGAAAGCCGTATCGTTCCTATTGTTATATTAGCAAATGATGATGAAAAAGCATTTAAACTAGTTGATACAGAACTTGAAAAGTTTTATGTAAAAAAACCGGACGTTAAAGAACTACTGATGTATGAAAAAAAGAAAGTTAGCCAAAGTGGTGGATTTGTTTTAGATGTAGAAGTTTTAAGTAAACGATAACGATGAGGTGTGTGGAATGATTGGAAAAGTTTATTTAGTTGGTGCTGGACCAGGGGATGTTGATCTAATTACAGTAAAAGGACTAAAGTGCATTCAAAATGCAGATGTCATTATATATGACCGACTAGTTAATAAGGAACTATTAGAGTATGCAAAAGAATCTGTCGAGTTAATATACGCTGGTAAACTCCCAAACTACCATGCATTAAAACAAGAAACAATAAATGCTTTCTTAGTAAAGTATGCAAAAAAAGGGAAAAACGTAGTTCGATTAAAAGGTGGCGATCCTTTCATATTTGGTCGTGGTGGTGAAGAAGCAACTTATCTTGTCGAACGTGGTGTCTCCTTTGAAATCGTTCCAGGTATTACATCAGGTATAGCAGCTCCTGCTTATGCCGGTATCCCTGTCACCCATCGTGATTATAGTAGTTCCTTTGCTTTTGTAACTGGTCATTGCAAAGAAGATGATACGGTTAAATGGGCCTCATTAGCAAAAGGCATTGACACACTAGCAATATATATGGGAGTTAATAACTTGCCATATATTCGTCATCAACTAATTTCAAATGGAAAACATCAAGACACACCCGTTGCGCTGATTCATTATGGTACTACTGAACAACAGCGAACTGTCATTAGTACATTAAAAAATGTACTATCAGACGTTGAAAAAGAAAAAATAACTAATCCTAGTATGATTATCGTTGGGGAAGTAGTTAAATTACACCATCAATTACAATGGTTTGAGACTAACTATAACGCGATTACCGATCATACTAACATTAATTATTCAAGTCTATAAATTCACCCTTAAAATAGAATGAGGTGCTTTAGAATGGATGCAATCTTATATGTATGTCATGGAAGCCGTGTAAAATCAGCTGTCCATTCAGCCATACAATTTGTTAAAAAAGTACAAAAACAAATCGATTGCCCTGTTCAAGAAATTAGTTTTATTGAACTCACAGAACCATCCATTTCAGTAGGATTAGAGAATTGTTTGCGTAAAGGAGCAAAATCGGTAACAGTATTGCCGGTTTTACTTCTTTCTGCAAATCATGCAAAGGTCGATATACCTCTTGAAATCGTGAAATTTCAAAGGGAATATCCACACATAAAAATAAAAATTGCCAATCCTATCGGAATTCATAAAAACATGATTAAATTAATCCAAAAGCGAATTAATGAAAAGGTTAAACAGTTAAAGCCAACTAAAGTACTACTAGTTGGACGAGGAAGTAGTGATCCATTAACGATAAATGATTTCAATTCAATCGTTAAACTTCTTGAAGCAAATTTAAAGCATCCTGTTCTTCCCGCTTTTATGGCCGTTTCAAAACCTTCGATTCACGAAGCTTGGAATCAACTACTGACTGAAAAAAATGATCAAGTAATAATCGTTCCCTATTTATTTTTTTCAGGAACTCTTATGAATGAATTAAAAGCTAAATTGAAATCACTACCCATAGAAATGCAAAATAAATGGATACTATGTGAAACCTTAGGGTACGATCAGTTAATTACATCAATTTTTACTGAAAGAATACTTGAAGCTAAAACTAAGGAATTATATACTGCTAAAAATAAAAGCCCTTGTTTCCTCAAATAGAGAACAAGAGCTTTTATTTTTCGTTTATTTACTTTCAACTTTAATAAAATTTGCTGGTTCGTAAGTTGGAAGAGTCTGTAAAAATCGATTAATCCTTTTGGTAGCTTCAATTAATTGATTTAATGAAGTTGCATAAGAACATCGAATATACCCTTCACCACAATCTCCAAAAACATTTCCCGGGACGACCGCTACTCTCTCTTTTAATAATAACTGCTCAGCGAACTCCTCTGATGTTAAGCCAGTATTCTGTATCGATGGGAATACATAAAAAGCTCCACCTGGAAGATGACATGATAATCCAATTTCATGAAGAGATTGCACAAGGAAATTACGACGTTGCATATAACTGCGTCGCATTGCTTCTACATCATGGTCTCCATTTCGAAGTGCTTCAACTGCAGCATGCTGTGACATGGTTGGTGCACACATTATTGCATATTGATGAACTTTAAGCATATGGGAAATAATGTCCGAAGGTGCTGCAACAATTCCAAGTCTCCAGCCTGTCATTGCAAATGTTTTAGAAAATCCAGAAATTAAAATTGTATGGTCTCGCATTCCTTCGATATTAGCAAAGCTTGTATATTCGCCATCATAAACAAGCTCAGCATAAATTTCATCAGAAATGACAATTAAATTATGTTTTTTAACAAATACGGCTAAATCCTCTAATAATTCTTTTTCTAGTAAAGTACCAGTTGGATTATTCGGATTACATAGCAAGATTGCCTTTGTTTTCGGTGTCAGTTTCTTTTTCAACGCTTGAAGATTGATTTTAAACTCTTCTTCTCCTGTTGTTGATAAATGAACTGGAACACCGCCTGCAAGTGAAACTAAAGGAGCATATGAAACAAAGCATGGATCAATAACGATTACTTCGTCCCCTGGATTTAAAATTGTTCTTAAAGCAATATCAATCCCTTGACTTGCGCCTACAGTTATAATTAATTCATCTTCTGGACGATAATGTACATCAAATTTCTTAGCAAAATAACGACTTACTTCTTGACGTAATTCTAGCAACCCAGCATTTGAAGTATATGCCGTATGTCCTGTTTCTAACGAATAAATACTTGCTTCTCTCACGTTCCAAGGCGTGACAAAATCAGGTTCACCTACCCCAAGTGAAATGACATTATCCATACTAGCCGCTAAATCAAAAAACTTTCGAATCCCTGATGGTTGTAGTGTGGTTACTGTATTTGATAAATTAAATTTACTCATGGCGTGATCACCATACGCTTATCACTTTGTTTTTGACCGTATACGATACTATCATGTTTATAACGTTTTAAAATAAAATGGGTAGTCGTTGATAAAATAGATTCTAAAGTCGATAGTTTTTGGGATACAAATGAAGCTATTGATGTCATTGTTTTCCCTTCAACTACAACTGATAAGTCATATGTTCCTGACATTAAATAAACTGATTTAACTTCCGGGTATAAATAGATTTTTTCAGCAATCTCATCAAACCCTACCCCGCGTTTTGGTGCTACTTTCACATCAATCATAGCAGTTATACTTTCTTGAACTGGGACTTTACCCCAATCAATAAGTGTAATGTATTGAAGAATAACACGATCGTTTTCAAATTTTGTTAAAATATCAGCTACTTCATCTTCTGTAGCTCCAATCATTTTTGCTAAAACATCATTACTTAAGCGTCCATTTTGTTCAATACACTGAAGTAACTGTATTTCTTTTTCTGTCATATTCATATACTCCTTATGTATTCCATTTTCTGGAATTACGTTAGATGTTGATTCTTTTCATCTATATTTTAATAATTTAGTTAGATGACACTTTTTGAGAAGAATTCTTCATAAATAACTTTTACTGCTTTTTTCTCATCACATGATTTTACTCCAAACATCATACTTACTTCTGAAGAACCTTGGTTTATCATTTCAATATTTATTCCCGCATTTGCTAACGCTTTACTCGCTCTTGCAGTCGTACCAACATTATGACGCATTCCCTCACCTACTAACATGATTAAAGCAAGGTCCCTTTCAACGACTACGTGGTCTGCATCTAATTCATCTTGGATGCGTTTAATAATTTGAACTTCTAATTCAACTGGTAATTGATTTTGACGAATAATAATTGAAATATCGTCGATTCCACTTGGCTGATGCTCGTATGAAATTTGATAATCCTCAAGTATTTGCAATAATTTACGCCCAAATCCAATTTCTCTGTTCATTAAATACTTGCTTATATAAATACTACAAAATCCATTATCACTCGCGATTCCAATTAAAGGACCGTTTGATAATGTACGTTCCTTAACAATTCGCGAACCAGGAGCAGTAGGATTATTCGTATTTTTAATGCTTACTGGAATTCCAGCTTGAAAGGCAGGTATCAATGCTTCGTCATGAAAAACGTTAAAGCCTGCATAAGATAACTCCCTCATTTCGCGATACGTTAATTCTTTTATTTCCTTTGGATTAGGAATAATCGCCGGATTTACAGAAAAAACTGCATCAACATCAGTAAAGTTTTCATATAAAGTAGCTTTAACTCCGTTGGCAACAACAGAACCAGTAATATCTGAGCCACTGCGAGAAAATGTAACGATATGACCATCTTCTGAATAGCCAAAAAATCCTGGGAAAATAAGAATTCCAGATTTTTTTCTCAATTCAGATAAGTTCTCATAGCTTTTCGCTAAAACTTGGGCATGTCCTGGTTCATTTGTAACAAATAAACCTGCTTCTTTTGGATTAATATAACTTGCCTCAAGTTCTTTTAACTGAAAATAAGACGCTACTAATCTAGCACAATTATCTTCCCCACATGCCATAACAGCATCCATATATCTTGCAGGAAAATCCTTTTTACTACTTAAAGAAAGTTCAATACCTAATGAAATCTCATTCATAATATCCTCAGATAAACCTAATCCATTTGCAATTTCAGAATATCTTTGAATAATTTGATCGAATTCTTTCGAATAATCCTTTCCCTTTAGAGCAAGTTGTGCGCAACTAATTAGTAAATCGGTAACTTTGATATCATCCGGAAATCTTTTACCTGGTGCAGATACAACGATAATTTTACGTTCAACATCTGATGTAACAATCTGAAATACTTTTTCAATTTGTTCCGAAGTGGCTAATGAAGACCCACCAAATTTTACGATTTTCATTTTTATTACCCCTAATTTAGTTAATTTTCAGTTAAAAAGAATGTTACAATTATCCTCCTTATGCGAGAAAAAATCAACACCATTTATTAAGTTTTTTGGAAATTTTAGTATGTTACAAAAAGAATTTAATATTACTGTGGGTATTTATTCAATCTATTGAAAAGAATGGCAATATGAAATTGTAGATTCATTAGAGAAAAGTTTAAGATTAAAAAGTAAAGATTAAAATGCAGGTAATAGAGAAAGCAAGGAAAAGGATATTTCGGTATATTTTCAAAACATTCTGACTCTTTTGACCTTCCTGTACTACTTTTGTATTACCGTTGGTTCACTTTAATGATTGAATAAAAATGCAATTAAAAATAATGTTAAAAATCATTAATAAATAAAAAGAATATGAAAAAAATAGCGATTATCATAAGAAAACCCGTATTAATAATCTGCCTTCAAATTTAACTGAAAATTCACACTAGAATAAAGAAGCTTTAACAATCCTTCCTTATGCTTAGTAAGTAACCTACTAGCAAATTAGGAGGGAGAATAGATTGAATTGGAACGCATTGAAAAAAGCAGTTCTTGCTTTTGTTCTTACGACTACATTATGTGCAGGAGTATTTTTGCTTTCTAGTAAACCAGCTGCTAGGAACATTCCTATTAACTCCAAGAAAGATAAGAACCGTTTCATTCATGTACAAATACTTGGTATCAATGATTTTCATGGTCAATTAGATACGACCCGAAAATTTGACGACAGGAATGTTGGAGGAGCAGAATATCTTTCCGCTTATTTGAATCAAAAGAAAAAGGAAAACAAAAATACTATTTTAGTTCATGCAGGTGACATGGTTGGTGGAAGTCCTCCTATCTCTTCATTTCTTCAGGATCAACCTACGATTGAAGTATTAAACAAGATAGGTTTTGACTATGGGACTCTAGGAAATCATGAATTCGATCGTGGTGTAGATGACATGATGAGATTGATTCGGGGAGACAACAATCAAAAAACTGGTTATTTTATTGGGGCAAATTTCCCGTATTTATGCGCCAACGTAAAAGACGATCATACTGGTAAGACGATTCTGCCTCCATACAGTATAAAAAATATTAATGGCGTACCAATTGGATTTATCGGCGTTGTAATAAAAGATACTCCAAAGATTGCACCACCAAATAAAACAGATGGCGTAAAGTTTATTGATGAAGTAAAAGCAATCAATAATTCGGTAAAATCCCTTAAAAAACAAGGTGTAAAGACAATTGTAGTGTTGGCACATATTGGTGGAAATCAGTCTAAAGCAACTGGAAATGCTACAGGTGACATCGTTAGAATGGCCAAAAAAATGGATGCTGAAGTTGACGTTATCATCTCTGGACATACACATACTTATCTTAACAAAGAAGTAGACGGAAAGCTGATTGTTCAGTCCTACTCTTATGGAATATCTTTCTCCGACATTCAGTTAACCATTGATCCTAATACAAAAGATATCGTAGACAAAATGGCAAGTATTAAGATGGTCTACCAAGATGAGATTAAACCAGATCCTGAAATAAAGAAAATGATACAAAATTATAAATCTAAAATTGAACCGATGGTTAATAAAGTCATTGGAAAAGCTGCAAACGATATTTTAAGTAAGAAGAATCAGAATGGAGAATCTAGTTTAGGAAATATGATTGCAGATTCACAACGACTTGCAATGAAATCTGATTTCGCTTTTATGAACTTTAGTGGAATACGTGCTGATCTTCCAAAAGGAGATGTAACTTTGGATGAATTGTTTACGATCCAACCATTTAATATAAAACTCGTTAAAATGACACTATCTGGTGACCAAATACGGGAACTTCTCAATCAGCAATGGCAGGAACATGGCAGTGTTCGGATGTTACAAATATCAGGTTTAAAATATACTTGGGATAATACGAAAGATTCTGGTCAAAAAGTGATTAAAATCATGCGAACAGATGGTACTCCAATTAATCCACAAACTAGTTATACTGTCACTACAAATAGCTATCTTGCAAATGGCGGTGATAATTTTTCGGTATTACTAGCAGGAAAAAATAAAAAAGAAGGTCCAACAGACTTTGATGCATTTGAATATTATGTGAAGGAACAAAAGCAACCATTGATCCAGGCATTTGATGGTCGAATCAATCGGATTAAATAGATTTTAAGAAGGTCCAAAAACATGCGTTTCATTTTGAAACGATACGATCATAAAAAAAGTTCCCTTCGATGAGGGAACTTTTTGATTTATGCTTTCATATAACGTAATACAGGTTTACGAGCTGCTAATGTTTCGTCAAGACGACTTACAACAGTTGTATGTGGAGCTTCTTGTACGATTTCTGGATTTTCTTCAGCTTCTTTAGCAATTGTAATCATTGTATCGATAAATGAATCTAATGTCTCTTTTGATTCAGTTTCAGTTGGTTCAATCATAATACATTCTTCCACGTTTAATGGGAAGTAAATTGTTGGTGGGTGGTAACCAAAGTCTAATAGGCGTTTAGCGATATCTAAAGTACGAACTCCTAATTTCTTTTGACGTTTTCCACTTAATACGAACTCATGCTTACAATGACGATCGAATGGTAGATCAAAATATGGTTCTAAACGACGCATCATATAGTTAGCATTTAAAACTGCATCTTCTGTTACTTGTTTTAATCCTTCTGGACCCATAGAACGAATGTAAGTATATGCACGAACGTTAATTCCAAAGTTTCCAAAGAAAGGTTTTACACGACCGATTGACTCTGGACGATCGAAATTTAAAACATATTCTTCTCCAACTTTTTCAACGATTGGTGCTGGTAAGTATGGAATTAAATCTGCTTTAACTCCTACAGGACCTGAACCAGGGCCACCGCCACCGTGTGGACCAGTGAATGTTTTATGAAGATTTAAATGTACTACATCAAATCCCATATCCCCAGGGCGTGCTTTACTTAATACAGCATTTAAGTTTGCTCCATCATAATAAACTTTTCCGCCTGCAGCATGTATGATTTCAGAAATTTCATAAATATCTTCTTCAAATAGACCCAATGTATTTGGATTCGTAAGCATTAATGCAGCAACGTTTTCATCAACTACGCGACGTAAATCATCTAAGTCAACTAAGCCTTTTTCATTTGATTTAACTGTGATTGTTTCAAAACCTGCAACCGTTGCAGATGCTGGGTTTGTACCATGAGCCGAGTCAGGTACGATTACTTTAGTACGGTTGAAGTCACCGCGGCTTTCGTGATAAGCACGGATAATCATTAATCCAGTCCACTCACCATGTGCACCTGCAGCTGGTTGTAAAGTTACTTCATCCATTCCAGTAATTTCTTTTAATTCTTGTTGAAGCTCATGCATTAATTCTAATGCACCTTGAACAGAATACTCATCTTGTAGTGGATGAACATGTGCAAAACCGGCCATACGTGCAACAGCTTCGTTAATTTTTGGATTGTATTTCATTGTACAAGAACCAAGTGGATAGAAACCAGAATCTACACCATGATTTCTTTTTGAAAGCGCTGTATAATGACGCATTAAATCTAATTCAGATACTTCTGGTAAATTTGCTTTTTCTTTACGTACATAAGCCGCTGGAATTATTTCCTCAATATCGAACTCCTCAACGTCCATTGTTGGAAGACTATATGCGATACGACCTTCTTTACTCATCTCAAAAACTAACGGTTGATCCTTCAGCATGTTGCATCCCCTTTCCGTCTACTAATAATGCTAGTTCTTCTACAAAAGTATCAATATGTTGTTTAGAACGTAATTCTGTTACTGCGATTAACATATGATTTTCCATAGTAGGTTCAACTTTTGCTAAGTCATAACCACCGATAATTTTCTTAGTAAATAAATGTTTATTGATTTCAGTAACATTTTGTTTTACATCAATAACAAGTTCGTTAAATGCTGCGCCATTGAATACTACTGAAATTCCATTTTCAGTTAATTTCTTCTTCATATATTGAGTACGCCAGATATTTTGAGTTGCCATTTCAACCGCACCATTTTTACCAAGAGCTGTCATTGCAACAGAAGCTGCTAATGCATTTAATGCTTGGTTTGAACAAATATTTGAAGTCGCTTTGTCACGACGAATATGTTGCTCACGCGCTTGTAATGTTAATACAAAACCGCGACGACCTTCACCATCTACAGTTTGACCAACTAAGCGGCCTGGCATTTTTCGCATTAATTTAGTTGTAGTTGCAAAGTATCCACAGTGAGGCCCACCAAATTGAGTTGGAATACCAAATGTTTGCGCGTCACCAGCTACGATATCTGCTCCAAATTCTCCTGGAGGAGTTAAAGCTGCTAGTGCTAATGGATTACTTGAAACTACGAATAAACTTTTACCTGTATGAGCAATTGGCTCGATTTGATCTAATTCTTCAATTTGTCCATAGAAGTTAGGGTATTGAACAACAACACAAGCAACATTATCATTCATTTCATTTTTTAGCTCTTCTAGATCAGTTTTTCCATCTTTAAGTCCAATTTCAACAACCTCTAAGTGTTGACCTTTAGCATAAGATAAAATAACTTCACGTGATTGTGGATGAACAGCTTTTGAAACTAAAATGCGCTTTTTACCAGTATGACCAGCTGCTAAAGTAGTTGCTTCAGCAAGAGAAGTACCTCCGTCATACATTGAAGAGTTTGCTACATCCATTCCTGTTAATTCACAAATCATTGTTTGGAACTCAAAAATCGCTTGAAGTTCACCTTGTGAAATCTCAGGTTGATATGGAGTATAAGCAGTATAAAACTCTGAACGAGATATAACATGATCTACAACTGTTGGTAAGTAATGATCATAAACACCAGCACCTAAGAAAGAAACATACTCTCTTAAGTTAGCGTTTTTATTCGCTAATTCGCTTAACTCCTGAATTAAATCAGATTCAGATTTTGCTTTTTTAATGTTTAATAAGCCATTAAAACGAACTTTTTCAGGAATATCACTAAATAGTTCATCAACTGATGAAACACCTACTACTTTTAACATCTCTTGACGATCTTGCTCTGTCGTTGGTAAATAACGATGCATTAAGGTAATCCCCTTTCTCCCCCTAGTTACTTCTTCTCTCTTTTGTAAAATGGTTTTGAAACTACTACAGCTTTTAATTTTTTATTTCGAATTTCAACTTCAAGTTCAGTACCTAAAGCAGAAAATTCAGATTTGATTAATGCAAGTCCAATATTTTTCTTTAATGTTGGAGATTGCGTACCACTTGTTACTTCACCAATTACTTCCCCGTTAACAAATACAGGATAGTGAGTTCTTGGAATGCCTTTGTCAATCATTTCAATTCCAACAAGTTTACGAGGTACACCTTGCTCTTTTTGATTTTTCAGAACTTCTTTACCGAAGAAATCTTCTTCTTTATTTAATTTCACAGCGAAGCCAATACCCGCTTCTAATGGAGAAATGTCTTTTGTTAGTTCTTGACCATATAATGCTAGAGCTGCTTCGAAACGTAGTGTATCACGAGCACCTAATCCACATGGTTTTAAACCGTCTTCCTTACCCGCCTCTAAAAGTAAAGTCCAAAGTTTAGACGCATCTTCTGCAGCTAAGTATAATTCGTATCCATCTTCACCTGTGTAACCTGTGCGTGAAACTAATACATTTAAATCACCAATTAATACATTATCTTTAAAAGTAAAATACTTAATATCAGTAACGTTCTCATTCGTTAAACGTTGTAAAATTGCAACAGATTTTGGCCCTTGAAGAGCTAATTGTGCAACTTCATTACTTTTATTAACTACTTTTACATCACCTTCAACATGTGATATTAACCATGCGAAATCTTTTTCAATATTAGACGCATTTACAACTAATAAATAATGTTCATCGTTATACTTATAAACTAGTAAGTCGTCTACCGTTCCAGCATTTTCATAGCACATTGCTGTATATAATGCGCCTTCTTCATTTAATTTTGAAATATCATTTGTCATCATTTTTTGTAAATATTTAAGACTATCTTTACCAGTTACTTCAATTTCTCCCATGTGAGAAACATCAAATAAACCAGCTGCTGTACGAACAGCTTCGTGTTCTTCTTTAATGCTCGAAAATTGCACTGGTAGCTCCCAGCCACCAAAATCAATTGTTTTACCACCTAATACTTTGTAATCTTCAAACAATGGTGTGCGTAATAAAGTCGTCATGTAGCCATTTCCCCCTTATCTACATGCTAGCATGATGGAAAACTAAATTAATAGTTCGTCCAGCTAACCATTAAATAATTTACATATTTTGTATATTTTCGGAAAAACTAGTAGAAAACAAGAAAATATATTATCAAACTATATTAGTTAACTGTTTTTTCTTAACAATAAGAGTTTTTTGTTTAATAAAAGAATAATAAATTTTTACTTTTTTCTACACTATTATCCTAACATTAAACGACAAGTTTCAGCAATATCAAAGTGAATTTTTTTGAAAATATAATCACGAACATTATATCAGCTATTTTAAAATAATGTTCATGATTACCCAATATAAAACTGAAATAGGTGAGGTTTACATGTCAATTGAGATTAAATTCCATACAGAGTGGCAAGAAGAGTTCTTAGAGAAGCTTGAAAATGATGGACCATGGTCAAATTGGGAGAATTATAAGCTTGCCTATCATACTTCTACAAAATTAGCAATTCCATCTTTTACAGGTATGATTGCTCCCACACATTTACCAAATTTAACTCCATTGCCACATCAATTAGATGTAGCGACGACAGTAATTGAAAAAATGAATGGAAAAGCAATTTTAGCTGACGAAGTAGGACTAGGTAAAACAGTTGAGGCAGGTTTAATATTAAAAGAATACATGATTCGTGGTTTAGTTAATAAGGTGCTTATATTAGTACCAGCATCACTTGTATCACAATGGACCTTTGAATTAAATACAAAATTTCATATTCCAGCAATCGCTCAACAAAAAAAGAATTATGTATGGGATAGCTGTGATGTTGTTGTTTCATCAATTGATACCGCAAAAAGAGATCCTCATCGAGAAAAAATATTAAATATTAATTATGATCTCGTCATTATTGATGAAGCTCATAAACTTAAAAATAATAAAACAAAAAACTATGAGTTTGTACAACATCTTAAAAAGAAATATTGTTTACTACTAACTGCTACACCAGTTCAAAATAACATTGAAGAAATTTTCCATTTAGTTTCTTTATTAAAACCTGGTCATTTAGGTAATAAATCTAGTTTCGAAGAATATTTTTCTGCTAAGAACCGCTCATTAGAGCATGAAGACTTATTACGAGAACTAATAGGAAAAGTAATGGTTCGAAATCGTAGACAAGATACAGGCATAGAGTGGACAAAGCGAAAGGTAGAAACAGTATTAATTAATTTTAATGAAGAAGAACAAAAACTTTATGATTTAATCGATGAATGGCAAAAATCACAATATACTGGGGTAACCTCGGCATTCTCCTTTTTAACATTTAAGCGTGAAGCTTGTAGTAGTCGTGAAGCTGTTTATGTATCAATGAAAAAAATGCTTCAAAGATTTGAAAAAGAAAATATTGATATTAACGATCCTTATATAGAGAAAATTTTTCATCAAATTAATCAAATTACGTCTAATTCAAAAGCAAACAAAGTAGTTGAACTAATAAAAAAAATAAATGATAAAGTAATTATTTTTACAGAATATCGTGCAACACAGTTATATTTACAATGGTTATTAAAACAAAACGGTATAACATCTGTACCATTTCGGGGTGGTTTTAAACGTGGTAAGAAAGATTGGATGAAAGAATTATTTAAAAATCGTGTACAGGTGCTAATAGCTACCGAAGCTGGTGGTGAAGGTATTAACTTACAGTTTTGTTCAAATATGATTAATTATGACCTTCCTTGGAATCCTATGCGACTAGAACAAAGAATTGGACGTATACATCGACTTGGACAAACAGAGGATGTAAGTATCTATAACTTTGCGACTGTTGGCTCAATTGAAGAACACATACTAAGATTACTTTATGAAAAAATCAATTTATTTGAGCGTGTGATTGGTGAACTGGACGATATTCTAACCAGAATTCCTTATAAAGATTTTGAAGCTCATATGAATGAAATATTTATTCACTCTAAAACTGAAGGTGAAATGAAAATTAAAATGGAAAATTTAACGTCCATCATTCAATTACAGCAACATAAACAAGCAGGTGATAGTTATGCAGCAACATGAAATCCATGATTATATCGAATACTTTTTCAGACATAATGATTGTGAAATTCTACAGAAAACACCAACATATTTAGAAATACAATTAACAATTGAGATGGATAAAAAATTAATGAATCGTCCTTTCTATTGGCATTATCTAGAAAAAACAGGCGGTATCCCAAATCCAATGAAGTTAACACTAATTACAGATAGTGATAATGCACCTGAGGATCTTAAAGGTGAGCAAATTCATTTTGGGTCGCCCCGCCTTCATCAAATTTTCTCAATTGTTAGTGAACTAGGACAATCAATTAGACTTTATGAAGACACAAAAGCACCTATGGGCCAACAAATTGCATTACACCCTTGGTTAGCTGTTAATTATCAGGTTTCCTTTACTTGTGATCATAAAAAAGATTATTTATATTCTTTTGGAATCCATTTAATTTCAGGAAAAATTATTGAAGATTTTCATACAAAACTTGAAAAAATCCAATTCAACTCTAAAATACCTGATTTTTGCTATTCCATGTCACCTATGATTAAACCAATAAGTGGTTTAAATCGAATGGAACAATTACTTCGAAACATAATTGAAAAAGAAGATACGGTTTGGGCAGAAGAAGCAAGGAATAGATGGCAACATGATTTAGATTTATTAAATCAATTTTATGAAGCTGATGAGGAAAAACCTGAAAATTATCATGTAGAATTCAATGCACTTAAAGAACTTTACGAACCAATTATTCATGTTGATGCTATTAATGGAGGGCTTTTTTATCTATCACCAAACACAATGAATAAGTTAAGTTAAATGCTTTTAAAAGGAGATTAGGTAGAGAGGGAAATCTAATAAGATGTTCCTCTTTTCTTTTCTTCCTCTTGTCAAAAAATAAAGACTGACTTCTATAATTGAAATCAGTCTTATTAACTAAATACTTTTCTTTTCTTTGTCTTTACGATTTTGAACTTTTTTCATTAATAAAGCTAGACTTAATGGTAACATTCCAAACATGTTAGTAGAAAACGGGGTCTTTAACTCTTCTTTTTCTTGTTTAATTGAATCACGTTTTTCTTTTGGTTGATCGATATAATTAATAAATTGTTCTGTCATATATTTTACATAATCATTTGTTTTCAATACAAATCACCTTACTTCCTTATCACTTATTTCTACTATCTCCTCCTTTTGAATAATTTAAACAGTCAATGATTTCCAACGCAATTTCAATTGGTGTTAAATTATTCGTTGAAATTTCATAATCTGCTTTTTTATATAGTGATTCTCTCTTTTGAAACAGTTCAGTTAGTTCTTCAATTGTTCGATTTACAGCATTTGGTCGGTTAGAATCTAAATGGATTCTTTCGAATATTATTTGAATTGGAGTTTCAAGATAAATTATTTTGCCAGTTTGTTTCATGTATTCAATGTTTTCATCACGAAGAATGATTCCACCACCTGTTGACGTGATCAGTTTTTTTGATGGTAAATTTTTTAATACTTGTGTTTCTATATCGCGAAAACCCCTTTCACCAAACTCTTTAAACAATTCTGGTATACTTTTGCCAGTTTGTGAAACAATTTCCTCGTCCAAATCAATAAATTTTGTGTTTACTCTTTTAGCTAATTCCTTCCCAACAGTCGTCTTACCACACCCCATAAATCCTACTAAATAAATTGATTCCATTTCATCCTCCAACTTAATCGATCCAATCCGATACTTGATTTGTACTTTTTTTATATTTAAATTGAACTACATATTTTTTTATTTTTGAATTACTACTAGTTAAAGTTACATGATATTCATCATATGTAACTAAATCAGTATTCAATATAATTTTTGTATTATTATAATACTTTACTGTATTTCCTTGAAGTGGTAAATTACCTGACTTTAAATCGTAAATTACTTGTGAATGTACACGGTCTAGCTTATTTTGATTTCTCGTATAAGAATAAAAGGTATTGAACGAATGAAAAATATCTATTTGTATTAGAAAAAAAATTAGTAAAATATTTATCATAAAAATTGTGTAAGGTAAATACACTCCATTTTCACCAAGTATTTTAAATTTAATTGATAAACATCCGAATAGTTTTTTCATAATTTCCACCGTTTAAATCGATTACTTTTACTCTGATTTGCCTTTCGCTTATTTTTTCAAACTTTATATCTCTTATATTCTGAAGTACGATTTCATGTCCTAAACCAAGCCTTTGTCGTCGAATAATCGACGCATATTTTCGATAGCTAATCGTAACTTGATTAAACTCTTCAAAGAGTAGAAGCTCAGAATGAACTGTAAAACTTATACTTTTGTTTGCCTCTTTTTGAACTTCTTTTATAAAATTATCTAATTCTAACTTATTTACAGATTCATAACTGTAATTTCGTTTAATAAAGCTTTTTATACTTGAAGTTGATATCGAAATAATCATTAAAAATAAAACAAGTGAAAAAAGTGTTTCTAGTAAAGTAAAGCCTTTTTCATTCTGTGAGTACTTCACATATTTCACATTCCTTTTTTCGATCTGTCCAAGTAACACAAATGGAATTAAAATTATTTCTAGCATTTATTTTTACTAAAAACTCTCTGCCATTCTTTGTATAGAAACCCTCTTTAAAATCTTCTCTGTTCATAAAATAAAGATGAATCATATCTGTTAATAAGTCGTCTGCAATATTGCTAATCGTTATCTTATCTTTTTTCTGTAAAAATAATGTCATTGAAGGAACAATCATAATACAAAAAATAATTAGTAAGTTTAAAGAAATAACTGCCTCGATAAATGTAAAGCCTTTTTCATTTACGATCATATTTAAATCGACCACTTCCTAAGTAAAATGTAACAATATATTCAGAATTTTTATATTTAATTGAAATCGTTCCAGAGCTTGATATATTACCGTCGGAGTTAAATCTTAACGGAGGTTTTAAAGTAAGGTTAGTTATATTAATTGATTTGTCAAAATTTCGTATGACTACAGGGGGATTTAATAAATTATCTTCCATTTCATATTTATTTTGATAAAAGATGATCCTAGTAGGAATTTGTTTTATTATTGCATTCCTTTGTGCAAGAAAAATATCATTTTGAAGCATTTGAATAAATAGTGTTAACTTTTGTTCATCTTCAATCTTCCTAACTTGATTGATCGGTAAAATTAATAACAGTATCATGATTGAAAGGACTAATAACATCTCAACAAATGTAAAACCAAACGGATTATCCAGCCTTTTTTTAAGGTATTGATACAGTTCCAGTTGCTTTGTCATACAATAATTCAACTTTATTATTGCATTTATATGATGTTATATAGCCCTGTTCTTTTAAGTCTGATAAACTTTCAGGTAATTGCTCATTTTCTAATCGGAATGATTCAACACTTGACTGAACCATTTTTTGAAGTGCAGAACATCCTTTCGTTTGAATCGACTGTTGCTGTTTTCCTAAATTTGGTATTACCAGTAATAAAAGAAGTGAAATGATAAATAAAACAATTAACATTTCTATTAAAGTAAATCCTTTTTCATTCAAAAATAATCCCTCCTAGATATTGTTCATCAGTTGAAACATAGGAAACAGGATGGCTATATACAGTGATAGAATACTTGAAGAGATTAGGATTAGTATAATCGGCTGAATAATCTTTATTGATCTGTGAAAATAAGCCTCAACACTCTCCTTTAAATAATCAGCATAATCAGCAAGTTCTTTACTAAGAGTACTATTGTTCATGCCATGTTCAATCACAAATATAATATCTCTATGGAATGCATGTTCATTTTTAAATGCTTCTTGCATAGAAATACCGTTTAAAATTTGATTGTAAAAAACTACTGCTTTTTCTTTTATAAATGTCCTACTATCATTATTCTGCATTGTTTTTAGTGCATCAACTATTGGAAAACCGGCATGTAATAATATACTTAACTGCATTGAAAATTCATAAGTATTCATTGTAATTAAATACTTACTAACTAACGGGATTCGAATTAATCGATCCATCCGCTCAATTGAATTTAATTTATTAATTAAAAAGAAGTATCCATAGGCTGTCAATCCAATTAGGAGAAGAGATGAAAACATGATTGAAGGTAATCTTTTTATAACTTGTAGGTAGATGAATATAAAAGAGTTCTGGTTAGTATGGAATGTTGAAAATAGCATTTCATATTGAGGAATGATTATATTTCTAAACAAAAACAAAATTAGCATTAAAATTGTAATTAAAAAAATAGGATATCCCATGATCTTTCTTATGTAAGCTCTATGTTGAATCTTCTTTGTAAGCATATAACTGCCTTCGCCAAGCGCCAAGGACAAATCACCATGCTTTTCTGCATAATACAAATAAACGAGTACATCTTGATGAAGGCAAAGCATTTTAGCAAAATCGATGAATGATCCTCCTTCAACCAAAGCAAATTTAGCTTTATAAATCCATTCTTTTAGGTCAGCTGGGAATTGAATTGTTAAGAATTCAATTGCTTGAACTAGTGGATAACCTTTTTGTAAAAGTTCTCCCAATATTTTTAGAAGTTTTGCCTGTTCAATATAAGTTAATTTTCTTTTATGAAAATATTTACCCATAAATTATACTTCTGTCCAAATGTTTGTTATCAATAAAACCTAATGCATACCCTTTAATGAGTTGATCATTTAAGGTAGATAATTGAACTTCATCTTGTAGCCCTCTAAATTCATTAATAACAGAGTTTAGAGCATTACCATATAGCAATTCATATATCCCTAATCTTCTATGATTTCGATTTACAAAACAGTTTGGTTCACATTCCCCTTCACAAAAACGGCATTTTATTGGAACTAACCTTTGAGAAACGATAGCAACCATTGCCTGAAATAATTCCTCCTTTGGAATTCCAAGCTCTAACATTCGATAGAGTGCACCTTTTGTGTTATTAGAATGAATTGTCGTTAATACTAAATGACCGGTCAATGCTGCCCGAACAGCAATTTTTGCAGTTTCTTCATCCCTAATCTCTCCTACCATTACGATATCTGGATCAGACCTAAGAATAGCTTTTAACCCAGTTGCATAGGTTAAGCCTGCTTTTTCATTTACTTGCACTTGAAAATATTCATCAGATTTCCTTTCAATCGGATCCTCTAAAGTGATAATATTTCTGGCTATGTCTTTTTTAGCTGACTGCAATAAGGAATACAGCGTTGTTGTTTTCCCGCAGCCTGTTGGCCCTGTAAACATCATAAGCCCATGTGAATGATGTAATAAAGACAAAAGTTTACGAGTTGTAGATGGGAATAAGGAAAGACTTTCTATTGGAGTGATTTTTTGTTGGGGATGAATACGAATAACCATAGACTCATCAATAATGGTTGGTAAAGTGGCCAAGCGAAGTGATAATAAAATTTCATTAATATTTACAACTAATATTCCAGTCTGTGGCCGTCTAATTTCTCCTATATCCATACTTCCTAAAAACTTCAAATGCATGATGATCCTCTTAGACTTCTCTTTATTTATCCTTTGAATAAGTTTCAATTCACCATCAACACGAAAAAAAATTTGTACATCATCCTCTTTTGGTAATAAATGAATATCCGATGCCCCAAAATAGCAAGCTTTTTTTAGAAGTTCTTCGACCATTGTTTCTACTGATACCATTTTTAGTCCTCCTTTCTATATGAGTAATTATATTTTTGTTTCCCTCACCTATCAAATCGTAATAATTAGGAAACTAAACGAAAATTTAAATTTTGATAAAAATTTATTTACAAATTAAAGTTAATTTATCGAAATAACGAACAAAAAAATCAAATAGTTAACTTAAAACAAAAAGGATGTTTCCAAATCAATGTATAGAAAATCATTAAATAAGAAAAATAATATCAGATATGGATAATTTCATTATCTCTAGAATCAATTTAGAATTGTATTAATACATTGTTTACAATTGTAACTTTCTTATTTTATAATAATGAATGGGTAGAAATTTTTTATGGGGGGATTTAGGATGGATCGAATGTTCCGCGTTCTAGGATTCTGGACAGCTATATTTACGGTAATGTTCTTTGTTGGACATATGTCAGCAGCTGCACTTATTTTCGCATGTCAAACAGCATTTTTCGTAGTATTAGGCTATCTAAAGCTTTCTGAGCGTATGTACATCTATATCTTTGGCGCATACTTAACTGTGTTCTTTATTGGATTTACATATTATAGTACTTTCTTATTAGTACCTGGCTTTAGTGAATAATAAAAAAACCAGTCATATGACTGGTTTTTTTATTTGTATTCATTTAATGAAATCAATTTATTTAATTTAGTATGTTCATTTGTTGACATACCTTTTGTTTGTAATAGCCATTGGAAGGAATCGCTTATTCCCCCAGGCATAATTAAAGATTGTACAGCTCTATTTTGTTTATATTCGCTTGAAAAAGGATTTGACTGAGCATGCGGAATAAGCCAACTTAATATACCAAAATCTAATATTGCATCTCTTTGGTTAGAAAAGTATAGATTATCGATATTATTCTGTATTCCGAACTTTTTTAATTCATCCCAGTGAATATGAGTTGTAATGTCCATATGCCCTAAATTCTCTAGTATATTTGTTTTCATTTCATGCTTGTAATAACCACGCAAACTTCCCTTAATTCGATGGGGTACATCCCACTCTTCCCTCGTAAAACCATAATCAACAGTTAAAATGATTCCTTTACTAATTTTCGATTGTAAATGGTCATAAACTTTTTCCATACCAACAGGAATTTCAACTCTTTGTCCATTTTTCCCAACAAAATTGTATCTACTTAGAAAATCATTGATTTCATTATCTTGTATTTTAACGAGATATTCTTTCAAATCATTTAAATCATCAATGATAATTACTACTTCATGCCATTCGTTTTGATTAAATTCAACTACTCGAACAGGTAAAGCATCAAACAATTCATTTGAAAATATCATTCCATTATTGATTTGCTCGATTTCTAGAATATTTGAGAAGTATTTACAATTCATATGGTTCGCCAGTAATTCTTTTTGTAAAGTACGATGATATTTGCTTGCATCAATAATATAGTAAGTTAAATTATAATAAATTTCTGGCTCTTTTTTTTCACAGTACGAAAGAAAGGATGATGCGAATCTGCCACTTCCACCACCAACTTCAACAAAAAAAGGTTCGATTAGCTTATTCTTAACAAACCGACAAAATGAAGCTGCAATTACTTCTCCATATACTGAACCTACAGAGCTTGTAGTATAGAAATCACCTTTTCGTCCAATTTTTTCATTTGCTTTTTGATAATAACCATCTTCAGGATCATAAAGCACTAGCGAAATAAATTGTTCGTATGTAATAAAGCCCTGTTTGCTATTATTTATCGCATTAATAATTATGTTTTTCATTATATTACCTTATAAAAAAGGATTATGTCTTTTCTCATCACCTATCGTTGTAGTTTCTCCATGACCACTACATACAACTACATCATCAGGTAAAGATAGAAGCTTGCCTTTTATACTTCTAATCAACTGTTCGTGATCTCCACCAGGTAAATCAGTTCGTCCAATGCTACCTTCAAATAAAGCATCACCCGAAAATACGGTCTTTATTTCTTTACAATAAAATGAAACACTTCCTGGTGAATGGCCTGGAGTTTCGAAAATTGAAAATAAGAAAGGACCAATTTCCATTTTGCCTTCTTTTTCAATCAAATGGTCTGCTTCTCTTGCAAAAATTGACTGATTTCTCATAAATAATTCAGAACCATTTTTTTGTCCATCAGTTAACCAATCTGCTTCATATTTATGAATATAAACGGGTATATTATATTCATCACGTACATCATCAACAGCCCCAATATGATCAAAATGAGCGTGGGTTAAAAGGATAGCTAGTGGCTTTAATTTATTTTCTTCAATAACATTAAATATTACTTGTGCTTCTTCGCCCGGATCAAAAATAATCGCTTCATTCATATCATTACTTAAGATATAACAATTAGTTTGTAATGGACCTAGTGGTAATTGTAAAACATTCATATTCATACCCTGCTTTCTTTTTTTATTCTATCTAATACTATATCATAATTTTGGTTTAGCACTTAATTTCAAATAGACAATTGTTCACAAAAGTTTTACAATAATAATGATGTGATAGCAAACAGGGGTTGCTTGAAGAAATTTAAGGGGGTTTACAATGGGTACAGTTATTATTTTTATACTAGTAGCTATTCTATGTGTTCCAGCTTTAATAGGATCATTAAAGAATAAGAATTTTTTAGCTGTTTTTTGGTCTGGTGCTACATTAGTTTTATTTGCTTGGTTTGCCATTATGACAATTTTACATAACGGTTATCCACCAGCGCACTTATAAAATTTATTTCATTATGAACGAACAAATTTCTACATATAGAAAACATGTTCTAAATAAAAAAGCTGACAACTTTGTCAGCTTTTTTATTTTAGAGATGATTGGATATTTTCTAAGTTAAATAATGACGCTAACAGAATAGGAAATGTCTCGGAAAAAATGGATTCAAACATAGAAAGTGGCAAAGGATTTATTCCTTTTCCTAATTCAAGTGTAAATCCTGGTTTCCGAAAATCTTGTATATACCAATCCTTATAACCTGCATGGCTATCAATTGTTTTTACTGCCTTATACGGACTAACACGTGCAAAATAATTTGCATAGACTTCCGATATGGACGGTTCCAGATTATCATACCCCCAATAAAATTCTTTACCTTGAGTATGCAAAGCCAAAATAAGATCAAACTTCCTTTCAATCGCTAAATTACTCATAGCGATTGTTTCTGGTTCAGAAAGTGGAGCATCACCTGGATAGTCTCTAGGAGAGAATGTTTTTTGTTTCTTTCTTTCTTTTTCAATCTCCCATTTTGCAGGAAATTGATTGTTAAGATCAACGCCTCTTATATTTGCTTTCCATCCAGTAAAACCATCATTTCCTTCATTAATTTTATGAACAAATTCCATATAATCACTTTGTTCAACAGCACCATTTATAACTAAATTTACCCCATCAGGATTAACCATAGGGACAATCGACAAAGTATTTTCATTAAATAAAGCTACTAATTCCTTATGAAATGGCAACTCCTCAGTTATTAAAGTGTTACATATCCAAAAAAGCATTTTCATGATGACACAAGTTGTAATCCATTCATTTGCATGAAACGAACCATTCCAATGTACCTTTCTATGGCCATTACCAATTTGAAGCTCATATATAGGCTGATATAAAACACTGTGTCCAATCGTATTTAAACGGAGAAATGGAAATTCATGTACTAATAAATTGATATCATTTGAAAGTTCGTTAAAATCGTATTTTCTTGAATGAAAGGATAAAGGCCGATTGTTTTTATGCAAATTTTTCACCTCATCAATTCTTTTCTAGTTAATTGTATGTATTTAAAATAAAGAAAAGCACTTTCGTTTAAGAAGTGCTTTATTTAACGCTTTAAAAAGTAATATTAAATTTTTAAAGTTCGTGAGTTTAGGTCTCTTGTTGGTATAGTAGAAAGGCTTAGAAATGGGGCTAAAAGACTTGCAGGACGAATGGTGTCAAGTTAGCACCAAAATCTGGCTACAATTAAAGGCAAGCACCCTGTAGTGGAAACCAACATCACTCTACTCCTTTTACGAAAATTTTGGCAATTTAATCGAAAGTTGTTTTTTAACAGCGTGAAAAAGCACTCCCAACAAGGAAGTGCTTTTCATGTTTATTCAAACTTCGTATCAGCTTTTTTATATTTAACTTCATAGAAACGAAGTAAATCTTTATAAATAATTGAGTTTGAGTACTCAAGTGATTTATTTGCTTTTGCTAAGTCTTCTTTAGGTGGTTTTTGTCCTTTTATTTCTTCACCAGTATTTGGATCATACATCTTCTCGCCAGTATAAATATATTTATCTGTAACGATTGTTCCATCACGGAAAACTACAAAGTTTTTGTGTTTTGGAGAGAAAATATCATTACCAAAGTTAATAGAAGTTTTATTTGGATCTTCACCTAATAAGTTTAAAATTGTAGGTTTAACATCAATTTGACCTGCAACTTTATGAATTGTTTCACCTTTAGTTTGTCCAGGTAAGTGGATAAAGAAAGGTACTTTTTGTAATTTAACATGTTCTGCAGGTGTAATGTCTTGTCCTAAGACTTCACTCATTGCACGGTTATGGTTTTCAGAAATACCATAGTGGTCACCATACATAACGATGATTGTATTATTATATAAACCTTTTGCTTTCATTTCTTCAATGAAATGTTTAATTGATTCATCTAAATAACGTACTGTTGTTACATAATTATCAACAGTTTGGTCTCCTGTTTTTAAACGTGGAATCATTAAATCCTCATCATTTAATTCGAATGGATAATGGTTAGTTAGTGTAATCATACGGTTATAGAACGGTTTAGGCTCTGCTACCATTTTATCTACTGATTGTTCAACGAAATATTTATCTTTTAGTCCCCATCCAATTGAAGTAGCTGCAGATACTTTATAGTCAACTTCATTATAATAACGATCGTAACCTAGACTTGGATACATCATGTCACGGTTCCAGAACGATTTATTATTTGAATGCATTACTGACGTGTAATAATTTTGATCCTTTTTAAGGATTGCTGGTGTTGCAGTAAACGTATTACCACTGTTTGTAAAGTAAACTGCACCACGATCTAATGGGAATAAACTATTATCAATTAAGAACTCAGCATCAGATGTTTTACCTTGTCCAGTTTGGTGGTAAAAATTATCAAAATAATAACTTTCTTTCGTAAATTTATTTAAGAAAGGCGTAATTTCTTGTCCATTAATTTTTCGTCCAATTACGAAATTTTGTAATGATTCTAATGAAACTACTACTACGTTTTTACCTTTATATTTACCATGTAATTGTGCATTCACACCCGTATCGTTAGCACGAATAAAGTTCTCGATTCCTGCTAATTCACTATCATCAGCCATCGCTTTTTGAGCAGATGTTTTTGATTGAATAACCATATCATAAATATGGTAATTGTATAATCCTAAAAATTTAACAATGTATTCTCTATCAAAAGAACGTGTTAATAATTGTGGGCGTTCAGTTTCTGCTAAACCAAGGTTAACTAAGAAAATAGCAACCGCTGCTAAGAAATAAGCTGTTCTAGCTTTCCCTTTAATGTTACCAGTAGTAAAGAATTTTTTACCCCAGAAATAATTAACTGCAATTAAGATAAAAATATCAGAAAAAGCTAAGATTGTTTTATAGCTGATCATTGCTTTAACACTTGAACCTAAATCCCCAAAGTTTCGTGTCATAAATAAAACTGGAATCGTTACGAAATCGTCAAAGAATGAATAATAAGCTGTATCAGCTACTAAAATAAAGGACATGATTATAGTAATCCAAATAACTGCTCTATTACGTTTCGGTCCTTTTGCAAAAAGAGCTATACCTATAAATATTAATAATGAAGATATAGGAGCAATTATTAAGATAAATTCTTGCATTGAATTTTCAATTTCTAAATCAAAATAAAATTGGCTTAGAATAGTTGCTTTAATCCATAAAAGGAATACAGCAAGTAACGGGAATCCAAAGTTTTTAATAAACTTTTTCCACATATTCTGTTCCTCCTCTTTTTTAGACTATTAATCTATTTTATCTATTATAAATCAATGTTTGGCATTTCACATATCTATTTTATTGGCATTTAAATACCAAGAATTTTTGAAATCATTCATACAATTATTAGCTACTAAATGTATGGATTTAAAAATTTTATTTGACGTTACCTTAGGTTTTTTTCTAACGTCATTCAATTTATCATAAACTAGTTCCGCCGTCAAATAACTAATTATTTTTTTCAATTCAATACAATAAACATAATAAGGTACTTCAATTAGAAGTACCTTAAATTTAAGTTAAATTTCATTAGTAATAAATTTTTTCACTAAATATGCTGCTCCAATTGCTCCTGCATCATTCCCTAACTTGGCAATTGAAAGTTTTGTCGAATCTCGTACTGTTGTGAAAGCAAACTCGTCAAAATATTTCTTTAAAGGTTTTAATAACAGTTCACCTGCATTTGATACTCCGCCACCAATAATGATATTTTCAGGATTTAGAGTATTTCCTACTCCGGCTAAAACTAACGCTAGATATCTCATTACATGATTAACGATTTCTTCTGCAACTTCATCACCATTTGAATAAGCATCAAAAACGTCCTTAGCTGTAATTGGTGAATTATTCGACATTTCTTTTAAAACCGTTTCTTTTGTCGTATTTTGCAACTTCTCGTTTGCTATTCTTGCAATTCCTGTAGCTGAAGAAATTGTTTCTAAGCATCCCGTTTTTCCACAGTTACATAATACTCCATTTTCAAGTTGCACTGTTATGTGACCAATTTCACCAGCAGATCCACTAATTCCATGTGCAACGTCACCATTTACAATTACGCCTCCGCCAACTCCTGTTCCAAGTGTAACCATTACTACATCTTTTGCTCCGTTTCCAGCACCTTTCCACATTTCGCCAACAGCTGCTATATTTGCATCATTATCAACAATGACAGGAATACCTGATTCCTTTTCTAGAATTTCTTTTAAAGGAAAATTAACCCAACCTAAATTTACTGCTGCAAAAATAAGTCCATCTTCTAATCGAACAGAACCCGGAGCTCCAATACCGATTCCAGCAATATCTTCCTTTGTTTTATCCATCTGTTTAAGCTTTTCTTCAATTGCAATTGTAATTGTTTTAGGAATATGCTTACCACTATCAGATTTATCTGTTGGTACTTCCCATTTATCGATGAATTCCCCGTTATTTGTTAATAATGCCAACTTAATGCTTGTACCACCTAAATCTACACCTACAATCATTTTAGCCATAATGCCTTCTCCCTTCACTGTGAAATCGTTTGCAATAGATTTTAAAAAAAACGATTTCTTCAAACCGTTTTATTTTTTATTTCATCCATCTCTTTTTTTAATATCATGGTAGCAATTTGTAAATCTTTACTTTCAAGTATATTCGCTAAAAATAATTCTTTTAGCTCATCTTGCATTAACATCAAGTCAGCTAATCGATCACCTGTATATATAATGGTGCCATAGCTCTTTAGAAATTGTTGAATATCATATACGGATTTCATACTTAACTCCTATTATTTTATCTATCTAAACATGTAATAAGTATAAGTTGGAAACGATTACTCGTCAATGTGAAATACCATACAAACCATTTATTTTGTAGGCATTTATTATTATTTTTTAGGCTTCATTACTTCTTCTAAAGCTAAATCATTTTTATATAAATATGTAGCGTACTTTGTTCCGATATATCTTATATGCCATGGTTCATAATTGTATTCAGTAATATTTACTTTGTCCTCCGGATAACGAATGATAAATCCAAATTCGTGTGCATGTTCCGCAAGCCAAGTTCCTTCTTTCGTTTCTCCAAATCCTTGTTCAAGCTTGTTACCGAAGTTTGGAGATGATACATCTATTGATAAGCCAGTTTGGTGTTCGCTTGTACCAGGAACAGCGCTAAAAGATTGAGTCCAATCTTCACCATGAATCTGTACATAATAATTATACAAACTTTTTTGTCGATTAAAAGAACGATATGCGGAAACTGGAGTAAGCTTTATGCCATTTGCTTCTGCTCTTTCAAATAATTTTTCTAAAGCATGAGCTGCCTCTTTTCTCATTAATGTCTTATCTTTGTTTACACCATGCAAGGGAACAATTGGATAAACAAGATCTGGCGGTTCATACCCATCTGGTAGCTTTCTTTCTTTATTAACTAATACTAAATTAGATGTAGGATTCGTAACAGCTAATAATCCATTCTCCGCCTCGATTGCTGTATCATCGTAATTAGGAAATTTCACTGAAGTCTCTATATGCTTTTTTAGATGTTTATTAAAAAATTCTTGGTTTCCATAATATAGAGCTAGTCCAATTATAAAGATTACTATTAATAACCATGCGTACTTATTATTTATTTTTTTCAAAATTACCTCCATAATTTTTTTGTTACTTTTACAATATAAAAAGTTGGCATATTTTTCAAATAATAATCTATACACTAAGACCTCTTTCAAATAGAAAGAGGTCTTAGTTGTGTAATTATAAAATTGGTTCCATCGTTTTTCTTAATGTGTCTACCGAGTTTTTAAACTGACGTTGTTCTAATTCATTTAAATCTAGTTCAACAATTTCTCGAATTCCACTTCGATTTATTACTGCTGGAACGCCTATATATATATCATGTTCTCCATATTGTCCATCTAAATAAGCAGAAACAGTTATGATACTATTTTCATTTTTTAGAATCGCTTTTGTTAATCTAACTAAGCCCATTCCAATTCCATAGTATGTTGCACCTTTTTTCTTTATAATGTGATATGCGGCATCACGTGTATTTAAAAAGATTTCATCAAGATCTTTTTGACTATATTTTGGATTTTTCTTTAATACATGCTGTACTGGTGAAGTACCGACATTTGTTTTAGACCAAACTGGTAGTTCACTATCACCATGTTCACCGATTATATACCCATGGATATTTCTTGCGTCCACATTAAAATAATCCCCAAGCATATATCTAAAACGTGCAGTATCTAAACTTGTTCCAGATCCGATTACTCTTTCTTTTGGTAATCCTGAAAATTTCCAAGTTGCGTATGTTAAAATATCTACTGGATTTGTAGCAATTAAAAAGATACCGTCAAATCCTGAAGCCATAATTTCTCCAATAATCCCTTTAAAAATAGCACAATTTTTTGCGACTAAATCTAAACGAGTTTCTCCAGGCTTTTGAGCTGCACCAGCTGTAATGACGACTAAACTCGCATCTTTACAATCACTGTAATCTCCAGCCCAAATCTTTGTTCTAGAACTTACAAAAGGTAGACAATGACTTAAGTCCATTGCGTCCCCTTCCGCTTTATCTTTATTTAAATCAATCATAACTAATTCTTCGGCAACACCTTTATTTAACATACCAAAAGCATAACTTGCTCCAACTGCGCCTGTTCCGATAAGTGCGACACGATTTACTTCTTTGTGTAACATAATATCCACCTCATTTTGTGTTATAAAAGTGTAAGTAACTGGGACTTCTATATTATATATGTATTTAAACTCAAAGTTTGTGAAACTTTTTACAAAATTGTTACAATATTAGTTGTGTATAAATTTGATTTTTAAGCTATAAGACTATTTCCAGTCTTACCTATTTTCAAACAAATCGTATCACATTATGCACTTACTTTACCGATTTTATTATTCTTGATTCTGTTAAAACCAACGGCATCTTAATATCATGTTTTTCTGTTGGTATTTCTTCAATGATTTGAATTTCATAAGCTAAAGCTAATAGTTGTTTATTATAATCTTCTAGGTAGCGATCATAATAACCACCACCATATCCTAGTCGTTCACCATTTTTTGTATATGCTACTCCAGGTACAATAATTAAATCAATAAGTTCTTTTCTTATTTCCTCGCATTTTTCTTCTATCGGCTCTTGTATTCCAAAATAACCTTCCTTTAAATCATCAAATGAATTGATTTTGTAAAAATGCATTTTTCTTGTCTCATGGTTGCATTTAGGGACAACAACTGATTTATTCATTTTCCAACAAGCAGTTATTAAATACTTAGTATTTATTTCATGCTCCATTGGCATTGTTGTTGCTATTATATTTGCACTCATCATTTGTTCAGTACCTAATAATTTTTCTATAATTTGTTTTGACTTTTCTTCTCTTTCCGATACTGAAATATTTTTCAAGTTTTTCATCATAGAATTTCTAATTTCTTTTTTTTCCATAATAATGGCCTCCATAGTCAGGATCGAGTTTTCTATAGTAAAAAGTTTTATTGATCTGTATTCTAATTAAAATTATAAAGTATTTGAATATAAAAAAAACAGTAGGAAAATTCCTACTGTTTACTTTGTTTCGCGATGAACTGTAACTTTTTTAAGTCTTGGGCAATATTTTTTAAGCTCAAGACGGTCTGGGTTATTACGTTTATTTTTAGTAGTGATGTAGTTACGATCTCCGCATTCTGTACATGCTAATGTAATATTTACGCGCATTTTATTTTCCCTCCTGACATAGTGACATAATCAGACTTGTATATAATAACATTCTTTCGCGATAATTTCCATACTTTTTATTGATTCAATGGATTTCTTTTGATATTTTTTTTATTGAATTATGTACAAACTTATTTTCATAATTCAGTGTATATTTTTGAAAGACAGCTTGATGATGTAATACACTGCCTTGATCAATTCGAATATTAGAACTAATCGACACATATGGGCCAATTACACAGTTTTCTTCAATCGTAACATCATTCCCAATAATAACAGGTGAAACAATCTTAACATTATTTTTTATCGTTACATGTTCACCTAAAAAGATTCTCGGTAATATTTGAACAGCAGGAATAGGTAAGTTTAATTTCTCTTCAATCCAATCTACGTTTAACTTTGCAAATCTTCTAGGTGTCCCATAATCAATCCAATAACCTTTTAAATGAAAAGCTTGTAAACAGATATTATTTTTTAACATTAAAGGAATCAAATCATTACTAATGTCAAAATAACGATTTTCTGGAATTTGAAATAATAATTCAGGATTCATTATATAAATTCCAGTATTAACTAACTTACTAATTTCACTACCTTCATTCGGCTTTTCAATAAAGTCGATTATTTGTCCATTTTTTACTTTTACATTTCCGTATGATCCACAGTTTTCAACTTGTTTTACAAACATAGAAAATTTACTTTTATTTTCTAAATGAGTTTTTAATGCATCTCTAATATCACCGTCAAATAAAATATCACCATTCACTAATAGAAAGGGCTCATGAAGAAAATGCTTAGATAGTCTTAAACAACCAGCAGACCCTAAACTTTTTTCTTCTATAATATAATCAATTGAAACATTTTTTAATTTCATTGCATTGATCGTCTCGATTATTGCTTGGGACATATAATGAAGCTGAATGATAAATTCGTTAAACCCAAGTCTTGTTAAATGTAATATTAAATGCTCAATTGCCGCTCTATTTGCGATTGGTAATAGTGGCTTAGGAATGTTGTTAGTAATTGGTAAAAGCCTTTGACCGTATCCTCCAGCTAAAATAACAACCTTCATTTATTACCACCTCAATATCTTTTACTAGTTAAAGAAGTATGCTTAATATTACATAAATATGACAAAAGGGCATTCAGGTAAAATTTGTCTGAACACCCTTTTATCATATTTGACTGTTTTTATTGATTTAATAAATAATATTTCCCTTTAACTAGGTAATAAATATTCTCAGCAATATTTGTTGCATAATCTGCAATTCTTTCAAGATATCTACAAATAAATGCCATTTGCATGATATTAGATACATGCTCAGGAGAATCTGCAATGCTTGACATTAGCGTTCTAACAGTTGTTCCATATAATTCATCAACTATATCGTCAATTTCACCAATCTCTTTGGCAGCTTGTAAATCTTCTGTTCGGTATGCTTCTGAAGCTTTTGTTAACATATCTAAGCCAAGTTCATGCATCTTTTCTATATTTTCTAATGGTAAGTTTTCTTGACGACTACGGATACGAATTGTCGATTTTGCAATATTTACTGCGTAATCTGCAACTCGTTCAAGATCATGAGCAATCTTAATAGCAGTTAAATTTCTTCTTAAGTCGACAGCAACTGGTTGTTGTCTTGTAATAATCACTAAAATTAATTCATTTATTTCTTTTTCTAATTTATTAATGCGGTCATCTTCGTCTATTACTTCTAAAGCTAGTTCAATATTTTCAGTACGAAATGCATCCATACTTTTAATGACTGCTTTTTTTGTTTTCTCAGCCAATTCGATAATCATTTCTTGTAATGATCTTAAGTCTGCTTCAAATTGATTTCTCATCTCTTTTCACCTGTTCCCTTCTATTATCCGAATCGTCCAGTAATGTAGTCTTCAGTACGTTTATCTTTAGGTGTTGAGAACAGTTTATTAGTATCTGAGAACTCAACTACTTCACCGCTTAAAAAGAAAGCAGTTTTATCAGAAACACGAGCTGCTTGTTGCATATTATGTGTAACAATAATAATACTAAAATCTTTCTTTAAATCGTGAATTAACTCTTCAACTTTCAAAGTGGAAATAGGATCTAGCGCTGACGTTGGCTCATCCATCAAAATAACATCTGGCTCGATAGCTAAACAGCGTGCGATACATAAACGTTGTTGTTGCCCTCCTGAAAGACCAAATGCATTTTCATGCAAACGATCTTTCACCTCATCCCAAATTGCTGCGCCTTTTAAACTTTTTTCAACAATCTGATTTAATGTAGCTTTATCTTTAATACCATGTATTTTCGGTCCATATGCAACGTTTTCCCAAATTGATTTAGGGAATACATTTGGTTTTTGGAATACCATTCCTACGTGTGTTCTTAATTCTTCAACAGGATAGTTTTTATCGAAAATATCTTGTTCGCGGTAAAGGATCTTCCCTTCTGTTCGAACTGAAGGAACTAACTCAACCATCCGATTTAACGTTTTTAAATAAGTTGATTTACCACATCCACTAGGTCCAATAATCGCAGTAACTTCATTCTCATAAATACTTAAATTTATATTTTTTAATGCTTTATCTTGTCCATACCATAAATTTAAATCTTGTGTATCATATACAATTGATTTTTTCACGTTTGTATTTGTCTCTTCAAAATCATCATTTTTAATAATGTTCTCTCTATTTAATGTCATTGTCATAACTTTCGATCCCCTCTCATCCTAAAGGAAGCATTCTATTTTTGATATATAAAATATTAACTAAAAAATAGATAAAATTTATATACTCGTTATAATTCAGTATTAGATTACATGAATAATCATATTCTCAAACTATTAAACCTGTTTTAACCGAATGTAAAGATTATGTAAATAAATTCAGAAGGTAAAGGAAGGCTATAGAAAAGGAGTTTTTCAAATAAAAAAGAGAAGGGTTTAATCCCTTCTCTTCTTATTGATTTTTATTTTGAGTGTCTTCATTCACTTGACTACTTTGATTGTCTTGGTTATCTAAAATATCTTTTGGTTCGTCATTATAAATTGATTGTCGTTCTTTCTTCAATTTAAAGTATTCATCCATAATATCTCGGCCAATGTATTTATTTACTGGCGCTTGGTCAGTTTGTAACCAAGGAACGACTACTACAAAGGCAACTTCAGGATTATCATATGGAGCATAACCCATTAAAGTTTCATTATAAGTTTTTTGTGGCCCATTGTATTTTTTACGATCAGGACCGTCATAGACAGATTGGGCTGTTCCTGTTTTACCGGCGATTTTATAATCTACCCCTATAAAGTATTTGTGAGCAGTACCACCAGTCTCATTATATACTTTGATCAAACCTTGTTTAACATGATCGATGTATGATTGTTTCATATCGATTCGATTTAATACTTTAGGTTTTACTTCTGTTCTAATAACACCGGTATCGTCACCAATAGAAGGCTGTCTAATTTCTTTTGCAACATGCGGTTGAATTCTATAACCGCCATTAGCGATTGTAGATACATATTGAGCTAATTGAAGTGGCGTATAAGTATCATATTGCCCAATCGCCATATCTAGAAGGAAACCTGGGCTTTTGTCTACACCTTTAAATCCAATTGCTTCATTTGGTAAATCAATTCCCGTTTTAACACCAAGTCCGAATTGACTGAAACTATTTCGGAATGTATCAAATGCTTTTACGTCAATATCTAAAGGCCTGTTCTCTACGTAATGTGCATGTCCAATAGCCATAGCTGTGCGGAACATATAAACGTTTGATGAATACTTTAGTGCATCTAAATCATTAATCCATCCGAAGTTTTTATATGAAGCTTTTACTGGTGTTCCCGCAATTTTAATTGGTGTATCAAATTGCCTTTGACCTGGAGTAATTGCTCCTGTTTGATAACCAGTTAAAAGGGTTGCACCTTTTACTGTTGAACCCATCTCATAAGATGAAGTAAGATTTCCTGTTGCATAGTCGACAACTTTATTTTTGCCTGTCTTTTTGTCTTTAACAATTTGCTTACCTGACATAGCTAAAATTTCACCCGTTTTCGGGTTAATCATCGTAACAAATGCACGGTCCAAATATCGACCATTTGACGTTGCTTTAGCTTTTATAAGCTCTCTTTTTACTATTTCATCAACTTTACCTTGAAGTTCCATGTCAATTGATAATACTAAATCACTTCCGGGTTCCCCTTCTGTAATCACTTTCGTATCAACAACATTTCCATTTGAATCAATAACATTTTGTGCCTTACCTTTTGTACCACGTAAAACATCTTCATATTGCTTTTCAATATAACTTTTTCCTACACGGTCATTACGGTCATAACCACGTGCTAAATAATAATCGACATTTTGAGCAGGTAGTCCTTCTTTTTCGGAAGTAATATTACCTAAAATTGTTCGGAACGTATCACCATAAACGTATTTTCTTTCCCAATTTGTCGTTACATCTACACCTGGAAGCTGATCCAAATGTTCACTCACTGTTGCATATTCTTTTTCAGTAACTCCCTCACTTTTAATTGTTTGTGGAGTTAGTGCATAACCAGCACTCATTTGCTTGTAAATTGCAAGGATCTGTAAGTCATTTGCACTAAGTGAATTGATTTCATCTGCAGTAATTTTATCAAGCTGTAAATTATAGTAAGCTTTATTGTAAGCAGCGTCATCATCTTTATTTTGAGCTTTAAGTGTTTTATTCTCTTCTTTTGATACTAATTTTTTTGCATCCTTAGGATTAGTTAATAACCAATAATCTTTTTTATCTCGTTCAGTTATTTTATTAGTAGGCATCTTTAGATAACTTTTTAACTTTGTAGCCATTGTTAATAATTCACCTGAAGTTGTCCCTTTTTTTCTTGTATACGTAATTGTACGTAAAGGCGTATTATCTACGACAACCTTTCCGTTACGATCTAAAATTTTCCCCCTTGGTACAGCTTGATCGACGGTCATATTTTCAGTACGCTCTAATTCTAATTTATAGTCTTCACCTTTAACAATTTGTACGACACCTAATCTTAGAATTAAAAAAGAAAATAAGACAAACACAAGAAAAAATAGTGTATTCAGTCGTGTTGGTAATGTAATTTTATATTTCTTAGGCTTATTCATTTTTTCTCCTCTTTTTTCTACAATTCCTAATTCTACATATTAATATTTTAATGATTTGGAAATGGAATCAAAGCTAAGTTTTTGACAATTTCGTGACAATACTTAAGCATGCTTATATTCTAATTTCCTCATTACGAAATAGACCAAGAAGTGTCCTGTTCCAAATAAACACATTAATAATGGAATAAATTTTTCTGGTTGGAATAAAAACGTACATACAATGAAAACTGCAATGGAAAACATTCTACCGCTATTTAAATACACTTCACGTATTACGATATATTCCACCCTATATTCCCTGGCCTTATACGATTTTCCTATTATATCATATGTTAAAGACAAGTAAGGTACTAAAATGATTGGATATGCCAAAGAAATTATTGCACCGTAAATAATTAATAAAGGAAACGAAACTTTAAAAGCGATTACAAAAACAGCGCAAAATAGTAAAAAACCACCAATAAATATAGCTTTCATTCTAAAATTTTCTTTTATTATTCTTGTAACAACATAATAGGTAATAAAGCTAATTAGCGATGTAATTAATCCGTATTTCCCTAACGCAAATTCACTTCCTGTAGATAAGAAAATATAAATTGAAATAACAAACATAAAAATCCCTTCACGAATACCCTGAAAGAAATTAGCATATGTTACTCTCCGCCAATTTTTATTTAATTTTCTTTCTTGAATGACGCGCTTAATATTGAACTCACTATCAAGTTCCCGTCTAATTAAGAAACAACTTAAGACCACTGCACATATAAATAAAATAACTGCAGCAAGAAACACAAAATGATAACCTTTATTTCCGATCATTGAAGAAATAATCGCTCCGGCTATAAATGGCCCAAGCATTCCCGTGAACGAATTAATTAGCCCTAAAAAACCATTAAAAAATTGTCTGGTTTCAGGTTCAGTAACTTCAAACGTTAATAAGTTAAACGCTAAATAGTAACAGCCATTCCCTAACCCTAAAATCGCTCCAATCAAAATTGTTGCTAATAATGTCTTCGTTTCGAATAGTAAAACGACTATGTAGAATATTGCCAAAAAAGAAATACCCGCTCTTAAAATGACAACTCGATCAATTGTTTTAGCTAATCTTCCTGCTATTACGAATGTAAGAGCTTGAAAAAATGCAATCGAAAATTGGTACGAAGCAATGGGTAAATAATTATTTGATTGCTTCCACAAATAAACATTTACAAATGTACTAGATAGAGCTGTAGCTAAAGTAAACAATCCACCGACACTTAGTAAAAGAATTAAATCTTTATTTAAATCTACGTCACCTAATAAAAATTTCCACTTACTCATAATAAACTCTCCTTTGTCTCATGAACTAGTTTTCCGAGTAAATGAAAATTTATCCTTTTTTAAAAACAAAAAAAACACTACTTAAATAAATTAAGTAGTGTTCATTTTTTATAAATTATTTAGCAGCTTGGTATAATTCTTCTACTTTTTCCCAGTTTACTACATTCCAGAATGCACCAACATAGTCTGGGCGTTTGTTTTGGTAGTTTAAGTAGTAAGCATGTTCCCATACATCTAAACCTAAGATAGGAGTTTTACCTTCCATTAAAGGTGAATCTTGGTTAGCTGTGCTAGTTACTTCTAACTCACCATTGCTTACTACTAACCAAGCCCAACCAGAACCGAAACGAGTTAATGCAGCTTGAGTGAAAGCAGCTTTAAGCTCATCTAAGCTACCGAATTTAGCGTTAATTGCTTCAGCAACTTCACCAACTGGAGTGCCTGTGCCTTCTGGAGTTAATAAAGTCCAGAATAAGCTATGGTTAGCATGTCCACCACCATTGTTACGTACAGCAGTACGGATACCTTCTGGAAGTGCATCTAAGTTTGAAATTAATTCTTCGATTGAAGAAGCAGCTACTTCTTTACCTTCTAAAGCAGCGTTTAAGTTTGTTACATATGTATTATGGTGACGAGTGTGGTGAATATTCATTGTTTCTTTATCAAAGTGTGGCTCTAATGCATCATAAGCATAAGGTAATTGTGGTAATTCAAATTTTGACATTTTTTATTTCCTCCCAAAGATAATAGTGAATTTCAATTTAAAGTTATCAAATATACTGAAAGATTTCAATAGTAATGCTCATAAAAGGGAAAGAAAGTAAAAAAGTTTAATTTTTGGAAGAAAATTATTTAAGCAAGTGGATCAAAGAAGAATTAAAAAAACGAAAAAAGTCTTCAACATGATAGTTGAAGACTTTTTCACTAATTAAGGAGTAAGAGGGATTCGAACCCCCGCGGGCTGTTACACCCCTGTCGGTTTTCAAGACCGATCCCTTCAGCCGGACTTGGGTATTACTCCATAATAAAATATTGGTAGCGGCGGAGGGAGTCGAACCCACGACCTCACGGGTATGAACCGTACGCTCTAGCCAGCTGAGCTACACCGCCAAACTATATAAATGGCTCCGCAGGTAGGGTTCGAACCTACGACCACTCGGTTAACAGCCGAGTGCTCTACCACTGAGCTACTGCGGAATAATTTTGTTTGTCCTTAAGACAATATTTAATTTATCATGTTTCATACTAGACGTCAACACTTTTCATTATTTTTTTGATTATTAATTTATATTAACTATTTTATAGTGCAAATAGATTGTTTTATCGAGGTTTAGAACCAAACTTAAATACAATCCTTAATTCATTGTACTTCTCTTCTGATTTACTCTTACCATTTTAATTAAAGTTTAATATTCAATTACCAAAAAAAGATTATAATATACAAAATAGCCCGAAAGTTACATAATAAATTTCGGGATGTGAAATAACATTAAATAAGAAAGGATGAGTTTATGAATATATTTAAACAATTTTGGTTTAGTTTATACTCTCCAAAAACAATATCAAGATATAGACTCCAAAAAATCGGTAAAACAATCTTTTTTCTTTTCCTACTAGCAATTTTATATACTCTTCCTGGTTTCTTTTCATTTGAAAAAAATGTGAAGCTTCAGGTGAACAATGTTTCTGATTTGCTTAAGGACAATATTCATTCAATTTCTTTAAACAAAGGAGCTATAACAATTAACGATAATAAGCCGTTCGAACGAAATATCGGTGAATATAAATATGCTTTTTATCCAAATGAAACAGTTATGCCTTCAAAATTAAAAAGTGAACAATTTTCTGTTGTTGTATTAAAAAATAGAGTAATTATAAAAAATGATAAAGGCGAGCAAGACTTTCCTTACCCTTCATTAAAATCTACAAAAATAAACAAAGCAGACGTTTCAAAATTTATTAAAAATATTGAAGAATCTCTTCCAGTATTTTTAATCGCATTATTTTTTCTATTTTATTTAGGATCTTGTATCTTCATATTTATAGTTGCTACATTATTAGCATTTTTAACAGCTTTATTTAAGTCGACTAAACACCTACCTTTTAGACAACGCTTTGCAATGGTTTCGTATAGCTTAACATTGCCTACTGTTATCTATATATTACTAGGATTATTTAAAATAAACATTCCATTCCAAACTTTAATTTTTATTTTAATAACTGTTGCTATGTACACATTAACAATTAAAAATTTACCTTCTAAAAAATAATGATGACTGAAGTGTGTTTCACACTTCTTTTTTTTTTCTAAAATATTTATTGGACCAAGCTCCTAGTAGGAATATTCGTTGTGGACAAGCATATAGTCTACAAAAGGAGTGATTATTAATGAAAAAAATAGCTTTTTTACTAGGTTCTTTATTGCTCGCATATATAATATTTTTTGACCTCCAAGTAGGGACGATCCCAACTAAACATATTGCTACAGTAGCAAAAGCAACAAAATCTGAAACAAAATCAACCTCACTTCCAAAATATGAAAAAATTCAAGTTAAAAACGGTGACACTGTATTAGGAATTATCGAAGAACTTAACCCTGATTTTAACCAACCAATTAGCCAAATTACAGAAGATTTTAGTGCATTAAACAATGGACTTTCACCTACTAAAATTCAAAGTGGAAAATCATATAAATTTCCAATTTACTCTTCACAAAAATAAAATTTGTGATATATTTCTTTAGAACCAGTTGATAAAATGAGTAATCATGAAGAAAATATGATAATGTAGATTTATAAAAATAGAAATAAAGTTATTTTTGAAGGAGCGAGTTACTCGTGAACGAAATTACACATAGAAGTAAAACACGCGCAGTTAAAGTAGGTAATGTCGTTGTTGGTGGGGCAAATGAAATTTCAATCCAAAGTATGACAACGACAAAAACACACGATGTTGAAGCAACAGTTGCAGAAATTAAACGACTTGAAGAAGCTGGATGTCAGATTGTTCGAGTTGCAGTACCAGACGAAAGAGCTGCAAATGCAATCGCTGATATTAAAAAACAAATTAACATACCTCTTGTTGCAGATATACACTTTGATTATAAATTAGCCTTAAAAGCAATTGAAGGCGGAATAGATAAAATAAGAATTAATCCAGGTAATATCGGTCGTAAAGAAAAAGTTGAAGCTGTAGTAAATGCTGCTAAAGCGAAAGGAATTCCGATTCGTATCGGTGTTAATGCTGGTTCATTAGAAAAACGAATCTTAGAGAAATATGGTTATCCAACTGCTGATGGAATGGTTGAAAGTGCATTACATCATATTAAAATTCTTGAAGATTTAGATTTCCATGACATCATCGTTTCGATGAAAGCATCAGATGTAAACCTTGCAATTGAAGCATATGAAAAAGCTTCAAAAGCATTCAATTATCCTTTACATTTAGGGATTACTGAATCAGGTACATTGTTTGCTGGTACAGTTAAGAGTGCCGCTGGTTTAGGTGCAATCATTAGTAAAGGGATCGGAAATACAATGCGTATCTCATTAAGCGCAGATCCAGTTGAAGAAGTAAAAGTTGCAAGAGAATTACTTAAATCTTTCGGTTTATCTTCAAACGCTGCGACATTAATTTCTTGCCCTACATGTGGTCGAATTGAAATCGACTTAATTAGTATTGCAAATGATGTTGAAGAGTACATTTCAACTTTAAAAGTACCAATTAAAGTTGCCGTACTTGGATGTGCAGTAAACGGTCCTGGTGAAGCACGCGAAGCAGACATTGGTATTGCCGGAGCTCGTGGCGAAGGATTACTATTCCGTCATGGGGAAATCGTACGTAAAGTACCAGAAGCAACAATGGTAGAAGAACTAAAACGCGAAATCGATATCATTGCCAAAGAAAAGCTAGCTGAACTAGAAGCAGCAAAAGGTTAATAATAATAAAAAAGGTTAAGGAATGCTCCTTAACCTTTTTTAGTTCTTTTTCCTTATCAAATCGAATAATCTTGAGGAATAAATACCTTCAATTCATTAGGACGGACAAATACCCTTTCTCCAAGTTGAATCTTTAGTTCGTAAAATAATTCGTTCATAAGTTCAATTTCAACATAATCATTTGTATCCTCCCGTAAGACTTCCACATAGACGATAGGCCCTACAGCATGAATATGAGTTACAATTGCACTGATCGAAGTTTGATTTGTTTCAAATTTTTCGATTGTAATTTGATGAGGACGAACATAACCCGTAACCTCTTTCTGTTCTTTATGTTCTTGTTCAACTAATTCTGGTAATGGAATTTCTAATCCTCCACTTATTAAGCTCCCCTTATTTATCCTTCCATGAAATAAATTTACTTTGCCAAGAAAATCATAAACAAACGGACTTGCTGGTGTATGGTAAACTTCTTCAGGTGTTCCGATTTGTTCAATCATTCCGCCATTCATTATGACAACTCGATCTGCAACTTCAAGTGCTTCCTCTTGATCATGCGTTACAAATATGCTCGTAATATGAATTTCATCATGGAGTTTACGCAACCATCTTCTTAAATCCTTCCGAACTTTTGCATCTAATGCTCCAAAAGGTTCATCTAATAATAATACACTTGGTTCAACAGCTAATGCTCTAGCTAATGCAACACGTTGTCTTTGTCCACCAGATAATTGAGAAGGAAATCGATTTGCAAAGCTTTCTAATTTTACTAATGATAGTAATTCCATCACTTTCTCATTAATTTTTCTTTTTAAAGGGCGAGTAGCTCTTGGTCTAACCTTTAAACCAAAAGCAATATTTTCAAAAACAGTCATGTGCTGAAATAAAGCATAATGCTGGAAAACAAACCCTACATTTCTCTCTTTTACCTGCACATTTGCTACATCTTGATCTTCAAAAAATATTTCACCGGAATCTGGATTTTCTAGACCGGCAATTATTCGTAACAACGTTGTTTTACCGGACCCGGATGGACCTAATAAAGCAACCAATTCCCCTTTTTTTATCGTTAAATCAATTCCTTTTAAGGCAGTTTCATTTTCATAACTTTTTATTACATTTGAAACTTTAATTGACATACAATCCTCTCCTATTGTTTCTCTACCTTTTGAACTTTCCATTCAATTATATTTTTAATCACTAACGTCAGAATCGCAAAAATGGACATTAGTGACGCAACTGTATATGCTTGTGGAAATTGGTACTCATTATATAAATTTTCAATATGAAGTGGCATCGTAATTGTTTCTCCTCGAATATGTCCAGATACAACTGATACAGCACCAAATTCTCCAACCGCTCTTGCATTGCATAATATAACGCCATACAAAAGTCCCCATTTAATTTTCGGAAGTGTCACCTTCCAAAAAATATGCCATCCGTTCGCACCCAAAGTGAGCGCAGCCTCTTCTTCAGCACTCCCTGTTGCCTGCATAACTGCAATTAATTCTTTTGCGACAAAAGGCAATGTGACAAAAATTGTTGCTAAAACAATTCCTGGGGTTGAAAAAATGATTTTCAAATTATGTTCCTTTAACCATCCACCAAAAATCCCATTATTCGGGCTAAATAAAAGTACAAATAAAAATCCTGCTACAACCGGCGATACTGCAAAAGGAAGTTCTATTAAAGTTACTAAAATATTTTTTCCTTTAAAATTAAATTTCGTTGTAGCCCACGCAATCGAAACGCCAAAAATCGCATTAAGGGGTAACGTAATAATCGTTACCAAAAACGTCAATTTAATTGCTGCTAATGTCTCATCATTTACAATCGCTTCTTTATACACGCCAAAACCATCTTGTAAAGCCTTTATAAAAATTGAAACTAATGGAAGAAATAAAAATAGTGCTAAAAAGAGTATGACAATACTGATTAAAATGATGGGAATCGTACTGACGCTCAATTTTACTCTTTTATCAGTACTAGAATTCACTTCTATTTTTCTCTCAATTTTATATTCTCTTTCCATTCTTAACCTTTACCCCCTTGAACAAAAGCACGATTTGCATATCTTTGAAAAATACTAATGATCAATAAGAGTAAGAAAGAAGTTACTAATAATACAACTGCAAGTGCGGTTGCACCCGAGTAATCGTATTGCTCTAATTTTGTCATGATTAACAAAGGTGTGATTTCAGTCTTCATTGGCATATTTCCAGAAATAAACACGACTGACCCATACTCACCTAAGGATCTTGCAAAAGCTAAAGAAAATCCCGTCAATAAAGCTGGTAAAATCCCTGGAAAAATAACCTTCCAAAATATTTGAAAACGGTTTGCACCTAAACTTGCTGCTGCTTCCTCAACATCTTTTTGAAAATTTTCAAGAACAGGTTGAACCATTCTAACTACAAATGGTAACCCAATAAATGTAAGAGCTATAATAATACCGAGTGGTGTATAGGCAATTTTGAATGAGAAAAATTTTCCAACCCAACCATCAGGAGAATACAATGTAGTTAAAGTAATCCCAGCAACTGCAGTTGGTAATGCAAAAGGTAAATCAATGAATGCATCTACAACTCGTTTTCCAGGAAATCGATAACGTACAAGCACCCAAGCTACTAATAAACCAAAAACAGCGTTAATAATCGCAGCAATAAAGGCAGTTCCAAAACTGACTTTATAAGACATTAGTACTCTATGTTCACTAACAATTTTAATAAATTTTGACCAACCTATATCGAACGAATGTAAGAACAGCATCGATACCGGAAGAAAAATAAAAAAACTTATATATAATATTGAAAATCCAAACGTTAATCCAAATCCAGGTAGGATTTTTTTCCGCTTCTTAAACAAATTCTGTCAATCCTCCTTAAAATAAAAATCAAATAAAGAAGACTTGGCTTAAGCTCTAGTAAAACGCCTAATAAAGTCCAATGTCCTCCTTATTTTCGAATTACGTGATTATTGATATATTTGATCGAATACTCCGCCATCATTAAAATGCTTCGATTGAGCTTTATTCCATCCTCCGAAATCTTTATCAATTGTTAATAATGGCAGGCTAGGATATAGTGCACTATATTTAGCGAGTATCTCTTTATCTCTCGGTCGATAATAATTTTTTGCAATGATCTTTTGACCTTCTTTACTATAAAGATAAGATAAGTAGGCCTTTGCCACTTCTTCCGTTTTCTTTTCCTTCACATTTTTATCAACAACCGCAACAGGTGGCTCAGCTAGAATACTAATTGAAGGATAAACAATTTTATATTTCCCCTCACCTAATTCCTTCACTGAAAGTAGTGCTTCATTTTCCCATGCAATTAATACATCTCCAATTCCTTTTTCAACAAATGTAGTTGTTGAACCACGTGCACCAGTATCTAATACTGGAACGTTTTTATATAATTTCTTCATAAACGCTTTAACTTGTTTCTCATCACCATTATATTTTTTGTCTGCATAACCCCAAGCAGCTAAATAATTCCACCTTGCACCACCGGACGTTTTTGGATTTGGAGTAATTACTTGAACTCCTTTTTTCGTTAAATCATCCCAATCCTTAATATTTTTCGGATTTCCTTTCCTTACTAAAAAAACAATTGTTGATGTATAAGGTGTTGAATTGTATTTAAATTCTTTTTGCCAATTAGGAGATATTAGTTGTGCCTTTTCATTGATTGAGTCAATATCATATCCAAGAGCTAATGTAACGACATCAGCATCTAAACCGTCGATTACTGCCCTAGCTTGCTTCCCAGAACCACCATGAGACTGTTTAATTGTTACAGTTTGGTTATGTTCTTTTTCCCAATATTTACTAAAAACTTTATTATAATTTTCATATAATTCGCGAGTTGGATCATAAGAAACATTTAACAATTCTACTTTTTTATTTGCAGCTCCAGTATTAGTAACCTCAGATTTATCATCCTTCAAGGTCGCATACAATACTCCCGAAACTGCTAAAACAACAACTACCGAGCTAATAATCCATTTCTTTGCGCCCACAATGATCTACCCCTATCAGTTTCAATTTTTTTGATTTTTATTTGTACCATCTCTACACTTCAACACATTAAAATCTCCCCTTTAAGGCACAAATGTAAAGAAAGCTCGTCGATTGCCTAGCCTTTTAGGCGTAGGCCGAGACGCTAGTTGCACTTTTACTTTATAATTGGTCGCTACAGTGAGTACTCTTTTAGCGCTGCCAATTTATCCTTTTTAAAGTGCAAAAAAGACCCTTAACTAATGAAAATAGTTAAGGGCCTTTGGTCTTCCAATCAGCCATATTGATTTTTTATATAAGCTTAATAATAAACACACTATTCCTATGTGTCAACTATGATTTTAGAAAATTTAAAATTATTTCACCTATTTTTCACTTTTTATACAATCCTCATTGTATACTCAATATATTTACTATTTACAATAAATTTATGGAGGATTGCATGCTAATCGAGTCATATTTTAAACACATCTGTTTAAATAAACCCCTAACAATTTCATATTCCTCATTAAAACAAATTCACAAGCACCATTTACTTTCAATACCTTTTGAAAATATCGATATTATTTCTCATATACCACTCTCAATGAATCCGTCTGTCATAATGAAAAAAATAGCTACAGGTAAGCGTGGTGGAATTTGTTTTGAAACGAATTCATTACTTTTTACAGTTCTACAGGAATTAGGTTTCAATGTATCTTTTATTTCAACTAAATTTTGGAATGAAGAAAAACAGTGTTGGAATCCTGAATTCTCACATTTATCTCTATTAGTAAAAATTGACGATCAAAACTATCTCGCAGACGTAGGAATTGGTGGAGGCTTTTTAGAACCACTCTTGCTTCGTGACCAATATGAATACTCAGATTCAAACGGGTCCTATCGAATGATGAAACAAGACGATTCGAATTTTATACTTCAAAAATTTAATAGAATTTGGAGAGATTTACTATTCATTACAATTATCCCAAAACAGCTCCAACAATTCGAAGAACAATTTCATTACATCCAAACTAGTAATGAAACAATTTTTACCCAATATAAAATCGTCAACTTATTAACGAAAGAAGGAAGAATTTCATTATCAGATCACCAATTAAAAGTAACCAAAAATCATAGAATCTGTCTAACTGAAATAAATAGCCAAGATGAGTGGCAATCCATTTTTAATCAACTATTTAATCAAAAAGCAGAAATAAAAGGTTAAAAAAATTAGCTGTCACTGAACATTTTCGCCCCACAAACTTCTAATAATTTAGTAAATTTTGCACAAATTAATAGTAATCGAAGTGAAGGGAGCAAATTAAATTGAAAAATCGCGAAACGCAAAACAGCATGATAAGAGAAAGAAGAGAAGACGAAATAAATAATATTAATCAGAGCCAAAAAAATAACCAACCACTTCCTCAGCCAAAGGATATTGAAGAAATTGAATATTAAATAAAAAAACCTTCTTTTTAGAAGGTTTACTTTTTCTCATTTTATCTTACTAATCATATGAATCACTTCTTCGACTATATAAGGCACTTCTTCAAATGCATTTCTCATATGTAGCCTCTCAGTTAACTTATGAGCATCTTTTCCGAACGGTCCGATATTTAACACTGGGGCATTTAATTTTTCCATTAAATGAAAAGGTAAAGTATAACTATCTCCCCATACTGGTGTGTTCAACTCGAATGCTGCCCATCCGCCAGTCGAATCACTGTAATTAACATAGCTTAAGTCACTTATTCCATTAAAATAGTGAATACGTTTGACGGGTAAATTAAACTGACTACTAGCAAGCTCAGAAGAAAATTTAATACACTGCTCCACTAACTCATCTCCAGTAGAATTTATTGCTGGATAATAAGGTGGTGCGAATAAAATGATAATAGCAGGTGCAAGCTCCTGACATTCAATCATTAAATTGTCTGCAATTCGAAAGGACTTTTCACGATCATCCCACTCACTGTGCGAATGAATTTCTTTTTTCAGGTTCAACACATATTCTTCGCCGAGCTTCTTGATAGCATATTGCTGCAACTCTGAATATTGGATAACTTTTACTTTTCCAATTGGATTTACGTTATGTTTTTTACAAATATTTTCATATTCAAAACTACATTCTTCAGCAGCTTCATGTGCTATTTTTTCGAATAAATTAAAAACATCAGAAGCATTCCTTTTCATTAAAAACACATTGTATAGAGCACATGTACGAAATGGTGTTTGAGTTGAATACTCCAACCTCAAGTCCTTCTGCTGTAATGTAACAGGTAACGGAGTCTTCTCACCAAAATCAATCTCTTGAAACTCCTCATTCCACTCCATTTTTCTAGTTAAAAAAGATGCAATATATGGAGATGTTATACCACTTAATGGTTCACCAGCATGAGTTTCTTTACCATAAAATAATGCTGCTGGCATTATTTTACCTATTGTACCAGAGTAAATATAATACTTTGGATCACCTGGTTCTTGTGAAAATACGGGCTCACCATTTAAAAATAATTTAAAATTCAAATCATATTCTTCTTGAAGATTTACAAGTGTTGAGACCGCGTCACGCATTCCAGTCGAATTTACCTCTTCATCAGGAACAGTTAATAATAAAAGATTAATTGGCCATTCCTCAATACTAGCTTTCTCAATTATACTCATATGCATCGCAAGTCCCATTTTCATATCCATCGAACCACGACCAAATAAATATTCTCCAGATTCCAAATCACTTTGAACTTCTTTTGATAATTCATTTAGCCTTTCATGAAAAGCATTTGTTAAATCATCTGTTTTTGTAGACAAATGTTCAAGCTCACCATATTCCTCTGTATTTACCGTATCAAAATGACTTATCAGACAAATTGTATCTTTTACATCTGGCCTTTTATACAATGCAGTTAAAAATTTTCGACCTTTATCTGAATCATGTAATTTCAGTTGATGTGGTAAGTCTTTAAAATATTTTAAAGCAGATAGCTTGTTAAATAAATTAACAGGAAATTCCCTTTCCCCAGCTGTCAGCGTTATACTTTTCCAGCCAACTAGCTCTGTAAGTAATGCTTTTAAGTTTTCAGGTGAATTCCATAACATCTTATTCATATCTGTCCCCCATCATATTCTGTAATTTAAGTTTATATTATCTCTACTTGCAAATAGGTAATTCAATCAATATTTCACCTATTCTATAAATGTAACTTAATACCTTTTTTAAATAGAAAAAATAAAAAACCATCTATTTCTAGATGGAAAAATTAATAGCAGTATCTAGTGAAAGTAGAACTTAAAAACTTGATTAGTAGACTCTTTACAAGCGTTTGGAAAGCAGTCTGACGCTTAATATTGTGCACCATTTATATTCCACACAATAAAAGTACATACAAAAATTAGTCCAAATAAGAACATTAGTATAAATCCGGATAATTTCGCTAACCCTTTTTCTTCTTTTATAATCGCAACTACACCAGTCATTAAGCTCGCAAAAAGACAAATATAATAAATATAAAATGCTATAACCTTTATCGTATTTAAAGTTTCGATTGTAAATGCAAAAATCGCACTAATTAAACTACCTAAAACAAAGAAATAGGCTAATTTACCGATTTTTTGACTAAACTTAATCACTCCATTTGTAATAATTCCAAAACAGCTAATTAGCGATAGCCAAAAAATCCCTTCTAAGATTCTTCTGCTAACAATTGGCAATGAGTTCGCAAAATGTCCTATTAATGAAATAAATATAACAAACAATAATATGAAGACATTTCTTCTATATTTTTTGAGCTCCTGCAATCCACTCAGCCTCCTAGGCTATAAGTTTATTAAACATCTTGCCCTAATGCATACTATTCAACAATAGAGACAATTCCCCTCTATTTAACGGAAAAATTAACAAATAAAAAAGAACAAAAGTTCTCGTTTTATGTCGAAAAAAATTTAATTCAACTCGTATTGCAAACGTATGTTCTTTATTTTATAATTTAGATATGGATAGAAGAGAATATGGCAATGGATAGACAAGAACAATAATTTTTAACAAAGGAGTGAAGCGGGACATGTCATTAGAATTAATCCCTTATTTAATCATGGATGGAAATGCTCAAGAAGCAATCAACTTTTATGAAAAAGCACTTGATGCAAAGGTATTATTCAGTCAAACTTATGGAGAAGTTGGAGAAGATTCAGAAGGAAAGATACCGTCTGATGCTAAGAATTTAATCATGCACGCAACGATCCAAATCGGAGAATCAGTATTAATGCTTTCAGATGCTTATCCTGGTTACCCGTTCCAAAGTGGAAACCAAGTAACAATTTGTATTTCCACAAATGAAATTGAAATTTCAAAACGATTTTTCGAGGGCCTTTCAGAAGGTGGCGAAGTAGAATTACCATTACAAGATACTGGATTTAGCCCATGTTATGGTAAAGTAGTCGACAAATTTGGCGTATTATTCCAAGTATTTACACACCCTGCCGGGCAGAAATAATATCATTTTAATTACCTATTATTGAACACATTGCTTGTTACATAGTTCTACAATTCCATGTTCGAAAATTCTTAGTTAGTATTTCATACTTAATTTAACCGCAAAAAAAATGACTCAGCCATCTATGTCTGAGTCGTTTTAATAAATTATATTCTTCTTTGGATATACCTTACAACATTCGTAACTAATTTTCTTGGCATGAATCGAACAGAATTTGCCAGAATTTTATTTGTCATCCCAGGTATCACAATTGTCTTACCATCTCTAAATCCATTATAACCTACTTTAGCTACATCTTTTACATTCCCTACTCCACTTTGAAATAAATTTGATTCATGCATATTTGCACGCTTTCCAAAATTCGTTTCTGTTGCACCAGGACAAACAGCTGTTATTTTAACATTTGTTCCTTTCACTTCATTCGCAAGTGCTTCTGTAAAAGAAAGAACATAAGACTTTGTTGCATAATAAACAGCCATTAATGGCCCAGGTTGAAATGCTGCAGTAGATGCAATATTCATTACTCCGCCTTTATTTCGATCAAGCATCCCTTTTAAAAACAGTTTTGTAAGATGTGTAACAGTACGAATATTTAAATCAATCATGTTTAACTCATCGTCTAAATTTGTAGTGGCAAACTCCCCAAATAATCCAAACCCTGCATTATTTACTAAGTAATCAACTTGAATATTTTCAGCATTTAATTCCTTTTGTAAAGAAACTATTTCCTCTTCCTTAGATAAATCTTTTGAAAATAGACGAATCTTTACTTTCGACATTGATTCAATTTCACTTTTTACTTGCATTAAATTATCAATCGATCTTGCTACTAAAACTAAATCGAACCCATCCTTTGCAAATAAAATAGCTAATTCTTTTCCAATTCCTCCAGATGCTCCTGTAATTAATACGGTATCATTTGACTTCATGTTTTTTTCTCCTTACTCTTCATACTTATATTATTTGTCATTTAATCCTAATAAAGATTATACGTTTAAACATTTAAACATATAAGATGAAACTTACTATACCTTAAAAAAGAAAAAAAGACAATCATTTATTGTCTTGAAAATGTTGGAATTATAAAGGAAAGTTTCTTTCAATCAGATGAGTGGTCCTAATCTTTTTTTAAGTTTTCATTGATCTTATCAAGCTTTGCTTCAATCCTCTGCATTTGAAGCCTATTTTTTCTAATAAAAATAAATACTAAAATAATAATAGCAACTGGTATTAAAAATACAATCAACTGAAAAATTAAATCTCCTATTGCCATACTACCTACTCCTTCCTTATTTTAAGTTCATTAAACTAATTTCACTTCTAAATTAAAGTATAAACGAAGTTGGGAAATTATGTAATATACACTTGTTCCTAAAATAAATAGAGAGTACAATTGTACTCTCTAAAGTGAATAGACTTCAACTACATTCTGGACAAAGACCGTATATTTCAAATTTATGGCTTTGGACTGTATATCCTGGTAAATCAACAGATAAATTGTCCATAGGGCATCTATAAATGCTTTTTGTATTACCACAATCTAAACAAATAAAATGATGATGGTGCTCTGAAGAAGAACACTTCGATCGAAAACGTTTTTCACCATCTAGTTCTGTAACTTCTACTACATCAACCTCAATAAATGTTGATAAATTACGATAGATTGTATCGAAGCTAAGTCCTTTGTATTTATCTTTTAATGCCTGTTGAATATCTCTTGCAGTTACATATTTATTTTGCCTAAAAATATATTCAAGCATATCATATCGTTTAGGCGTATTTTTGAAGCCTCTTTCTTTTAATAATTTTGAAGCATCTGCTAATTTCATTTAATCACTACCTTTGACTTGTTCTTAATTTCTTCAAACTTAAAGTAAAAATAAGAATAAGGATTTGCAGGATCACAATCGTACCACCAGGCGCGAGATTTAAATTATAAGAAAGCAAAATACCTGCAACAACTGAAAACTCTCCGAAAATAATTGAAAAGAAAATTGTTTGCTTAAACCCCTTCGAAATTCGTATGCTCGCTGCTACTGGTAAAGTCATTAGAGAAGATACTAATAAAACGCCTACAACTCTCATAGAAATGGATACTACTAAAGCAACTAATAAGATAAACAAATAATGAATCCATTTTGCATTAATACCTGAAGCAACTGCATATTCTTCATCAAATGATAATAAGAACAATTCTTTATAAAGTACTATGATAGATATTACTACAAAAACAGCTATAATTATGACAGTAATTAAATCTTCTTGTGACACAGCACTAACACTACCGAATAAATAACTAAATAGATCAGTATTAAATCCATTAGCTAATGAAATTAAAATGACACCTAATCCCATTCCTCCTGAAAGAATGATTGGAATTGCTAACTCCTGATAATGTTTATAAACACTTCTTAATTTTTCAATTAAAAATGCTCCTGCAACTGAAAATGTCATCCCCATAAATAAAGGACTAATAAAACCAGATGTAAAGAAAAACTTTTCAAGTAAAAGACTTGCGGCAACTCCTGATAAAGTTACGTGACTCAATGCATCAGAAATAAGTGATAGTCTTCTAAATACAACAAATACACCTAATAATGGAGCCATAATTCCAATAATCATACCAGTGATTAATGTATTTCTAAGAAAATCATAATGAAAGAAATCCATCATATTCGATCTCCTCCATTCTCGTGATTGTGAGATAGTACATGCACAGAATGGCCATATAGAAGAGACAAATCCTTCTCAGTAGCATCTTTAAACGTATCTCGACTACCATGGAAGTGTAATCTTTTATTTAAACATGCAACATGTGATACTTTGTCAGTAATAATGCCTATGTCATGAGAAACTAATAATAAAGTAATTCCAAGCTTAGTATTTAAATCGCTAAGTAATTGATAAAAGCTTTCTACATTTTCAGCATCTACCCCAACGGTTGGTTCATCGAGTATTAATAGTTCAGGATTACTTACAAGTGCTCGTGCAATAAAGACACGCTGTTGTTGTCCTCCTGAAAGTTCACCAATATTTCGATTTGCAAATTCATACATTCCAACTGATTTTAAAGCTTCAACGACTTTTTGTTTATCCGACTGTTTAAAACCGTTAAACAATCCAATTTTAGAAACAAGACCTAATGATACTACTTCAAAAACCGATGCTGGAAATCCGGAGTTAAAACTATTCGCTTTTTGAGAGACATATCCAATCTTATCCCAACTTTTCATTTTTCGGATATCAGTACCGAATATCTCTATTTTTCCTTCATCTGGTTGTTGGATACCTAATATACATTTTAGTAAAGTTGATTTTCCACTACCGTTTGGACCAACTAGACCTAAAAAGTCTCCTTTTTTTACTAGAAGATTAATGTCTGTTAATACCTTTTGACGTTCATAGCTATAAGACAAATCTTCAATTTTTATGATATCTTGACTCATTTATTTAAACACCTTCATCTATTTAGGAATAATTACGTTTTACTTCAAGTTCTTAGTATAAGAGAATACTTCTTATTTGTAAACAAAGAAAACTCGGCAAAATATTTATCGGTTATTAATTGATTTTCCCCCTTAATTCTCTAATGCATTTTTAATAAAACAAGTCTTATCACTTTGTGATGAAAAATACAATATGTTACAATTAAGCTATAAATATAGATAAAGAGGTGGTTTTTTGAACGCAATTACACATCGTAAGCTTTCAAACTTTAAGATTATTAGACGGGGGTTTTTTATTACATTAGGAGCTGCTTTGATGGCAGCTTGCTTAAAAGCATTCTTTATTCCAACTGATATCATTGATGGTGGAATCGTAGGTATCTCTTTGATCCTCTCCCATATTACTTCGATTAATCTCGGTATTTTTCTATTCTTGTTAAACTTACCTTTTGTAATAGTAGGTTATAAGCAAATCGGTAAAACATTCGCTATTTCAACTTTATTTGGTATCACTGTACTTTCAGTATTTACCTCTCTTTTTAAGGACATTCCTCATTTAACTAATGACCCTTTACTAGCTGCATTATTTGGTGGATTAGGTTTAGGTATTGGCGTAGGCTTAGTAATTCGTAATGGTGGCTCACTTGATGGGACTGAAATTATAGGAATACTTTTAACAAAATCATCACCTTTTTCAATTGGTGAGGTTGTTATGGCATTTAATGTATTTATTCTTGGAAGTGCAGGATTTGTATTTGGATGGGATAATGCTATGTATTCATTAATTGCCTATTATGTAGCATTTAAAACAATTGATTTAACAATTGAAGGGTTCCAGGATACTAAATCTGTTTGGATCATTAGTGATAATGATAAAGAAATCGGTGATGCATTAAATGCCCGATTAGGTCGTGGAGTTACATACTTTCATGGCGAAGGTGGCTTTATGGGTGAAGATAAAAAAATCATCTTTACAGTCATTTCAAGGCTTGAAGAAGCAAAATTAAAATCAATTGTTGAAGACTATGATGAAAATGCTTTTGTAGCAATCGGAAATATAGCTGATGTTAAAGGTGGAAAGTTTAAGAAGAAAGCAATCCACTAATAGTAAACAATTAAGCTTGAATTCTATTATGAATTCAAGCTTTTTCCTATTTTAATAGTTTAATTGAGTTGCTCATTCGCTTTTTAGGTTTCCTCATTCAAATTCTTCAACGCCAAACTTATTCAGTTAAAGATTACCGCAAATAAGAGGATTTAAAGTTGCATCTGAATCCCAATGTGAAAACATAGATATGGCACAGTTTTCTATCGACACCTCCCACTGTTTTAAATAAATCAATTGAGATTGGTGTCCTATGCTCATTATTTATCATAAGCTTTCATAAAATTAATTGATGAAATATTTCACCTAAGAGGAGGTTCAGAATGAATATTATCCAAACTCTCATAAATAAAAAGGTAAATAGTATTACACCAAAGGATTTATTAAAATTAAGTCAACAATATCAAGTGTATATTACCCCAGATCAAGCCAATAAAGTGGCTGCAATATTAAACGGGAAAAATTATAATATTTATGACGTTGAACATAAGAAACAAATTCTTTCCCAAATTGCTAATGTTACCTCTAAAGCCACTGCACAACAAATCGATATTATTTTTCAAAAACTAACTTAAGCTTGGTTAAAATGTTCATTAAAAAGCTTTAATTTATAACTCTACTCATTTCACAAATCATATAATGCTCATACAAAGAATCACCTACCTATTCTAAAACGAAATGAGAGGGATTAATATGGATTTGCATGAGCTACATTATGAAATAATTTATTTAGACAAAGAAACAGATGACGAAGTGAAATTCAAGCACATGTTTCATATGGATGATTTAAGCCATAACTTAGCTCTTAATATCGCTAGTAGTTTAATCGAACGTGACAAGGCACATGTGGTCTATATTAAATTAATGCACTTAGACGAACATGATCACGAATTAGTTAGTAATGTTGTCACTGTGAAAAGAATTAAAGACGGAAAAATAATTGCTTCATATATGGATAGCAAGTTAAAGAAGGTTATAGAAATAGAATTATAAACTAAATCAAATGGGCTGTCTCATAAATCGGATTAACTGACATATGGATGGCCTTTTTTATTAGTGCTAGCATGGGGATATATCTATAATGCTTTTTATTTGTAACTGATCAATTATAAATAATGAACTGTTTTTTTCATTTTAGTAAGATTAAGACCATTTTTACCATACCAGTTTTTCATTTGAAATGTTCTACTTTTATCTGATTTTTAAGTCATAATACCTTAAGGGGTATAGGTAATTTGATTCTTGGGAATTTTATTGCAGTTTGACCAATTTTAATTGCGATTTCGAGATTTTATTTGCAGAGCTTCCTTATTAAAGAAAACCAGCCCATTATTTAAAATGAGCTGGTTCTTTGAATTAAGCATTCAATAATTCTTGAATTAAGTTTTCATTGAATTCTTGATTGCGTAGCATTTCAATTTCTAATTTATACGGTGGTACCTTGTTGTTTTTATCTTCACCAACATATGGAGTTTCTAAAATTTTAGGGATTTCCATTAGTTGTGGATGATGAACAATATAGTTTAATGCTTTAAATCCAATCGACCCAAAGCCAATATTCTCGTGTCGGTCTTTTCGACTTCCCATTGGATTTTTACTATCATTAATATGAAGTACTTTTATTTTATTGACCCCAATTAATTGATCGAATTGCTGTAAGACACCATCAAAGTCATTAACGATATCATAACCAGCGTCATTAATATGGCATGTATCAAAACAAACTGATAATTTATCGTTGTAGTGTACACCTTCCATAATTCTAGCTATTTCTTCGAATGATTTACCACATTCTGAACCTTTTCCAGCCATTGTTTCAAGCGCAATTTGTACTGGAGTTTCAGCTGTTAATACTTCATTTAAACCTTGAATAATTCTGTCGATTCCAGCATCTTCACCAGCGCCTACGTGAGCACCCGGGTGTAATACAATTTGTTTTGCTCCTAATGCTGCTGTACGGTCTATTTCTTTTTGTAAAAATTCAACACCTAATTCATAGGTAGCAGGATTTGTAGTATTTCCAATATTGATAATATAAGGTGCATGGACTACTATATCAGCAATTCCATTTTCAGCCATATGTTTTAAACCCGCTTCAATATTTAAATCTTCAATTGCTTTACGACGTGTATTTTGGGGCGCACCTGTATATACCATAAATGTATTAGCACCATAGCTTGCAGCTTCTTCACTAGCGGCTAAAAACATCTTCTTACCGCTCATTGAAACATGAGATCCTATTCGTAACATTCTTTCAGCTCCTACTTAATTAATCATAGTAACCATTTTAACACGAAAATCAATTATGTTTAAATTGTTCGCCTGTTAATAAAAGAAAAAGAAAGGAATATTCTTCCTTTCTTTCAATGTGTAGACTTATTTTCAGACTGATAGCAAGCGCTTGTCTTTCGAGGCGCGGAGTTACCTTAGACGGTAATGAGCACCTAAGCAGGCAGGCGTAGCAACGAAGAAAGCGAGCGTTTTCGGGCAGTCTGAACTATCTGCTCGTTTTTCTTTTCACTTTATTTTTAAATGACTCTCTTTGCTCATTCAGTTTACGTTTATAGCCAGGTTTTACTTTAGACGGCTTTTTAATTGCTTTACCAGCAACTGCATCTAAATTTCGATCAGTTTTTTTACGTAGTTTACGTTTTGAACGAGGTCCTAAATCAACCCATTCACCTTTTTTAAGTTCACGATGCTCAAATGTAATTCCACGATCTTGAAGTTTATCTAATGCTTGTTCATCTTCTTGATCATAAATTGTAATAGCCGTTCCAGAGAAGTTTGCACGCCCTGTACGACCTACACGGTGAACATAAAAGTCTAAATCTGCTGGTAGTTCAACATTGATTACATGACTTACCCCTTCAATATCAATTCCTCGGGAAGCTAAGTCAGTAGCAACAATATACTGGAACTCTAAATCTTGAATTTGCTTCATCATTTTTTTACGTTCACGAGGACTTAAATCTCCGTGAATTTGACCAACTTTTAAGCCATATGATGATAATTGAGTCGCAACTTCTTCAGCCTTTTTCTTCGTATTTGTAAAGACAATTGCTAAATATGGCTGAAAACTTAATAATATATCTTTAGCCATTTTAACTTTATCTTTATGGCGGCTTGGAACAATAATATGCTCAATTTTTTGAGCTGAAAGTTGTTGCGGGTTAATATGAATATGTTCAGGATTTTCCATATACTTTTTCAAAAACGGTTTAAGCTTTTCAGGAATTGTCGCTGAAAAAACAAGCATTTGTAATTTCTTTGGCATTTTTGATGCAACTTGGTCCACATCATGGATAAATCCCATATCTAACATTAAATCAGCTTCATCCACTACTAAATACTTCGTAGTATGAACTAATAATACATTATCATTTACTAAATCTTTAATACGTCCAGTAGTCCCGATTACAATATGAGGCTGTTTTTTTAGTTTTTCAACAGTACGTTTGTAGTCAGTTCCACCAACGAAGTTTTTTGCAGTTAATTGCTGATCTTCTGGACAACATTCAATGATCGCTTGAACATCATTATAAATTTGAGTCGCTAATTCACGAGTTGGAGCAGTTATTACTAATTGCACTTGATCTAAAGATGGATCTAATGTATTAATTGTCGGAATTAGGTATGCATGAGTCTTTCCTGACCCTGTTTGCGATTGTCCGATTACACTACGTCCAGTTTTAACTTGAGGAATGATCTTTTGTTGAATTTCTGTTGGTTCTGTAAAGTGTTTCTTCTCTATCGCTTCCAAAATAAATGGTTTTAATTGAAAATTTTTAAATGAAATTGCCATATAACTCACCTTCTTAATTTAAACTTTCTATGTATTGAGGAATCTATCTCCTCGTACAAAATAGCTACAATTATCTATTATACAATAGATTTGCCCAATAAAGCTAATTCTAATTTTTCTTTCTTCTTTAGTAGCATTTTAATTTTTATTCTGTCCTATACTAACCATTTCAAATTATGTGCATAGCCTAAGTAATAAAGAGTATTTCCAGAAAGGAGGTATTAGATTGGGATTACTTGATAAATTTAAGAAAAAAAATAAACAGCCTTTTCCTATGAACGGTCCAAATTTTTATAATAGTTATCAACAGCCTTATCAAAATATACCAAATCCATACGGTGCAAGACCAAATTTTGATCAACGATATCCATATCCCCAATCAGTGCAGCAACCTTTTCAACAACATCAACAACAGTTTTATCCACCTGTCCAACAAATTATTGGGCAACAAGGTCATTATCAGCAACCAATTTCATATCAGCCGCAGTTAAACGCACATCAACAATATATAAGTCAAAATAAAATTTTACAACCTGTTCCTTTTCAAAATCAGCCAGTAATGCAACCTCAAGGCGGTAGTAATTATCAGCAACAAGGAACACAAAATCTATACCCAATGACCGGGCAACCACCCGAAAAAGAAGAAGATGACAGTCCAGGGTTTTTCTCGCGTTTAATGGGAGGAGACACTTCTATTACAGGTGTCATCGGTGGTATGCAAAGAGCTGTTCAAGCGGCTCAACAAGTCACGCCAATGATACAACAATACGCTCCTGCTATTAAAAATTTTCCTTCAATCTATAAAATATTTAAAGCAGTAAATACCGACGACCCAGTCGACACAAAAAAAAGTAAAAAAAATGATTCAAATGAAATAATTGATGTTGTGCAAACAGAAGAAACAAAACCAAAAAAAAGAAAAAAAGTACCAATTAAGTCTAAAGCAGTAGAACCAACTCATAATATTGAAGAAACTGCAACAAACGTAAATCCAAAACCAAAATTGTTTATGTAAATTTTCTTTTTCTTTGTATAGTAGCATCTCCCTCCTTTATAATAAAAAATGACAACAATATTATAAAGGAGGGGCTACTCCATGAAAGTTATTAAAGTTACCCCACGAGGCTATTGCTATGGAGTTGTAGATGCAATGGTCATTGCTAGAAATGCAGCTAAAGATCCATCATTACCAAGACCAATATACATACTTGGTATGATTGTTCATAATAAACATGTTACAGACGCATTTGAAGAAGAAGGTATCATTACTTTAGATGGTCCAAGCAGATTAGATATCTTAGATAAGATTGAAAAAGGTACTGTTATTTTTACAGCTCACGGAGTTTCTCCAGAAGTAAAATCAAAAGCAATTAAAAAAGGACTTACGACCATTGATGCTACTTGTCCTGATGTAACGAAAACTCATGATTTAATTAAGGAACGCATGGCTGAAGGCTATCACTTTATTTATATTGGAAAAAAAGGACATCCGGAACCAGAGGGCGCAGTTGGAATTGCCCCTTCGATTGTTCACCTAATTCAAAATAAATCCGATATTGATGCTTTAGATATTCCTACTGATAAAATAATCATTACAAATCAAACAACTATGAGCCAATGGGATGTAGTAGAATTAATTCAATACGCAATTAAAAAATATCCGACTGCTCATGTTCATAAAGAGATTTGTATGGCAACTCAAGTTCGTCAAGAAGCAATTGCTGATCAAGCTGGGCAAGCAGATTTAACAATTGTTGTAGGCGACCCGATGAGTAATAACTCAAACAGACTTGCACAAGTTTCGCATGAAATTGCAGGAACAAAGGCATTTCGTATTTCAGATATAACTGAACTTCAGTTAAAATGGTTGGATGGCGTTGAAACTGTAGCAGTTACTTCTGGGGCTTCTACTCCAACACCGATCACTCGTGAAGTTATTGCATTTTTAGAGAAGTATGATCCAAACGATGAAAGCACTTGGGATACAAAATCTGGAGTAGAATTAAGTAAAATACTACCTAAAGTTAGAATAAAAGACTAAAAAATAGGACTTCTGGATTTTAACCCGGAAGTCCTATTTTTTAGATTTAAATAAATGTAAATGGATCAGTATGGATTGTTGAAGCGATAATTTCACAAGCCATGTTTTTTTCTTTTAATTTAGTATCTAAAAGACGTTTCACACCTGTTTTCATTACTTTTTCAATATTGTGACCTGCATCAATTATATTTAAATTAAGCATTTTCCAATCCTGTGCCACGTGGTAATATATATCACCACTTAAATAAACATCTGCGCCATTTCTTTTTGCATGATATGCAAACTTATTTCCGTCTCCACCTACAATTGCTACCTTTTTTACTCGATCTCTTAAGTTCCCTACCACTCTTACACCTTGTAAATCTAATTTTCCTTTCACATAATGCGCAAATTCTTCTAATGAAATTTCTTCTTTAAGGCTTCCAATTCTCCCAATCCCGAATGTTTTACCTTCATTTTCAAGTGTGTATGTATCATACGCTACTTCTTCATACGGATGAGCTTTTTTCATCACTTTAAGCACTTGTTTTAATTTTAATTGTGGCACAACTGTTTCAAGTTTTACCTCATCAACTTCTTCTAATTGACCCTGTTGCCCAATAAACGGTGTTGTCCCCTCTAATGGCATAAATGTTCCTGTACCATTCGAACTAAAGCTACAATGGCTATATTGACCAATATGACCCGCTCCAGCATCACAAATAGCATTTAATACAATTTCAGCATGTGTTTTCGGTACATATACAACTAACTTAATTAATTTTTCTACATAAGTTGGAGCGAGAACACTCGTATTTTCTAATTGTAAAGCTTCGGCTAAAAAATCACTCACACCGTTTTCTGCAATATCAACATTTGTATGTGCTGCAAAAACAGCTATATCATGTTTAATACAAAGTTCCACAATTTTACCCGGTTCACTGTCTGTATCAATCTTTTTTAAAGGACGATAGATAATAGGATGGTGTGCAATAATTAGGTTAGCACCGATCGAAATTGCCTCTTCTACAACCTCTTTTGTGACATCTAATGCAATTAATACCTTTGTCACTTGTTTTGATAATGTACCTATTTGAAGACCATTTGGATCACCTTCCTCAGCTAAATGCTTAGGGAATAGTTCTTCAAATTGCTGTACGACCTGAAAACCATTTATCGATTTCATGAAAGCACCTCTTTTATCCACGCAAGTTTCTGTTCAACTTCTTTAATTTTCCGAACTGATTCCTCTGTTTGTTTTGCTGATTCAAGTTGAGTTAAGATTCTTTCAAAATTATTTTTTTCATGCTCCCATTTCTTCTTAAATGCATCATTTTTATTCTTTAATAAGTATGGACCAATAAATAGCTCCATATCTTTCTTTTCTCCGTATGCACTAATTTGATTTGATTTAGAAGCAACTAAAATTTCATAAATTTTTCCATCTTCTTCTAATATATCTTCTTCCACTAGAGAATAACCTTCATGATCAAGCCAATTTCTAATTTGATGTGCACCTATATTTGGTTGCAACACTAACGTTTCAACACCTTGAAGTTTTTCTTTACCTTTTTCTAGTATGCTAGAGATTAAAGAGCCACCCATTCCAGCTATTGTTATAACATCTACTTCGTTAGGTACTAAAACTTCCAGCCCGTCTCCCATTCTAGCTTCCACAATTCCTTCTAACCCACTTTGACGAATCGTAGATCGTGCTGAATTATATGGACCTTCAGTAATTTCGCCTACAATTGCTGAGGAACATCTTTTATTTAAAACTGCATAACAAGGTAAATAAGCATGATCTGATCCAATATCAGCTAATTTCGTCCCCTCTGGTATGTAATCAAATACTCTTTTTAAACGCTTTGATAAATTTACTTCATTCATAAACAAATCACCATTTCATTTTATTTTCATAACATCATTTTACACTATAGTAGCCAATAAACCAAAATAACCTCTTCGGTAGAAGAGGTCATTTTGAGTTTACTTACCAAACGCTCGCTTTCTTTATTGCTTCGGCCGCTTGTGGTGCACATTACCGCCTTAGGTAACTCCGCTCCTCTTCGACCTTCGACCTTCGCCCCTCGAAAGAAAAGCTTTTTCAAGCAGTCTGAAAATCAAATTTTTACTTTGACTAACAGTGAAATGACCTCTTCATTAGAAGAGGTCATTTTATATGCTTGCTTATTTTTTCTCAGATAACCATTTAGCAACAGCATCCAATTGTGGTCCTTGTAGTAAACCAGCTGGCATTCCGCCTTGTTTACCGTTTTTAAGTATGTCTTTGATTTGATCTTCTGAGTATTTTGAACCTACTTTAGTTAAGTTTGGCCCTACAACCCCTTGTAATTGATCACCATGACAGCTAACACATGTTTGAGCATATATTTCATCTGGCTTAGTTGATGCTGTTTGCGCCGGTTTTTTATCTCCGTTTGCAATTTCATCAGCCTGTTTTGCTCCCTTTAATGAAATAATTAGCATGACTGCGATTCCTAGTGCTGCAATTAGAGCAAAAGGAATTAATGGATTTCGTTTCATTATGATCCCCCTTATGTAACCCCTTAAAAAAATAAAATTAATTACTATAACATTATTATTGTATACGATTAAAAACAATAAAAAAAGTATTATATTGGATAAATTTAAAAATTGTTAAACGATTTCAAAATTATATAAAACTTCCTACTATAAAGAATAAACTTCTGTATAGCATAATGACAAATTATATTTGTATAAACTCACCTCTTAATAAATGAAATAAGTAAGTTTTTTTAAGAAACCATTTCAAACCATTGTAACCCAATAAACCTTTTGTTTGATTTGAATTATTTCCACAAAAAGCTTTAATAATTGCTATTACGATATAGGCCATATGTCTTTAAACCAATAATTTTATTTTTAGTAGTATTGAACTAATTATAAAAATTATTAAAAAAGTAGGGAAAATGAGTATTTGCAAATTTAAAGACAATTCTGTAAAATAAAGTAAATAGGTATCCAATTGTTAAAATGATGGATTACTACTAGCGTCTCCATAATTTATATTAACCATTTTTGCTTAAATTATCCTTTGACTCGTCTTTAGCATGAATGATTAAAAGATCCACCGTTTTAGAAGGATTACTTAGTATGTAGCATAGCACTACAATTATCTATTTAGTACGGACATTCGATATATTTTGACAAATTATTTTATTGTGACATATTTACTAATTTAAACGTTTTTCTTTTTTATATTTAAGACGAAAATAAAAAAAGTTTACCCAATAAAGGATAAACTCTTTTTAAACATCCTATTCTAAGAAATCTTTTAGACGTTTGCTTCGGCTCGGATGACGTAATTTACGTAGAGCTTTTGCTTCAATTTGACGAATACGCTCACGTGTAACGCCAAATACTTTACCAACTTCTTCTAAAGTACGAGTGCGCCCATCATCTAATCCAAAACGTAGACGTAAAACATTTTCTTCACGATCTGTTAATGTATCAAGAACATCTTCTAATTGCTCTTTTAGCATTTCATAAGCTGCATGCTCAGCTGGTGAAGTAGCTTCAGAATCTTCAATGAAATCACCTAAGTGTGAATCATCTTCTTCACCTATTGGTGTTTCTAATGAAACTGGCTCTTGAGCAATTTTAAGGATTTCTCTAACTTTTTCTGGTGGTAAATCCATTTCTTCACCAATTTCTTCAGGAGATGGCTCGCGACCTAGATCTTGAAGCAATTGACGTTGAACACGAATTAATTTGTTAATTGTTTCCACCATATGAACTGGAATACGGATCGTTCTTGCTTGGTCAGCAATTGCACGAGTAATCGCTTGACGAATCCACCAAGTAGCATATGTACTAAATTTATAACCCTTACGATAGTCAAACTTTTCAACGGCTTTGATTAATCCCATATTACCTTCTTGAATAAGGTCTAGGAAAAGCATACCGCGTCCTACGTAACGTTTTGCAATACTTACTACTAATCGTAAGTTCGCTTCTGCTAAGCGTCGTTTCGCTTCTTCATCGCCTTCTTCAATACGTTTCGCTAAATTGATTTCATCTTGTCCAGAAAGTAAATCAACTCGACCAATTTCTTTTAGGTACATACGTACTGGGTCATTAATTTTTACTCCAGGAGGAACACTTAAATCATTTAAGTCAAATTCTTCTTCCTTCTCTAATTGAGCTCCTCTAGGTTCATCATCAGCGTCACCAACAATATCAATACCTTGTTCACCTAGTTGCTCATAAAATTCTTCAAGTTGATCTGAATCAATTTCAAAACCGTTTAAACGATCTGCAATTTCTTCATATGTAATTACACCACGTTTTTTACCATTTTCAATTAATAATGCTTTTACTTGATCAAGTGTTACTTCTGTTTCCGTATCTTTAGAACGAGCCGATTTATCAGCCATCTGTTCCCCTCCTTCGAAAAGTTCGCGAATCATTTAACATATTTCATACTAGATCTTAGCTGTGTGATTTGTTGGAGAATCGTTGCAGCTTTTACAAAATCTCCTTCACGTTCGGCCTTTTTCAGATCTATTTCTTTTTCACGTATACGTTGTTGTTTATCATAGTTGTTTAATGCATCTAAATAATCCTTTAACTCTCGCTCTGTTAGTTCAGGTGCTATCTGTAAATTGACAATTTTTGAAACTACTTCAAGTAACCTTTTTGAAGGAAGGTAATTCATAAATTTACTAATATTAGACTCATTGCCCTCTTCATAATAAGCATAAAGATGGATTATAATCTCGGAATAATCATTATTGTAGAATAGACCCTGATATTGCTGCCTTACTTTTTCAGCCACTTCACTGCTATTTAACATATGAGCTAAAAGTAATTGTTCTGCTCGAACATGTGCAGGAAGAAGTGTCTTAGTTGTAATATCGCGTTTGATATCAGATTTTACTTCTGTTACATTAGATATACGATTTGCCTGATTACTATATTGTCCAAATTCCTTCTTAAGTACTTCAATCGAGATAGAAAACTCTTTAGAGAGTTGGTTTAAGTAATAATCTTGTTCGATCAGTTGACTTAGTTTAGCAATTTCTTGTAGCATTTCTTTTATATACTGAAATTTAACAGTTTCATCTAAAAGATTTTTTCCTTTTCGGTGATATTGCATTTTAAAACTCATTAATGATACACTAGCTTCAATAATAGAGATATTAAATTTTTCTGGACCAAATTTTCTTATATATTCATCAGGATCTAAGCCATCAGGCATTTGTGCAACTTTAATTGTAAATCCTTCTTTTTGAAGAACTTTAGCTGCTTTTTCAGTTGCGTTAATACCCGCCTGATCTGAATCATAGCAAATAATAATTTGATCAACAGATGTTTTCAATACTTTCGCTTGATCCTCTGTTAATGAAGTTCCCATGGTTGCAACTGCATCATGGATTCCAGCTCTAAACGCGGAAATGACATCTGCAAAACCTTCCATCAATATTGCCCGATTTTGCTTTCGCATGACATTTTTTGCTTGGTAAAATTGATATAATAATTTTCCTTTATGGAAAATTGAAGATTCAGGACTATTTAAATATTTTGGTGAACCTTCACCCATTATTCTTCCACTGAATGCAACAATTTTTCCTTGATGGTTATGAATTGGAAAAATTAATCGATTTCGAAATCGATCATAGTAATTACCATCACGTTCACTTCGAACAACTAGACCAGCTTTCTCCATGATCGGCATTGGATAACCACGTTTTTCTAACACCTTAGTAACAGCATCCCAAGAATCTAAAGCAACACCAAGCTCAAAATGCTTTATTTCCTCTCTAGAAATCCCTCTGTTAAGTAGGTATTCTAGTGCCTGTTTACCTTCTGTTGTGTTAACTAATAGATGATGATAGTACTTTTTGACAAACTCATGAGCTTCAAGCATAATGCCTTGCTCAGTAGCTTGTGGATTCTTGACTGTGTCAACCGTTTCTGAAGGTAAAGTGATATTTGTCTTTTTTGCAAGCTGATGGACAGATTCTTGAAAGTTAAGTCCTTCAAGCTGCATAATGAAAGAAATCGCATTTCCTCCAGCACCGCATCCAAAACAATGAAAAATTTGTTTTTCAGGAGACACAGAAAAAGATGGTGTGCTTTCTCCATGAAAAGGACAGAGTCCAAAATAATTTCTTCCTTGTTTTTTCAGAGGAACATACTCACTTACTACATCAACTATGTCAACTGACTGACGAACCTGCTCGACAAGTTCATCGGGAATTCTGTTTCCCATACTGACAGCTCCATATACTATTTTATTCGATAAAACTCACTGTATTCCTTCATGATTCGACAAAAATATTTCCATATATTTTAACTTAAGTTAATTTACTTTATTAAATCATATGTGATTTATAAATTGTCTAAAAAGAAGTGCTATACAGTAGTTCATAAGCATTGCATTCAACTGCTAGTTCTGGTTTTCAATAACCCATTTATTTATCGCTTATGATTAATTTCTACACGTCTTTTGTAATTCCTTCAAAACATGTATCGATTTATGTAGTTTTATTTCCATCTTTCAATAAACTAGGAAGCACATATTCATAGTTTATTCGTAAGTATAAAAAGTTAAACCTATTAATTAGTTCATTTCATACAATTTTTTATTATAATCTATTTTAATTAGGAAATCTAGCAATAAGTACTAAAGAATTTTAACTTTTACAAACGATCCTAATTTAACTAAACTCCTATAAAAAAAGTAAAAACGATGAAAACACATTAGATTACTCTAATGTGTCAGTCTAAAAAGAACGATCATTATTTTTAATTTCAATAAATTATCTAATCTGCTTATTTTGGTAATAGTAATTTAATATTACATTAGCGGATTCTTCTACTGCCTTGCTAGAAACATCAACAACTTTACAGCCAATTTGCTTAACAACATTATTAAAATGTTTTAGTTCTTCTTCAATTCTTGAAATATTAGCATAGCTTGCTCCATCGTGAAGACCTAATGAAATTAATCTTTCTTTTCGAATATGGTTTAACTTTTCTGGAGAAATCATTAGCCCTATGCACTTTTCTTTTGGAACTTTAAGTAGTTGTTCTGGTGGATCTACTTCTGGAACTAAAGGTACATTGGCAACTTTAAATCCTTTATGAGCAAGATATTGTGATAAAGGAGTCTTTGATGTTCTCGATACACCGATTAAGACTATATCAGCTTTTTCAATACCTCTTGGATCTCTTCCATCATCATATTTAACAGCAAATTCAATTGCCTCAATACGTTGGAAATAATCTTCATCTAGTTTACGAACTACACCAGGTTCATTTCTAGGTTCAAGTTTATGAATCGTTGAAATTTTATCGATTAATGGACCGATTAAATCATATACGATTACACCTGCACTTTGCGACTCTTCTAATAATTTCTTTCTCATATCAGGTTTTACTAATGTAAATACAATAATACCATTATTTTCTTTTGCTACTTGAACTATTTCAATTAATGTTGCATTATCTTCAACGTATGGTACACGTCTAATCTCGAATTTTTCATGAAATTGACTAATAGCCGCCTTTACGACATGCTCTGCTGTTTCACCAACAGAATCTGATACAACATAAACGATTGAATTGCCCATATGTTCACCTCTTAACTTTACTAAAACATATCATTGTTCATTAAGTCTACAATCGCACGAGTAAAATTTGTTTTTGTAAATCGACCAATTACCTCAAGTCCATGCTCACTTTCACGAACAACAGGGACAGCATCAATTTGTTTTTCAATTAAACTCTTAGCTACATTATAAATTGTATCATCTTTATAGCAAATTGTAATGTTTGGCATTCTCGTCATGATAATATCTACGGGTAATGTATGCAAATCTTTATTTCCTATACTTGCACGGAGTAAGTCTTTTCTCGAAAGTACTCCTGATAAAATCGAATTTTGATCAACTACAAATAACGTTCCTACATCTTCAAGAAACATTGTAACAATTGCATCATACACTGATGAACTTCGATCTACTACAACAGGAATCGCCTGAAATTCCTTTACAGTCAATTTTTTAATTCTTTCAATGACTTGTGCACCGCTTGTTCTTCCTGTGTAATAATATCCTACTCTTGGTCTTGCCTCTAAAAAACCAGTCATTGTAAGAATAGCTAAATCCGGGCGAAGCGTAGCTCTTGTAAGTGCTAGCTTATCAGCTATATGTTCACCTGTAATTGGTCCATTATTTTTTACAATTTCAAGTATTTGAGTTTGTCGCTTTGTCAGTTCGATTTCCCTCACCCCTAACTATCCAATATGTTATACTCTCTAATAAATATTATATACTATTTTTACAATTTAAAAAAGAAAGAAGGAAATAGGTGACCTATTTCCTTCCTTAGGTTTCTGAATTTTTATCAGTTTTCAGAAAATTATCCATATTTTTTAATTGCTCTAAAAATTTGCGTGATTTTAAATAGATTCCACTATATTCATCATAGTAAGAAAATAAAATTTGTTGTAAGTTTTTCTTTGTTACCTCGCTAACCTCAATTTTTCCAAGTCGATTTACATCAAAATGATAAAATATCCTCATTAACTTAACCGACTTTTCAGTAACAGAAAAAGCATAGGGATCAGTCTGTTTACAACGCTGACATAAAAACCCGCCTTCTTTAACAGAAAAGGCTACAAATAAATTTTCATTTGCACTACATCTACAATTCACACATTGATCAAAAAATGGGTGATATCCTAATACAGGGATCATTTTCGTCATAAATAAATAAGTCAAAACTTCAGCGTCTGCACCTTCATTCATGTGCTGTAGTAGTTGAAGGACCAATTCAAATATATATGGATTATTTTTTTTCTCTTCAACCGCTTTATCAGTAAGCTCTACAACAATCGAAGCATATGCAGTTGCAACTAAATCACTTCTTAACTCACGAAATGAATCAATCAGTTCCCCTTGACTTAATGTACCTAAACCAGATCCTTTTTGAATTAAAAACGACCCATATGTAAAGAGTTGTGTAACAGAAGCAAGTCGACTATTTGTCTTCTTTGCTCCTCTTGCCACAACTCCTATCTTACCTAATTCTCTTGTTAAGAGAGTAATAATAACATTTGATTCTCCATAAGCGTTTGCCCGTAATACAATTCCTTCTACACGCTGTAACAATAAACTCACCATCCAATTGGATGAAGGTTAAGTATGTAGGGAATCAATATCAGCTATCTCTTCATCAATGTAACTTTTCTGATCTACATGTTCCTGTTCAAGCTGTTTAAACAATAAATATGTCTCAACATTTCCAGTTTTAGAAAAGACATCCCAGGTAAAATTCAACATTGAGAAACCACCTTTCAAGAATAGCTACAACTCATTGCTCATTACCTATAGCCAATTACTTTCCCTGCTTACTTATAATGTGACCTTCTCTCCCGATTTTCATGTGTATAAAATTTATTAAAATCACAAATAAAAAGCTTGCAAAATCAAGAAAAATATGTTGGGCTTTTTTTGAACAAATGGTAATATGATTCGACCATGATGCTAAGCCCTGTACCTTGATTTATGCCTTTTAATACTCATCCTCACGGAACCCTAAATCTCTTAATTGAGACATGCGGTTACGCCAATCTTTTTGAACCTTAACCCATAATTCTAAGAATACTTTTGTATCAAGCAAGTTTTCTATATCTAAACGAGCACGCTTGCCAACCTCTTTTAACATGCTACCTTGCTTTCCGATAATGATTCCTTTTTGGGATGATCTTTCAACGACAATTGTTGCATTCACGTATATTGCATTTCCTTCTGGTCTTCTTTCAATTTGCTCAATAATAACAGCAATTGAATGTGGAACCTCTTCTCTAGTTAAATGCAATACTTTTTCTCTTATTAATTCTGAAATGATAAATCTTTCAGGATGATCGGTTACTTGATTTGCAGGATAGTATTGTGGACCCTCTGGTAAATAAGTTTTAATCACTTTTAATAAGCGATCGACGTTATTCCCTTGTAATGCAGAGATTGGAACAATTTCAGCAAATTGGAAAAGATCTTTATATTTATTGATTAAATCAAATAACTGATCCGGATGAATTGTATCAATTTTATTAATGACTAAAATTACTGGACTACGACTTCCTTGTAGTTTCTCAATAATGAATTCATCTCCACGACCAAACCCTTCATTGGCATTTACCATAAATAACGTAGCGTCAACATCCTTAATTGATTCTTGAGCTACCTTTACCATAAAGTCACCAAGTTTGTGTTTTGGTTTATGGATTCCTGGCGTATCAATAAAGACAATTTGTGCATCATCTTCAGTAAAAACGCCTTGAATTTTATTACGAGTAGTTTGAGGCTTATCACTCATTATAGCTATTTTTTGACCGATTACTCGATTAAGGAATGTACTTTTCCCTACATTTGGTCTACCTATAATTGAGACAAAACCTGATTTATAACTTTCTTTATTCATTCAAATCCTCCGATGTAAATGCTCCTGGCAATAATTCTTTTACTGTTGTTTCTTGGATTGCTCCATTTAAGTTTGATAAATATACGACTGTATCTGGTCCACTAAGTTCAAATAAAACTTGACGGCATGCCCCACAAGGAGCAACAGGTCCCTCAGTATCAGCGACTACTGCCACTGCTGTAAACTCCGTAATGCCATCTGAATATGCTTTGAATAATGCAGTTCGTTCTGCACAATTCGTAAGACCATATGATGCATTTTCTATATTACAACCATGAATAACTTGACCATCCTTAGTAAGCAATGCTGCACCAACTTGAAATTTCGAATATGGTACATATGCGTTTACTCTAGCTTTTATCGCTTCATTTATAAGTTGTTGTTTATCCATTTATGTAGCCTCCTATTATAAGCCCGAACACGAAAGTGGGGTCTTATTAACGTAGTATAGTAAAATACGGAAAAAATAGCAAAGCACCTATAATGATTGAAACGATTGCAGCGACTAACACTGCCCCAGCCGCCACATCCTTCGCTTTTTTTGCTAAAGGATGTTTATTAGGTGATGCTAAATCGACAACTGCTTCAATTGAAGAATTAACTAGCTCTAGCGATATGACCATTGTAATAATAAGCAGTAGGATTAACCAATCTATTCGGCTAATATGCAAATAAAACGCAAGACCAATCGAAATAAGTGCTGCAAATAAGTGGATTTTTATATTTCGTTCATCCTTAATCACTTTAAAAATACCACTAAATGCAAAACCAAAAGATTTAAATAATGGCGCTCTTTTTTTAGAGTCTTTCAAGGCCATATTTTTCTAATATTTCCTTTTGTTTTGTAAACATCACTTTCTCATCGGCTTCATTCATATGATCATAACCAAGTAAATGTAAACATCCATGAACTGCTAAAAAACCTAATTCACGGCGGAACGAATGACCATACTCTTCAGCCTGTCTCTTAGTAGTAGGTATCGAAATGACAATATCACCTAAAGTACGTGGTAAGTCAACTCCAATGATTTCAATTTCACCTTCTCCTAATTCCTCCATTGGGAATGAAATAACATCAGTAGCACGATCTTTCTCTCGATACTCTTTATTAATTTCATGAATTCTTTCATCATCTACAAAAGAAACAGCAATTTCAACCTCACCCGTTACACCCTCATATTCTAAGGCGCACTCAAGTAAACCTTTTATATCAGATTGCTGTTCTTTTGTCACTTCATTTGTTTCATCTATAAAATCAATTTCTAGTTGAACCATTATCTCACCTTATCTTTCATCTGGATACTGTATTCTTGAATGGAAAGTTCCTTTTAAAGTCTCACACAATGATTTCTCAACAATATGTAATTCTTTTAAATTTAATTCACACATTGCAAACTGACCATCATTCAAACGATCATGCATAATGGAAGATACTAATACTTCGATTTTTTCCATATTAGGGTCCTTTAACGAACGAACAGCTGCTTCAACGCTATCAGCAATTCCTACAATTGCCGATTCCTTCGAATGAGCTTTTGGACCTGGATATCTAAAATCACTTTCTTTAACATCAGGATTTGTTTCTTTTTCCTTATAATAAAAATACTTTAATAAAGTTGTACCATGATGCTCTGCTGCAATATCAATAATATCTTTTGGCAAATTATATTTTTTTAGTATTTTTACTCCATCACTTACATGTCTTAAAATGATATCTTTACTTTGAATCGGTTTAATACGATCATGAGGGTTATGACCACCCATTTGATTTTCAATAAAGAATCCGGGATTATTCGTTTTACCAATATCATGATAATATGCTCCTACTCTAGCTAACAAACCATTTGCGCCGATCGCTTCACAAGCACCTTCAGCTAAATTTGCAACCATTATACTATGATGGTATGTACCAGGAGCCTCTAATAATATTTTTCTTAATAAAGGATGATTTGGACTACCTAACTCAACAAGTTTAAAAGAGGATACCATTCCAAACGAATCTTCTACAAAAGGTAAAATCCCCATCGTAATGACACTTGATAAAACTCCGGAAGTAAGCCCCATTAATAAATAGATCCCAATTTCTACTGAAGAATATTGACCATTGCGAATTAAGATCAAAGAAAATAGTGTAGCAATATTAACAAGCGAAATTAAAAATCCTGCATGGAGAATCATTGAACGCTTATTTTTAACCTCATTTATGAATAAAACGGCGATTGAACTAAATAAAATATAGATTCCAGTCGAATAATTAATTGCACCATTAACATCTTCGTTAAACATTAAACTGCCGCAAATAGAGAAAATAATTGACGAAACCATTAAATATCGATTACCTAATAAAAACTTTATCAATAAAGTCCCAATTGCAACTGGGGCTACATATACAAGGCCAGAAAACTCAACTTTTTGAAACAAGCTAACAATTTTCAATATCAAGATTGTGAAAATTACAATGCTATAGTATGTAACGATGTATATATTCCCTTTTTCTTTTAAATTTGCCGTTTGTTTTAATACAAAGTACGCTAATACTCCAATTAATAAAATTAATCCAATATAAGGTTGAATTGACTGTTTGTTTTTTATTAGGCCAACTAATTTTAATTGATCATATTTTTCCTTTGTAATTGTTTCTCCGGCTTTTACTAAGACTTGTCCTTGTAAAATATAGACACTATCTACACTTTCACTTTCTAGACGTTTTCTCTCTTTTGTCTCCTCTGCATCAAAAAAGTAGTTAGGCACAATCGCAAATTCACCTATTGAGATCATCGCATCCTTTAGTGAAGGATTAACACTTACATATGATAATTCGTTTCTTAGTTTCCCACGAGATTCTTCGATTTGGTTCGTCGTAATTTCCTCAGACATTACATTGTTAATAGCCGTATTTAGCGAAGCCTTAGTAATATTTAACTGCTCTTCTGACGATTTAACTAAAGTGCTAAATACACTATCTTCTAAATTTTTACGAATATCGTCAGGCAGTTTTTTCTTAACATCGCTTGTTTCTTTATCAATTAATGCTTGTCCTGTAGGATTATCACTCTTAGCATTTTCATTTTTAACTTCTGTTACAATATCAAAAATTGAATTTACTATGTCTATCCGTTTTTGTGTATAACTTTCCTCATATTTATATACATCTTCAACTCTTGCTGCAGCCTCAAGTCGTTTTTTAGCGGTAGCTCCTTTGTCCTCAATCGTGATAGGTGAATAAATATTATCATCAGCAATAGATAATAGCTGAATGTCGTATTTTACCGGTCTAACATGACTAACTAAAAGAAGAAAACTTAATAAGCTGAATGCAATAGTACACATTAATATGACAAGAGTTTGATTCTTAAAACGCTGAATTAAAGCTTGCAAACTATTCATTGTTTCCCCTTTCTAGAAATGCACCTCATCATAAAAATACGAAATGACCCTATCAATGTAGGGCCACTACGAATCATTCTTTTGCTAAATCATAAGCTTGAATAATCTTCTGTACTAATGGGTGACGAACTACGTCAGTTTGTTCCAAGATTGTCATACCAATACCCTCAACACCTTTAAGTGTATTTTGAGCTGAAATTAAACCAGACTTTACTCCTTTAGGTAAATCAATCTGTGAAGGGTCACCTGTTATAACCATTTTAGAGCCAAATCCTAAACGGGTCAAAAACATCTTCATTTGAGCCATTGTAGTATTTTGAGCTTCATCTAAAATGACAAAGGCATCTTCTAAAGTACGTCCCCTCATATAAGCTAAAGGTGCAATTTCAATTGTTCCTCTTTCAATTAGACGCACAGTATGCTCTTGTCCTAATACATCGTGCAAGGCATCATACAATGGTCTTAAATATGGGTCAACCTTTTCCTTTAAATCTCCTGGTAAAAATCCTAAACTTTCTCCAGCTTCCACAGCAGGTCTTGTTAAAATAATTTTACTTACTTTATTATTTTTTAATGCTTGAACAGCCATGACAACTGCTAGATATGTTTTACCTGTACCAGCAGGTCCAATTCCAAATACTAAATCATTTGATTGAATTGCACGAAGATAATGTCTTTGTCCAAAAGTCTTAACTCGAATTGGTTTTCCTTTTGAATTTTTAATAATTTCTTCGTCATACAACCTAGCAAATGATGACAGCCTTCCTTCTTTAGCCATCTGAATTGAGTATGTAACATCCCTCGATGTAATACTCACTCCATTTCGAATAACCTCTAAAAGGGCTTGAATGATTTGCTCAACAGTTTTCACATCTTCATTCGTACCTGAAACTTGTACAGATTGACCACGTGACACAATCTTAACATCAAGCAAATTTTCAATTATTTCTAGATGCTTATCGTTTGTACCAAATAAGGCAATTGCTTCGTTTGGATCCTCTAGTTGTTGATTAATCGTTAGTAGTTGTTCTGGCATTACTCAGTCCCCTTGAACAATAGTTTTCGTTTTTGTGATATCTTCTAAAACTTTATAATACATTCTTAAATTAACTTTACCATTGTCTATTGACTCGTGCAAAACTTTTTCTTGTAAAATTTTGGCATCTGGACTTAACTTTTTCATTAATTCCTTCTTACCAATTTGTTTTCCAAGTTGAGCAGCCTGCACTTTAGAGTACGTTCTTACATATTTTTCACTTTCCAGCGTTGTTTTTTTACTGAAAAAAATCGGCAATTTCCATTTTAAAAATTTAAATTGATACGAACTACTTTCGTCTTGAAAAGACTTATATTTATTCTTATCAAAACCCCAAAATTTTATTTTATTTTCCTTAGTTCCAATATAATAACTCGTTTTTCTCTCTCCCGTAAGAACCGTAAACGGAGTATCTAAAGGAACACTAATAATTTCTTCTCTCCAAACTTCCCCCATGATTTTGCCAACAGCAGGGACTAAAATAGGATGATCTTCCGTTCCGATTATTCCAGACACCAATATTTGGCCTTTTTTTACAAAGTCATTCTTTACTACAAGAGGTTTCCCCTTTTCAACAAACATACTTGAAATAACAGCTTCTTCACTTGCAATAATATGTCGTGGACTTAACGCCTTCTCAGGCTTAGGAATATGCTTCTCAACTACCTCAAAATGAAAGGTAGTCCCATTTAATTGTACACCAATCCATGTTAATGTTGGATTGTCATTTTGTAGCTTTTTCTGGATTGTTTGCATTCTAGGTAAAGTAAATTGAGACGCGCCAGTCTTAACACCCATGGCGGTTAAATCTTTCCGTAGCTTATATTCCACTTCAGGTGAAGCACCCTTGATATCAATTCGCCAAACCATATTTGATAGTAAAAATAATACAACTAAAAAGCCAACAACACCTACAACAAATCCAAAATACTTCCATGCTTTTCTAACTTCAAAAGGCAATCCCTTCCTGCCAATAAAATGTACCTTATATTCTTTTTTCCGCGGAATATTCTTGATCCGTTTATAATCTTTTAACTCAATTGTAAACGTAATCGAATTTGTTCCACTTTTCTTCACATCACGAAGTGGAATCCCCTTTCGCATACAATCATTTAAAAAACGTTCTGGTCCAAGCCCAATTACTTTTACTTGAACCATCCCCGTAAAATTTGAAGTCCATTGGTTTTTCATCTTAAATCCCCCATGTTCATTAGACTGATCATGGTGTATGTTCTAGATGCTATTCATTAATAAAATACACATGCTCAATTTCGCCTTCTAACAAAATCTCCTCAGGCAACATCGTCTTCAAAACAAAATCTTTCCCCTTAATCAATAACTGCCCCTGCTTCATTAACAAACGCAATTCATTATCCGAATACACAAGTAATCCTCTATGGTTTTCAATATAAATATGTAGTTGGCCTAGCATTGTAATACGTGGTAATTCCAATAGTACATCTGGTGGTAAGTCCATCTTACTTGACATCCATGTTTTTAAATTATGCGCTAATCTTTTCAAGATAGACTCCTCCCCCTTTCATATCATATTTATGATGAATTTTCAGAAGGTATGATATAAAAAGAAAAGCCAAAGGAAATATTTAAGATGAATATTTAGACTTATAGTAGTGGAGTTTATTGATTATTGATTATGGAGAGCAAGTTTGGCTATATGGTTACTTGCACCTGTTTGGTACAGAAAATCTCAAAATCGAAGGTCTTCCTAAGAGCCCTCTTATAGAATTATGCATAGAAAAAAACCGAGAATAAATAACTATTCCCGGTTCAAGTTTATTTACGTTATTACATTCTTCTTTGGATTGTAACATCTTGATAAACATCTTGTTTTCCTTGTGAAGTAGTAACCCACCATAGAACCCCTTGAGTAAGAAAGAAAAGACTCCACATTACTACAAAACCAATTGAAGTAATATCACTATTGCCATCACCGTATATTCCTTTGACCGTAACATAAGTGATGAGTACGCTCACGATTAAACCGACCAACTTAATGAATAACGGCCTTTTTGCCATAGTTGTATCAAATTGTGGTAAATGATTATTTTCTGTTATGAGTGGTTTTTTAATTGATCTAGCATAGTCATGAACCCCTTGTTTGATCTCATCTTGTAGTCGTTCTTCGTCACCTATTGCCATCTCTCTCGTAATATAAATTAATGTAAAAGCAAATGGTACGACAATAATTAACCACCCTAAAGCAAATGCTATTCCACCTAGATCGTTGTGTAAATCCCCAAACGGTATCATTATTCATCTCTCCCCTGTAGATGTTAAACAAATGTATTGTTTATGTGAATTCATCATACCGAATAACATTATTTCTGTATGTGATTTAAATCACACACATGGTTAAATTTTGACTAAAATATAAATAATCTTTTAATTGGAGTTTTCTCTAGACTGGAATTATGCAGATTTTTATAGGGGGTATTAATTTACATCCAAACTGGATATGGGGGATTGGTGAAAATTAAGTAGATTTATGTGATGTCTTTGACTAAAGCAATTATTTTGAAGGAGTTAATTGCAGTATCAGAAATTTTATTTGCACTTTAATAGCAGTTTCCAAATTTTGCAGTAATCAAAAACAAAAAAAATAAACGTCTATAAATAGACGTTTATTTTAACAGACTTGCTACAGCTTTATTCACAGAAGAGCCATCAGCTTGTCCTTTTACTTTAGGCATAACTGCACTCATTACTTTCCCCATGTCAGCTTTTGATGTAGCACCGACTTCTGAAATTGTAACACGTACAATTTCAAGAAGTTCCTCTTCAGATAATTGTTGAGGCAAGTATTCTTTTAGAATCAGTAACTCTTGCTTTAATTTATCCACAAGGTCTTGACGACCAGCTTTTTCGAATTCCAGGAGGGAGTCTTTACGTTGTTTCACTTCACGAGTTAAAATTGTTAACTCTTGATCAGCTGACAATGTCACATTATTCCCTAAGCTAATTACTTCATTTTGTAATGACGCTTTCACCATTCGAATAACTGCTAACTTGTCTTTGTTTTTTTCCTTCATCGCTTGTTTCATATCTGAATTCAAACGTTCGAGAAGACTCATAGTAACACCCTCTCTTAGAATTTACGTTTTCTCGCTGCCTCTGATTTTTTCTTACGTTTTACACTTGGCTTTTCATAAAATTCGCGTTTTCTTGCTTCTTGTAGCGTACCAGTTTTAGAAACTGAACGTTTAAAACGACGAAGAGCATCTTCTAAAGATTCGTTTTTACGAACGACTGTTTTAGACATCTTACTTTTCCCTCCCTCCAAGCTACCACTTACAATCAATAAAACACTGCAAAAAAGAACACTTTTCCACATGTCTTTTACGATTATAATACATAAACTATTGATAGGTCAACAGGTAAATGTCAAGTTTGAAACTTAACACCCTTTGACATTAAAAGAAATCAATAGCCTTCTGTTGCAACGTTTCCTTGGACAATCGTAATTCCATTACTTGTACCAATTCGAGTTGCTCCAGCTTTCACCATTTCATTCACACTTGCTATATCACGAACTCCCCCAGATGCTTTAACTCCAATATCAGGTCCAACTGTTTTTCTCATTAATGCTACATCCTCTACAGTTGCACCACCTGTTGAAAATCCTGTAGATGTTTTAACGAAATCAGCCCCAGCTTTTACAGAAAGCTTAGAAGCCATTTCTTTTTCTTCATTCGTTAAAAGACTTGTTTCAATAATCACTTTTACTAACGCTTTACCTTTTGCTGCATTAACAACTGCTGCTATATCTTGTTCTACCGTATCATAGTCCTTATCTTTTAAAGCTCCAATATTGATGACCATATCGACTTCCCCGGCACCATTTTCAATTGCATTTTTTGTTTCAAACGCTTTCGTTTCTTTTGTATTCGCACCTAAAGGAAACCCAATTACAGTACAAACTAAAACTTCAGAGCCCTTTAACAAACTTGCACAATGACTGACCCAAGTTGGATTCACACAAACTGAAGCAAAATTATGTTCTTTTGCTTCTTGACATAATTTTTCAATTTGAGATTTAGTTGTTTCAGGTTTTAAAACTGTATGATCAATCAATTTATTGATATTATTTGTCATTTTGTAGTGCTCCTAACTTAATGTTTTTTTCAAATTTACTCTTTTAAAGACACTGAAATATCAGCTTTATTATTATTTGTTTTTTTATATTAATTATGTGAAACCTGAGCTTAAATTTATAACTCAATCAAAAAATTCAAAGCATCCTATTTAAAAAGATGCATTTGAATTTTTTTCGACTGTTATATGATTATCTTTTACTTTAAGCATCATGAAGAATGAAATTGTAATAAAGATACAACCATACAAAAACATGAACTTAAATCCAATTAGATCCATTATTGTACCTAGTAATGGTGGTGATATAATATTTGCAATTGATGAAAATAAATAATATAACCCTGTATACGTTCCAATAAATCCAATCGGTGCCATTTCGGCTAAGAAAGGATAAGAATTAATGTTTACTAATGCCCATAAACATCCCATTATTAAAAAGACAATTCGAATGAATAATAAATCCTTTAAGAAAAATAAAACAATAAAACCAATGATAATTCCAAATATACCAATTAATATGCTGCGTTTCTTACCAATTTTTGTTCCAATAAAGCCGGCAGGAATGGCAAAGATTAAAAACGCTAATGAAATGAATGCGAATGAAAAAGCGGCTGCACTAACTTTTACCCCTAAATAAACTTCCCCATAACGTGTAAAAAAGGTTTCAATTCCATTAAATCCCGTGAACCAACTCAGAATTGCTAATAATAGAAATAATGCATTTTTATTCTGAATAGCTGAACGAAAACCTTCTCTTAATTTTATCTTTTCTTCAGCCTGCTCATAATTTAGAACATCTCTTTTTTCTCTAATAAAGAAAAAAAGGATTAGAAAGCTAAATAACATTAAAAATCCTGCCAAGTAAAAAGGATATCCTTTATTTAAATCCCACAAAATTGAACCTACAAAGAATGCAATTAAAGCACCAATTCCACCCATAAAATTAATGACACTATTCGCCTTGCTTCTTTGTTCATCCCTTGTTAAATCAGGCATAAGTGCTATAACTGGGGAACGGAAAATACTCATACTTAAATTCATAAACACTATAAAAAAGATCAACATAAAAAGTGTTTTATGCACTGGAATTAAAAAGGTAAATAATGCTGCAAGTGGCATACCGACCATTAAAAATGGCATTCTTCTACCAAATCGTGTATCTAAACGATCACTATACATTCCAACGGCAGGTTGTAAAAATAATGCAAAATAATTATCAAACGTCATAATAAATCCAATTAAAGCAGATGACTTTAAATAATCACTTAATAGTTTTGGCATAAAAGCATTATAGACGGACCAAGTAAGACTGATTGCAAAAAATCCAAATCCTAAAAGCAAAATTTTTTTGTAATTTAGTTTAGGCATTCGAATTTCTCTCTTCTAATCTGTCTATAAACATTTTCTAAATGAGTTTGATCTAATAACACAATCATCTCCCCCTTATTCTCAGTATAGTAAGCACACCAATCAAATATTTACCCTTTTTTCAATTGTTATAAAATATTAATTTATAGTAAAATTTCATAAAATAGAGATTGTTCCATAATAAAAAGGAGCTTTAAACTGACAAAAAAACCTAGTGTAAACACTAGGCATTTTCTTTAATCATTTTAATAATATAAAATCGTGCAAATTAAAAAGATAAAAGTAAATCATTATTCTCCCAAGATACCTCATTTGCAGTTTACATTCTTTCTTCTAAGGCTTTCGCGGTATTACTTGTTACTACTTCCTTCTCATCCTTCAATGTACCAAAAATCCCATCAAAAATAGGGGTCGATACGCCGTACCAAAAGTTTTCATTTTTAAAATGATGCAGGATATGTAGCTTTTTAATCTGTCTCCCTACCTTCGTTAAAGGTTTAATTGGTTTGTGAGCTACATAATGCTTCCATTCGTATACTAGTAACATAAAAATTAAACCTGAACCAAATGCAATTGTTTGAATTAAATCTTTCGATATCAAAAAATAAATGATACAAAGTGATCCTAAATTCGGAATGCTATACCATATCGGTAAAAATAATAATTTCAAATCATCTGGATACATATGATGATCATAATGAATCCTTTTCATAAATTTAAGTAATAGTTTATTTTTTGGTGCCTTTATATGAAAAATGAAACGATGTGTTACGTACTCACTAAACATAAAAAAGATTAATCCAATAATGAAAATTAAGACAGTCAGCCATGATAAATGAAATCCTAAACTATAAATAATTCCAACTAAAAAAAGTACCCCCATCACAATAATATCGAAATGAAGAAAAAAGTCTCGATATAGTCCCTTCATATATTTCCCCCCTCATTTATACTTAAATTATCTTAATATCACATTTATATTTCAATATTATTTATGAAATTCCTTTTTAAGTTCGAGCTGATTATAAACTTTGAATAAAGCACTGGTTGGTGAGGATAATAAAAATGATAACCAAAATTACGTAAAAGGGAGATCTATATGGAAAAAAGGAGATATTATGTATCCGTTCAAGCAAAAACAATTGTTCCAAATCAAGGGGACGCACCTTATGAGTTAGAAATCGATGCTACGATTGATGAAAAACATAGACTCGAAAGAATTTTCCATCAGATTGACAGTTATGATGAAGCAGCAGGTATTCAAACTGCTTTCATCATTCCAATCACAAATTGGAGCCAAGAAAACAATGATGGGTATGATTATTTTTTAAAACAAGCCTATGCGATGATTTATGAATTAGGTACTGAAGAAACACGTGCTCATATAAACCAAATGAAAATTTTAAAATAAAAAAGAAAGCTTACAGAGCTTTCTTTTTATTTTAAACATCAATTACTTTTGTTTTTGCAATTAAATCATGTAGTGTTTTTCGTTCAGAAGAAAAAATGAAAAACGGATCAATAAATGCAACAAAACCTACAACTAATGATAAATATTGTATTTTTATGTATCCTAAAATGAAAAAAATTTCTCTTATAGTCATTGTCTTTAAATTTACTTCTTGATCATCGTTCTTAACGACTGCAATATTTAACCAACGCTTTCCGACTGTTTGCCCTTTCCAAACAAATGTGGGGATCAAAATATAAAATAGAATGACACTAATTATGGATAGTAGTGAAGTTCCAATATCAAACTTGTCTACTCTAGTAGGATTAAAAAATGTTGTAAACTTTGTCATTCCTGTAATGGTCGATATGGCAAAAATAAAAAGAAAACTTATAAATCCATCAACCAATATTGCTAATAATCTACTTGATCTACTTGCTAATTTAGAATACGATTCCAATAAAATCTCCACCTTTAATTTCTAAGATGTCCTTAACGACAGTTTAAATTATACAGAATTTTTAATTTAAAAAATATAAAAAGCCTGATAGAAAGAGAGCAATCAAGCTAAAAAATTACGATTAAAATTTTTTTAAGTAGTTTTAATTATACACCTGGAGCATCAACCAATGTCCAAGTAACAGTTGCTTCAGAAGGTTCTGGTCCAGTAACATCAGTAGATCCAACCGACCCGTCAACTCCATTAGAGCCAATTGGTCCTACTAATAGAAGTTACTGCCAATTATAGTAAAGGAAAATGCAATTGTCTGTGAATAACTTGTGAAAACATTCACTAAAATTTTCCTTTTAATTTTACAAATCCCCTAATTATAATAAATTTTATATAGGTAAAAATGAATTTCAAGTGAAATACTTCACGTAAGTTTATAATTTCTCCTTGAAAGTTCTGGATTTTCCGATTAAAATTCATTACAAAAAAGAAGCCTACTTTAAATATAAGTAAACTTCCAAGTTAAAATTCTATTGAAAAATTACTAAAATTGAGGAATAAAAAACATTTTTTTACCTAACCCCGAAAGTACTTTTTTCACTTAAGCTTTCCCTACTTACTTTTAAGTGTTATTTCCCATTCTATACCTGTATCAATTCCGTATTCATCAGTAAACGACCCTTGATTTACAGCAACTGCCATTTGATCTAGACTGTTTACATATAAGATTGGTTCTCCAATTGCTACATCAGCAAATGATTTTCCATATTTTACGGCTTCTTTGTATACTTTTCTACCTTGGTGTGTAATTAGTACTTCGACTAAGTCCCCATGTGAAACGCCTTGTTTGAGAAAATCTGTTCGACCTATATTTGTCCAAATACTACCATAGCGAACATCAAGTATATCGATCGTTCCTGTTATCGAATTGTTTTCACTATGGCATTCTTTCATTGGTAATTTTATGTATGAATTTGAATCCACTTCTGGACCAATATTTTCAAAGTCAATTATTCCAGAAGCTAATCTTGCACCTGTAAATGCAAATATATCTCTCCCATGGAAAGTATAAGATTCACTTGAATTTGGTAGTCTATTAATTTCTTCGTCAATGACTCTTAATTGGTTGATTCCATATATTTTGCCAACATGTGTTAATGTTCCGTTATCAGGTGTTATTATGAAGTGATTCGTATTTGTGTGAGCCACTATACTTCTACGATCTGAGCCTACGCCCGGGTCTACAACTGATACAAATACTGTTCCAACTGTCCAGTAATTCATTGTTTGTACAAGTCGGTAAGAAGCTTCCCAAATATTGTATTGAGGTATATCATGGGTCAAGTCGTAAATCTTTATATCTTGATTTACACTACAAGAAACACCATACATAGCGCTAACTGCTCCATCTAGTAATCCAAAATCTGACTGAAACACTAATGCATTTCCCATCTAAACACCCCTAATTGTTCGAATATTTAAAATTAAATATAAATTCAATCTATTATTTAGTCAATGATATTATTCTTATTTTTTTGAATGAATTTAATGATAGCTTTGCTTTTTTTATTATTACATTGGAATTGTATAGTTTTGGTAAATCCTAAATCTTTTAAGCTTAATGTATGTTTCGAATTTTTCTTTAAACTCCAAAATAAAAAAGATATAGTTGTCGATCCTATATCAATTAATAACATTAGCATTAAAAAGTATCTAATTTTAAAATGCTTATCACATAAACATTTATTATTACTTTTAGTGTCCCCAAGGTTTGTGTAAAAATGTATTCTAAAATAAATCACATAGATACAATAACATTTTAATTTAATAGGCTAGGTGTTAAATAAAATTTCTCTAAACACTTCTAAATTAATAGAAAATCTTCCTATTAATTCTTTAAGTGGACGAATTGTATGAATGTACTGAAGAAAAATCATATTAGTGGATTGCGAAAGTAGTTAACTTCTAGTTCTAAAGGACTTATTTTTTTTGTGAATATTTTACTAGATACTAAATAGGTTCTGCTTTACATAACCCCCTCCAATTATTAATTTCCAAACCATAACAACTAAAGAACTAAAAATGAATTGTCTATTTATAAGTAAATAGAACTTATTATTCCATATGATGGAATTTTCTTATACTATAGTAACACTCCAATTAACTTTAAAAAGGTAATTTAGTCCTCAATAGCGAATAGTTAGTATGTGGCGAAATATAGGGAGGCTAACTATTGTACACGTTTATTGAATTTTTATGTCTTATAGGAATCCTATTCTTTATTATTAGGGGCATTATCTCTTTCTTTAAAATGAACGGAAAATCATTAAAGAATTTTATTATTACTGGGGCCTTATTTATTTTATTTATTTTTACCTCATTTACAGATCCTTCAAATGAAGCAAAACATAAGGAAGCAACAGAAAAAGAAACAAGTACTAAGCCAACCAAAGTTTATAAAAGTGAGCACTCTAAACTAAAAACTGGTCAAAATGAAACAAGATTATCTACACCTAAAAACAGTAATAACTTAATTAAATCCTGTAAGAATAAACTAGGATGCAATTCGAAATCGGATAAAGCACCTATCCAAGAACGAAAAAAAGTGAAAATTGAAAAAGGAATATTTAGAATTGTTTTTATGGTATTCGGTTTAATGTGATAGTTGTCTTATTTAAGCTAGAATCAGTTAAAGCATTTTGGACGCACTTTAATATGTAATTGGGGGCTATATCGGAGGTTGTTTTACCTCTCATATAGCCCCCGTTTTTATACCAATCCAATTTAAAAGGTGAATTATTTTGGAGTGAAGAGTTGAATTAATTCTGCGCAACTAATTTTCCTGAGTAGATCGAAACTTGCCCAACTACAAACACGATCCTCCCAAGCTACTAAGCAATGATTATCTTTAGTTTCCATAACCGTTCCCACAGCACCATCTAAGCTAAACATAACATAGTTGCCTATCGAGAACATTTTCGATCACCCCAATCTAAAAATAATTCCGTGCCCACCTTTCGGATATTCCCATTTAATATTTTGATGAGGACAGCCTATTCTACAGCTTCCACATTCATGACATCCCTCGTATCCTACATGCATTCGAATATTTTCCCATTTATAAACTTCTGCTGGACAAAAGATCGTACAGATTTTATCAGGACATTTTGTCATACAAATATCGGAATCTAGTACAGTTAAGTGCGATTTTGTATCGGCATTAAAACGAACGAGATACTGCTTTTCTTCGATAGTACTTTCTTTTTTTGTCTCACTCATTTATTTCATCACCTTCCATGCTTTGTATACATCTTTCGCAAGCTTAAGTTTAGCTTTTGCTCCTCCTATATTACTCATAATATTCTTTTGTTTTTCCCATTTAGATTGACCATCTACGGTAAACATTTGGCTAGCAGATTTATTTAATAGTGGAATATATTGCTCGAAATATTGAGGGAATTTTTCAAAATGATGTGTTGCATCTTTATATTTTTTCAAATCCTGTCCTACGAAGCTATTTAGTAGTTTATCAGCGTAAGGTTTTAAAGCAACATCAGAGTAGTTATCAATCGCTTTTGCTTCGATAATGGTCTCTGCTGCTAATCTACCAGATGTCATTGCCATATTGGAGCCTTCACGATGAATTGCGTTTACTAGTTGTGCCGCATCACCAATTACCAATACTCCGTTTCCTACCAATTTTGGAATTGATTTGTACCCACCTTCTGGAATTAAATGAGCTAGGTATTCTTGTGGTTCGCTTCCTTGAATATACGGTCTAATCATCGGATGATTCTTAACGTATTCAAGTAAATCATAAGGTTTCAATTTGTTTTCAATCATGCCGGATAATAATGTACCGACCCCAATACTAAGAGTATCTTTATTTGTATATAAAAATCCTGTGCCAACTATGCCTTTTGTCGCATCTCCAAACAACTCAATTGCTACCCCTTGGTTACCTTCAAGACCAAATCGATCTTGAATTATTTTACTATCCAGCTTTAAAATTTCCATTGTAGCCAAAGCGACTTCATCTGGTCTCCATTCTTTATGGAAACCTAAAGATTTTCCTAAAAGTGAATTTACGCCATCTGCCAGAACTACTACATCTGCATATAAATCACCATCAGGTCGATCCGTTCTTACCCCTACTACCATATCGTTTTCAACAATACACTCGAGAACAACTGTTTCATTGATTAATAATGCACCTTGTTCTACTGCTTTTTGAGCAAACCATTGATCAAACTTTGAGCGAAGAACCGTAAAATTATTATAAGGTTCTTCAGCAAATTCAAGACCTTTATATCCAAATGTTGTAGCAGATTGTTTATCAAGCAACATAACTCGTTGTTCTACAATCACACGCTCAATCGGTGCATCCTTCCAAAATTCAGGTATAACGTCCTCCATCATTTTACGATACAATACGCCACCCATAACATTTTTCGAACCAGGATACTCTCCTCTTTCAATAAGGACAACATTAACACCATTTTTTGCGAGCTCGTATGCACATGAAATTCCTGCTGGGCCTGCTCCAACGACAATTACATCAAATTTTTCCGGCATGATCGTGATTTTCCTCCTTTAAAGAAAAACTTTCTTGGAATTGGTTAATCAGCATTGGTACAATTTCAAATGCGTCTCCTACGATGCCGTAATGACAAGATTGAAAAATTGCCGCATTCGGATCTTTATTTATCGCAATAATGAGACCTGAATTTTGCATTCCAACAATATGTTGTATTGCCCCGGATATCCCAATTGCAAAATAAATTTTTGGTGTAACCGTTACGCCAGTCTGACCTACTTGATGATGATGTTCGACCCACCCAGCTTCAACTACATCACGACTTGCTCCAACAGCCGCTCCAATCGATTCAGCAAACAGATGAATTAACTGAAATCCGTCTTTACTTCCTAATCCTTTACCACCCGCTACAATAATATCGGCTTCGTCAATGCGAACCTTCTTAGTTGTTGCACGTACAATCTCTAATACTTTTGTACGAATATCTTCTTCTCTTAAATTAATTTCCTCTTCAATCACAACTCCTTCAGCACCAGGAGTCGGAGTGAGCGCTTTCATTACCTTTGGACGAACTGTAGCCATTTGAGGTCTATATTTCTTACAAAGAATTGTTGCCATTATATTTCCACCAAATGCAGGACGACTAGCTAATAATAGTCCTGTATCTTCTTCAACATCTAATACTGTTGTATCGGCAGTTAAACCTGTAGGTAAGTCAGTTGCAACTGCACTTGCTAAATCCTTCCCTTTTGAAGTTGCACCATACAATAAGATTTCTGGCTTATATTTGTTACAGCATTCAAGTACTGCTTTCATATAAGACTCAGTACGATAATCTTTAAAAATTGGATCATCATATACATAAACGATGTCAGCACCGTATTCAAATAACGTAGGGGCTAATGATTTCACATTTTCACCAATTAATAAACCTGCTAATTCGCAACCACGTTTTTCTGCTAATTCTTTACCAGCTCCAAGCAATTCTAGTGAAACGGGTGCGATGACTTTATCGTTTTCTTCAATAAACACCCAAATACCTTTGTACTCTGAGAAATCCATTTATACCCCTCCTTTCACTTCAAATAACTCTTTCTTCTCATTTAAAATCTTCATTAGTTCATTTACTTTTTCTAATGAAGTTCCTTCAAAAATCGTTCCACCTTTAGCCTTCGGTGGAGCCCATACTTTCGATACAATTGTTGGTGAACCTTTTAGACCTAATTGTTTAATATCAATATCTTCTAAATCCTTCACGGCCCAAATGGTCGGGTGATACCTTGCAGCCTTTATCATATTTGTAAGTGATGAATAAGGAACTTCATTGATTTCCTTCTCAACTGCAAATAAACAAGGTAAGCTTGTTTTAATCACCTCATGTCCATCTTCTATTTTTCGATGAACAATCGCATACCCTTCATCTTTATTAATTTCTTGAACTTTCTTAACTGATGTTAAAGGCGGTATATCTAAACGACGTGCAATTCCTGGTCCAACTTGTCCAGTATCACCGTCAATTGTCATCTTTCCACATATGATTAAATCAATCGCTTGAATTTGTCCTATTTTCTCAATCGCCTTTGTCAAAGCATAACTTGTCGCTAAAGTATCTGCCCCAGCAAATGCACGGTCTGAAATCATATATCCTTCATCTGCACCGATTTCAATACATTTTCTTATAGCTTTTACAGCAGGTGGCGGCCCCATGGTAATAACCGAAACTGTTCCACCATATTTATTCTTAATTCGAACAGCTTCCTCTACAGCATGAGCGTCATACGGATTTAATATTGCTGGAGCACTTGCACGATCCATCGTATTCGTTTTAGGATTCATCTTAATGATCTTCGTATCAGGCACTTGTTTTATGCAAACCACAATATGTAACACTTTTTCACTCTCCCTTTTTCTTCCCGTCTCCCATAGTTAGTAAATGTACATGTTGTTCAAATATATTATTTTTATTGAAAAAATATGATAGAAACCAACGAAAAAATGAGAAACAAAAAAAGAGACATTCACAACTTAGTAGTTGAAAATGTCTCTTTAGACTGCCTGCAAAACGTTCAATTTCGTCGTTGCATCGCTTGTCTGATTCTCAATTTTTTTGTATTTTTGTCTTTCATTTACCAACTAATAGTTGGATGCTTATGCCTGAAGGGTCCTTTGTAAATGTAACGCCATTTTCTTCAAAAACAAAAACTCCCATATTCTTTAAGCGATTTACTACGACCGATTTTTCTTCTTCACTTGGATAAAGTAATGTAAAATTCTTTAATCCTGCACTGCTTTCAGAAGGTGCAACACCTCCAGCACTATGCCAAGTGTTTAAACCGATGTGATGATGATAACGTCCAGTTGAAATAAATAATGCTTGGCTTCCATATTTCGTTACAACATCAAATCCAAGCCCTTCACAATAAAACTTCTCTGTACTATTTAAATCAGAAACTTGTAAATGAATATGACCCATAATTGTTCCTTTTGGTAGTCCAGTAAAAGTTTCATTCTCAGCAAGATTCAAAAGACCTTCTACATCTAATCGTTTACTATCCATAACGACATACTCATTATGCCATTGCCAATTCTCCGATGGACGATCTGCATAAATTTCAATACCATTCATATCCGGATCCGCTAAATAAATTGCTTCACTCACTAAATGATCCGAACCACCTTGAAGTGGATTTCTAGTTTCAATCAGATGCTTAAGTACAATACCTAAATCTTTTCTAGTAGGTACTAATAACGCAAAATGATATAATCCAGTATTTTGCTCATTTCTAGGTGTAACATTGGCTGGCTGCTCTAATTTAATTAAAACATTTTCCCCATCAGCAGTTAAACTAGCAGTTTTAGTCGAATGGTCCAAAACTTTTAAACCAATTACCTCTTGATAAAACGCTATTGAACGCTCTAAATTTGCAACTTTTAATTCAACTGTTGGAGCATAAACCTTTGGCTTTTGATGAAAATTCACTTTAATTTACCCCCTCTAGAAAATAGTACAATTAATGTTAACACTAACAGAACAAATGGAGCCATTGCAACACTCATGCCTTGACCAGCATGTAAATGAGTAAATACAGCTCCTACCATAATAATTGCTAATCCAACTGAAGCAAGCTTACCGAATATCACCTTCCAATATCCTACTAATAAACCAATTGCACCTAACACCTCAAATGAACCAATCGTATACATCATACTTTTTGAATAACCATAAACCTCTTTAAAATCATGTAACATCTGAGTATTGCCACTTAATTTCACAAATCCAGACATTAGAAAAGCAATAATTAATATCCCTTGTATAATTCGAATAAACCATTTCATTTAGAAATCTCTCCTTTTTTTGTTTTTACTGAACTTGATTTAAGTACAGTTATTTTTAAAGTTTTATAACTGTATTTAATTTTATTACCTTTACTGTTCTTTATTCGGAGACAGTAAAGAATAAAAAAATAGTGATTAATAACATTTGGTTACTTTTTGTAAGTAAGTGATTTAAATATAGTATATGCGATAACTGTTCTTATTTCAAGTGCATTTTTTTGATTTTTGTTTAACCATTCATTCCAAGTTTGAATTTTAGGCTTGTTGAAACCCGTTAGGTACTAATTTTTTGTACGACATTAGAAAGCTTGGAGAAAGCTATCACTAAGTCCGCATACCATTAACAGAAACATTAAATCAAAAAAATTCATACATTTTTTTCCCAAAATTTTCTAAATTATTTTTGTTACTTTTATAGTATCCCATATAAATATTTAAAAAAATTCTTAAATTACTTTACTGATGTTTTATAAAAATAATTAATTAATACTATTTTTACTCATTATTTATATCCCCTATTTCCAGTTTCTTGTTTAAAACCATATAATCATTTCTGCTAAAAGAGATAGTTACTCTATCTAATCGATCCCCATTTGGATATAAAAATAATTGTTGATTGAACTTGATACCTAAAGGTACAACTGTTTGATAGATAAGATTTATTATTTTAAAGCTTTCTAAATCTACTCCTTCTTTCAAATGATTTTTAACATGAATAATTACGAAACCATCAATGCTTTCAAATCTAGGTTTTCGAGGAGAGATTTTATTAGCTTTACAAAGCCTTTTTAATAAATTTTGATAATAATCATTTTGATCCAAATAAAACACCCCACATTATTATTTTTTATTATTATATAAAAATACTTAATTAAAAAGGAGGAAAATTTTATGAAAAAAATTATCTTAAATAGTTTGTATTGATAAATGACTGTTAATTGTAGTTTCATTGTTTTTAATTAAAATAAAAAATATCGTACATCCAAATGTACGATATTTTCAAAGTGATTCGATCGTTTTATGACTGGCACGTCTTACAAAATCGGCCAAAGTATAGTTACATAAAAAGCCAAGTAAGTGCTCTTCTGCTTCAATTGCAAAGTCTGAAAATACATTGTTCATTACACGTCCACTTGTACAGTCAGATGTGGATTCAATTAGTGCGGTTGATAGAGGTTCTGTCATTTGTAGCGCAATGTAGACTTGTTTTAAGGTAATTTCCTCTGGTGACTTAGCTAATAAATAGCCACCATCTCGTCCCTCTCTTGCTTCTACTATTTTTTCTTTTACGAGAGGAGCCATGATTCTTCTCATAAATGAAACACCTGATCTAATATGTTTTGCGATTGCTTTACTTGGTGTAACCCCTTCTGTTGTTGCTAGTAAAACTAATGCCTGAATAGCAAATCCGAACCACTTAGGTGTAACGGAATTTTTACAGCTTGACATCTTTTATCACCATCCAGTGATATTATTATCCCCCGTTTTTGTTTCCCTTGCAAGTATATAGTAGTTTTTAGTCTTGTATAAATAGGTAGATAAAGATTTACCGGATAGTTCTAGTGGTTTTTTAGACAATAAAAAAGGATAGAAAATTTGATTTCTATCCTTATTTTTTATTTAACGAGCATATCCGCCTAGGCTTTGTTCTGCCATTTGAACTAGACGCTTCGTAATTTCTCCACCAACTGAACCGTTAGCGCGTGAAGTTGTGTCTGGTCCTAATTGCACTCCAAATTCAGAAGCTATTTCGAACTTCATTTGCTCAATTGCTGAACTTGCATTTGGTGCAACATATTGATTTGAAGATCTTCTGTTTGCCATGTTGTCGACTCCTTTGTCTATTGGATGCTCTGATGTTGTTTATCAGATTAAGGATAGTATGATTCTAAAAATTTATTCTATACATTTATTTACAAATTTTTTTCTTTTTACCAAAATTACTTCTTGTTACCATCTGAAGTTTTCCTGTATAAATATTTCCAAGTTCAAAAACTTGTATTATCTCTTTAGATTTTCTATAATCTTAGCATACTGTATATAATTAAAACACAGTTTATCAAATGAAAACGTCTCGTTATTTCCATATATTGAAAATTGTTATTTAGGAGGAAAATTTTATGATGAATAATCGTTTCCAAGATAAAGTTGCTAAGAATTTAAGTGAAATACCTTTATCTGTATTAGACTTAGCACCAGTTGTTGAAGGAAGCACTCCTGCTGATGCTTTTAAAAATAGTCTTGATTTAGCACAGCACGCTGAAAAATGGGGATATCACCGTTATTGGTTTGCTGAACATCATAATATGCCAGCAGTTGCAAGTTCTGCAACTTCAGTTGTAATTGGACATATTGCAAGTGGGACATCAACGATTCGAGTTGGTTCTGGAGGCATCATGTTACCAAATCATGCTCCATTAGTCATAGCAGAACAATTTGGTACATTAGAATCACTACATCCAGGTCGTATTGATCTCGGATTAGGTCGTGCTCCTGGTAGTGATATGTCTACAACTAGAGCGTTACGTAGAGATTTACGCAGCCATGAAGACTTCCCTGCTCAATTAGAGGAATTACGTAATTACTTTAATCCGCCGGGTGGAATTGGCAGTTTAACGGTTCAAGCTGTACCTGGTGAAGGTTTAAATATACCAATTTGGTTACTAGGATCAAGTGGCTTTAGTGCTCAGTTAGCTGCTGAACTAGGTTTACCATTTGCATTTGCAGCCCATTTCGCACCTGACTATACAGTTCAAGCAATGCAGTTGTATCACAATAACTTTAAACCATCTGACGTATTAGATGAACCATATGCAATGATTGGCTTAAATGTTGTTGTTGCTGACACAGATCAAGAAGCAAAAAGACTTTTCACAACTCAGCAACAATCATTCTTAAACTTAATTCGAGGTGGTAAACCAGCTCTTTTAAAACCACCAGTTGACGATATGGATGAAATTTGGAGTCCATTCGAAAAAGAAACACTTGAAAATCAAATGAAACTATCTGCTATTGGTACAATTGAAACCGTTACTGAAAAACTACAAACAGTATTAAATATAACAAAAGCTGATGAGATAATGGTAAATGGTTCTGTTTTCGATCATGCAGCACGTTTATATTCATATGAATTATTAAGTAAAATATCAAAATAAATAAAAAAGGAGAGTATTAGATGCTCTCCTTTTTTATGTATAGTAGCTTAATCCTGTTCTTTTAAAGCTTCTTGTTCGACTCTTTGTATAAATTCATGTACTGCTTTTAAATTATTCCCCTTTGGATTCGCTAGCTTTAACATTGCTCGTCCGATAAAATTTACTCCAGCGTTCGTGCCTTCATAAATAAATTTTGTATGTTTATCGTCGATTTTTTCTAATATAAATGTCAGATTCGTTTCAAATGCATTTGCTAAAACAAAATGGATTTGCTTTTTTTTATATGATTCAGTATTTTCATATGCTAAAGTTTCAACAATATAAGATTCTACACGTTTTCCTTCTCTATAACTTTGCTGATGCTTTGCACCTACTTCGTTTTCGTTTTTATCGATTAAATTATGCTCTTCAACTTTTGGCATGATTTTCTTAATATTTTTATCTAAAAATAGACTCCATACTTTTTCAATATTTGTATTAATAACAATATCTTCGTTCCATTTTATCATTATTTCTATTCTTCCTTCCTGAAGTAATTCATTTATTTTTAAAGTTAACCCTTATTTAATTTTCTTTAAAACCTTGGAGATCACCACAATTTCATATACTAGTTATATTATAACGAATTATGTTTTCATCTCATAAAAAATAGCCCTCTCATTTAATGAGAAGGCTCTGATTTTTATTTAATTTACCTTAAGCTTTTTCGATATTTATATTGGTTCCATTGAAAATGAATATAGCATCCAATACAAAATCCATTGATTGCGATGAATGATGCTAATGCGACCATAATTGAAAACACATAAAATAATACGTTCCAACCGACTAATGTACCAATAAATGCTAGAGATAAGCAGGTTACTGCAATTGTTTGATTAAAATTTTGTTGGTCTTTATCCTCTTGCTTATAGCTCGATGGTTTATTTTTTAAAAAACGTTTAGCCAATTTTATGATTGGATGGAAATCAAAAAGCAATCCACAAAGACCACTAATTAAAGGAATAAGTAGTAGCCAGTACTGACCAGTGACCCAAGTTAATATAACAGAAATAAAGATTGTCCATTGATTTGTACGAACTAAAGGTAATGGAATTGTATTTTTTTTTGAATTAGACATAGATAAAACCAACCTTTCGTATCGGATTAATTAAGTATAATATGATTTCAAAAACAATACAATTCATAAAATCAGAAAAAAGTGAAAATTAAAAAAGTTGTCTATTTTAACGACCTTTAGGTACTCTTATTCAACTAAAGCATTGGGTTAATTGCTTATACTCTTTACAGAACCAAACAAAAAAAACGATCAAAATGACCGTTTCAGTTTTAATTAATAGGTGCTCCATATTTAACAGGATATAAGCTTCCTTTATAAGCGAAAGATATATTTCCCGTTTCTTCTGATACCACTAGGGCAAGTGCATCGCTTTGTTCGGAAATTCCAACTGCTGCTCGGTGCCTTGTTCCAAGTTTTTTATTATCGTATGTAATTTTAGAAAGTGGAAGTACATTACCTGCTGAGATGATCATGTTATTTTCAACAAGAACTGCTCCGTCATGTAACGGGCTACCTGGATAAAAAATTGACTCTAGCAATGCTGGAGATAGTTTTGCACCGACGTGGATCCCTGAACTCATCAACTCATCAAGTGAGTCGTCTCTTTTTACAACAATTAATCCGCCATGTTTGCGTTTGGATAAGTGTTGAACTGTGATTGTCAATTCATCAAAGATATCAGTATATGGAGATAGGTATGAATTTAAATAAAATGAGGCTGCATCCATTTGTAAATCATTAAAAACTCGATGGATATTTTCAAATTCCGTTAATATGCCGCATCCTTTATTTTCAATTCTTCCAATCATGCCTTCGATTTTTAAATTAAGTTGAGTTAGCGTTTTGGTTATATTTTTTCTTACAGTGGGATTTAATTGAGACTCGAATTCATCCATTTCAATTTTTCATCTCGCTTTCGAACCGAATTACCTCCACTTAAGTTTCCCAAAGTTAGCTGTGTTATACCAATCATTCCCATCATGTTTATTACAATCACAATTGATGGTAAGTAATGAACTTTGTTGATTATCTTGCTGCCCATGCTTCAACTTCTATTTTAATATCAGGATTTGCTAAAGCTGATACATAAGCATAAGTTGTTGCAGGTGGGTTACCAGAATGAAATTGGCTCCAACACTCTAGAAAGAATTGACGATCGATTTTCTCAGTTAGCCAAAAGTTTAGTTTAAAAAGATTATTAAGCTCGACTTTCTCACTCTCTAGGATGTTTTTTATATTCTCAAGTGCATTGACAAATTGACTTTCGATATCGTTTGGAAATACTCCATTTATATCGTTTCCTACTTGACCTGATAAAACAATTAGCTCTGCATGTCTTGGGACAATTGTGACATGACTATATTGGCCAACTGGTGCTGCAACAGATTCGGGGTTTACTTTTTTTATTTTCATTTTTATTTCCTCCTTTTTTCTTTCAAAAAACCTCAAATGTCATAAACATTTGAGGTAGTCTTTTTATATGTATACAAATCATCTTAATAGTTCGATTACTCTAGCTAATCCTGTAGGTGTTAGTGAAATATTAAATAATGAAGCAATTTCTTTTTGGTCTATATCACTCTTAATCCAAGTTAAACCGTTTATAAATCCTTGCATTTCCAATTCTATTAATGCAGGTTCGACATCATCAATTTCTACTCCTACTTCATTATGAAGCCCTTTTTCGAAGTCCGGCTCTTTTTCTTGAAGTTCTTTAAAAATAGCCAATAGCATTAATCCTGCATCTGAAATCTTACTACCCAGAAAGAACACCACCTTTTTAGATTATTTATTCTACAAAAGGTGGTAATTTCCTTTTTTTGCTAATTCTTCTACTTATTTACTAACTTATTTGTTTTTTCAACAAGCCTTTGTAGATCTATCGGCTTTACTTGATTGTTATTTAGTTTATATTTTTGTTTAAGTAAAATGATTCGTTTTACACTTTCGTTTATACGTTCTTCTGAAATTGTTTTGTTTTTCACGGCTGTTTCGATTTCTTTATAAACAGCTTTTACTTTGTTAGGATCATGAGCAACCATAATGATATCACTTCCAGCTAAAATAGAAGTAACCGCTGCTTTTTCTAATTTATAATTTTTTCCAATTGCATCCATCGTCATGTCATCCGTCATAACAACTCCATCATATTTTAAGTCATCCCTTAACATTGAAGTAATGATCGTTTTAGACATTGATGCTGGATTTTTCGGATCAATTTTTGGTAATAAAATATGTGCAACCATTACAGCATCTGCGTTTTGGTTGATTGCGTCCTTAAACGGAATTAGTTCCAATGATTTTAAATCAGTATACGATTTATTTACAACAGGTAATTCTAAATGTGAATCAACTGACGTATCACCATGGCCCGGAAAATGCTTAATAACCGGGATGATATTCTCTGATTGAATTCCTTTCATTGTTTGTATTCCTAAATTACTTACAGTTTTTGGATTATTACTAAATGAACGATCACCAATGACCGGATTTTTAGGATTACTATTTACATCTAAAACAGGTGCAAAATCCATATTTAAACCAAAAGCTTGTAGCTGTTCTCCAAGTATTTGACCAATTTCAAATGAAAATTGTCCATTATTTTTCTTTCCAATTATCTCGTTTGACGGTATTTGACCAAGATTTCCTGGTAAACGAGAAACTCTGCCGCCTTCTTGATCAACTCCGAATAAAATCGGTAAATGATTCTTTTGATTAGCAGCCTTTATTGAATTTACAAGTTTAACGGTTTGACTGTTATTCGTTAGATTTTCATTGTAAAAAATAAATCCACCAATATGAAATTGTTCAACTAGTTCCTTTAAACTACTTGAATAATTCGGTCCGTAAAAACCTGAGATAATCATTTGACCTATTTTTTCTTGAAGTGTCATCGCATTTAAAAGCTGATCTAGATTAGTGCCAGTACTAGGATTAAATTGGTCAATTATTGAGACTGACGTATGATGCAATGTTGGATTATCATTTTCACTGGTTGGTCTTGGTAAGATAAACTTCAGTTCAATATGATTAGGCAGTTCATAAACTAAAATAATTTGATCAACTTGTTGATCCTTATAATATTTAATTTTACTTGGCTTTTTTAATTGTTTGATAATAGCGTCATAGTGAATTTTTTGTAATTTAGCATCATAAGATCTCACTTCATAAATTCGCTTTTGTTGATCATATCCTACTGCAAATCCCTGCTTTTGATAGGTTAAGTACGTACCATTAGCAACCTGATCTTTTTGGGTAGATTCTCCATATTGCTCCGTTAGATCTTTTAAGAAAGTCTTCCCTACTTCTATATTTTTTTGGTTTGGAATTTCTCCTTGTTTAGCGCTTGAAAGGATATTATTTAAAATTTCTTCGGTTGAATACGCATGTTTAGTCTCTGTTTGGTGATTTGTATTTTTATTTGGTTTCGATTTTGAAGAATCTTGGAAAACTTTATCTTTCACCGCAAAGTAAACACTTGTACAAACAATTAACAATAGTATGAGTAAAATGATAGCTTTTTTGATACTAATCTCCTCCTAAAATATTATTTTCCCCTCTTTACTTACTTATATTTCCATTCGTTAAGTGGGTACCTTCTAACGAATAGGTGCATACGATGAGAAAGATTAACGAGGAGGGACTAATTTGCATGACAAGAAAAAAATCCCATGAAATGATTCAACTGATCGACTACAATCATCAAAATATGAATAATCCTTATTATGATTATCACCAATATTGGTATAACAAATATCAATCATATCCTATTCATCAACAGCATCATTCAATTGACGAATCTGACATTTTTTATCGTCAGTATGCTCAAGCTACTTTCGTTTTAGTTCACGGCTCATGGGTTGATCCATACTTTTGGCACGGAATAGCACGAGAACTACAAAAAATGGGACATATTGTTCACACACCACAGTTACCTGGACATGGTACAGATAAAGATAAAAATGTAAATCATGAGTTGATTACAAAACAAGTTGTTCATTATATAACGTCTAATAAGCTTAATAATATTATTTTAATCGGTCATAGCTTTGGTGGTACAGTCATTCAAAAAGTCGCTGAACAGCTTCACGACCGAATTAAACGATTAGTTTTTTGGAATGCTTTTGTTTTAAATGATGGTGAAAGCTTGGCTGATCAATTTCCACCACAAACACAAAAATTCCTTTTAGACTTAGCAAAACAATCTTCTGATAATACAATCAAACTACCATTTCAATACTTCCGAGATGTGTTTGTTAACTTGGCTGATTTACAAACGGCGAGGCAAATTTATAATGCGACAACACCTGAACCGGCAACCCCTCTTGTCGAAAAGCTAGATTTAAAAACGTTTTACCAATTATCTATCCCAAGAAGCTTTATTAATTTGCAAGAAGATACAGTAGTACCTGCAGGCGCAAATTCGGGTTGGTATCCCCATATTGCTAGTAGATTAGGAGTTTATCGGTTTATACAAGGTAGTGGCGATCATATGTCAACTGCAAAAATTTACCCAAGAAAAATGGCACAATTAATTGTAAATGCTTCGCGAGACTAAAAATGGACTTTGTTAGTTTATGATTGTATCACTTAATTTATTTACCTTTAAGTGAAGTGAATTTATTTAACTTCATTTAAAGGTAATTTAAATAAATTTTAATCCTATTAATATTTATTTAATATTTTTGTAACATGTACTATACTAATAGTATGAAAAATTTTAATATTATATTATTAGGAGACCGAAATGAATAAAATAAAGAAAATCGCAACTATAGCAACTGCAACAACTCTATCAGCAGGTATTCTATTAGGTATGCTACCAACTGAAACTCAAGCAGCAACGAATACTAAAGTTGTCCAAGCTCAAAATGATTTAAAAAAACAAGTAAGCTCTTATATTAAAGTACTGAACAACTTAAAAAGTGAAATCTATTATACAGATCAAGATGTTTATGATTATTATAAAGAACTTCAAACTGATGTTACTTTATTTAATAAGTACGGGTATACAGGGAAAGAAGCACTAGTGAAAAAAACAGCGAGCTTTAAAACAAGAATTGATAAAGCACGTAAAGATAATGCAGCAGTGGACATGAAAAAAATAACAGCACAGTTTAATACATATATTAAAAAAGTAGATTCAAAGAATGCTAAAACATACTTTACTACACAAAAAAATAAATTGACGGCAATTAGAAATTACCAAAACCACACATATGATACGATTGAGTCATATGTATACGATATCGAGGATCAAATTTATACTGAAAATTTAATTTATATTCGTAAGCAATTACCTACTGAATATAAAAACTATGAAACTGAATACGCTTTAGTGGATCAACACTTTTATGGGATGACATCTAAACAACAAGAAATTATTAGCTATGCATACGATGTTCTTGATATGGATTACACAACACATCGTCAAATTGAAAAAGATCTAGATTCTATGTTTGATCAGTATTTTAAAAATGGTTTTGATGAAATCTATGAGATAGAAGATAATGAAAACTTAGATAATGCAATTCAAAGCAGGAATGTAGCAAAAGCAAAAGTTGCTCTTGTAAATGCAACTACCGTTTTTAAAAAATTTAATAGTGCTTACAACCAATTTGAAGCAGTAGCCGACGTATATAAAACAAATCTAACAGTTAAATTCGCTAATAAAGTAAAAAAAGCACCTGCTACACAACAATAAGATACATCTAAATAAAAACAGTCCTTTGTAAGAAAATCATCTTTTCCTAAGGACTGTTTTTTATGTTTAACTTGATTTAATTTTTCTTGTTTCGTTTTTGTTCTACGCGTATTTAAATCTAACATCGCAAATGAACTTCTACTTAATTCTGGATTACGTTTACCTTCTCTAACTAGTTTGTCTCGTAATTTTCTTGCTTTTGATTTGCTCATTCTTTCCACCTCTTTTAACTTCATATTTCTATTATATACAAGCAATCAAAGTTTTCCACTAACACTTCGCCATTTATTTTTTTGAAATTGGAATAAAGTGATTAAATAAACCAACAACTTTTATTTCCTTATCTAAAGCCTTAACCTCGTAGACTGAAAAAAAGACATAATCTTTCTTAGTTGTAAACTTATTAATCAGTTTTTCTCCTAATAAGTCAATCCCAAAATCAAGATATTTATTTTTTGATTCCAATTTAAGTTGATCCTTTGCCCAAGTGACAAACTCACCTTTAGAAGGATTTGTTTGTGCAGATATAATTAAACAGATTGCAAAAGCCCCGATAATAAGTAATTTTTTCATAGAGTCACCTTTTCATTCTTTTTACTAATTCTATGATAAAGGATATTACTGAATTGTCCAGAAAATTTCCCTTTTTATTAATATAATGACTATAAAAAATAAAAAAGGGTCCTTAGAGACCCCACAAAGTAAAAACAAGTTTAGTTAGAACCTTATTTAATTACTGCATTTTTTACAATTTTTGAATCTAAAAATGGAACCACTGACAAAATTTCATTAATGCCATGTTTTGATATAGCATCTAAAGCAAGTTCATTAAGTAGGTCACCTTCTATAAACGGACAGATTGGTGCTAATGACTTGATCCCATCGAATTCATAACTCTTTCTTACGCATTCATCAATTATGTCATTACTAATAAATGGTGCCATTGATGCTAGTCCTTTTATACCATTTGTTTTAAATTCTTTCTTTGCACATTCATCGATTATTTCATCACTGATAAATGCTGCCATTGATGTTATTTCTTTTATGCCATTTTGCTCAAACTCTTTCTTTGCACACTCATCGATGATCTCATCGCTAATATATGGTGCCAATGACGTTAATCCTTTTATACCGTTTGTTTCAAACTCTTTCTTTGCACATTCATTCATAACTTCTTCACTGATAAATGGTGCCATTGATATTAATCCTTTTACACCATTCGTTTCAAACTCTTTCTTTGCACATTCATTTATAACTTCTTCGCTAATAAATGGTGCCAAAGTTGTAAATCCTTTTATACCATTCATTCCAAACTCTTTTTTCGCTAATTCATCAATTAACTCTTGAGATAGAAACGGTGCTACTCGTGATAATTCTTCAATTCCAGTTGACTCAAACTCTTTCTTCGCTAATTCACCAATTACATCGTTACTAATATAAGGTGCCATTCTTGATAATTCTTTGATTCCTTTCGAATCAAATTCTTTCTTTGCACATTCATCGATTATTTCTTCACTAACAAATGGAGCAATATCCGCTGTATCGGTAATCGTAAGGTCGTTCTCAACATTTCTAAAAACTAAGTCAGCTTGATCGATCGTAAGAATCGGTGCAATCGTTAAAAATTCATCTTTTTCAACTTCTAACTCAATTGAAGAATCCGGATTATCTTTTTCAATTAAGTTATTGATCAATTGCACACCTTTTTCATTACATAAAATTTCATCAATGCTTACATGAAAAATTTCAGCAAGCTCTGGTAATTTAGAAATATCGGGCATAGTCTCTCCACGTTCCCAGTTACTAATTGCTTGAAAGCTAACACCTAATTGATCAGCTAGCTTCATTTGTGTAATCTTGTTTGCTTTTCTTAATTGAGCGATTTGTCTTCCTACTTTTTTCATATCAAACATTTAGATCACCTCTATGTAAAAGTTAATTTCATTGTATCTAGTTAATTGAATAGTTAAAATCAAGTGTTACTTGAATGGAGGAAAAATGGACTCAAGTAATAATTGAGTTTCTAGAAAATCAGCAAATTTAGTAAAGTTCATTCTGTCTTGAACTTAACTTAATGCTCAATTTATTATAACAATTTTTATTAATATAAGTATTTGAATTTTCAAGCAATAAAAAAACAACCCAAAATGAGTTGTCTTCAGAAATAGCATTCATTATTCTTTTGTAGTCCATTCGTAAAGTGCTTCAAAATTTAATTTCTCTAACCAATGTCTTTCCGCTAAAATCACTGGGTGAATCAAGATATCTTTTCGATTTGAGTCATCACAAAAATTAAATAATTTATCTTTATAAGGTTCTAACAGATCTAGAACTTCTTTTATTCGCCATTTAAATCGTTTACTGGAACCCCAGCCAACTATTATAATGTCTGCGTTACTAATCGCTAATTTAATTGCTTCATCGTTATGTTCGCCAACTTCGCATTCTTTCCCTTTTAGCTTTGTTGAATCCGGTTCCATTAATGCAAAAAGATTTACTAGTTCTAGGGATCCGAAGTTACCTTTCTTATAATCTATAAAAAAGTTAAGACATCTCGCCAATATATAATCACTCTTTAGGTGATCTGCTCTACAAGGATTAAGTAATACAAGTGTAGCTTTCTTTTTTGATTCATCCCAAGTTCTTGTAAGCGAATATCGCATTAATTTATTTTGTTTATCAAAGACCGCCTTCGTTTTAATTTGCATTGAATGACAGTTTACAAAATCCTCAAATGACATATACTCACTCTTTTCATCATTAATTAAAACAAAATCAACAAGGTATTATATTCGATTTAATCGTCATTTGTACTAAATAATTAATTTAAAATAAATAATCCTTACATTGAATTTTTTAAAAAAAGTGAAATTTTAGTAACTTTCTATTTACTAATTCATATTTTCCTAGTACGATAGTGGATAATTTATACAGTTCATATTAGGAAGGGGCTTTTTATGATTAAAGGAATCATTTTTGATTTGGATGACACATTACTTTGGGACCAAAAAAGTGTTCAAGTTGCATTTGCAAATACATGTAAGCTTGCTACAGAAAAATACGGTATAGATTCAGCTGAGTTTGAAAATGCCGTTCGTAATGAGGCTAGAAAGCTTTATGAATCATACGATACATACGAATTCACAAAATTGATTGGCATAAATCCATTCGAAGGACTATGGGGGAATTTTTTAGATGATCATGATCAATTTCCAAAAATGAGGGAGAATTCACCTACCTATCGAAAAAATGCATGGACACTCGCCTTAAAAGCATTTGGAATAGATGATCCAGAATTTGGTCATTTATTAGCCGAAACATTCCCTAAAGAACGCAAAGGAAACCCTTTTGTATACGATGAAACATTTGATGTGCTTGATCGATTAAATGGACAGTACAAACTACTCTTACTAACAAACGGATCCCCTGATTTGCAACATACGAAACTTTCAATTACACCAAAGATTAAAGAATACTTTGATCAAATACTAATTTCTGGAGACTTCGGAAAAGGTAAACCTGATCCAAGTATTTTTGAACATGCCCTCTCATTAATGGAACTCTCAAAAGAAGAGGTCATTATGGTTGGAGATAATCTTATGACGGATATCTTAGGCTCAAGCAGAATTGGAATGAAAAACGTTTGGATTAATAGGCATAATAAAGAGCGAAATGAAGTTGTACCTACTTATGAAATCACTCATTTAGAAGAGCTTTATCCAATTATTGATTCGTTGAATAAATAGGTCTTGTTAAAAAAATCTAGTGGTCCAATTTCATGTGGGCTTGCTGGATTTTTTTTATTGATTGGGTATTAGTTCGTCATTACTCAAGCAAGTGCAAATAAGTTCCTGGAATCATAATTAAAAATGGCAAATCTGTAATTAAATTGCAGGAACTACAATTAAAAATTCTAGTAATACAACTAAAAGGATGAAAAACGCAATTAAACTAAAAATATCCCCATACTACTATCCGTATATCATGCTTCTTTTCGTCAAAAGCTGGTGCCTTTAATAAATTGTAGTCTAACCAGACAATTCCGCCAAACTATCAAATCAAACATCCAATTTGAATCGACATTATTAAATAAATATTACGATTTTGACTAGATATACCCCCTATTTATGTCAATAATCTTAAAAATCTTCCCCTTGAAAGACTGCTCGTCCTAAAAATTTTCTTAACTAATGATATTAACCGTTTCGATGAGTAGGATTCGATTCATAAAATGTAGTATCAAATTTATGGAGGTTAACTACTATTGTCGGAACAACATGGAATTAGCATATCTAAAAGCACTTCTCCAGAGAATAGAAATCATATTTTAAAAAGAGCTAAGAAATTACTTGGGAAAAAGGTTTTTTTGGAGACATTTTTATTCAATTATAGAGGAAGATTAGTATCAATTAATGAGGACCATTCATTCAATGTAATCATTTTGGCTTCGGATGAGGTGTTTAGGCAAATTACAATTGATTCAGCACTGGTTATTGAGATTGGTAAATTAACTTGTAAAAGTGTTTCTTCAAGAAATGAGCAAGGAGATTTTTCAAGTGATAAGTCATGGGAGGCAAAGAGACATTATATAACGGTAGCTGAAAGTACGTCTCCTCAGACACAAAAAAGAATTAATCGTCTTGCCAAAGAATTAAAAGGTGAGGTAGTTATCGTAAAAACATTAATTTATCACTATGTAGTTTGCATTAATGAAATTCATGATTCATATATTACAGTCCACCAACTTATCGATTTCGTTCCGCATTATACCATTGAGTTTAAGATTGATAAAAATATTATTTATGAAATTGTTGATTTTCCAATTTAATTTTAGATCTAAACTAAAAAGTACTTTCTAATTAAATTTTAGAAAGTACTTTTTTTATCAACTCTAGATTAATAAACTGTATTGCTACTAGATTTCAGTAAAGCTTGTTGTAAATCGGCTACGATATCTTCCCATGCTTCTAATCCAACTGACATGCGAAGCATATTTTCTGTAATGCCCATTTTTTCTCGTAACTCTTTTGGAACAACAGCATGTGTCATCGTCGCCGGATGTTGCACTAATGTTTCTGTATCCCCTAGACTAACTGCTATTTTTATCATTTCTAAATGATTAATAAATTCCTGTGTATCTTTCTTTGTCCCGTCAATTGTAAATGCGAAGACTCCGCCACCTTTTTTCATTTGCTTACTTGCAATAAAATAATTTTGACTTTTAAAATCTCCTGGGTAAAATACTTCCTTTATCATTGGATGCGATTGTAAAAATGAGACGACCTTTTTTGCATTTTCACATTGACGGTCCATTCGAACTGCTAATGTCTTTAATCCTCGAAGCAGGAGCCATGCATCAAATGGTGACATAATTGCTCCTATATCTTTTCGAATAGGTATCATTCGATCAGCTAGCTCTTTTGTTTTACAAACAACAATTCCTGCAACTACATCACCATGACCACTAATATATTTCGTAGCGCTATGTAGCACAATGTCACAGCCTAGTGTTAATGGCTTTTGTAAATAAGGTGAACAAAATGTATTATCAACTACTACGGTAATATGATTTTTCTTTGCAACTTCGACAACCATTTCAAGATCAATGACTTTCATTGTTGGATTGATCGGTGTTTCAATAAAGATAACTTTCGTGTTTTCTTGGATTAAGTTTTGGATTTCTTCCTCAGTATCCATTTCACAAAAGTTATGTTCAATTCCAAATTTACTCTCAAGCATTTCTAAAAAGCCATACGTGCATCCGTATATGCCTTTTGAACATAAAATATGGTCACCGGTGCTTATTAAAGAAAAAATAGTAGCAGACACAGCAGCCATTCCGGAACCAAATGCTAACGCTACTTCTCCTTCTTCTAATGCAGCCATTCGTTCTTCTAAAATTTGAACGGTTGGATTTCCTAACCTTGAATAAATAAAGTCATCTCTTTCTCCTGCAAAGGACTGCTCTCCATGTTGTGCAGTAGGAAATGTATAAGTAGACGTATGAAATAATGGCGGAGTTAAACTCCCGTTATACTCACTAGTTTTGTAGCCTTCGTGAATCAACTTTGTATCAAACTGATTTTTCTTCATTTCTAATTAGCCTCCTTAATTAAGTGCGTGTTGATCAAACGATAATGAAAGCAAAAAACAAAAATGAAAGCCCTTACAAAATATTCACTTTGACTACTTCTATATTTAGGAAAGCAATACCTTTTAATAAATCCTACTATAGGTAAAATTACACACTCTTAATCTAATATAAGATTTAAATAGAAAATAGAAAGTAGCGAAATGATTAATTTTACATTGGTTCTTTCTATCTACTCACTAAAATATCTTTCCTAACTTTTTCCCTATTATTTTTTCGTTCGGTTTAATTGCAAAATCTTGATTGATAATGGAAAAAAGCACTTTCTAAAATTCTAGAAAGTACTTTTTTATTCTAAAAATTATTCTCTTTTTAGTTAATCCTCTAACCACTTCAGAATTTCATCGATTCCAATCGCTTCTTCAACTTCTGGAAATTTCTTAATAAAATTTAAATCGGTATCATTTGGTATCAATTCATCAAATTCGTTTGGATCATGGAAGCTCATTGACTACACCTCTTTAGTAATTTTATTTAATTTTTGTATTGTAAACAAACTTACTTAATAAAATACATATCCAATTTTTAATGAAAAAGTACTTCGATTAACTTAAAATGGATTAATTATAATAATAGTTCGTATTTTTTTTATTTTTTCCTCTTTTTTTTATAAAAAAACTTGTACAAAATAGTTCAGTGTCTAGAACAAACTCTTGCTTTCGACCATTTAATATTATATGTATTTCATTAGATGTATTTTATGATCACATTTATTACCGAGACTATATAACGATGATTTTCTTACAACATTTTATTACTGATTATAAAGTCATCCCTATAATTCCTTCTTCTAGTCTTATGTTTAATCTAAAATTATCACTATTCAATTCGAAACTTTTTCTCCTGAACTACCTTTTCAACTTATTCCCCCGAATTGATTTTAAAAGTAATACAAGCCATTAAGAAAAATTTCATTTATGTAGATCTCGGTCCAAATAAAGTAGGTGTTATCTCAGTTAGAAATAACATCTACTTTTTATTTACATTCCTAAACTTCCTACTTCACCATTCCATTCCGAAGTGCCGTTATGACTACTTGTGTTCGGTCTTCGCAGCCAAATTTTTGTAAAATACGATGGTCATGTGACTTAACAGTACCTTCCGTTATATTTTATCAATTTGGTCTTTTCGAAGTCCATAGGTCATTTCCTGAAGGATTTCTTGTTATGATTGCATACCTAATGCAAAATCCACAGCACTCTCAGCATGAATTCTTGTCGTATCAAAAATAGGGATACTGCAATTTTCCTGAGAGATCAACATCGTTATTTCAGTACATCCTAAAATAACCGCTTCCGCTCCCCGTTCAATTAAATGATCGATTATGTTTAAATAAATTTGCTTAGATTCTTCTTTCACAATTCCAAGACAAAGTTCCTCATAAATAATGGTATGTATTAGTTTCCTTTCAGCTTCATTTGGGACAATAACATCTAAACCAAACTGCTCAATTAATCTTCCTTTATAAAAATCATGCTCCATTGTAAATGCTGTTCCTAACAAAGCAACTTTTTTAATTCCATTCTTAACAATTTCTTTAGCAGTTGCATCAGCAATATGTAATAAAGGAATTTTGACCGATTCTTCAACATCCTTTGCCATCTTATGCATCGTATTCGTACAAATAACAAGACAATCTGCTCCACTTGTCTCTAGCTTTTTAGCTATTTCAATCATTATTTTCGTTAACTCATCCCATCGATCCTCAAATTGAAGCGTTTTAATTTCCTGAAAATCGACTGAATACAGTAAGCTTTTTGCGGAGTGATGGCCGCCAAGCTTTTCTTTCACACTTTCATTCATAATTTGATAATACAGTAATGAAGACTCCCAACTCATACCACCAATCAGCCCGATTGTTTTCATCAATATTCAACTCCAATTTTTTTATCTTTTGTCAAAAATAGTGATTAGTTAGCTTTTGATAATCGATCAATTGCTTCTTGTTTTGTTGAAACAAAAAATACATTATTCCCTTTATTACACTCAAAAATGAAATCTTTTAGTGCCTTACTTGTATAACTAGAAAAGTCACCTATAATCGCAAACTTAATATTGTAATTTACGAATTTTTGAAGCACAGTACCTGCAAGTTTCGTACTAAGATTGAAAAAGTCTTCTGAAATTGCTTCTTTATTAAGTGCTATACGATTACTTTGATGATCGTAACTTATAGTCATAATAAGATCTAAAGCACTTTGTTCATCCATAAGAATGACTGAATCTGCATTGGCGATTGCAATTTGTTGCCCATTCACTTCTGCTGTTTTTATATTCATCTCCGCTTCCCCTTTCACCGTTTTTATTATTTCTACTATTTTAAAACAAAGAATATGTAGCGTGAAGCGATACTTTTTCTAATAATTAATTATCGATGAACACTAAAATACCATCTATTTTAGTCGGATTGATTAAAATAGATGGTACTAAAATCAAAATCAGGATAACTTTCTTTGAAGACAGGAGACTATCAACAGTTTCAAAAAAAGTCATAATTCCTAGCAAAAAATCATTTAACAATTTTGAATAAGAGGTTTAGGACATAAACAGTTTGTCCTATTCTTCTCCAAAAATTATTAGCCGATTTTTGCTACTATTTGTGCTAATAATGCAATTGCAGCTTGAATAACTGCTTCAAATTGAAGTTCAGTTTGTGTTACTACAATTGTATCAGCTTTTTCAATTAAAACAGATTGTGATTGTAATTGAACGTTCTCTAAAGACTGAGCAACTTTTTGTAGCTGACTAATTCTTGGATCATCACCAAAAATTAGAATTACAGCTTCAATTGCTGCACTTAGTGAAAGTTGTACTAAAACTAAAGCTTGAGCTTCAGTCTGAGCAACTGTAACATTGTGTGAATCACGAATTACTAAACGTTGCAATTCTGCTTGTGCATTTTCTATTCTATTAAAAGATCCTTGTCTTTGAGCTACACTAGCTTTAGACACTGGACGCATTGAATTCATAAAATCACCTCCTGAGTTTTAATATAATTTATTCAAAATAATAGAAAGTAGATTGGACAAGTATCCTAGTATAAATATGGAAATTTTAATAGAATTCGATTTTAAAAAAATTGAAAAAAATGGTACAAGCCGCTTTCATATTCGATCTTAAATTTATTTATAAAACGAAGAATTTGGCAATAAAGATAACGGTTCTCTTTCGAAAACTGAGCTGTTTTGTACACAGACCTACTAAAATTAAAAGTCTTTTTTTAAAACTCAAAGTTCTTTATAGTAATGAGTAGTTAATCATGGATGTAAGTTTCATCCAACTTATTTAAAGAGAGGAATCACTATGAAAATTGATACACCTACTATCCCCAAAGAATTAATTGCTAAAAATTTTTATGACATTTTTTATGAAGAGGATCCAGAATTAGGAATGTGTGAGATCTCTGGGTCTGTTTTTGAAAATGAAGTTGTAGAGCGTGTATTTTTATATAAAGTCGTTATCAAGAATTGTAAATTTACGAATACAGATTTTAAAAACATCAGTATGACTGATGTCTATTTTGAAGACTGTGATTTATCAAATTGCAATATGAAAAATTCATCTATCCACAAAGTTATCTTTAAAAATTGTAAATTATTAGGAGCAAATTTTACGGAATCTAGCATTGGTAATGTACAATTTGAAAATTCTGTTTTAAATTTGGCACTATTGGGTGAATCAAAATTAGAAAAAGTAATTTTTCTAGACTCTGTTCTAAAAAGTACTGATTTTTATGATTGTAAATTCAAAAAAGTAAATTTTAATAGATGTAATATTGATGGAGCAAATTTTGAACAAACTTCTCTAAACGGTATAGATATTAGTAGTTCTACTTTTAATGAATTAACAGTTTCTATTAGTAATTTAAATGGCTGTAAGGTTTCATCAAATCAAGCTGTCCAATTTGCAACATTGATGGGCCTAAAGATTGTAGATTAGATGTAGAGTATTTGATTAAATCTAAAGATTTTTAGTTAGAAGTAGATTTAAATCCTGTTATGAATTGGAGTGGTAAAAACATGGATTATACTTCACCGAACAAAGCGGAGTTAAAAGTGAAAATGTCGCATAAAGATTCTATTACAGCTGGTTATCGTCATTCCGTCGGGCTTAAATCAGATGGTACGGTCGTAGCTGTAGGTCGAAATAACGATGGCCAGTGCAATGTAAGTGAATGGCACAACATTGTGGGGATTGCAGCAGGTGACTGGCATACAGTAGGGCTTAAATCGGATGGGACTGTTACAACTGTCGGTAATAATCGGTTTCTTCTGAAAATAAAACTACTCCTCTTCTATTAATAATGATAAATTTTCTTTTATAAGGTGTAAAAAATATCCATTTTTCTAAGGGGGATTTAGAAATGAAAAAAACAGCTCTTTTAGTAATTGATGTACAGGCTTTTATGTTCTCCGAATCTAATCCGGTATATAACGGGGAAAGATTATTAAATAACCTAAACAAATTGATCAATAAAGCAAGGGCTACGAATACTCCAATATTTTATATACAGCATTCTGAACAAGGTTCTCCACTTGAATACGGTACACCTGGTTGGGAAATTCAGTCAGATATTGCTCCAATTGATGGAGATATCATTATACATAAAACAACACCAGATTCATTTTTCAAGACGAATTTAAAAGTAGAACTAGCAAAAGAGGAAATTAATCATCTAGTCCTGGCGGGAATTCAAACGGAAATCTGTGTTGATACAACGACTAGAAACGCTTTTGGAAATGGATATGAAGTTACACTTGTTACGGATGCTCATAGTACTTGGGATTCAGATGAGCTGACGGCTGAACAAATTATTAAACACCATAATCAGACCCTGCGCTGGTTAGCTGAGCCTAAAACTACTAGTGAAGTTGAATTTAAAAAGGCAGCTAATTAGCTGCCTTTTTTTCTTAACAAACGCAAGCATTCTTCTTTGTCCCTCGCCAATCTGCGCTTTTACAACTTAGGTAAATTCGTGCCTCATAAAGCAAGCGGTCGTATTCAGTCTGGAAACATTCTGAAGAGATCCCTTTGTTTTCCCTTAATTCTTAAGTATGCGAAACAATTATTTCACAATCTCCATCTAAAACAAATTCCCCAAATCCAACAGGAATGATGAAGTTCGAACCTTTTGATAAAATATATTCCTCACCACTATGAATCAGTTTTCCATTACCGTTTATTACACTTAAAAGTAAATAGTGATCATTATAGGTTAAATAAGCTTTTCCAGTAATATCCCATTTATAAACAGTGAAAAATTCTGAATCTACAAATGTATTAATCTTTATATTTTCTTTTTCTTCTGTCTTAAATTCCACCTTTGCTTCTTGATGAGGAACTGTTGTTACATCGATGGCTTTCTTTAAATGAAGCTCTCTTAAATTACCTTCATGGTCTTTTCGATCATAATCGTATACCCGATAAGTTGTATCAGAGCTTTGTTGTGTTTCTAATACAAGAGTTCCTTCACATAATGCATGAATCGTTCCACTTGGGACATAGAAAAAATCACCCGGCTTAATTTTTACTCGACGAAGTAAATCTGACCATTCGCCTTCTTTAATTTGCCTAATGAGTTCTTCTTTTGTTTTGGCATTATGGCCAAAAATCATATGTGCATCTTCTTTACAATCAAGAATATACCAGCATTCTGTTTTCCCAAGGTCACCATTTTCATGCACTTTCGCATAAGAATCTTCAGGATGTACTTGAACAGATAAATCCATATTTGCATCTAATATTTTCGTTAAAAGTGGGAAAACTTCTTCCTTTGGATGACCAAATAACTCCGGTTGCTTTTCCCATAATTCATTTAATGCAATTCCTGCAAAGGGGCCATTTTCAATAATAGATGCACCATGAGGATGAGCTGAAATTGCCCAGCATTCACCCGTATTTTCATTTGGTATATGATAGTTAAAGTCTGATTTTAAAGCTGTTCCACCCCAAATTCGTTCTTTAAATACTGGTTTTAAAAATAATGGTTGCATGCTAATTTCCTCCTATAGGCTATTTAAACTAGTGCATTTTTATTTAAAGCATTCTTTGCAAGCATAAGAGCTCCGGTAATTCCAGCGTTATTACCTAAACCAGGTGGTACTATATATTCATTCAATGCTGGTAAACTTACATAATCGGAAACTACCTCTTTCAAATATTTGTAAACACTTTCAAAAACTTGTATTTGAATCATAACGCCTCCACCAAGAATGATTTTCTTAGGCGAAAGAATTAATATGTATTGCATAAGTGCTTGGGCAATATAGTATCCTTCTAAATCCCAAACCTCTTTTCGATTGATTAGATTTGAACCTATTTTTCCCCATCGTGCTTCAATTGCAGGTCCAGAGGCTAAGCCTTCTAAGCAATCACGATGGTATGGACAGTTCCCTACAAACTCATCATTGGGATGACGTCTAACTAATATATGTCCCATTTCAGGGTGTGTGATTCCTTGAAGTAAATTGCTATTTACGACAGCTCCAGCCCCTATACCCGTTCCAATTGTTAGATATAAACAGCTATCTAACCCTTTTGCTGCTCCAAAAGTAGCTTCACCTAGTGCCGCTGCATTCACATCGGTATTAAATCCAATCGGAACAGAAAAATGCTGACTAATTGCTTGTACGAAAGGAAAACCTTGCCATGCCAATTTAGGAGTTGATGTAATCGATCCGTAAGTAGAGCTCTCCTCGTTTACATCAATCGGACCGAATGATCCAATACCAATTGCTTTTATGGAATAGTTCTTAAAAAATTCAATTACTTGTGAAATCGTTTCGTCTGGCACAGTTGTTGGGATTTGAATACGCCTAATTAAATTGCCATTTTCATCTCCGATAGCACATACAAACTTTGTTCCACCTGCTTCGATTGCACCTAACATTTGCCATTACCTCCAATTAAAATAAACTAATTAAACCTTACATTATTTAAAGTAGTTAGAAGCTCGCCTTACTTTTTTTGTATATAGAAACATTTTTATAGGGATAGATTGTGATTAATTTCACATGTTTTATTGGAAGAAATATATTTAATCCATATATACTTATGAAAGCTATATAAAAATAAGACTCTTTTCATGTACAAAAAAAAGAAGCCCTTCCCCACGAGCGACTTCCCGTAAATTTAAACTCCAAATGCATAAGTAACTCAATACTAAAAAATAAATACACAAAATTGCATAACATATTTATTAAAATCAACACTTGTCCATTTCTTTTTGCTTGTCCAAACATATGATGTAATTGTTGAGATGAAATTTAAAAGAAAAGGTGTTGTTTTTAATGAGTTGTAACTGTAATAATGGGAGAAATAATGAGAGAAATAACGAAAGAAATAATAATAGAAATAACAGAAGAGATAGAGAAATTACATTTAATGCGAAAGTTACGGTTAATCAAGATGAATTCTGCCGTGCAGTAGACCGTTGCGACGATGAAAGACGCGATAATTTCGGTCGTCGTTGTGACAGATGGTGGAACTTTTAAGTTCAAAAAAAGCGAAAAAGGAAATTCGTTTTTTCCTATACTTTGAATTAATTGAATGATAGGATACTCTTCAATGTCTTTTAAGAGAACATCTATCCCTTCCTTTAAATAGGGATAGATGTTCTTTGTTTATTCGATAGTAATTCCTTAGGTAATAACTAGCCTGCTTTTTTGTCACATAAAAAAATGAGTTGCTAGCAACTCGACCATACTTTAGTTGAATACGGTTCAGTTTTTTTCTCCTTCATATCCTCCATAATAATCAATGATTGCTTTTAACTCGGTTAATGTTGACGTTAAATAACTTTGTTCACTTTCAAATTCGAAATGTAAAAAATTCTCCTCGGATGGATACTCTTGAAAACTTCCAAGTATTGTAAATTGACCGAGGTCTGTAAATTCGAGCACTAATTTAAGCTCTGATTCAGTATTAGGAAAATTAACTTTACCTTTTAATTCTTTGTAGCATTTAAAGAGTTGTTCATAGAATTCATCAATTTGACCTGTTGAAAACCACAGTTCGGCATCTTTTACATAATAATTTCCACTTTTTATTTCAATCTTTCCTCTAACATCGTAGCCACCTAAAAAACTCTTTTCATTTGGATAGCCAATAACTTCATTTAGTTTAATTCGGATATATCCTTGTTTACCGCCAAGAAAAAATTGATACACTTTTCTCATCTCTTTCCATTAGATACCTTTAATTCAAACATTGCAGAAAACGTTATTATTTAACAAGTAAGAAATTATGCAGAATGTTTAATTTCATTTAAAACCTTCTAAAATAAATAACACCTTTCTAAATAACTCATCTTTAGTCAATTCCTTAGGGACAGTAATAATATCTTTTTTGAATTGCTTAAGACTTCTATAAACTTCATCAAAGAAAATATGATTAGGTACAATAAAGTAACTTGTATTAGGTATCTCTAATGATTTAAATACTTTATTCCCATCATATATTAAATTTTCAGGCTTCGATCTCAAAAATATATGTGTGTTACACCCATCATTTTTAAATAGATACTCAATTGCCATAAAATCTTCATTTAACCTGATAACTTCATATGGTTCTTTTTCTTTGTCGGCAATGAAAAAAGACAACTCAGTAACATAGCTTAAAATAGGTAGATCGTAATTTTTTACTTTAAGCTCTTTATTAAAATTTTCACTACTTTTTACAGGTAAAAATTTATCCATAAAATCTTTATTATCAATACTAAGATTTAATTTACCCATAATCCTCTCAAAGGCATCGAAATCCTCGTCTATTTTAGTAAAGTCAAAGTCCAAGTTAATTGCAAAATCTATTCTAAAATCCATAAATTGATTTTTCCTCTTTTTCATAATACTGTTGAATGTTTAAAAGTCTACTAGACTCACAATCTCTTAATGAAAAACAAAAGAGTCACCAAAGAAACTCTTTTTTGTTCAACTAACTTGTCTAGTCAAATTTTTCTACAAATTAAAATTCAACACTTTCTCTTTTTCTCGCCTTTAAACGCTTATAAATTGGATAGCCCACCATATAATACCCTGAGAATGATAACAGTACTAAGGATAAACCAGTCAATGTTAGGAAACTGTATCTATACCAATTCCCAAAAAAGGTTCCATCATGTAAAGTAATGATGAAAGTCGAGTAATCAGGGTTTTTAGATAAAACCTTACCTGTGCTTGCATCAATCTGAACGTCTTGGCTATTATTAAATCGAACCTGGTAAATGTTTAAACCAGGTCTATATTCTATTCTAAAAATATCTTCAACCGATTTGGCACCTGAGAGCCCTTGAGATGTCGCAATTGAAACGACTTTATCCATAGTTATTGCTTGACTTGGACTCGCCTCTTTCCCTATTTTTAACTCATCTGCAACTCCAAGTGGTATCATATAAACTAGCATGAGCCCTGTTACTGCAATAAACATAAAAAACAAAGATAAAATTAAACCAGACCATTTATGTACTTTTCGACTAAATTGGTACAGCCTTATAGATTTTGACATTCTCCTCACCCCTTATCTTAATTTTTATTACTACTATTCAATGTAATATAATGCTTCGAATCTAGTAACATAAACATTCTCATAAGCAATAAAAAAGGATCTTTTGATTTTTATGTAACAAGCGCATTGCTTTAGTTAAATTATGTATAATAAACTAATGTCCCTACGCCAATAAAAAAAACACCAATAATTCCAGTCCAAACAGAAAATTTAAACTGATTAAAATGTCCTAATTTAAAAAAATCATCTTTTACTACTCGTTGTTGGTCAGGAGATTGAAAAGCTCCAATAAATATCCCTGAAATGAGTAAAAAAATTGCACCTAGTATAAAGCAGATTTTTACCAACTAATTACCTTCCCCTCATTGTTATTTTTACCGATTATTTCCATATAGTTGATTTCTGCATTAAGCTCCTCATTCCTTCAATATTAAATTGGGTTATTTTAGCCATGATTTAATCGTATGAATAAGTTCTTAAAGTAAAAGTGTCTTTAATTAGTGATATTTAACACAAAAAATATAAGAATTCTAATATAGCTAATCTGCCTTTCGTTACCATAAGAAAAACGATCCTTCGTTTTTGAAGAATCGCATCGGTTAGTTACATGGTTTTCTTTCGAGGAACAAGTAATAAAATATATATATTCTTGTTTTCTCGTAATTGAATCATTTCTTATTCAACTAAATAGCCATTTTGTTGAATAAAATCTACTAAACAGCCGATTTTGTTGTTCAACTTAATCATGTGTTTGTTGCATATGAAAGAATTATATACTGCTCCAAAATTGATGGTTTAGTTCTGCAAGTTTGCTAAGTGAAATTTCTCTATTTTCTTGATCATAAATTTTTATGGTTTCAGTTTGTATATAGAAGTTACCACCAGTATTTAAATTACTTAAACACTTTAAAACTACTTTATTATCTATTTCTTCTGCTTCTATAATTTCCAAGTCATACTTTTTTTAGTAACTCTGAATCAACTACTGTAAAATGATCTTGTTCCCAAAATAGATTCTTGTGATATGTAACTAACGCATGGATTTGTTTATTATGGTGTAACTTGTTTTTTTGTCCACTCTTCAAAAAAAGTTTGAAGGTCTATATTTGGGTCATTGATATTGTAATTATAAATATTTTGGATAAAATAATTTTCATTTTTTAATTGTGGAAGTTGAATTAACGACCCATCTTCATAATAAATTGACCAGTATTCCTCATGTTCATAAGCTATTGCCTCATGATAAAGTGCTTCATTTATAAAATGATCATCATTTCCTAAATAACAACTAAGGTGGAGATGACACCATTCTCTTTCAAAAAACTCTTCAAACCTTAAGTTATTATCAAATAAACTCTTTTGTAACTGAATTAATTGTTTGGGCGTTAATCTCACTTGGTAACCTTCTCCATATTTTTTCTTAGACTTTGAAACAATATATGGACTCAGTTTTCCCATGTTCTTTGGTTGACCTAATATGCCAATTAATATTTTTTTTATTAAAGGAAAATTTGAACTTTCGTAACACTCAATTTTGTAATTATCATATTTCCTTTTGTAAGACAAAAAATTCTCCTTGCTTTATCTCAACTTTTTTTATTATATTGTAGCATTTCTTTAACATAAAACATGAAGAATTTTTATATAGAATTTTTCATTAAAAAGTACCCCTTACTTTAATCCACTTTTAATTATTTTCACCATTTCAAAATGTTCCACTGTTGGAAAAGGGTCGTAAAAATGATGAAGTTGCTTTTTCCAATCTTGGTATTGACAAGATTGCCTAAAGCCAATTGTATGGTCCTCCAATGTCTCCCACTGCACCAGTAATAAATACTTCCCTTTTACTTCCATGCATCGTTGTAATTCATGTGATACGTACCCATTCATGGAAGAAATAATTTTTGATGCAACTCGAAAAGCTTCTTCATATTGTTCTTCCATACCTTCCTTAACATATAGCATTACAGCTTCCAATATCATTAAATCACCCCACAACCCAATTATTTAGATTCGAAAGTATATTATTCAACAAATTTTACTAATCACCTTTATGTATCCATATTCCAATATCCTGCCAGCTTGTACAATAAAAAAAGCCGCAGCTACGACTTATAATTTTGAAAACTAACGCATTATTTAGTTGAATAACACGTTTCCGAAATTCATACCAAAAATAATTTATGTTCAGTAGTAAATTTTGTCATAAAAAATGCACCTCCAAATGTTAGATGTGTCTAACATTTGGGGTGCACTTCACAGATGGAAGGTTATTTGGCATGTCTATTTTTAGTATAACATGTGTTTTATAAGATTTTTATTGAAAAATATTGAGAACTATTAGCTGGTTTAGTTGTATAAGAAACGTAGTAGATTTTATAAAGATTTTGTACGTTTTTTTAATTTTTTTACCGCTCCCGATAGTATCAGTAGTATATTCCAGTTTAATGTCTCTTAACACCAGACCCTCTCTACTTAATATTCTCTATATACCTATCGAGTTCTTTATGAGAATCTAGTAGTTTCTTCTTTCCACGATTTTTAATATAGTAGAAAAAATAGCATAAAGCAATGAAGGGTACTCCGCTATACAGTGCAATTCGTTGGCTTTGATCGAAAGCAAGTCCTACACAAGAACCGATACATAAAACAAAAGCAGTGATGGGTACAAAGGGATAAAGAGGTGTACGAAATTTCAAATGTGTAATATTCCCCCCCTCTTTAATAAAGCGCTTACGAAACATATACTGCGATAACACAATTCCCATCCACACAATAACCACGGCAAATCCTGAAATAGCTACTAGCACTAAATAAACCGTATCTGGTGCAACTACACTAGAGAATAACGACAAACAGGCTACTGTCATACTTGCAATTAACGCATTAAGCGGCACTCCTTTTGAAGTTACCTTTCCTAAAAGGGGGCTTATTGTTTTTTCGTTAGAAAGAGACCATAACATACGAGTAGATGCATAGAGACCGGAATTTGCTACGGATAATAAAGCTGTAAGAATAACGAAGTTCATGATATCAGCTGCATAAGGAATTCCTATATTATCAAAGACCATAACGAACGGACTTTCAATTACTCCCGCTTCTTTCCAAGAGATTAATCCAGATAATACAAATATAGCACCAATAAAAAAGAAAACAGTTCTCCAAATTACATTTCTAACAGATCGGGGAATGTCTTTTTCCGGATTTTCGCTTTCTCCCGCGGTAATTCCAATTAGCTCTGTTCCTGAAAAGGCAAAGTTTACGGAAATCATAGCCATTAAAACTGGAAGCAGCCCATTAGGAAAAAGACCTCCTTCACTAGTAAAATGTGAGAGCATTGGGGCAGATGCATGGCCTTTCATTGGTATGAAACCAAACATCGCAGCTCCCCCCAATAGGATAAATAAAATAATGGTAATTATTTTAATTCCGGCAAACCAAAATTCTGCTTCAGCAAAAAATTTTACTGAAAAGGCATTTAGTAGAAAAAGGGTAATCGCAAAAATGGCACTCCATATCCAAACGGAGGTATCTGGGAACCATCTCTTCATTAATAGACCGGATGCGGTAAATTCCGATCCTACTGTTACCACCCAGGTAAGCCAGTACATTACACCAATGGTAAATCCGGTAGCAGGACCTACATACTTTGTAGCATACGTTTGAAATGAGCCAGTTACAGGCATGGCTACAGTTAATTCACCAAGGCACAGCATAACAAGATACATAATCAATGCCCCGACCAAATAAGCGAGAATCGTCCCCCCTGGTCCAGCTTGATTAATGGTATAGCCCGTGCTTAAAAAAAGGCCCGTTCCAATTACCCCTCCTAGCGAAATCATGAACAAATGTCTGCTTTTCATTGTACGCTTTAACTGATTTCGATCAGAATTATTTGCCTGTAGCATTCAGTTTCCTCCTTTGGTATAGGGAACTACGTAGCCAACCTATTAGGACAATCCCTATTAAACTAGCATTTTATCTAATTTGACTTATTATCTTTTAACGGCAACCTTAAAACAAACAACTTTTGGTTCGGTCATTTCTTGAAGTGCAAATTTAATTCCTTCACGACCAATACCAGAACCTTTTACCCCTCCAAAAGGCATCGCATCTATTCGATAATCGGAGCTGTCATTTACGATAACCCCGCCTACTTCCAGCTTACGTACCGCCCCCAAAGCATAATCTAAATTTTGAGTGAAAATACCTGCTTGTAAACCGAAACCCACATTGTTAGATTTAAAAATAGCTGTATCAAGATCAGGAACACTATAAAGGCTAACAACTGGTCCGAAGACTTCTTCTGTTGCCAGCTTGCAATCAGCTGATACATTCTCTAAAACAGTCGGGTAATAAAAAGATCCCTTTCGTTTGCCGCCACAAAGTAATTTTGCACCGCTTTCAACGGCTTCATTAACCCAACTCTCCACCCGCTTTGCTTCCTTTTCTGATATCATTGGCCCCATATCGGTTTCCTCTAAAAATTTATTACCTACTCGATACTTTAGGGTACGAGTAAGGAACCTTTCGACGAAGTCCTGATAAATCCCTTCTTGAACATATACTCTTTGCACCCCAAGGCAATTTTGACCTGCAGCCCAAAAGGCTCCGGAAACAGTTGATTCAACGGCTTCTTCTAAATTAGCGTCTTCCAGAACGATAACCGGTGAGTTCGATCCTAATTCCATACTAAACTTTTTCATGCCCGCCTTTTGCATAATCGCTTGGCCAGTGGAAAGTCCCCCTGTAAAAGATATCATTCGTATCGCTGGATGGGTAATCAGGCTTTCTCCCATATCACTTGGATAACCGGTAATCACGGATAAAACTTTAGGAGGCAAACCTGCATTTTCAAATGCTTCTGCCAATAAAAGAGCACTTAATGGTGTAGCAGGTGCTGGTTTAACGATGATCGCATTTCCAGCAGCAATAGCTGGCCCCACTTTATGTGCAACAAGGTTTAATGGATCGTTAAAAGGCGTGATCGCCACAATGATTCCAACAGGAAAACGAAAATAATATCCCATGCGATCTTCACTTCCCGGCATTTGGTCAAATAAAATCGTTTCTCCATTGATTCTCCTTGCCTCTTCAGCACTAATACGAAGAGTCTCAATACAGCGTAATACTTCTTTTCTTGCTTCTTTAATTGTTTTACTTCCTTCACATGCAATCGTGGTTGCAAATTTTTCTTTATGCTCATAAATCCAGTCAGCAGCACGATTTAGAATAGTAATTCTTTCGTGCGTCGACATGTCAGAGGCAATTTTTGCTCCATTTTTTGCCTCCTCTATGGTATGAAGTACATCATCTTCATTAGCGGCAGGGACAGTTGCAATTAAACGGTTATCTTGAGGGTCGAAGACTTTAATAGTTTTGGTGCGGGATACCCACTCGCCAGCTATATACATCATATTTTCATTTGTTTGTGTCTTTATAAATGTCATTGTGTAACCACCTCAAATGATTAATTTTTCATTTTGTAATTTGATAGTTCAAAAGATTACACTTGATCGCGGCTTATATTAATTAAATCTATTAGAATAGAGAATCCGGTTTCCTTACGTCCAGCACCGGCACCAATAAGCGTAATCGGACCAGCTAAATCACAATCATATGTAATCGCATTTTGTGCACCTGAAACTCCAGCTAAAGGATCTGTAATCGGTATCGCTTCGGGACCTACCTTTGCAATGACTTTATCACCATCTTTTATGCATTTAGCAATAAGCTTCCACTTTCTACCCTCAGATTTTGCCCATTGGATATCTTGTTGTGTAAGATGACTAATTCCTTCACATTCTACTTCTTCTCGTTTCATTGGAACGTCCATCACTATATTAGTAAGAATAGTAACTTTATATTGCGCATCATACCCCTCAACATCGCTTGTAGGATCTGCCTCTGCATAGCCAAGAGCTTGTGCTTCTTCCAATGCTGCCTCGTAACTTAAGCCTTCTTCCATTTTGGTTAAAATATAATTAGTCGTTCCATTTAAAATCCCACGTATTTCAGAAATATTATTTCCTGCCAATGCAACGAGGGGCATTCTCAATGCAGGTGTTCCGCTCATAACAGTTCCTTCAAAGCCCCATCGAACATGATTCTTTCTGGCTAACTCAACCAGCTCTTGGTAAGCTAAAGAAACTGGACCTTTATTGCTCATTACTACATTCTTTCTGCTTTCGAATGCTGCCTTACAATGATCGATGGCAGGTTGGCCGGTTTTTACATCTGTGAAAGTAATTTCAACAATGGTGTCCGCATTACTTTCACGGATTGTCTGAAAACTATCCCATCCTCTTACCAAACCCGGGCTTTCCGGGTAATGGTCAAGTTTCCCTGTTTCCTTTACAGCTTGTAATGCTTTAGCAATATCCAAGCCTTCTGGATGATAAAGAGATCCCTTAAGAAAATCGGAAATGGCAACAATTTTTGCTTCAAAGCCAAGTACACTGCGTAACAATTCACCTTTTTCTTCTAAAATTTCTGCAAATCCTTGACCAACAACACCAAAACCAATCAACGCAATTTTATGTTCCAACTCACTACCCCTTTCTTTGTTATATTTTCACCTGCTGCCTTTAACAGGCAATTGTGACTCTAAATGGGAAAAAGCTTGTTCTAAATCCGAAATAAGATCTTCTGTATCTTCAATCCCTACGGAGATACGAACCAAACCTTCCGGAATACCAAGAGCTTTCCGTTCTTCAAGAGTACATTCGACATGGCTGGTCGTTCTTGCCGGTCCGAAGATTGTTTCTACAGCTCCAAGATTTCCAGCTTTGTTTGCATATTGTAATTTTGGCAATAAAATTTTGATCGCCTCCATTTCATCTTTCAATACAAAACTTAATATTCCGCCAAAACCCTTCATCTGTTTCTTTGCAATTTGGTAATGTGGGTGTGTTTCTAGTCCAGGGTAATAAACTGCTTCCACAAGCTTTTGCTTTTGCAGATACTTTGCAATCACCATTGCGCTCTTTTCTTGCTGTCGAACACGAAGTTTTAAAGTTTTCATCCCTCTTAAAATAAGATAAGCTGACCACGGATCCATGGTTGCTCCATTAATTTCTCGATAATGATAAACTCTTTTCATAAGTTCTTTGGAGCCACACACCACACCCCCTAACGCATCGGCATGTCCGCTTAAAAATTTAGTAGCACTATGGATGACGATATCAACTCCTAATTGAATTGGATTCTGATTAATAGGAGTAGCAAAAGTATTGTCTATTATCACCAATGCCCCCACCGATTTACCAGCTCGCACCATTCTCTCAATATCCGTAATTTTCATGGTAGGGTTGGTTGGAGTCTCCAAATATAAAACCTTACATCCTTTGGCCACTTCGGCTTCAATTTCTTCATGATTTCCAGTGTTGCATAACGTTACATCTACATCTATATTCTGTAAGAATTCAGTAAAGATTTTATTAGTTCCCCCATAGGTGTCTTTTACGGATATTACCCGGTCTCCAGGCCTTAAAAATGTATATAAGGTGCTGCTAATAGCGGCCATACCTGATGAGAAACCAATCGCTTCCTCCGCTCCCTCAAGAATTCGTACTTTTTCTTCAAAAGCTTGCACAGTTGGATTTGTCATTCGATTGTAAATATGTCCAGGTTTATTTCCGATAGCAACCTCTTGCCACTCATCCACGTCATCGTAATTGTAGGCTACACTAAGAACTACAGGAACTTGGGTTGCATTGTAAGCAAGAGATTCTTTTTCTCCTGCCCATACAGCTTTTGTACCGTCTTGTATATCTTTAAAGTTTCTTTCACTCATGTTTCTACCACCTCTCATTTTTAATTTTGAAAATGTCCTTTTGTATTCCAACTAAATTTCATAAAAAAATCCCCCTTTACAATAAATTGTTTGCACTTACCATTTTTAATTAGTGCGTTCTTTGGGCACCTTCTCACTAAGATATTTCGAATTATACAGTATATTGTATAATATACTGAATTATCTGAAAAATTTTTATATAAAGATTATATAATGGATTTTTTCCATTTTCAATTTAAAAATTAAAAAAATATTTTAAAATTTAACTGACTAGTTTTAATAATTAAGATATATTTGTATTAGCTTGTCTTAAAAAAAACTGCTCCGCTTCTTTACTATTCTTTTAATTTTCTTAAAATAGGAATCAAATATGCATCGATTCATAACAGATTAGACTTGGAGACAAAAGCTTTAAGAGGATAATGAGTTACTTTGGGACGATATTGAAGAGATATTGAAGAATTTGGGTGCTCATGCTAATATAAAAAGCGAGAATTTCCAATTTTTTGAACTTAGGGGGGAATAACTATCAAAAAGCGGTACCGATCACTAAAAGATCATGTATATGATTATATAGCCACAGAAATTCAAAATGGAACATTACTTCCCAATCAAAAGATAAATGAAATAGCACTAAGCGAGAAATTAGAAGTAAGCAGAACCCCTGTGAGGGAAGCCTTAATCCAACTAGCTTCTGAAAATTTACTAGAGTTCTTTCCTCGTAGAGGATTTATCGTTAAAGAAATTAATACCAAGAATAAGCTCGATGTTTTTAGTGTTGTTGGTGTACTAGATGCCTTTGCAGCCACTTTAGCTTTGGAGAATTTGACCGAAGATGACATGGAACTAATGGAAGAGTTGGTTAGGAAAATCGACCTTGCCATTTCTCAGAAAAATTATACAGATTATCAAAAATACCAAAACCAATTCCATAAAGTATACACTGATAAGTGTTACAACACTACATTAATTGAGCTTCTTGATTCTTTACAGACCAGTTTTGTCAGGCAGATTTATTTAAGTAAAGACGAAGAAAAACTCTTTACAGCATTAGAACAAATGAATGAACAGCATAAACAAATTATTGATTACTTTAAGAACAAAGACAAAGAAAGCTTGGAGCACCTGATTAAGAATGAACATTGGAAAATAACTCATATCGATATGATATAGAATATATGGGGCGGGTTAAAATGATTTACTAGAAAAATAATTTAAGTCAAATGATTTTCCTAGTAAATTTCGATTCCCCATAAAGACATGAAATGGCGCTCTTGTCAGCGCCCCCAGCCTTCTTCCACGATATGTAATACCTGCCTCATGGTCTTATGCTCCATTTCGAAAAATTTCCCCTCAAGAAAAAACAGCGATTAGCATATGCCATTGCTGTCTATACTCCTTAAATTAACCTGTAACGTATGAAAAAATCTATTTGCCAAATTCTAGTGAAAAAATAGTACAGGTATTAATAGCAATGAAACATTAAAGTGCAGCCAAGAGTTAGATAACTTACTAAATCTCCATAATTTTCTTACTCACATATATTATATTTTGTAGTGATGTCATTAGATTATATGTAGCAATATGCTTTTGACATAATCTTTTTAGACTTTTTGATACATTCCCTTTATCCATATTTAGGTCTAGTGCAATTCTTTCCCGAAATCCAATTTTTTTTTAAAATAGATTTTACCACTTACGATCTGCGCCACCACCACCACTGCCGCTTTTACATTTATTATCTATGATACATTTTGCTTTATTAGGATAATATTTTCTCAATTTCTTTTCCGCATCTTTTTTTTGTAATAGTAGTTACCTTATCTACAAAATCTGTCTTTGAGTATTTTCTTTCACTTGACAGGGTTAAAGATTTATACTCATCGTATACTTTTGAAGATATATCTGCAATAAGAGATCCCAAACTAAATTGATCATTTAAGCTACTCCAAAAAAATAATTTTTGAACAGCACTATTATAGTTCTTTTCTAAAGATTTAAGCGTTGGTTTTGATGCCGCTTCGGTTGAACCAGGTTGCACTAGCAATTAATTCTATTACTGATACAATCCAAATTAAAATTTTAAATTTTTTTGCTATTAGGTTGAGCTGGCTGGTTTTTTTTGATTTTTCGTATGTCCGGAATTTTTGAGATATTTTTTCTGTGGCAAAATTACCACGAACAAAATATGGAGTAGCGGTAGGGTTATGCGGATCGTGAGAACCAAAATTAAGGAAATTAAAAAATAAATTCCCTTCTGCAGTAAGAACAAAAACCAACCCATCCTTCGTTATTGAAGAATGGCACTGCTTTAGTTGAATAACAAAAAATCAATTTAATCACTTCCAACTGATATTTTAAATATTTGTAGATTTGATATTTTATCAATAAACTCTTGGTACTCCACTTGTTTATTTTTTGAAATAAACATCTTATATTTTTTTAAATCTTCAATTAAGTCAACTAATGAAGAACCTATATATTCTTCATCAGTGCGATAATTTTCACTCAATTTTCTTAGTTCTTGATAGCTTCTCCAAAGTTTATTTGAATTGAATATTTAATTATGGGGTCCCACCGTCATTTTAACGAAAATATACGCTAAGCAAATTTCGACATAAAATGAGCCGGTTTTTCTAATCTAAGAAAAATCCGACTCTTATTTTTAACGTTACTCAAGTAGTAGGTCTTTAATATTCAACAAACTACTCTGTTGAATTTTACAAGCTTGACATAGATAAGTTTCGATATTTCCATATCTTTCAATAATTTCATTATAAACCTCTTCTAAGTATTCACGACGTACTTCTAACATTGGTTTTATACGATCAGATTCGACTTGAAAAAGACTCATCCATCTAATAAATTTTTCGACTTTTTTCATACGTGGTGCAATTAAATCATTAGAAAACAGGTAATCATCTAAAACCGTTTGATATGGTACTCCAACAAGTAATTGAATTATGGCAGATATAAAACCTGTACGATCCTTCCCACTAGTGCAGTGAATAAGTGCTGGTAGATTATTTTGTTCTGAAAGTGATGTTATGATTTCACAAATTTGAGTATGACTAATAAATGCCATATTACAATACATCTCTTTCATTATTTTTTCAAAATTTATGGTATTAGACTTACTTACTAAAAACTTAAAAAATTCGAGGTGTGTAAATTCTTGACTCTTATCTTGAATGGATATATTTACTAACTGTATTCCATGTTCAGACTTAATTCTGCTTGGTTTTGATTTTTGTTCAGTGCGAGTTCTTAAGTCATAGATTGTTTTTATATTTAGCAAATTAAACGTCTCTATATCTTTCTGTGATAGACGAGACAGCTCATCTGAACGAAACAAAACCCCTTTTTTCATTATATTTCCATCTAATGTTTTAAATCCCCCTATATCTCGAAAATTATATAGTCCATCAAAATGAGTTGATAATTCTTTTTCTAATATTTTCATCATTATTTCCCCGTTTTATTTAGAATATTTATTTTTATTTTTTATTGAAATTCATGCTTAATCTATTTTTTGTCAGTCATCTTTTTGAAAAATTCCTCCTAACTTAAAATATTGACTTAAATTACAGATCATTATTATCAATCCTTTCTTACAATGTAAAATGCATAGTTTATATGACTATTATAGTTTATATAGTCATATAAACTATGAATAAAAAGACTGTGCCTTTTACAGTCTAATGTTTACTTCTATTTATATAGCCGTTATGATAAGTATATATATTATATGACTAAAAATTCATAAAAAGTCACAAAATTTTTAAAAAGGAGTATTTTTATGCCTAAATTTACAGATCAAGAAAAAGAACAGATTCGTCAATCTCTTTTAATAAAAGGAAAAGAACTATTTATTCAATATGGTCTAGCTAAGACTAGTATTGATGATATTATACTTGTATGTGGAATTGGAAAAGGTACTTTTTATAAATTTTTTTCATCAAAAGAAGAATTGTATTTAGAAATTTTAAAAAATGAAGAAGAAGTTCGAGAAACAGTACTCAATGAGTTATTTCGTGAAAATCTTCCTCCAAAAGAATTATTATCCTCTTTTTTTCATACATCATTTGAATTAGTCGAAAAAAATCCATTTCTTCAACGGGTTTTTCAAAATGATGAGCATGAGCGCCTTTCCCGAAAACTCCCTGAACAGATGTTTGAATTTTCAGAAAAAAATAGAAAAAGAGGCATTCATGCCATCAAAATTTTAATAGATCGTGGAGTATTACCTAAGAAGGATCCACAAGTTATTGTAGGAATTATACAAGCGGTTATGATGATACGGTTGCACCAACAAGAAATTGGATATGGAGTATTTCCTAAAGTAATGGAACAAATTATAGAGTTTGTATCAGAAGGATTCACTAAAGAAATATAAAAGTTAGTGAAAACCCTCTATATATAATTAGTTGATTTATTTAAAAAATAAAAAGAGCTAATCTCTCTTAT
>NZ_JAZGQS010000003.1:0-445828 GCF_036421055.1 Gottfriedia acidiceleris | reverse complement strand
AATAATTATTACGCCGACTTAGCTCAATTGGTAGAGCACGAACGAATAAGCTTCGTAGCGAAACATCAGCGTACTTGTCGAAAAACACCTTGAATTATCTATATGAGACAAGGACGACATTATGAAGATTATTACACTAACGCCTAAGTTTGAGTGGAACAATTTATATAAGTAACTAAACATAGTAATTGAATTAATATTATGCCGACTTAGCTCAATTGGTAGAGCAACTGACTTGTAATCAGTAGGTTGGGGGTTCAAGTCCTCTAGTCGGCACTCTTTAACCGGAGGGGTAGCGAAGTGGCTAAACGCGGCGGACTGTAAATCCGCTCCCTGTGGGTTCGGCGGTTCGAATCCGTCCCCCTCCACCATTTATAGGGGCATAGTTTAACGGTAGAATAGAGGTCTCCAAAACCTTTGGTGTGGGTTCGATTCCTACTGCCCCTGCCAAATAATACAATAATGGCGGTCGTGGCGAAGTGGTTAACGCATCGGATTGTGGTTCCGACACTCGTGGGTTCGATTCCCATCGGTCGCCCCATTTTAATTATTTTAACATTTACTCATCTGAGTAATATAATTTATAGTAAATTGAATATAGTATATAAAGTTCTTAATTAATGGGCTATAGCCAAGCGGTAAGGCAACGGATTTTGATTCCGTCATGCCCTGGTTCGAATCCAGGTAGCCCAGCCATTTATGCGGAAGTAGTTCAGTGGTAGAATACAACCTTGCCAAGGTTGGGGTCGCGGGTTCGAGCCCCGTCTTCCGCTCCAAATATGGCGGTATAGCCAAGTGGTAAGGCAGAGGTCTGCAAAACCTTTATCATCGGTTCAAATCCGGTTACCGCCTTTTTAATTTACTTCTGCCGGGGTGGTGGAATGGCAGACACACAGGACTTAAAATCCTGCGGGGGTTGACCCCGTGCCGGTTCGAGTCCGGCCCTCGGTATCATTAAACCTCTTACTTTTGTAAGAGGTTTTTAATTACAAATTGAATGGACAATTTGTCCTTCATATATTATAATTATTTTATAACTTTTTGGCGGTGTGGTGGAATGGCAGACACGCCTGACTCAAAATCAGGTATCTTCACGGATGTGCAGGTTCAAGTCCTGTCACCGCTATATTGAAACCAGAGAAGAGGATTTTGCAGAGATGCAGAATCCTTTTTTGTATTCTTATTAAATAGTAAGGAAAAAAGAATAGAGTTCTTACTGATGATGTAAATTCTTTATCTGCATCTAACATTATTTAATTGTCTCTTTTTGTTTTAACGATCATCATAAAAAAAGGCAGCGACTATAACAATGGTCGTTGCCTTTCTTTGGAATTATTCATTTAGAGTGTTTGCATTACATTTTTACATACTTACGCTTTTGCTTAGCAGCAAACCAATCAAATTGTTTTGGATTTCTTTTATTTGCTAAAGTAACTACTAAACCAGTTGTTGCTATTAGTAGGCTTGCAGCAGCTACTTTAATAGTAAATTGTTTTGCATCTTTTAATTTCTCATTATTGTATCGATCAAGTTCCTTAAGTGTATCCTGTGTTAAATCAATCCTGTCGTTTGTTTCTTCAATCAAACTACATACACCTTCGAAACTTTCGACCAACGGATTTTTTTCTTCATTTACTAAAGGATCTGACATAGTTACTCTCCTCCTATATTTAACCTATTAAGAAGAATTCTATGGGAAAATTCATTATACCTTCATTCAAATTTCTACAAATCTTTCAATATTCTCTGCTATTAGTTAATTAAATAAAGCTCTGTTAAATATTGACCTTTTTCTTACTCACGTCATCCGCTAATTTTACCTGCTATAAACAGTTCTATTCTCGACCTTTACCTAAATCAAGCTAGAACTCTTTCGACAAAAATTGATTTTATTCTTGAATTTATGACAAATTTATGATAAATTTAATTACAAGTTCATTAAAAACCTACTAAATACATCTTACAATTAATTGTATTAGTAGTTTAGCACTTATAACTTGATAACAACGCAGTGTATTGATTCATTCGAAGAACGATACATTGCGTTTTTTTATATTAAAAAACTTATTATTAAAAGCTTTTGTGTCATAATTAGATAAAGAAATAATTTTCTGACTAGAATAGAAAATATAATTTGTAAATAAACAGGCAGTTAGGTGATTCTTGTGAATATAAAAGAATTTCAAAAAGAATTGATATCATATAGTAAAGAAATTGGAATAGATAAAATAGGATTTACGACTGTAGATCCATTTTTAACATTAAAAAATCGTCTATATAGGCAACAGGAATTAAATTATCAATCAGGTTTTGAGACAAAGGATATTGAACGAAGAGTTGATGCAAGAAAAATTATGACAGAAGCTAATTCAATTATTGCAATTGCTCTAGCATATCCATCTAAATTAAAAAATCCTCCTAAAAGTAAAAAAGGATCTACAAGAGGAATTTTTTGTAGGGCTTCATGGGGGGAAGATTACCATGTAGTTGTAAAAAAGAAATTACTTCAGCTTGAGTCATTTATATTATTACATTATCCAAGTGCAAAGGTTCAATCGATGGTTGATACTGGTGAACTAGTGGATCGAGCTGTGGCTGAGCGAGCAGGTATAGGTTGGAGTGCTAAAAATTGTTCAATTATTACGCCAGAATTTGGTTCTTATGTATATTTAGGAGAAATGATTACATCATTACCTTTTGAACCAGATTCGCCTATTGAGGATCAGTGTGGGGAGTGTACAAAATGCCTTGATGTTTGTCCAACAAGTGCAATAGTTTCTCCAGGTCAATTAAATGCTAAAAATTGTATTGCTTTTTTAACACAATCAAAAGAGATGATTCCTGTTGAGTTTCGAAAAGAGCTAGGAAATCGTATATATGGATGCGATACATGTCAGACAGTTTGTCCTAAAAATAAAGGAATAAATTTTACTCATCATACTGAAATGGAGCCTGATCCTGACACTGTAAAACCTCTATTACGCTCTGTATTAAAGGTAAGTAACAGAGAGTTTAAAAGTCAGTTTGGTCAAATGTCTGGGTCATGGAGAGGAAAGAATCCTATTCAGAGAAATGCGATCATTGCACTAGCACATTTTAAAGATGAATCAGCATTAGATGATTTAAAGGAATTAGCGAAAAAAGATGCAAGACCAGTAATAAGAGGTACAGCTATTTGGGCTATTTTTGAGATTGAGGGAAAGAATAGTACACCATTTATTGAAAGTTGTTTGCAAAAAGAGCAAGACAAGATTGTATTAGATGAAATTAATGCTGTTCTTTCAAAGTAATCACTATTGAGTGGTATAATCTCTAATTTTTCAACATCGTATAGAATAAGAATATATGTTGAAAAGGGGGATTATCTTGTTTAATCGTGAACTTTTAGAGCGTTATTTAAAAGAACGATTACAACTTTATTTTGGTGAAGGACAACGAAGTCATCCTATTCAAGAAAAAGAATATCAGGCAATTAGGCGTAAAGTTGAATTATATAATAAGCGTAATATTTCATTAGTGAAAGTATATGGAAATCTTGATGTAAACAATATTTGGACTGAACAGGACGTAACGTATATAAATTATACATTCCATACGCGATATTTTTTAAAGCAAACTGATTTGTATTTTGAAGAGGATCAACATGAAAGACAAATCGCCATTGAAAATGCTGAAATCTTATATGACATACCGTTCCCGATTGATAATCACGTTGAAAATTTTGAACTTGAAGAAGACGATTTAGATGAAAATGAATCATTGGATCGAAATAACAGATATAACCGATTTAATGCTGTTAAATATGCTGAAACCTGGTGGGATGGCCATAATAAAGAATATCCATTGTATGCAAATGATTGTACTAATTTTATATCTCAATGTTTAAGGGCTGGAGGCATTCGAATGGTTGGAATGCCAAAACCAGGAACAGGGTGGTGGTATAAAAATCATTCGAATAGTAGTTATAGCTGGAGGGTTGCTCACGCATTAAGAAGATTTTTACCTTCGCCTAAAACTGGAATTAAAGCAGAAGAGGTGCCTTCTCCTAAAGATCTAACATTAGGGGATATTATCATATATGATTTCGAAGGTGATGGAGTATGGAATCATTGTACAATCGTTGTTGCTAAAGATGAAAATGGTGAACCGTTAGTGAATGCACATACTGTAAATAGTCGTAAAAGATATTGGTCATACTATGATTCGTCTGCTTTTACGGAGAATATTAAGTATAAATTTTTTCACTTCGTTGATGACTTTTCTAACCCTCCAATGGAATAATACCTTATTAATTGCGAATTTGGTATAATATAAAGCATTGAAACAATATAGAGGTGAAAAAGATGGGAATACACGTTGTATTATATCAACCACAAATTCCAGCAAATACAGGAAATATTGCACGTACTTGTGCAGGAACAGATACAAGTTTGCATTTAATCCGTCCGTTAGGTTTTTCAACTGATGATAAAATGTTAAAAAGAGCTGGTCTTGATTATTGGGAGCATGTAGATATCCATTATCATGATTCTTTGGACGATTTATTTGATCAGTATAAAGACGGGAAATTTTACTTTATAACTAAATTTGGGGAAAAAACATATTCAAACTTTGACTATACAAATTTAGATGAAGAGATTTTCTTTGTATTTGGTAGAGAAACAACAGGGCTTCCGAAAGAGTTAATTGAAAAAAACATGGAAACTTGCTTACGTATACCAATGACAGATCATATTAGATCTCTAAATTTATCAAATACAGCTGCAATTTTAATTTATGAAGCTTTACGTCAGCAAGATTTCCGTGAGCTGTTAAAGGTAAAGGATTATTCTAACTAATAAAAGTCACCATATAGGTGATTTTTTTTTATTAATTCAAGATCTTATCAAAGAACATACAAATAAAAAAGATGCTTCTATTAGAACGGCCTAAATAAAATTAAGATCCGCGTTTAGAAGCATCTTTTAAAAATATTATCTGTTTTTCAGTCCAGGTTTGTCATTATAGCCGCCCGTGAAAATTGCTGCTAAGAATGATGCTGTAACTAATAAAATTAATACTAGTCTCATCAGTATGTATCCTCCCAATTGAAAAATTCCCAACACCCTAAACCTTATTATACAAAAAAAACATAGAAATATGAAAGTAAATTTATGAGATTTGGATTTCGATAAAATATATTTTCCTACTCAAAGATATAGCATGAGTACGGACATCCTTGCATATCCTTTAATAATCTCTCTTACAGATGAGAAGAAGGAGGTACTTGTCCATGGATATTTTAAAGAAACTTGAGCAGCATCGGGACATGGAACAAAGATTGAAATGGGAAGGCACTTTTGCTGAGTATCTTGAAATGTTAAAAGAGGAGCCATGGGTTGCACAAACTGCACATTCTAGAATTTATAATATGATTAAAGACGCAGGTATTGAAGAAGTGAATGGTAAAAAAACCTACAGTTTCTTCAATAACAACCTATATGGATTAGAAGAAGCATTAGAGAGACTCGTGGAAGAATATTTCCATCCTGCTGCCAAGAGACTAGATGTAAAAAAACGTATTTTATTGTTAATGGGTCCTGTAAGTGGTGGTAAATCTACTTTAGTAACGATGTTAAAGAGAGGCTTAGAAAATTATTCAAGGTCTGATCAAGGTGCAATCTATGCTATTAAAGGTTGCCCAATGCATGAGGATCCATTGCATTTAATTCCTAACCATTTAAGAGATGATTTTTTCAAAGAATATGGAGTTCGAATTGAAGGAAATCTATCACCTTTAAATTTAATGAGACTTGAACAAGAGTTTGGCGGAAGAATAGAAGATGTTATGGTAGAAAGAATATTTTTATCAGAGGATCGTCGAGTTGGTATTGGTACTTTTAGCCCATCTGATCCAAAATCTCAAGATATTGCAGATTTAACAGGAAGTATTGATTTTTCAACAATTGCTCAATTTGGTTCAGAATCAGATCCACGTGCCTACCGGTTTGATGGTGAGCTGAATAAAGCAAACCGTGGAATGATGGAATTCCAAGAGATGTTAAAATGTGATGAAAAGTTTTTATGGCACTTATTATCCCTGACACAGGAAGGAAACTTTAAGGCAGGGCGTTTTGCATTGATTTCTGCGGATGAGTTAATCATTGCTCATACGAATGAAACAGAGTACAGATCCTTTATTAATAATAAGAAGAATGAAGCACTTCATTCTCGAATAATCGTAATGCCAATTCCGTATAACTTAAGAGTAAGTGAAGAAGAGAGAATTTATCAAAAAATGATCTCTGAAAGTGATGTTTCAAATGTTCATATTGCTCCCCATACTTTACGTGTTGCAGCAATGTTTACAATTCTTACTCGTTTAAAAGAACCAAAACGGGGAGATATTGATTTAGTTAAGAAGATGCGTCTATATGATGGAGAAATGGTGGAAGGGTATAACACTGTTGATTTGGAGGAGCTTAAGAAAGAATATTTAGATGAAGGTATGCATGGTATCGATCCACGATATGTTATTAACCGTATTTCATCTACAATTATTCGAAAAGAGATTCCTTCAATAAATGCTTTGGATGTATTACGCTCATTAAAAGATGGTTTAGATCAACATCCATCAATTTCAAATGAAGATCGTGAGCGTTATATGAATTTTATCTCAATCGCAAGAAAAGAATACGATGATATTGCAAAACAAGAAGTTCAAAAAGCTTTTGTTTATTCATATGAAGAGTCGGCAAAAACACTTATGGATAATTATCTTGATAATGTAGAAGCATATTGCAATAAGAATAAGCTTCGTGATCCTTTAACAGGTGAAGAGATGAATCCAGATGAGAAGTTGATGCGTTCGATTGAAGAACAAATTGGTATCTCTGAGAATGCAAAGAAAGCATTCCGTGAAGAAATATTAATCAGAATCTCTGCATATGCAAGGAAAGGCAAACGTTTTGATTACAATTCACATGAAAGATTAAAAGAAGCAATCCAAAAGAAACTTTTTTCGGATTTGAAGGATGTTGTGAAGATTACGACGTCCACAAAAACTCCTGACGAGCGTCAATTAAAGAAAATCAATGACGTTGTCAGCAGATTAGTTGATGAATATGGTTATAACTCAACATCAGCAAATGAATTATTACGCTACGTAGGCTCATTACTTAACCGTTAAATTGTTTAAGCGGCTATCTATTAGATAGCCGTTTTCTTTTGCATTTAATAAAGTTTATCCTATAATGATTAAAAAGAAGAAAGAGGTACTGTAAAATGGAAAGAATTCAAATAGCTGAAAATCTTGAGTTTTCACAGATTATTCACGGTTTATGGCGTTTATCTGAATGGAAAATGACATCAGAACAATTAGTCACTTTTATAGAAGAATGTATTGAATTAGGAATTACAACATTTGATCATGCCGATATTTACGGTGGGTATACTTGTGAAGAAATTTTTGGAAAGGCTTTAGCATTAAAACCGGAGCTTCGTGAAAAAATTCAAATCGTTACAAAATGTGGTATAAAGTTAAAATCATCAAAGTTTCCTGAACTTAAAATGAATCATTATGATACTAGTAAAGAGCATATCCTTATGAGTGTTAATAATTCTCTGGAAAATCTACAAACAGATTATATCGATTTGCTTTTAATTCATAGACCAAATCCTTTTATGAATCCAAAGGAAATCGCAGAGGCGTTTAATCAACTTCATTCGGAAGGAAAAGTTCGCTACTTTGGGGTATCAAACTTTTTACCATCTCAATTTAATGCATTACAAGCATATTTAAACATGCCTTTAGTAACTAATCAAATCGAAGTTTCACCAATGCAATTAGAGCATTTTGAAAAGGGCACAATTGACTTATTACTTGAAAAAGATATTGCTCCAATGATCTGGTCCCCATTAGCAGGCGGACAAATTTTTACAAGTGAGTCTGAAGCAGCTGTACGCGTTCGAGCAATGCTTGAAGAGATTTCTAGTGAAATAGGCGCAAAATCAATCGACGAAGTAATGTACGCTTGGTTATTAGCTCATCCTGCTAAAATGATGCCAATCGTAGGTTCTGGTAAACTTGAACGTGTTAAAACAGCAGTTGAGTCTACAAAGTTAAGTATGTCAGCGGAACAATGGTTACGAATTTACGTAGCTGGAATGGGGCATAATTTACCTTAAATAAAAATAAGTGGAGAACTTTTTACTAGTTTTCCACTTATTTTTTTTGTTCTTTTTTATGTATTTCTACATGTAGTTAAAGGCAAAAGTTTATTGGAATTTATATATAAATATATTTATTTTTAAGGACTCGTCCAATTTTCTGAAAAAATGGGTGTAAAATTTAGAAGAAACATTGTCAATTATTGTGTCCTTCTGCATATGATAGAGTAATCCATAAAAAAGGGTAGAAAATCACCTACCGAATTAGTTTATGCAATTTAGCAATACTGTGTGACGATTTTTTTATTTTTACAATAAATCATAATAAGTAAGGGAGGGAAAGAAAATGAGTAATGAAAATATCGAACAAAAGCATAATTTTACCATTTCACAGGAAGACTGGACCCTCCATCGTAAAGGACACGACGACCAACAGCGCCACCAAGAGAAGGTACAAGAGGCGATTAAAAAGAATTTAGCAGATTTGATTACAGAAGAAAGCATCATCATGTCAAACGGGCGCGATGTAGTAAAAATTCCAATTCGGTCACTAGATGAGTATAAGATTAGATACAACTACGATAAAAATAAACACGTTGGTCAGGGTACTGGGGACAGTAAAGTTGGCGATGTAGTGGCAAGAGATGGTTCACAAGGTGGCCAGCCGCAAAAGGGTGCTGGTAAAGGGCAAGGAGCAGGTAAGGAATCAGGAGAAGATTATTATGAAGCAGAGGTTTCACTAATGGAATTAGAGGAAGCTCTTTTTAGTCAGTTAGAATTACCTGATCTAAAACGAAAAGAACAAGATTTAAATACAGTAGAAAACATTGAATTTAATGACATTAGAAAAACTGGGTTAATGGGTAACATTGATAAAAAACGTACGATGATGTCAGCTTTTAAACGTAACGCTATGAGTGGAACGCCATCATTCTATCCGATATCTCCAGAAGACTTAAAGTTCCGTACATGGAATGAAATTAGAAAACCAGAATCTAAAGCCGTTGTACTCGCAATGATGGATACGAGCGGAAGTATGGGATTATGGGAAAAGTATATGGCACGAAGTTTCTTCTTTTGGATGACAAGATTTTTACGAACAAAATATGAATCCGTTGATATCGAGTTTATTGCACACCATACAGAAGCAAAAGTAGTTACAGAAGAAGAGTTTTTCACAAAAGGAGAAAGCGGAGGAACGATCTGTTCGTCTGCTTATCGAAAAGCTTTAGAAGTAATTGAATACAAATATTCTCCTGAAAGATATAATATCTATCCATTCCACTTCTCTGATGGAGATAATCTAACATCTGATAATGCTCGCTGCGTAAAATTAGTTCAAGAATTAATGAAAGTGAGCAATATGTTCGGTTACGGAGAAGTAAACCAATACAATCGTCATAGTACACTAATGTCCGCGTATAAAAACATAAATGACGAGAAATTTCGCTATTATATTCTAAAACAAAAGTCAGATGTGTTCCATTCCATGAAAAGCTTTTTCAAGCAAGAGCATGAGAAGGCAGCGAAATAGAGAGCGGGTATGGAGAATTAAATGGCGTGCGAAATAAGTAGAAAGTGAAAAACCAGAAAACCTGTTAGAAGGTTCTTCTGGTTTTTTTTCGTAAATATTTAGAGTTTAAATTCTAATGAAGTCAGATTCTAATTCAAAACCGCTTATGCGTATGTTGAGTAACGCCTCCGCTCGAAATTAATATAATAACATAAAAATCTGGCCATCCTACGGTGAACGCATCCTCATAACAGTTTTTTGGTACTGAAATCCATTTCCATCTTCCCCATATTCTAAACTTCTTATAAATGTATTAAGTGTAAAAATTGAACTTATTCTTTAATAATATTGAATTTCATATTACAAATTTAACATTTTTTAACATTTTTTAACATTTTTTAACAAAAAATTACCAAATAATGGTACATTATTTTTGGGCCTAATAATTAATTATTGTTAATAGTGAAATATTCTATTTTATAGGGAGTGTAAAATTGAGTAGACTTGAGATTTTTCGAAATAAAAATTATATTCTATTGTTTTTTGCAAATTTAACTTCACAAATGGGTAGTGTTATTGGAATTACAGCCATCACATACTATATGCTTAATCGTTTTTCTAATCAACCAGCTTATACTACTACTACTGAATTAATGTATTCCTTACCTACTTTAATCGTTTTTTTTATAGTAGGAGTTTTGGCAGATACATTGGATAGAAAAAAGATAGCTTTATATAGCGACTTAATATGTGGAATTTTATCATTATTCTTATTTTTTTCTTTCATGAAAGGTTTAATACCGTTAATATTTTTATTTTTATTTTTAAGAAGTGCGATCTCTAAATTTTTTCAACCTGCTCAACAGGCCCTAATTCAGGGAGTTTTAAGAGAAGAAGAATATACGGTTGCAGCGGGTTTAAATCAGATGGTTAGCAGTTTGTTTTTATTATTCGGTAGCGGATTAGGAATTTTTGTCTTTTTACATTTAGGCGTTAAATGGGCAATTGCTATTGATGGGTTTTCATTTATTATCTCAGGTATTCTGATTAATTTTTGTAGGATAAAAGAATCAGTGCGTTTACCTAACGGCTCTAAGAGACTTAGCGATATCAAATTTGTGACTATTTTAAAGGACTTTTCTGATGGATTTAGTTATATCAAAACCGATAAGCTACGCACTTCCTTAACTATAGGATTTTTCGTATTTGGATTTGTAAATGGTGGTTTATCTGTTATGCCAGCGTTTATTATGAAATACAAGTTAACTCCTAATACATACGAAACGTCAATGATTTGGTTCGGAATTGTTTTTGGAACTGCAATGCTTTTAGGAAGTATTGTCGCTTCATTAATCGCTCCAAAGTTTAAATTATATCAATTAATAATTGGTGGATTATTTATAACCGGGTTATTTATTGGCCTATCAAGTCTAGCGACAAATGTTTATTTGTTTTTGGTATTTAATTTCGTAGTTGGACTATTTTTACCAATTGCCAATGTCGGAATAGGTGGATGGTTGCCAAGGATTATAGATCCTAAAATGATGGGGAGAGTACAAGGTTGTATAAATCCGCTAATAATGGTGGCACAATCTATTGCACTTGGATTAATTACAATTACATTTCCAAAATATGTTTCAATAGAGTCCCTATTTGTTATTACAGGGGCAGGAATTTTTATGGTCTCTATTTACTTTTTAAGATCATTACCTTATTTTTCACAAGAAGAGCATGTTCTAAGTAAGGAGAGTTCCGTAGATTTATAGTATTGTATGCCTATTCAATTATCGAAATCAAGGTGGATATTGCCACGTTTAATGTCCAACATATTATTGATGGGGAGGGTTACAATGCCCATATCAAGGTCAAGTATCTATGCGTTAAAACTGGATTTTAAAATGGATGAGGTTTTATTCAGCCAAATAGTAAAAAGTCTTACTTATGAGAGACAACGGAAAGTAAATAATTTTCGAAAAAGAGAAGATGCGATCCGATGTATATTTGCTGATCTACTGGCAAAATATGCAATCCAGCAATTTCATGGATGTACGTTAGATCAAATTACCATTGAAATAGGAGATCACGGTAAACCGATTGCCTCTTATCCAAACAATGTACATTTTAATGTCTCGCATGCAGGTATTTGGGTGGTTTGTATTGTAGATGAGCAACCTGTAGGAATTGATGTGGAACAAATACAGGTAGTGGATCTAGAGATTGCCCGCGATTTTTTTATGAAAGAAGAATATGATTTCATAATAGATTCAACGGATATAGAAGGACAGTACAGGCGTTTTTTTCAAATTTGGACGATGAAGGAGTGCTATGTGAAAGCGATAGGAGAGGGACTCAATAAGAGCTTGCAGTCCTTTTCCGTGCACTATTACGAACAAAATCAACCAATCATCCATGATTACTCTTTGAAGCAACCATATCCTTGGCAATATGAACAATGGATGCTACCTGATGAGTATATTCTATCTGCGGCAAGTCAAACTAAATCAAAACCGATTATCTTTTTAGAAAAGGAGAAGGTTTTATTCCAAATAAGAGACTTTATCGAATAACAAAACTAATAAACAACTAAATGATTACAGGAGGATCTATGAAGCTATTTTCTTTTGCCTATGCTGGTGGAGATGGACATATATTCTACCCAATAGCTAAAGAGTTAAAATCATGTAATGTCACAATGATCCCATTTTACTATAAAGGGAGAGGTGGGCGTCTAGATGAGGGTAATTATGAATCCATTATGGAAATGGCGATTGAAGCAGCCCATTTTATTCAAAAACATGAAGTAACTGATGGGTATGCATTGTTAGGGCACAGTATGGGGAGTATTGTTGCTTACGAATGCTTTTATGAACTGAAAAGAAGAGGGTTTCAGCTTCCATCTGCCATATATTTCGCTGGTTCCATGCCACCGGATCAACTAATCCAAAATAGGTTTGTCTTAGATGATGATGAAGCATTTATAGATAAGTTAAAGGAGTTGGGAGGTTTGGATCTTGAAATTTTGGAAGTTCCAGAGTTTAGGAGTTTTTTTCTTCCCATCATCCAAAATGATATTAAAAACTTTCAAGAATATGTTTTCGAAGAAAAAGACGAGAAAATAACCATACCAGTTACGATTTTAACGGGTTCATTCGATCAAGTAAGTGGTGAAAAAGTGAGTGGCTGGAAAAACCATTCTAGTATGGAACCAAGCTTTATTGAATTAGATGGAGATCACTTTTTTTTATTTAAAGGGAATCAGAATTATAAAGCAATATTTAAAAAGATAATAACTGAAGCTTAAGTGAAGGGAGAATGTAAGAGCGTGGAGATTAGTAGGTTAATCATTGAAAAATATGGCACTTTACACGAAATTTTTGAGGAGCAAGCAAAATGTAATCCAGATCGGGTTGCCTTAATAGATGGTGATGTACACATTACATACAAAAATCTAAATAATAAAGCAAATCAATTGGCTCATACAATTAAAGAGTATCTTCCTGTAGGAAATGAATTAATTGGTATTTTCATGGAGAAGAATATGGATTCAATTGTAGCCATGCTAGCCATATCAAAAGCTGGTCATGCTTATGTTCCACTTGACACCACCTATCCGAATGAAAGAATCGAGTACATTATTGAAAATAGCAACATTCAATTTGTTGTTTCCAATGGTGTGAATAAACATCATCCTTCCCTTAAAGATATATCTGTTATTGATAGTTTAGATGACTTGAGTGGGATTTCAGAAAATCCATCCTGGTATAGCGATGAAAATAGACTGGCGTATGTGATTTACACATCTGGAACGACTGGTAAACCAAAGGGTGTCATGATTACACATCAAAATATCGTTGGACTTATGAGAAGTACAAAGGATTTATTTGATTTTAAGGAAAGTGATATTTGGAGTATTTTCCATTCCTATTGTTTTGATTTTTCTGTATGGGAGATTTACGGAGCACTACTTTATGGAGGCTGCGGAGTCATAATCCCAACAATGGATTCGAAAGATACAATGAAGACAATCGAAATTATTCGGAATCATAAAGTAACGGTTTTAAATCAGGTACCTTCATCATTCTACAATCTCGATCAAGCAGATAGGGTTATAAGTAGAGGGTTAGAAACGGTGCGATATGTCATATTTGGTGGAGAAGGTCTTAAACCTCAGAAACTAGCTAATTTTCATGAAAGATATCCAGAAGCCAAGTTAATTAATATGTTCGGAATCACTGAAATTACAGTGCATGGAACGTTTAAAGAAATAACTGAAGAGGAAATTCAAACGAATCTCTCAAATATTGGATATCCCCTACCTGGGTTACGTATGGAGCTTCTAGATCTACAGGAACACAAACCTGTTCCGATAGGGGAAATTGGAGAAATTGTCGTTAGTGGATATGGTATTTCAAAAGGTTATGTGAATAGACCTGATCTTACAAGAGAAAAATTTAGAGATTTGTACGAAGATGGAGAGTTTCACTATTTTTCAGGAGATTTAGGAAGAAAGAATAAAGATGGAGAAATTTTCTATGTTGGACGATGTGATAATCAGGTGAAAATCAGAGGTTTTAGGGTTGAGCTATCTGAAATAGAGGTAGCGTTAATGAAGATTGATGGAATAGTAGATTCCGTTGTTTTAATGAGTCAGGATGATGATGGGAATGACGAGCTTTTTGCCTTTGTAGTAGCAGAAAAGAAGTTTACAGCTACAGATTTAAGGCGAGAATTAAATGGAAACATCCCCTATTACATGATGCCGTATTACTTTATAGCAGTAGATAACATACCACTTACAGCAAATGGAAAATATAATCGAAGATTGCTATTAGATAGGAAAAATGAAAAGCTTCCTGTACAAACTTCTGTCATGATGCGTCCTGAAACAGAGATAGAAAAAAAGGTAGCTAGCTATCTATCAGAACTATTACATAAAGATGTTACGAATTTAATGGATAATTTTTTTGAATTAGGTGGAGATTCTCTTAAGGCTGCTAAATTAATCAATTATTTAAGAGAATGTGGATATAAATTAAGTTTTGATGATTTATTCGATAGTGATACTTTGGTTGATGTCATCCATAAAGCTATTAAAGATAATGCATCAGTAAACAAAGTTGAGGAAACCGCTGATGAATATATAAAATCCTCACTTGTAGAAACACGTATGTTTTCAGTTAGTTCGAGCAGTAAATCGAAAGCATATAACATAACCATTCCACTTACACTTAAAGGCAATCTTGATCATAAAAGACTAGAGACGGCAATTAATAAAGCACTGGATAATCATGAAGTTTTTAGGTATCGCTATATAATGAAAGATACTGAATTAATAAAAGTATTAGATTCCTTAGAGAAAATAGATCTTCAACCATATTCTATTTCAATGTCTTCATTTTTAAGTTCTTATGATTCATACGTTAAGGCATTTTCACCGGAAGATTATCCATTGTATGATGTTAAGTTGTTCGCTCATGAGAATAAACAATATACTCTACTATTAAATTTACATCATATTATGTTTGATGGTATTTCTCTTGAAGTATTTCTAGATGAAGTATTTGAGCTATACAAGGATGACAATTACTTTATTAATAAAGAAGCTGACTATAGAAATTATGTAGAGAATGAAAAGGAATACTTAAAATCGGATGAGTACAAAAGAAATAAGGCGTTTTGGGGAGAAATAATTAAAATTCCTGAAGAAATAGAAGAAGTAACTCGTGATTACCCACGTAATCAAACTAGAACATATAATGGTGAAACAATTTATCACTCCATGAGTATCAGTTTAAAAATGCGCATGAAGGAAGTATGTAAAAAATTGAGAGTATCACCTTTTATGTTTACCCAAGGTGTATTCCATATTTTGCTTTCAAGACTATTAGGGACGGAAGAAATTTTAACTGGAACGATTACTTCGGGAAGAACGGATACTAAATTTGAAAAAAGTGTAGGTATGTTTGTTAATACACTTCCTGTCTATTCAAAACCTAATTCTCAAAAAAGCATTGGAGATTACTTCAAAGAAGTTAGAAAAACATCTATAGGGTTATTTGAAAATCAGAGATATCCATTTGAACATATCGTAAAGGATTTTGATATTCCCTATTCAAAGGATCGAAATCCGATGTTTGATTACATGTTTGTTTATCAGAACTTCCGTGAGAATAAAAAAATACATTTAAGTGATGATTTAGAAGCAGTGTTTGATCATATAAGAAAAGAAGCTAATTTTTCAAAGTTCGATATAAGTTTGGAATTTGTAGATTATTCTGATGGGATCTTATTAAGACTTAACTATGATAATTCCCTTTATAAGCGAAATCGAATGGAACAATTCATGAGATTATATGAAAATACATTTTGTTCAGTCATTGAAAACATAAATTTGGCTATTAAAGATATAGAAATATTAACTCTTGAAGATAAAACGGTTTTGTTACAAGACTTCAATCATACGTATCTGGATATTCAAGAAGATGAGCGCTGCCTAAGCCAGTATGTATCAGATAAATTAAAGTCCTCACCTAATAGAAAAGCAATTGTATGTGAAAAGGATAGCCTTACTTTTAAGGAAGTTGATGAAATATCTAACTATTATGCAAAAATGTTAAATGAAATGGGAGTCAGAAAAAATGACTTAGTAGGTATCTATCTTCCTAGGTCCATATCTTTATATGTTGCGATGGTATCAACGATCAAGTCAGGTGCAGGATTTATTCTTATTGATCCAACACTCCCTAAGGATCGGATTGATTTTATTTTAAATGATTCTGGATGTTCCATCTTAATTACGGAAGAAAGCATGAAAGAAAATCGCTTCAATCAAACATGTTTAGTACTTCCAACGATCAAAGAAAAGCTTGGTATATCAACGGAAAGCTATTTCATTCCAGGCGATCATGATGACTTATCCTATGTGATTTATACATCAGGTACGACAGGAAGACCAAAGGGCGTGAAGCTAAGAGGACAATCAACCGTCAATATGTGTGATTTCCTATTTAAAACTTTTCAGATTAAAAATTCAGCACACTTAACCGTTTCAGCCGTTACCTTTGATATGTTCGTTGTTGATTTCTTTACGAGTATTGCTATGGAATCTACTTTCGTATTACCAACAGATGAAGAAAGAATCGATAATGGGCTGCTTTCTAATTTGATGAAAAAAGAAAAAGTTGAAACAATGCTGGTCACTCCTACTAGGCTTGATTCGATGCTAGAAACTTATCCTGAAAATATCAAGGCTTTAAAGGTCATTTTATGTGGAGGAGAAGCATTAGCACCTTCCACGGTAGCTAAGTTGAAAGAGATTTCAAAGTGTACTCTATTTAACTTTTATGGTCCATCAGAGACTACTGGGTATTGTACGGGAAGTGAAATCATGGATTCTTCGAATATTACCATAGGAAAGCCGGCTGCCTTTTCAAAAATATATATTGTCGATTCATATGGACGGTTATTGCCTCAGGGCTATGAAGGCGAATTATGGGTTGGAGGAAAAAGTGTAGGGAAAGGATACATTGGAAGAGAGGTTTTAAATAGAGAGAAATTTATCGACAATCCTTATCATGAAGGAACGATTTATAAAACAGGTGATCAGGCCATCTTTAGAGAGGATGGAAAAATTGTCTATAAAGGTAGACGTGATCATCAGGTTAAATTGCATGGATACAGAATCGAACTCAAGGAAATTGAAAATACTATTCTCTCAATCGACAAAGTAACTTCCGCCAATGTACATTTGGGCACCACTTTAAATCATGATCAAGAATTAAGAGGATTTGTATCGGGAGAAGTATGCTTAGATGAAGTGGAAAAAACTTTAAACGAAAAGCTTCCTTATTATATGGTTCCTAAGTTGTTAAAAGTGGATGAAATTCCTATGACCCGGAATGGAAAGGTTGATGTGGATTCCTTAAATGAAATATTCAATAAAGAATATTTGAAAAAGGAACATCAACTGGTTCAAGCAGAAACGGAATTAGAACAAGTTCTTTTAGATACTTATAAAGTGGTCTTGAGGAAGGCTGACTTAGGTGTAACAGATCATTTCTTCTATAATGGTGGAGATTCCATTAAAGCGATTCAGTTAGTATCTCTTCTGCGTAAAGCAGGAGTAAAAGTAACGGTTTCTCAGATTATGAATCATCCAGAAATAAGAAGCCTCGCTTCATTAGTAGTGTTTGAAGAAGACACTAAAGTAGAGAAGGTAAGAATTGAGACTGGTTTAGTGCCACTAACACCGATACAAAAATTTTATTTTGAAAAAAATAAGCTCAATGATGAAAACTTTCATCAATCCATGATTATTCAGTGCACTGAAAAGATAGATAGGGAAATGGCTGAACAGGCATTCGAAAAACTGATTCAGCAACATGGAGCATTGAGAACCCATTACTTCACAGAAGATGGACAAGTGAAGGCAGAATGTAAACCTTATCAGTTTGGAACTTTCAGATTAGATGTATATCATGGCCTCTTGGATGAAACTGAAGAAGCTTTGCGTAAAGTGGATAAATTCAATCAAGAAAAAATTTCAATAACAGACGGAAAGTTATTGAATGTTTCGTTACTCCATCATCAGAATCAAGACTATTTGGTAATCGGGATCCATCATATCGCTATAGATGGAATCTCTCAAAGAATTCTTTTAAGGGACTTCATAGAAGCATATAAGAAGGGTCTAGAAGGAAGAGAAGCTGAATTACCAGAGGCTGATACGATACTCATGTGGAGTAAATATTGGTCAGATCTCGATTTCGAAAAATCCTTTAATGAAGAAATACCTTACTGGAAGGAAATGATGGAAAAGGTAAGATTAATACCTCAGCCATTTAGGGAGACAAATACTTTTGCGACGAAAGAAGAGACGCTAACTTTATCAAAGGAAAAAACAGAAAAGCTTATATCAGGTCTCCATGAAAAGTTTGGAACCAAAGTTCAAGATTTATTAATAGCGGCTTTTTCATTAACTTTTAAAGCGAGCGAAACAGATCACTTCCACATGTATATGGAAGGACATGGAAGAGAAATGGAAGGAACAGGGCTTGATATTACTAATACGGTGGGCTGGTTCACGACATTATACCCTGTTGTCTTTACATTGAATAAAGAGAAAGATTTAGGGTATGTAATTAGAGAAATCAAAGACACGATCTCAAAAATTCCTAGTAATGGTATTTCGTATGGAGTACTAAAATATCTGACTTCAGATGAGTTGAAGGAAAAAATAGGAATTAATTTTGATAGTAGAGTAGGTTATGCATTTAACTATATGGGTGAAATGAAATCTGAATCTGATGGTGACTTTATCATCATGGATAAGAATGAAGATTTTGACGTGTCTGACAAGGTGAATATTGGAATCGGTCTAACGTATAATCTAACAATCATCAATGAAAGATTAAAAATTTCGGCCATCTATAATGAATCTCTCATAGATGTGGAGTCAGTAATCGAAGGTCTTAAGCGTTATGAGAATCAATTAACTGAAATCCTGTCATTCATTGAATTATCGAACGAAGAAAATGTTCCGTCAGCAGGAGACTTTGAAGCTAGTAATCTATCCAACGATGAACTAGATGAATTACTCCAATACATGGAGACTATATAGGTAGAGGTGTAATATGAGAAACAATATTAAGGATCTATATCCTGTTAATTCAATACAAAAATCGATCCTTTTTCATTCTGATAATGATATGGATAACTATGCTGTGAAGATCAGTCTTGATCTTCATGGCATAGTAATAGATGAAAAGGTCACAGAGTCTTTCAAAGAAGTCATAAGAAGGCATGATAGCTTAAGAACTATTTTTCCTCAAGGAAACTATGAAAAGATGATGCAGGTAGTCCTTAAGGAAATGGAAGCAACATTTCATATTGTTGAAACAAACAACACGGATGATGTTACGAGTGAATTATTTTGGAAGAAGGAAGAAGCATTCAACCTAGAGAAGGGGCCATTAATAAAAGGATGCCTGTTTAAAGGGGAAGATCGCACCTTACGACTTGATTTTCTATTTCACCATATTGTAATCGATGGCTGGTCATTAGATATATTTTTACGAGAATTCTTTCATGTCTATGCGGGAAAGACCTTAGGGGAAGCTCCCGCATATAATTCTTACGTAAAGTGGCTTATGAAGGAAGATATGGAGAAGGGGAAGGATTACTTCAAGGAATACTTAGGTGATTATCTGGATGAAGTAAAGCTTGAGGAACCGATATCTGAAGAGAAGAAAGTGCTAATGAAAAGATTCACGATTCCTGAAGAAATGATTTCACCTGTCATTAATCGAGGTAAAGAAGCTGGTATTACCATGAGTACGATCTTCCAGGCAATCTGGGGTCTTACGATCAATAAGCTTTACGGAAGGCAAGATGTAGTGTTTGGAAATGTTGTTTCCGGCCGAAATGTTCCAGTTGAAAATATTGAAAACACCATCGGGCTATTTATTAATACATTGCCAGTTAGAGTAAAGTATGAAAAAGACGAGAAGCTCATTGGTCTACTTGAAAGAATGCAGAAGGCAAGTACAATGGCTCTTGAACTTGAATCATATCCACTCGATAAGATTATAAATAATCACCCTTTATCACAAGGTCTCTTTAACCACATCATTGGTATTGAAAATTACGATCTAGATTTATCCAGTGTGACAGAAGAAACAGGATTAAAGATTAATAGGCTCACTTCAAAAGAACAATCCCATTTCCCATTAAACATTGCGATATATCCAGGGAAAGATGTGGAATTCCTATTTACTTGGCATTCTGATTGCTATAGAGAAGAAAAAATTGATGAATTCGTAAGAGCAATTAAGGCTGTTACGAATGCGATGAAGGATGGGTTCCATCTAAATGTTTCAGATATACAAGTGGTAAATCCAGAAGATCTACGTATGATTACTGAGGATTTTAATCAAACCAATTACCCATGTCTTGAAGAAACGGATTTTAAACATTTTGTCACGCAAGTTTTTGAAAAAGCGGGAGATCTAGAGGCCGTTACAGATGGAGCAGAAACATGGACTTATAAAGAATTGCACCTGAAAGCTAGTGCGATTGCTAAGAGAATAAAGGAAGCTGGATTTCAGGCGAATGATATCATCGCCATCTATGAAAATAGAAGTATTGATCTCTATCCTATGATTTTCGGAGTTGTCTTATCAGGTTGCGCTTTCTTACTTCTTGACCCATCCCTGCCAGACGAGAGACTTGAGGGGATATTAGAAGATAGTAAAGCGGGTGCACTTCTTGTTAAAGAAGATGAAAATTTACCGTTTAATACCTCTAATGCTATCGTGATGAGATTGGGTAAGAATGAATTTGAAAATAAAGAGCTATTCACGATCGAGGGTAAAATGCAACCTCTAGATACAACCTATATTATCTATACATCTGGTACGACAGGTAAACCAAAGGGTGTTTTATTAACTTCAGAAGCTTCTGTTAATATGGCAGATTATTTTGGTCGCTACATGGGATGCATAGAACCGATAAGTATTTCGGTTAGTCCTTTAAGCTTTGATATGTTTGTATGCGATGTATTTTACAACTTTGCAAGACACGGAAAAATGATTATAACAACAGAGGCGCAACGGAAGGATAATGAAGAAATTGCTCGACTAATCATCCAGGAGAAAGCTGATACGATTTTAACGACACCAAGTCGATTATCTTCCTTGATTTATACCAATGAAATATCGATGAAGAATATGAAGACGATGGCTGTCGGCGGTGAAAAGATCACAGAAAAGCTTGTCGAAGAGGTTTCGAACAAAACAAACGGCAGGCTGTTTAATGGATATGGACCAACTGAAGCTACTGCCTATAATACTATGCTTGAAATGAATCAAGAGACAAAGCATTTACTAGGTAAGCCAGCCGCATTCAGTGAAATCTATGTGATGAATGAGGAAGGTAATCCAATGCCAGTTGGTATTGTAGGAGAAATCTGCATCGGGGGTACGCCTCTTGCTAAGGGATATTTAAATAGGCCTGATTTGACAAATGAGAAGTTTGTGGATCATCCTTTAAAACCTGGAAAGAAAATATATAAGACAGGTGATTTAGGAAGATGGACAAAAGACGGAAATCTTGAATATCTTGGTAGAAAAGATGATCAAGTCAAGATAAGAGGTCTAAGAATCGAAACTCAAGAAATTGAGAAGGTTATTTCTTCGGTATCAGGAGTCAAGCTTTCAACCATCTTTGCGATTACCAATGCAGCTGGTCAGGATGAGCTTGCATGTGTATATACCGGGGAAAATAAAAACTATGAATCAATCATAAATGAAATTAAAAGTAAGCTGCCAGAATATATGATTCCTGTTCATATGCTGCATGTAGAGATGATGAAAACGACAAGAACGGGTAAGTTTGATAAAAAATATTACTCGGATTACTTTTCTGAAAAAAGGAAGGCAGTAGGACAGAAGACTCCCGTAACGGAAATTCAGAAAAAGTTATTTGCGATATGGGCAGAAATATTAAATCATGAAAACTTCGGTTGTGAAAGTAGTTTCTTTAACGTCGGCGGAAACTCTTTAACTGCGATGATGCTTTGTGCCAAAGTGAAAAATGCTTTCGGAAAGGTATTTACGTTAAAGGATTTATTCAGTTCTGCAAGTATTGAAAAACAAGAACAATTTATCAATGGCAATGTAAGTAAGTATGAAAATAGATTAGAGAAAATAGCGAAGATGGAATCTTATCCACTTACGAATACTGAAGAAAGACTATTCTCTGTGCTTGAAACAATTCCTGTTGGAAGCAAAATGTATAACATCATTCAGGCATTAGAGGTTAAGGGAATAGAAGTCAATAAGCTCAAAATAGCATTAACCCAGATCGTGAATAGACATGATAATTTACGTTCCAACTATCAATATAATGAGGATGGTAAAGTTAGAAAATATATTCGCGATCAAGAGGAAGCAGAACTAGAAATCTATCATGTCAATACGTGTAAAGAAGATGAGCTAAGTAGTCTAACAAAAGCTTTTCAGCTTGGCAGTGATCGGTTATATCAGTTCATTTTAGCTAAAGATCAGGAAAGAGAAATATTGATCCTTAATTTCCATCACATCATTATGGATGGAAATTCAATCGGATTATTTGTTCAGGAATTGATCGATATCCTTTCTGGAAAAACGGCTAATGGTACTTTCCATCAATTCCAAGATTATGCGGTATTTGAAGAGAAATACATTCAATCTTCAGAGTATAAGGATGCAAAAACGTTTTGGAATAAAATGATGACTGGATTTGAGGTGAGTTCTGGATCTAGTTCAAATAACCAGGAATCAAAAGGTAGAAATGCAACCTTTTCGCTAGAATCAGATGTATTTGAAAAGCTTAAGAGAACGGCAAATCATTTAAATCTAACGATGTATCAGCTAACATTTTCTATTTTTTCTCTTCTAAGATCAAGAACAGCAAACACGAATGATTATATAACAGGAACGGTGTCATCAGGAAGGTTTATCCCAGAATGCGAACGGATTCTTGGGATGATGGTCAACACACTTCCTGTGAGATTGAAATATGAGAAAAACGAAACAGTAAGAGAGATTTTACTTAGACAAAAGGATGTCATCATTGAGGCCATTTCGAATGAAGCCTATCCATTACATAAGATTCTAAAAAATGTAAATGAAATGAATGGAACGGAAATCAATAGTCTTTTCAATGAAATGTTTATCCTACAGGAATTTGATGAAAAGGGTTCTATTAAGGTGGAATCTGGAGAAATTCATACTCTCCAAATGAATTTACATGTAACGGATACGAAATTTCCTTTGACAGTGGAAGGTGAAAGAAAGGGCAATAAGATTGAGTTTTTGGTCAATTATGACGAAGCTATTTATGAAGGATATTTGATTGAAAACATGATGCTAAGCTACTTCAACATTCTTGAAAATATTGATTCCGTACTTGATTGTAAGGTAAAAGAGATTGATTTCTTAACGAAACAAGAACGTAATACCTTAATGAGCTTCCACGGAGATGTAGATACAAGCGAACGTCCGATCACGATCCAAGAGCATATGGATCGAATAATGGAAATCTATAAAGATAGAATAGCTTGTGAGACGAAGTTCGAATCTCTTACTTATGAAGAACTGAATATTACATCGAAAAATCTCGCCAAAAGAATTCATCATGAAACAAAGGGCGTGAATAGACCTGTAGCGGTTCTTATGGGAAGAACGAAATATATTCCTATTGCGGTAATGGGAATTTTAAGAGCCAATGCTTCCTTTATCTTGATCGATACAGAACTACCGATGGAAAGAATTGAATATATGCTTGAGGTGACAGAGGCCTCATTCCTGATTACGGATGGAAGTTTACAAGTTAGTAATCAGTATGAACAGTGGGATATAACGAGAATGAATTTGATGGAAGAAGTAAGTTTGCCTCCAATTGAATATTCTTGTGACGATATCGCATACTTAATCTTCACTTCGGGAACGACTGGAAAGCCAAAAGGAGTTATTAATACGAATAGAGGCCTTGTAAATAGTCTTACAAATATCGTGGATTTGGCCGATTTGTGTGACAGGTTAGGCAGTGAATTATCGGTTACTTCTATTTCATTTGATATGTTTATCATCGAAATGTTTATGGCGATCGGGTCAGGCAGAAGTTTGGTTATTGCAAATGAAGAAGAAAGATTGGATAACGAACTTCTGATCAATCTAATTAAAGAAAAGGATGTTCGCCTGAGCTGGATGACACCTTCCAGATTACAAGGATTTTTAGCGAATGATAATCACGCTCAAATCATCAGCAAACTAAATGGGGTGTTTTTAGGTGGAGAGGCTCTTCATCAAGAAACACTAAATAAGACGATGGATCTGGGCGATATTTGTGTCTTCAATATGTATGGACCTTCAGAAACAGCCGTCTTTAGTAGTGGAAAGAAATTTGCTCACGATGACATGGATATAACGATCGGTAAGCCTTCACCTGGAAATACGATATACATCCTTGGAAGTGACAATGAACTGTTATCATTAGGCTCGGTTGGTGAGATAGTCATTGGTGGAATAGGAGTAGGATTAGGCTATTTAAAAGATGAGGAACAAACTAAAAAAGCATTTGTCGATGATCCATTCAGACCTGGCTATAAGATGTATCGAACTGGAGACTTAGGAATTTGGACGAAGAAGGGTGAAATTCTTTACATAGGAAGAGCGGATAAACAGGTTAAAATAAGAGGCTATCGAATCGAAATTTCGGAAATCGAAAACGCCTTGAGAAAAATAGCTGGAATTAATGACGCTGTCGTAATCATGAAAAAGAAACAAGGATCTACTTATTTGGCTGCGTTTATCGTAGGAAATTTCAATGAAATGGAAGTGGCCAATGAGCTTTCAAATGTATTGCCTTATTATATGGTCCCTGAATTCTTTTTCCCAATAGAGGCCATTCCACTTGCTCATACAGGTAAAGTGGATCTAAAAGCATTAGATAAGATTGAAATAAATACCTCCTCGAGTGATCAATCGGAAATGACAGAAACGGAATTAATGGTATCTAAATTTTTCCAAAGGATTTTAGACTGTGCTGAAGTAGGGTCGATGGATAGCTTCTATCAACTAGGTGGAGATTCAATTAAAGCGATTCAACTTGTTGGACTAATGAAATCTGAAGGAATCCAGATAACCGTTAAAGATATAATGGCACATAAAAATATTAGGGGAATAGCGAATTTTATCAATAACTCAGTGGCTAAGAAAAAAGTGAATCAAGGGCCAATCGAAGGAAGTTTTGAGCTTTTGCCTATTCAAACCCAGTTTATCCAAAATAATACACCTGACAAATTATTTAACCAGTCAATTGTATTTAAAGCCGAAAAAAGAGAGTTATCACAGTACAAGAAAATCATACAAGAATTAATGGTTCACCATGACATTTTAAGATCTGAAATCATTAATCAGGATGGAAAGTATGTTCATCATATACTTCCAATTTCAGATATCAGATTCTCTTATTTGGAATTTACAAAAAATGAGGATCAGTTAGAGACGGATTTAGCTTATTTAGGTAATTACGCACAAGGACTCGTACAGCCACATAAAGGGATCATGGTGAGTGTTTTGGTCATTCAGACAGAACATAGTGACTACCTTTTAATGGCATTAAGCCACTTTGTGGTAGATGGTGTATCTTGGAGAATTATAGAGGATGATCTTTCGAGAATTGCTGAATCTTTAAAGAAAAATGAAGCGATTAAGTTACCTGAAAAGACTGATTCGATGATGACTTACTCCCTAATGGCGAAGAAAGCATATGAAGACAAGTTCTTCGAAAAGGAACGAAGCTATTGGGAGGCTAACTGTGATGGAAGTTCTGATGACATAGACTGCAGGATGTCTCATATTGGCATGGATGAAATTAGGTTCACTGACGAAGAAACATTCGAGCTAAAGTCCAGTTTTGTTGAAGTAGGAACGGATTTGAATACAGCCCTATTAAGTTCCTATGTAAATGCACTTGCAGATATAGAAGAAAAAGATAAAGTAAGAATTTTCTTTGAAAGTCATGGAAGATTGGAAGAAATGGGAGATTTAGATTTATCGCAATCCATTGGTTGGTTTACTAGTATGTATCCAGTAACATTTTCTATTAAACAAGATTTTATGAGAATGTTAAGGGAAGTGAAGTTTGAATTAGAAAAGGTGCCAAACTTTGGAGTAGGATTTGGTGTTATGGCACAGGGGGATGGTGAAGGTAAGCTTTATCATACTTACCACTCAAAAAGTAAGAAATGCTTTAACTATCTTGGTGAAATTGGTGGATCTGAAGATAACAGAGATAAGGCATTTCATGTAATGGATCTGGATAGAGGCTTTGAACTGGGAGAAAACGTAGATTTATCAATAGAAATAACTCTTAATGCTGTAATTCTCAACAAGTCGCTCATTATAACGGTTGCCTATAACAAAACCTTGTACAGCGAGGAAATGATTGGAAAACTTAAATCGAGTTTTCTGAATTACTTGAAAGGCGTAGTTAAAGATGATAGTCAGGTTTCGATGCTTACCCCAAGTCAATTTGGAGAATTAGATACTAGTCTTGATGAGCTAGATAGTATTGTTGATTTAATAGGAAGTATTAAATAAGATGGAGGGGAAAATGAGTAATAATATTAAGTTTATGTATCCTTTAACACCGCTACAACAGGGAATGCTATTAATTACACAGACAAGTGAAAATAAAGATCAATATTCTGTGCATATGCATCTATGTTTAAAGGGTGATGTGAGTCTAGAGATTTTTGAAAAAGCATTTCAAGAAATAGTTGATCGACACGACATACTTAGAACTGTGTTTGTTTATAAAAAAATCAAAACTCCTTTACAAGTCGTTTTAAAAAAGCGGGAAACTAAAATCACTGTTGTTGACTTTAAAGATAGGAATATGAACCAAGCGGACATGGACGAGTTCTGGTCTAAGGCAGAACCTTTTGATTTTGAAAAGGGCATGCTGATGAATCTTGCATGGTTTCAATTTAAGGATCAAGATATCGCTTCTTTTAGATTCCATCATATCATCCTTGACGGTTGGAGTGTCGGTATCGTTTTGAAGGATTTTGAGGATTTGATTAACGGAAGAGAATGTTCCATTAAAACAAGAAACTTATTACCATTTAAAGAATATATCGAATCCATTCAAAAGATGAATAAGCTAACGACATTAACGTATTGGGAAAATTACTTAAGCGGATATGAAGAATATTTTCACTTAGTACCTAAGAATAGAAAAGAAACAGAAATATACCAAAAGCATGTGATGACCGTTGATGAGGAAGTATTTACGAGAATGGATTCAAACCTTAAAAAGCTAGGTATTAGCGTGAATACAGCGCTACAAACAGCTTGGGGTCTCGTTCTTCAAAAACATCTTTATAGTGATGATGTCTTATTTGGAGCAGTAGTGTCTGGCAGAAATCTTCCTTTGGAAAATATTGAAACAGGTGTTGGCCTTTTTATTAATACATTGCCAGTGAGAATTAAGACGTTAGAAAATGAAACAATCTTAGATGTATTAAAAAAGGTTCAATTACATGCTGAGGAATCAAGTGCGTATGAATTTTGCAGCTTAAGTGACATCAAGAAAGGGTCGAGTCTTACTAATGATCTGTTTGATCATATCATGGCATTCGAAAACTATCCTTTCGAAGTGGGTCAAGATGAAAGGGCATCGAAGGTAAAGGTAGATCAAATTCTAGGTGTTGAAAAAAATAACTATGGATTAAATATAAAAGCCGTTCTTCAGGGGCATCATTTCAGTGTTGAGTTTAGCTATAACACTGGTAACTTTACAGAAACAGAGATTAAAAGGTTAATGAGTCACCTAATGACGGTGTTTAAATCAATGGCAGATAACCTTGATTTAAAGGTTGAACAGCTGGATCTCTTGAATGAGGAAGAAAGAAACAAACTTTTATATAAAAATAACGATACCTTTGTTGATATTTCAGATGAAAATTTAACCGATTTTCTGTCTAAGTCCCTTATGAAGAATCCTTCCTATAAGGCGATTTCAGGTTCTGGAAGTAGAACCTATAGCTACGAAGAAGTAGAAAAGATAACTAACCAGATTGCTAGATTAATGAAAGATAAAGGGTTGGAAAAAGAAGATGTGGTGGCGCTTCACATGAAGCGTTCACCTGATGTAATGTTGGCGATGCTTGGACTTTTAAAGTCCGGCGTTGCCTTCCTTCCAATCGATACGAATACACCGTCCCAGCGTATTGATTTTATGCTGGAGGATTCTAGTGCAAAAATTCTTGTGACGGAGGATGAAAATCTAGCATCTCATTTTCATGGGGTAGTCCTCAAAGATTTACTAGAGGAATCAAACAAATATAGTGATGCACCATTTAGGAATATATCTAGTGATGATGATCTTGCGTATATCATTTATACATCAGGATCAACCGGCAATCCTAAGGGAACAATGATGCAAAGAAGAGGATTAATCAATTTAACGATGGATATGCAAAATCGTTATGACGAAGAAAACATTGCGATTGTGGCGATATCTTCCATTTCTTTTGATATGTTTTTATATGAATACACGTACTGCTTGGGAAGACAAGGGGAATTTGTCATCGCAAATGAAGAAGAACGGATGGATATGGAAGAACTTTTCAGATTATTTGAAGATAAGAACATTCAATCCATGATTACGACGCCATCTAGAATTGCAGCCATGCTTCATCATCCGAAAGCACCTAAGGTTTTTAAAGAGTTCAAGACACTTATTATTGGTGGAGAAAGCTTAAAGGCGGATGTGTTAGATAAAGCAATTGAATTGGTTGGTGGAGAGCTTCAAAATGCATACGGGCCAACAGAAACAACGGTAATTTGTACCGTTAAGGAAAACTTAAAACTCGGTGATAAGATTACGATAGGAAAGCCTCTTTTAAATACAAGTCTTCTTGTACTAGATAAGAACCTTAACATGGTACCTATAGGGGCAATAGGGGAACTTTATATCGTAACACCAGGTATTTTAAGAGGCTATCTGCATAATCAAGAACTTACAGATCGTGTTAAGAGAAACTGTAAGCAGCTTGGTCATGTACCAATGTATAAGAGTGGTGATTTTGTCAAGTGGACCGAGGATGGAGAAATCGAATTTATCGGCAGAATTGATGGACAACATAAAATTAGAGGCCAGAGAATAGAACTTGATGAAATCGACAATAAAATATCAGCCATCGATGGGATTACAGACGTCGTAACGCAGATCATTGGTGAGAAACAGGAAGCGATGAGGCTTGTGTCCTTCTTTTCTGGTGAACATAAAGAAGAATTAGAGTTAAAGGAAAAGCTAAAAGAAATTCTTCCAATCTATATGGTTCCCGATTATTTAATCTACCTTGAAGAAATACCTACCAACAATAACGGGAAGGCAGATAAGAAAAAGCTTAAAGAATATTTTGATTCATTAGATTTTAAGAAAGATATAAAAGAAGCAACGTCAGAAATACAGAAGGCCATCAGAGAAATATGGTGTGAGATTTTAGGCAGAACTGATCTTTCAGTCGATTCTAATTTCTATGAAATGGGAGGAAATTCACTTCTTGCCATGTCATTAGCTTCCAGACTATCCACTACATTTAAGAAAACCATTAAGGTAAGTGATGTGTTACGAAATCTTACGATTATAGAGCAGGAAATGCTCCTTCAATATTCAGAGCAAGTCATAAACATTCCTGAACTGCCTGAAACGAAGATGATACCATTATCGAGTGCAGAAAAAAGAATGTATGTTGTTGAAAAGCAAAGTGTAGGAAGTAATGCTTACAATACCTTCATGGTGATGGAAGTTAAAGGAATTCTGGATGAAGGAAAATTACAGAAGGTTTTAAATGCCTTAGCAGTTAGACATGAATCATTGAGGGTTCAATTTGTTGAAGATACAGAGGGAATACATAAAGAAATCATAGAAAATGTAAATATCCCAATCTATAACCACAAAATGGAAAAGTTAACATTTTTAGAGCAAGGAAGTCATCTTATCAAAGAATTTAACCTTTTAGAGGGTCCTCTTTGGGAAGTACATGTCATCCAACTTGAAGATCGTGAAGAGGAATTGATACTACTTCTAAACTTCTCTCATATCATCATGGATGGAACTTCAATGGATCTATTAATGGAAGATTTCAAAGAGCTGATGAATGACAAAATTCCATCCTCAAAGGTAAGAAAATACTCTGATTATGCGGTATTTGAAGAAAAACTTGATATGCAAGTTATGGAAGAATATTTTGTAAAAGAGTTAAAGAACCTTCCAGATACGGCTTTAGTAACGGACTTCCCAAGGAGCGGGAAAAAGTCGTTTAGAGGGAAAACGCTCCATCATAGATTGTCAGAAAGCATGAGTCATAGTCTAAAGGATTTTTGTAAAAAGGAACAGATTACTCCTAGTAATTGTTTAATGGGATTATACCAGCTTTTACTAATGAAGTTTGGCAATAAAGATGACTTTACAATTGGAACGATTGTGGCGAACAGAGATTTGGCTGATACAAGACATATGATTGGTATGTTTGCCAATACGTTAGCAGTAAGATTCCATTATTTAAATGAGGAAAGTATCATTCACTATCTTAAAAATTATCAAAATCATTTTCAAGAAACTCTTAAACACCAAAGGTATCCTTTTGAACTTTTAGTCAAAAATATTGATCGAAAGGAAGAGGAAAATAAAGAAATCTTCCATCACCTATTCGTATATCAATATTTAACGCATGGAACGGCTGGTTTTAAGACAAATGAGGCTGTATTTACACCATGTATGGAATTCAAGGTGCCTGAAACCTCAAAGTTTGACATTACATTTGAAATAATGGACTACGGTGAAACGATAGAGGTTTTGGCAAATTACAATACAGATCTTTACCATGAAAAGACGATCAAAAATCTATTAGTATCATACGAAGCCATTATTGAAAGCACGATAACCAATTCGGGAGAAATCGGTGAAATAAATGTCATTTCTGCTTCCCAAAAAACTGAGCTTTCTACATGGGGAAGTGGGATGAAGTATGAATATTCAAAAGAAGATATGGTCGTAAGAAGACTGAATCACTTGGCAGAAATGATCCCATTGGCACTTGCCATGAAAATGAATGGCGAAGTAATCACCTATGCTGATCTTAAGAAGAAGAGTGATATTTTAGCTCACAAAATACTATCTTCTGGTGTTGAGAAAAATGCGGTTTGCGCCATTTATATGGATAGAGGGCCGGCTTTTGTTATTAGTATGCTGGCCATTCTAAAGGCTAGATGTGGTTATTTGCCTATTGACATCTCATTGCCAAAAGAAAGAATTAGCTACATGTTAGAAGACAGCAACTGTCAATTGGTAATCACAGATGGGGAGATTGATTATGCATCGATCCATATAGGTGACGTAGATTGGAATCATGAGGTTGACGTAAAGGAAGATTGGTCATTGGAAGATCCATCTTACATCATTTATACATCTGGTACTACTGGAAAACCAAAGGGAGTTCAATTAAATCAACAATCACTGACGAACTTCGTAAAGGGCTTAGAATGTTATTTCCACTTTAAGCAGGAAGATGTGCTTTTATCCTTAGCGTCAGTATCCTTTGATATGTTTTCATCAGAAGTTTGGATGTCATTGTATAGTGGAATGTGCTTAGTCATCACAGACAATGAAGAACGATATTCAATCGAAAATACAGTAAAAATAATGGCCGGCGAAAAGGTAACAACCATTCTCACTACACCTTCAAGAATTGAAAACAGTTTTGAGACAATCCAAAAATATGGCGCATTAAAAACAATGAAACAGTTCATCTTCGGAGGAGAACCACTCAAAGATGAACTGATTGAAAAAATCCAAAAGGAAAACGCTCATATCACTGTCTATAATGCTTATGGTCCTACAGAAGCAACGATGCATTGTACGGTTGATCAAGTAATGCCAGGTGAAGGAAGTACAATTGGTCGACCAATACCGAATGTTTCCACTTTTATTCTGGATGATCAACTTAAGAGAATGATACCTGGTGCTCTAGGCGAGCTTTGTATTGGTGGTGATGCTCTAGCCGATGAGTATATCAACCTGGATGAAATAACAAATGAGAAATTTGTCCATATACCTGGTATAGGCAGAGTTTATCGAACAGGTGACCTAGCAAGATGGAATAAGGATGGAAAACTGGAATACGTTGGAAGAATAGATTCTCAAGTGAAAATCAATGGACACAGGGTTGAGATTGGGGAAATTGAACAGGAGATTTTAAGACTTACTTTCAATCAACCATGTAAAGTAATAGCCAAAATGAGTGAGGGTAAATGGATCTTAGCAGCGTTTTCAACATCTGATGCTGATTTAAATGAAATCCATGAAGAATTATCCAAACATTTACCTTATTACATGGTTCCGAAATATATTCTAAAGGTAAACGAAATTCCTGTTACCATAAACGGGAAAGTGGATGAAAAGGCATTAGAAAAAATGCTTGATGATAAAAAAGACAATGATGTGATTATGACCGCAAATACCGAAATGGAAAAACATTTAGAAGCTGCAATTAAGGAAAAGATTCAAGGAATCTCAGACCTTAATATGAATGTTCATTTTATGGATATCGGTGGAGATTCGTTTAAAGTGATTGAAGTCATTTCAGCACTACGAACTAAGGGGTATACGATAAGCATTACTGATTTTATGAATCAGCCAGATTTAAAAAGAATCGCAACTAAACTTAAGAAAATTGGCGAAGAATCAATAAAGGAAATAGAAGTGGAAGAAATTCTATCACCAATGCATCAGAAAATTTTGGAACACAATACCCTCTCAGCCGTGAATGGTTTTACACAAACCGTTGCATTAGAAAATGATTCACCTCTTGATATCGAGAAATTAAAAGAAATATTGGTTGCAATCATGGATGAACATCCGATGTTAAGAAGCTTTTATCCGGAAAGCGACGGGAAAAGAATCCACGCATACGGTACTAGTGATGATAGATTGGTATTTGAAAGTTATGTCTTGGATCAAGTATCAGAGAAACAGGTGAGCGAGATTGCAAGACAGAGTGAAAGTCTAATAGACATAGAAAAGAGTTTATTCAGAGTAACGGTTATTAACGGGAAAAATATAGGCTATTGCATCATTTCCCTACATCATTTCCTATTAGATACAGTATCCTGGATGATTTTACTAGAAGAATTAACCGGACTTTATAATGGGACGAAGGATCAGCTTCAGCCATCGTCGAGTACCTTCCACCAATGGTTAGTGGAAAGTGTTAAATATGCAAAAGGAAATGAATTTGACAAGGAAGCGGATCATTGGGATCAACTTCAAAAAAATTCAAGTTCGCCATTTAGCTATAACTATATGAAGGACATGACTCTTTGGGAGCATACTCTTTCAAAAGAGGAAAGTGAAGAGCTATTTGCCTTAAAAAATGAATGGCAAATAAGTTTAGATGCAATACTACTTTCTGCTTTTGGTAATTCCTTGTCAAAAATGGAAAACAAAGATGAAGTATTAATCGAAATGGAATCTCATGGAAGAAATTTTGATTATGGTGTTCTTGATTTATCTCATACAATAGGATGGTTTACCTCTCCTTTCCCTATGAAAATAAAAAATGCGGGAGCAAAGATTCATGAAGCTGTTTTGAACATGGAGAAAGAACTAAAAACAATCCCTAATAAAGGGAGAGCATATTCTATCAAAAGATATTTACATAATGATAGAGGTTATTCAATGGAACCTAAATATGTCTTTAACAATTTAGGGGAGATTAGGTACTCATTGGAGAATAAAATCGGATTAAGGATGTCAAGTATCCCATTTCATAATATACCACCACAAGATTTCTGCGTGAATTATGAAGTATATTGCTTCTTCCGGATCACTCAAGGCAGACTTAGTATTGGTATACAGTACAACCATACAAAATATGATGAAGAATCATTTAATCGTCTTCAATCAGATTTTATGAGTTATCTCCTTTCTATGAAAGATTTGCTACAAAAGGTATAAATGTAAGTATGTTTAGGTGTAACCAATAAACGTAAGGTGGTATAGAAGATGAAGCCAAAGGTAAACGGCTATGAGGATGTGAACCTTTTAAAAATGTATAATGCAGGAACTAAAGTTCCTGCTGCTTTAATGAAAATAATGAGTATTATTCAGATGCTTCTTTCGGCAATTGGATTGTTTAGTTTAGGAGCACTACTGTTCGTAAGGGAAAAAGTAATCGACAAAGTTTCTAGTGAAAGTCTTAAGTTAGATGAAAAAATGATTGAAGAGGCCAAGAACCTTGCTCCTTTGAACATCATAACCTCTATGATTTTTTTAGCATTAGGACTTGTACTTGCAGTAATCATATTCAAAAATTCCATCCGATTTAATAGAGGAGAGAAGGTGTCCTTTGCACCGTTTATTTACCTCATTTTGGTCCAAATAAGCGGCGTTTCTATTGATATTCTTCGAGGTAAAGAGGATCCAGTTGGTTTTTCAATCATAGGATCAATCCTACTAGTAAGCTGCATTTGTATTTACTGTATTATTAGAAGGGATATTAAAGAAACCATTAAATAATTATATAGTGCTTATGGTAAATAAGGTTTAAGGAATTTTTCGTTTATAAGACATTAGGCTCAGGTGAAAAATAGTACTATTGAATTTTTGGAAAAAATTGCATAATTTGGATTTAACTGGTAAAATTGTAAAAGTATTTTTCAATGTACAGAGTGAATATTTGTTGAGCAGAAGAATCTTGAATTGATGTTTATCATTACGGTCGCCATACATTTTTTAAGTAAATGCAAAGTTGTTGATTATCGCTACAGGTGCGAGACTCCTGTATGTGTAGGGAAAAGGGGAGACGTAAGAAGGTGCTTTAGCACTGTGGAGGCTCCCCGATCCATCTACGGAAAGCGAGTGCCTGAAATCTTTAAAAAAGAGAGATTCAAAAAGTGGGTTCTATAAGAGTCATTTCTTAACATAAAATGAAAAAGGTTCGATGTATTGGCTAAAAGACGCTTGGTTGCTATAGGAATCCATAGGCTATATACGGACCAACAAAACATCATTTATATACAGGGAGAGGCATAATGACCAATGTAATTGAAGTAAGTCAATTGTCAAAAAAATTTGGCGAACAGGAAGTATTAAATAATGTTACACTAAGCATCAAAAAAGGACAGATTTATGGTTTACTCGGAGCAAATGGAACAGGCAAGACAACACTAATGAAGATTATGCTTGGCTTACTGAAACCGACTGAGGGCTCAGTCAAAATTTTAGGCTCTGAAGTTTCCAAAGGAAATCCTTCCATTTTATCTAAGGTAGGGAATATTATCGAAATTCCCGTTTTCTATGAGTCCTTAACGGTTGAGGAAAATTTAAATATTCATTGCGACTATTTAAATGAAAATTATAAAAAGGACATATCGAAGATACTTGAAATCGTCGGCTTGGAAGGAAGCCTATATAAGAAGGTGAAGGAACTTTCATTGGGGATGAGGCAGAGATTAGCCATTGGAAGAGCTATTCTTTGTGAACCAGAGCTCCTTATACTAGATGAACCGATTAATGGATTGGATCCAAAAGGAATCGTTGATATCAGGGAAATCTTAACTAGACTGAACAAAGAAAGAAATTTATCAATTATTATATCTAGCCATATTATCAGTGAAATGGTAAAACTCGCTGATACGATAGGGATTATTCATAATGGTAGATTAGTAGAAGAAATCACAAAAGGTGGAATTGATAAAGAGGATTTCAATCTTGAAAATCACTTTTTAAAGATTCTTAGTTCGTAAGGAGATCAAAATGAAAAAACTAATAAATATAGAACTTAAGAAATTTAGTTTAAAGAAACATATTTTTCATGTTTTAATTGCGAATGTATGTTTATTAATGTTAATTCTGATGACTACTTATGTAAATAATTCGAGTGAAGTTATTCCAGGAATGCCGCAAATAGCCACCATAACGGTACTAGATACGTTTATCAAAGCTGTATTTCTTGTTTGGCAGTCAATTCTAATCGCCAATCTGATTGTAGAGGAATTTAGAAGTAAAACCATACTAATCCTTTTTACATACCCTATTGATCGCAAAAAGCTCATATTAAGTAAGCTTCTACTCATTTTTATGATTACATTATTATCCATAATAGGATCACAAATCTTATTAAACCTTGTATTGTTTGGGTTGGATACAATACTACCTTTTATTAATTATAGTATTAGTTTAATGGACATTGGACTCATGTTCATCACAACGATTACATCTATCATGCTAGGTATGTTAACTTTATACATTGGGATGTTAAATAAATCCACTGTTGCAACAGTTGCAAGTTCTCTCGTTATCGTCAGCTTAGCTGTAAGTTCAGGTGGGGACAAGGGCGGCCTTATCACGATGATCCCAGTATCCATTACATTGGGAGTTATAGGTGTAGCCCTAGCATATATGTCCATTAAAAAAATGCTTTCAGCCGATTCGGTCATTTAACTGTAAGGAGGAATTGATCATGAAGGAAAAGTTAGATAGTATCTTTTTAAATAGTGCAAACTCACAGATAGAATTATATAGTTCTATTGCTAGTATCATCCTTGGAGTAATTATTTTCTTTGTAGCACTTCACTTTAAGAAAAAGCAAAAGGACTGGTGGGTAATCGTTTCATTGATTGGGATGGTTGCGATTATCATCAATGGTATAAAACTAATTAATTAAGGAAGTTCGGTAAGAGGAACTAAAAAGTAAGCGTCAGACTATGCCCGTAGTTTGGCGCTTTTTTTCTATTAAACATTGCCGGGTGGGAATTCTGGAAGAGTATTTTATATCGTGTAAAAGTTTTATCACTCATGTTTTTTTTAAAATTTATTTAATACTTCAGATTTTTTGTTTTTGTAAAATAATTTGTTACTTGTGTTATAATTTTAGGGTGAGATTGTAATAAATGCATCTTAGAATTTCTAAAAGGAGCAAAATTTTTAAAATGAAATGGTTAATTGTATTTGGACCTGTATTAGAATTAGCATTATATGCAATAGTTTCTAAGTTTTGGGTAAGTGATTTTAAAGAAATAAAACCGATCATTATTTTACAAATAGTACTTTACACTTTTCTTATTACACCATTATTACTTTGGGGATATATGTTAAAGCACTAATAAATATAATTTTATAATGAAAAGCATTCTAACGAAAATTCGGGAAGAATGCTTTTTTTATCCTTTTTTTCTTGGCCTATATGATTCATATGAAACTAATGCGTTTGCCATCCATGATGTTTAAAAGTATTCACTTAGGCTTTTGCTGTAAATAAAAACTTTTTTTCGCTATCCCTCTTAATATTGAATAACAAATCATTCAAACCATACGCTTTGTGATACTAAACCTTTTGTAATACAAGGATCGAGTGTAGTATCAATGTATCATTTAGTAACTTATTATTTATTTCATTTTGATTTGCTTTAATTACTTAAAATAGACCTCTTTTGACATTTACATTTGTTCAGTTGTGAATGTGGATTTTGCTACTTTTTCGGGCTTTGTTAAGAAAATAACTGCGATGACGATACATATTCCACCTAGTAATTGGTACACTCCGAAAGATTCCTTTAGCCAAGCAATAGAAACAATCGTTGCTACAAGAGGTTCAATACTAGATAAAATACTAGTCTCTGTTGCTGATAAATATTTTAGGCTACCGATGTAGAGAAGAAAAGAAAGTGTACCGATTAGAATAATTAAAATTAGCATAGAGAATGTTGATAATGTAAAGGTTTGTGAAAATTGTTTCCATTCAAAAGAATGATTGTAAATAAATAGTACAATACCTCCAATTAGCATACCCCAGCCAATAATAAGAGTTGTCCCCCATTGTTGAATTAGTGAAGTAGGGTGTAGTGTATAGAAGGTAAAACCAATAGCTGTTAACAATCCGAATAAAATAGTTTCCTTTGACATGACAATATTATGGGCTGATCCATTTGTAATAATAAAGTATGTGCCTATTAGTGCAGAGAGAATTGCTAATACCTGCAAAGTAGAAGGCAGTTTTTTATTTTGTATTGCAACATAAATAGTAATGAGAACTGGCCCTAAAAATTGAAATAGAGTAGCGGTCACAGCATTGCTAATATGCACAGTTTCTATAAAAGCATATTGTGCGCCAAGCATTCCGAGAATAGAGAAAATAATAAGATGTAATAGATGAACTGGTTGTTGCCAAATACGAAATATATTTTGTTTTTTTGTAAGTAAGTAACATAAAATAAAGACGCCAGCAAGTAAGAGGCGGATTACTAAATAGTCGATAGATGATATTGTCGTACGTTGAAAAAACCACTGAATTAATGGACCTGATAATCCCCATAAAGTAGCTCCTGTAAGAATCATAAATAGTCCAAGGCGTCTGCTGTTTTGCATGATCTTGATGCTCCTTCCAAAAATTGATTTTATTCGAATTACATGATAAAAAGTATTATATATAACCTCTGGTACTATACAAAGTATCAATAATGGACTTTATAAAGGGGTCAGATTACATGTTAGAGTTAACACCAAATTTGAATATTGAGTTAAAAATGCCGTTGTATGTACAGTTATATGGATATATAAAAGAAGAAATAAGAAGTGGAAAAATTCCTCCTATGACGAAGCTACCAGCAAAAAGAAAGTTAGCAATGTATTTAGAAGTGAGTAAAAATACAGTTGAATCGGCATATGAACAACTTCTGGCAGAAGGATATATTGAATCGGTTTCACGTAAAGGGTATTTTGTATGTGAAATTGAGCAAATGATACTTACTGAGAAAAATAGAGAATTTGTTAAAGAAGTATCATACGGAGAACAGAGCTATAAATATGATTTTGCACAAACGGGTGTAGATCCTAAGTCATTTCCATTCGCTGTCTATCGGAAAATTTCAAATGAGGTATGGCAGCAAGAAAATAAGGATCTTCTACTTCTTGGTCATCCTCAAGGTGAATTCAACTTGCGTGAAGAGATTGCGAAATATTTATATGAATCAAGAGGTGTTAGATGTTCAGCGAGTCAAATTGTAATAGGAGCTGGAACCCAATTTTTAATAAAAATCTTGTTTCAATTATTAAAGGGAAAGCATTTTGCAGTTGAAAATCCAGGGTATCATCGAAAATTGGTTGTTTTTGAAAAGGGAGAAGAAAATGTTCAAATGATCCCACTTGATGAAGATGGAATCTCAATTACAGCTTTAGAAGCTAGCAATGCGGAGGTTATTTTCGTTACACCGTCTCACCAATTTCCTTGTGGAATGATTATGCCAATTAAAAGAAGAGGTCAACTATTACAATGGGCACAAGAGGAGTATGGACGTTATATTATTGAAGATGATTATGACAGTGAATTTCGTTATTCTGGAAAACCGATTCCAGCATTGCAGGGGCTTGACATAGAGGGTAACGTAATTTACATGGGAACATTTTCAAAAGCTTTACTCCCATCATTACGAATGAGTTATATGGTGTTGCCAAAACAGCTAATTAAATTGTATCATTCACAATATTTATTCTATACACAAAGTGTTTCGAGAATTGATCAAGAAATCATTAGAAGATTTTTAAACGAAGGACATTGGGAAAAACATCTTCATAAAATGCGAGTTATATATAGAAAAAAGAGAGATCTTCTTGTTTCGGTGATCGAAAGGTATTTTTCTGATAAAGTGGAAGTGATTGGAGAAGATTCTGGCTTACATATTTTATTAAAGGTTCACAATGGAATGTTAGAAGAAGAATTAATAAAAAGGGCGGCTGAAAATAGCATTAAAGTATATCCAGTTTCAATGTATTATAGCGAAGGAAATCATCCAAGAAATACAGTTTTACTTGGATTTGCTATTTTATCAGAGGCAGAGATAGAAGAGGCTATTGGGTTGCTATATCATTCATGGTTCAAAATATAACATGATCGAAAAAATAGTGCTCTAGAGCATGAGAGACAGTGAAATAATCGCAGGACATGAGAATAAAATGAAGTACCAATGGAACAAGAAAAACAAAAAAGCCCGTTAATGGGCTTTCCTGATTATGCCATGTTATAAATGATTGCTAAACTTTACTTGTTTTAACCCATCATAAAATAATCCCACTTGTATACATAATTACCTTTGTACTAATCTCAAAGGGAAATTTTGAATAATCTTTTTCCCAATTTAATTTATTCCATGTATTTGGATGGTAGGCCATTAAATATCTGCCAATTCCTAATGCATCACAATTAGCGTCTTGAAGAATGCTAACTACTTCTTTTAACTCCTTTTCGATATTTTCAGCAATTTTGTTTTCTATTTCCTTTTTTTTAATATTACTAGCTAAATCTTCGCCAGTAAATTCGGTTAAATCAATCTTTATTTTTAAGTCGATCTTTACTTTAGGTTGCTTTTCATTTTTGATTTGTAGTTTTCTTTTTATACTTTTTACTTTAAAAGAGATAACTTCATTATTACTACCCAATTTTTCAGACAAACTCATTGTATGACTTTTTTTGTCTTGCATTAATAACAATAATTTTGATTGTTTATTATTTAATATTTTTCCGGTAAAATGATTGTTTTCTAAAAGTGCTACACCTTTAATTTTTATTGTTTCATCATCAGTTTTTTCTAGAAAAGGGAGAACTATATCAGTGCCTGGATCATCCATTTTTTTATAAATGGTCTCTTGTGTCTCTTTTGGAATAACAGATATATTTTCACCAGCCTCTAGCATTTCTGAAAGGGACTCACTAATAAAAATATCTTTGTAAGTTTTCATTTCAATAATACTAGAAGCCTGTCCTTTTACGATTGCTACTCGTGAAGTTAGAGGACTTCTAATAAATCGGAAAAAGTTATCAAAATAAGGATACAAATTATTTTTTGCTATAGTTTCCCCTAAAAGCATCACTAGTAATTTGTTAGCAGAAAAACTACCAGGAATTTGGTAATCAATATTGTTTCGTACATCTCTTACAGAAGCGCCTTGATCATTAATAATATAATTAGTGGCTTCGGTCTGGTCACCTTTTGAAATATTTGTTCTAACGCTTGCAGTTGCCTTAATACTTTCGTTAGTAAGTTGGTCAAATGCAATACTTAGTACAAGTGCAGAGTCCTTCAAGGAGTGCTGATCCCAGCAACCCGTTAAAAAAAAGATTAATAAAAAAGTAATGTAATGATTTTTTTTCATGACACGTTAACTTCCTTACTTTTAAGCTTAAAGAGAAGGGAAATACATAAAATCAACAATGGAATCAAAACGATAAAAATAAAGCTAGAAATAGATAAAATTTTTAATAATATATCTATAAATCCTTTTGAAGTTGGTACGAAATTACCTACTAAAAAGATAAGAAAGCAAATTGTAAGAGTAGAATAGATTCTATTTTTTCTAATTAAATTCGAGATTCCGATATTAGCCAAATTTAAATAAGATACATAGGAAGAGGCAATTATGACAAACCAAACTGAAAGAAATAGTAAATCTAGTCGCTCTAGTTCTTTAAAAAAAGTTAAGGTTTTAAATAAATAAATTGTCGGTTCTGGAATTAAACGCATTTCCTTTTTACTAAAGAATATGAAGCATAAAACAACAGTAAATAGATTGATCATTGTAATAAATAATGTAGATAAAATAGTACTTTTTATTGTTTTCCTATGAGCGCTATTTACAAATGGGTAGAGAACTAAAAGGCCCTCAAAACCATGTAAGAAAACATAAGACTTATAGCTTCCTTTTACTATTTGTGAAAAATTAGATTGAGTAACCGGAAGTAAAAATTCCCATTCCACTTGTTGAAATGCTTCAACACTAAAAATAAAAATGATTAAAATTGTCCAAAAAGATAACTGGAAAAATCGAGTCGTAGTTCGAATATTTTCTTTCCCTAGATAGATTCCAATTATAAATAAAAGAAGTAAAATACTCCAAGATGGTGAGTTTGGAAAAACCCATTTACTAAATATAAATAGATAAAATTGGTTAATTAAATAAGCTATAAAAATAAAATATAAAATATAACTAATTTTCAATATTCCACCAAGCCATCTTCCAAAAAAATACGAACAAATTTCAAAAATTGTTAAATTCGGAAACCGCTTAAGTAAAAATGAATATAGACATACAGTACAAATCGAATATAGGCAAGAAAGCAATAAGGAAATCCATCCATCATAAGCACTTTCTCGATATAAATGCATTGGTAACGTTAGAATTGCAACGTTTAATTGGGAGATTACCAAATAAAAAAATAATTGAAAGGATGAAATAGTCTCATTTTGCTTAATTATCATTTTTTCCACCCTTTCGTACCTTTTGATTGAATAGTATCAATAGGCTGTGCGTTTGTCGGTCGAGTCTTCATTTTCCAATTAGGTACCCTTATTAAAGCATCCTTTAAATCTTTTAATCGAATCGGTGCAAGAGGTGAAAAATAGGGAGTGCCAAAGGACTCGAGTTTAACCATATGTATAAAAATAAGAGTTAAACCGAATATAATACCTACAAATCCATAAATTGATGCCAAAATAATCATTGGAAAACTTAATAACCGAAGTGAAAAACTCATTTCATGAACAGGAACAATAAATGACCCAACTGCTGTAATGGCAAGGACGACTATCATTGTATTCGATACTAAATTTGCCTCTACGATAGCTGTTCCAATCACAAGTCCTCCGACAATTCCGATTGTTTGAGCAATCGGACTTGGAAGTCGAATAGATGCTTCTCTTAATAATTCCAATATTAATTGCATAATGATGGCTTCGACAAACGGAGAAAATGGTACAAATTCAATACTGTTTTGAATAGTAGTAACTAATTCATATGGGAGAATTTCATAGCTAAATGAAACAATAGATATGTATACTGCAGGTAAAGTTATACATAGAAAAAAACTAAATAGCCTAATAATCCTTAAAAAAGTCCCTATTAAAACTCTTCCATTATAGTCATCAGGAGTTTGGAAAAACGTAAAAAAAGAAGCTGGCATAATTGAAACCGTTGGACTTCCTTCAACGATTACGCAAATTTTCCCGTCAAATAAATTAGAAATAACTCGGTCAGGACGCTCCGTTTCTAGAATTTGTGGAAATGGTGAAAGTGAGCTATCCTCAATAAATTCTTCTAACTTACCAGTTGTTAAGTTATTTTCAAGTTGAATCGAGTTAATACGGAATTTAACAATTTCTAGAATATCTTTATTTACGATATTATCTAAATATAAAATTCCAACATTAGTACCAGGATCTCCAATTGGTAATACTTCTATTTTAAAATCTGTGCTTCTAATTCTACTTCTTAGAAAATTAATATTTTTATTAAGACTCTCAACAAAACCATCATGAGAACCTGAAACAACTTTTTCATTTGTCGGCTCACTTGTCGATCTTACTTCGAATAAAACAGTCTCTATGATAAAGGCTTCATTTGAACCATCAACTAACAATACCGTATTTCCATTTGTAAGAGCCTCTTGTATTTCGTTTAAACAATTAGTTGCCGAAATAGTTGAAACAGGTAGATCTGTCATGATATTACCTTGTTTAATATGTAAAAGTACTTTAATGATTTTTTCATTAATAATATCTTTATTCGAGATTGTATCAATAAAAACAATACACAGTGGTCTATTATTGAAAGTAATCTTTCTAGTTTTAAAATCAAAAACATTAGAAAACACATCTTTTAGTTTTTCTAAATTACTAGTAATGTCCTTAGATATTGAAATTGTTGGCTGATTTTTCAATAATATTCCACCTCCTGTTGGTTATTATTTGTATAATTGATAAACCTATTCATTGATCGATTTATGTATCTATGAACAATTAATAAATGAACGGTAAGAACAAAAAGAAAACCATGAACAATAGTTCATGGTTTCAGTGTGTAGACAAAGTAAAAAAAACTTGATTTTCAGACTGATTGCAAGCGCTTGTCCTTCGAGGCACGAAGTCTGGTGAGGAGCGGAGTTACCCTAGACGGTAATGAGCACCGCGCAGGCAGGCGAAGTAACGAAGAAAGCGAGCGTTTGGCGGGCAGTCTGAAATGGTTTTTCGACTATTAGTTTACACCTACAGAAGTATATGCATCCATAACCGCTTGGGTTTCTGCTGAAGGCAAGCCATTTTTATCTGGATATAAGTCTCGAGCAGACTGAATTGCAGCTTCTCTCATTTCTTTAAATCCAGAAGAAGGAGTTAGGTAAAGAGTTATTGCTCGGTAGTAAATTTTTTCTGCTTTCGTTCTACCCATTCCTTTAATTGTAATACCATTATTTGTGCCACCTTGAGTTAATAAGTAAGCTGCTTTATTATTGATACCACTGTTTATGTGTACTCCTCCATTATCCTCAGTACCTAAATAGCGATCCTGGTATGTATCAGGATAGTGACCTGAAGCCATATATCTTGTAGCTTTTGAAGCTGGATCGCTCATTGAACGAAGCCCACCGTCACCAGGAATGTTTGGTGTTGTGATATCTTCTCCAAGTTCCCATTCAGTAACTCCTGTAGTATACATTTGAGCAAAATTACCCATGACATCTGCTAGGGATTCATTAATAGCTCCAGATTCGTTCTTATAAATTAAGTCGGCTGAGTGTTCAATTACGCCGTGAGTCATTTCATGGCCAGCTACATCTAAACCACCAGCCAGTGAACTAAATTTTATACCATCTCCATCACCATATACCATTTGTCTTCCATTCCATGCAGCGTTATTCCATTTTACTCCAACATGGACTGTGTTAATTAATGTCATTCCGTTATTATCTAAACTATTACGTTTATGAATATATTGATAGTATTTGTTCACTTTATCTGAATTGTATACAGCAGATACTGCAGCAGGATTAGTGAATGTATTAGTTGAACTATTCGTCGATATTTCATAACCTGTAAATCCAAAAATGCCACCAAGTTGGAAAGCGAATTCTTCCATACGACGAGCATCGAAAGTAGTAATTGGTACAATTTTTGAATTGTAAACTGAAGCACCATATAAATAGCTTGTTCCGGTTGAAGGATCTTTAACGGCAGTAAAAGATTGCATGTTACCATGTAGGTCTAACCCTCTACCAGTTACTGGAGTAAGAGTTGTTGCATCAATTTCATCTAGTGCATCGTATTGATCAATTACTTCTCCACTAATTGCATCTATAAAGTAATGGAAGTAACCTGGTGCTGGTACTGAAGTAGATGCTTTTACTAAATAAGTTAAATAATATTTCCCTTTATAAGGGTAAATCATTAATTGAGAGTCAATTCCATCATAATTTTTAACTTCACCAATTTGTGATTGAATGTCTTCTTTAGCAGTTGAAATTGCATCCTCTTCAGAAATAGATGCCTCAGTAGGAATAAGAGTTCGAGATAGATTCTGAGTTACTTTACCAATCGAGGCGTACACATTATTATTTGCATCTAAAGCAACTGTTTGCCCAGAACCATAAATTGGAATTCCGTTGTATTGCTCGACCGTACGTACATGATAAGTGCCAGTTGAAGGATCAGTTTGTTCACTTATAATTTTAAATTGCTCTCCAATATTAGCTAACTTTGTGAGCGGATTTTCTACTTTTGAATTAAGGTAGTTTTTTACAATTTCATCCTTACTCACTACTTCAGAAACAGTTGCTGCGCTAGCGGCGCTACCCCCAAATGTTGTTACAGTTGGTAATACTCCTCCTAACACAACTGACAATGATAACACTGCAGGAATAGCAATCTTTTTATTCCTAAACTTCAAATCTTTCTTTTTCAATTAACCCACCTCTTTGCTAGAATTTTGTAACAATTACAATTATTGTGAAAAAACGAGGCGAAATCAATGCATTTTTCACAATTTCATTTCTGGATAATTTTTATGTGGTTTATTAATGTTTCTTCTAGAATCGACAAATTCTAACAAAATTCTTGGTGGTTTTTCGTCGAAATTATCCTAATTTTAATTTTCTGATAATTATGTATAATGGAAATCAATTACGGAAATTCACAAAGGGGAAAGTGTATGAGGAGTACAAGTCAAAAAAGCATTTTATTTTCGAGTCTAATTTGTATTTCTTTTTATACGGGAATTCAATTTGTAGGTGAAACTGATGCTTCATTTTCTAGCCAAGCTTCATCAGCTCCAGTCAATCTATCAACAGCAATTGTTTTCCCCTCAAACGTAAAGAAATTAGAAGATGATGCAAAGAATATTGCAGATACGATAAATAAAGAATATAAAACCATTTTTCTTTTGCCTTCAAATGTTACATTACTGGAGTTACGTGAAAGACTTGGCAAAATTAATGAAATTGAACGGCAGATAAGTGTTCAATTAGGTGATTTAGAAAGTATAAAAAAGGAACTATCTACTACTAAATTAAAAATAAAAAGTCAAAAGGGGGTAGACAAACAGACTTATGCTTTTGTAGGTGAAGGGGATCAAATGGTATCTAGTATTTTGGAAGAAGTGCATTCTATGATTGATTTTCAACAAATCGAAGCTGTTCGTTCTTCAATTTCTAATCAGATAAACAACATTGAAGAAAAAGCTAAGCTAAATTATGTAGAAAATCATTCTTAGAAAACTCTGATGATAACAATGACTAGATATTTAGCATCTATGAATAATGAAATTTTAGTGAAGGGGAAAAAAACATGAAAAAATTAGTAAGTATTTCGATTAATTTAATTAAACTAATTGGTTTAGTTATTTTATGTATTATGGCGTTTACCGTTCTTTCTTCTAAAATAACTGGACAAGAGCCTACAATTAGGGGATATCAATTAAAAACAGTATTATCGGGTTCAATGGAACCTATTTTTCAAACAGGTTCAATCATACAAATAAAACTAGAGCCTAACAATTATGCCTATCAAAAGGGTGATATTATTACGTTTCATACAAAAGATAGATTAGTAACCCATAGAATTCTTGAAGTTAAAAACAAGAATGGGGAAATTACATATAAAACAAAGGGTGATAATAATAACGGCCCGGATTTATGGATAATTTCACAACGAGATATCATTGGAAAATACACTGGTATTACGATTCCATACTTAGGCTATGTTATGAACTATGCCAATTCAAAAATCGGATCAGCGTTGTTATTAATAATTCCAGGTATATTACTTATTATTTCGGCTTTATACTCCATTATTGGTGCAAAAAAAGAGTTAGAAATTGTACAAGGTTAATCGTATTGGTTAGATCTCCTATGTATTAAATAGGGCATACATAGGAGTTTAATATATTTTATCCAAGGGGGAATTAAGAATGAGTTTTACGAAGAAGATAAGTCAAGGAGTAATGAGTGCTGCGTTAGGTTTATCATTAGTTGGAGGAGGAACATTTGCTTATTTTAGTGATTCAGTAGAAACACAGAATACATTTGCTGCAGGTACATTAGATTTAGGGATGAATCCTAGTACGGTTGTTAATATTAGTAACATTAAACCGGGTGATGAGGTTTATCGCGAATTTACACTCGAGAACAATGGTACATTAGACATTAGTAAGGTACTACTAGAAACAAAATATACAGTGGAAGATGTTAATTCAAATAATCAAGGTGATGATCTAGCAAAACACATTAAAGTCACAATAATGTACAATACAAGTAGTGCAACTAATCCAATTGTTGAAACAACCTTATATGATTTACAAACTCAACAACCTGATGTTACTCAAATTGATACACTATCAGGTCCTAAACCAGATGGTATTATTGCAGGGGATAAAGAAAAAATCTTTGTATTGTTTGAATTTGTAGATAATGGACAAGATCAAAATCATTTTCAAGGGGATAGCCTAAAAGTAAATTGGACATTTAATGCACAACAAGGTAATTCAACATATTATGATGATACAGATGAAACTAATAATTAATCTATATCTGATTATGAGTGACAATTAAATAGATATTAAAACACCTCTAAATAATTGCTGAAAAAGTGTAGTGAATTATTAGATGTGTTTTTTTATTTTATCTGAAAAAGTCTAATAGATTAGTTTAATATTTTCTATTGATATCCAATTTTTCTATTTGCAAATTAAAAAAGTTAATTTAAAATAATTGTTATTAATTATTGAAAATTCAATTAAATTAAAAAATGAATAGGAAAATTAAAGGGAGTAATAAAATGATAGAGGGTCAAATCATAAGATATTATCGACAAAAACTTGGGTTAACACTTGAACAACTAGGCAAGGGAATTTGTACTCTCGCATATCTCAGTAAAATTGAACTCGGTCAAACAATCTATTCCTCGGAAATCGTTGAATTACTGTCAAATCGTTTAAATATTGATATTAATAATGAAGTGAATCTCTTTAAGAATACAAAAGATTCACTGAATCGATGGCAAAAAGCCATTTTTATGCAAAATATGAAAGAGGTTGAAGAGTTAAAAGAGGAATTGGAAAAAAATCCTTATTTACACTCCACCGAGTTTGCACCATTTTATCAGTTATTAAGGGCAAAGTATTACATTTTAAAGAAAGAATATGAAAAGTCTTACACAATTTTGAGAAGTGTTGAAAAAGAATATCCAGTTCTTCCGCAATATGAAAAGAATTTGCAATTGCACGTATGGGGGATATACTATACCTCAATCTATGACACGTCAAATTCAAATAATAAAAATTTAGCTTTAAACATTTTGAAGAAAATTAATATGGATGAGTATAAAACTCCAGAATATTATTATAATTTGGCTGAAGCATATCATTTAGTTCAAAATAAAATGATGGCATATGTATATGCTGAAAAAGCTTTAGTGCATTTCAAAGAAATGAATAATCTTGTCATGATGCTTGAAGCAGAGGCTCTAATGCTTGCACAAATTCAGAATGATCAACATGCCGATTTTGAAAAAATTGTAGAATCTTATAAAAGTCTGATTCACTTATGCGATTTACTGCATGAACCTGATAAAAAGGTTAGTCTTCTAGGCAACTTATCAAATTTATTCTATTGTAGAAAAGATTATGTTCGCGCAAAGGAAATAGTGCAAGATGCATTGGAAATCGTTGATAAGAAATCTATACGATACGTTAGGCAACTTCGTAATTATTTAGTAATCTGTTTGGAAGGTAAACTAATGAAGAAAACAGAAATGTTAAAAATAGCCCAACATGGGTTATTAACAGCAAAAAAGTTGGACAATCTTCTACTCCAAAAAGCATTTAAAATGCTTATCTATCGAATTGAAGAAAATATTGAACAATACTACAAATACATAGAACTGGATGCTCTACCATACTTTCAGTCGATGCAGTATTCAATGTGGATTAACAAGTATGCTAAAGAATTATATAGTCATTACATAGATACAGAACAATATGAAAAAGTGGCTAAAATGTCAAATATTTTAGTAGAAGTTAATTAGCTAGATCGTTGTAGTTTATTTAAATACTGAGTACTATTAATTAATTATTCTTAAATAAGGAAGAGCATAAATTTCGTAAAACTACGAGTTTATGCTTTTTGTTTATCATAATTGATTAATAAAATGATTTTATGACTCAATATCAATAGGCGATTTAATCTGATCTTTGTACAAATCAAAATACAATTGACCATTTGTTCCACGAACACAATATGAAACATCAGATAAATTCAAACCTCGTTGTTCAATTTCAGTAATAATCCATTCTTTTGTTAGGTGATTTTGAGTGATGTTTTTATAAATCAATTGACCATCCATAATGATTTCAATAGGGAAATCTGAGTGGGAGGGACTAGAAATGCTTAAATCTTTTCGAGTGACAAATCGATATAAAGGTTTCTTTAATACAGATAAATGTCCGTCAGGTTCAAAAATTGCGAATTCCACTTCATCTATGTCAAATATATCTCTCCTTCTTAGTGCTTGATTTAAAGAGTCCATTGTAACTTTTAAATTCTCAATGTTTTTTTCAAGTATTTTTCCATCTTGTATCACAACAGTAGGTTCTCCATTGAATATCGCTCTTGCTTTTTTGTTTTTTAATGAAACTAAAGTAGCAAGAAATAAAAACATACTGAAGATTGTTAGGGCAGTAAGATAGTTTCCAAAATGTATAGAAGTATTAAACGTCAAATTGCCTGCAATAGATCCTAATGTAATTGAAGTAATATAATCATGATAAGTCATTTTTGATATAGTCTGTTTTCCAAGTAAATGGGTAATACAAATAAGTAAAACAAATGCAAAAAGAGTTCGAATTATGACTTCAACCGTTCCAATCATTACGTTCACCTTTAAGTTTTTAACTATATTTTACATAAAAGCTATAGATAATACGTAAAAGATTTTTCAAAACTATATTAGACAAGTTTTATGAAAGATTATGAAGATGCTGAATTCGTGTGATTCTGAGGCTTTTTATTTAAGTAGATAGTTTATTTTTTTTACATCTACTTTAAGAGGTGCAGTCTAGTTAGTCTGATTTTTGTTTAGTTATTTTTAAAACATTTAAATTAAAGAAGGTATTTTTTTACTTTTAACGAACTCCCAATTATAAACAGTATAAAGATTGGGTGGTATATATATTAAAGCAAAATGGAACTTATTGTAGTGACCAAATTAAAAATTTAATAATCAAGCAACTACGGAAAGCTGGTTGCGTTTTTGCAGAAGAAGAAGCTCTGCTTCTCATTTCTGGAGCTGATACTTTGGAAGAACTTTTAACAATGGTCAATCTTCGAGTAACTGGTTCACCGTTAGAATATATTCTAGGTTGGGGGGAGTTTTATGGCAATAGGATTGCAGTAGTCCCAGGTGTCTTCGTTCCTCGCCGTCGGACAGAGTTTCTTGCCCAAAAAGCGATTGACTTATCTGTACCTGGTGTCAAAGTTGTTGATCTTTGTTGTGGTTCTGGTGCAGTAGGTGTAGCGATTTCCAAGGCAGTAGGGCTGGTTTCGTTGTATGCGGTCGATATTGATCATACTGCAGTCCAGTGTGCCAAGTGTAATGTTGCTAAACTAGGTGGTCTTGTATATGAAGGTGATCTTTATCATCCACTGCCACCTCAATTACTTGGGAATGTTGATATTATAGTGGCGAACGCACCATATGTTCCAACTGAGGCAATAAAATCACTCCCTCAGGAGGCACGGCTGTATGAGCCAAAAGTTGCACTTGATGGGGGGAAGGATGGAAATGATATCCATCGAAAAGTAGCAGAAAATGCCTCTCTCTGGTTAACTTCAGGTGGGCATTTATTAATAGAGACGAGTAAAGTACAGGCTCCTCAAACAGTTAAGATTTTTAATCAATATGGATTAATAGCCAAGTTAATACACAATAATGAAATGGACGCCACAGTCGTAATTGGTACAAAACCTCGATTATAAAAACAACCAGTGTAGCCCCGTTATGGGTTACCCTGGTTGTTTTTAGTAGTAAAGTTTATTTTTTGTTAGACTTTTTTGCTAAATTTTGTAGTTCACTTTGCGGCTCAGTTGAAAATTCAACGTCTTTTCCGTATCCTTGTGGATTAACACTTGGAGCTTTTTGTCCTCTTCCAGTTGATTTTTTACTCATGTGCTTCACCTCCAAGGATAGTGTTTCCGAAGATAGTGGATTTATGAGTAAAAGTAATCTAGCACATTCTATATAGAAAGATTTTTCTCTTTTTCAATGTTAGAAGATGTACTATTTTGAGATAATATGCGGTCTAAAAACATTTTTGTAAGTGGCATAAAGTAATTAAGGATGAACCCCCCAAAACAAACGGTTAGGATCGTCCCAATGCCGATTGGTCCATTTGACATGAATGCTGCTAGTAAGAAAATGAGATAAATGACTGTTTTTGAAAAAAAGATATTTGTTTTAGTTATTTCCTGTAGGATTAATGTTAATCGGTCTACTGGAATTGGTGCAAAGTTTGTGTGTAAATAGGTTGCTGTTCCGAGTCCTGAAATAACTAATCCGAAACTATAACAAGCTGTTTTGCTATACCAAATTTCAGGTGTTACTAAATTGTGTAATAAATAAAGCCACATATCAATACCGATACCCGTAATAAACGCAGTTACTAATCCTAAAAATTCTGGTCTTTGTCTTTTTAAAAAAGAATTTATACAGATTAGTAATAAAGCTATAATGATTTCCCAACTTCCGACAGTCAACCCCACATTTTTGGATAACCCTACTAAAAGGGCATCAAAAGGTGAAGTTCCAAGGTTAGATTGTATATTAATTGAAATACCTAATGTTAATATTAAAATCCCTAATACGTAAAAAACATATTTCACTTTAATTAATCGCTTTATCATTTAGTTAATTCTTTTTGCATTAAAATATGAGGGATACCATCTTCTATAAAGACAGGAGAGGAAGCTCGATAACCAAGTTTTTTGTAGAAACCTTCTGCATGTGTTTGGCCATGCAATTTTACTTGCGAAGCTCCTTGTTCTTCCGCAATTTCTTCTAATGCTTTAATAATATTTTTGCCAAGACCAAATTTTCGGAAAGACTCCAGGATACAGATTCTTTCCAATTTACCTACTCCATCAACAAACCTAATTCTTCCTGTTCCGACTGGTTGTTCATTGTAATGAACTAATATGTGTTCGCAATCTCCATTTAATTTGTCATATTGATCAAATTCATCTTCTAGAGATACACCTTGTTCTTTCACAAATATATCTTTCCTTATTTCAAATGCTATTTTTAGCTCTTCTTCATTCATTATTTTTTTTGTATTCATCATTTTTATCAGTCCTTTTAAATAAGTTTTTTTATGTTTTATTGCAAATACAACAAAAATAGGTTAAATTCAATATATATTATTTTTATTGCATTTACAACAAAATTAATAATAAGGAGTTAATTATGAAGGAAATTCTTCGTGAAATTGGAATGATCGCAAGGGCTCTAGATTCGATCAGTAATATTGAATTTAAAGAGCATGACCTTACAAAAGGGCAGTATTTATATCTAGTGCGAATAGCTGAGAATCCAGGGATCATTCAAGAAAAAGTGGCTGAGATGATAAAAGTAGATCGAACTACAGCAGCGCGTGCTATAAAAAAACTTGAAATGAATGGATTTATTGAAAAGAAAGAGGATAAAGACAACAAAAAAATAAAAAAACTTTATGCAACAGAAAAAGGGGAAAATGTTTATCCATTTATAAAAAGGGAAAACGATTATTCTAATATCGTTGCACTAGAGGGATTGTCTGAAATAGAAGTTGAAACCATTTTTAATCTTCTTCAAAAGGTAAGAAAAAATGTAGAAAAAGACTGGGAATTTGTAAAAAAAGGAAACAAGAGAAATTATTGATTAGATAAGAGGAGAGACGAAATTAATATGACAATCAATATAACAAAGTGTAGTCCTGAGGATTCGCACAAACTTCAACAAATCGGTTATGAAACGTTTAATGAGACATTTAAGCATCAAAATACGCTAGAAAATATGAATGCTTATCTGGAAAAAGCGTTTAATTTAAATCAGATAGAAGAAGAATTGTTAAATCAGTCTTCGCACTTCTTTTTTATTCATTTTAATCAAACCGTCGCTGGCTATTTAAAGGTCAATATAGATGATGCCCAATCTGAAGAAATGGGTGATGAATCACTTGAAATCGAAAGAATATATATAAAGAAGGAATTTCAAAAACACGGACTTGGTAAAATTCTGTTTTATAAAGCATTAGAAATTGCGGAGGAACTTAATAAACAGAAAATATGGCTAGGCGTTTGGGAAAAAAACGAAAATGCAATCGCATTTTATAAAAAAATGGGATTTGTTCACAATGGGTCACACTCATTTTATATGGGTGATGAAGAACAAATAGACTTGATCATGACAAAAACACTTGGGGAAGACTAGTTTTATATTAGATACTAATCATATAAATAACGACAGTATTGATTTAATACTCTAATCACCATGCTTTTTTGGTGATTTTTTAGATGAAAAGAGCGGTCAAATTTGGATAGTTAATCTAAATTTGTAAAGAATAAAATTAACATAACTTAAAAATAAAACGGAGTAATAAACTACTTGAAAACGATAATATTTTGTTCAATTATTTTTTTCCCTATTATGATGTTTGGATTAGCTAGATTTAATCGGATATTTAACACAATCTTTAATTTGATCGCAATTATTTCTTATGTAGTCTTTGGAGGAATTTCATCAATAGCAATTTATGAGATTATAAAACATGATGTTGTTTTTATGACCAATATTCATGCTGTATTTCTTAATATATATTTTTTAATTTCCGGGGCTTACTTAGGGATATACGGCCTCTATCAATTGATTAATCTCATGATGAAACAACTTAATCAAACTAATAAGTAATGACAAAGATTGTTCAAATGAAAAACACCACAACGCATCATTTACATCTATCATGCATTGTGGTGTTTTTATTCTGTTTATTTTTCTAATTGCATTTCTTGTTTTGATGCATACTCTTTTTTCGAAAGTTGACCTGGCCAATATGCAAATCTACCTAATACTGTAGTAATTGCTGGAACTAAAAGTGGACGAACGATGAATGTATCAATTAATACTCCAATACAAGTAACAATACCAAATTGAACTAATACTTGAATAGGTAGTGTTGCTAACACTAAAAATGTACCGGCCAAGATTAATCCAGCAGATGAAATAACAGCCCCGGTTTTTGCGACTCCATTTGAAACTGCTTCGCGATGATTTTGATTCTTTTTATTTTTCCATATTTCGGAAACCATGAATATATTGTAATCTTCACCTAATGCTACTAAAAATACAAAGGAATATAGTGGAATCGAACCTTGTATCGCGCTAGCTCCAAATCCGTAGTGAAGAATTAGCCAGCCAGCACCTAATGCTGAGAGATAAGATAATATGACAGTTAGAATTAAGTAAATCATCGCTGTAAAGGAACGTAAATAAGTTAATAGTAATAATGCAATTAATCCAATCATTACTGGAATAATCACGGATTCATCACGCTCAGTTATATTTTTTGTATCTAAATTCGTTACTGTTTCTCCTCCAATCCAGTAATGCTGATTCACTTTTTGAATATCATATTCGTTTAATAGTTTCTTAATTTTCTTTTCTAGTTGAGGTATTCGATCTAATCCTTTAATAGAATATGGATTATCGACTAAAGAAATTTCATATAATTTTAATTTTTTATTATTTTTACCTGTAATAGGATCAGACACATCTTTTACAAATGAAAGTGATTCTAATTCTTTTTTTACAGGGATATTTTTATTTTCTGTATCGATGATCACTTTAACAGGTGCTAGTGAACCTGATGAATAATGGTCAGATATTAAATCAAAACCTTCTCTTGAAGGCATATCTTTCGGAAACGATTGAAGTAAATCATATGTGTATTGTACTCGAGGTACAAATAGTGCTAGCCCTCCTAAAAGAATGATAGAGACTAGAATAATTGTCCAAGGTTTATGAGTAACTAGTTTTCCTATTTTTTGATTAAATGTTACTTTATTTTTTAATTTCTTAATTGGTTTTCCTTTTTTCTCAGCTCTTAATGCTTCCATTTCCTCTGTTCTTGGGATGAAAGGAAAAAATGAAACTCTACCAAAAATAGAAAGTAGGGCAGGTAGGATTGTGATTGCAGCAATACCCATAATAAGGACTGCCAAACTAAATGGTACTGCGAAACGATGGAAAGCACCATATTGAGCTAATAATAGTGTACCTAATCCTATAACGACCGTTAAAGCACTCATTGAGATGGCTCCACTAGATTCTCTGATCGCGAGCTGAAGTGCTTTATATTTGTTTTCTTCCAAAAGTAAATATTCACGATACCTAGATATTAAAAATAAACAATAATCAGTACCTGCACCAAATAATAAAACTGTCATAATCGAAACGGCTTGAGAATCCACCGTTATAATACCTTTATCACCTAAAAAACCTAATAATGGATTTACGATTCCATATGCGAAACCAACGACTATTAACGGGACAATAGCCATAATTGGCGAACGATACAAAAGGATTAAGAAAACTAATACAAGAGATACAGTTGATAATAAAAGTTTAACGTCAGCTTGAGAAAATAAACTTACAGCGTCTGTTTGAATACCAACTGGGCCCGAAAAACGGACTTTTAGCCCAGATTCTGTTAATTTTCGTTTTACTGGGTTATCACCAGTATTCTTTTTAATTTGTTTTTCTAATAAGTTGATATTATTTTGTAGTACTTTATCATCTGCCTTTTTGTCAAAAAGAACAGGAGTAATGATTGTTGAACCATCCTCTGAAGAACTTCGTTTAATTGCCTGGATAGGCATTAAATCATACGACGGTGCTGTTAATTGATTTTTTAATGGATTATTTCGAAGTTCTTTATAAACAGTTTGAATGACTTTGTAATCGTCCGCGTTTAGTCCGTCTTTACGATTCCAAACAATTAATAAAGGATTTCCAGAATCAGTGGGAAATTCTTTTTTTATTAGCTGATCCGCTTTTTGGGACATGGATTGCTTAGGTAAGTTATCTGCAGTATTGTTTTCTACTTCGTTTACAGATGGAAAAGTGAATGATAATACAACCGTTAATAAAACCCACACCAACAATGTTATCCATTTTGTCCGTTTATTACTTACAAATTTGCCCCAAGAATGAAAGGGGTGCTGTTTCATATGGAATTCACCTCACGTAAAATTTATTAACTTAATTATATATACTGGTAAGTTAATTATTCAAGAACTTTTTTTATGATATAATGAAGGGGAATTAAAAGATTAGGAGAGAAGCAAATTGGAACAAATTAAACGGCCTCTTGGAAGACCACCGCAGGATTCAAAAAAAAAGCCTACAAAAACAACAATCGTTGATAATGCAATTCAATTGTTTCTTCAAAACGGATATCAATTAGTTTCAATGGATGATGTGGCTAAGAAGTGTGGAGTAACCAAAGCAACGGTTTATTATTATTATCCAACAAAAGCAGATCTCTTTACGGATGCAATGGTTCAAATGATGCTTCGAATAAGTGATCGAATTGCTGAGATTTTAACTTCGGATAAATCGTTAAAAGAAAATCTCAACAAAATGGTTAAAGTCCATTTAAGAGCAACTTTTGAAATTGATTTAAAAGCTTTTACGAAAGAAGCGAAAGTCTCTTTATCAGATGAGCAATTACAACAGATGAATAAAGCGGAAGAAATGATGTATAATGTGATCGAAAAAGCAATGACAACGGCAATAGAGAATGGAGAAATACCTAAAGGGAATCCAAAATTCTATACCCAATTGTTTTTAGCAATTTTATCGGTTGGAAACTATAAGGATACAGAACAAAATACAATTTTCTCTACAATAGATGAAATGTCTGAACAGATCATAGACTTCTTTTGGAATGGAATAATGGGTAATAAATAAAAGAAGATTTACTTTTCTAGTAGATCGTCTTTTTTTTTTGTGTAATAAGTATATTTAAAATTCAAATGATGAAAATAGTTTATTTATAATTAGTTCGGTTTATTTTGACAGTAATCTTTTAATGTCCTAGAAGGGAGATCAGCAGGAATTTAACAGTACAAGTTGAATTAAGTACTACAACTGCTTAATAATACAAAAATATTACATTGTTTATGCACTCACAGCTCGACCTTATTAATAAAAATAATTTTCTACTAGGCTTTCACTTTGAATCTATAAAAAAAGTTTAAAAGCAAGGCTTAGAATGAAACAAATTAAATACCTAAATCTGCTTCCAAAAAATTTAAACTTTGAGGTGTCTAGATTGAAAGATATTTTACTAATTTTATTATTACAATTGATTTATGTACCTGTCTTAACATTGAGAACAATTTTCCTAGTTAAAGGGTTGAGTGTATCTGCTGCGCTTTTTGGTTTTTTAGAAGCAATTATTTATGTATTTGGATTGTCGCTTGTTTTTTCTGGAGAACAAAATACATTATCAATGATTGTTTATGCAGTCGGATTTGGAATTGGCATTCTAATTGGAAGTTACGTAGAAAATCGCTTAGCGATCGGATATACGAGTTTAGTCGTTAATTTAACGAACAAAAATAAATTGCTAATTAACCGACTTCGTGAGGAAGGATTCGGAGTGACAGTATTCCAAGGGGAAGGAAGAGACAGCGAGCGTTATCATTTGGATATACTGACAAAACGTAATAGAGAACCTGAACTGATGAATCTTATCGAACAGTATGAACCAAGCGCCTTTATTATTTCATATGAAGCTAGACGGTTTAAGGGTGGATTTTTATTAAATTCAATGAAGAAAGCAAAACATAGGAAATCGAATATTTTATAGCCTTTATATGGTAAATAAAAAATCAGAGAAACTGGGGTAAAGTTTCTCTGATTTTTTTATTTAACTTTATCTTCCTTGGCATTTATAGACTAAAAAATGTTACGAAAGATAATAGTATCGATGTAATGACGATTGCAATAAGCGGACGAATTGATTTAGTACGTAATTCTTTTAAGTTAATATTCAATCCTAAACCAGTCATAGACATTGTTAAAATAAATGATGTAAAAACAGCAACGTCTGACATCGTTTTATTTGATACCGGAATTTTTTCACCAAGGATGTAGCTTCCAACAAAACTCATTATAACAAAACCGATTAAGAACCATGGGAACTCCAGTTTCGCTTCTCCGTTTAATTTTCCTTTACGTTTCATCCAGAATAAAAGGATAAAACAAACCGGAATCAATAAAAATACACGGGCAAGTTTGGCTAATAATGCGTGAGCAAGCGCATCTTGACCCGCAGGTGCAGCTGCTAAAGCTACATGAGCAATCTCATGAAGACTTATTCCGACCCATGCTCCATATTCAGCTGGGCTAATTGGTAATAAAGGATAGATTAAAGTATAAATGATGGAAAATAATGTGCCGACTAGTGCGATGATCCCAACGGCCATAGCTGTGTCATCATCTTTTGCTTTAATAATAGGTGATATGGCAGCAATTGCAGCAGCTCCACAAATACCAGTCCCGATACTTAATAATAGAGACAGATTAAGATCTGCTTTAAGCCATTTTGCAATAGCCATAAGAATAACAATCGAAAATATAATTGTTCCAGCCCCTCTTAGTAATAAAGGTAAACCATCACTAAAAATGACAACCATGTTTAGTTTTAATCCGTACAGTATGATGGCAAATCTTAAAAGTCCTTTTGAAGAAAATTGAATTCCTACTCGCAATTTTTCAGGATAACCAAAAAATTGTCTATATACTAAAGCAAGTAAAATGGCACATGCAAGTGGTCCAACATGATTGAACCCTGGTAACTTTGCCAATAGAAAACCTAAAACAGCTATGATGAATGTAAAAGCCACTCCATAGATCATTGCTACATTTAACTGTTTAGTAGGCTTTTTTTGTTGCTCTGGTTTTGTATTCATTATTGCCTTTTGTTCCATTGTGTTCATCTCCTTGGGGCGTTCTATATTATTTATCGTATCGAATCATTTATTATAAGGAAAATAAATTATTATTATAGTTATGATAAGTAAATCCGATATTTAGAAGAGAAGGATATAATTTGAACAGAGATTTTCAATTCGTAGAAGCTGTTAAATTTAGTTTGAAATAAAAAAGGTAAGCATATTCAACGAAGAATTGCTTACATTTTTATTTTATAATCTAGATACGTTTTTTAATTATCTTAATGAAAATAATCAAATGTATTTTTTGCTAACAATAGAAAGGTTACAGTAATAAAAAGGATGCGTACATAGCCACTGCCTTTCTTAATCGCAAATTTTGATCCACAAATGGCACCAGCTATTTGTGCAAGCCCCATAACTAAACCATATACATAATGAATTTGTCCCAAGTACATAAACATTAATAATGCAGCTATATTACTACCAAAATTTAAAAACTTTGCGTTGCCTGCAGCTTTTAAGAAATCAAATCCTATCATTAAAAAAGCAAATATTAGGAATGATCCAGTTCCAGGGCCGATGAATCCATCATAGAATCCAATACCAAAAATTAAAAGCATAAACAGAATAATACGAGTTACTGACAGTTTTTTATTGGTAGTCTTATCTCCCCAATCTTTTTTAAAAATAGTATATATAGCAACTGCCGCAAGCATAACGAGCATAAGAGGCTTAAGAACAGTAGGGTCAATTAAATGAACTGTCCAAGCTCCCAAAATGGAACCAATAAATGTGAGAGAAAATAACTTATAGACAGATTTTAAATCAAGCTTTCCAGAACGATAGAACATGATTGTGCTCGTTAAAGAGCCAATTGACCCAGCTAATTTGTTCGTTGCAACGGCTGCAGCTGGAGATAGACCAGTAAATAATAATACTGGTAAAGTAATTAGCCCACCGCCTCCAACTACAGAATCAATAAATGCAGCTAAAAATCCAAATATAATTAAAGTTAATAATAACGACGGATCAATATGGAATATCATCAAATCTACCTTTCTTTTATTTACTAATTTGATAGTAGTTAAAATAGGAAACAAAGTAAATCAATTATTTAGTAATATTATAATTATTTTTAATATTACAAAATAAATTATAGAAACATTTTTTCCATATAAGGTAACTAGAGTAATTACTGAAATAAAAAGGTTAGATTTTAATTTTAACTTGTACCACTTTCTAAAATTTCGCATATATTGATATGTGATAATTTAATGATAGGGTGTGTATGGATTGAATTTCGAAAAAAAAATTACAACTACAGAAATAGGACAGGCTAAAGAAAAATACTTTGAAAAAAACGTCAATCGTTTAATGAAAGAGATTGTTACTAAAATCGAAATGAAGATGGCACTTGAAGAACTAAAAGTTAAACGTATTATCCGATTTGATGGTCTATATAATGATGAAGTTATTAATCAAGTACAAAATGATTTAACGAAAATATTAGAGGATTCAATTAAAGAAATACAACTAAAAATGAGTGAAATTGAGATTTATCTTAATTCATTAGAAGAAATAAAAGGTAATTCCATAATAAAGGAAAGCGATTTTAATAAATAAAAATTGAGTGAGAAACACTAGGTTTCTTCACTCTATTTTTTTGCCTTTGTTTGAGTTAGATTCATCTCGAGAAATTGCTTATTTATTGGCTTCTACCTATTATCAATATGTTCAATGTGGATAGCTTGTCAGTGTTTTTGACTATACTTTTTTATTTATTTAGATGAAAACTTGTAAAAGATTTTAGTCTAAGAAATATGTTTTCTAAAATAGAAAAGGTAACTCTCAAATACAAAGAGTTACCTTTAAAAAATTATAGTGAATTAACTTCCTCAGTTGAAATTACTTTCTTATTTGATTGTTTTTTATGCAACCATTGATAAATAATTGGTATTACTAAAAAGCTATTTAAAGTAGATGTGATCATCCCACCGATTACAACAATTCCTAATGTCTGTGAAATAACTGTATCAGCTTGGTGTGAAAATGCTAGTGGTAATAGTGTTAAAATCGTTGTTGCTGCTGTAATTAAGATTGGTCTAATCCTTGAAAGACTACCAGAAATAACGGCTTCTTCAGTATTCATACCGTTTTTACGATTACGCTCAATCTTATCAACTAGTACGATACCATTTGTTACTACAATTCCAGTTAACATTAAGACACCAATTAGTGCTGCTAAGTTCCACTCTCCACCTACTATTACTAAAGAAATCACAACACCACTTAATGCTAGTGGGATACTTAATAATACCGAAACTGGAGCTCTCCATCCTTTAAATAATGATGAAGTAATGACCATAACTAAAAGTATAGAGAAGGCTACGGCAATTGACATATCAAAAATCATTTCTTTAACTTGTTGAGTAATACCTCCCATTGAGTAACTTACTCCTTTAGGAAGAGCTTGTTTACTAATTACGTCATCAACTTGTTTTGAAACTTTACTAATGTCATTTGAAGTGATTTGACCTGTAACGATTGAGTAAGGTTCTCCATTGCGTTCATTAATCGTTGAAGGAGTATTATCTTTCGTAATAGATGCAATTTGTTCTAGTTTGACGGTTTTATTACTGTTTGTTTGGAAAGTTTCATTTTTAAGCGAATTGATTACATCTTCTGGCGATGCATTTAATTGAACTTGAGTATTTCCACTACTAATTTGATCAAGATACATATCAACTGGCAGACTTATATGGTCAACTACAAATGTAGCATCTTTACCTTGTGACATATAACGGTTAATTACTTTCATTACATCTGCTAATTGAATTCCATTTTGTTCAATTGCTTGTTGGTTAAATGTAATTTTATATTTTGGAAGACCAGATGTTAAATCTACTTTTCCATCAACGCTTAATCCATCAATTTTAACAAGTTTTGATCTCATTTGATCTGCAATCTTGTCTAGAGTAGTTTGATCAGAGCCAGTAAATATGACCTTTAATAAAGAGTCATCACCAGCAATACTTTGACTTGAAACAGTATAAGCAACATTTTTAGATAATTGTGGCAGTTGTTTTCCAAGCTCTTTAATGACTTGGTCTGAGTCTTTTTCGTTCTTTAAAGCAACAGAAATGTTAGCTACGTTAGGTTTTTGTAGGAAACCACCGCCTTGGTCAAATACATCATCACTTTGTGGCGTATTAGTTGATCCGAAATTAGATAGATAAGATTTTACTTTTGGATTTTCTTTTAATTTATTTTCTACCTTTTGAACCTCAGAATCTACCTGCATTAATGTACTTCCTTGAGGTAATTCAAGTTTAATTGCCACTTGACCTGTTTTAGCACTTGGTAAGAATGAGACTGGTAAAAACGAACCAAATGCTACTGCGAAAATAAATAATAAAGCTGAAATGAAAATTGTAAGTTTTTTCTTTTTTAATGATGATACTAAGATCGGTTTCATCATTGGTTCTAAAGAAACAGCTTTTGTTTTCTTTGTATTATTTTTCCAACCCATTAAAGCTAGTGCTGGAATAACAAGAATTGCTACAAAGAACGATATAATTAAAGAGATAACAACAGACCATGCAAATCCGCTATATGAAGCACTAATAGCTCCACCTACAAAGGCAATTGGAATATAAACAGCAATTGTTGTAAGTGTTGATGCTAAAATCGCAGGTGTCATTTCATAAACTGCTGAACTTAATGAATATAGCAATGATTTATCAGGATTTTGTTCTCTTTTACGGTACATATTATCAAGGATAACGATTGAATCATCAACAATACGACCCATTGCAACAATTAAACCTGAAACGGTTAAAATATTAAGTGTAATCCCCATTGATTTTAGGATTGCTGTTGTTGCTAATAAAGAAATTGGTAATGAAATTGCAATGACTAATGTTGATTTGACATTGCGGAAGAAGAAAAATACGCAAATCATCGAGAAAAGACATCCAAGTAAACCTTCACGAATTAAACCGTTTAATGAATCATTTAATTCTTTTTCACGATCTAATTGAGGTGTTAATTTAACAGAACCGTCTTTTACTTGTTGTAAGCTTTGAATTCTTTCCTTCACATTTTTTGCTACGTCGGTAATGTTTGCACTTTGAGTTTTAATAACATTTAATTGAACACTTGTTTTACCATCTGTTCTTGCAATCGTTTTTACATCATTTAGGGCGTGAGTAACAGTTGCAAATGCTGAAAGTGGAATTTGATCACCATCTGAATTTTTGATTTTTACATCATTTAATTGTTTCTCACTTAAATTCCATCCATCAAATTTAACTGGAATAGACAATTGATTTTGTAAGATAGAACCTTCAGGGAAAGCTGGCATTGACACTGCTAAGGCTTTATTTAAGTCATCTAAAGTAAGTTTATTTTTTGCTAGGTCTTTCGTTCTAACAGTTAGTACGTATCCGTCTTTTGCACCACCGAACACTGAAACATCGGATACGCCTGGTACTGTTTTAAGGTGTTGCACAATATCCATTTGAGTTACTGATTTTAAAGTATTATCATCTAATTTATCACTAGTCAAACTGTAAGTTAGGATTGGGAATGAACTAGTTGTAAGTCTTGTAACTAAAGGTTTAGATGTAATTGTCGGGGGAATGTCCGCATTTTCTAAAGCTTTATTTACATCAATTTCGGCTTGCTTCATATCTGTATTCATTGGAAAATACAGACTCATAAAAACTCCACCATCATAGGAGCTAGTTTCAATATCTTGTAAACCTTCTGTTGTTCTTAAGGCACTTTCAAGACTATTCGTAATATTTTGTTTTACTTGATCGGCCTGGTACATAGGTAGACGCATGCTTACAGTAAGAGTTGAATTGTTTATACCAGGTAAATAATCGCGTTGCATTTGGTAAGCTGAAATAGCACCCCAAGATACAATCATAACGACACAAACAATCATTAAAATTGCTCTTTGCATGGTCCCTTCTATAAATTTTTTCATCTTGTACCTCCTAAGATTTTTATTTTAAATTGAAAATTATTTTATAAATCAACTCCATGTCATTGTAAAATTCCTAACTGAAACTTTAATGAATAATCAATTAAAATTAGATTAAAATGAAAAAAATACGAATCAAAAGTTCTATAATGGCATGTATACAAGCTACTTCTCAGATTGCAAATAAATCAAAATAGATAGAGTCCACACACTAAAACTATTAATAGGAATAGGTGAGTTAAATGAAGAAAATTTTAATTATCGAGGATGAAGTGAATATTGCTCGAGTTTTAAAATTAGAAATAGAATTTGAGGGTTATGATGTATTAGTCGAACATAATGGAAAAGCTGGTTTAGAGTCGGCTTTAAGCAATAATGTCGATCTAATTTTATTAGATGTTATGTTACCTGAATTGAGTGGAATAGAAGTTTTAAGAAGAATAAGAAAAACAAATCAATTTGTGCCCGTAATTTTATTAACAGCTCGAGATGCTACACATGATAAAATTATCGGACTTGATTATGGTGCAAATGATTATATTACGAAACCATTTGAAATTGAAGAAGTTTTAGCAAGAATACGTTCGTGTCTACGATCAAGTAATCTAGTTCAGGAATTTAAAAAAAGCGAAGACGAAAATCCCACTTTAGCAATTGAGGATTTAGTTGTGAATTTAGAAGCTAGGGAAGTAAAGAGGAATGATAAAGTCATTTCATTAACACCAAAAGAGTATGATTTATTAGTTTACTTATTAACAAATCAAAATAAAATTGTGACAAGAGAAGGCATCATAACAACCGTTTGGGGTTATGAGTATGAAGGGGAAACAAATGTTGTTGATGTGTACATTAGACATTTAAGAAAGAAAATTGAAGAGGACTTTGACGTCCCTTTAATTCGAACTATACGAGGTGTGGGGTACACAATGAGGAAGGGTTAAGATGAAAATAACGACTAAAATCAATTTGCTAATTACTTCATGGATCTTAATCATTCTAGTTTTAATTAACGGGTTAGTTTTTTATTTGTTTATGAAAACGACTGTAAATATGGAAGAACATGTTGTGAGTCAAAAGGCTCATGAAATCTTAAAAAAACAGGATATTCCGATAACATTGCAGATGAATGAAGAGGCATTATATCCATTTATGTCTAATCATTCTTATATTCGAATCATTAATCCAAACTCAAAAATTGTGACAGAAATTAGTAATGATAAACTATTGAATCGCATTAAGCCTAAGTTCACAAGAAAAGAAGAAACGAGACTAATTCCATTTAGTGAGCATCAAAATATAGTCGTACGAGTACCAATTTTACAGAACCAAAAAGTAATTGGAACCTTAGAAATTGGAGAGTTGCTAGTTGGACTTGAAGGGCGAAAGGATATGCTATTAACAATAATGGCAATCGTTACTGCTATTTCTGCTATTTTATCAATGATGGCTGGTAGATGGCTAACCCGTATCATAATGAATCCAATTACATCCATGATTACTACGATGGAAGATATTGAGAAAAGTGGAGTTCCAAAAAGGATTTTAATAAAAAATGAAACGAAAGATGAATTACACAAAATGGCAAGCACATTTAATCGGATGATTAACAGGCTACAAGACAGCATCGAAAAACAGAAGCAGTTTGTATCAGATGCATCTCACGAGTTGAAGACTCCTATTACGGTTATAAGTAGCTTTGCTAACTTATTAAGAAGACGTGGTTTTAAAAATGAGGAAATGGCGGCGGAAGCAATTGAGACGATTTATTCCGAAGCGAACCGTATGCAAGATTTAACAAAAACTTTATTAGCTTTAGCCGAATCCGAGAATTTAAAGAGTATTGAAATGAATTCAGTCGAACTAGTTGCTTTGTGTCATTCGACTTTAGTACAGCTCCAAAATGTGTATAAACGAGAAATTACGTTACACGCTCAAAAACAGAAAATATTTATTAAAGGAAATGAACTTAAAATTAAACAAGTTATTATTATCTTCTTAGATAATGCAATAAAGTACAGTTCAGATAAAATTGAGATAAACATTAGTTGTAGTAGTGAAGTAGCTATTCTTTCAATAAAAGATTATGGGATTGGGATTCGAGAGGAAGAATTAGAAAATATATTCGAACGTTTTTATCGAGTTGATAAAGCGCGTAGCCGTGAAACTAGTGGTGGCACTGGACTTGGACTTTCAATAGCTAAAAATATAATTAGCTTGCATAATGGGAAGATTAATCTAAAAAGTGTTGAAAATGTAGGAACAGAAGTAGAGGTAGTATTTCCGCTAGATGAGATTAAGAGAAATAGAAAATAATCAGTACAGAGTATTGAAAATTGAGGTTTTAATATGAACGAAATCATCCATTTATTAAATGAATATGGCTATATTATCCTATTTTTATCATTAATGTTGGAATTGATTATAGTTCCTATACCGAATGAAGCATTGATGAGTTATGTAGGTGTTTTATGTTTTCATGGAAAAATGAATATTGTATTATCCATTATGTCTGCCTGGCTTGGAGGAATTGTTGGGATAACCATCTCCTATTGGCTAGGATATAAACTTGGTACGCCGTTTTTTCGCAAATTTGGACACTATATCCATATGGGTCCTGAAAAGATCGAGAAGATGTCAAAATGGTATGAAAAATATGGGAAGGTATTATTATTAGTATCGTTCTTTATTCCTGGAATTAGACATTTCGCAAGCATCATATCTGGAATCATTAAATTACCCTATCGATCCTTTGCTATCTTTTCCTATATTGGTGTATTTCTTTGGATTGGAACCTTTATATGGTTAGGTCAGATCATGGGACCAAAATGGGATATCTATCAAGTAGAAATTAAAAAGTGGTTAGTATTAGGTAGTATATTATTAGGTTTTATAGTACTCACTTTCTTTGTTGTTAAAGCAAATAAAGAAATAATTAAAGAGTCATTATTATTAATTTTTGAATCAAGTTTCAAGAGATTTAAAAGTTTCATGAAATTAAAGTTGATTATCCTAACATGTTTAATTTTTTTCGTTTCGTTCTTTATCTTAATGATCGGATTAATCCAGGACAAAATTAGTAATGAATTTAATAAATTCAATTCTGTATTCAAGACCATTGTTTTTAATTTATTTAATCAAAATTGGCATGGGAGTATGAACTTTATTTATTCCTTATCGACATGGAAGGTTTTGGTGGCAGTCTCGCTTGCTACCATACTTGTCATATTAATAAACAACAAAAATAAATGGCTAGAATTGCTCTTTTTTATCGCTAGTTTAGCTGGAATTGTTATACTTTCCGTTGGGATTCCTTGGATCTTCAACTTTATGTTAGGTAGTAATGTAAGTAATAACTTTCCAAATGAAAAATCTATGTTGATTTTGACAGTATTAGGTTACTTCATTATTATGTTAATTCGACATAACAAAGCTTATTTACTTAATATCGTAATGTTCATCTGCTTTATTTTTGTTGTTTTATTATTTTCTATAAGCAGCGTCTATTTGCACCACTTATTGCCTAGTGACATTGCTGCTGGGTTTGTATTCAGCTCAGTTTGGTTAAGTGGAATCATATTCTCACTGGAGTTGTTTCGATTTGTCTCGCTGTTGAAAGAGAATATACGTGAGGAAAAATTGTTAAAAAAGCAAGTCGAATGACTGTAATCTTCTTTTATTACGATTTAAGGAGGTAATGGATTATGAGAGGTAAGAACATATGGATATTAAGTCTGGTCAGCTTTTTTACAGACATGGGTACTTACATGGTAACGCCGTTAATCCCTATTATTCTTTCAGCCTCAGGTCCTTTCATAATCGGTCTCATTGACGGCTTATCCGAAAGTCTAGCTAGTGTATTAAAGTTATATTCTGGTAAGCGTTCAGATCGACTGAAGAACAGAAAAAAGTTGGCGATTTTCGGATATGGATTATCAGGGTTAGGAAGGCTTGTATTGATTTTTTCAAGTTCATGGATAGGAGTTTTCATTTGGAAGCTAGTTGATCGAACGGGAAAAGGAATACGAACAGCTCCAAGAGATGCTTTGATATCAGAATCTGGTGGGAAAAATAAGCAAGGTAGAGTTTTCGGTATTCATCAGATGATGGATATGTTAGGAGCTGCTTTAGGAATAGGAACAGCCATTGTTATTTTGTATTTGGTAGGAAATAAAAACATTAATGAGGTGTTTTTATATTCATTGGTTCCAATCACAATTGGTTGGATTATATTATTTAGCCTAAAGGAAACGATAAAAAAACCAATTGGCCAATTAAATAAGTCATCAAGAAAGTTAGATTTTAAATGGGAGCTTTTAGATTCCAATATAAAGAAACTGTTATTAATTGTACTATTGTTTACAATTGTAAATTCATCCAATTCTTTTTTGTTATTAAGAGTAGCAAATCTTGGATTCTCGAATCAAAGTGTATTAATGATGTACTTATTATTTCACTTAACAGCTTCTTCTTTTTCTTATATTTCAGGTGCATTTTCCGATAAATATGGACGCAGAGGAATACTGACGGCTGGATATGCTTTATATGGAATCGTTTATATCGGTTTTGCAGATGTTCACTCAGCCACTGGTTTAGTCATTCTATTTATTTTATACGGACTTTATTCAGCATTAACAAAAGGAGTTGAAAAAGCACTAGTCGTAGAACTAGTGAACCCTGATCGTAAGGGAACGGCACTCGGTTTTTATGCGATGGTTTCCGGAATTGGGTTTTTTCCAGCTTCGTTGCTAACAGGATGGTTATGGCAACAATTTGGAGCTACTACTTCATTTTATATTAATGGGGTGATCGCATTAATTACTGCTTTATTGTTAATGAGAGTGTTGAAGAGAATTAAAGAAGTTACTTAAAAAACTAAATAGACTATTAGTATAAAAAACAGAAAAACTAACATGAAAAGTTTTTCTGTTTTTTATGGAAGATTAATGATGATTAAGCCATTCTAACTCAACCTTTAAAGGATTTATAAATTTAACAACGAGTTAAATACGTTGGTTTTATTAACTCAAGTGACTAGTCTACATTTCTGTAATATCAGAAATAGCACGATAAAGAATATCTAACATTTCATCAAGCTCCGATTCCTTTGATGCTAATGGTGGCATAAATACAATAACATTCCCAAGAGGACGTGTGAGTAGTCCAAGCTCTTTTGCCCTTTTCGTTACTTGCACTCCGATTCGTTCATTCCAATGGAAAGCTTCTTTAGTTTCCTTTGATTTTACTAGTTCAATTCCAACCATTAAGCCACTTTGACGTATATCTCCAACATGTTTTAGTTCATTAAATTGCTTCAGTTTCTCTTGGACATATGATGAAGTTGTTTCGACATGTTGTAGTAATTTCGTTTTATTAAATAAATCTAGATTCGCTATTGCAACAGCGCATCCAAGGGGATTACCAGTATAGCTATGACCATGAAAGAAAGTTTTTTGTTCTTCGTATGATCCTAAAAATGCTTCGTAAATTCTGTTCGTTGTTAATGTTGCTGCAACCGGTAAATAGCCACCGGTTAACCCTTTTCCACAGGTTAAAATATCTGGTGTAACCCCTTCTAGTTCACACGCAAACATTTTACCAGTTCGCCCAAATCCTGTTGCAACTTCATCAGCAATTAACAATACATCATACTTTATACATAATTCCTGTATTGCTTTTAAATACCCTTTTGGCATGACAATAATACCACTAGCTCCTTGAACAATTGGTTCAATAATTAATGCCGCAATGGAATTACTTTTTTCGATAAATAAATTTTCAACTTCTCTTAAATAGGCATTTTTAATTTCTTCCTCATTACCCACATACTTTGAACGATAAAGATGTGGGTAGGAGACCTTTATACTTGGAAATAGTAACTCATTATATGCTTGATGGTATAAATCAATTGCACCTACTGACACTGCCCCAATTGTATCTCCATGATAAGCTTCCTTCATCGTAACAAAAGTATTCTTATCAGATTTACCTATGTTTCTCCAATATTGATAGGCCATTTTAATCGCGATTTCTACAGAAGTAGCACCTGAGTCTGAATAAAAGACTTTTTCTAAGCCGTTAGGAGAGATTTCAACTAGCTTCTCTGCTAAAAGAATTGCAGGTATATTCGCCATGCCTAAAAGTGTTGAATGGGCAACTTTCTCTAATTGCTCATTAACCGCTTCATTTAATTCTTGAATATTATGGCCGTGGACATTTAACCAAATAGAGGATACACCATCGTAATATTCATTGCCTAATACATCATATAGTTTTCGATCTTTACCATGTGAAATAATTAGCGGATCTTCGTTTAGATAATCCTTCATTTGAGTAAAAGGGTGCCAAAGATATTGTTTATTTTTTTTAGATAAATCTTGATAGAGTTCATGATTCATATATGTTCCCCCCCTGTTTCATATGTTAACCTAATACTTAAATTCGGTTGACATATATTTCAATTGCATGTTAATTTAATTTTGTGAGTTTGTCAAATTTTGTTAATTTGGCAGACTCATAAACTAATAGGGGGGATACAATGCAAAATAGAACATTATCATTAACAGTAATATCGTTATTTGCCTCACTAACATCGATTGGAGCCTTTATAAAGATTCCTTTACCAGTGATTCCTTTTACCCTTCAAATACTTTTTGTATTTTTAGCCGGCAATCTATTAGGAAGTAAAAAAGGGATGATGAGTCAGCTACTGTATGTTGGGATTGGATTAATCGGAATACCAGTATTTGCTTCTGGTGGCGGACCTGAATATATTTTAAAACCAACATTTGGCTATTTAATCGGTTTCATCATTGCCGCGTTTGTAATTGGCTTGATCGTTGAAAAAACGAGGGAACCAAAACTTAAGAATTTTATTTTTGCTAATGTAATAGGATTAATGATTGTTTATATCTTAGGCATTACATATGTATATATTTCTTTAAATACTTGGTTAGATAGTCCCGTATCATTAGAAAAGGTGCTAATGATGGGACTCGTATATAGTATTGGACAAGATTTGTTACTAGCTGTTTTTGGAGGAGTATTGGCGGTACGCCTACATTCTCATTTTGCAAGAGCTAGAGAAAATGAAAAAAAGGTGGCTGCTTAAGATGGGAAAAGGATATTTTGTAACTGGTATCGATACAAATATTGGAAAAACCTATGTTACTGCCCAAATGGTGGATTGCTTGCAGAAAAAAGGAATTGATGCAATTCCTTATAAACCAATACAAAGTGGAGTTGTTAATATTAACAATAGACTTATAGGGGAAGATACAGCCTTTTATAAAGAGAAATTAGAACTAACAGAAGAGCATGATTACTACGGTACATATACAATGAAAACACCGGTCTCACCACATTTGGCTAGTAAACTAGAAGATATTTATATCGATGAACAAGTTATTTTAGAAAAATATAAGCAATTAGAAAATAAGCATGATGTTGTTTTTGTTGAAGGAGCAGGTGGTGTTGCGGTTCCACTAAAAGAAAATTTTGGAACGATTGATTTAATAAAACGATTAAACATACCAGTTATCCTTGTTACATCCTTAAAGCTAGGAACAATTAATCATACAGTATTAACAACTGAATATTTAAAATCACACCAAATTAAGCTAATGGGATTATTAATTAATAAAGTACCATCCGTTATGGGTGAAATGGAAAAAGATAATTTAGTTATGCTAGAAAAATTAACAGGTCATAACATTCTTGGCATTATACCAGAGCAGATGGATTCGTTTACAGAAACATCTATTTTAGAATTCCAGGAATTATTAACAAAAAATCAATGAAATGGTGAGTGATCATATGAATTGGACTAAATTAGCGCAAGAGGTTATTTTAGGTAAAGTAATTTCAGATGAGGAAGCTTTAAGCATTTTGTCATGTGAAGATGATGAATTACTTTCACTTTTACAAGGTGCATTTATCATTAGGAAACATTATTATGGAAAAAAAGTTAAACTGAATATGATTATTAACGCTAAAAGTGGTTATTGTCCTGAGGATTGCGGTTATTGTTCACAGTCTTCAATTTCTAGTGCACCGATTGAGAAATATCCTTTTCTATCTAAAGAAGAAATTCTTGATGGAGCAAAGCGTGCCTTTGAATTAAAAGCAGGCACATATTGCATTGTTGCAAGTGGGCGCGGACCAACGAATCGAGATGTAAATGTAGTAACTGATGCGGTTAAGGAAATTAAAGAATTATATGGTTTAAAAGTATGTGCTTGCTTGGGGCTTATTAAAGATAACCAAGCAAATGAGCTTAAAAAAGCAGGTGTTGATCGATATAATCACAATTTAAATACATCAGCTGAGCACCATAATTATATTACGACAACTCATACATATCAGGATCGAATCGATACGGTTGAGAAAGTTAAACAATCAGGTATATCTCCGTGTTCGGGAGCCATTATTGGGATGAAGGAAACAAAATATGATGTTATTTCGATCGCTAGGTCATTACATAAATTGGATGCAGATTCCATTCCGATAAACTTTTTACATGCAATTAATGGAACAAAACTAGAAGGAGTAAACGAATTAAATCCACGTTATTGTTTAAAAGTATTAGCATTATTCCGCTTTATTAATCCTTCGAAAGAAATTCGAATTTCTGGAGGACGAGAAGTAAATCTGCGTAGTTTACAACCACTTGGACTTTATGCTGCAAATAGCATTTTTATAGGTGATTATTTGACTACGGAAGGTCAGGAGACAAATAGTGACCATGCAATGCTAGAAGATTTAGGGTTTGAGATTGAGTTGGTTGGAAAACAAGAAGAGATATTTTCTTGAATAAATTAAAAATCAAGATTAGAATTTCAATAACTAATCAAATTATTGCATCACTTTAAGGAGGAAGAAAATGAAAGTAGTAATCTTACCTGATTCCTTTAAAGAAAGCTTAGATGCAATGAATGTAGCTAATGCCATTCATAAAGGCTTCCATTCCGTATTTCCTGATGCAGATTATCATTTATTCCCATTGGCCGACGGAGGGGAGGGGACTGTTCAAGCTTTAATCGCATCAAATGGTGGAGAAGTTGAAACCATTAATGTAACAGGCCCGCTTAGTGAAACTGTTCAGGCTAAAATTGCATTTTCAAAGGATCATAAAACGGCTTTTATAGAAATGGCTGAAGCCTGTGGTTTGCATCTTGTACCGCTTGAAAAACGTGATCCCCTGCAAACTACTTCCTTTGGTGTTGGGGAATTAATTCTTTATGCTATTGAGCGTGGAGCTTCTGAGCTTATTGTTGGTGTTGGAGGTAGCTCAACAAATGATGGTGGGATTGGGATGGCTCAAGCGCTAGGTTACCAATTCTTCGATCAAAATGGTAGGGAAATTGAATGCAATGGTAAGGCATTGCTAAAAGTAGCTACTATGTGTGATGAAAACAAGTCACCACTATTAGATAAAGTGAAAATCACTATTGCAGCAGATGTTGTGAATCCATTAATTGGTAGAAATGGAGCAACATATATATTTGGACCACAGAAAGGACTTTCTGTGGATCAATTAGCTACAATGGATGAAGCTATGAGAAGTTTCTATCAGATTACTGAGCATTATCTAAATAAATCCGTCTCAGAGATCCCCGGAAGTGGAGCGGGTGGGGGCATGGGTGCAGGCTTAATGCTATTCGCAAATGCTTCAATTAAAAAAGGGATTGAACTGGTTCTTGAACAATTAAATGTTAAAGACGTATGTAAGGATGCTGACATTGTAATTGTAGGAGAAGGAAGAATGGATGGACAAACAATTTATGGTAAAGCCCCTGTTGGAGCGGCTGCGTGTGCCCCATCTAATGCGAAAGTAATTGCAATTTGTGGTAGTATGGGTGATGGGATAGAGGAATTGTATAACCACGGAATTGATGCTATTTTCCCTACGATTCCTGCAATCTTACCAATTGAAGATGTTATGAAAAACGCATTTGAAAATATTGAAAGAACTGCACGAAATATTGCTGTACTTTTAAAATAATAGAGTCAGATAACTAAATGATATAAAACGTAAGTAGGGAGCCGTTTCATTCGGCTCCTTTTTTGTTTATAGAATTTATTTTTAAAATATAAATTTAAATTTAGTGAAGTTAACATTTTGTAGACTTTTGTCCCCTTTACATTTCATTAATGATTGTTTCTAGTCATATTGTATTTTACTTATTTCATTTTATACGGTCAGATTGGCTCAAATTATTGAACATAATCTTTATGATGAAGGTAATTTAAAGTTGAAATAGAAAAGTAAAAAAAGTAGGAAAAGTTTTTTAAGGAGGTTGATTGAGTGAAAAAGAAACTAATGGCATTAGGGGCTATTTCCGTACTAACATTTACTAGTCCTTCTGTAAGTTTTTTGAAAGAGAGTATGCATTCAGAAGCAATTGCAGCTTCAATTATTCCAGGTGCACATGATGTAAAAGTTACTGTATTTGATGGTGTAAATGGAAACTGGCTTACTACCAAAAATCCGATCCAATACAGTGCTGCTACTGAGTTTGGAAATCTTGGTCTAGCTCCATATAACTGGGGAAATAAGGATTCTGGGACTGGCTGGTATAAGATGTATAAACCAGCTGAAATTAAGGGTACTCAAATTAATGGAATGTTCGAAGATTCAAAGTTTGTCATCCGTGTTCCCGAAAATTGGAATGGGAAATTAGTAGTAGCAGGCATCCCAGCGACAAGAAGTGAAACAGCGACTGACTTATTATTTAGTGATTATGTTCTCGCAAAAGGATATGCATTCGCAGCTTCAGACAAAGGAACTCAAGGAGAAGTAGATCCATCAGATCCGTTTGCAAAATCTAAAAATGCATTAGCGGATGAAGAAGATAGTGTTGCAGAATGGAATAAACGTTTTCGAGAATTGACGAAGGCAGCTCAAAGTTATTTAATCGAAAATCATGCAGCTCAACTAATTCATAAAAATGATAAAGGTAATCCAGCAAGTAAATTAGTCAAAAAAGATCATAAAATTCCAACGTATGCAATGGGAATATCAAATGGAGGATATGTTGTCCGTTACGCACTTGAAAATGATGACAAGATGAAAACTGGAGAACCGGCCTTATATGATGGAGGAATTGATTGGGAAGGTGTATTATGGAGAGCAAATTATCCGAATTTAATTAGCTCACTTACACCAGTTGTAAATAATGCTGAAAAAGCAATTTATGGAGAAGGAACCGAAAAAGAGAAAGCAATTCAAGAAATGTATAAGGCTGGCTTACCAAAAGGGTCCGAACAATTATGGAATTATCATGACCAAGTTTATTGGTTTATTTCATTAAACATTTATCGCGATGAGTTTGATCCAAATGCACCGAATCATATCCCGTGGCAAAACTACTTGAATTTTATTAATGGCGTTAGGGATCGCCAATATGACTCGATTTTTAAAGAGTACGATTATAACAAACGTCCGTCATCGGTTAAGAACAACATAAAGAAAATTCAAAACACTGGAGATATCGATGTACCATTAATTAGTTTAACAGGTTCACTAGATTCACTTATTTTCCCTACTGTTCATGCCCAACCATATGATCAATTAGTTAAGGAAGCAGGGAAAGGGAAATATCATCGTCTTTATACAATAGAAAAAGCCAATCATGTAGACAGTCTAGTTTGGAATACAGCAACTGATCAAAAGAAAGAATTACAACCACTTCTCCCATATGTTTTTCAATCATTTGAATTACTAGAAAAATGGGTAGAAAAGAAAGAACAACCACCTAAAAACAAAACGATTCCAGTACCAAAACATCCAACAAAAGTTATTGATTTGAAAACGGGAGAAGAAGTAGAACCTTTAACTACAGAGAAAAAGTAAGATCTATAATACTATCATTGATAGTATCCCTTTAAAGTAGAGAAACAGGCTGGCCAATCCAATATACGGATAGGCCAGTCTATGTTAATTAATGTCCTTAAATGAAAAGTTTAGTGTAAAAGTAACAATTTTGCTGTAAATCAACTTATTTTAGTTAACTTAGAATAGATAAAATTTCACCTCCAATAGCTCCTGCAAGTACTATGCTCCAAGGTGGCAATTTTATAAACACTAACATACTAAATAAGATCACTACGATTAGAAAGTCAAAAATCGAAAATACAGAACTAATCCATATTGGATTACAAAAGGCTGAAATTAAAATCCCAACTACTGCAGTATTTACGCCTAATAAAGCTCTTCTTAATTTCGAATTACGACGCATACTTGACCAAAATGGGAGAGTACCTAAAATAAGTAGGAATGCAGGTAAGAAAATGGCTATCGTTGCAATCAACCCACCTTGCCATCCGAACATAACAGTTCCTAAATAAGCTGCAAATGTAAATAATGGCCCGGGTACAGCTTGCGCGAGGCCATACCCCGCCAAAAAGGTTTCTTTGTTTATCCACCCAGTAGGAACAAACTCCCGTTCTAGTAAAGGAAGAACTACATGGCCTCCACCAAATACCATTGAACCTGCCCTATAGAAACTATCAAATATGGAGATCCATTTAGATGATGTAAAAGAATTAATTAAAGGTAATAAAGCTAATAAAATAAAAAATATAGCTAAACAAATTACGGAAAACTTTTTTGAAATATTCGTAGTGAGTGTAGTTTCATCACTGTTTTCATTATCTTGGTATAGTAAATAACCTGCAATTGAAGAAATCAAAATGACGGCTATTTGAGTAAATGTAGTTTGCCATATTAATGTGGCTATCATTGCAAATAATGCTAGAGCTTTCCTTTTTATATCAGGAGTTAAGTTCTTTACCATACCTAAAATAGCTTGAGCTACAATCGGTACCGCAACCAGTTTTAAACCATGGATCCACCCTGAATTTTTAATATTCATGTCCTGTAATAATAACGCAAATAATATAAGTGAGATGACTGAAGGTAATGTAAATCCAATAAATGAAACAATACCACCTAGGACCCCTGCACGGATTACACCAATTCCCATGCCAACTTGGCTACTTGCTGGTCCAGGTAAGAATTGTGACAAAGCTACTAAATCAGCATAGTTTTGATCGTCAATCCACTTTTTCCTTCTTACATATTCTTCACGAAAATAACCTAAATGAGCAATTGGTCCACCAAAAGAAGTTAAGCCCAGTTTAGTAGAAACAATCAGTATTTCTATCAAAAGTGATAACTTATTATTTTTTTGATTAGGATTCATATTTCCCTCCAACAACTGACATAGAAATAGTATAGTTTGAATCAAAATTTAAACCAATCTCTTTTGATGGGAATTTACAAAAGATTAACAAACTAAGCTAGCTATTCTAGTGATAATATCTGATAAACTAGATATAAACTGTTTAAGTCTAGGAGGAATATAGATGGAAAGAATTGACATACAGGCAAATATAGAAAAATATCCAATCCTAAAAAAACTAATGAACTTTGAGGAATACCTTTGGTTGAACCCGAATGTTGAGACGTTTCAAAAAGCAATGAAAATGTCACCACTTACTCAAGATGATGTAAACGACGCAGATGAACGATTAAAAAGGTTTGCACCCTATATATCAAAGGTTTTTCCAGAAACAAAAGATACAAATGGCATTATAGAGTCTCCTTTAGTACAAATTCCTTCTATGAAACAATCTTTAGAGAAAAATTTCCAACAGACTATTTTAGGAGAATTATTTTTAAAATGCGATAGTCATTTACCAATATCAGGATCAATTAAAGCAAGAGGTGGCATTTATGAAATATTAAAACATGCCGAAAGCCTAGCTATAAAGTATCAGCTATTAACGATTGAAGATGATTACTCAAAAATAGATAGTGATATATTTAGAGATTTTTTCTCCAACTACTCAATTGCTGTAGGGTCCACTGGAAATTTAGGTATGAGCATTGGTATTATTAGTGCAAAGTTAGGTTTTAAAGTAACCGTACATATGTCAGCGGATGCAAAGCAATGGAAAAAAGATTTACTTAGAAGTAAAAATGTAAATGTTATTGAGTACGAGGCGGATTATAGTAAGGCAGTAGAAGAAGGTAGAATTCAAGCAGAAGCAGATCCTAATTGTTATTTTGTAGACGATGAAAATTCAAATGATTTATTTTTAGGATATGCAGTAGCTGCTTCACGTTTAAAAAAGCAATTTGCAGAATTAGACATTACAATTGATGAAAATCATCCATTATTTGTTTATTTACCTTGCGGAGTTGGAGGAGGACCTGGTGGTGTCGCATTTGGTCTGAAACTATTATTCAAAGATAATGTTCATTTCTTTTTTGCCGAACCAACTCATTCTCCTTGTATGTTGATTGGATTAATGACAGGACTCCACGATCAAGTTTCTGTACAAGATTTTGGCATTGATAATAAAACGGATGCAGATGGCCTAGCTGTAGGAAGACCATCTGGATTTGTAGGGAAAATCATGGAGCCATTTTTAAGCGGTAGCTATACAATAAGTGATGAAAAGCTATATTCCATGTTAAAAGAGTTAGTTGATACTGAGGACCTTTATTTAGAACCGTCAGCACTAGCTGGTATGATTGGTCCAATTAAATTATTTAAAGAAGGAAAAGAATATTTAGTAAAAAATAATTTAATGCAAAAAATGGAAAAAAGTACCCATGTCATTTGGGCTACAGGTGGTAGTATGGTCCCGGAAAAAATGATGAAAGAGTACTATCAAAAAGGGTCTCTTTTTAAATAAAATAGATAGTGTAAAATTTTACTAATATTTTAAAAGTGAAAAAATTCTTTTAATGCAGAATAATTTGACATATATTTGTATATGTAAATAAGTTTTCTATATAGATTTTGACGCAAGATATTTTCTTTTTAATTGGTTCTGTTTAAAAATTAATAAATTACTAAAAAAAGCCATTCCGTCATTAGTGGACTGGCTTCAGTGCACATTAAATAATACCCAATAGGGTATTGGAATACTCGGTTTTATCTTAATTATATTAAACAGAGACTTCCGATTAAAAATCACAAAACATATTCTCATTAGGAGCGATAAAATTGAATTTAGAAAAGTATTTTTCACAATTTAGAAAAGAGATTATTGGAAATGAAAAGCCATTCCTATCGCCATTTGGTGAAAAGAAAATTATTTATTTAGATTGGGCTGCGAGCGGTAGGTTATATGGACCAGTTGAAGAAAAATTACTTTCAACTTTTGGGCCGTATGTTGCAAATACGCATACGGAATCAAATATTACTGGAAGCACGATGACGAATTGTTATCATGAAGCATTACAGATTATAAAAGAGCATGTTAATGCAAGCGCTTCCGACACAATCATAACTGATGGATCAGGAATGACTGGCGTTATGAATAAGTTTCAACGCATTTTAGGGTTGAAACTTCATGAAAACTTCCATTTCCGTTTAAGCTTACCCGAGGAAGAAAGACCTGTTGTTTTTATAACTAGTATGGAGCATCATAGCAATCATACTTCGTGGTTAGAAACGATTTGTGATGTAGAAGTTGTACCGAATTGTGCGAACAATGTTGTTGATTTGGAATTTTTAAGAGAACGCCTAGAATTTTATAAGAATAAACGTAAAGTAATTGGATCATTCAGTGCTTGCTCAAATGTATCAGGATTAATTACACCTTATCATAAGCTTGCTAGACTTATGCATGAATATAATGGTGTTTGTTTTGTGGATTTCTCAGCTTCTGCACCTTATGTTGATATTGATATGCATCCTAGTGATCCAATGGAAAAACTTGATGCGATTCTGTTTTCTCCACATAAGTTTTTAGGAGGACCTGGTAGTAGCGGAGTTTTAATATTTGACTCTTCTCTATATCAAAATAAAATTCCAGATCATCCAGGTGGAGGAACTGTTGAGTGGACGAATCCATGGGGTGAGAAAAAATATATTAACAATATTCGCGAAAGAGAAGATGGTGGTACTCCAGGATTTCTTCAAACAATTAGAACAGCACTTGCAATTAAGGTAAAAGATGCAATGGGTACAATGAACATCTTAAACCGTGAAGAAGAATTAGAACACATCGTGTTAGCTGAACTTAAATCGATTGAAAATGTTGTGTTACTTGAAAATTCAAGCAATCCACGACTAGGTTTTTATTCTTTTTATTTAAAGGATATTCACCATAATTTGGTTGTTAGATTATTAAATGATCGTTTCGGAATTCAAGTACGAGGCGGCTGTTCATGCGCAGGTACTTATGGACATATGCTTTTGAATATTACAAAAGAAATGTCTAAATCAATTACGGATGAAATAGATAATGGAAATATTAGTGTAAAGCCTGGCTGGATTCGTATGAGTGTACATCCAACGACTACAAATGAAGAGGTATTATTATTTACGAATGCATTAAAAGATATTCTTCAAAACATAGATGGATGGTCTAAAGACTATATTTACCTTAAAGAGAAAAATGACTTTATCCATAAAGACGAAGCAGTTATGGAAGTAGGTACTTATTTTGAGATGAGTATGGCTGTAAAATCTTAAAATTTTAAGGTAACGCTTTGAAAAACAATCTTGTCTCTTTAGCCTCCTCGGCAAGCCTGCGGGATCTTTAGCCTTCCCGCATATCCCATAGGAGTGGAGCATCCCTCTAGTCCAATCAATCACTCACTCAAGATTGATTTTCCCTATAAAACGTTTTATATTACAACACTTTGAAAAAAGAGATTACATAATTGTGATCTTTTTTTACATATCTACTTTTAAATTACTAAATGAAGGTTTATTTTATTTAAAATTAAATGATTGACAATATACCCATAGGGGTATATATTCTAAGTAAGAATATTGCACAGATATTCTAATAAATGGCTAAGCTTAGTTGATTAGGTTAGGGGTGATTTAATGAAATATGATGATCCAGTAAAAAATAGAATAAAACGAATTGAAGGACAGATTCGTGGAATTTTAAAAATGATAGAAGAAGACAAAGACTGTAAAGATGTCATTACACAGTTATCAGCAGTTAAATCAGCTTTAGATCGTACGATTGGCGTAATAGTAAGCTCAAATTTAGTTGATTGTGTCCGTAATGCAAATGTAAACGGGCAAGATGCCGAAGAATTAATGAAAGAAGCAGTAAATTTACTTGTGAAAAGTAGATAAGAAATGGTTTGAAGTGTTTGACACCATTTTTTATTTTTAATATCATATACCCATAGGGGTAATAGTATCTATAAGATATATTTTTTTGTTTTGTAAAATACCCCAGTGGGTATAAAGAACGGTAAGGAGAAAAAATATGACAACTAAGAAAACGAATATCATTTTATTTAGTGGTGATTATGACAAAGCAATGGCCGCCTACATTATTGCGAATGGTGCAGCAGCTTTTGATCATGAAGTAACTATTTTTCATACATTTTGGGGATTAAATGCTCTACGAAAAGGTGAACATGTAGCAACAAAAAAAGGCTTTATTGAAAAGATGTTTGGAAAGATGATGCCTAGAGGCGCTGATAAAATGGGACTTTCTAAAATGAATTTTGCTGGTTTTGGACCAAAAATGATTAAGGATATTATTAAAAAGCATAATGCTTTGCCTTTACCACAATTAATTGAAATGGCCCAGGAACAAGATATAAATTTAGTAGCATGTACAATGACAATGGATCTGTTAGGACTAAAAACCGAAGAATTATTAGAGAATATTCAGTATGCTGGTGTTGCAGCTTACATTGGTGAAGCAGAGGAAGGTCAAGTTAACTTATTTATTTAATTAGAAAGGATTGAATATCATGGAAGAAATTACTGCGATTGAGCTTGAAAATAAATTAAAAACTGGAATAGAAGTAAATATTATTGATGTTCGAGAGGTAGATGAAGTTGCAGCTGGAAAAATTCGAGAAGCCATTCATATTCCTCTTGGATTGATCGAATTTCGATTACACGAATTAGATAAATCAAAAGAATATATTATGGTTTGTCGTTCAGGTGCTAGAAGTGGTCGTGCAACAGAATTCCTTCAATCTCAAGGGTTTAACGTTAAAAACATGGTAGGCGGAATGCTTTCTTGGGAAGGGAACGTAGAATAAATTTTTTTAATTAAATAAATACCCCAAGTGGTATTTTAAGTGCGGAGGGTCATAATATGGAGTTTATTAAAACAAACATGAAATTAGATGCAAAAGGATTAGCTTGTCCAATGCCGATTGTAAAGACTAGAAAAGCAATGAAGGATTTAGATAATGGCCAAGTAATCGAGGTTCAAGCGACTGATAAAGGTTCAAAAGCAGACATTAAAGCTTGGGCGGAAAGCACTGGAAATCAATACTTAGGAACAATCGAAAATGGAGAAGTATTACTTCATTATTTAAGGAAATCTTCAGATGAAAATACAATTGAAAAAAGATTTGAACATGTCATTTCGAACGATCAATTAAAACAAAAGCTACAAAACGAAAATATGATCGTTTTAGATGTAAGAGAAGAAGCAGAATTTGTATTTAATCATATACCCAATGCGGTATCAATCCCTTTAGGTGAATTAGAAAACCGTATAACAGAATTAAATAAAGATAATGAAATATATATCGTTTGCAGAACTGGAAATCGCAGTGATCTTGCTGCGCAATTACTAGCATCTAAAGGCTTTACTAATGTGTTTAATGTAGTACCTGGAATGACTGAATGGTCTTTTGAAACAGCAAGCATAAAACGTTAATAATTTTTTTTGAAAAATAATATACTATGGGGGGTATAAAAGATGACAGTTACAGCAATGTCTGCAAAAGAGATTACAAAAAAAATAGTTGATAAAGAAGAACTATTTATTTTAGATGTACGAAATACTGATGATTATAACGATTGGAAAATAGAAGGTTCAAATTTTGAACATTTAAATATACCTTATTTCGATTTACTTGATGGTGTTGAAGATGTTTTAGATAAAATTCCTACAAGTACTGACGTTTTAGTTGTATGTGCTAAAGAAGGATCTTCCATCATGATTGCTGAGATGCTTTCAGACGAGGGACTAGACGTAGCTTACCTTAAAGGTGGAATGAAAGAGTGGAGTGAACATCTAGAACCAGTAAAAATTGCAGATTTGAAAAATGGTGGAGAGTTGTATCAATTTGTCAGAATCGGTAAGGGATGTTTATCCTACATGGTCATCTCTAATAATGAGGCTGCTATTATTGATTCAACTCGAATGACGGATATCTATCTTGATTTTGCAAACACAAAGAGCGCAAAAATTACAAATGTATTTGATACTCACCTTCATGCAGACCATATTTCTGGTGGAAGAAAAATTGCTGAGATGACGGGAGCAACATATTGGTTACCGCCAAAGGATGCTAAAGAAGTTACTTTTGAATATAGTCCATTAGAAGATGGTAATAAGGTAATGATTGGTGAAACAGCAATCAGTATTGAGGCTATTTATTCACCAGGTCATACAATCGGATCAACTTCATTTGTCATAGATGAAAAGTTCTTACTTTCCGGTGATATTTTATTTATCGATTCAATTGGAAGGCCTGATCTTGCTGGTATGGCAGAGGATTGGGTAGGGGACTTACGCGAAACCCTTTATAAAAAATATCGAAATTTATCGCTTGAATTAATCGTGCTTCCATCACATTTTATGGTGATTAGTGAATTGAACGAAGATGGTAGCGTGTATAAAAAGCTAGGATATTTATTTGAACAGAATCATGGATTGAACATTGAGAGTGAAAGTGAGTTTAGAAAGTTAGTAACTGAGAACTTACCACCACAACCAAACTCATATCAAGAAATACGTGAAGTTAATATGGGAAAAAAGAATTTAAATGAGGAAAAACTAAGAGAAATGGAAATTGGTCCAAATCGCTGTGCAGTACGATAATAAGACTTGGAGGAAAATAGAATGGAAGCTACAAAATTATTAGATGCAAAAGGCTTAGCATGTCCAATGCCAATTGTAAAAACAAGAAAAGCAATTGCGGAGATTGAAGCAGGAGAAGTATTAGAAATTCATGTCACTGATAAAGGTGCTAAAAACGACCTTGCAGCTTGGGCTAAATCAGGAGGACACGAATTATTAAATTATACAGAAGAAGACAATGTTTTAAAATTTTGGATTAAAAAGGGATAAGTTAATAGATTAATAGGAAAAGGAGGGTAATAGTTACATCTCCTTTTCTATTTATAGGAGGACTTAAAATGGATTGGACCTTAATCTTAGTACTTTTTTTAGTTGGTTTTTTTGGGTCCTTTATTTCAGGGATGGTAGGAATTGGTGGAGCGATCATAAATTATCCAATGCTCCTATTTATTCCTCCATTAGTAGGATTTGCTGCTTTCACACCACATCAGGTTTCGGGGATAAGTGCCGTGCAAGTAGTATTTGCAACTTTAGGCGGAGTATTAAGCTATCGCAAAAGCGGTTATTTAAACAAAAAAGTAATATTAAGTATGGGAATAAGTGTATTAATAGGCAGTTTTCTTGGTGGATTCGGTTCAAATCTACTTTCAGAACATGGAATTAATCTTGTTTACGGAATATTAGCAATGATTGCAGTCGTTTTAATGTTTATTCCTAGAAAAAACGTCGAGATGTCAGCAGATGGTCAAATTTTAATTAATGTATGGCTTGCTTCAGGTTTGGCATTTATCGTTGGAACTAGTGCAGGTATTGTTGGTGCAGGAGGAGCATTTCTGTTAGTACCAATCATGTTAACAATCTTAAAAATACCAACTCGTGTGACAATTGCTTCGTCATTAGCCATTACATTGATCTCTTCAATCGGTGTAACGATTGGGAAAATCTCTACTGGTCAAGTTGAAGTTTTGCCTACAATTATTGTTGTAATTGCAAGCTTAATCGCCTCACCATTAGGTGCAAAAATAGGCAAAAAAACAAAAACGCAGGTTTTACGAGGAATTCTGGCAGTATTAATTGGTTTTACTGCTTTGAAGATTTGGATTACGATTATTAAATCATGGATTAGCTGAATGGGGATTAATTGTAAAAAACAGAAAAACTATTTTGGGAGTTTTTCTGTTTTTTATTGATTTTTAATATGGCAAAGATGTAAGCTCCTTTTTGTTGCTTCTTATTACAATATTTTTAAAAAAATTTGCTAATGTTATACTTATTTAATTAAAATGGAACTAGTCGTTTTTTTAATAGCCTTAACTATAAATTTAAATTGAAATGGAGAATGGATTAAATGTCAAATCAAAATGAAACGAACGCTTTACCGCCAAAAACATGTACAATTGAACGCCTTGTGACGATTCAAGAGGATGTCGAAAAAGTATTAGCAGGACAAAAAACTGCTACTCGCCGCAATGGAAGATATGCAGATGTTGGGGAAGTGATGACCCTTCAAAATAAACAGTATGTTGTGGAAAAGGTTTATTCTCAATCCCTTGGTGAATTGACAGATGAAGATGCTAAGCAGGAAGGCTATTCGACTGTAGAAGAGTATAAGCAATCGATCTTGTCAATCCATCCTGGAATGCCTTGGCTGCCAAAAATGAGGGTATGGGTTCATGAGTTTCGTCTCATCCAAGATTAATTTATATGCTGTATAGACTGCTTCTTTACATACATATTGCTAGTGTGATCTTATCGATTGGTCCCTTTTTTGTATTGATTCCGATACTCAAAAAGCTGCATACCACACAGTCCGCAATACAACAGAGCTATTTGGATGTATTCAGCTTTGCTGTGAGGTTGGCAAAGCATGCAGGACATGTACTGGTTGGATCAGGGGTCTTGTTGGTACTAGCTGGCCATTGGTCGTGGAAGACATCTTGGATTGTGATGACGATTCTACTTTTGGTGAGTTCATTATTTTTCCTAGCTAGAGCTTTTTCTCCAACCATTCGGAAATTCAGTGAACCAACTCATGACCGAAGAATGTTGATTCAGAAGCTTCGAAGATCTATCTGGATTTACATCGTTCTTTTGATGATAATGCTATGGTTCATGGTAGTAAAGCCTACATTATGGTAGGCATAATTCAATTAAGCAGACAAGGTCTCTTTTATCGGAAGCCTTGTCTGCTTTTTTGTCCTTCTTTTGAAGGGAATACGAATAAAAACTCAAAAAATAAGTATATCGACCTATTTCGAATGGGATATGAAATTGTTTTTTCTGAGTTGAATATGAAGGGCTTAAGACCTGTATAGTACAGTACTCGTTTAAAAAATGCTATTTTCAAATCTAATTTTTACTAAAAATTTTAAAAAAATTCTTGACGTATATTAAAAAGAGAGATAACATGAACTCAATATTTTAAAAACTTAATAAATTCTATTACTTATCCAGAGAGGTGGAGGGACTGGCCCTGCGATACCTCGGCAACGGGTTTGTTGTTCGTAACAAATACCGTGCTAATTCCTGCAAATCGTTCAATCGATTTGAAAGATAAGAAGTAAAGTGGCTTATATATTATAACCTCTCTTCTTATCTGTCTTAATGGATAAGAAGGGGGGTTTTTTGATGTGGTGCATTAGAGAAAAATGGGGAAATATAGTTATAAATCCAAGTTTTCAAATCAGTTTACTTAGTTATAATAATTGAAAAAATTTATATTGGGGGAAGTAATTTGATTGAGATTAAAAATGTCTCCAAGGTTTATCCTGGAAGGCCACCAATTAAAGCTTTAAATAATATTAATATGAAAATTGAGAAAGGGGAGATCTTTGGGATCATTGGTTTTTCCGGAGCAGGAAAAAGTACATTGATTCGTTGTTTAAATAGACTTGAAGAGCCAACAGAAGGATCAGTTCTCATTGATGGATTGGACCTAATGACATTAAAAGATGAAGAATTACGTAAGACACGTAGAAAAATTGGAGTTATATTCCAACACTTTAATCTACTTTCTGCAAAAACGGTATTCGATAATATAGCAATGCCCCTATACCTTGAAGGAAAAAAGAAACGGGATGTTCAGGAAAAAGTAATGGAATTAATTGAATTTGTTGGACTTACAGGGAAGCAAGATGTATTTCCAGGGCACTTATCGGGGGGACAAAAGCAAAGAGTGGGAATAGCAAGGGCACTCGTAACAGACCCAGATCTTTTGCTATGTGATGAAGCTACATCTGCATTAGACCCTGAAACAACAAAGAATGTATTAGAGCTTTTAAGGAAAGTAAATAAATCCTATAATCTTACAATTTTTCTTATTACCCATGAAATGAGTGTAATTCGTGATTTATGTGATAAAGTAGCCGTCATTGATAATGGTGAAATTGTTGAAGAAGGTAATGTTTATGACGTTTTTACGAATCCACAAAAAAGTATTACAAAGAATTTTGTTAACACCGTATTACAAAATGAGGTGCCATCTAGGTTATCCAAATCATTATCAAAGGGAAAATATTATCAATTAGTTTTCCTTGGTGACAAGGCGGGCAATCCATTATTATCAGAGGTTCTTAAACAATTCGATATTCATTTAAACATTCTTTATGGATCGATTACAGAGCTACAAGAAAGACCTTATGGGAATTTGCTTGTGGCACTCGAAGGAACAAAAGAGGAAAGCGCGAAAGCTATTAAATTTATTTCGGAAAAGGGGATAGATGTAAGGGAGGTTGAGTTAAATGGAGCTTAATTGGGAATTCTTTTGGCCGCAGTTTTTGCAGGCAACTCAAGATACTTTTCTAACTGTGCTAGGGTCATTTATTTTTGGCACAATCATAGGATTACCTTTAGGTATTATCCTAGTAGTTACAAGGCCAGGTCATATAATGGAAAACAAACCTTTATTTACATTGTTAAATACCATTATTAATATTGTTCGATCCGTACCATTTATTATTTTGCTAGTTGCCATTATACCATTTACAAGGTTATTGACGGGAACGTCGATTGGCGTAGTAGCAGCAATTGTTCCGCTCTCGATTTTTGTAGGACCTTATTTGGCAAGATTGATTGAGAACTCAATGCTAGAAGTAGATAAGGGAGTGCTGGAAACAGCCTATTCAATGGGAGCTACAAAGTTTCAGATCATCGTGAAGTTTATTTTGCCAGAAGCAATTCCATCGTTAATTCTTTCATTTACAACCGCAACGATTGGATTAATTGGGTCGACTGCGGCAGCTGGTGCTGTTGGTGCTGGTGGATTAGGTGACTTAGCTATTACATATGGTTATCAGCGCTTTGAAACATTGGTTATTGTCATTACAGTTGTATTACTAGTATTGATTGTTCAAATCATACAAAGCTTAGGAAATACGTGGTCAAGATACGTAAGGAGGAAAAGAGGATGAAAAAGTTTTTTACTATTTTTGCAGCATTATTATTAACGGTTTCGGTATTATCAGCATGTGGTTCTAATGCAACATCAGGTAATGGTAAGGAGAGAACAGTTAAGATTGGTATTAATGGTGATGACTATGAACTTTGGAATATTGTACAAAAACAAGTAAAAAATGAAGGAATTAAATTAAAAATTATTTCATTTTCAGATTATGTTCAGCCTAACACAGCACTTAATGACGGTAGTCTTGATTTAAATGCTTTTCAAACGATTACCTACATGAACCAATTTAAAGGTGATCATCATTTAGATATTTCTGCAATTGGCTCGACGGTGATTGCGCCAATGGGAATTTACTCACATAAGTTTAAAAAGTTAAGTGATATTCCAGATGGAGCAACAATTACGATACCAAATGATGTAACAAACGCAGGCCGTGCACTTAAACTATTACAATCTTCAAAGTTAATTAGTTTAGTAGATAATTTTGACCCTAAAGGAAGTATTGAACAAATTAAAGAAAATCCTAAGCATCTAAAAATCAAACCGATTGCTGCAGGGCAAACAGCTAGATCATTGGATGATGTGGCAGCAGCTATCATAAATAATGGATTCGCAGTTCAAGCGGGACTAGACCCTGCTAAGGATCCACTTTATAAAGAAGATCCAAATGATAATGCAGCTATGCCGTATATCAATGTTATTGCATCTCGTACGAAGAATAAAAATGACAAGGACTTTGCAAAGATTGTAAAGGCTTATCAATCAAAAGAAGTTCATGATTACATTATTAAACGTGACAAAGGTGCTACGGTTCCAGTAGTCATTTCCATTGATAAAATTAAAAATCTATAAAGCTAGTTCATGTTTGCTAAACAGAATGGAAGGGAGATAAATTTAAATGACAGTCCAAATTGAAACACAAAGAGAACAAATTGTAAAAAGTATTGAGGAATCGAAGGAAGTTTATCTTGAAATTAGCCACAAAATTCACGAGAAACCTGAAATTGGCAATCAAGAATTTTTTGCATCAGATACACATACTAAAATTCTTGTAGAAGCTGGTTTCGATGTAACACGTAATATTGCGGGACATGAAACAGGCTTTGTAGCAAGGAAAAAGTCATTTAAGCAGGGCCCAACCATCGCTTTTTTAGCAGAATACGATGCACTACCTGGTCTTGGTCATGCATGCGGACATAATATTATTGGAACAACGAGTGTGGCAGCAGGAATCGCTCTTGCTGAAGTTATTTCTGAAACCGGAGGAGAGGTTGTAATATTTGGAACACCTGCAGAAGAGGGGGGACCAAATGGAAGCGCAAAGGGGAGTTTTGTAAAACACGGATTACTAGAAGGTGTGGATGCAGCTCTTATGCTCCACCCAAGTGGTAAAACAGGTTTGTCGAGTCCATCTTTGGCAGTAGATCCATTAGACTTCCATTTTTATGGAAGAGCGGCGCATGCTGCTGGGTCACCAGAGCATGGAATTAATGCCTTAGATGCCGTAATCCAATTATTCAACGGAGTTAATGCCCTTCGTCAGCAACTGACTAGTGATGTTCGCATACACGGAATTATCACTCATGGAGGGGATGCACCAAATATTATTCCAGAGTATGCTTCAGCGAGATTTTTCATTCGTGCTAGTACTTGGAAACGTACAGAGGAAGTATCTTCTAAGATTCGTAATATCGCCGAAGGAGCAGCACTTGCGACTGGTAGTACTGTGAAAATTGAAAGATTCCAAAATGAAGTCCATGATTTTATTATCAATCGAACTCTTGATGAGATTATAGGTGAAGAACTTAGCCAATTGGGTGAAGTAGTGAATAGTAAAAGCGGTGGGCTTGGATCTACTGATGCCGGAAACGTAAGCCATGTTGTTCCAACATCTCATGCATATATTAAAATTGGACCTGATGATTTAATTGCTCATACGAATGAATTTCGTGAAGCTGCAAGGTCGCCACTTGGTGATCATGCTCTAGTAACAGGAGCAAAAGCATTGGCTCTGACAGGCTATCGTTTAATTACCGATAAAAACCTATTGGAAAAAGTTCAAAGTGAATTTCAACAAACAGAAAAATAGTTAATATGAACGGTCAAAATGATGGACAGAATTACCATCTTTTTGACCGTTTTATTTTTGAAAGATCAGTTTAATAATGATTTGTTCTATTTATATAGGAGTCTTCTGTTAACTTCTCCTTTTCGTTAATTACCTAGTAAAAGTGATATTCTACATTTCCCCATTTTAATTTTATCAAAACGTAATATCAGTTTTACTAAATCTTAAATTTTAAAGATTAAACTAAAACTTAGAAATGTTCTCTATCAGTTTATCACTCTATAAATTTTTGATTGGGGTAATTTAATATGGTTTCTTTAAGCAAAGTAAAAGATTTATCAGATGAAAGTGTTAAATATGCACAACAGCATCTAGCAAACGAAAGGACATATTTAGCATGGTTGCGAACCGCAATCTCAATTACTGGTGTAGGATTTTTAACAACTTCACTACATTTTACAATTAAAATTAGTGATAACCAGTTTATTAATACATTAGCAATTTTTCTTGGCATATATGCATGTGTTGTTGGTTTAATCTCAGGAGTATTAGCTACTATTCAGTACAGTAAAAAGAGGAAAGAAATTCAAAATGGAAAGTTTATACCTGCACATAATTCAATTATTCTTGTATCAATCCTATTTTCTTTTTTAATATTCATGATTGTGTTGTACTTGTCTTTATTATTATTTAAATAACCTGAATAGTTGTAGTTTTTGTGGCATTTTTATAGGGATATTTCTTCCTAAAATCGAATATTACATTAAGTGGACACTAAAATGAATGGAGTGATTACTATTTTTTTTCCTGAATCTCGGTTTGAATCGATTAATGGAATGGAACTTCATTTTACAGAATGGGGAGAAAGAAAAAATCCAACAGTTGTTTGTTGGCACGGTTTAACTAGGAATGGTAGGGATTTTGATATTTTAGCTCGTCATTTAGCTAAAGATTACCATGTAATTTGTCCTGATACGATTGGACGAGGATTAAGTCAGTGGAGTACCTCTCCTGAGCAAGATTACTGTTTTGAAAACTATGTAAATATAGCAATTGGTTTATTAGACCGTTTAGAAATTGAACAAGTTCGTTGGGTAGGGACTTCGATGGGTGGAGCAATTGGAATGCGACTTGCAGGTACGCAGAAACATCTAAACCGTATTTCTCATTTAGTCTTAAATGATATCGGGGCAGGAGCTTCAGAAAACCAACCACAAGATATAGAAGGAATTAAGAGAATTATTAGCTATGTTGGTACACCACCTCAATTTAAAACATTTACTGAACTGAAGAATTACTATAAGTTAATTTATCATTCATTTGGTGTTTCGAGTGAAGAAGAATGGAATGATTTTACGCAAAACTCTTGCCGTAGGAGAGATGAGGGTGGAATCGGTCCTGATTATGATCCTAAAATTGCATTACAATTTCAGCATACTGACGATTTAACTTTGTGGTATTACTGGGAGGCTATTCAGTCCAAGATTTTACTCATTCGAGGAGAAGTTTCGGACGTCTTGCCACTTGATGTAGCATTAAAAATGAAGGAAACGCAGAAGTTTGAAATGGAAACAATACCTAAAGTTGGTCATGCACCTGCATTAAACACGAATAAGCAAATTTCAATCATTGAAAAATTCTTAAAAGAAGTTTAAGCAATATACGATATTTAGTCTGAAAATGGAAGAACCCATTAATTATAATGTACTTACGTTTCGTTCTTTTGGTAGAAGTAGTGGGAGGAATCTTATATACGTATTTCATGTTAAAGGGTTTTCCAATCGAAAGTATTAACTATCTTACAATTCTAAGGTCATATAACTTTTACTGGTATGGGTGATATTTATTCTTATTTGCGATTCTCTCGGATTTAATTGCATTTTTACAAATTTTAATTGCGATTCTCTAATTTTATTTTGTTAATTTTAATTGCTATTTTCAGATTTTAATTGAGGTCCACTGCTTATTTGCAAAGTCTTGGCTTTTAAGTCCTGAATAAAAGGGAGTGTTTCCTTTTCTATCAAAGTGCATCAACTTCACTATATTAATTATGAGTCAGCAAATAAATGGTTATGTATGGAAAGTAACGTAACTGTGGGTAAAAAAAAAGATTGAACCAATGTAATGTAAACATTTGTTCAATCTTTTTTATTATTTAGGCTCTGTTATAAAAGATTGTTGATTTTCTTATTCAACTACCATGAAAATTAGTTAGTTCTGATTTAACAAAATGACAATACTTAAGAAAACCCTGCTCAATCGTTAAAAAAAGAGGAGAGCTTAACTAAAAAGTCTAGTGATTACAGTTGACTGGATAAAGTCAGTATCAGTATTGACAAATCCAATTAATTTTCATTCGCTGTGGTGCAACGCTTGCGCTGCATGGGTGGCTAAATGGCAGGGTAGTTGTATAAGATTTGTCTAATTTCTTTAGTTAAAAAAGGTAAAATGTTATAAAATTTAGAAGACAAGGTTTAATAAAGGAGCAAGAATATGAACAATGAAGAGTTCGTTAAAAACATTTATCAATCAGTAGTTAAGGATGGTCTTTCAGAATACGAGGATTTATTTGTTAATACTGAAACTAAAGATGTTACAGATAATTATTGGAAGGATGCACTAAAATTCTTTGAAGAACTTACAGAAGATAATAAAAAGATGCTCTTTAAGATTATTGAACAAATTCAAGTAGATACTGTATCTACCGTTTTTGGAATATTAGATGGTGTAGTTTCTATATCCGATGACGATTTTGAAATTGAAATGAAGATTAATGGAGAAGAAGAATTATTAAATGGAGATTTACAAGATTCTTTTCTTGAGTTGGTTGAAGAAAACGAGTTGTAATTCAACTAAAAATCAGCCTTAAGGATCTTCAACTAATGCAACAGTTTGTTGCATAATAAAATTGCCTACATCCTTCCTATAATTGCAAAAATAATTAACATAGTACCAATAAAAAAAACATTATTCGTAATATCCAAATGGGAATAAATTTTACAATATACGAAAAAAGAACGCTGCTTAGTTTTTCTTCATTTTTTCTATCTTCCTTAGAATAGGTAAACAGCCTTTTTATTATGTAATAACATTTTATTGGAATAAGAAATAAGGAGTTTTAAATTTAATGGCATTAATTCATGATTTTTATTTAGTACCAAAAGATGTAACCTTAAAAAATGATTTAATGGGTTACATGGATTCTATTAAAGAGTTCGCAGTAGCTCATGTTAAAATAAACGATGATCTTATTCTGTATATGGCTGATACAATAAATTGGGTACCAACTAAAAGCACACCTTTTACAAGACGTTTTAATGAAATGGGTCTAGATTATTATGGTATTACCATTTTAGATGATAACTCTATAACAGTTTTAAAAAAAGTTCTTCTTGGATGGAGAAGGATATTTGCATGTGCTCCAAAATTAATAACGTTAACAGGTATGTTCGTTGAAGCTGATGAAGAAGATGGAGAGTATGAGAAAAATACTTTTAATCAAGATGACGTTCTTAATCAATTGGATTCATTAATTACACTCATTTGTGAAGTAGACAAACATAGTCATAAAATTTATCATATAGGGATTTAAACTTCCATATATAACTCTATCCTTGTTAAACTAACGCAGTGCAATAGTTGAACAACAAAGTCGGCTGATTAGTCGATTTTTTTATGTCACTAAATGGCAGTATAGTTACATAAAAAGGTATTAAATCCTTCGTGTCGAATAATAACAAATGATTGTAAATTACTATTATTTGACATATAAAGAGGTACTATTTTGAACATTCAATTTGCGAACTTATTAGGTGAGTATACATTTATTGAAAGAAAGAATTTATTTAAAAATGCAGATGTTGTTTTATATCATCCAGGGCATTTTCCAGAGTTAAATGAACATATTATAAATTTATATAAAGAAGAGTCTTTTAAAAAGATCATGATACCAAGTGTTTTTAACGATTTTCTAAAAGAGGATGAATATATATTCCATAATGACATATTAGTTGATTTAGGGATTCCTGAAAATATTATTTACCCAATAAGAGGTGAAGCTGAATCTGCTAATGATGTCATAAAAAATGCAATGCTTCAATTAACAAATGAAAAAAACATATTGTTGATAGGGAAAACGTTCTTCATGTATCGTTTCTTATTAATCGCTTCAGCATTTGCAAAAGAAGACATGATATTAGACGTACTACCATTGGAAGACAATCGTAGTATAAATAAAGAGACTTGGTACTTAACAGATGGTGGAAGAAAAAGAGTATTAAATGAATATCATAAGATTTCTCAATTTATTAAGCAAAATAGTCAAATAATTTTTTAAAACAATCTAATCAACCACCGCGGTGCTGTAGTTGAACAACAAGATCGGCTGATTAGTCGATTTTTTTTATTCAAACGAAATAGTAGTTCATTTTCTTCATTCAATTGAGAAATATCTTTTAAATGGTTCATTTTTAGGTTAATAAAAGTTTGCTGTATTATCTCTGAAAAATATAAATTAAGAAATAATTAAAAAAGTAGATTTATATAAAGAAAATTTTAATGATATGTACTTGTACACTTCTTTTATTCGGTTGTTCAATGAACTTGAAAACAGAAAGTAAAGCTAGTCAAACTGTTGCTATTGTTGCCGTTACATCCGTTAACACAATTGTTTATACCTCAAAAGAAAACAGTGAACAAGTAAAAGAAATTGAAAAAGGATTTGACCCAAAAAGGTGTACTCTGGACAAAATGAAAGCCCAACGACTGATTTAACTCTTTGGTTTATCAATGATGCGGGTAAAAAAGTGGAATACAGTGTGAACTACAATCAAAATTTAGTAACTGCTTTAGGTGGAAAAGTATACAAACTTGATTCTAAGACAGTCCAATCTCTTCAAGAACGGTTTATGAATTAATTTAATGCAACTAACGACTGGATTAGGTGAAGATCAAAAACTGCTTAATTGCAATTTTTTTTATTAAAGTAAATGGCAGGATAGTTGCATAAAAACTGTAATAGAAAGTAAAGAAAATTAGGATTTAGGGGTGGGTGCATATATGAATAGCGAATTTTATTTTATTAATGCTTTTTCTAAAGAAGAATTCAAGGGAAATCCTGCAGTAATAGTTTTATTGAGAGAGAAAAGAACAGAAGAGTGGATGAAAGGTTTAGCAAAAGAATTCAATCAACCTATTACAACTTTTATTACAATAAAAGATGCAAATAGCTATCAACTTAGATGGTTTACACCCACTGAAGAGATTGATTTATGCGGTCATGGTACATTAGGAGCTGCTCATATTCTGTGGAGTGAGGGTTTTATTTCATCAGAGTCGACAATTAATTTTTATACTCAATCAGGACTCCTTCGAACTGAGTTGTTAGATAAGCAAATAATTATAAGATTTAATCTAAAAGAAACAACTCAGATTGAAGTGACTGAGAAGTTAATAAGTGCAATTGACTTTCCTATTAAAGCTGCTGCTTGGGCAGAAGATCGATACATTTTAGAATTGGATAATCAGGATATCGTTCATAACGTAACGCCTAATTTGGCAGCAATAAGAGAACTAGAGGGTCCGGGAATAATTATTACTAGTCGTGGAACAGATAAGTACGACTTTGTATCAAGGTATTTTGCACCTAAGATAGGAATTAATGAAGACTACGTAACTGGTTCAGCACACTGCGCATTAGCATCATATTGGAGTGATATCTTAAATAAAAAAGAATTTATAGCATATCAAGATTCAGAGCGCGGGGGTGAAATGAAACTAAAGATAAAAGGAGAAAAAGTCGAGTTAATTGGGGACTGTGTAACTCTACTGAAAGGAGAGCTACATAATTAGTTTATCTTCCGTATGGAAGTCGTTTTTTAATAAGAATAAGAATCCCTTTTCTTAATGAACTAACGAGCGCTTTAGTTGCATAACAAGAAAGGCTGCTACGGCAGTTTTTTTATTGTACAACTGGAAGGATCAATCAATAAAAATTAATATGAAGAAATGAATTACAGGAATCAGTCAGGCGGTATTTTATCGTAGGCTAAAGGAAATGGAAAAAGATAATGTATAACAATTTTAATGCATTTAATTATTTTGCAACCGATTACGACAGTAATTGATAAACAAGATAGTAAAAACGGCTTAACAATGACTGTAAAAGAAGCAGCTTATGATGGCAGCCGGTTAATCGTAACAGTAGTTTACACAGGAGAAAAAGAACTTTCGATGAAAGAAGAAATTGTCGGCTTTAATTATATCACAATTAATGGACAACCAGTTAAACCAGCGATGGGTTCAACAGGACAAGATGACTTAAACTCGAAAACAATAATTGAACATCATCAATATACCTTCTCTAATTATAATGAATATGGCGATAAAATTGAGATTGCTGTCCATGGAGAAGATTTATTTGGCTATAAGGGCAAGTTAAAGGTGGTAGTCGATGATAATGGTCATGTATATTATCAACTGAAACTACAAGCAGGCATGGTGGGGAACTATGGCCATATAGGGTACTGACTTTGCCGCCAACGGATACGATACCAAAATCATTTACACTCAAGCCAAGTCATACAAATAGTGAAGGATTTAGTGAAGAAATAAAGGAATTAGAATTGGTCGTTCCTTTAAATAAAAGTAAATAATGACTTCGTTTGTTTCGTTTACTCAAATCGCGGAAGTACTTTAAGCTAACGAACACGCGATAGTTGAATAACGAGTTTTATTAAAAATCGTCATGAAAACCGGATTCCAATGGCTATGGAATCTGGCTTTTTCACATTAAATTTTCTTAACGGTGTAAAGCAGCATTTTCCTGAGGCTACCCCTTTAAAAGCTATAAGATCTGATGGGGAATATACAATGAATTATTGAAATGATATTCAACTAATGCATGCTTTAGTTGTATAAAAAAAAGCAAAGACCACAATTTTTTTTGTGGTCTTAATTTTTGTTGGAAAATCAACAATTTACTTTAACAGAGCCATTATTTAAAGAATGTTGCCCAAAGTAAATATACATTTAATACTGCAATAACTGAAGCAATCGTCCAAGCTACTGACTTGAGCCAAGTTTTATTAACAAATTTACCCATTTTCTTTGCATCACTAGTGAACATAACTAGTGGTATAACCGCGAAAGATAACTGTAAAGATAAGATTACCTGACTTAGTATTAATAAATCTGCAGTTCCTTTTGCTCCATAAAAATAAGTGACGATCAGAGCTGGTGTAACGGCAATTAAACGAGTAATCATTCTTCTTATCCAAGGTTTTAGCTTAATATTTAAAAAGCCTTCCATTACAATTTGCCCAGCTAGAGTACCTGTTAGAGTTGAATTCTGACCTGAAGCCAATAATGCCAATCCGAAAAATGTACTTGCTAAAGTCGTTCCGAGTAATGGAGTAAGAAGCTGGAATGCATCCTCAATTGATGCAACACTTGTATGTCCCGATTTGTAGAAAGTTGAAGCAGCTAATATTAAGATCGCTGCGTTTACAAACAATGCAATCATTAATGCGACTGTTGAGTCAATTGTTGCAAACTTAATTGCTTCTTTTTTACCAGCATCAGATACTTCAAATTTTCTAGTTTGAACGATTGAAGAGTGAAGATATAAGTTATGAGGCATAACAGTTGCCCCTAAAATTCCTAAAGAAATATAAAGCATTTTTGGATCTGTAATAACTTGAGAACTTGGAATAAATCCACCAAATACAGCTTTTACATCAGGTTGAGATATAATCAACTCAAAAACAAAACTACCTGTTATCAATATAATCAATGAAATGACAAAGGCCTCGATATACCTAAAGCCTTTATTTTGTAAAAGTAAAACAAGTAATATATCTAAAGTTGTTAAACAAATGCCATAAAACAACGGAATCCCAAATAATAGATTTAAAGCGATGGCTGACCCTATTAATTCTGCTAAGTCACATGCGGCAATTGCGGCTTCACAAAGCACCCAAAGTATAAATGATACAGGTTTACTAAAGTGGTCTCGACATGCCTGTGCTAAATCTCTACCTGTAACGATACCTAATTTAGCTGCTAATGATTGTAAAATGATGGCCATAAGATTAGAAATTAAAATAACTGATAATAAAGTGTAATTAAAAGCAGATCCACCTGCTATTGAAGTTGCCCAATTTCCAGGGTCCATATATCCAACTGCAACTAAATAACCTGGGCCAGCAAATGCAAGAAATTTACGGAAATTACTGGCTTTCTTTGGAACAGATAATGAACGATGAACCTCTTGCAAACTAGGTTGTGTATGTTCCTGTCTCCATCCAGCTTCTTTATATATGACTTTTTCTTGTGATTCTTGTGACATGTTTCCCACCACCTGTTTTATTGTACACATCAAATAGTTTTTCCCTAGGGAAAGTTTTTTAAATTATATGCTGATTTTAACACAATAGTTCCCAAATGTAATAAAAAATTTTTTAATAACTTCGTAAATTTTTAGTAAACAGATAATATACGTAGAATATTTACCTTTTCTTTGTTTCTGCTTTTTTAATATTTCTTATGCAATTCATTCAGATAGTTCTGTTTTTTTTAGAATGTTGGGGTTTATGATTGAGTTAAATATTTTCAAGTGTGATATACTTATCGGAAAATTCAGTTATACGTGTGGGCGCCTAAAAAAATTAAACTATTTGGGAGAGAAATCTATGAAGTTTGTATTATTATTTGGACCTCAAGCTGTGGGGAAAATGACTGTAGGACATGAACTAGAAAAAATAACCGATTTAAAATTGTTTCATAATCACATGACAATCGATTTGGTTAGTAAGTTTTTTGATTATGGAACAAAGGAAGGGAGTAGATTAGTTAATTTATTTCGAAATGAAATATTTGAAGAGGTGTCAAAAAGTAACTTATATGGAATTATTTTTACATATGTGTGGGCTCTGGATCATAAATCTGATTGGGAGTATGTGGAGGAAGTTTGTAGCAAATTTGAGTCAAAAGGTGCGAAAACCTATTTCGTTGAACTAGAAGCAGAACTAGATGAGAGACTGATACGAAATAAAACTCCGCATAGATTAGAACATAAGCCAACAAAAAGAGATATTGAATGGTCTGAAGATAATTTATTGAAGACAATGGAAAAATTTAGATTAAATTCGATAGAAGGGGAAATTCAGAAGGAAAATTATCTAAAAATAAATAATACAAATATGAGTGCGGAGGAAGTAGCTAAATTAATAAAAGCAAGATTTGATTTGTAAGTAATCATTAATAGATTCACTTCAAACTTTCATTTTAATAATCTTTTCCCATTATTGTAGAGGATTGCTTAATAGATTATCCGTGTACTATTACTTCAGCAATCTTTGTAACCTTTGACTTACACCGATTTAATTGACAAGCTGCAAATGTGGTGTTTAAGGGAAGGTAAAAGAAACTGTCTAAAAAGGTTGAATTTAGCCTTCAAATTATAAAAGACAAAACGCAAGAATGTTGATTTAACAGCATTTTTGCGTTTTTGATTTGACGCTTTTAATCAATCAGGGCATTCGGGATAGCCTCTTATCTGTTATGTATTAGTTATTGTTAGGATCAGTGTCGTCATAGTATGTACTTCCGCCAGTTTGAGCATTAAATGTCCAATCAACTTTTAACTTATCACCTTGGAATTCATTTTGATCTTGTCCATTATCTATGAACTCAAATAATACGAATATCTTTTCCTTTTGACCTGCTGGAATGCCATCTGGAACCTTCATACTGCCAACAAACCCTTGAATTTCTGTTAAATCTGGTGTTTGATTTTGTAAGTCATATAAAGTTGTTTCAACGATCTCATTTGTAGCACTGCTAGTGTTGTACATAATGGTTACTTTAATATTTTTTGCTAAATCTTCGGAGTTATTATTTTTTACGTCTTCAACTTGATATTTAGTGTTTAATAGAACTTTATTAATGTCTAAAGTCCCATTGTTTTCTAACGTAAATTCACGATATACTTCATCACCAGGTTTTAAATTGCTAATGTTTACAACAGCATTAGGATTCATACCTAAGTCTACAGTACCAGTTGCAAACGTATTATCAGTTTTAACTGTATCGCTGAAGTACGCAAAGGTACCACCACTAATTAATGATAATCCGACTGCGCCACTCATTACGACTTGACCAATTCTCTTAGTAAAACTCATTCCAAATTCCCCCTTAAGATTAAGTTATTAAACTCTTAAGCTTTGATATTAGTACTCAAGAGATCATACAGATTTTTTTAACTCAGAGTAAGAACTGTTCAATGGTGTTTTCATTATCAAGAACTCCTTCGCAAAAAGACCTGTCAGAATTTATTATTACTTAATTATCAGAAAATTTAAACCGGGTTATTTTTAGTAAAATATCATGCAAATTTTATCGAAATTAAACGTTATAAGGCAAAATTCCAGGTAAATACTTGCAAGAAAGAACCCGACCTCGATGTATTGATTTAAAACCAAATTTTCTGAATAATTAAAAATGTAGTTGCGTTAAAAACAAACAAGGGGTGAGCGTTTTGAAAAAGAAACAAGCAAAAAGAATGAGAAAGAATGCAATTCCAGCGGTAATGGCTCTTACAATGGCATTTGGAGGAGTAACAACTTTACCTTCATTTGTAAATGTAAAAGCAAGTGCAGCAACAATTGATCAAGCTCTAAGTAAAGAAGAAGTTGTAAAAGCGTACCTGAATTCAAAACTAGAAAGTAGTTTAACTAAGTCCGTAACACCATATGACCAATTTAAAATCATTAGTGAACAAACAGATAGTTTAACAAATACTTATCATTTTAAAACTGTAGAACAGTACAAAGGCATTCCAATCTATGCTTCAGGTCAGACAGTAGCATTGGATGAAAATAATAACGTAATTGCTTCATTTGGGAATGTAACAAAAAGTTTAAGTCGTTCAATTATTCCAACTGAAGCATCCATTTCGGAGGATGAAGCGGTTGATATTGCCAAATCAAAAGTAGAAGAGCAAATTGGTGAAGTTAACCGATACGATGGAATTGATACAGAATTAACGCTTTATCCATATAAAGGTAAATACTATTTAACGTATTTAGTAAAAGCATCAACTTCCGTTCCAGCACCTGGATACTTCCACTATTTTGTAGATGCAACAAATGGACAAATTGTTGATAGCTTTAATGCAATTGATTATGCTTTACCAGAGGTAACTCCAGTATCAGGTAGAGGACTGGATGTAAATGGAAAGATGCAATCATTTTCTGCGGTGAAAGATCTTCAAACTGGTACAAGTTATTTACACGGTGCTTCCGTATATGGATCATCTACTAGCACAATTAATACTGTTCTTTTGAATACATATGATGCTCATCGTATGCCTGAAACAGCTTTTATCCTTCTTTCAGGACTACTGGGATTCACTGGTTTTGAAGTACAAACAACTAATTCAACCAACTTCTTTTATGACCCAGCCGCAGTTTCTGCACATGTAAACGCTGATAAAATTAATAAGTATTATCAATTATCCGTGAAACGTAATAGTTTAGATGGAAAAGGTGGGTCATTAACAAGTACAGTACACGTTGGTTCAAAGTGGAATAATGCTGCTTGGAATGGAAAGCAAATGTTATATGGTGATGGTGATGGGATTGTCTTAGGTTCATTAGCTGGAGGACTAGATGTAACAGGACATGAAATGACTCACGGAGTTATTTCAAATTCAGCGAATTTAACGTATAAAGGGGAATCAGGAGCACTTAATGAATCAATAGCTGATATCTTTGGTCAGTTAGCTCAAGATTATCTAGAATATCAAACTATTGCTACAACAGATCCGAAATGGGAAATGGGAGAAACCATCTATACACCAACGAAACCAGGAGATGGTGGACTTCGCTCTCTAAGCGATCCAGGTAGTAAACGTGTTAGTACAACCTATATGCCTTCTGGTTACTATCCTGATACCTATGACGAAAGATACTTAGGTGACCTAGACAATGGTGGGGTTCATATTAATAGTGGAATTAACAACAAGGCTGCTTATTTAATTGCAAAGGGCGGTACGAATAATGGATACACGATTAAAGGACTAGGAAATGCAACTTTACAACAAATTTTATATAAAGCTTTGACACTTTACTTAACACCTTCTTCTAACTTTAAAGAAATGCGTGAAGCAATGATCCAGTCATCTAAAAGCATGTATCCAGACAAAGCTGGAGTACCATCTGCACAAACAAAGGCAGTGATGGATGCATATTCTTCTGTAGGGATTAACTAATAAGTAAAAAAATTGGACTAATTTTATTTTAAAACCCCCTTATTTATTATATATATTAAAAACACCTTTAAAGTCGTATAGTTTAACCTATATTACCTAAAAGGTGTATTTTTTTATGGATTAGATTTAGTATATGAATTTGTTAAAAGTGGAATTGTTGATAAAGATTAAAAAGTAACCTATAGAGTAAACATTTAAAATAAGTTTTAGTAGACAAATTAAGAATAAAATTCGCTACAGCATGCCCAATTAGAGAGGCAACTCCATACAGAAGAGTAAATAAAGTAAAATGGAGATTGAGATGTCAATAGTGAATAAATGAGGATATTATTAATAGGTATTTACTTAGCTAAATAGTAAAATTTAAAGCCACCTAATCATAGGTGGCTTTTTTTATTAGTTACTATTTGGATCAGTATCGTCATGGTATGTACTTCCGCCAGTTTGAGCGTTAAATGTCCAGTCGACTTTTAGCTTGTCTCCTTGGAATTCATTTTGATCTTGTCCATTATCAACAAACTCGAATAATACGAAAATCTTTTCCTTTTGACCTGTAGGAATGCCATCTGGAACCTTCGTACCTCCAACAAATCCTTGAATTTCTGTTAGATCTGGTGTTTGATTTTTTAAGTCATATAATGTAGTCTCAACAATTTCATTTGTTGCACTGCTAGTGTTGTACATGATTGTTACTTTAATATTCTTTGCTAAGTCTTCAGTGTTATCATTTTTTACGTCTTCAACTTGATATTTAGTGTTTAATAGAACTTTACTAATATCTAAAGTCCCATTGTTTTCTAACGTAAATTCACGATATACTTCATCACCAGGTTTTAAATTGCTAATGTTTACAACAGCATTAGGATTCATACCTAAGTCTACAGTACCAGTTGCAAACGTATTATCAGTTTTAATTGTATCGCTGAAATACGCAAATGTACCTCCACTAATTAACGATAATCCAACTGCTCCACTCATTACAACTTGTCCAATTCTCTTAGTAAAACTCATTTTATTTCCCCCTTAAGGTTTATTTATTAAACTCTTAAGCTTTTATTTTGTACTTAAGAGATCTAACCAATTTCATCCTGCAGTTTTTTGTTCAAACTCTTTTCTTAGTTGGAATAAATTACGTATTGCTGAAAGAGTTAGAAGAAGACCTGGAACTATTAACAATAGTGCAGAACCAGCTTTAGAGCTTACAAAATTTAATGCATAACCAACATATGGAATCGTGAAATTCGAATACTTTCCTACGATATTCTGGGGATACACAGTCCATAAATCTTGGGCGTTATTGTTATCACCCTTTGTTTTATATGAAATTTCACCATTTTTCTTATGAACAGCCGCTATTCTGTGAGTGATCAGCTTATTGTCCATGTGAAAGGTAACGATTTCACCTTTCTGATAAGTTGAAGGATTTGCACCTAGCTTAACGGCAATTATTGAGCCCGTATGAAAGGTAGGTTCCATTGATCCAGATAAAACAGCTTTTAATTGATAGCCTAAAATGGTAGAATCACCACCTGTAAATCTAGAAGAAATCACAATAAAAGCTAAGAAGCACAAGATGACAATAGAAATACTTTTAAAAATATTACCTACAATTGATAAAATTTTCTTCAACATGAGAGATCACCTATTCGTTTTGAGTTGTATTTGCAGAATTATTAGTATTTTCATTTTGGGTTGGAACTGTATCTGAACTATTAGAATCCTGGCTCAGAGTTGGATCTGTATCAGAACTTTGACTTATATTTGATTCTGTATCTTTTTTAGGTTCAATAATATCGTTATGATTCTTCACCTTACTTCTATTTAGCTCGGTTTGAATTGTAGATTTAATATTTTCTATTTTTTGTAGATTAATTGTTTCATTTACTTGAAGAATTAGTTGGTTAAGAGCTTGGTAGCCCTTTCTCATAAATTCATAACTACTTTGTTCAGTTTCTGGAAGTTTATGAATTTGATTATGATAAGTGTTCATTTGGTCTTGAATGGTATGTAAACTCTGTAATTCACTATTTAATTCATGTTCCTCATTAAGCACATTCGTAAGTAAATTGGACAAATCAGGTTCATTACCAGTTAGTGTTACTTCCATAATCGAACCATATAATTGATTAGCTCTTGTTGAATGTTCTTTTGCAGCTGTTGTTAGTTGTTGAATTGTTTTAGGAAACACAATTGCTGCAGAAACGACTTGTTCTGATGAAGCTTGGCTAGAAAATGTTGCCTCGGTTTGACCAACTGTTTGCATTGCTAAGTAAAATTGAATCGAACATAAACTTACTATTATGTAGACTTTTTTCATTGGTTGTTTCAAATTTTTCACTCCTTTGCAAAAGCCCTGTTGAAATTCATTATTGCTCAGTTGTCAGAAAATTGAAACCGGGTTATTTTTGGGTGAATTTTAGGTAGTATTTTGTCGTAAATTGAAGTTATCAGGTTAAAAGGCTTAAAAGACAGCTCAAAAAGAACCCGGGTTTGACATATTGATTTAATTTGGAATTTTCTCAATAATGAAAATTGCAATCGTAACACAAATTAATAAGGGGTGAAAGTTTTGAGAATGAAAAAAGAGAAAAGAATGAGCAGAAAAGCAATTCCAGCAGTAATGGCATTAACTGTAGCATTTGGGGGCGGATTAACTTTACCTTCATTTGTAAATGTAAAAGCAAGTGCAGAAACTGTTAATCAAGCTTTAAGTAAGGAAGAGGTTGTAAAAGCCTTTCTTAATTCAAAAGTAGATGGTCTAGCAAGATCAGGTTCTGTATGGGAACAATTCAAGATTGTAAGTGAACAAGCTGATAATGAGACAAATACTTACCATGTAAGAACTGTTGAACAATATAAAGGAATTCCAATCTTCGGATCAGGACAAACTGTAGCACTTGATGAAAATAACAATGTATATGCATCTTTCGGTAATGTAACTCAAAGATTATCACGTGCAATTATTCCAACTGAAGCATCAATTTCTAAGGACGAAGCGGTTAATATTGCAAAGTCAAAGGTTGAAGAACAACTGGGTGAAGTTAATCGATATGATGGAATTGATACTGAATTAACCATTTATCCTCATGGTGGTAAGTACTATTTAGCATACTTAGTTAAGGCCTCAACATCTGTTCCAGCACCGGGTTACTTTCATTATTTTGTAGATGCTACTAATGGAGAAATAATTGATAGCTACGATGCAATTGATAACTTAGTAGATCCAGCAAATCTTACAGTTGCGGTTGGAAGAGGTTTAGACGTGTTTGGTAAAATGCAATCTTTCCCAGTAGGAAAAGATGCGACAACTGGTACTAGCTATATGTATGGTGCATCAATTGCGGGTGGTACTACAACAGCACCAAATATTGTACCATTAGCAACTTTTGATGCTCATCGTATGCCTGAAACTGCATTTATTTTATTATCAGGACTTTTAGGCTTTACTGGATTTGAGATTTCAACTACTAGTTCAACTAATTTCTTCTATGATCCTGCAGGGGTATCAGCACATTTGAACTCTGATAAAGTAAACAAATATTATCAAACTGTTCAGAAGCGTAACAGTCTGGATGATAAAGGCATGACTTTAATTAGTTCGGTTCACATTGGATCAAAATGGAATAATGCTGCATGGAACGGTAAACAAATGTTATACGGAGATGGCGACGGAATCGTACTAGGTTCACTAGCTGGAGGATTAGACGTTACTGGACATGAAATGACTCACGGAGTTATTGAAAAGTCTGGTGTTAATTTAACATATAAAAACGAATCAGGGGCTATTAATGAGTCTCTAGCAGACATTTTTGGAACATTCGTTGAAATTTATTCAACTAAGGAAAACGAGTGGGAAATGGGTGAAGACGTATACACTCCAACTAAACCAGGTGACGGAGGTCTTCGTTCATTAAAAGATCCAGGTTCTGTACGTGTAAGCACAAAATATATGCCATCTGGTTACTACCCAGATACTTATGCTGAAAGATATTTAGGTACTGAAGACAATGGTGGAGTTCATATTAACAGTGGAATTAACAACAAGGCTGCATACTTAATTTCACAAGGTGGTACAAATGAAGGTTACACTATTAAAGGAGTCGGTGTAACAGTTGCAGAAAAAATTTACTACCGTGCTTTAACGAAATACTTAACTGCTTCTTCTGGATTTAAAGAAATGCGTGAAGCAGCAGTACAAGCAGCTCGTGATCTATATCCAGATAATAAAACTACTGGTGCACCTTCTGCTCAAACGAAAGCAGTAATGGATGCGTATTCTTCTGTAGGTGTAAATTAATAATAAACCTAAAACCATGAGCTAGCTTGCCTGTTCATGGTTTTCTTATTTTATATTAGATTTTTCCTAAAGTTCCAATAAGATAGTAATAAAATACTATATTTTATAATTAATTCTTCATTAGAATATCCTAATAAATTGTGCGAATAGCATGATGGAATCTAAGCTTAACTAGTGTATATTTAGTAAGAGTTTTAGGATAGGAGGAGCATTCAATGATCGAGGGAGAAGTAATTAAATTTTATCGAATTAAAGCTGGACTGACACAAGAAGAACTAGGAAAAGGAATTTGCTCTTCCAAACATGTAGGGAAAATTGAAAGAGGGAATACATCCTACTCTTCAGAGATTATTGCCTTATTTTCTGAACGATTACAAATTGATATTCGAAAAGAAATTGTGAAGTTTGAAAGCCTTGAAAAGAAACTGGATAACTGGCATACCGCGATTATAAAACTGAGAATGAAAGATATTGAAAAACTAAAAAAAGAACTCGAAGAATGCCCATTCATTAATTCGACGAAGTATGATACTAAGTTTCAATTACTCCTTGCAAGATATTATCTATTTTTAGAGGATCGCCAAAACGCTTATACCATTTTACAATATTATCAAAAAAACTATAATGATCTCCCTAATTATGAACGAAATCTTTTTTTACATGTTATAGGAATTTATTATTTAAATAATTACAATAATGCAAGTACAGAGAACCACCATAAAGCATTACAAACATTAAAGAAAATTGACATAAATGAGTATGGTAATCCGGAATACTACTATCACTTAGCTGTAGCATATGGATGGGCTGATTCTAAGGTTATGGCATATGTATATGCAGAAAAGGCACTTAAACATTTTAAAGATACAAGTAATTATCTCCGTGCTATTAATGCCGAATCAATTATGCTTTTACATTCTGGCACTGATGAGCATATTGACTTTAAAAAATTGAAACAGTCATATAAAAACCTAATCCATGATAGTGAAACGCTAAATGCACCTGATAAAACAGGGATGTTACTAAATAACTTTGCTTTGGAATACTATAAAAGAAAAGATTATGAAAAAGCCCAAAAATATTACAAAGCTGCATTGCAATTAGAGAAAAAGCCGTCGGTAATTTATCTTCAACGACTAAATAATTATCTTAAAAGTTCATTTGAAGGGAAATTAATGCGTAAATCTGCCTTATTAAGTAGTGCTCAAAAGGGGCTAACAATCGCAGAGGATCTAAACAATGAACATTATCAAGTACTCTTTACTTTGCTAATCTATTCGATTGAAAATAAAACGAAAGAATATATTAAATACATAGAAAAGAAAGCGTTTCCTTATTTTAAGTCACGGAATCATACAGTTCTAATGAAACGATATGGTAAGCAGTTGTATGATTATTATGTAAAAGAAAAAGAGTTTGAGAAGGCAGTTGAAATGTCTAATTTCTTAATAGGTGCTGCTGATAAAACATATAACTAAAGGACTGTTAGAACAGTGCTATTATTTTTTTAGCAAGAGAAGCTGTTTCAGTTCCAAATATAAATTTAAAAAATAATAGAATAATGCATTACATTCTCTATTAAAAACGTATATTCCTTACAAACTCATTCACAAAAGAAGTTGTCATTAATGCGTAAAAGACACTGATTAAAAAAGATTAGATTCAAAAAAAGTTCCCTTAAGGAACTTTTTTTTTGAGCATTTATTATGTTGGAACAGTAAAATATTGGAACTAGATGCAAAACTTACTATATCTAACATAATTAGAGTGGCAGCTTAAATTCTTTCTCCTCCAGCAGATACGGTGTTCGCTATTGAACTAAATACCCGTTGCTAATGGAGTATAAGATGAAATACCACTCATTTGTAGACAGACTCTTTTCGAAATAATTGTCGTTTATTAACTTAAAATACACAGTAATAAAGAAGCTGATCGGGTAAAACAAGGTGTAGGGTTTGGTTTCTGTAGGAGTATCAGAAAAAGTGAAATACTTTAGATGCTAACGGACTACGCTATGTTCAAAAGTAAAATCAGTTAGTCATCTTCTTAAAGCGCAACAAGAATTACGAAAACAGCCTTAATGTACTACAATATTAATTTTATGTTTAACAATACAAAAATGTATGGGGGACAAACTATATTACAGAAATATTTTTAATCATCTTTTGATACATTAGCATTTCTGCCCATGAAAAATAGTAAAAGGATATTAAAATGAAAATATGATATGATTTTTTTTAATAATTGCACTAAGTTCAAAGAATGGGGATAAATTATGATTCGAATTTTAATTGTGGATGATGATTCTCATATAAGAGAGTTATTGAAAATGTATTTACAAACTGAAGGCTATACGACATTTGAAGCAGCTAACGGAGACGAAGCTTCTACATTGCTTGAGCAACAACAAATTAATTTAGCGATTGTAGATATAATGATGCCAGGTAAAGATGGTTACCAGCTTTGTGAAGAAATAAGAGAGTATTATGATTTTCCTGTAATATTGTTAACTGCAAAAAGCGAGCTTTCTGATAAAGAAAAAGGTTTTGCAGTAGGCACGGATGATTATTTGACCAAACCATTTGAACCAAAAGAAATACTTTTCCGGATTAAGGCACTGTTAAGAAGATACAATATGATTAGTGCTCAAAAAATCAAACTAAACGAAACCGTTATCGATCGAAAAAGCTATGAAGTTTCTTGTAATGGTAAATTACTTATGCTTCCAATGAAGGAATTTGAATTATTGTCTCAATTGGCAAGCTATCCGGATCGGATTTTTACGCGTGATGAGTTGATTCAATTAATTTGGGGTGCTGATTTTGAAGGTGATGATCGAACAATAAATGTTCATATTAAACGTTTACGTGAAAGGTTTTCTAAATTAACGAATGACTTTAGTATAAAAACCGTTCGTGGTGTTGGTTATAAATTGGAGGTCACTAGCAAGTGAAAACTTTATACATAAGAATTGTTCTTACAATCCTCGGTGTAATGATTTGTAGCAGTTTATTGGCCTTCTTTCTTTCAAATGTGTATTACCACTATAATCTAAAGCCGTATAATGACAAAAAATTAACTAAAATGGCTTTAGATGTTGGTACATTTTATGAAGAAAATAATGACCTTGAATTAAGCAATTACTTAAATAGTATTAGTAAATTGGGATATCAAATTTTATTAGTTGATCAGCAAGGGAATCAATCCTTTTATGGAGGATCTTTTAGAGAAAAGAAACTAGATCATAAAGTGATTGATTCTGTTTTAAACGGGAAGGTCTACCATGGTATTGCCGAATTTCCAACATCATTATTTGTTACTGGTTTTTTTGATAATACATTGAGGAATACAGTTGGTGTACCTATTAACTCAAGTACTAAGCATTTAGCTCTATTTATGCGCCCAAATGTACAGCTTCAATTTGGTGAATTGCGTATACTCTTTTCGATTCTCCTTTTACTGACAATTGTATTAAGTATCGTTTTCGTTCTAGTAAGTACAAGATATATTGTAAAACCAATTATTAAATTAACTGAAGCAACTAAAAAAATTGCAGAAGGAAAATATAATGTTCAATTGCAAATTAAACGCCAAGACGAAATAGGAAAACTGGCTAATCACTTTTTGCACATGTCACAAAAATTAGGGCAAATTGAAGCGATGCGTCAGGAGTTTGTTTCGAATGTATCTCATGAAATTCAATCACCACTTGCATCGATACAAGGTTTTTCTCAGTCACTACAAACTGAAAAGCTAACAGAAGAACAAAAGAATCATTACTTATCGATTATAGAGGAAGAAAGTAAAAGAATGTCTTTGTTAAGTAAACAATTATTAACGTTAGCTTCCTTGGATAAGGAAGAAAGTATATTGCAAAAAACATCTTTTGATGTAGCTGAACAAATTAAACAAGTAGTTTTTACAACTGAATGGAGTTGGAGAAACAAAGATTTGGCCATAGATTTAGAATTACCACAAACTTTTGTGTATGCTGATAAAAATCTACTGCATCAAGTTTGGACAAACCTAATGACAAATAGCATTAAATTTAATCATGAAGGTGGATCAATCTCAATAAAACTGAGTAGTAATGAAGAGTATATTCAAATTGAGTTTCAAGATACTGGAATTGGCATTTCCGAAAATGATCTAGAACAAATATATAATCGATTTTTTATTGCTGATAAAGCAAGAAATCGAAAGGAATCCAGTAGTGGCTTAGGTTTAGCAATTGTTAAACAAATCATTGAATTACATAATGGCCATATAGAAGTAAGCAGTAAAGTAGGCGAAGGAACTAAATTTCATCTATTCATACCGAATAGTAAAGAGATCTGATTTTTATTTGTAATCGACTGTTCACCTGTTGTTCATTTAACATTCCTATACTCTAAATTACAAAGAGTGATTCTATTTTTTACACTCTTTAAAATTTAGTATTTAAAGGAGATGAATGACAGGTGTTTCTTGCATTAAGGGAATTTAAACACGCAAAATTACGATTTTTATTAATTAGTCTAATCATGATCCTTATATCATTCCTAGTATTATTCGTTTCAGGATTAGCGAAAGGATTATCTTTTGATAATGCTTCTTCTATTGATAGCATGGCCTCAAACTATTTTGTTTTACAAAAGGAATCAGGTAAACAAATTAATCATTCAATGTTAACGGAAAGTCAAATAAATGAAGTTCAGAAATTGGTTGATGAGAAAAATTCTGCTACTTTAGGAGTTCAAATGACTACTTTTCTAAAGGATGGAACATCTAAAAAAATTGATGCTACGTTATTTGGAATTGATGTGAATGGTTTAGCGGCTCCAAAGGTAATTGAAGGAGAAATGATTAATAATTTAACAAAGAATGAAGTTGTGGGAGATATTTCTTTAAAAGAAAAAGGAATCAAGCTAGGGGACAATATTTCAGACCAAATCTCGGGTAAAGAATTTAAAGTTGTTGGATTTACCGAGAATCAATCATATAGTCACGCACCGGTTATCCATATGAATTACAAAGAGTGGTCGATGGTGAATAGTAAGAATTCATTTAATGCAATTGCGTTAAAAACAAACGAAAGTACGGCAAAAAAAGTAAGTGAAAAAGTCTCAGGAGTAGAAGTAATTAATAAAAATCAGGCATTAAAAGGCATACCTGGTTATAAAGAAGAACAGGGTTCTTTATTAATGATGATTGTATTTCTATTCTTTATCGGAGCTTTTGTGTTAGCAGTCTTTTTCTATATCATTACGATACAAAAAATCAATCAATTTGGCGTGCTAAAAGCAATTGGTTCAAAAACTAGTTATTTAGCTAAGAATATTATTTTTCAAGTTTTAACACTTACGCTATTAAGTCTAATGATCAGTATTTCAATCACATTTGGATTATCTAAAGTATTACCAGCTAGCTTACCTTTTGTATTTGATGCTCAGTTAATCATCGGAAGTTCATTATTATTCCTATTTGTAGCAATAGTCGGCTCGTTAATATCTTTATTAAAAGTAGTGAAAATTGATGCGATTGAAGCAATAGGGAGGGCTTTTTAATGAAAAATAAACTAGTGCTAGATAATATTAGCAAAATATACAATGACGGAGATTCTTCAGCAACAACGGTATTAGATCAAGTTTCTATTCAAGTAAAAGCCGGTGAACTAGTAGCAGTTGTAGGTCCATCAGGTTCAGGTAAAAGTACCTTCCTTTCAATAGCAGGAGCATTACTATCTCCAACGAGTGGAAAAATTTTGATTGATGATATTGAAATAAGTAATCTCCCAGCAAATAAGCTGAATGAATTTAGATTATCTAAAATTGGATTCATTTTTCAAATGTCTAATTTAATCCCGTATTTAACAGTTAAAGATCAGCTACTATTAATTGCTGAATTAGCTGGAATAAAAAACAAAGTTGCAGAGAAGAAAGCTAACGAATTACTTGAACAATTAGGATTATCAAAGAGGATGAGCAACTATCCAGAAAGCTTATCAGGTGGAGAAAGACAACGAGTAGCCATTGCAAGAGCACTAATGAATGATCCAGAAGTAATCTTTGCGGATGAACCTACAGCAAGTCTCGATTCAGAAAGAGGACGATCTGTTGTTGAAATGCTATCTAAAGAAGTGAAGCAAAGACAAAAAGCTGCGATAATGGTTACTCATGATAAAAGGATGCTAGACTTGTGTGACCGTGTTGTTTATATTGAAAATGGAAAACTTACTGAGCAATTTTGAAGTAGAGCCCGTTGTAATTGACGGGTTCTTTTAAAATTGTTTATGAGTAAGTACTCTGAAAGATTGAGCTGTTTTGATGACTCATGAAGGTGTTATGAGTAAGTAAATTTTAAAATACAGTTATTATAGTGACTCATAGAAGCAGATATGAGTACAATATTTGATTTGCTAATTTCTAATAATCAAAAAAGGAACCCGTTCAAATTTGAACGGGTTTTTAACTTATAGATGGAATCGGTCCAAAAGATTCGATTTAGCAAGATCAATTACATCACTTGCATGGCCATTTAATACAGCTTTTAATGTCCATAGTGTAAATCCATGCGCTTGTTCAATACTCACTTTAGGAGGCATTGCTAGTTCTTGACGGTTTACTAAAACATCGATTAATACTGGTCCGTTGTGTTCAAACGCTCGTTGAACAGCGGATTCTAAATCAGCAGGGTCTTCTACACGAATTCCTTCAATCCCCATCGCTTGAGCTAATGATGCAAAGTTAGGGTTTTCTAAAGTTGTACCAGTTTCTAGGTAACCAGCCGCTTTCATTTCTAATTCTACAAAACTTAGTGCACTATTATTAAATACAACCATTTTTACAGGTAATTTATGCTGATGGATTGTTAATAAATCACCCATTAACATAGATAATCCACCATCTCCGCATAATGCGACTACTTGCCTTCCAGGTTGGGAAACTTGAGCACCAATTGCTTGAGGCATGGCATTAGCCATTGTTCCGTGATTAAATGATCCAAGTAATCTTCGTTTTCCATTCATTTGTAAATATCGTGCAGACCATAATGTTGGCGTACCGACATCACATGTAAATATAGCATCTTCACTTGCAAGATCACTTACAATCTTTGTTAAATACTGAGGGTGGATCGGTGTTCGTCCTGGTTTTCCTACAGCAAATTTATCTAAATCTTCACGTACATTTTTGTATGCTGAAACATACTTTTCTAGATGGCTTGAATCTTTTACATCTGTTAAAAGAGGTAATAACTGACTAATTGTCTCTTTTACATCACCACAAAGTCCATAAGTAAGTGCAGCTCGTCGTCCTAAATGCTCAGCTCGGACATCTACTTGCAAAATAACGGCATCGTCTGGATAAAATTGTCGATAAGGAAAATCTGTTCCAAGCATCAATAACACATCGCAATCCATGATCGCGTGATATCCTGATGAGTAACCAATTAATCCGGTTAATCCTGCATTGTATGGATTATCGTATTCAAGGAATTCTTTTCCTCTAAGCGCAATAACCATAGGAGATTTTAACTTTTCACAAAGAAGCATTAAATGAGAGTGAGCACCTTCACAGCCTGCTCCGCAAAGTAATGTAACTTTCTTACCATCATTAAGAAAGCCAGCTAGTTTTTCCAATTCAGGTTTAGATGGACTAATCAGTGGATTAGTAACATGGATAACTTGTTCTGGAACTGTTTGTCGATCTTCTAAAGCAGCTATGTCTCCAGGTAAAACAAGTACCGATACACCTTTTCTTGCGATTGCATGCTGCATCGCAATCGTTGCTAGACGAGGCATTTGTTCTGCTCTATATACGGTTTCGCAAAAGTGACTGCAATCTTTAAATAATTGTTCAGGTTTAGTTTGTTGAAAGTATTCGCTTCCAATTTCAATACTTGGAATATGAGCCGCAATAGCAAGTACAGGAATACGGCTTCGATGACAATCGTATAATCCATTAATTAGGTGTAGATTGCCTGGACCGCTGCTTCCCGCACAAACTGCAATACTCCCACTCAATAAAGAATCCGAACCCGCAGCAAAAGCCGCTACCTCTTCATGGCGAACGCCGATCCATTCAATTCTTTTTGAGTTTTTAATTGAATCCAAAACAGCATTTAAAGAATCACCAACAATACCGTAAATTCTAGTAACTCCTGCCTGAATCAATGAATCAATCAGTAAATCTGCAATTGTTTTCCTCATTGTAATCTCCTTCTAGCTCACTATGATTAGGGAACTAATTGAATTTATTAAGCCTTAGGCTACAGATAAATTTATGCTTTGCAGAAATTCAAAACGTTATACCAAAAAAAGGAAGGAAAAGTAGGAGGAGTTAAGAATAAATACTTTAAAAAGTCTCTTATCCTCGAATTTTTTGTCGAAGGAATCCATCTTGAAACTTACGTTTACGTAAGATTTATAATGAATCTACAGTTAGAAGGAGGAGGACATTTTGAAGCTTTATTCGATTCGAGAAATGACGAATGAATTTAATTCGACTAAATAGAACCCTTAGATATTATGAAGAAATCGGATTATTAATGCCTACCTATACTGAAAGTGGTAGAAGAAGGTACTCTAAAAAAGATCGTACACGTCTTTATTTAATTCAAAGGGGTAAAAATCTAGGCTTTAATTTGCAAGAAATAATTGATTTATTTACAATCGATCGAACAGGTGAAAAACAATTACAAAAAACAATTGAATATGGAAATCAAAAGATTGGAGAGTTGGATAAAAAGATAAACGGTCTAATCCAATTAAAAGAAGAAATTATGAGAATGAAAAGTAAGCTTGAGCGGAATTTACAAAAATTCGAATAAAATATTAGCGGAAAAGGGTGAGGAAGGCTTTATGAATTTTTATAAAGAAGATCTTAATCTACAGATGATTTTAAGAAAATATTTTACAGAAGATTTTTTAACATGGGCTAATAGAGAATTAGAAGAATTTGGTGAGCTTTGTGCGAATGAAATTGATCAACGTGCAATTCATACCGATCGTGAAGGACAACCTCGTTTAATGAAGTACGATGCATATGGTAATGATATTTCACATGTTTGGGTAAATGATGGTTATAAGCAAACTGTAAAAGATACTTATAATAGAGGGATTGTTAGCTACATCCATAAGCCAATTCCAGAACTTGGTATAAAGGGGAATTATATTTATTCCTATGCACAAGGTTATTTATTATCGCAGACTGAAGCAGGTTTTTATTGTCCAGTAACATTATCAATGGCTGCTACGTTTTTAGTTGAAAGATATGCAGATGAAGCATTAAAAGAAAAATTTCTCCCTCATTTATTATCGACAGGAGAAATCGAATTATATGAAGGAGCAACTTTTTTAACTGAAAGACAGGGTGGTTCAGATGTTGGAGCCAATGTAGTGAAAGCAGTAAAAGAAGGAGATTACTATCGTATTTACGGAGAAAAATATTTTGCTAGTAATGCAGGTCAGTGTGGTATTACAACGATTTTAGCAAGAATTGAGGGAGCACCTTCTGGGAGTAAGGGGTTAAGTTTATTTTTAGTGCCTTGGAAAAATGAAGATGGTACAAATAACGGATTCATGATTCGACGCTTAAAAGATAAGCTAGGTGTAAGAGCTGTTCCCTCAGGAGAAGTTGAGTTTAATGGTGCGAAAGCATTTCTAATCGGAGATCCTTCTAGAGGCATTAACTATATGATGGAAGCTTTGAATCTATCTAGAATCTGCAATGCTGTGGCATCAGTTGGAATTATGAGAAGAGCTTATGTAGAAGCGAAGAAATATGCCGAAAATAGGTTAGCATTTGGACAATTACTAACAAATTATCCAATGGTGCAAGAGACATTAGTAAAACTTGCATCGATTCAGGAAATACAAACAAGTGCAGTATTTAATTTAGTGGCCTTATATGATCGAGTGATTGGGAAAGAAAATGGAACAAGCGAGGAGCAAACATTAGTAAGACTTTTGATTGCTATATTAAAAATGCGTACTGCCGAGGAAGCAATTCATTTCTCCCACGAAGCGATTGAAATGCATGGAGGAAATGGTTATATTGAAGATTTTGTTACACCTCGACTTTTAAGAGATGCCCAAGTACTTACAGTTTGGGAAGGAACAGCCAATATTTTAGGTTTAGAGATTTTGAGACTGTTTAACAAGATGAATGGATTCAAAGCATTTAAATTATACATTGAAGAAAAAATAATAGATACAGCCCAAACATTAGTAGATGAAGGTGAAATCATAAAGAAAAAGCTAGATGAATTAAATGAAATTGTTCAATATTTGTCTACTTTAGATGCTAATACGCAAACATACTATGCTAAGAAAATAGCAAATAAAATGGCAGATCTAGTAGAAGCGGTTACTGCTCTTGAAGATGCGAAAGATAATGTTCGAAAAGAGTATATTGCAAAAGTATTAATTCATGAACGATATTTTAAAGATGAAATGAATAAAGAACAAATTCATTTAAAGTATTTTGATGAAATTGTTGATTATAAGGTTTCGATAAAAAAGTAATGATAAAGATACTTCTTTAGATTAAAAAAAGCAAAATAGTAGAGTAAAGGTAGTAAGGATGTTCGTTTTTCTCTCTTTTTTAATCTAGTAATTTGCCATAATATAAAAAAATATATTCTATAAACAACCAATTTATAACAAAATTTACCAGTAGCATGATACTATTAGTAGCTGAAGTTAATAATTGGGGGGAAAGTAATGCAGTTTTTGATACTGACTTGTAGTTTAGTGTTTATTTATTTTAATTACTCTGTTACAAAGGATTTACTCAAAGCAAATTCAAAAATGGTTAAATTAAATAGCCGTTTTATTAAACTTTTAAATATAGTGAAATTTGCTCCAGTAATTGCTTTTAGCATTTTATTAGTTTTAGTTTTATTATATTTCCATACTAAATCAGGGATCAGGCTATCACACGCTTGGTATATTTCACAGTTTTGGGCTTATGCTACACTTTTTTATTTTTTCTATAAAATCATTAAGCATAGAATAAGTCTTATTTTTGCCGCTCTATCAATCATTATTGCCATTTATAATACTCCATTATTTCATTACGAACACATATTTATAGGTCGTAGTGTTATAGTTTCCGACTTTATTGGAATATTTATGTTTCTTTCAATGTGGTTTACAATATCTAAAATTACTGCACTAAGAGTACGGGAAGCGATTAGTTGAACAATGAAATAATACAGAGCTAACCTAAAACCCAGACAAGGGTACAATGTTGCCAATTCCTATGGTCTTATTTGGTATGCAAATGCAAGTAGCAATGGCCATATTCACCGTTAATTTAAAACGAATTATGACTTTGATGAGTGTAAAAAATAAATAAGTATGAAAGAAAAAGGAAGTTTTTACGTTTAATATTGAACGAAAAACCTCCTTTTTAATTTAAACATTTAAAAGAATAATAAAAAAAATGTGTTTTTCAGTGGCCTCAAGCGAGCATCCTTTTGTGGAAATTTCTACTTTTTAAACACATTAATTTTATAGTTCTGAGAAACAGTAGTAGTTCCAAAATGTGTAAAAGAATAAAACACAGTTAAGATGAGTAGCAGGCTAGAAATAATAATTACTGGAAAGAATGATGATAGTAGTTTTGGGAATCGCTGACTTAAAAACATAGTAGAACAAAATATGGCCGAACAAGTTAATAATAATAAACAAATTAATAATAAAGCATGTGCTTCTGATATGGAAATCATAACGACGATCATGCTCCCCATCATACCGGCCATCATGCCAGTAAAGATCCCCTCAAGTAATGCAAGGAAATGTAATCGAAAGCCAATACATAATCCGATGAGTGCAGATAATCCCATCGAAATGAGTAAAGAGTTGAAAAATTGTTGGTGATTTGAAAGTGTAATGAGCACACCTATTGTTAAACCAGTAGTCATACTGATCATCATCATATACATCATTTGATGCATCTGGTCATTTTTTGTTGGTTTGAGGTGGATTGAAATGATTGTAATAAAGAGCATTATGCTAATACATACCCAACTGGTGAACATATATGATACCCCCTAACTATTCGCTTTGTACCATCATATGGACAACTTAAAATAAATAGAATAAAAAATTGACACCTATACCCCCTATGAGTATATAATATTGGTGAGGTGATAAAATGGAAAATTGCCATGATGATCAAATGGTTCCAAGAAGTGAAGACGAAATTAACGATTTAATGAAGCGTCTTCGTAGAATTGAGGGGCAAGTAAGAGGAATTCAAAAAATGGTCGAAGAGGACCGATATTGTATAGATATTTTGACGCAAATTATGGCAGTTGAAGCTGCTATGAAAAAAGTAAGTTTCTCATTAATTGAAAGACATGCGAATCATTGTATGGTTAAGGCAGTTAAAGAAAACAATGGCAAAGAATCGGTCAACGAATTAATGGAGGTTATTAAACGTTACGTAAAGTAAAGGGGGTTGATTAGAATGAATAATGCAAAGCAGTTAACTCTTGGTATTGAGGGGATGACCTGCGCCGCATGTGCAACCCGAATCGAAAAAAGCTTAAATCGAATGGATGGATTGAATGCGAATGTGAATCTGGCATTAGAAAAAGCTACTATTGTCTATAATAACGGACAATATCAAACTTCTGATTTAATAGAAAAAATCCATTCGATTGGCTATGAGGTTGCAGTTGAAAAAATTACGATAAATATTGAAGGAATGACATGTGCTGCTTGTTCAGCTCGAATTGAAAAAGTAATAGGGAAAATGGATGGAGTTATTCAAATTAATGTTAATCTAGCAATGAATATAGCAACGATTTCCTATTTACCTGAAGTAAGTTCACTTCAATCGATCATCGATAAAATTAGTCATATTGGTTATACAGCAGTTATAAAAGAAGAAAATGCAGTGAAAGAAAAAGACACAACAAAAATAAAACAGATTCAATTGATTAGTTCAATCTTACTTTCACTTCCTCTGTTGTATTCGATGGTATCCCATCTGCCATTTAGTACAAATATATGGATGCCACATTTATTAATGAATCCATGGTTTCAACTTTTGTTTGCAACTCCTGTACAGTTTATTATAGGTTGGCATTTTTACGTGGGAGCCTTTAAAGCAATACGAAATTATAGTGCGAATATGGATGTACTCGTCGTACTAGGAACATCGGCTGCTTACTTTTATAGCTTAGTTGAGTCAATTAAGACAATAAATAATGGTATGTATATGCCACATCTATATTTTGAAACAAGTGCGGTTTTAATAACGTTAGTATTGCTTGGAAAATATTTTGAGCATATTGCCAAAGGGAAAACGACTGAAGCAATTTCAAAACTAATGGAATTGCAAGCGAAGGAAGCAATTGTTTTAGAAAATGGAAATGAAGTTTATGTACCATTGGAAGCTGTAAAAGTTGGAGATCTACTACTTGTTAAACCAGGTGAGAAAATTCCAGTGGATGGTGTTATTGTTTCGGGAGTATCTACAGTTGATGAATCAATGATTACAGGTGAGTCTTTACCAGTTGATAAAAAGACTGATGATAAAGTTGTTGGAGCAACAGTTAATGGAAATGGTATTTTAACAATACGAGCTGAAAAGGTTGGTAAGGATACCGCATTAGCAAATATTGTGAAAATAGTTGAAGAGGCACAAGGTTCAAAAGCTCCAATTCAAAGATTAGCTGATCGAATTTCGAATATATTCGTTCCAATTGTAATTGGCATAGCCATATTGACCTTTATCATTTGGTTTTTTGTAGTCGATCCACAAAATTTGCCTAAGTCAATTGAAGTAGCAATAGCTGTTTTAGTCATAGCATGTCCTTGTGCTTTAGGACTTGCTACACCAACTTCAATTATGGTTGGAAGTGGAAAAGGTGCGGAAAACGGTATTTTATACAAAGGTGGAGAATTCCTAGAAACTACCCAAAAAATTAATACAATCATTCTTGATAAAACAGGGACTGTTACAAAAGGGAAGCCTGAAGTGACAGATATCATTAATTTAAATCATCGGGAAGATTTATTGAAGCTCGTTGCAAGTGTAGAGAAAATGTCAGAGCATCCATTAGCACAAGCAATTGTTCAATACGCTCTTCAACAGGAATTGCAACTAACTGATCTTACAGAGTTTATTGCCATACCCGGACATGGTGTAGTAGCCTTGATTGAAAATAAAAAGGTATCTATCGGTACTCGAAAGTTAATGAATGAAAAGAATATCGATTTTTCTTCAGTTGATGAACAATTAGTCGTATTTGAATCTGCAGGAAAGACAGGGATGTTAGTAGCAATTGACGATAAGCTTGAAGGAATTATTGCTGTAGCCGATACAATTAAAGAATCTTCAAGAAATGCGATAAACGCATTAAAGGATTTAAAAATAGAAGTTTTTATGGTTACTGGTGATAATAAACACACTGCACAGGCGATTGCAGATCAAGTTGGGATTGAAAATGTATTTGCTGAAGTTCTACCAGAGAAGAAAGCAGATATAGTAGCTGAACTACAAAAACAAGGTAAAATTGTTGCGATGGTTGGAGATGGGATTAATGATGCACCAGCTCTTGCTAAAGCTGATATTGGGATGGCAATTGGTACTGGTGCAGATGTAGCGATTGAAACAGCGGATGTTACGCTCGTAGGCGGCGACTTGTCACATATTCCGAAAGCTATTAGCTTAAGCAAGAAAACAATGAATAATATTCGCCAAAATTTATTTTGGGCGTTATTTTATAACAGTTTAGGTATACCGATTGCAGCTTTAGGGTTGTTGCAGCCTTGGATTGCAGGTGCTGCCATGGCATTTAGTTCTGTATCGGTTGTCATAAATGCATTACGATTAAAACGCATAAAAATTTAGGAGGATTTAGAAATGGAAACAATTTTAAAAGTAGAAGGTATGACATGTGGACACTGCAAAGCTGCAGTTATGAAAGCTGTAGAAGGAGTGTCTGGTACAAATAATATAATCGTAAGTTTGGAAAATAAAGAAGTAATATTCAATACTTCAAACGCTGAAACAGTTGAGAAAGTAAAAGAGGCTATTGAAGATCAAGGTTACGATATCGTTTAATCAAAGTGTTATCAAACAAATAAAAAGCGAACTATAGGTTCGCTTTTTATTTGGAAAAAATACAATACTGGGGAGAGATTTAGATGAAAAACTTATTGTTGTTGCTTAGTTTTGTTACTGTTTTTGGATTAAGTGGTTGTGAGAGTAAGACACACACAGGATCAACCCACCAAAATATGAATCATGAAACAAAAGAAGAGATGGATTCTACTCAAGTAAAATTTTCATTTAATGGTATACCAGAGAGTAATAAAAAAGTAGATTTAAACATACAGGTTAATAGTTTAAAAGGAAAACCAATTGATCAGTTTGAACTAGAACATGAAAAATTAATGCACTTGATCATTGTAAGTAAGGATTTATCTTTTTTTGATCATTTACATCCACAATATAAGGGTAAAGGATTATTTACAGTCATACCGAATTTTCCAAATGGCGGTGAATATAAGTTATTTACAGATTTTACACCTAAGGGCTCTGATAAAAATGTAAAATCCAAATTAGTAAAGGTATCAGGACAACCAGCAGGACCAGTTTCACTAATACCAGATAAAGTTTTAACAAAAGTAATTGATGGAAAAGAGGTTACTTTAAAATTTGATAAATTAACCACAGATCATGAAGTTAAAATGACATATACAATCAAAGATGCTAAAACAAAAAAAGATATTAATGATTTACAGCCATATTTAGGTGCAGTTGGTCATGTTGTTGCGATTAGTGGAGACACTAATACATATTTACATGTCCATCCTATGAATGAAAAATCAAGTGGACCAGTTGCGGAATTCATGACGAGTTTTCCAAAAAAGGGAATGTATAAGATATGGGGACAGTTTAAGCAAAATGGAAAGGTGTTTATCGTACCATTTATAGTAGATGTACCATAATATCCTTCCATGATAACTGCTGTATTAATGTTGGAAGAACAGTTATTGATTTCCAATCGATGAAAAATCTAGCTTAACATTAGCAGGTTCAGTAGGGAATGAGTCTAAGGATAGTTTATAATTAGCCCTTTCAAAGACTAGTAAATTATTAGTCTTTGAAAGGGTATATTTTCTAATTTAACCTAAAACTTTGCGATAGAGCTCCTTAGCAACAGAAGGTTCCTTTGTACCGTGAATAATCGCTCGACCGTCTTTAAATAAAACAATGCGATGTTCATCATAAGTACATGACAATAAATAAGGATTTACAATCAAATCATTTACTAACCCTTGTAATTTTTCAGAAAGGTTAGTTAGTGTAGGGGTTTTAGTGGTTGATACTCTTAATTGGACTGCATCTCTTCCACATAAAACATATGACTTCATATTGTCATCATCTTTTAAAAATGGATAACTTCTTATAGGACCACATGTTGGACAATTATGATTTTTTAATTTTTCAATGTTTATATCAGACTTTTCATACTTCCAAACATCAATCGATTGTAAGATTGGTAAAAGTTCATAGTCAGTAAGATATTGCATGGCATAGGTTACTTGGTAGGCAGCAATCATTTGTACAATTGGACTGATTACTCCTACTGTATCGCAAGTCATATTTAAAGTTGGTATATGATTTAATAAACAGTTAAGACAAGGAGTTTTACCTGGAATAATTGGAAATGAGAGGCCATAGCTTCCTACACATGCACCAAAAATAAAGGGAATTCCATGCTTAATAGCGGCATCATTCACTACCATTCTAGTTTCAAAATTATCAGTTGCATCTAGTATGATTGTTTGACCTTTAATCATCTCTTCAATATTAAGACTAGTAATATCTTTTATTAAACTAGTAATTGATACTTCACTATTAATTTGTTGAAGTCGCTTTTTAGCTGCAATTACCTTTGGCAGTTTATTTCTAGCATCTTCCTCAGTATAAAGTGATTGCCTTTGTAAATTACTCCATTCAACATAGTCACGGTCAACAATTGTTATATTACCAATGCCTGCTCTTACAAGCATTTCTGCTATTGATGAGCCTAGTGCACCAACACCAATAATAATGGCACTGGCTTTTTGTAAGTTTGATTGACGATCGCTTCCTAAAAATAATTCTTGCTTTGCATAACGGTTTGTCAAGAATTCACCAACCCTGTGATTGGGCTACTAGCTTCACCATAATTTTTTTCTTCCATTCTTCCTGCCTCAAAACCAAGCCTACCAGCTTCAATAGCAAGCTTCATTGCAACTGCCATTTTTACAGGATCTTTCGCATTAGAAACTGCAGTATTTAAAAGGACTCCATCAGCACCTAGCTCCATTGCAAAAGCAGCATCTTTTGGTGACCCGATTCCGGCATCTACTATAACAGGTACATTCGATTGCTCAATGATGAATTTAAGATTTAATGGATTAATAATTCCTTTTCCAGATCCGATTGGGGATGCACCTGGCATAATCGCATGTACACCAAGTTCTTCTAGTCTTCTTGCAAGCACAACATCATCGGAAGTATAAGGTAATACAATAAATCCTTCGTTTAATAACATTTCTGATGCTTTCAATGTTTCGATTGGATCAGGTAATAATGATTTATCACACCCAATTACTTCTACCTTAATCATATCGCACAAGCCTGACGCTTTTGCCAATCTTGCAATTCTAACTGCCTCTTCTGCAGTTTTTGCACCAGCCGTATTTGGTAATAATTTATATTTTGATAGATCTAATTGTTCAAGAAAATTTGGTTGAGATTCCTCAAAAATATTCATTCTTCTAACAGCAAAAGTTAGTATCTCGGCTTCCGATACTTCAACAGCTTCTTTCTGGACTTCAAATGAAGGGTATTTTCCTGTTCCTAATAATAATCTTGAATGAAACGTATGATTTCCTATTTTTAACATAATTAGCCACCACCTACAAAATGTATTAATTCTACAGAATCCCCGTTAGAGAGACGAGTTAACGAATACTGTTCCTTATAAATAATTTCTTTATTAACCTCGACAATAACAATTCGGTTTTCTAATTGATATTCATTCAGCAGATCCTGAATTGTACAGGTTTTGCTCGAAATATTGATATTCTTTCCGTTTAATCTAATTTCCAAATGCTTACACCTCCAAAGAGTTAAAATCAACGATTGATTTTAAAAGCTTCGATCCAGTTATGATCTACTTTCCGTTTAAGGATCAAATCTCGAATTAATTTTCCAGTTGCCGGCGCAAGCAATATTCCATTTCGAAAATGGCCGGTCGCAAATAAGATGTGTTCTTCTTCTGGATGAGTTCCAATAAAGGGATTATAGTCTATAGTTCGCGGTCGTAATCCTGCCCAAAATGAATCAATTTTCATGTCTTCAACTTCGGGAAGCATTTTTTTAGCGCTTTGTATTAATGATTCAATCCCACTTAAGCTAGGGTTCTCATTCCAATCGTTATCAATCATCGTTGCTCCGATGACAAGGCGGCCGTCATTCCTTGGAACAATATAATTTTGCTCATGGAAGAGAGTATGTTTTAATGCAACTTTTTCGCTTTTGACCGAGATGCATTCACCTTTAACTGGGATAATTTTGTGATGTAATCCAAGCTGATCAAACAATGCATTACTCCAAACGCCACTTGCAACAACAATGGTTTTTGCTTCAAAATTGCCATTTGTTGTTTTAATTAAATAATGTGAATCATTTTTTTGAATCTGAAATACATGTGTATATTCAAAAATAGATGCACCTAAAATTTGAGCACCTTTGCAAAACGCGTTACAGACAGAAACAGGTAATACATTCACGTCGTCTTCAATATAAGCTGCTCCAATTATGTTTGAATGGACACCAGGTATCTGATTTTTTAACTCCTCCTGGTTATACCATTGTGCCGCAGTTTGAGTGAGTAGGGGAGTTAACCGATTTTTTTCTAAATCTGTATAAGCTAGTTTGAAAATGCCACCTTTTTTAAGTTCAATATCAATTCCACATAATTCTTTTAATTCTTCCTGAAGGTGAAAATAAGTTAATTGACTGTTTCTTGCAAAAGTAAAAAATGACTCTGAGTGATCCCACTCGGAATGGGCACCAAGCATTCCAGCGGCTGCCTTCGTTGTTTTCTGTCCAACTTGCTGTCCTTCAAAAACTGCGACATGAATGTTTTCTTTCGCTAGATAATAAGCAATGGAACAACCTATTATTCCACCACCAATTACTACAACATCAAATTTCATATTCATAAGCGAATTTGCACCTTTCAAAATATTGTAGTGCAGCTTCTAGAGGATTTCGGGCAGAAAATATGCCAGACATGACAGCTATACCATCAATGTCATTCTCTTTTAGAACTTGGACATGTTCTGGTAATATTCCACCGACTGCATAGATGGGTACCGTTAACGTTTTTTTCATTTCTGGAATTAGTTCAATTCCATTAGGTGTTAATCCATTTTTACACGCTGTTTCAAAACAATGACCGTACATAATATAGTCAGCTTTATCATTTTCTGCCTGTATTGCTTCAGTAAGTGTGTGAACTGATTTTCCTACTCGTAATTTAGGGAAATATTCTTTTACATCAACAAGTGGAAGACCATGTCCTGGCAAGTGAATATTTGATAAATTAGAGAAAATAGCGATATCTAATCGATCATTTAAAACAATTTTTTTCATATCTACTTTGTTCATTTTTAGTAGATTTAAAAGTGATATTAGCTCGATTGCCTTTTTCGATTTTTCACGAATATGTACATAGTCAACTGCATCAATTATTTGAATTATTTTTGTAGCAAGTACTTCGACTGAGTGCTGATCATCTGTAATTGCAATTAGCTCCATGTCCCAGCCTCTTTCATTAGCAAAATTTTTTCAACAAAAAAACCACTTTCCTAAAAAAAGAAAGTGGTTACATTGCACGCGAAAAAAGTATAAAATGCGCCACTTTCCTACGCAGGTACTAGCCTGTTCAGGTTTTGAGGGTTTAAAAGTAACTACTTTATTCTCAGCCCTTATCAAGGGATCCCCTAGTGATGAATATGTTTGAAAATTAATCTTAGCATAGCATAAAAAAAATAATATTCAATACTAAATATTTTTTACGAATCTAATTTTTTACAAGAAATGGGGCTTGAAGCATTATGAAATCAAGTGTTTTAGAGAGAATTAAAAGTTTAAATTTTTTAAGATTGGCCATTTCTGTAAAAATTTAGGGAAATAAAAGCATTTACATTTTAAAAATGAGAGTTTATATTTAGGTGGAACAATTTAATAGATTGACTAGGGGTGTCCATTTAGTTGGGCTGAGAGAGAAACGCGCTTAAGTTTTTTAACCCTCAGGACCTGATCTGGTTCATACCAGCGTGGGGAAGTTAGAAATTTCTCATTAATGATTTCTTAATTGTTAATGTAGTTTTACTAACATTTAGCCGGGTCTTAAAAATAAGATTCCGGCTTTTTTCATGCTTTAAATGGATTGGATTTCGTCCTTTTTAAACTTACTAATTAAAAAGGGGAATGAAATCAAATGAACAATTCTGTAAATGAAATGAATTTTTCCATCATGTCTAGTTTTTCAGGGAGTAAGAAGGTGTATGTTGAAGGATCTAGACCTGACATTAAGGTGCCAATGCGTGAGATTCAATTAAGTCCTACAACTGGCACTTTTGGCGAAGAAGAAAATGCGCCAGTTAGAGTTTACGACACAAGTGGACCTTACACAGATTCAGCTAGCTCAGTTGATATTCGAATGGGACTTAAGGCGATTAGACAAAACTGGGTAATCGAACGAAATGATGTTGAAGAGTATGAAGGGCGTGAAATAAAGCCCGAAGATAATGGATATAGAAAAGAATCAGATCAACATAATGTTGAGGTATTTAAAGGGTTAAAAAGAAAACCGTTACGTGCAAAGGATAATGGAAATATTACGCAAATGCATTATGCTCGTAAAGGGATTATTACACCGGAAATGGAATTTATTGCGATTCGAGAGAATGTTTCAGCTGAATTTGTTCGTGATGAAGTTGCAAAAGGAAGGGCTGTCATTCCGTCGAATATCAATCACCCTGAAAGTGAGCCAATGATTATCGGTCGTAATTTTCATGTGAAAATAAACGCCAATATAGGTAATTCAGCCGTTACGTCCTCAATTGAAGAAGAAGTAGAAAAAATGACATGGGCTACTCGTTGGGGAGCGGATACGATGATGGATCTTTCAACTGGGAAGAATATTCATACAACACGTGAATGGATTATCCGAAACTCGCCAGTACCAGTAGGGACAGTTCCGATTTATCAGGCGCTTGAAAAAGTTAATGGAATCGCTGAAGATTTAAGCTGGGAAGTATTTCGAGACACTCTAATCGAGCAAGCTGAACAAGGGGTAGACTATTTTACAATTCACGCTGGTGTATTATTACGCTATATCCCATTAACTGCAAAACGAGTGACAGGAATTGTATCTCGTGGTGGGTCTATTATGGCTCAGTGGTGTTTAGCTCACCATAAAGAGAATTTTTTATATACTCATTTTGAAGAAATTTGTGAAATTATGAAGCGTTATGACGTAACATTCTCTTTAGGCGATGGATTACGACCAGGTTCAATTGCAGATGCAAATGACGAAGCACAGTTCTCTGAGTTAGAAACACTAGGTGAGTTAACAAAAGTTGCATGGAAACATGATGTTCAAGTTATGATTGAAGGACCGGGACATGTGCCAATGCACTTAATTAAAGAGAATATGGATAAACAATTAGAAATTTGTCAGGAAGCGCCATTTTATACATTAGGACCGCTAACGACTGATATTGCGCCTGGTTACGATCATATTACGTCAGCAATCGGTGCAGCAATGATTGGCTGGTTTGGTACTGCAATGCTGTGTTATGTAACTCCGAAAGAGCATTTAGGTCTTCCAAATAAAGAAGATGTTAGAGTAGGTGTTATTACATACAAAATTGCAGCACATGCAGCTGACTTGGCAAAAGGACACCCTGGTGCACAAAAAAGAGATGATGCACTTTCAAAAGCTAGATTTGAATTTAGATGGCGTGATCAGTTTAATCTTTCTCTTGATCCTGAAAGAGCAATTGAATACCATGATGAAACATTACCTGCTGAAGGAGCTAAAACAGCACATTTTTGTTCAATGTGTGGTCCAAAGTTCTGTAGTATGAGAATTTCACAAGATATTCGAGATTTAGTAAAACAAGAAGAACTTCAAAATGATTCAATCATTGAAGAAGGAATGAAAGAAAAAGCACTTGAATTTAGAAAACAAGGCGGAGAAATCTATCAATAAGGGTGTGAGCCTTATATGAATAGGGTAGAAGAAATCATAAAAGAAATAAAGCTTATGGAAAGAAATATGAGTCAGTTAAAAATCGAATTAAGCACAATTCAAAAAAATTGTGCACATGATTTCCAGAAGAAAGATACGATCCAAGAATGCCTTAAATGCAGTTTAATTGAAAGCTTGTCTTGGTAAAATGCGAAACAATAAAAAACAAACCTCCAAAAAAAGAGGTTTGTTTTTTTTTTCGAAAATTAATGTTCTGACAAACTATTGATTGAAACTTCTTCCTCTTGATCTGGTTGGCCAAGTGGATAGATTCTAGCTGTTTCACTTTTTTCATCAACATGTTGAATATAAATTGGTACTCCATTGTATGTCACATTTGCCATTTTAGGTGAAGAAGCGATTTCTTGTGCTCGTTGTTTATTCATACATAAACTCCTCTACATTAATAATTGAAACCTAACATATTATTAACAGAGGTATACTTGAATATTCATATTCAAGTAAAAGTTTTTTTAAAATAAAAAAACTCCTGTTAAAATTTAACAGGAGTTCTATAGTTTTTAATGATTACCAGTGATGTCCATATCCGCATCCGTCATATCCAGACCAGCAAGCTGCTCCAACAATGATTAATAAGATAAACAGAACAACGATTAAAGCAAAACCGTTAAGATGGTGTCCGTGATGTCCAGTACTCATACATGTGACCTCCTTCATACGATATTTAAGGGAAAACTCCCTTAGGGTCATGTAACTAACTAATTGAAAATTACAATTAGGAGAGGTGGATAATGTATCGTATGTTTTTTTACCAACTATGAAACTAGTCTATATTGTAAATAGGCTTATACCTAGACGTAAGTTTTAATAAATCAATTATTTTTCCTTAGGAAGTGAAATTGCTGTTTCAACTACATAACCATTTTGAAACTTCACAGCAATTGTACCTAAATAAGTGTCAGTAGGCTGAAGAGTTTCAGTACAAGTAAAATAACGAATATGTACAACTTCTTTCGTATCTTTACTAATCTTTTGACAAGCAAGTAAATTACTTAGTCGTTTTAATGCAATATCTCTTTTCACTCCAATAAGATCCTTTTTAATAAATGATTCATAATAATTTTTTAATGGGAACATTTTAACAGCTCCTGTTCATTCAAAAATAAAATTTCTTAAGTCGTATCATATCATAGAGCAAAACTGTTTTTGTAAAGTATGTTGTTGTGGATATTTATAATTATTCTAGATTGTTGTGGAAAATATGTAACAGACAAAAAAAATGCCACTATAGTAACCTATAGTGGCATTTCATTACTTATGCTGTTTGATTTGAATCCTTATCAAACTTATTTTTACTGTTAAGTTTAGAATTTTTATATCCGTATGTTATATAAATTACTAAACCGATTACTAACCAAACTACGAAACCTTTCCAAGTAAATGATGAAAGTTGTAGCATTAAATATACACAGAATACAACAGCTAATACTGGTACTACAGGTACCCAAGGAGTTTTGAATCCACGCTTTAAGTCTGGACGAGTTTTTCTTAATACTAGAATACCAAGAGAAACAGCAGAGAAAGCGAATAGTGTACCGATATTTGTTAATTCAGCTAATTTGTTTAATGGAATTAAGCCAGCGAATAAAGCAACTAGCCCGCCTGTTACCCATGTGCTTGTTACAGGAACTGAAGTTTTCTTATTAACTTTTGATAATTTACCTGGTAATAAACCGTCTTTACTGATTGCATAGAATAGACGAGTTTGTCCAAACATCATTACGATTAATACAGTTGTAATACCAATGATTGCGCCAAGTGAGATGAAACCAGCAGCCCAATCTTGGTGAATAAATGCTAGTGCAAATGCTACAGGGTCTTTAACACCTAATTGATCAAATGGAACGATACCAGTAAGAATTAATGAAACGACAATATATAAGATTGTACAAATTGTTAAAGCTGAGATAATACCGATTGGTAAGTTACGTTGAGGATTTTTAACTTCCTCAGCTGCAGTTGATACTGCATCAAATCCAAAGTATGCGAATACTACTACTGCAGCACCAGCTGTTACTCCATGGAATCCCATTGGCATAAATGGAGTCCAGTTGTGCGGTTGAACGTACCAAACACCTACTACGATGAAAAGTACTACTACTGCTAATTTTACAATTACCATTATTGTGTTAAGTTTTGCTGATTCTTTAACACCTCTAGTAAGAATGAACGTAACAAGTAAAACAATGATGACTGCCGGTAAATCAATAAAAGTATGTTTAGATGGATCAAACGCACTTGTTAAAGCAGTTGGAAGGTTTATTCCAAAACCATGTAATAAACTTTGGAAATATCCAGACCATCCACTTGCTACTGCTGAAGATGCAAGACCGTACTCGAGTACCATATCCCAACCTAATATCCAAGCAATGATTTCACCAAAAGCAACATAACTATAAGTGTAAGCACTACCAGCCTCTGGAATCATAGATGCAAATTCAGAGTAACAAAGTGCAGCGAATGTACAGGCTAAACCTGCGATAATGAATGAAAGAATAAGTGCTGGACCAGCGTAATCAGCTGCTGCTACACCAGTTAAAACGAATATACCTGTACCGATGATGGCACCGATACCTAACATTGTAAGATCAAACGCTCCTAGAACTTGTTTAAGTGAACTAGGCGAACTACCTGAAACTGATTTTTTTCGAAATAAATTCATATGAGCCTCCTCTAATCCCTATTGTAGTTTTTTAATTTTCTATTAAGAAAGTTTACTATTTTCTAATTTTACATTAAAAAATAGAAAATTCTGACAATTAGCTCCGAAGTATTATAATAGATTGTCTTTCTTAAGTGATTTTTATCATAGCATACTTATAAAAATATTCAAAGAATTTTTCGACTTTTTTTTTCAGATTTTTTAAAAATATGTAGTAAATTCGACATATTACCCAGTACCTAGTATGTTACTTAAAATGAACTAGATTGCGATTATGTCATATGTAACAACGAAGACGTAAAATCTTCTTCTTTTTTAAGGCTTCAATTTTAACTGGACTACCAAAATTATATTTTTACGTTTTTTTCCAAAAAAGAAATAAACCTCCTTAATGGAGGTTTATTTCTGGGACTTTTTTATCATTTATTGTTCTTTTAAATTACTTAATGATACTTCTTTATCATTTTGTGGCTGATCAAGAGGATATATTCTAGCTGTACCCTCATTTTTATTAACATGCTGAATATAAACAGGTACACCATCGCAAGTTACATTAATCATACCAGGTGCAGCTACGATTTCTAATGCTCTTTCAGTATCCATCATAATTCCTCCTTTAATAACGAACCTATTTTATTATTTACATAGCAAAGTTAGAGTATTCATTGAAAATAGGAGCTTTTTAAAGGATTATGTAAAATAGGATATGGAGAAAAATTGCTGAAGCAACTGTTTTCAGTTTTGCCTGCTTTACTTCCCCTCATTTCTTTTCCTGTTGTATGATAGCAAAGAAAGCGCAAAATAAAATTGAACTACACATAAATACTAAACAAAGTAAACCAAAAAGTATTTGCATATTCGTACCTCCTTTTTATTATGAGAACAGCGTAAAGTATGGAACTAGTTTCAGAGCAAGAAAAAGTTTAGAAAAGGTGAGAAAATGTCTAATATTAAAGAAATTGCGAGGATTGCCGGCGTTTCGGTTACAACAGTCTCACGAGTTTTAAATGATGAACCATATGTTAGTGAGGAAAAAAGAAAAGCAGTATTAAATGCAATTGAGCAAACTAATTACCAACGAAATCAAAATGCAGTCAATCTAAGTAAAGGAAAAACGAATTTAATTGGTGTGGTTATTCCGTTCTCGCATCATCCGTACTTTGGATTACTAATTGATGGAATTGCAAATGAGGCAATAAAAAATAATTATAAGCTCGTACTATTTCAATCAAATTATGAAGAGAAGAGAGAAATAGAAGCATTAGAGATGCTACAACACAAACAAATAGACTCACTCATTATTTGTTCTAGAATTTGTTCAATTGAAATGATTGAAGAGTTTAACCAATATGGGCAAATCATATTATTTGAAGATACGAGAAATACAGAAGTTTCTTCAACCTTTATTGATCACTACAATAGCTTCATGATTGCATTAGAATATTTATATAAAAAAGGACATCAAAAAATCGGTTATTGTATTGGTCGTAGAACAGGCATGAATAGTAAGCAAAGAGAGGCTGCCTATATTGATTTTCATAAAAAATATAATGAGCCAATATTTAGCAACTACGTATTTGACAATTGTTATTATTTCGAAGATGGTGAAAGAGTTGTCCAATCTTTGTTAAATTTAAAAGAGAGACCAACAGCTTTGTTAGTAACAAGTGATCATGTAGCTGCCGGAGTACAAACCTGCTGTAATGATCATGGAATAGCTATTCCTCAAGATTTAGCGATAATAGGGTTCGATAATCAACCTATTGCAAAAGTAATGAAGTTAACAACAGTCGAAATTCCATTGAGAGAAGTAGGTAAGAAACTTTTTATTCAAGCGATAAATTCTGAAATAACAAAAGAAGAAATTGCGTTTAAATTAATCGAGCGACAGACTGTATAATAAAAAAAGCTAGTTGGGAACTAGCTTTTTTCATGTCGTTGAATTGTGAAGTGCAATAAAAGAGCTAAGACTGCAAATGAATCAAGAAAGTTAAACTATATGTTCGGACTTTTCCCTAAGCATATAACTCAAAAGTAAAACTAATTAGAACCTAGATTTAAAAAGACTAATTCCATAATGTTGACTGTACTCTTACAACTTCCATAAATTTTCTAGCAGCACGGGATTGCCATCTGTTTTTATGCCAAGACATGATCGTAGATACACTTCCTAAATTTGTATCCCATTTTATGACTTTAAGTTTTTGTTGCTGTATTTCATTTTGAACTGCTACTAGTGGGAGTATGGATATACCAAGTCCACACATAACACATTGTTTAATTGCCTCAACACTCCAAAATTCCATTCCAGTCTCAGTTGCAATTCCTTTACTTCTTAAAAATGCTTCAAAATAATCACGATAACTACCTTGTTCTGTGAGAATTATATTTTCATTTTCATTTAGTGTAAACGATGAAAGTGTTCTAGTATCGGAAGATGGAGGTAGTAAAATGACAAGTGGTTCTTCAATTAGTGTTTCCGTATACAAATCTGAATCCGTTAAAGGAGCCTGTAGAAAGAAACCAATATCAAGATCACCTCGACGTAATTCATCTTGTAATTCCCAACATGAACCAGATTTCATCATAATATTTACTTTCGGATTTTGTGAACGAAATGCTTGAATAATTTGTGGAAGACGATAGATTGTTAAAGATTCTGGTGCACCAATTTTTAACGTAGATACTTCTTCATTTTCCATTTGGAATACATCTTTTGCTTTTGTATAGAGTTGAATCATTTCGATTGCGTGAACTAAAAAGTTCTCACCGACCTCAGTCAGATGTACCTTTTTACCTAATCGGTCAAATAAAGGTACTCCTAACTCTTGCTCAAGTGCTTGTATATGTGCAGTAACTGTAGATTGTGCATATCCGAGATGCATCGCAGCTTTAGAGAAACCGCCCATATCCACAATTGACTTAAACGTAATTAAATGTCGGATTTCCATAATAGCCTCCTAACTATCGGATTTTCCGATTGTTTATATCATAACTATTCATTTTACCGATGTTAGATTGGTTCATATAATTAAAGTATACGAAATTACTATTTGTTTCAATAACAATTGGAGGGATATGGATGAGGAATCGAAAAATTGGTTTTCTATTGCTCAGCGGGTTAATGATTGGACCTATTTTAGGCTCGGGAATTATAATTTTACCACCTGCAGTGTATGAAACTGCTGGAAGTTATGCTATTTTTGCTTGGGTTCTTATGCTTGGTTTAAGTTTAATATTTGCACTAATGTTCGGTAAGCTAAGTTTGTTAATTCCAGGAGATTCTGGAGTACCATTGGCAGTTGAACGTGCATTTGGTAAACAAATAAAAAACCTTTCAGCTATTTTCTTTTTACTTGCAGTTTGTTTTGGACCAATTGCAGTTACAGGTACAGCAGGGCATTACTTACAACTACTAACGAATCAAGGATTCTTCAATGAAAAGTGGTTAGCTTTAGGAATACTATGTTTTGTCTATATTATTTTAACTAGAAGCATTGCTGATGTTGGAAAATTTGCTTTTTTTATGTCTAGTTTCATTGTAGTGACTCTTATAGTTGGCAGCATTCATACATTATTTACAGTTGATGGGAGCTTTACTTTATCCAATCCAATTACTGTTTCTGATTTTGGAGAAAGTTTACTTTTATTATTTTGGGCTTTAATCGGGTGGGAGGTCATCGGTAGCTATTCTTTAGAAGTAAAAACGCCAGAACGAACAATTCCTAGAGCGGTAATCTTAAGTTTCTCGATTATAGCAATAGTAAGTTTAACAGTTGCATTTGCTTTCCAGTGGATTCATTCTAAAAATGGAAATATGACGGACCAATCATTAGCACCGTTACTTCAGAGTTTATTTGGTAGTTGGTCAACGCCAATTATTTCAACAATTACTATTGCTCTTTGTATTAGCACGGTTCTGCTAGTAATAGGAGCAGTATCAAGGCTAATTGCCGATCAAGCCAAAAGCGGTTTATTACCTTCATGGCTTTCTTTTAAAAATAAAAATAATGTGGCAACACGATCATTATTTAGTTTGTTTGGCATTCACATAATTGTATTTATTCTTTATTTTAATGACTTCCTAAGTATTCAAACACTTGTAGCAATTGCAAATGCATTTTTCCTATGCAACGCTTTACTAGGAGTATTGGCATGTCTGAGACTATTTGATTCCATATTTTTTAAAATTGGTTCATGTATTCTAGCAATTTGCTTTTTAGGAATACTTTTATTTTCTTCACCGGTCATTTTAATATTGATCATGTTAGTTTCAGTGTACTTCATTTGGCTACAAAAAAGAGATTTAAAACATCATGAAAAAATACTACAAGTTGGAAATGAATAACAGATAGAATGGAAACTTCTTTATGAAAGAAGTTTCTTTTTTTTGAAACTAACTTTTTTATAATAATTACCATACTGTATATTTATTATTATTTTTTGGGAAAAAATATTTACAAAATTTTCACAGTTTTTTTTAATTTAATTTAAGACGAAACTGTTTATTTCGATTTTATGATTGGCTTTTTTAGTGCAATAAAAAAGTCTTTTGTTATTTTAAAATTATTTTTTAGTTATCGGGTTATTTATTTCAATTTACGATATAAAGGAAGGTGCCTTTATAATTGAAAAAAATGTTAAGTAATCTGGGAGCATTGTTAAGAGGAGTGCATTACTCTTTGGTGTAAATAAACAATTTAACGAACAAAAAAATCTTATTTTAACAAATGAAAAAAGGAATTCAAATGTATTATTAATCGAGCAATATTTCCGAATCCATAAGTCTAACTTTCTATATTAATTATAGAATTTAATATTTTTTGGAATTTCGCTAATATTAATATTTATACACATTTGTATTGGATGAAAAAAATATATATGGCAAGATGGTCAAATTTTTTTTTTTTTAAAATAAAAATTTTTTATGAAATAGAGTGTTAAAATTTCCATATTTTATAAGGTTTTTTTATTTTAATTTCCTTTTCGATTAGATCGTTTTAAAAGAAATTGAATCATAAATTCTTTACAACCAAATAATTGCTAGTTATAATGAAACCAAATTTGATAATTAGTGTCCTTCGGGGTCGGGTGAAATTCCCAACCGGCGGTGTTGTATATTTTTATACTAAGCCCGTGAGCTTCATATGATTTTTATATGTTGCTGATCTAGTTAGAATCTAGAGCCGACAGTATAGTCTGGATGGGAGAAGGATGGAGTGCATATACGGTATGTTATTTTCTTTAAAATACTTTCCGTATAGGCTTAGTTCGTTGTGCATATTTTGTATGCAGAACAATAGACGCGTTATAGTACTGTCTTTAAATAGACTCTTGTTGTACTAGCGTTTATTTAAGTATGCTTCCTTTCTTAAACATCTATTGCCCCTTAGGAGTTTTCTAAGGGGCTTTTCACTTTTTCAAATTAATTTGAATTAGAAGGTGTGATAAGGTGGATCAACTATTTATGAAATTAGAGATGGATCTTACAAAGTCATTTATCGGGCTTGAGTGTAATATGCTTTTTCGAAATGGGGTGAAAAAACTTGTTTACTGGAATCGTTGAGGAAATAGGAACAGTAAAAAATATCGTAAAAAAAGGTAATACTTTATTGCTAACAATTGGTGCATCAATCATTTTAGAGGATGTTCATTTAGGAGATAGTATCTCTGTTAATGGAGTTTGTTTAACCGTTACGGATTTTACTAAAAATGAATTTTCTGTTGATGTCATGCCTGAAACATTTCAAGCATCCAATCTAAGTACTTTAGTTTCTAGCCAGAAAGTAAATTTAGAGCGGGCAATGGCTGCAAATGGACGGTTTGGTGGTCACATTGTATCGGGGCATATTGATGGTACAGGTAAAATTGTATCTGTAAAAGCAATGGAAAACGCAGTAATGTATAAAATTAATATTCCAAGTCAGTTTACTAAATATTGCCTACAAAAAGGCAGTATAACGATTGATGGTACAAGTTTAACAATATTTGAAGTTGAAACTGATATTGTAACGATCTCATTAATTCCTCATACCCGCTCACATACTATCTTAGGCAGTAAAAAAGTTGGAGATGTTGTTAATATTGAGTTTGATTTATTAGGTAAGTATGTTGAAAAAATGCTTGGTATGAATGAGACGAAAAAGAGTTCTGCAATAACAACTTCATTTTTATCTCAAAATGGCTATATATAAAGGAGTAAGCTCATGTTCTCTAAAATAGAAGAAGCAATTGAAGACTTGAAAAATGGAAAAATTATTATTGTTTGTGATGATGAAGATAGAGAGAATGAAGGAGATTTTGTTGTTATCGGAGAATTTGCAACTCCTGAAAATATAAATTTTATGGCAACACATGGTCGCGGATTAATTTGTGCACCTGTTTCTGAAGATATAGCTAAAAAACTAGACTTATATGAAATGGTAACAAATAATACAGATTCTCATGGTACTGCATTTACAGTAAGTATTGATCATATCGATTCTACTACTGGTATCTCAGCATTTGAGCGTTCACATACTGTGTTACAAATGTTAAATGATGAATCAACTGGAGCAGATTTTAGAAGACCTGGGCATATGTTTCCTCTGGTCGCTAAAAACGGAGGAGTTATTGAGAGACCGGGCCATACTGAAGCGGCAGTAGATTTAGCTCGAATGGCTGGATCGAAAGAAGTTGGTGTCATTTGTGAAATTATGAATGACGATGGAACAATGGCAAGAGTACCAGATTTAATTCAAATCGCAAACAAGTTTAATTTAAAGATGATAACGATTAAAGATTTAATTCATTATAGACGTAAAACTGAACAACTTGTTAAAAGAGAAGTTGAAATTAAATTACCAACTGATTTTGGTGATTTTAAGATGATTGGCTATACAAATGAAATAGATGGTAAAGAGCATATTGCGATTGTAAAAGGTAAGGTTGACGATGGTGAACCTGTACTTGTACGTATTCATTCAGAATGTTTAACAGGTGATGTATTTGGCTCATGCCGTTGTGATTGCGGACCTCAGTTGCAATCAACCTTATCGATGATTGAAGAAGCAGGCAAAGGCGTAATTGTTTATATGCGTCAAGAAGGTAGAGGGATTGGCTTACTCAATAAGTTACGTGCATATAAGTTACAGGAAGAAGGCCTTGATACTGTTGAAGCAAATTTAAATTTAGGATTTGAAGCAGATTTAAGGGACTATGCGATAAGTGCTCAAATTATTAAAGATTTAGGTATTGTGAGTATTGATTTAGTAACTAATAATCCACTTAAATTAGATGCGCTAAAATCTCATGGAATTCAAATAAACAATCGAGTTCCAATTCAAACTGAAATGAAAATAGATAATGAAAAATATTTAAATACTAAAATCGAAAAAATGGGACATTTACTACACTATTAAAAATGGGAGAGATTAAGATGAAATTTGAAGGAAATTTAGTAGGATCTGGGCTTAAAGTTGCTGTAATCGTAGGACGTTTTAATGAATTTATTACATCAAAACTACTTGGTGGTGCAGAAGATGCTCTATATCGTCATGGTGTAGAAGAATCAGACGTTGATGTTATTTGGGTACCAGGAGCATTTGAAATTCCATTAGTTGCAAAAAAACTAGCTGATTCAAAAAAATACGATGCAATCATTACACTTGGAACAGTTATTCGTGGGGCAACTACTCATTATGATTACGTATGTAATGAAGTAGCAAAAGGTGTTGCTGCTATTACTCTACAAACTGGTATCCCTGTTATTTTTGGTGTATTAACGACAGAAAATATTGAACAAGCGATTGAAAGAGCGGGCACGAAAGCTGGTAATAAAGGCTGGGATGCTGGTATTTCAGCAATTGAGATGGCTAATTTATTAAGAACTTTAAACTAAGAGTATATATAATAGAAGAAACTGGTTAAGGAGAGGTGAATTTTACCTCTCTTTTTTTTATTAATTACTAATAATCCCTTAGTTATTACATGTTAAAATAGAATTAATTATTTGATAATTCAAAAAGAAGGGATGATTCACTCAAGTGGCTATTTTTCAGTTAAAATCAACTAACCCTGATTTTTCCTATATAATTGCTAAAAATCCAAGCTCTGGGATGAGTATTAAGACAATTAGGAAGGGAAACGCGTTTGCGTGGTATTCTTCAGAAGATACATACAATGTTTATTTTAAAGATGCTGATAATGAAATTTCGTATAAAGAAAAAGTAGAGGAAATGTTTGAATACTTAAATACGACAAGATATTGTTCAACCTTATTCCCGTTAAATGCAATCAACGCATACTTTTCTTCAGCATTCAAAAAGTTACATGAAAAAGATCAGAATGAATATGAAAATAGCATATTAATTAATGCTATTCATGTAAAAAACGTTAGTTACTTAAACTTCTTTCAGAGGCATTTAAATGAATTTGATCTAAACTTTGAAGAGCTAGCTAGTAAAACTTATCAGCTACGTATTCATACAACCAAAACAATTCATGAGTTAATTCACTATACGACAGTGCTATGCTTATTCTTGAGCATCGTTTCAGATGAATATATCGATTTTACAGACGATGTCATACGAAAATATATAACTAGTATGCAAATCATTGATGCACCTTACTATATACGTTATTTATTTAATAGAAATGTGTTAAATAGTCGTAAAAAATTTCTTGCATTTAAAAATGAACTTGAAAAAACAAATCATTATGAAATTGATTTTAAATTTGGAAATACTGCAAGACAGCGCCAAGAGTGGATCACAGAACAGTTAAAATTTGAGCGTTCTATTCTTGATATTGGCTGTGGTGAGGGAGCATATGCAATTCCTTATAGTCAAAAAATCAGTGAGTATGATTATTTCGCAATTGATATTGATCCCGAAATAAGAGAACGATTGAAATATAAAATAAATAATAAAGTGATTGAAAATATTGCAATCTATGAGTCGTTATCTCACTTTCTAGCGTTTTACGATAATGATTTGAATGTTGATGTATTGCTAACTGAAGTTGTTGAACACATGAGTGTTAGGGATGCTACAAAATTAGTAAAGAGCGTACTATCCGATGTTAATTTTGAGAATTTCATCATAACCACTCCAAATGCAGAGTTTAATAATCTATACCAATTAGATGGATTTAGACATGATGATCATAAATGGGAAATGACAAAAGAAGAGTTTGTTAAATGGATTGATTCAATCTTAAGTAATACAACATATAAGTCTACATTCTCAGATGTAGGAGATTGTGTAGACGGGATCTCACTTTCTCAGGCAGTTGTTATTACGAAGCAAAATGTAAAGGAGCATCAGGAATGAAAATCACAACAAATGTTCATACGATTTTTCTTTTAGTAGGCTCTAGTGAATGTGGAAAATCGACTTTTGCAAAAAATATATTAATTCCATCTCTATCTTATAGAGACGAATCGAGAAATTATAAAACGAATATACAGTATTTATCATCTGATGATATTAGACGAGAAATATTAGGAGAAGATTTTGATAAACATAGTACGATAATGCTCGAGGCGAGTGAACAGGCATTTGAACTACTATTTACTAAATTAAAGATGGTTACAACTTTCCCAATTAATGCAGAATTTGTAATTGTGGATACAACTGGACTATCAGAATCATTCCGTGACCAAGTTGTAGAAATCGCAAATGAAAATTCGTATAATGTTGATTTAGTATTATTTGATTATAAAAACATTCGAGAATACTATTCATCAGATCGATCAAAGAAATTAATTGATAATCATGTAAGACGTCTTAGAACTGAAGTAATTCCTACTATTAAAAGAAATAATTATCGAAATATACATCGTATTCGTGAGAAGAATTTTCTTAACCCAACTGAATTTGAGATTAAAGTAGATAATATCGAGGAGTATATTTCTCGAAAACTGCCTACAAAATACAAATATACAATCGTAGGGGATATTCATGAACAAATTCTTACATTTCAGAAGCTATTATCAAAAGCTGGTTTTACAGTTCAAAATAATCAAATAATAGAATCAGAGAAAAGTAGTAATCACCGCATACTCTTGGTAGGAGATTGGATTGATAAAGGAAATAAAGTTAAAGAAATCATTGAATTTATTTATTCAAACCGTAATTGGTTTTATTTTATAAAAGGTAATCATGAAAATTTTGTTAGTAAGTTTTTATTAGGTCAATTAAAAGACTCTTCGATGGATCAAAGTTTAGTAGAAACATATTTTACTTCTATTAAAACTTTGGAAAAAGATGAAGAGCTTCAAGGCAAGTTTATAGAGCTAGTAAATGAAAGTAAGGAGTTTTATCACTATATTGGTGAAGACTTTCCTTCATATTATATTACACATGCTCCATGTAAAAAGAAATATATTGGAAAAATGGATACTAATTCATCACGCCATCAACGCTCATTCCGAATTGATCGTAATAAACCGATTCAGGAGCAATTACAATTTTTAGCTGAGGAAGCTGTTTCCAATCATCCTTATCATGTATTCGGCCATGTTGCGAGTAAGAAATTAATACGCATTAAGAATAAATTTGGAATTGATACTGGTGCTGCTAGTGGGAATCAATTGACTAGTATTAGAATTTATACAAATAATCCATATTTATATAGTGTTCCTTCAGTGAATGATGATGTCGTGAATAAAGAAGAATTACCTGAATTATTCAAAGGAAGAGATAAAGATATCAATATAAATGAATTGGATCAAAAAGATAAACGACGTCTCAATTACGTATTAAAAAATTCAATTAATTATATTTCTGGTACGATGAGTCCAGCTGATAAGGATACAGATGCGAATGATTTAGAGTCTTTAAAGCAAGGACTACAATACTTTAAAGATAAAAAGGTTCAAGAAGTTGTACTCCAACCAAAGTATATGGGTTCTAGATGTAATATCTATTTATCTAAAACAATTGAAGATTGTCACGCAGTCAGTCGGAATGGGTACCGTGTAAAAAATGTTGATCTTTCGGGAGTTTATTCAAAGCTATTAGAGCGATTTAGTGGTTATATGGTAAAAGAGAATATTAAAACTTTAATTCTAGATGGAGAGTTACTACCATGGAGTGTATTAGGTACTGGATTAATAGAAGGGAAATTTAATGTTTTATCAAAATCATTGAGATCTGAATTAAACATATTAAAAGAGACTGGATTTGATGAGCATTTTAACAAACTGATCTCACGATATGAGCAAACGGACTTTCACGATGAAGTAAATCATACTACGAAACAAGTATTAACAAATAAATATGGTCATAATGATTATTCAACATTTTGTGCAGTAAAAGAAACGATAAAATCGTATGTACCGATTAAAATGCATGAAGAGCTACTAGATATTTATGATGAGCAACTAACAATATATGGGGCGGAATCGGAAATAGAGTTTAAGCCATTTAATCTCTTAAAAATGGTTTATGAAAATGGTGATGAAAAATTACCTTCATTAAGTACTGCTGAAATTTTCTCATTTGTATCGGATGACGATTATTTAGTTCTTTCATTAGATGATGAACATTACTTTGAAAAAGCTAATTGTTATTATGAGACGCTAACAACAACAAGAAAAATGGAAGGGGTAGTGATAAAACCTAACCATAAATCTTACAATAGTGCTCCATTCTTGAAGGTTAGAAACGCTGATTATTTAACGCTTGTTTATGGGTATGATTATAAATTAGAACATAAATATCAGAAGTTAATCAAACAAAAGCGGATTAATAAGAAGATAAATGCCTCCATTAAAGATTATGTTTTAGGCCAAAAGATGTTAGAATATCCACTATCTTCAATCTCAAATGATAATGAGCAGTATAAACAATTAATTGCAAATAAATTATTCGAAGAACAGCAGGCAAAAGAAATCGATCCGAGATTGTAAAATTGAAACACCTTTTATGAAAAGAGCATAAAAGGTGTTTTTCATTTTAAAAAACAACCTGAATATTTGTTTAAACTTCTAAATTTGTGGTAGTGTAAAACTTAGTAGAAGTTCGTTTGGAGGTCAAAATTTAATGATATTTTTACTAGTTTTAGTCTTATTAATTATCGTTATTGTAGCGTTTTTAAATACATATCCTCATTTTGGGAAGAAATACTCTAAAGACAAAATGGAGTCGTTCTATGCTCTAGATAATTATAAAAATGGTAAGTTTATAAACCAAGTCCCTACAAGTATGAGTATGGATTTCAAAACAAACATCTCTATGATTAGAGATTTTGTTAAGAAAAATCCGAATCGTACGCCTAAAGATGGGATCGCAATGGAGAAAATCGATGTTTCATTATTGCAATCGAAAAATAAAGACTCGAAAATTACTTGGTTTGGACATTCAGCTTTATTAATTGAAATTGATGGAAAAAATATTTTAATTGATCCAATGTTTGGGAATACACCAAGCCCGTTTCCGCAATTTGGAGGTAAAAGATATAGTGGCGGTTTGCCAATCGAAATTGAAGAATTACCAAAAATAGATGCTGTCATTTTATCGCATGATCATTATGACCATTTAGATTACGGTACAATAAAAAAAATCAAACAAAAAGTCGAACGATTTATTGTACCTCTTGGTGTTGGGAGTCACTTGGTAAGCTGGGGAGTACCGAAAGAGAGTATTTCTGAGCATAACTGGTGGGATGAATTTAAATTTGATCAATTAACATTAGCTTGTACTCCAGCAAGACATTTTTCAGGAAGAAATTTAACTGATCGGAATCGTACATTGTGGTGTTCGTGGGTCATTATTGGTGAGAAAACGAAAATTTATTTTAGCGGAGATAGTGGTTATGCACCTCATTTTAAGGAAATAGGGGGAAAATATGGACCGTTTGATATAGCGTTAATGGAATGCGGTCAATATGATAAACGATGGTCTGCAATTCATATGTTGCCGGAAGAAACTGTTAAAGCATTTGTCGATGTAAAAGGTGAAGTTCTTGTACCAATTCATTTTGGTGCTTTTACATTAGCATTTCATGATTGGAATGATCCAATTGAACGGGCTGTAAAGGCGGCTAAAGAATACGGGGTTAAATACTCCACACCTAAAATTGGTGAAACAATTAATATAAGTACAGGTGAATATCCTAATTCAATATGGTGGAAGTAGTTTAAAAATAGCAGGATTGTACCTTTTATTATTGAATTAGTTATAAAATCAATTTTTTTAGGGAAGTGATGTTGGTGGAAGTATTAAAAGATAGTGCACAAATCGTACAAGATTTAATATTTGAGTTAGGTTATTCAAATAAAGTGGTTGAACTACCAAATAGTACAAGAACTGCTAAGGAAGCAGCAGATGCATTAAATTGTGAAGTGGCTCAAATAGCAAAGTCGATTATATTTAAATTAGAAAGCTCGGATAGCGCAGTACTAGTAGTAGCAAGTGGAATAAACCGTGTAAATGAGAAACAAATCGAGAAAATACTAAATGATAAACTAGGTAAAGCAGATGCTGATTTTGTACGTGAACAAACAGGATTCGTAATTGGAGGGGTATCACCAATTGGTCATAAAAATCAGATAACGACATTTATTGATGAGGATTTATTACAGTATAAAGAAGTATGGGCTGCTGCGGGTCATCCAAAAGCAATTTTTCAGTTAACTCCAACTGAACTGATTGAAATGACGAAAGGTAAGGTTGTAAAAATTAAATAATAGAATGCTCTAAAATTAATTCTTTGGCACATTCAAGTGTAATAAATCAGTTTTTGATTTACTATACTTAAATGTGCCTTTTTGATTGGAAATTTTTTACTTTTAACTAATGGGATAGATCAGATTAAATTCTAGGGAAAGTGAGATGAATGAGCAAATGCTAAACTTTATTTGTACGACTTGTGGTGTTCAATATAACAAGTCTATTGATCCTCCTGAGTACTGCACAATTTGTTCTGAAGAAAGACAATACATTAATCCTAATGGTCAAAGTTGGACAACATTACAATCAATGAAAGACCAGAACTATCAAAATATGATTCGTTTTGAAGAAGAAAATTTATATAGTATCGTTACTAACCCTAAGTTTGGAATTGGCCAAACTGCTTATCTTATTAAGAATGATGGATTTAACTTGTTATGGGATTGTGTCTCTTATCTAGATGAGAAGACAATTAAAGAAATTAAGCAGTTAGGAGGAATCAATGCGATTGGTTTATCACATCCACACTATTACTCTAGTCAAATTGAATGGGCGGAAGAATTTGATGTACCAATATACATACATGAAGATGATCAAAAGTGGATTACGAGAAAAAGTGATAAAATTATTTTTTGGTCTGGCGAATCATTAGAGCTTAAAAAGGGAATTCAATTTCATCGATTAGGTGGGCATTTTAAAGGTGGGGCAGTATTAGAATGGAAAGCTGGAAATGAGCAAAAAGGAATACTGTTAACAGGAGATATAATTCAAGTTGTTGCAGATCCAAAGTGGGTAAGTTTTATGTATAGCTATCCTAATTTAATTCCATTACCATCAAAAAAAGTAAAAGACATATCATTAGCGGTTGAGAAGCTAACATTTGATAGGATTTATAATGCATTTCACGGAATCGTAAAAGAAAATGCAAAATTAGTAGTCTATAATTCTGCTAAGAGATATATTGAAGCATTGGATGGGAAACTATTTGATACTTAATATAATAGAAAAGGTCCATACAAAATATAGCGATTTAGCACGTACAAAATTAATAAAACCTTACAGGAATGAAGCAATAAAAAATAGAGTAGGTCAGTATCCAACTAAATGCTGACCTATTCTATTTATTAACAAATATTAATACACATACAACTAATAAAAAGCTTAAAATAATAGATTAATTTTGTTTATTTCAAGACATTAATATAAAAAATAATGAAGTAACTTGCATAATAAGACAGATAATTTAAAGATTTTTTGTTTTCACACTAAATACAATACCTAAAAGTACTATAGTGCCACCAAATAAAGCAATCAGTATACTTAGCTGCTTATTTTCTGTTACTAAATTAATAAATAGCGAACATAAACCTAGTAAACATCCTAGCCATTGTATCTTTCTCCCTGTACTCATAAATTCTCCTCCGAAATTCACTTTGAAAAATCAATTTTAAAGACCTTTTTTATCTACAAAACTGCCATTAATAATGTAAGCAGAATAATTCTAAGTGTAGAATCATTAATAACGTGAAAATAATACCTATGCCTATTTGTAATTTTAATTTGACATAAGGCAAAAGATTTTAATAAATCAAAAGCCTGATTAAAACTGATTTACTTCATTAAAAAGATCATAAAAGCAGTCACGTTTTTTAACTAAAGTATCCTTTAGTTAAAAAATGTATCGTAAAAATAAATTAAAATAATAAATAAAGAACTTGAATACATTAGAGGTCTTAAAAAAGAAGTTGTTCGATTAGATTCTGAATTTATTTCTGTATTTTTCATATCCTTGAACAAGTAATAAACAATTCCTCTTGAATTTTAACAGTAATTTCCATTAATATTCCAATGCAAATTTTCCTATTTAATTCTCATTCTTATGCAACTAATCTGCCAGTTACTTGAATAAAGGTTAAAAATCACGTTAATTTTATTGTGAAAAATGTTGGGTTTTGTCGAATTTTTTCATCCATAGAATAAATCCTTATAAAACAAGGCCTTTAATAACACAATTGATTAAAAACAGAATATTCACGATAATTTAACTAAGATAAATGCGCGAAAATTGTTCGTTTTATATGAATGATTTCAGTAGATTTTGTCAGAAAAAGGTAATTTTTGTATTTAATTGTTTTAGGTATTTTGTTGAAAATGAACTGGAGGAAGTATAATGGGGGAAAAAAGAGAGAAACACAAAGTTCTTAAAGGTTTTACAGTATTAGCTTTAACATCTAGTTTTGTTTTAGGTTCTCTTGGACAAGTATCAAATGTATCAAATGCAGCGAGTCCAAGTAAAGCAGAAGACATTCTTGCTAGCTTAACTGCACAGCAAAGAGCGGCTCTTAAAGAGCTTTCGACAAATGAGGAAACAGGACTTCAAATTTCTTCTGATATTAACCTGGATTCGACTGAAGAAACAAGTGTTATTGTCGAGTTTGTGAATCAACCTGTTAAAGTTGCTCAAATTGAAGCGAGTGTGGAAGGGAAAACTTTAACTAAATCAGATGCTGAAACATTAATCGATCAAGATCACGATACTTTTACGAAAGATGTTGAACAGGTTTTAACTAGTGATAAAAGTAAAAAGGTAATTTATAAAATTAATCATTCCTATAAACATGCATTCAATGGTGTTTCCATGACATTACCAGCAAATCAAATTAAGAATCTACTAAAATCAAAAGCTGTTAAAAAAGTTTGGAGTAACCAAACGTTTTCAATAGATCCACCAAAAGAAAATGACCAACCAAAAGCGGATGAGCAAAGTATTGGAAACTATACGCCATATGATGCGTTAGATCGTTTACATAAGGAAGGTTTTACTGGTAAAGGAATTAAAGTAGGGATTTTAGATACAGGTATGGATTATAACCATCCAGACTTGAAGGATGCCTATAAAGGTGGATATGACTTCGTTGATAACGATAATGATCCAATGGAAACGACTTACGCCGATTGGAAAAAATCTGGTAAACCTGAAGTTAGTGATTCCCAAGCATATTACACTGAACATGGTACACATGTGGCAGGGATTATTGGTGGCCGCGGCATAGAAAATAGTGAATATAAAACGTTAGGTGCAGCACCAGATGCAGATCTATATGCTTACCGTGTGTTAGGGCCATATGGTGGTGGAACAACTGAAGCGATTCTTGCCGGTATTGATCGCGCTGTTTCTGATGGCATGGACGTAATTAATATGTCACTTGGAGCAACATTAAACGATCCATTTTACGCAACTTCAATTGCAGTAAATAACGCAGTATTAAGTGGTATAACAACTGTAGTTGCAGCAGGAAATACTGGTAATCAAATGTATACACTTGGTTCTCCTGGTGCTGCAGCTTTAGCTTTAACAGTAGGAGCATCTTCTATTGCGTTAGACGTTTACCAATATGCTGGAATAAATAATGGAATGAATTATTCAGTTAGACAATTAGCACAAAATTATACAGATAATATGACATCTTTAAAAGGAAAAACTTTTCAGTTAGTTGATGTTGGTTTAGGGAAACCTGCCGATTTTACTGGCAAAGATGTAACTGGAAAACTTGCCTTTATTAAACGTGGAACGATTGGATTAAATGAAAAAATCAAAAATGCCAAACAAAAAGGTGCAATTGGTGTTTTAATGTATAACGATGAAGCAAATAAAGCTGAAGGTGCAATTCAATCTTTCCTTGGTGAATCAGTAGATGCAGTTCCATCATTCTCGGTTTCAAATGATGATGGTTTAGCTATTTTGGCTGCAATTAAAGCAGGTAAGTCGGATTTCACATTTGGAGACTTTAGCAAAGTGCAAACTGCCTCAGATGAATTAGCGTCATTCAGTTCAAGAGGTCCATCACGTAATAATTATGACATCAAACCAGAAGTAACTGCGCCTGGCGTATCCATTCTATCGACAGTACCATTTTATGTAAATAACAAAACAGGTGATGGATCAAAGCCGGAAGATTATACATATGCTTATTCTCGCCTATCCGGAACATCAATGGCGACACCTTATGTAGCAGGTATATCAGCATTATTACTTCAATCAAATAAAGATTTACAACCAGAGGACATCAAATCAATTTTAATGAATACAGCTGATCCATTATCAAAAGCATATAGTGTTTTTGAAGTAGGTAGTGGACGAGTTGATGCTTACGAAGCAATCCACTCAAATGTAGAACTAGAAGTGGTAGATCATACGTCAGTGAATCTTGCTGGAAAAGAAAAATCGATTAAAGAATTAACTGGTGCAATTAGTTTCGGATCTTTTGGATTTGATGATCAAGATGTGACAGATTCTCGTACGATCCAATTAAAAAGTAATAGTGAAAAAGAGAAAACATTTAAAATAGATGTAAATTTTCAAAGTGGATTAAGAGGATCTAAAGATGCAACTAAAAATAATGTAACTTTAACTGGTCCTACTTCTATAAAATTAAATGGAATGAGTCAAAAAAATATTCAGTTTAACTTAAACATTCCAAAAACTGCAGAAAAGGGAACATACGAAGGGTATATTACATTTACGAATACGGAAGACCCAACGGAAACGTATCAAATTCCATTTGGTGGACGTTTTGTTGATGAAGGAATTAATACCTTTATGATCAATAATCCAATGTTTGGAAATAATATCGATTGGCCTGAATATGCGTATCCTTACGTAAGTTTTAGTTACTCATTAAAATCCTATATGAAAACATTAGATGTAGTGTTACAAGATGCAGAAACTGGTGAAGACCTAGGTTTAGTAGGTTCATTTGTAGCAAACGTATTAAATGAAAACCAAAATTATACGAATTCAAGAGGTTTTAATGCAATCTACTATCCATTTACTGGGGATGAGAAAAATCCAATTAGTAGCGAACCGATTAATGCATCAGCAGGTAAATATCGATTAAAAATGGTTGCAACAAATGAAAAAAGTAAAGTATTTACAAAAACAGCTGATTTCTTTTTTGATGCTGGGGCACCAACTATGACAACTAGCTTTGACAACTTAGATCAAAAAGTTATTGAATATAAAGATAGTCAATTTGACGCGAATGGAGAATTTTTATATGACTTTAACATTCATTTAAATGATCCTGAAACTGCTGAGGCAAGTAAACTAGGTATTCCAGTTGATCAATCAAGGAATGCAATTGTATCATTTTATAATAGTCCGTTCGGTTCAAAACCAAAGTATACAGATAAAAATGGCAACTATACTGACAAAATCCTAGTAAAGAAGAGTTCTGATCCATTAAATGTTGCATTTTATGGATTTGATGCAGCAAAAAACTTTACAGCCAATGCATCGAATATGTTAGAAGTTACGTTTGTAAATGAAAATTTACCTTATTACTATTTAAAAGCAAATAAAAAAACCGTTGCAACAGGAGATACTGTCAATTATAGTGTTCGCTCAAATAATGTGAAAAACTTAAAAACAACTAAAATCAATTTAAAAGTCAATTCAAATCTTGCAACAATACAAAATGTCATTGTAAATGATGCGGTAAAACAATATGGAGATGCACAAGTTTCTGTGTCTTCAGTACCTACTGCAGCTGGTACACTACTTTATACGTTTACATTTACTTATAGTGGAACGAAAGCCTTACCAGAAGATTTACAACTATTCAATTTCGATTTGAAAACAGCAGAAAAGTGGATTAAGGGTATGCCTTTTGAATGGAATACAATGACAGCATCAACAATTGACCAGTCAAATGTAGAAATAAGTAATGTCTATACTTTTATGGAAACTTATAATAAAAACCTAACATATTCTGAAGTAGATGGGTTTATAAGCTTAGAGGGAACAATTGATCCGACTACAGGTCAAACTAATTATGCAATTGACCAAAGTAAAATTGGTGCAAAAGTAACTGTTACTTCTAATGATGGAAAAACTACTGTGGAAGCACCGATTTCTAACAAAAATGGTCAATACATTGCTGAAGGCATAAAAGCTGATCTGAAACCTAATACTGTGAAAGTCGATATTCCTGGTCATTTTACAATGTATCGAAAAATGAACTTAGCAGATAACGTACGTGGTGAACTAATAGGAAAGAGAATCAATTGGAATTTAACACGAGCAGCAGCTGGCGATGTCAATAAAGATAACGTGATCGATATTTTAGATGCAATAGCTGTACAAACTTATTGGGGTACAAATGAAGCGACTGCGGACTTTAACTTTGATAAAGTTGTTGACGCAAAGGATATGGCCTTTATCGTGAAAAACTTTGGATTACAAAATCCTACAGTTGATCATGCACCAAAACCAAAGACAACTAACGAAGGAAAAACTTTGGATAGCATTTTAAAAGATTTAGGATTAGATCAGTAATAATAAAAAAGGGAAACCGGTTAAACGGGTTTCCCTTTTTTGTCCTTTTATTTTATTTCATAGCTACTGGATTGCTTTGATTTAGTTCTTCTTTTTTTGGCTTAAAAGCAGATAAAGATAAAACAATAATAGAGATGACGCCAATCCAAATAATAATACTCATTGGATGACTCATTGATAGCCCTTTATCAAAGTAGAAAATTTCTCTTAATCCGTCAGCACCAAATCGCATTGGGACCCATGAGTAAATCCATTCTTTTGAAAAAGTTGGTAATAACTCTTTTGGCATTCCAATTAAAGAACCTGAGAAGAAAAAGATTAGGGCAAAAATACCAACCCCACCAAATCCAATCCAAGACATGACAGCAGAAATTAAGATATGGAAGCAGAAATAAACAATTGTTAAATATAGCGCAACATCTAAGAAATTGGGTAGAGTAAGGCCAATCCATTTCGCCATTAAAGTTATGCCGAAACCGATTACGAATGATAGGATTACTCCTAATAGTAATTGTTCAAAAATAACTTTTAATTTACTTATTGAGTTTGATGCTTGTGTCTTCTTTTTCGCTAAGAAGACGATTACGGCACCAATTAAACTAGACATCCAAAGTGGTGTAATTAAACTCACAGGTGCATTTCCATTTCCTGTATGAGTTCCAATTGGATTTACATTTTCAACCTTAGTAATGATTGGATTCGCTAATACTTCAGCTTGATTTACAGAAATCTGGCTCACGTTTTTCTTCAATTCATTAAAAATTTCAGTGTGAATAGTTAGATTAAGATTTTCTACTAAATGAGTCAGTATTTGGGTAGCCATCGTTGAACCATTGGCATTTTTACCTTGGTTAACTAAAATTTTAATGGTAATTGGTGATGGATTTGCTGTTTTTAATGAAGCTTGATTTTTACTTAAATCTTTTGGAAAAATAAGAGCTGCATAATATTTTTGATCATTAAGTTCTTTACGTACTTTTTCTTCATTTGATACTTGATGCCACTTAATCGCGGGTTTTTCACCTTTATTCGTTTTAGATAGTTCATTTATCTTTGTAACCATCATTTTACCTAAATTAACATTCCCTTTTGATGGTACTTGAATTCCTTGATCTTCGTTTACGATTGAGATTGGAAGATTTTTAGGTGTAGGATTAACGGTTGATGCTAATGTTAGACTGAATACGATCGCAACAAGTAGAACTAGTATAGGAGCTAATATAGCTTGCTTTTGTTTAAATAAGTTCATTGTAAAACCTCCTAATTCCTTTAAAATTAAATTACTGAACAACGTGTTGACTATTGTTATGTGAAGATATTACAATGAGTTTTACTAAATCACAATAAGCAATTCATTCAAATGTGTTCATTGCTAAACAGATTCATGAAATTTGTTTAGTAAGAACTTATATAAGGAATATATTCAAAAGGAATGATCTAAAATGAGTCAGTCATTGAGAGAAATTAAAGTTGCAAAAACGAAGAAATTAATCAAAGAGACGTTGTTAGATTTAATAGAAGAAAAAGGATTCGAAGCTATTTCTGTTAGAGATATTACTTTAAAAGCAGGATTAAATCGCGGTACATTTTATCTACATTACAGAGATAAATATGATTTAATGGAAAAAAGCCAAAATGAAATATTGGAAGGATTACAGAATCGACTACTTTTTATAAGGCCAAAAGAAATGAATGAGTTTTATTCAAATGATATGGTCTATCCACCTATTCTTAATGTATATCATTATTTAAAAGAAAATCAAAGATTTATAAAAATTTTAATCAGTATAAAAGGTGACCCAGCTTTTCCGAAGAAAATGAAGGAACATATTAAAGAGACGATATATGAAAAACTAGTGGATTTATTAGAAGAAGAATACATGATTGATATTCCACACGAATACACAACTGCGTTTATTTCATCGGCATTCTTTGGACTTATGGAGCAATGGCTAGAAAAAGAAAAACCAATTACCCCTGAAGAAATGGCAATCATGCATATGAAGCTTTTGAAGTTTATGAAGAAGTTTGTAAGTCAAATCGCTAAATAATATATGCAATAAAAAAGATGTCTCAAGATTTTTTTATTGAGACATCTTCTAATTAAGATCTTGTTTCTGATATAGCTGTTCTAACTTTTTCAAATGATGTTTTAGCTTTGTGAGAGTTTAAGATCATTAAGTTTACGTAAATTGCATCAATAATACTTAATTGCGCAATTCTTGAAGCAAGTGCCTCTGGTCGATACTCCGTTTCCTCAGAAGATGTGTAAAGCGAGACATCAACATTTTGACTTAGAGGAGATTTTGGGAAACCTGTAATTCCAATTGTTTTGGTACCGTTTTCATTTAGTACTTGCAAAATACGAAGGATGTCCTTATTTGAGCCTGAGTGAGAGATAACGATTGCCACATCTTCCTTAGACAGTTGAGAAGCAGACATCAATTGAAAGTGTGAGTCAGTGTACGAGTTCGCTTTAATTCCTGTACGAATGAATTTATGGAAGGCATCCATCGCAATAACAGACGAACCACCTACACCGTATAATTCAACTTTATTAGCTTTTAAAATAAGATTTACTGCTTTTTTTATGGATGTACCATCTAGAATTTGGGCAGTATTTTCAAGTGTTCGAATATTAGATTGAAATATTTTATTTGCAATTGTTATTTCATCATCTTTTTCGTTAATTTCCTCGTGGATTTGCTGAATAGGCGTCATAATTTCTGTTGCTAATGCAATTTTAAGCGCTTGGTATCCTTTAAATCCAATCCTTTTACAAAATCTAAAAACAGTCGCATCAGCAACGTTTAAGTCTTCAGCTACTTCTGTAATCGTACTGTGAATAATATGCTTTGGGTTTTGTAATATATAATCAGCGATCTTTTTTTCTTTATCACTTAATCGTGCATAATAAGAACGAATTTTTCCTAAGCTGTTCGTTTGTTCCATATTCTTTACACCTTTCCTTAGGGAATTGATTTTAGAATAAATAAATTTTTAATATAGTATTAATTTGAAAATGTTTGTATTTTAAAGATTTAGAAAAGCAGTATAATTTACTTAATAATTATTATATAGGAAAAAAGAGTTTTTTTTAATCATATTATGAAAACCCTTTCTTGTGAAAATTATTTCGTATTTTATTATTTTTGTCAAAAAAATTTTTTTCACACATGATTTTTATAATTGAATAATAAAGCAGTTTGATTTATAAATTGGTTTGGTTTAATCATAAAAAAGATATTTGATCAGAGCAGAATTTAGAATGCTCCTTTTCAAAGAGGTAGAGAAATAGTCCATTTAGTAGTTATTCTATACAATTAACCGAGGAATAAAAAATAGAAAATTTCCCTAATAAAAGTGGTAATAACAGTCAAATATAGGCGTTTATCTAAGATAAGAAATATTTGCTTATATAGGCCTTTAGGGTTGGGGAAATGATATAAAATAGTCTATAAGATAGGATTTCATTTTTAAATCCTCTCTTTTTTTTAGATAGATTGTATTGAGTTTGAAAGAAAATTTCTTAGTATTAGGTAAATATCATTAATTGTTTTTTCCTTAAAAGGATATTAAAAATTAGTAAAGAATATTTAGTAAATATGTTTATAGAGATAGAGGAGGGTGCATATGATTGAGGGGGAAATCATAAAGTTTTATCGTGAAAAAATGGGATTAACTCAAGCTATGCTTGGAGAAGGTATATGTACAACTACTCATGTAAGTAAAATTGAAAGAGGAAAGACGGCATACTCACCGGATATTATAGCTTTATTTTCAGACCGTTTAGGAATCAATATTCATCAAGAAGTCCAATCTTTTTATAATTTAGAAAAAAAATTACATCTATGGCATGATGCATTGATCATGAAAAAAGAAGCTCAAATAGAAGAATGTAAAGCAGAACTTGAACAAATGCCCTTTATTGACTATTCACAATATGCAGCCCACTTTAATTTACTAAGAGCAAGGTATTATTTTCATCATCAAAATTTAGATATGGTTAAGCAAATACTTACATTTGTGAAAAAAGAATTTAGTAATTTATCTCCTTTCGAGAAAAATTTATTCTATCATCTTCAAGGAATGTACTATATATCGAATTATACAAGCCTAAGTAATGAAGACCATCAAAAGGCAATTAAAGTATTAAAGAAGATTAATATTGATGAGTATCGAAATGAAGAATATTATCACCATTTAGCAATTGCCTATCATTTTGGAAGCTCAAAAATCTTAGCATATAAATATGCCGAAATGGCACTTAAGTTTTTTCAGAAGACGAACAACTATTTATTTGCCATTAGTTCCGAAACGCTTATGCTATTGCAGTACGGTAGTGAATTAGAAATGAATTTTAGTGAAGTTGTAGAACGCTATAAAGATTTGATTCATAACTGTGAAGTATTAGGAGACCGCGAACGGAAAGCCATTTTATTAAATAATCTCGGAGTGAAGTACTTTAAGCGAGAAGAATATGAAACTGCACTGTATTATTTTGAAGAAAGTATTAATGAAACCGAAAATAAAAAATCAATAAATTATTTAAGACGTTTATGCAATTATTTAGAGACATGTACGGAAGGCACACTATTAGAAAAAGAGATACTACTTAGTGTGATGAAAAGAGCATTAGCATTAGCAAAAATGTTAAAAAGTCCAGTACATATTACATTAATAAAACTATTTAAGCTTAAAGCTGAGGGAGCCCGTGAAAAATTTTATCAATATTTATCAGATGAGGCACTCCCATTCTTTTATTCTACTAATAATAAATTTTATATTGAACAATTTGGTAAGAAATTATATAAATACTATATTGAGATTAAAGAGTATCAAAAAGCTGCCGAGTTATATGAGTCAATTGAACATACATTTGTAAGTATGTAAAATACATGAGGGTGTCCCAAAAGTCTAACTTTATATGGGTACCCTCGTTTTTTTGCTGAAAAATTCAAATAAAAGTAAAATCTGAGAATCGGAATTAAAATTGCCAAAAATTGCAAATAAATCCACAAATAAAGTTCATCATTACAGTTCCAGAATCGTTAAAGAGGCATCCCATGTTAGATAACCTGACATTTGAGATGGCTCCATTTTTTTGTCTTTTTTAATAATTTAGTTCGTTTAAAAAACTAATAAATTAATAGATTGAATTTCTATTGCATGAAATTGGTTTAATCGGAAGGGGAAAAATGTTGTAATTTGTCGATTTTCTAAAGGGGAATTGAGTAAACATTGAAAGATCAAGGTTTGTTATAACCCAATTGATTAAAAATAGAAAATTCTTAATAATATAACTAATAGAAATAAACGACAAATGTCATTCTATTTTGTTAATTACTAGAGGAAGTTGTCAAAAAACTTAATTCTAGTAATTAATGTAAAAGGCAAACTAGGCAGAATAATGAACTGGAGGAAGAAAAATGGGGGAAAAGAAAGAAAAAGGTAAAGTTTTAAAAAGTTTTACTGTTTTAGCTTTAACATCTAGTTTTATTTTAGGTTCTCTAGGACAAGTAACAAATGTATCAAATGCTGCAAGTCCAAGTAAGGCAGAAGATATTTTGTCAAGTTTAAGTTCAGAGCAAAGAGCAGCACTTAAACAACTTTCAACAAGTGAAGACACTGGGATGCAAATATCCTCTGAAATTAATTTGGATTCTTCTGAGCAAACAAGTGTCATTGTAGAGTTTGCTAATAAACCAGTTAAAGTCGCTCAAATTGAAGCGAATGTTGAAGGTAAAACTTTAACAAAATCAGATGCTGAAGATCTAATTGATCAAGACCATGAAACTTTTACAAAAGATGTTAGCAATGTGTTAACAACTAGTAAAAGTAAAAAAGTAGATTATAAAATTAATCATTCATATAAGCATGCATTCAACGGTGTTTCTATGACATTACCAGCAAATCAAATTAAAAATCTATTAAAATCGAAAGCTGTAAAAAAGGTGTGGAGCAATCAAACATTTTCAATTGATCCACCGAAAGAAAATGATCAACTGAAAGCTGATGAATCAAATGTTGCAAACTATACTCCATATGATGCGTTAGATCGTTTACACGCAGAAGGGTTTACGGGTAAAGGAATTAAAGTGGGGATTTTAGATACAGGAATGGATTATCATCATCCAGACCTAAAGGATGCTTATAAGGGCGGATATGATTTCGTTGATAACGATAATGATCCAATGGAAACAACGTATGCGGATTGGAAAAAATCAGGAAAACCTGAAATTAGTGGATCATCAACTTATTACACTGAGCATGGTACACATGTAGCTGGTATTATTGGTGGACGTGGTGTAGCAAATAGTGAATATAAAACAGTTGGTGCGGCACCTGAAGCTGACCTTTATTCTTACCGAGTGTTAGGAGCTTATGGATCTGGAACTGAGGAAGACATTATTGCAGGAGTCGATCGAGCTGTTCAAGATGGCATGGATGTTATTAATATGTCATTAGGTGCGAGCTTAAATGATCCGCTTTATGCAACATCGATTGCAGTAAATAACGCTGTGTTAAGCGGTGTAACGACAGTTGTTGCAGCAGGAAATAGCGGCGATCAAATGTATACGCTTGGTGCACCTGGTGCTGCAGCATTAGCATTAACAGTTGGTGCATCGTCAATCGCATTAGATGTTTATCAATATGCTGGAGTAAATAATGGCAAAAACTATTCAGTAAGACAATTAGCTCGTAACTATTCAGATGACTTAACAGCATTAAAAGGAAAAACATATCAGTTAGTTGATGTTGGTTTAGGTAATCCAGCAGATTTCAATGGTAAAGATGTAAATGGGAAAATTGCTTTCATTAAACGTGGAACAATTGCCCTAATCGATAAGATTAAAAATGCAAAAGCAAAAGGTGCAGTTGGTGTTTTAATGTACAACGACGAAACAAATCAAGCTGAAGGTGCAATCCAATCTTTCCTTGGTGAATCAGTTGATGCAATTCCAGCATTCTCTGTTTCTAATCAAGAGGGGATCGAAATTGCAGCTGCAATCAAAGCTGGTAAATCAGACTTCACTTTTGGTGACTTTAAAAAGGTGCAAACAGCATCAGATGAATTAGCTGGATTTAGTTCAAGAGGCCCATCACGTGTAAACTATGATATTAAGCCTGAAGTAACAGCTCCTGGTGTGGCAATCCTTTCAACCGTACCATTCTATGTAAATAATAAAACAGGTGACGGTTCAAAACCTGAAGATTACAAATATGCATATGAGCGCTTATCAGGAACATCAATGGCGACACCTTATGTTGCAGGTGTATCAGCATTATTACTTCAATCAAATAAAGACCTACAACCAGAAGATATCAAATCAATTTTAATGAATACTGCTGATCCATTATCTAAAGCGTATAGCGTATTTGAAGCAGGTAGTGGACGTGTAGATGCATACGAAGCAATTCATTCGAATGTAGAATTAGAAGTAGAAGATCAAACACCAACCTATATTAATGGCAAACAAAAATCAATTAAAGAATTAACTGGTGGCATAAGCTTCGGATCTTATGGTTTTGATGATAAAGATATTGCAGATTCTCGCAATATTACATTAAAAAATCGTAGTGAGAAAGCAAAAACATTTAATGTAAACGTGAAATTCCAATCTGGTTTAAGAGGGTCTAAAGATGCTGCTGTAAACAATGTAACTTTCACTGGTCCTACATCTGTCAAATTAAATGGAATTAGCCAAAAGAATGTTAAGTTTAACTTAAATATTCCAAAAACAGCGGAAAAAGGAACATATGAAGGGTTTATTACATTTACAAATACTGTGGATCCATCAGAAACATATCAAATTCCATTTGGTGGTCGCGTAGTCGATGAAGGAATCGATTATCTTAAAATCGACAATCCAATGTTTGGTAATGATACTAGCTGGCCAGCAAATGCATTTCCATTCTTATCATTCGATTTTTCATTAAAGTCACACATGAAAACATTAGATGTATTACTACAAGATGCTAAAACGGGTGAAGATCTTGGTTTAGTTGGTTCATTTACACCAATCGCATTGAATGAAAATCAAGATTACTTTATTGGAAGAGGATTTAGTTCATTTTACTATCCATTTACTGGTGATGCAAAAAATCCAATTAGTTATGATCCAGTAGTAGCCAAGGCAGGAAACTATAAATTGAAATTAATTGGTACAAATGAAAACGGTAAGACATTCGTAAAAACTGCCGATTTCGTTTATGATGTTGCAGCACCTACTATGACTACTAGTTTAGACTCATTAGATCAAAAAGTAATTGAATACAAAGATAGTCAATTTGATTCAAAAGGAGAATTCTTATATGACTTTAACATTAATCTAAATGATCCTGAAACTGCTGAAGCTAATCGTTTAGGTATACCTATAGATCAGTCTTCTAATAAAGTTGTATCATTTTACGATAGCCCGTTCCCAGCTAATCCTATTAAAACAGATAAGAACGGAAACTATACAGACCAGATTTTAGTTAAGAAGCGATCTACACCTTTACAAGTTTCTTTCTATGGTATGGATGCAGCAAGAAACTTTACTGGAAATGCTGCAAATATGTTAAGACTAGTATTCGTCGATCAAAATTTCCCATACTACTACTTAAAAGCAAATAAACAAATAGTTACAACAGGTGATACTGTAAATTACAGTGTTCGTTCAAATAATATTAAAAATTTAAAAACTACTAAAATTAATTTCAAAGTTGATCCAAATCTAGCAACAATTCAAAATGTCGTTGTAAATGATGCAGTAAAACAATATGGTGATGCACAAGTATCAGTAACTTCAGTACCTTCTGGCATTAGTCAGCTTTATACATTTACATTTACTTACAATGGAACAAAAGCATTACCAGAAGACTTACAATTATTTAATTTCGATATGAAAACAGCAGAGAAATATACAAATTTTATCCCACATGATTGGTATACAATGACTGCATCAACAATTGATCAATCAAATGTTGAGACAAAAGATGTGTATGCGTACATGGAATCTTATAAAATTAAAAATACTTATTCTAGAATTGATGGAGCATTAAATTTAGAAGGAGCATATGATCCAGTAACAGGATACCTAAATTATGCGCTTGATCAAAGTGTAATTGGTGCTAAAGTTACAGTTACATCTTATGATGGAAAAACAACTGTTCAACCTTCAATCAACAAAAGTGGACAATATAGTGCTGAAGGTTTAAAAGCAGATACAAAACCTTATACTTATAAAGTTGATGTGCCTGGACATTTTACAATGAACAGACAAGTACTTTTATCAAATGAAGTACGTGGGGAAACATTAGGAATGAGATATAATATAGGTTTATTAACAGCTGCAGCTGGGGACGTTAACAAAGATGATGTAATTGACGTGTTAGATGCACTAGCTGTACAAACGTATTGGGGTACAAATAAAGCTACAGCAGACTTTAACTTTGATAAAGTAGTAGATAAAAAGGATATGGACTATGTTGTTAGAAACTTTGGATTACAAAATCCTACAGTTGATAACGCACCAAAACCAAAAACTACTTATAAAGGTGCAACTTTAGATAGTATTTTAAAAGATTTAGGTTTAGATCAATAATTAATTTAGAAGAGGGAAGCCAACTAGATTGGCTTCCCTTTTTTATGTTATGGAAATAGACGTGGAATGTAGAAGTAGTGAAGTGCAATTAAAATAGCTTCTCACTTTTTCGTTACTTTCCACAAAAAATGTGTTAATTTATGTCCAGTTTATATGAAAAAAAGACCTAATAAATGATAGATTAAAATATTCTAAAATAGTATTATCATGTTCAATTAGTAAGAAAAAGCGATCATCCCGGTGTTTATTGAAAACGATTAAAATTTAATTAAAATAGTAAGCGTTTTCAATAGGCTGGCCATTTCTTTTAAAATGATCGAAAAATTGGGTTATTTTAATTGTTTTTCACGGGAGAATTTAGAGGAATCCTGTCGAATGTAGAGAGCGATATTTCGAACGATTGGTAAATGAGGGGAGGGATAACCCAATTGACCGAAAATTGCAAAAAAATGATAATAAATGTAGAGAGTAAATTTGATGTAAAGAGGTAAATATGAAGAGAAAAATAGCCTACTATTTTATAAATCATAGTTCTTTATTGAATTTTACTTTACATAAATAGAAGCCAGGAGGAAGAAGAATGGGGAAAAGAGTAAAGAAAAGTAAGTTTGTATCAGGCTTTACCGTATTAGCTCTATCATCTAGTGTTGTTGTTGCACCGATTGCACATGTAACAAATGTTTCAAAGGCAGCCGGGAAAACGAAGACAGAAACAATACTTGCAAATTTAACTTCCCAGCAACGAGCTGCTTTAAAACAAATTTCTACAAATGAAGCGACAGGACTACAGCTATCATCAGACATAGATCAAACGACAACAAAACAAACTTCAGTTATTGTAGAGTTTGCAAATAAGCCAGCGAAAGTGGCACGAATCGAGGCGCAAGTAGAAGGTAAATCATTAACTGAAGCACAAGCTAAGGAATTAGTTGATCAAGATCATGACACTTTTAATGAAGAAGTAGGACAAGTTCTTAAAGATGAAAATAATAAAAAGGTAGACTTTAAAATTAAGCGTTCATTTAAAAATGCCTTTAACGGTGTTTCAATGAGTCTACCTGCGAATCAAATTAAGAATCTATTAAAATCAAAAGCGGTTAAAACTGTATGGAGTAATGAGAAGTTCTCGATTGACCCTCCTAAGGAATCAGATAAGAATAGTGAGTTAAAAGCTGACGAGTCTAAAGTAGCAAACTATACACCATATGATGGTTTAGATAAGTTACATGCTGAAGGCTACACAGGTAAAGGAATTAAAATAGGTATTCTTGATACGGGTATCGATTATAACCATCCTGATTTGAAAGACGCTTTCAAGGGTGGATATGACTTTGTAGATAATGACAATGATCCAATGGAGACTACCTATGCTGATTGGGTAAAAGCTGGAAAACCAGGTTCTGCAAATGGAGCTGATTATTATACAGAGCATGGAACTCACGTAGCAGGTATCATTGGTGGACGTGGTGCGTCAGATAGTGAATACAAACAGGTTGGTGCAGCACCAGAATCTGATATCTATTCATATCGTGTACTTGGACCTGGTGGTGTTGGAACAAGTGAAGCTATTATCGCTGGTATTGATAAAGCGGTAAAAGATGGCATGGATGTTATTAATATGTCATTAGGTGCATCATTAAATGATCCACTTTATGCAACTTCTATCGCGGTTAACAATGCTGTATTAAGTGGCGTAACGACTGTTGTTGCTGCAGGAAATGATGGAGATAAAATGGATACATTAGGTTCACCGGGAGCGGCTGCTTTAGCGTTAACTGTCGGAGCTTCATCAGTTGCAATTGATCTTTATCAATTTAATGGAACACAGGATGGAAACAAATACAACTTTAGACAATTAGCTCAAAACTATTCTGATAATTTACCGACATTAAAAGGTAAAACCTATCAACTAGTTGACGTAGGTTTAGCAAATCCATCGAATTTTACAGGAAAAGACTTAAAAGGCAAGATTGCTTACATTCAACGTGGAACAATTGCATTGATTGATAAAATCAAAAATGCAAAAGCGGCGGGCGCTGTAGGGGTATTAATGGCTAATAATATTGAAAACCAAAGTGAAGGAGCAATCCAAGCATTTTTAGGTGAGTCTGTAGATGCAATTCCTTCATTCTCAGTGTCATATGAAGAAGGATTAAAAATTACAGCGGCAGTTAAAGCAGGTAGAAATGAAGTTACTTTTGGTGACTATTCTAAACTACAAACAGCTTCAGATGAATTAGCGACGTTTAGTTCAAGAGGACCATCTCGTGTAAACTATGATATCAAGCCAGAAGTAACTGCTCCAGGTGTTTCGATTCTTTCAAGTGTACCATTTTATGTAAATAATAAAACAGGCGATGGATCAAAACCTGAAGATTATACGTACGCATATGAGCGTATGTCTGGAACATCAATGGCAACACCATATGTAGCTGGTGTAGCCGCGTTATTACTTCAATCAAATAAAGACTTACAACCAGAAGATATCAAATCAATCTTAATGAATACTGCTGATCCATTATCAAAAGCATATAGCGTATTTGAAGTTGGTAGTGGACGTGTAGATGCTTATGAAGCAATTCATTCAAATGTAGAATTAGAAGTGGTAGATAAAACACCAACGATTGTAAACGGCAAAGAAAAATTAATCAATGAGTTAACCGGTGGGATGAGCTTTGGTTCATATGGATTTAATGATAATGATATTGCAGATTCTCGCAGTGTTACGTTAAAGAATCGTAGTGAAAAAGCAAAGACATTTAGTGTTGACGTGAAATATCAAACTGGATTAAGAGGATCTAAGGATGCAGCTTCAAATAATGTTACACTTTCAGGTCCTGCATCAGTAAAGTTGAATGGTATTAGTTCTAAATCAATTAAGTTTAATTTAAACATTCCAAAAACTGCTGAAAAAGGAACCTATGAAGGTTATGTTACATTCACGAATATTGCAGATCCAACTGAGCAATATCAAATTCCATTTGGCGTTCGTGTAGTTGAAGAGGGTATCCAATCATTTAACTTAATCAACCCACTTTATTCTAATAAAATTACAAATCCAACTTATGCGTACCCATTTATTGATGGAAGTGTTTCTTTAAAAACACATATGAAATCATTAGATGTTCTCGTTCAGGACCCAACAACTGGTCAAGACTTAGGGATTATTGGTTCATTTAATACGTCAGTAATGAAAGAAGATGTAGTATACAATATTGGTAGACTTGTTGGGGCATATTACTTCCCATTCACTGGAGATGACAAAAACCCGATTAGCAGTAAATATGAATTAATGAAGCCAGGTCATTATAAATTAAGACTAGTTGGTGTGAGTGAAAGTGGAAAAACATTTGCTGAAGCAAGAGACTTTATGATGGAATACGGAGTGCCAAACATGACTTCAAGCTTTGACAAGTTAGATCAAAAAGTTATCGAGTATAATGATAGTCAACTAGATAAAAATGGACAAATGTTATACGACTTCAATATTAACGTAAATGACCCAGAAATTGACGAAGCGAAAAAATATGGTATTAAAGCTGAACAATCAGATAACACAATTGTTTATACTTATAATTCTTTCTTCCCATCATTACCTATTAACGTAGATAAAAATGGGGATTATACTGATCAAATTTTAGTTGATAGTAAATATTCAGTATTACCTTTAACATTTTATGGAATGGATGCAGCGCTAAATCCAACTGCTCAAATTAGAATTGCTTTTGTAAAAAATACAACTCCGTATTATTACTTAAAAGCGAATAAGCAAAACATAGTACCTGGTGATACAGTAAACTACTCTGTAAAAGCAAATAATATTACTAACTTAAAAACAACTAAACTAACACTTCAATTGAATAATAAACAAGGAATCATTGATAATATTCAAGTGAGTGATGCAGTTAAAAAATATGGCAATTCACAAGTTACGGTAAAAACATCTCCTACAACTTGGGACTATATTACGCAATATGACTTTACTTTTACTTACTCAGGTTCTGCAAAGTTACCAGAGGATACTCAATTATTTAATTTTGATATAAAAACAATTGATCAATCATTTACAACAGGTTCAGCGATTAACTTCTCAGGTAACGGTACAACTACAATTGATACCTCAAATGTAGAAACGAAAAATGTGTACACTTATATTGAAGGATACAATGTAAAACCATCAGTTTCAAAACTTACAGGTACACTTCAAGTAGAAGGAGCAAAAAATCCTGTAACAGGTGAAACAAACTATGCAATCGATCAAAGTAAATTAGGTGCAAAAGTTACATTAACATCCTATTATGGCAAAACTGTTTTACAAGCTCCAATCACATCAAAACAAGGTGACTATGCATTCGATGGTGTGAAAGTAGACAGTAAACCTTATACATTATCTGTAGATGTACCAGGTCACTTTACAATGAATCAAACAATGGAAACTTTATTTGATAATATCCGCGGTGATTTAATCGGTAAGCAATTACGCTACTTATTGGATGTTGCACCTGCTGGAGATGCAAATAAAGATGATGTAATTGACGTACTAGATGCATTAGCTGTACAAACGTTCTGGGGCACAAATAAAGCATCCGCTGACTTCAACTTTGATAAAGTAGTTGATGCAAAAGATATGGATTATGTAGTGAAGAATTTTGGATTACAAAATTCAACAGTTCCAAATCCTCCTAAAGCTAAAAACTCATATAAAGGTGCTACATTAGATAGTATTTTAAAAGAGTTAGAATTAAACAAGTAATAAAGAGTAAAAGTTTTTTTAAGATATTAAGTTGCCTTCTCCAGATTGTCTTTTGGGAGAAGGTTTTTTATTGATCTATAAGAAATTGTTTTTAAGAATAAGTTGGGAAATTTATACATATTGGATCGGTCGATGGGTTAACTTAAAGGAATAAGGAGTTATAGGGAGATTTTTTATGAATAAGAAGCTAATTCACTCAGTTCATATCTATGTATTACTCATCATGTCAACAGGATTTATGCTGCATGTATTTATCATTCCAAGTCTATTGACATCTTCACATCGAGATTCATGGGTAACAACAGTTACTAGCGTAATCCCATTTATGATTTGGATTGCTTTAGTTTTCTATTTATATAAAAAATTTAAAAATGAAGACGTTTTGTCTGTCATGTTTAAAGTATTTTATAAACCAATTTCTTACTTATTATCTATCATTTTCGTCATTTACTTTTTAATAACTGCTTTTATAACTTTACGCTTTACGATTATTTGGGCTTATACAAACTATACTCAAGATATTCCCTTGTTCGTTGTCGTGTTTTTAATTTCCATTATCTGTTTTTACGCGGCATATGCTGGTATACGTTCGATTTGTACAATGGCTTTTTTAGTATTACCAATCGTCAGCTTGTTTGGTTTCACTGTAGGAATGGGGAATGTAAAGAATAAAAATTACGCTTTATTATTTCCTATATTTGAACATGGATATCATGATTTTTTTCATGGCTTTATTTATTCGTGCTCAGGTTTTTTTGAAATCATTTTTATTTTATTTTTAAACTCTTATTTGAAAGACAAAGTAAAAGCAAAATGGTTAATCTTGGTTGGCTTAATCTTATTAATGTTAATTTTAGGTCCTCTTACAGGGGCTATAATGGAATTTGGAATGAACGAAGCAGAAAAAATGAGAAATCCAGTTTATGAACAATGGAAGCTATTAACTTTAGGCGAAAATATTACTAGATTAGATTTTTTATCGATTTTTCAGTGGCTGTCTGGAGCTTTTATTCGGATTAGTTTAAATCTATATCTTGCAAACCATATTCTTAATTATACTGGGCGAAAAAAATGGAGTTTACCAGTCCTTTCACTCATTTTACTAGTTGGGGCAATGATTCCTTGGAATGCAACTTCTTTTACTAATTTTTTACAAAATTATTTTTTTAAATTTAATTTAGGTTTTTTACTTTGTATGATGATCATTTTATTAATCATGTCAAAATTAAAAGGTGATTCAGCATGAAAAGAGAATCAACTAGAACGGATCAACCTGATTTATTAGTGTTTCTCGAATCTTTTAATCATTCTTCGGATATAGCATTTAGAACAAAAAAATTCAAAGATGGCGAAAAATTGCATGTTGTAGTTATAATGTTTTGTCCAAACTTGATTGATATTCAATATAGTAACAAAATTATTACCGACATTTTTGATGTGATACATAAGGAAGATCAATTCAATTTTGAGTTACTAAGTAATATTGTAGAAGCTAAAAAGTTAAGATCCGAAGTTAATATAAAGTCAGAAGTGGAAGAAAATCTATTTTCAGGTAATCTAGTCATTTTTAATTCTTACTACAATGAGATTTTCTTTATTCCTGTAGCGAATCCACCAAAAAGAGCTCCAGAAGAATCAAATTTGGAAAATTCGATTCGTGGACCAAGAGATGGTTTTGTTGAAAATGTTTCTGATAATATGGCATTAATACGTCAAAGACTGAAGACTTCGACTTTAAAAAGTATAGAGTTTAATATCGGTGTACGAAGTAGGACGAAGGTATTGCTTGTTTATATTGAAGATATTATAAATCCAGCAATACTATCGGAAGTAAAAAAACGGCTAAGTTCGATAGAAAAAGACGTGGTTGTTAGTAGTTATGAAATAGAGGAGGCGTTATATGACAAGCCATTCTCCATTTTCCCTCTTCTTGATAATATTGGTAGACCCGATTTTGTTGTTCAATCCTTAAATCAGGGTAGGTTTGCGGTGCTCGTTGACGGAAATCCGACATGTTTAATCGGTCCAACCACTTTAAACCAACTTGTTTATTCGCCTGAAGATATACATACGAGTTTTTATTTTGTTAATGTCGTCCGCTATCTTAGAATAATTGCGATGTTAACGACAATATTTTTACCAGGATTCTATATTGCATTGGTGACGTATCATATGGATCAATTACCATATCCTTTTCTCGCCACGATTGCGATGTCTAGAAATGGATTACCGTTTTCAGCGCCACTTGAAGCTTGTTTAATGCTAACATTTTTTGAATTGTTTAAAGAAGCGGGTATACGTTTGCCAAAGGCAGTAGGACAGACTGTCGCGGTATTAGGTGGGTTATTTATTGGTGATGCAGCAATCCGTGCAGGACTAACTTCTCCTGCTATGCTTGTAATGGTAGCACTAACAGTTATTTCTGGTTATACATTAATTAATCAAAATATCGCGGGTAATATAGTATTCCTTCGCTTTTTTATTTTATTTTTATCATCAACATTAGGATTAATTGGCTATTTTACAGGCTTTTTTCTAATAATTACAATGTTGGTTTCATTAGAAAGCATAGGGCAACCATATTTCACTCTATATTCGGTACCAAGTATTTCAGATTTTTTTAGTATACTGATTAAAATTCCACAAGAATATAAGAAAAAGCGAAATCAATCACTTCATCCAGTTGATGTTGACCGTCAGAAGGAGTGATGAATAGAATGAAAAAATTACTAATCTTTCTATTGATGTTCTCTCAATTGTTCATATTAACAGGTTGCTGGGGTGACCGGACGATAATCGATCAAACATTGATTACAGGTTTTGGAATTGATTTTAAAGATAATCAGTATATTGTAACTGTCCAAGCACTTAATTTTTCAAATATTGCAAAGCAAGAGGGAGGAGCACTACAAGTCCCAGCTCCTCCATTAATAGGTCAAGCAAAAGGAAAAACGATTCAGTCGGCATTCAATATTATAGAGGAAAGGTCCCCCATCCCGTTATACTATGGTCATGTCAGTAGTATTATTTTAAGTAAATCAGTAATTGAAAATAAGATGAAGGAAGTCAATTCGTTTATTAGTGGACGTCCTCTATTAAGATATACAGTGTGGATTTATGGAACAGAAAGAAATATAAAAGATATTTTCACAAGTCAAAGTTTTTTTAATTTACCATTTTTATATACTGTCGTAAATAATCCATATGAAAGAAGTAGAGGTAGTTTGATTTTACTTAGCCTAAAGTTTCATCAATTTATTTCAAGATATACTCAACCAGTCGGTACAGTTTTAATCCCATTATTAGATATTGATGAAAAGGTTTTTAAAGAAAAAAAAGAAGTAAATGATAAAGTGGCTTTTATAAATGGTGCTTTTGCCATTTCCCAGAAAAAATTTAAAGGTCAATTGGCGTTAAAAGATTTAAATTCACTAAATTATATGAAGCAAGAAAATTACAGTACGACTCTTTTGCTTAAGAAAGACAATGTTAATTTAGAGGTAAGAAACTCTAAAGGATCAGTTAAAGTTATCAAGGGTGGTAAAAAGCCAAAATATATTATCAAAGTAAAGACAGAAGTAGCAATTTCTCAAAATGAGAATCTTTTAAGTAACAAAGAGATTAGTTCGAAAGCGAGTAAAAAGATAAAAAAAGAAATTTTAAAAACGATTAAGAAGGGGGCAGAGATTCATACAGATCTTCTTAATATATCAGAAAAGCCGTACCGTTTTAATCGACATGATTGGACTTTAAAAGCAATGAACGAAGTAAATATGGATTCAATAAAAGATATTAACGTACAGGTGCGGATATTAGGAAGTAAAGCCTATAAGAGATGAACAGAGTATAAAAAAGTAGGTCGATTTTTATCGTAAAACCTTCTTTTTTATACTCATTTTTATTCAAAAATGAATTATGATAGAAAGGAACTGAATAAAAGGAGAAGGGCTATGAATGAAAGAGTAAAAGATAATTAGTATCTAGTCGTTGGTTAGATGGGTTATCTCTAATAGTAGGTCCTATTTTCTCGTACTTTTCATGCGGGGTAGAATCACTTAGCTTTTTAAATGGTGCGATTTTTTTAGGTTAAAAGATGGTCCGAGACCCAGTTTAAAGAAAAAAATTGGGTCAGTTATATTAATAATTATTTCATTAATAGGTTTCTTTGTAATTGGAGAGTTAGGTTAATTAGAACTAAATAATAAGATCAAATTAAAGGGGTGAAGAGAGTGATTCTTGTAATTGGTGGAGCTCGTAGTGGAAAGAGTTCCTATGCAGAAAGACGTATAAAAGAGTTACAAACAAACGAAAATGATGTTGTTTATATTGCTACGGCAATACCATTTGATGGAGATATGAATGAAAGAATTTTAAGACATCAAGAAGAGCGTCCAAATGAATGGCATACTGTTGAACGATATAAACAATTTAATCAATTAAAAATGAATAAAGCATTTTTACAATCTAAGTATGTTATTTTAGATTGCATGACAGTTATGATTTCGAATTTAATGTTTGATCATTATACTGATATTGATTTTGAGACTATTAAGAATGAGCAAATAAATAAACTGGAATTCGATATAGAAAATGAAGTGCACGAGTTGATAGACGTTTGTGATCAGCAAGATAAGACATTGATCATTGTATCAAATGAGGTAGGATATGGACTTGTTCCATCTTATCGACTAGGAAGAATTTTTAGAGATATTGCTGGGCGTATAAATCAAAAAATAGCTTCAAGAGCAGAAGAAGTTATACTCGTTACAGCTGGTATACCATTAAGAATAAAGTAGGAGTACCATTATGAATCGATTTAAAATGATCCTCAGTTTTTTTTCAACCATCCCTATTAAAAATTACGATTTTATTGAAGCCGAACTAGGAAAGGGAATTAGATTGGTTCCATTAGTAGGTGTGTTATTTGGTTTAATACTTGTTAGTTTAAATACTGGAATTTCATTAGTTTTGGATAAAGAAGCCAATGCATTTCTTATTCTATTAGTCTATTTGTTTTTAACAGGTGGATTACATTTTGATGGAGTAGCTGACACGTCAGATGGAATTTTTAGTTATCGTTCAAAAGAAAGAATACTAGAAATTATGAAAGATAGTCGCATTGGTGCATTTGGAGTCATTTCTTTAATTGTTTTATTTTTAGGAGATTGGTTATTTATATCAAAGAGTACTACATTTGTTATTTTTTTATTTCCCATTATTGGAAGATGCATTGCTTTATTTACATGCAGAATTAGTACTTATGCTAGAAATGAAGGATTTGGAAGTCAATTTATAATCGAAGCCAAAAAATCTAACTCATTATTTGTTTTAATTGCATATGTGTTACTCATTTGTGTAAGTAGTGTCTTAATTAATGAAATAGCCATTATTTTTGCAGTATGTGCCACGTTTATTTTTATCACTTTTGTAACGAAAAGAATCAATCAGAAACTAGATGGTATTACAGGGGATGTAATTGGATTTACAATTGAAGTTTCCCAATTATGCTTTTTAATTTTTAGTGTTATAGGTGAGAGATTAGTATGAGAATATTTTTAATTAGACATACAGAAAGCATTGGAAATAGTCAAAAGGTTTATGCAGGAATGACTGATTATGATTTAACAGAAAAAGGCTTAAGTCAAATAGGTGGTGTGATAACCCAGTTTACGAAAATGATTGAGCCTTCTTCACGCTATACTTTGTATTCTAGTCCACTTCGTAGATGCACTTTATTAAGTGATGCGATTGAAGATTTAATAGGAGAATCGAAAATAGTTGATCATCGTTTACAAGAGACAAATTTTGGGCTATTTGAAGGGAAAACATATACAGATCTTTTAAATGAAGTGCCTGAAGTTTTAGAAAAGTGGAATGAAGATTTGATTCATTTTCAAATTCCGAATGGGGAAAGCTTAAAGCAGTGTGCAGAAAGAGTTAATACATTTTGTCATGACATTAGATCAAAAAACGAAGATGTAATCGTAGTATCACATGGAGGAATTATGAAGCTACTACTCTTAAATTTACTTCATTTAGATTTAAGTCATTTCTGGAAATTTTATACGAGTAATGGATGTATTATTGAAATTGAGTATAACGAAGGATTTGGATTTTTGAAAAATATCATTCAACAAAATTAAGAGGATGGAGAAACTTGAACACAAAGAGAATTGTTTTACTTTCATTATTTATCGCATTAAGTGCAGTACTGTCTAATATAAAAATAGTCTATTCGATTGCATTTGATTCATTGCCAGCTTTTCTTGCTGCTATGATGATTTCACCGATTGCAGGCGGGATTGTAGGGGCACTTGGTCATCTTCTTACAGCAATTACTTCAGGGTTTCCATTTACAGTACCAGTGCATCTATTTATCGCAATACAAATGCTTGTGATTGTTTGGATTTTTGGCGTATTATTTAAAAAAATGAATCAATACATAGCAATGGTAGTTGCAATTATTTTAAATGGTCCAGTGGCAACTTTATTAAGTGGTCTATTAATTGCTTATTTGAATCACTCGTTTACAGTCAAGACAGTTAGTAGTTTTTTTATCTTAATGGTTGTGCCATTGACTTTAGCTTCAGCGGCAAATATTCTTTTAGCATTTATACTTCAAAAGGTGATGAAACGTGCAGATTTCAAAATATAGAGATTTAACTTTAATGCATATAGATGGGAATCGTTATTTTACAATTGCTTGTGATAGTTGCGGTGGAATCGGGATGAGTGAGCTTGATTTCATAAAAGTTGATGAAGAAATAGTAGGTTATTTAACAGCGAAATTATGTTTAGTTGAAACATTAGCGTTTCGAGCTAAGCCTACTGTTTTAATTAATACTTTATGTGTAGAAATGAACGGAAGAGGTAAGCGAATAATAAACGGGATTGAAAAAGCGATTAAAGAATATAATGAAGCAAATTTTTATGAAGACAACTTAGAAATAAATATTACTGGAAGTACAGAAGAAAATATCCCAACAAAACAAACAGGTTTAGGAATTACATTAATGGGAGAAATTTATAATCCTTTTAATCGAAAAGAGGTCAGTTCAGGGGACGTTGTACTATTAATTGGTTATCCAAAAGTAGGAAATGAAGTATTAGAGGATTTAAATGAAAATAAAAACGAAATCATTAATTTTAATTCATTAAAGCAATTAATTTATTGCGAAGATGTCGCAGATCTATTACCAATTGGTTCAAAAGGTGTTTTGTATGAATTGAATCTATTAATGGAAACAAATAATATCGATATGAAATTAGTAAATCAATCTACTATCCCATTACATAAATCGGCAGGTCCCGCGACATGTGCACTAGCAATTATTAAAAAGGAAGCGATTGAGGGATTAAAAAGGCAAATCTTACAGCCAATTACTTTATTAGGTGAGATCGTTTAATGAATCGATTGAAATAAAAATATGGAGAATTAATATGGCAGACGCTTTAAAAGATATATATAACTACGATTTACTTTCAAAAATTGCAAATGAGATCTGTAATGTGTATACAGATTTTAATCGTGAATCATTTATGGATAAAGTTTTCAATGAAAATTGGGCAGAAAAAACATTAAAGGAAAGAATGAGACATATTACGATTTGTTTGGGAGAGACACTTCCAAACAAATATGAGCAATCAATAGATATTTTAAGTAGTATAGTTGAGAAATTTCCAAAAGGCCAATTAAGTAGCATTTTTTTTCCTGATTTTGTTGAAGTGTTTGGCTTAGAACATTGGGAAAAATCAATAGAAGCTCTTGAATTATTCACAAAGCACTCTACATCAGAATTTGCTGTTAGACCGTTCATTGTAAAAGACCAAGAACGAATGATGACACAAATGCTAAAATGGTCTACTCATCCAGATGAACATATAAGAAGACTTGCAAGTGAAGGATGCCGTCCAAAATTACCATGGGGGATGGTTCTAAAAAATCTAAAAAACGATCCAACCCCAATACTGCCTATTCTAGAAAATTTAAAGGAAGACGAGTCATTATATGTTCGCAAAAGTGTTGCGAATAATTTAAACGATCTATCTAAAGATCATCCATCTCTAGTATTAAAGATTGCAAAAGAATGGTATGGTAAAAATCCACATACTAATTGGATTATAAAGCACGCATGTAGAACCCTATTAAAAAAAGGTAATATAGAAGCTTTGACGATTTTTGGATTCCAAACGACAAAAGCAATCCATATAGACCAATTCCAATTACAATCAGACAAGATCGAAATTGGTGGCGACTTAAACTTTTCATTTACAATTCATAGTAACGAACCGACCACTACAAAACTTAGAATCGAATTCGCAATCGATTATGTAAAGTCAAAAGGTAACCGTACAAGAAAAATCTTTAAAATATCCGAAAACACAATTGAAAATGACAAAACATTAACATATAACAAAACACACTCATTTAAAAACTTATCAACAAGAAAACACTACCCAGGCCAACATAGTATCACAATACTGATCAATGGAGTGGAAAGTGGAACTTATAACTTTACTGTAAGCTAAAAAAGAGATTCCAATTTATTTGGAATCTCTTTTTTAAAGATGAATCTTTTCTGTCATTTAACCCTGTCTCTTGTGCATCATCACATCTTCAGTTAATGGAGTAAAGCCAAGTTTTTCTTGTAATACACTTTTAGGAATTTGTGATTTAGTGATTGTAACTGCTGTAACTTTTCGATTGATGTTTTCATTATGGATGATCGACATTATATCATAAAAATAAGGTATAGCTGCATCGGTATAAGCAACAGCTAATATTTCTGAATACCTAGTATCTGGTCGTATTGTCATACCAAAATAGGCAATGACTTGATTATCTAGCTTACATTCAACAGCAAAATCAAAATCAATTGAGCTATAATACTCATTCATCATGGCAACTTGTTCGTTTGTAAGAATTTGTTGCTTCATTTTTAAATCTTTCCAAACATTAAATTGAAATTGATCTTTTACCTCATACGAAAATCCAGGAATAATTTGGATTGTTTTTATAAGAAGTGGATAATGAGCACCAACTATTTGTGTACGATTGGTAATATTGAAGCCTTTTGATAAGAAATAGTCTATTTGTTTTGACCACTGTCCTCTAAATCGCTGTGCAAATAATTTTCCACCGTATTCCTCACTAACAGCAAATTGATAAACTCTTTCAAACAATTCATCCCGCACAGTATCCTCATATTCTGGTAATACCCAAGGATAACCTAATGAAACAAACTCTCCTTTTCCAGAGAAACTCATATAACCGACAAGCTGATCTCCGTCAAAAGCAAAGCATCTAGATTTTTCATTAAACTCAGATTGTTGTTCGAATAATTTTGGAGATAAAGTTGGTTTCCAAGCATATGGTAGAGATTCGGTCATCTTATTCCAAAAATTATACTGCAAATCAAGATCTGTTGGACTCTCATAAAAACGATAATCTATAGTCATATCAATATCCTTTCTTAAATCGTACTAATTTTATAGTATCAAATTCATTTGGATTTGAATCTTCAAGAATTGCCGATATTACTTAAAAAATCAGTAACATCTAATAGGGTCAATTAAATAAATATCACATTAATTAAGGTATGATTTTATAGTCATTCTGTTGCCTATAAAAAGAGCACTGAATAAAATGATTGATTTTATTAAAACGATATTTGTAAGTAATGTGCAGTTTTTAAGGCATGAATAAAAGGTGCAATTAAATTTTTGAAAAGTGGAAATAAAATCCTAAAACTGCAATTAAATTTGTCAATTCTTCAATTAAAAAAGTTAAATCTGCAAATAAAATTGGGGAGATAAGTACATATAAAACTACTAGTCAAAAATAAAAGTAGATGGCTCATAAAAATAATAAGACATTTCAAAAATAACGTTAGTACAGTAAAACTTGAGCTATCGAGCTATAGGTTTTTTGTTATAGAAGAATGTTAGGTTTTTTATTTAAAATTACATATTTACAATTCAAAAGGTAAACCTATGTAAATGACCTAAATTAGGAGGCGTACTATGCGAGCGGTTACTTATCAAGGACATTATAATGTTAAAACGATAAAAGTAGATGATCCAAAACTTCAACATAGAGATGATGTCATTATTAAAATTACTTCAACAGCAATTTGTGGTTCTGATTTACACCTGTATCAAGGCAATTTTCCAATAAAAGAAGGATATATTATTGGACATGAGCCGATGGGAATAGTTGAAGAAGTTGGTCCAGATGTTACTAATTTAAAAAAAGGAGATCGAGTTGTCATTCCATTTACAGTAGCATGCGGAACTTGTCCATATTGTAATCATGGTTTACAAAGTCAATGTGATAACGCGAATCCACATTACGACTCTGGCGCTTATTTTGGCTATACTTCTAAGTTTGGAGATTATCCAGGTGGACAAGCCGAGTATTTAAGGGTACCGTTTGGCAATTACACACCATTTAAAATACAAGAAAGTTGTGAGTTAGATGATGATCATCTACTTTTTCTGTCAGATGTCTTACCAACTGCATATTGGAGTGTTGAAAATGCAGGTGTCAAAGAACGAGATACAGTCATTGTATTAGGATGTGGTCCAATAGGGTTAATGGCCCAGGAGTTTGCCTGGAAAAAAGGTGCAAAAAGAGTTATTGCAGTAGACTATATCGATTACCGATTAGAGCATTCAAAAAAGATGAATAAAACTGAAACCTATGATTTTTCGAAAGATCCGGATATGGGTGAAACCTTAAAGGAGATCACAAAAGGTGGGGCGGATGTTGTCATTGATTGTGTAGGTATGGATGGGAAGAAGTCGCCATTAGAATTTATTGAACAGAAATTAAAATTACAAGGTGGAACACTGGGACCAATTCAAATCGCTACAAAAGCGGTTAAAAAATGTGGAACTGTTCAAATCACAGGTGTTTACGGTGGGAATTATAATGCGTTTCCTTTAGGTGCATTTTTTAATAGAAATATAAATATTAAAATGGGGCAAGCTCCAGCAAGACATTATATGCCATACTTGTATGAACAAATTACTAGTGGCAATATTGATCCGACGAAAATTATTACTCATAAATTATCTTTAGATGAAGCAAATCATGCTTATCATATTTTTAATAATAAAGAAGATAATTGTATTAAAGTGGTTTTGAAACCATAAATAAAGGAGTTCAATTTGAACTCCTTTAAATTTGACTAAAGAGATATATTATTTTGCTTATAATCTAATTGTTTTGAATGCGATATTTTATATGCCATCACTCCAAATGATATTCCCGCCAATCCTCTGAATATTGTTGAGATAATCATCGCAATATTCATACTGAATGATTCAAGTAAAAAAACACCAAATTGTGGAGCGATGAAGGCAACGATTGAAAGTAAGAAATTATAATTGGCAATATAAGAGGTACGATGTTCTTCCTCGGTAGCTTCTAGTAAGCTATTAAATAATATTAAAACTGTACCAGATACAAAAAATCCTGATGTAAAGTTTACGATAAATAAGTATACATAATTTGTTGATAAAATATTTAAAATAGGTGCAGATGCCATTCCGATAGAAATCCAAATTAATAATTGAGTATTACTATAACGATTCGCCATCTTTGCCCACCAACGAAAGCTAACAATTTGTGAAAGTTGGTTGCTTACAGTAAATAAACTAATCCAAAAAGCAGTTGCATGAGCAAATCTTATTTGATAGATCGAAAATAAAGACCATGCCATTTGCCAAGCGAAGTTAAAAAATAGTGCACAGACTAAAAATGAGATATAGGGTTTATACTGAAAAAGATGTTTTGAAAAAGGAGAATAATGATTAGAAATTTCAATTTTTTGCTTCTCCTCTTTATGTTTCAATAGATAAAAGAACTCAATCATTCCGAATATAAACGCAAATAAAAAAAGTAATTGATATGGAAGGGCACTTTTTGGGCTAATGGATTTCATACATATTCCTGCTACAAGCGTTACAATCATTCCTGTAAAGGTAAGTATTCTATTTCGATTTCCAAAAAATGTATTTCGACGGTCCGCAGGTATTAAATCACCAATAAATGCTTGCCAGCTTAAATTTAGAAATGTACCAGGAAAATTCATTAAAGCAATTAAAATAACAAAAAACCATGCGATATGCTCTGATTTAATAAATGGAAGAAAAACCATTATTAATAGAAAAGAACGGGTAAAGAATATAGAGTAAGCAGTGAATTTTCTTTTTTCTTCTAACTTATTTACCATAAAAGCAGCTGGGAGCATTGCGGCCATTCCGACAATTGAAGGTAAGGAAGAAATTAAACCAACTTGATAATTGGTAGCACCTAAAATTGCAATAGCAAATAAAATAAAATAGTTATTTGATAAACTGATTGCGATAGTAGATGCAGCCCCATTTTTTATGCTCTGGGATTCATTATGTAGTACATCTTGTTTACTGTAAATCAACTGACGTTCCTTCTTCCTTTTTAATTTCATAATTTAGATAAAATATTCGATTTGAAATTTTTAAATAATTCATTAGAACAATAGCATATTTATTCATTAAATTCTATGTTTTAGAACTAAGTTTTAATGTAAAATAATGGCTATATTTAGAATGGGATTTTCCAAAAATTAGTTATTAAATTCAGAGTTTAAAAATTGCATTTTTTATTAATTTTTACTAAACTAGAATAATCTGTCTGATGTACTAAGATTCATATTTGACACATATTAAATATTGGAAAGAACATTTTTTAATCGTAAAGCCATACTAATATTAGAATTGACGTAAAAATAATCCCAATTATTTCATCGTCAATTTTTTATTTCACTTTGATGATGAGAAGGCGGGCGTAAGAGCCAATTGCACTTCATCTCTGACTTCGCCTAAAAAAGGTTAGTCAATCGAAGTTTTCTATATTTTACATAATAAAGAATATACGGCAAGGAGAAGAGACATATGTTTTCACCAGTTTACAAAGTAAATGATGATGGAGAAATTTACTTAAGTACAAAAGGTTTTTCAGTAACCTACGACCAATTTAAAGAGGATGAACAAGGAAACGCATATGTAATCGTAAAAAGTGATGAAGAACCTCTAATTAGAGTAAAACTACTTCTTCATAATATTGGAAATGCAAAAACACCAGAATTAGAAGTGAAAAACAAATCTGGATTAGGTCAGGTGGAAATTAGATTACTCCGAGTAAAAATTAAAAAATTCAAAAACGGATGGGGAGCAAAAATTGCTCTATCCAATGGAGAAGTGACGATTAAAGGTGATATACCTAAACACGTCAAGATTCAAGTAGTTCGAAAGGTTAAATTAACGTGACCTTTTTATTTTAATAATAACTAATGAATAGATCCACGATTTTTGTACTTATACGTTTATTATTTTAAAATACTTAATTTGTTGACTAATAGCCTGAGTTCTATATAAGAACTTGGGTTTTTCTTTTAATTATCTTGAATAGTTATATAATCGTAATTAACTTAAAAAAGGATTTTATGAAGCTTCAAAGAATATGTAAGATTAAAATAAATAATATTTTCTAATAGACTTTGAATAATGATGAATATTTAATGTTTATAAATAGACGGATTTTTAAGGATGTGAAAGAAATTAATATTGAAAATATAGAAGCGTTTATTCATGTAATTCACTATGGTAGCTTTAACAAAGCGGCAGAATCACTTTTTCTGTCACAACCAACTGTTACAGCTAGAATTCAATCGTTAGAAAGAGAATTAAATTGTCAGCTTTTTCACCGTTCAAGTAAACAAGTTAATATAACAGAAGAGGGTAAGCGCTTCTTACCGTATGCTCAACAATTAGTTTATATATACGAAAAAGGGAAAATGCACGTTAATCAAAAAAAATCACATAATAACGAATTGAAAATTGGCTGCACAGTTTCGGTATCAAACTATGTTATTTCAGAAATTCTACCAAAACTTTCGGTAAATAATAAAGATTTACATTATAAAGTTATTACAGGTAAAAGTGATGAATTAATTAATAAGGTGTTAAATAATGAGATTGATATTGGGTTTGTTCGGAAAACTAGTCACCCTAGCTTACAATCAATTAAATTATTTGAAGATCCAATTACGCTTTATGTTTACAAAAATCATCCGTTTATTTCAAAAAAAACGATCACAATTCAAGATATCGTTCAGGAAAATCTTATATTCTTTGAATGCGGCTCATTAGATTGGCTTAGAATCCATCGTTTATTTGAAAATCTAGAAGCCCCTCCAAATATAAGGATTCATACTGATAGTTCGGAGATGGCAAAAAAACTTATTATAGAACAATTTGGAATTGCTTTCTTGCCTAGTATCAGTGTGAAAAAAGAAGTTAAAGAAGGAATACTATTTCCAATACATATTGAAGAAACAAAGGGAATCTTTCTTCAAACAAATATTTTCTGTAATCGTGGAGAGTATACAGATTTAATGAATGAAATAGTTGAATTAAGCAAAGAGTTGGTGAAATAGCCAACTCTTTTTTCTTTTAAAATAAGCTAAAAAATATAAGGCGATTTAAGTATTGGGAGCATCCTCAAATGACAATCAACTAGCTCATGCTTAGGGGAACAAAAAATTAATGAGCAATTCAAATATTTAATAAAACGATAGAAAAGTTCTATTGGAATTTACATTGACTAAATATTCTGTCAGTGATAAAGTTTAAAACAATTAATTCCTAGTTAACCTATAAGTAATGTTGGTTTTTAAAAAAGGAGGGAACACGTTGAAGGATCTTGTCATTATCTCTGCTAGCTCATCACCAAACTCAAGATTACATGGCATACTCCAATTTGTAAAAGAAAAGTGGACTAATGAAGGTATTAAAGTATGCGAAGTAAATATTGGAGATTTGCCAACAGAAGCTTTAATTAAAAGCGATTTTAATAATGAAGAAATTAAAGAAGCCCTTAATAAAATTGAGAATTCGATCGGGGTTGTTATTGCTGGACCAGTCTATAAGGCCTCCTATTCAGGTTTATTAAAAATATTTTTAGACTTAATTCCTCAGAATGGCTTGAAGAATAAAGTTGTACTTCCTATCTTCATCGGTGGAACAATTGCCCATTTACTCAGTTTAGATTATGCATTAAAACCAGTTCTCTCTGTTCTTGGGGGAAATCATTATGTTACTGGTGTTTATGCAATTGATGATTGGGTAATAAGAGATTATCAAAATCATTTTTCATTATCTAATGAATTAACAGAGAGATTAAATAAAGCAACGGAAGAATTATCGGAAGAGTTAATTTGGCTAGCAGTAAGACCCTAAAAAAATTATTCAGAAATGAGGAAATTAGAATGAAAAAGTTTGTGATTACACTTGTATCCTTGGGAGTCGTTGTTTTAATCATTACATTTGCTTTAAAAAATAAAGATAAAGAGGCAGCAACCGCTACTGGTTCAAAAGTTCAAAGAATTGTTGTAGGTACTGGTACACAATTTCCAAATGTGTGCTTTATCGATAAAAATGGAAATCTAACTGGTTTTGATGTTGAACTTGTAAAAGAAGTTGATAAAAGATTACCAGAATACAAGTTTGATTTAAAAACATATGAATTTTCAAGCTTATTGTTAAGTCTAGAAACTAAGAAAATAGATTTTGTTGCACACGAAATTGAAAAAAATCCAGAGAGGGAAGAGAAGTATTTATTTAACAAAGAATCTTATGCGCATTGGAAAAATAAAATCGTTGTTGCAAAAGGTAATAATTCAATTCAATCAATTGATGACTTAAAAGGCAAAAAGGTATTAACAACAGCTACAAGTGCAGAAGCACAAATTCTTGAAAATTATAATAAAGAGCATAATAACGCAATTAAAATTGTTTATCAAAATGGTGGAGCAAATGACACTGTTCAACAAATTACGTCAGGGCGTGTAGATGCTACAGTCTCTGCAGATTTTACCTTATCTTTGATTGATCCAAAAGGCGAATTGAAAGCAGTAGGGCCAGCTTTAACTGAGGCTGATGTTTTATTTGCCTTTAGAAAAAATGATACAAAAGATCAAAAATTAGCAGATGCAATTGACGATGCACTATTAAAAATAAAAGCTGACGGAACACTTGCTAACTTAAGCAAAAAGTGGTTAGGTGCTGATTTTACAGAAAATTAAAGCTAAAACCAAAAGGGTGAGAAGGAATGGGTGCTGATTTTAAAGCAGGTTTGATCTTTGAATACTTTATAAAATTACTACCTTTTATAAAGATTTCATTAATCATTGTAGGGAGTTCTATTTTAGTAGGGTTAGGTGTTGGGTTACTTATAGCCTTACCTAGAATGTATAAGGTACCAATTTTTCAAAGAATTTCTCAAATATATGTTTCATTTTTTAGGGGTACTCCAATTTTAATTCAATTATTTTTAATTTATTATGGCGTACCTGAGATATTAAAACTAGTAGAAGTAGATATTAGTAGAATTGATGTTTTATACTTTGTCATTTTAACTTATGGATTACACAGTGCAGCCTTTATTTCAGAAGGAATTCGTGCATCAGTTAGTGCTGTAGATAGAGGGCAAATTGAGGCAGCATATTCTGTTGGAATGGATGGATATCAAGCTTTTAAGCGAATCATAGCACCACAAGCATTCGCTATATGGATCCCTATTTTAGGAAACTTATTAATAGGAACTCTAAAAGATACATCACTAGCATTTACTCTGGGGGTAATGGAGTTAACAGGCCAATCCCAAACATTAGGTTTACTAAATCGTCATTTTATTGAATCCTATCTTGCGCTAGCTCTCGTTTATTTTATTTTAAGTGTCTTTCTTGAAAAAGGATTTATCTTTTTAGAAAACCGCTTTGGAAAATATGAAAGAACAAGTGTTGAAAAGAAAGAAAAAACTTTTATAATCCGTAGCTTATTTGGAAAAATGAACCGAGATGTCGTTGTCGTGAAAGAAGGTACAAGATTATGAAACTAGATTTCTCATTTATTTTGGAGGCATTTATACAAATACTACCAGCAATTCCAACTACACTTTTCATAACTGTTTTGTCAGTTCTTATTGGATTTGTAATAGGAACTTTTACAGCTATTGTTCGTATTTATAAGGTTCCAATATTGAGTCAGGCAGCATCTAGTTACGTTACGATTATTCGAGGAACGCCGATGATTACACACTTGCTAATTATTTATTATTCAATCTCAATGCTATTAGATTCACTTGCGGAGCATTATCATTTTGCTATTAATTCATCATCAATTCCTATGACGGCTTTTGCAATTATTTCCTTTTCTATTACAGCAGGTGCGTATTTATCTGAAGTGGTTAGAGCTGGAATTACCAATATCGATCGAGGACAAATTGAAGCAGCTTATTCAGTTGGTATGACAACAACACAAGCACTAAGAAGAATTGTATTTCCGCAAGCCTTCGCTGTGAGTTTACCAAATTTATCAAATACGTTTATTGGAATGCTACATGGATCAACTTTGGCATTTATTGTTTCTGTTGTAGATATAAACGCAAAGGCACAAATAGTAGCTTCTACAAATTGGAAGTTTTTTGAGGCTTATATCGCAGCAGCACTAATTTTTTGGGGAATTACATTAGTCATTGAAAGAATGACAAGTTTATTAGAAAAAAGATTTAGTGTCTTTAGTCGAGGTGGAGTGAAATGATTACGTTAACGAATGTAACAAAGTCCTTTGGAAAAAATCATGTGTTAAAAGGAATAGATTTAACTGTTAATAAAGGCGAAGTCGTCGCAATTCTAGGTCCTAGTGGATCAGGAAAAACAACTTTACTTCGTTGTATAAATTATTTAGAGAAACCAAATAAAGGAAAAATTACAATAGACGATTTTAAAGTAGATTTTAGTCAAGCTTCAAAAATCGAAATCCTTTCATTGCGCCAGAAAACAGCTATGGTATTCCAACAATTTAATTTATTTAAAAATAAAACAGTAGTTGAAAATGTAATGGAAGGATTAATAGTAGCTAAAAAATGGTCTAAGGAAGCAGCATACAAAAAAAGTGCTGAATTACTTGAGAAAGTAGGCTTAGGAAACAAATTAGATTCTTACCCCCTACAGTTATCCGGCGGACAGCAACAAAGAGTAGGAATTGCTCGGGCGCTTGCTTTAAATCCAGAGGTCATTTTATTTGACGAACCAACCTCTGCTTTAGACCCAGAATTAGTAGGTGAAGTACTAGCGATTATACGAAAAATAGCAAAAGAAGGAATTACAATGATTATTGTCACACATGAAATGGCATTTGCTAGGGATGTTGCAAATCATGTTGTGTTTATGGACGGCGGCATAATTGTTGAACAAGGGAATCCCAAGGCTATCTTCCAATCACCTAAAGAAGAAAGAACAATTCAGTTTTTAAAACGATTTTCAGAGGAAGATATGTACTATATTTAAAAAAATGGAGGAAAGAATATGGGACTTAAATATGGATTCTTAGATCAAAGCATTATTTTTCCTGGTCAAACTGCAAATGAAGTACTTATAAACACGATAAATCTAGCAAAAGAAGCTGAGAGATTAGGATTTAACCGATTTTGGGTATCAGAGCACCACAATTCACAAGGAATTGCTGGATCATCTCCAGAAGTGCTTGTTTCACATATTCTTGCTAAAACTGACCGAATTTCAGTTGGTTCAGGCGGGGTAATGTTACAGCATTATAGTCCTTATAAAGTAGCAGAAAACTTTAATGTATTAGCTAATTTGTCACCAAATAGAGTAGAGCTTGGTATAGGAAGAGCACCGGGCGGATTTCCAAAATCTAGCCAAGAGCTCCAAAAAAACTTGAAAGAACTTCAATCTCTTGAAGAGAAAATTGATGAACTAGAAAATTTTTTATATCAAGATGCTTCAGAAGTAAGTTCGTTTGATTCTTTACAGGCTTCTCCATTACCACAGATTAGAGTTCCACTATTCTTATTAGGAACAAGTGTATCAAGTGCAAAGTTTGCAGCAGAAAAGGGGTATCCATATGCATTTGCATTATTCATAAATAATGACCAAGTGGCAGCAAAGGATGCGATCAAAGCTTATCATAATTCCTTTAATCATCAAAGTGATCGAAAACCAAAGTTTATTTTAGCCTTGTCTACGATTGTGACTGAAACGGAAGAGGAAGCACTAAAATTATCAGATCAATTACAAACTGTCCGAGTTACATTAGGGAATGGTCAAATTGTAAATGTCGGAACGATTGAGCAAGCAGAGATATACGCTAAACAAGCCGGTCAAACTTATACTACAGAAGTTCGAGAGGCAGACGTTCTAAAGGGAACAAAAGAATCTTTTCAAAAAAGAGTTTTTGAATATCAAAAAGAATACGGCATTGATGAATTTATTTTTACATCATTAATTCCAGATTTTGAAAGAAGAGTTCGTTCGCTGCAATTAATGAAAGAGGCTTTTACAGAAATAACTGTCTGACTTAACAGTTTAGGAGTTGAAAACCATGCAATTTGAACTATCTGATGAGCTACTTGAAAAGCTAATTCAAATAAGAAGGAGTTTACATGCAAATCCAGAGTTAGCGTTTGAAGAATATGAAACAACAGCCACACTTGTTCAACTTTTAACAGAATATAACATACGAATCCTACCTTTACCTTTAAAAACAGGAATTGTTGCAGAAATCGGTGATCATAAAAAAGGTTCTACAATCGCTATTAGGGCAGACATTGATGCACTTCCAATCCAGGAGGAAACAGAATTACCTTTTTCATCAAAAAATCCTAATAAGATGCACGCTTGTGGACATGATTTTCATACAGTTGCAATCTTAGGTGCAGCCATTTTATTGAAGGAATTTGAAAGTGAGCTGCCGGGAAAAGTACAGATTCTTTTTCAACCTGCAGAAGAAATTGGTAAAGGTGCATTAGAAATGATTAAAACAAATGTATTAAAGGATACAAAAGTGATTATTGGTATGCATAATAAACCTGATTTAAAAGTTGGAACCATTGGGATAAAATCAGGTCCTTTAATGGCAGCTGCTGACGGGTTTACTGTTGAAATAAACGGGAAATCGAGCCATGCAGCGGTACCGGAAGCAGGGCTCGATTCAATCCTTACTGCATCGCATATTATTACGTCGCTTCAATCGATTGTGAGCCGTAATATTAGTCCGCTTGAAAATGCAGTTGTAAGTGTAACAAAGTTCCATAGTGGGAAAGCATCAAATGTGATCGCAGACAAAGCAGTTTTTAGTGGGACGGTTCGTACATTTAAAATGGAGGTCAGACAGACTATTTAAAATCGATTAAATGAAATAAGCAAGTCTGTTGGCGATGCTTTTAGAACGGATGTTCATACGATTTGGAATCCTGGTCCACCTCCTGTAGTTAATGATAAAAAATTAGCTCGAATTGCAAGAGATATAGCAACTAAACAAGGATTACATGTAATTGAGCCTTCTGTATCTACAGCAAGTGAAGATTTTTCCTATTATTTAGAAGAGATTCCAGGTTTATTCGTATTTTTTGGAACTTCAGGAAAATATGAGTGGCATCATCCTAAATTTGATCTTGATGAGAAAGCAATCCCGCTAAGTATTAGATTTTTTACAGATTTTGCTATCAGAATACTGAATGAACTCTCAAAAAATGTAGTCAAATTATAGGAGGAAATAGATGAATACTTTATCAATTGAAATAAGTGAATTTAATCAACTTTATGACTTACTATCGCAAAAAACTTTCAATCTTTCTAAAGAGAAACTGCATTGGAAGAAAAATGAAAGATCGTGGAGTATTGTAGAAGTGCTAACTCATTTATTAGATCATTCATTTGTAGTGAACTTTCGACTAAGGGAAGTTTTAGCTGGCTCAAGTGTTCAATTACCTGCTTTTGATCAAGATAAATGGATTGCAGGGCAATATGCAAACGAAGGAAATATTGCAGACGTACTAGAAACATATCGTGTTATTTTATATTACAATAGTCAATTGCTTAAAAGACTAACAAGTGATGATTGGAAGAAGAGCGGATTAAATCCTCAAAATGCAATCGTTACAGTTGAAAGCATAATTAAATCTTATATTTCACATGTTCATCTTCATTTAAAACAAATACAACGTATTTTGTATGAATTCAGCTTAGTTTAATTGAGGAGGTAGGCTATGTCTTCAAATCGCTTAATTATTAGAGAGTCCCAAGCAAATGAAAAGGATAATATAAAAAAAGTGTTAATCGATGCGTACGAACAATATGCTTCTATACTATCAAAAGAACAATGGGAAAACTATAAAAATAGTATTATTGATGCAACGGATAACAGCCATACTAAGACAAAGCTTGTTGCGACTGTCGAGAATGTACTATTAGGCGCATGTTTTATCTATGACTCTGCAGAAAAAGCATATGGATTACCTGAGTTAGAGATTAATTATCCGATTATTCGCTTAATAGGTGTTTCTCCTAAAGCAAGAGGATTAGGGATTGCGACAGAATTAATAAAAGCAAGCTGCAATCTTGCATTGGAATGGGGATCGGACAGAATTGTTCTTCATACATCAGATATGATGAAATCTGCTATACGTTTATATGAAAAAATAGGGTTTCAACGTGCTAAGCAATATGAGTTTATGAATGGAGATATCCTTGTTAAAAGCTATGAACTAAAAATGAAAGATACGGCAATATTATTAAAATAATGGAGGGGAACAAAATGACAGAAAGAAAAAAACTAAAGCTTGGGGCACTAGTGCATGGAATAGGAGGCAGTATGTCTGGCTGGCGCCATCCAGAAGTTCAAACGGACGCAAGTGTAAATTTTTCCTATTACCAAGAGCAAGTAAAATTAGCTGAGAACGGAAAATTTGATTTAGTTTTTATTGCAGATGGATTATATATAACAGAAAAGTCGATACCACATTTTTTAAATCGCTTTGAACCGATTACCATATTATCAGCATTAGCAGGAGTAACAAAGAATATAGGATTAGTTGGTACACTCTCAACTACCTATAGTGAACCATTTACTGTAGCAAGACAATTCATGTCAATTGACCATATAAGTAATGGGCGTGCAGGATGGAATTTAGTTACCTCTCCACTTGAAGGCTCTGCTAAAAATTATAGTAGAAATGGTCACCCTTCACATGATGATCGATATAAAATTGCAGAAGAGCATTTAGAGATAACTAGAGGTCTATGGGATTCTTGGGAAGATGACGCGTTTGTTCGTGATAAAGAATCAGGTGTATTTTTTGATCCAAAAAAGCTTCACAGATTAAACTATGAAGGTAAGTATTTTCAAGTAGAAGGTCCTCTTAATATCGGACGCTCTAAACAAGGTCAACCAGTTGTTTTTCAAGCTGGATCTTCAGAGAGTGGTAAGGAATTAGCTGCTAAAGCAGCTGACGCAGTATTTACTGGTCATGACAATATAGAAGAAGCTAAACAATTTTATAAAGATGTAAAAAATCGTGCAGTAGCATATGGCAGATCAAAAGATGATATCGTTATTTTCCCTGGCATTGCTCCAATAGTTGGGCTTACTGAGGAGGAGGCAGAGCAAAAATATTTAGAACTTGTTAATTTAACAAGTATTGAAAATGCATTGGATTATTTAGGTCGTTTCTTTGAGCATCATGACTTTTCACAATATCCTTTAGACGAACCTTTCCCAGACATTGGTGATTTAGGAAAAAATAGTTTTAGAAGTAATACAGATAAAATAAAGAAAGATGCGAAAGAAAAAGGGTTAACACTTAGACAGGTGGCATTACAAGCTGCTACTCCTAGAAGTGCATTTATTGGCACTCCAGAAAAAATAGCTAATCTAATTCAAGAGTGGTATGAACAAGAAGCAGCTGACGGTTTAATGGTATATTCTGCAATTCCAAGTGCATTAAAGGATTTTACGGAACAAGTCATTCCATTATTACAGGAACGAGGAATCTATCGTACAGAATATGAATCGTCTACTTTGAGAGGAAACTTAGGATTACAAATTCCTAAAAATCGTTATAATACTAATCTCGTTAAAAACTAATCACTAAAATTGACTGAAAGCCATCTTTAGATAGATGGTTTTTTTTATGATTTTTATCTTAAAAAAGGCAAAAATAATTAGTTGTTAAGTAAAAATTAAGGATTCTAATACATAATTCAATTAATTGAATTTAAAGGAGTGGAGTCAAGATGGAAGATTTAGAATCAGATTTACTGGAAAAAAATCAAAAAATGACTTTAAAGAATCGTTCAACAACGGGCGCGTTTTCCCCTAAATTCATATCTATTTTATTAGTTATCAATTTAGTGATTGGCATTTTTACGTTAATTGGTGTTGGCTATTTAAGTTATAAAAATAATAATCGAACGGAAATGATGAGAAACTTCCGAAATGGAGGTGGCTTCCCACAAAATGGTAGCGGGGGTTATTTTAATCAACAACCAGGAAGTTCATCAGGTAGCAGCAATTAATAGGAAAATCACATTTGTTGAATATAATAAGGATTATAAAGGTGATATGATAAGTGTAACAAAACAGTATTCAATTATGTTTAGTACAGTTATTGCATTCCCATTATATGTTATCTTATTATTATTTACATTTTCTCTATTAGATAGAGGAACTTTTTAGTGTTTTCCCTGTAGAACTTCAAATATGAGACCAATTCTAGCAGTACGATTTGAATAAATAAAGGGGAGCGTTGTGATATGATGAACGCTTCTTTTTAGTCTAATGGAGGCAAAAAATGAGAATTTTAGTTGTAGAAGATCATATAGAAGTTTTAAATTCAATCGTTGAATTATTATCAAATGATTTTAAGGTAGATAAGGCATTAGAGGGAGAAGAAGGATTTTTCTTGGCGATGCAAAACATATATGATGTGATTGTGTTAGATGTAATGCTGCCCGAGAAAAATGGTTTTGAAATTGTTAAGGACTTGAGAAAAGCAGGGGTACATACACCAGTTCTTTTTCTAACTGCCAAAGATTCATTAGAAGATCGTGTTGAAGGATTAAACATAGGAGCGGACGATTATTTAGTAAAACCATTTCAAGGGCCGGAGTTACTTGCAAGAATTTATGCATTACTTAGAAGAAGTGGTAAATTAGCAATTGATAGTTCATTGAAGTATCAAGGAATCATGTTAAAAGGAAAAGAGCATCCTGTTGAAATAAATAATGAATCGATTCATTTAACAATCAAACAATATGAACTATTAGAATACTTCATTCAAAATCAAGGCAAGATTTTAATGAAAGAACAAATTTTTGATAGAATTTGGGGATTTGATTCTGATACTACTGTTGCGATTGTTGAAGTATATGTACATCAGCTTCGAAAAAAACTAGAGCCATTTAATTATGGAAGCATAATTAAGACTGTCAGAGGAATCGGATATATTATGAAAGATGACTAGGTGAAGAGATGTTTAAGAAAACAAAAATTCGATTAACGATTATAAATTCAGTAGTATTTATCTTAATAATAGGAATCCTTTCTTTCATTATTTATTCATATACTAATAATCGTTTGTATAAAGAAGTTGATCAATCACTTTTATGGAATATTAATCGTATACAAAATAGTGATAATCCAAATCGTTTACCAATTTCCAATCGAGATCCACGTGTTTTAATGATCATGTGGGATGAAAATAAAAAATTAGTAAATCCCATGCCAGGTATGAATGCGATTATTCTACAAGATGAACTTAAATATCCTACAAAAATAAACGAAATATACAATGATAAAATCGGTGATATGAATTATCGAACGATCTCAATTCAAGGTGAGACGAATCGAGGGAAGATTACACTACAAATTTTACGAAATATTGACTCGGAAAAAGATTTAGTTGATACATTATTAATCATATTAATTGTTGGTTGGGTTTTGGGCAGTGCTTTATCTGTTGTAGCAGGTTATATTTTGGCAGGTCGTGCACTCATACCAATAACAAACGCATGGCAAAAACAACAAGAGTTTGTATCGGATGCTTCTCATGAAATTCGAACACCTTTAACTGTCATTCAATCGCGTTTGGAGTTATTGCTTAGAGAGCCAGGCGCAACAATCGAAGATAAGGCACAAGATTTTTCAATTATGTTAAAAGAGAATAGACGCCTTTCCAAACTTGTTGCAAGCTTATTAACATTAGCTAGATCAGATTCAGGGCAAATACAATTAAATAAGAAGATATTTTCTTTAAATGAGTTGTTAGAAGAAGTTGTATCGCACTTCTCTGAAATCATTTCATTTCAAAGTAAAGAAATATTTTTATCGATTAAAGATACGTATTTTTATTTTGGTGATCAAGAAAGAATTCACCAATTACTTGTGATTTTAATTGATAATGCAATGAAATTTACGAACGAAAATGATACGATTCAAATTAGCTGTAATCAAGTGAAAAATAATTTTCTAATTAAGGTTATAGATAGTGGAGTGGGTATAAAAGAAGAAAACCTTCCTCGGATTTTTGACCGTTTCTTTCAAGAAGATGTCTCACGTACATCCAAAAATGGAATTGGACTTGGATTATCAATTGCAAAATGGATTGTTGAAGAACATGGTGGAAAAATCAAAGTTCAAAGTAAAAAAGGAGAAGGGACTAGTTTTGAAGTATCTTTACCGATTATGTCCACTTCAAAAAACAGCTAAATGACAATATAGTACTTAAGAAAGTAATTTGATGATTTCCTCAAGAAAATAAAGTATATTTCCGACATTATTTCCTAAGAAATAACGATAAACTACAATAAATTAATTAAATCAAATGAATTTAATATTAATTTTAGAAAATCTACTGAACTAAGTAGGTTTTTTTATTGGTAGAAAAAGTGAGGGATTTGCAATACAGTACTTTTGTTAAGAAAGAAATCATTAAATGTTAAATAGAATAATTATTTAAGTGAATATGTGTATAATTTTAAAGTTTTTTTTAAATAAGTGAGATGTATACTTGGTAAATCGGGGCTCAGATTCTGCTCCATGGAAAGTAATTTCCTGTAGCTAAAATCAACGCTCTTCTTTCATAGATATTACCTCATAAATATCTTTTGATTTAGTACCGGTTTTATTACATAAAAGAGTAGAAATCAACAATCATCTTTAAATAGATACTAAGTCGCATTTTTACACCACGCCTACATAAAATAATAGTAAGGAGGTCATCCTGAGATGGAAAAATATATTTTATCACTTGATCAAGGGACGACTAGCTCAAGAGCAATTTTATTTGATAAAAAAGGTAAGAATGTACATACAGCTCAAAAAGAGTTTACACAATATTTTCCTCACCCAGGTTGGGTAGAGCATAATGCAAATGAGATTTGGGGTTCGCTGTAGATAGTGAGAGATATGCTACTAGGGTAACCTCATCTGATGGAGTTTACGTTGTACCTGCTTTTGTAGGTCTCGGAACACCATATTGGGATAGTGATGTCCGTGGAGCAGTATTTGGGTTAACAAGAGGTACATCTAAAGAACATTTTATCCGTGCTACATTAGAAGCGCTTGCATATCAAACAAAAGATGTGCTTACAGCAATGGAGGCGGATTCAACTATTTCTTTAAAAACGTTACGAGTAGACGGGGGAGCTGTTAAGAATAATTTCTTAATGCAATTTCAAAGTGATATTTTGAATGTACCTGTGGAGCGACCTTTGATAAATGAAACAACAGCCTTAGGTGCAGCTTATTTAGCTGGTTTAGCAGTGGGATTTTGGAAAAGTAAAGAAGAAATAGCCGGACAATGGCAGATGGATCGATGCTTTGAACAACAAATGACAACTGAATTAAGTAATGAGTTATATTCAGGCTGGAAAAAAGCAATTAAAGCAACTTTAGCATTTAAATAAGAAAACCACTTAACTATTTTTAAATTCGAAACTCTAGGACCTTTCTACATAGATGTAATTGTAGCGGTCCTTTTTAATTTTAAATTGATTTCTTTTGTGTCGCTTTTTTTAGACAACTAGAAAATTTGTTGAAGTGAGGTTATACAATGGCAGAACAATTTTCAAGTTTAAATAGAAAAAGGATTAAGAAAACATTAGCTGAAAGAGAGTTCGATTTATTAGTTATTGGTGGAGGTATAACAGGTTGTGGTATTGCACTTGATGCAACTACTAGAGGGATGCGTACGGCCCTAGTTGAAATGCAAGATTTTGCATCGGGTACATCTAGTCGTTCTACTAAGCTAGTTCATGGTGGGTTACGATATTTAAAACAATATGAATTCAAAATGGTAGCAGAGGTTGGTAAAGAACGTGCAATTGTTTATGAAAATGGCCCACATGTGACTACACCTGAAAGGATGTTACTTCCCATCTATAAGGGTGGAACTTTTGGTAAATTTACTACTTCTATTGGCCTTAGATTATATGACTACTTAGCTGGGGTAAAAAAAGATGAGCGGAGAAAAATGTTAAATCGAAAAGAAACGATCGAAAAGGAGCCATTAGTTAAAAGAGAGGGGCTTAGAGCTGGAGGATATTACGTTGAATATCGAACTGATGATGCTCGCCTTACAATCGAAGTTATAAAAAAAGCAGTTGAACACGGGGCACAGGCAATCAATTATGTAGAAGTGACAGATTTCATCTATGAAAATAATAGAATAGTAGGAGTCAAAGCAATCGATTTAATAACGAAAGTACCTTTTACAATTCGGGCAAAGAGGATTGTTAACGCAACTGGACCATGGGTTGACCAACTTAGGGAAATGGAACGAATAGAAAGTGATAAAAATCTTAGACTAACAAAAGGGGTCCATTTAGTAATTGATCATAAAAAGTTTCCTTTAAATCAGTCTGTCTATTTTGATACAGTAGACGGTCGAATGGTCTTTGCAATTCCAAGAGATGGAAAGACTTATGTTGGTACAACAGATACATTTTTTGATCGAGATACCGCTAATCCAAAAGTAAGTAATGAAGATAGGGAATATATTTTAAATTGTATTCAGTATATGTTTCCAACTATAAAACTGGAAGATACTGATATTGAATCAAGTTGGGCTGGCATTCGGCCTTTAATTTTTGAAGAAGGTAAGGATCCCTCTGAAATCTCAAGAAAGGATGAGATTTGGGAATCATCCTCTGGGTTAATTTCAATAGCAGGGGGAAAGTTAACAGGCTACCGGAAAATGGCGGAGACAATTGTAGACCTTATATCAAAAGATAATGATAATAGATTTAAAAAATGTCAGACTAAAACTTTACCAATATCCGGTGGCGATGTTGGGGGGGCAAAAGGTTTTAATTATTTTAAAAAACGATTTTCATCTGCGGGTATTGCAATTGGATTAAGTGAATCTGAATATAAAAGATTAAGTAAAATATACGGATCAAATATTGAGCATTTAATGAGTATATCATTTAGTGAATTGAAAGGTGATTCTAATCTACCATTATCATTATTTTTACAATTAGAATATGGAATTCAAAACGAAATGATTGTAAAGCCAGTCGACTTTTTTATTAGGAGAACTGGATTTTTATATTTTCAAATTGATCTAGTTCATAAGTATAAAGACGAAGTGATTCGTTATATGGCGAATAGATTAAGTTGGAATAAGTACCAAATTTTCGAATATCGTTTGGAATTGGAAGAGCAAATTAAAAATGCAGTTTTTTCATCTGATGAATGATGTTTAAAATAGGTTCCGAAATTAAGAAGACCCAGACTGTTTTAAAAGCGAGAGTTTATCAACAGCCTGGGTATTTTTTATCTTGAAACAAATTTGTTTTCCGTAATCCAAAATCTCCATGGATAGTCCCTCGCCTCGCCGGTATTTTCAATGCCGATTCTAGGTCCACTACTAATATGTTCTGGTTTTATTCCTTCTTTGATGTAAACGGGTGGAAGCCAAATCGGTTTTCCATATGACTCCATCGTAATATTCAATGCTTTTGTAAGCTTACCTGGTCCATTCGTTAAATTAGAAATTGGCTGATTTTTTCGAAGTTCAATCATTTTTTCAATCCCATTCACAGGTTCTAGTGCTCTAATTAATACTACTTGTGGTTTGCCGATTTCTTCACAAACTACATTAATTAAAGTATGAGTATGCATTTGATAAGTGTAGATGTAACCTGCCTCATGAAACATGATTTCAGTTCGTTTCGTACGTCGGTTTTGAAAACTATGTGCAGCACGATCTTCTGGACCCATATATGCTTCAGTCTCTACAATTATTCCGGAAAGTTCCATTTCATCAGTATTATGAACTAGTATTTTACCTAAAAGCTCCTTTGCTACTTGTATGGATGGTTTTAAAAAGAAATCTTGCTTAATTGTCGAAATCATAAAAAACTCCTCGAAAATTGTTTGATTTAAATAGAAAATGTATTTTCTTGTCAGATGAATAAGTATATATGCCTATTCATATTATTAAAAAACTATTAAAATTAGATTAAATACATTAACTGAATTATTAGAAATTATTTATAATTACTCATTGTACAATCCCCTTGAAGCTTGTACTATTTACTTATTGTTAGAATATTCAAATAGAGGGGTGTAGAATTATGGCAAGACCATCTTACTGGAAGGTATTATCGAGTGTCTCACTTGCTACAGCATTAAGTATGTCCATTTTTTCAACAGGAGTTACTTCAAAAGCAGCAATTCCTACTGAAAGTGAAAGTAAGCAATTAGTTGAAAGTCCTTATTTAGATTTAAACGTAGTAGATGAAGAAAGATTAGAAAAAGCATTAAGAGACAGAGGCGTGATCAAAGAATCTGATAGCTCTGAAACAGCTAATGCAAAGGTACAAGCTTACATAAAGGAAAAACAAGGTGAATATAAGGAAAAAGTAAATTCACAGTCACAATCTGAAATTGCTGATAAACAAAGAGCGACATTAGAAAAACGTAAAGCTCAACTTTTATCACAATTAAATAAAGGTCATGAAAACTATAAAAAAGGTAAACCAAATGGTGTAGTAAAAGTTGATTCAGCAAAACAAGCTGGCTATAACGGAGGAGTACGTGAAGATAAAGTATTAGTTATCTTAACTGAATTTGCTGATTTCAAACATAACAATATTGATAAACAAGATGGATACATATACACTGACGATTTCAGTAAAAAACATTACGAAGATATGCTTTTTGGAGATAAAGATTTTACTTTAAACGATGGCTCAAAAATTAAAACGTTTAAACAATTTTATGAAGAACAATCTGGTGGAAGCTATACTGTAAAAGGTACAGTAACAGACTGGTTAACAGTTTCTGGGAAGGCAGCTGATTATGGTGATGATAGCCCATCTGGTGGACATGATAATCTTGCACCACTAGGTCCACGCGATCTTGTAAAGGAATCATTACGTGCTGCAATCAACTCAGGAATTAATTTAGCTGATTTCGATGATTTAGATATTTATGACCTTGATGGTGATGGCAACATTAATGAGCCTGATGGATTAGTAGACCATTTAATGGTACTTCACGCAGGTACTGGACAAGAAGCTGGCGGAGGGAAGTTACGTGATAACGCAATCTGGTCACACCGTTGGACTTTAAATGGAGTAACTACTTTCTCAGGAACTAAATCAAAAGTTCCATATTGGGGAGGACAAATGGCTGCTTATGATTACACAATTGAGCCAGAAGACGGAGCAGTTGGTGTATTTGCCCACGAATTCGGTCATGATTTAGGATTACCAGATGAGTACGATACTGGGTACACTGGAAATGGTGAACCAGTTGCTTCTTGGTCAATCATGAGTGGTGGTAGTTGGAACGGCGCAATCGCTGGTACAACACCTACAAGTTTTTCACCGCAAAATAAAGAGTATTTCCAAAAAACGATCGGTGGAAACTGGGCTAATATGACAGAAGTAGATTATAAGGATATTGACGAAAAAGGTATTGCTACTTTTATTGACCAAAGTGTTACTAAATCTAATAACCCAGGTGTAGTAAAAGTTAACTTACCAAAGAAAGAAGTAAAAAGTAAAATTCAACCTCAATTTGGTGCAAAATACTACTATAGTACAAAAGGCGATGACCTTCACACTAAAATGACTTCACCAATATTTAATTTAACGACAGCTACAAATGCAAGCTTCTCTGTAAAAGCAAACTATGAAGTTGAAACTGGTTATGATTATTTAGATGTAAATGTATTAGATGCAGCAACAGGTGATAAACTTGCAACAATTGATACGATTGGTGATGAAAATACTGCAGGTGGACGTGAAACATCTAAAGGACTTTGGGTAGATAAAGTTTATGACTTATCTGCATTCAAAGGAAAAAACGTAAAAGTTCAGTTTGAATATGTTACAGATGGTGGACTGGCTCCTGAAGGATTTGCTTTCGACGAAGCAAAATTAACTGTTGACGGTGTAGTTAAATTTACTGATGGTGCAGAAGGAACTCCAGAATTTACATTAGACAAAGCAACCGTATCAAATGGTACTGATTTTAAAGATCACTTCTACTACTTAGAGTGGAGAAACTATGCTGGTTCTGATAAAGCATTAGAATATGCACGTGGAGTTAAGTATAATACTGGCTTAGTAGTTTGGTATGGTGATAATAGCTATACAGATAACTGGGTAGGTGTTCACCCTGGTGAAGGTTTCTTAGGTGTAGTAGATGCTCATCCAGAGGCTATCGTTGGTACATTAAATGGTAAACCATCTGTATCACAAAGTACTCGTTACCAAGTAGCTGACGCTGCTTTCAGTTATGACAAATCACCTGAATTCTACATTAATTCACCATCACGTGGGATTTTTGACTATGATGGACTACCTGGTGTAACAAAATTCGATGATTCACATAGTTACCAAAATACTTTAATTCCTGATGCAGGAAGAAAAGTACCTAACTACGGATTAAAATTCCAAGTAATTGGAGAAGCGAAAGATAATTCAGCAGGTGCAGTTTGGATTCATAAATAAGTAAGAAAAAAGAATGCGAGTCTGATATAATTTCAGACTCGTATTCTTTTTTTGTATTCCTTAAGATCTCGTTTTGAATAAGTAAATTACAAAATCCTTCGTATTAAGATCCTCATGAACCACTATGTAAAAGTAACTTTCAAAATCCAAACTACGCTTCTGTTTCCTCCTGAAGGCTCGTCAATCGGAGAGTTTCTTTTTCGTGGTTTTTATGAACAAAATGGTTTTAATGGATTTTACGTCTTTAACGTTCATAAAAACTTTTTTCAGAATTATTAAACTATAATACTTGTATAAGAAAGCGTTTCCAAAAAAGGGAGGAACTATAGGTGAAATTTAAAAAGACTGGTTTATTTGTAATGACTTCTTTAATCACTGTAAGTCTTGCAGCATGTAAAAGTAATAGTGTAACAACAGGAAGCAATAACTCATCTTATCCTAATAAGGCAATTTCGGTTGTAGCACCATCAGGAGCAGGTGGTGGATGGGATTTAACAGCTAGATCGTTCACTAAAGTATTAAGCGAAACAAAACTTGTTAAAGAACCTATGACGGTAGAAAATAAGCCAGGCGGTGGCGGTACGGTATTCATGGCCGAATATGCTACTCAAGATAAAGCTAATAATGAAAAATTATTTGTCAACTCACCACCTATTATTATTAATAACTTGAAAAAAGAAGGAAATAGTCCATATGGCTATAAAAATAGTACCCCATTAGCTCAGCTAACAAAGGATTATGGTGCAATCGTTGTAAAAGCTGATTCTAAGTATACAGATTTAAAATCACTTTTAGATGATATTAAAAAGAACCCGAAGAATATTACTTTAGCTGGGGGATCTGCTCCAGGGTCAATGGACCATTTAATTGGGATTTTACCTGCTTATAAATACGGTATTGATCCTACGAAAATTAAGTACGTATCCTATGATGGTGGTTCAGAAGCAATAACAGCATTATTAGGAAACAATGCGGATGTCATCTCGACTGATGTCTCTAGTACGCTTGAGTTTGTTAAATCAGGTAAAGTTAAAGTTTTAGCAGTAACATCACCTGAACGTTTACAAGGAGATGTATTGTCTGAGTTCCCAACAGCTAAAGAACAAGGCATTGATGCTGAGTTTATCATTTGGCGTGGGGTGTTTGGACCAGAGAAAATGTCTAAAGATGCATACTCATATTGGGAAAAAACAATTTCAAAATTAGTTAAAACAAAAGAATGGAAAGAAGAAGTAGAAAAGCAAGGCTGGCAGCCGGAATATAAAGATGGTAAAGAATTTAATTCGTTTTTATCCGAACAACAAACACAAGTTCAAGATTTATTAAAAGCATTAGGAATGAATAAATAGTTGAAATAAAGAAGGGGAAAACACTCCTTCTTTTCCATTATTGAACTTAAAGAGGTGAGATATATGAATAAAAAATTTGATCGATTAGCAGCAATCATTTTTCTTCTTACAGGTATTACTTTTATTTTAGAAAGTCGGAGTATAGCAGCTACTGCTTATGGAAGTGTAGTTGGTCCGAACGTTTTTCCATTCATACTTGGCTGTACGCTTTCTTTATTAAGCTGTAGGTTATTTTACGAAACATTTTCTTATAAAGAAAAAGAAAAGGAAGCAGCTCAATATAATTATAAGCAATTTTTTATCATTCTAGTTTCAGCGATTCTTTATGCACTTTTACTTGAGAAAATCGGTTTTATTATTAGTTCGTTTTTATTCCTAATTGTAGCAATTCAAACAATGGAGCGTGGAAACTGGATAAAATCACTTTCGATTTCTTTAGGTTATTCACTCATTATTTATTTTATTTTCGTCGATGTTTTAAAAGGTACGTTACCTGTTTGGTCAATTTGGTTTTAGAAATAAGAAGGGAGAGTTATGAACTTGAGTACTTTTCAATATTTAATGCAGGGATTTGAAACTGCATTTACATGGTACAACTTATTGTTTGCCTTTGCGGGAGTATTAATTGGTACAGCAGTAGGGGTATTACCTGGTATTGGGCCAATGAGTGGGGTCGCTTTACTAATACCTGTTACTGCTTCGGTAACTGGCTTTTTAGGACCAGAGCAAGCAGCGGGTAGTGCAATTATTTTATTAGCTGGTGTATATTATGGTGCGATGTATGGTGGTTCTACAACTTCAATTCTATTAAATACTCCAGGCGAATCTTCATCCGTAGTGACGACTTTAGATGGCTATCAAATGGCTAAAAAAGGTAGAGCGGGAAGTGCTTTGTCAATCGCTGCAATTGGTTCATTTGTGGCAGGGATTTTTACTCTTATTGCGCTGATCGTATTAGCAAAACCATTATCGGCATTAGCAATTAAGTTCGGTCCAGCTGAATATTTTTCATTAATGCTTCTTGGTTTATGTGCAGTAAGTGGACTAGCTGGGAAGTCAGTAACAAAAGCATTAATTATGACGATTTTCGGACTACTACTAGCTACAATTGGAATTGATTCTGTATCAGGAGTTTCTCGTTTTACATATGACATTCCATGGCTATATCAAGGGTTAGAATTTTTAACAGTAGCGGTAGGATTATTTGCTCTTGGGGAAGTATTTAAAACCATTATTGAAAATGAAGTTGAAGATGGCGAGATGGCAAAGATTAATAATTTATTACCATCTAAAGAAGAACTAAAAGAAAGTGCAGCACCGATCGCTAGGGGCTCTATTTTGGGATTTTTCGTCGGTTTATTACCGGGAGCGGGTGCTATTTTAGCTTCATTTTTTGCTTATATTTTAGAAAAGAAAGTCAGTAAAACACCAGAAAAATTTGGAACTGGTGCAATTGCCGGAGTTGCATCTCCTGAGTCCGCAAACAATGCCGCGTCTGGTGGTGCGATGATTCCTTTATTAACGTTAGGAATTCCAAGTTCAGGAACAACTGCAATCCTAATGGGTGCCTTAATGATGTATAACATACAACCGGGACCACTGCTTTTCGATGAACATCCTGACGTTGCATGGGGGTTAATTGCGAGTATGTTCATTGGTAACGTAATGCTGATTATCTTAAATATGCCTTTAGTAAAAATATTTGCAAAAATTATTCAGACGCCGAAGAAATACTTATTGCCACTAATTGTAGCCATTTCAATATTTGGTGTTTATGCCGTTCAAGTATCTGTTAATGATTTATTTCTATTAATAGCATGTGGTATTTTTGGCTATTTCCTTTCAAAGAATGATTTTCCAATCGCGCCACTAGTATTAGGAATCGTTTTAGGCCCAATGATTGAGAATAATTTAAGAAGAGCTTTAACCGTATCAAATGGTGATTATAGTATTTTCTTTACTCATCCTATTTCATTAGTATTTTTAATAATTGGATTACTTTGGATTCTTATTCCAATTATTATGAAATTAAAGGGTAAGGAAGTAGTTATTAATGTAGAAGCTTAAAATATTCTAACAAAACTCCTTTTATTAAAGGAGTTTTTTGATTATTATAAAAATATAAGGAGAAATTTTATGCGTTTACATTATAAGTTAATCATCTTTATTTCTGTTCTTATTTTAGTTATAAGTAGTGTTTTTGAAATAGTATCTCAAGAAATGCTTCTAAAAAACCTTAAACATGAAAAGGGATTAAAGGCTTTAGCCATTTCTCAAACAGTGGCAAATATGCCTGAAGTTCGTGAAGCATTTTCAAGTGAAAATCCATCTGGGATCATTCAGCCTATCGTTGAAAAGATTCGAAAAAAAGTTGGAGCGGAATTTATCGTTGTAGGAAATCTAAATGAACTACGTTATTCACATCCGAACCCATTACTAATTGGTCAGAAAATGGTTGGAGGAGATAATGATAAAGTATTTAAGGGACAGGAAATCGTATCAGAATCGACAGGTACACTTGGCCCTTCTTTAAGGGGAAAAACACCTATTTTTGATGATAATGGTAACGTAATTGGAGTTGTTTCTGTAGGCTACTTAATAAAAGATATCGATCATGAGGCAAATGCGTTTAGTAAAAAACTAATAAAAAATAGTATTGTCATATTACTTCTTGGAATTGGAGCAGCTTTTTTAATTTCATTTAATATTAAAAAATCGATATTCGGATTGGAGCCGAAGGAAATTGGAAGGATGTACAAAGAAAAACATGCAATTTTAGAATCGATTCATGAAGGAATCATTGCGATTGATGAATACGGAGAGATTACGGTAGTAAATGAAAATGCTCATAAAGTACTTTCTATTTCTAATAATATAAAGCTCAGAGGATTAAAAATAGAAGACATATTGCCTAATTCACATCTGAAGAAAGTAGTTGAAACGGGTAAGCCAATTTATGATGTAGAGTTTTTAATAAATGAAAAAGTAATGATTATTAATTGTATACCGATTGTTGGTGTGAATTCTAAAATTGTTGGAGCAGTCACAACCTTTAGGGAAAAATCAGAATTAAATAAATTGCTAAATGAACTATCGCAAATAAAAGCATATTCAGAAGGCCTTAGAGCACAGGCACATGAATATTCAAATAAGTTACATACAATTTTAGGCTTAATACAGCTTGAATCGTATCAGGAAGCGATTGAATTGATTTCAAAGGAATCAAATATAACTCAAAATATTATCCACCTTATTATGGAAGAAATTTCAGACCCAGTCGTTGCAGGACTTCTTTTAGGTAAAATAAGTTTAGCTAATGAGTTAAAAGTAGACTTTAACATTGATTATAATAGTAGTTTTGCAGATGTACCTAAAGAAATAAATAGGGAAGACTTAATAACGATAATAGGAAATCTATTAAATAACGCATTCGATGCAGTATTAGAAACGAATAAAACAGAAAAACTTGTTTCACTATTTCTAACTGATTTAGGTGAAGATTTAGTAATTGAAATAGAGGATAATGCAAATGGAATTCCCGAAGAGTTAATCGATGAGATTTTTGAATATGGTATGACTACTAAGGAGCAATCTAAAAATTCAGGGATCGGACTACATCTAGTTCAAAGATTACTCCATAAATTAAACGGACAGATTACTTTTCATTCAAATGAACATGGGGGAACTACATTTATTGTTGCCATTCCGAAACGCCAAAAGGAGAGTAACAGATACGATGAGAAAGAATTTAATAGAAATAGAAGTGTTAATAGTTGAAGATGATAGTAGAATTGCAGAAATACATCAGCGATTTATTGAAAGAATAGAAGGGTTTAGTGTAATCGGTATTGCAACCAATTATCAAGAAGCAGTTGATTTAATTGAGATCCTAAAACCGCAGCTAGTATTATTAGATGTTTATTTTCCAGATATGAATGGCTTAGATTTTTTACAATGGATGAAGAAAAATTCAATTTTGGCAGATGTTATTATGATTACAGCATCCAAAGAAATCGACTCAGTTAATAAGGCGTTACATTATGGGGTATTTGATTTTATTATTAAGCCAGTCATTTTTGATCGTTTTAAAAAGTCTCTAATTCGTTATGCAAATTATTCAAATAAAGTGCAAAGCCTACAATCAAAAAGTGCTTATCTAACTCAGGAAGAAATCGACGGTTTAATTGGAAAAAATAATTCGGTGATTGAAGAACAAAGTATATACCCTAAAGGCATAGATAAGCTTACTTTAGATAAGGTGTTACTAGTGATAAATGAAGTTCATAACGGAATGACTGCTGAGAATATAGGACTGGAAATTGGCGTTAGTCGTACTACTGCCCGGAGATATTTAGAATATCTAGTATCTGAAGGAAAAGTATTAGCGGATTTAGCATATGGTACGATCGGTAGACCAGAAAGGGTTTATTTAATAAAAAACTAGCTTATTTGATTAAGTAAAGTTTACTTAATGACTATGACAAACCTAACATTTCTGTAACAGGAATTGAAAAAAATAATAAAAAGAGAATCGTCTAAACGCTTGGTACACAAGCGTTTTTTATGTTTTTTACAAGTTTATGACAATGTGAGTTTACTAGAGTTTAGTTTTTGAAAGCGTTGAAAACCTGACATTTGTTCTATAAAATATACTTTGCAACAACTACGGAGGGATAGTATGAAAATACGTTTATTAACTAAAGAAGATGCAGAAATCTATCTTAATATTCGTTTAGAAGGTTTAAAAGAGAATCCTGAAGTTTTTATTACAACTATGGATGAAATACTTGATCAAGATGACCCTATTGAATACAAAGCAGAAATATTGGATCAAGATAAAAATTATACGATTGGTGCATTTACTGACAAAGGTCAATTAATTGGAGTAGCAACTTTAAAAACATTTGAAAAGGTTAAAGCAGAGCATAAAGGAAAAATTGAGTCTGTCTATGTTTCACCTAGTGCTCGGAAAATGGGGGCAGGCTATCTTCTAATTGAAGAAGCGATCCACTTAGCAAAAAGCTTTGGACTTGAACAACTTACATTAAATATCATAGAAGGTAATGAAACAGCAAAAAAACTATATGAAAAACTAGGATTCAAAACATTTGCAAAAACCCCTAATAGTTTAAAATTTAACAATGAATATTGGGACCAAGAGCATATGATGCTTACGTTAATTGCAGGAATTGCTGAAGATGCAGAGAAAGCAGGATAAGCAAGTATTGCAGGCGTAGAACAAATAAAAAGTTTACCTAAATTGTCGTTTAATCTGACAATAAAGGTAAACTTTTTAAATTGTTTTATTTAGTAAAGGTCTTTTCAATGTCATCTAACATTAAGTAAGCAGCCTTGATTCCACCAGCAGTGTTCCAAGTTACATCATTTACTTTTATGACATGTCCATTTTTAGAAGCATTTAACTTTTTGAATAATGGATCTTCTATAAATTCTTTTTCAAGCTTAGAACCAGACTCCTTACCGTCATCATATGTAAAGTAGAATAGGTAGTCTCCATCCATTGCTGGAATACGTTCTTTTGTTACGCCTTTTTCAGCAAAATCAGGAGCATTTTGTTCTTCAGGACGTTGGAATCCTAATTGTTTTAGAATTACACCAGAGAAAGTATCTTGGTGATAGATTCGTACATCAGCGCCCATAAAACGGACCATTGATATTTTTTGATTTACTTTATCACCTAATTCTGCTTTTAGATCATCAACACGTTTTGTATAATCAGCTAATACTGTATTACCTTGTTCTTCTTTGTTTAAAACTTTTGCATAAAATTTGAAATTCTCTTGCCAATCTCCACGTAATGTTTCAGCGAAAACTGTTGGTGCAATTGCACTTAATTGATCATACACTTTTTCTTGACGCATTTTATTACCGATGATTAAATCTGGTTTTAAACCAGCAATTTTCTCAAGGTTAACTTCACTTTCCACACCTACAACTTCTACGCCATCCATATCTTTAGAAATATGATCGTACCAAGGGTTTCCTGTCCATGATTTAACAGCACCAACTGGTTTCACACCTAATGCTAGTAAAGCTTCTGTTCCTTCGTTTGTTAAAATAACGACTCTTTTTGGATTAACTGGAATTTTTGTCGTACCCATTGCATGCTTAATCGTAATTGTATTTGCTTTTTTACTTTCTCTACCAGAAGCTTCGTCTGATTTTTTTGTGCCACATGCACCTAATACCATAATTGCTGCAATGAATAGAGCAATTAGTGAGGAAAATTTTAGTTTTTTCATAGAATGGTCTCCCTTTTTAGTTGATAATGATTATCAATTGTCTTGACAAATAGTATTATAGATTAAGATTTGATTAGAAGTCAATAAGAAAATGAAAATCATTCTCATTGACTTGATAATTCATATCATTTAGACTAATAGAAGAGAATAGAATAGTAGGAGATATAAAATGCTTATTCACCCAAGATTAAAAGTTATCGTATTAGTAATTTTTATTTTATTATTAATGATCTGTTTTTTTTCTAGTATTTTACTAGGATATACGCATACTAGTCTTACAAATTTAATCCATTCATTTACACAATTTAATGGGTCTAATGAACAGTTAATTATTAAAAATGTACGAGTACCAAGAGCAATCATTGCTTCAATAGTTGGAGCAAGTTTAGCAATAGCTGGTTTATTAATGCAAGTTTTAACGAAAAATCCTCTAGCATCACCAAGCGTTCTAGGAATTAACGCTGGTGCCTCGATGTTAATTGTATTTAGTCTGACATTTTTCCATTTACAATCTCCTAATGCGACTATATGGCTTTCATTTATAGGGGCTACATTATCAGCCGTATTTGTCTTTGGGTTAAGTTCAATAGGGAGAGACGGGGCGACACCATTAAAAATTACTTTAGCTGGTGTTTCAATTACAGCTATGTTTAGCTCCATCACCCAAGGCTTACTAGTAACAAATGAAGTAGCATTAGAGCAAGTACTATTTTGGCTAGCGGGTTCAGTTCAAGGGCGTTCACTTGATACTTTACATATGGTATTACCATATATCGTCATAGCCTGGGTGATCTCACTTGCACTTGGTGGAAAGATTAATACATTTATGCTAGGAGAAGATGTCTCAAGGGCTTTAGGTCAAAATACAGCTTTATTAAAAACGACATTAGTTGTATTAGTCATCATACTAGCAGGTGGTGCTGTAAGTATAGCAGGACCTATAGGATTAGTTGGTATAATAGTCCCTCAAATAGTTAGAACATTCATTAAAAATGATTATCGCTGGATGATTCCATTTTGTGGTATTTGCGGGGCAATTTTACTTCTTTTAGCTGATGTAGGATCTCGCTATATTTTAATGCCAGAAGAAACGCCAGTTGGTATTATGACCGCAGTTATTGGTGCACCATTTTTTATTTACTTAGCAAGAAAAGGCGGTACATTTAAATGAACATGATCAAATTAAGAAACAAGTACTTTTCAATACTATTAAATAAACAATCATTTTCTGTTTTAATAATTGCCATTCTTTTACTGATCAGTTCATTTATAGTGAGCTTAACGCTAGGTGACCGCTATATCTCAATTCCAAAAGTATTATCTGTTATTCTAGGTGAAGGTGAAAAAATAGATGAATTATTTATACAAGCATTTCGAATGCCACGAATCATTATTGCAATTTTAGCTGGGATTTCATTAGCAATCGCTGGAGCAATTCTTCAAGGACTAGTTAGAAATCCACTAGCATCTCCAGATATTCTTGGAATTACAGGTGGGGCAGGTGCTGCGGTTGTATTATTTTTAGCTATTTTTAGTGATAATCGTACGAATCAATTAACAGTAAGTATAAAATGGCTACCATTAGCGGCATTTATCGGTGCCATCATAAGTTTAGTATTTGTCTATGCTTTTGCTTATAAGGATGGGGAATTAAAGCCTTTAAGATTAGTTTTAGTAGGGGTTGGATTTTCAGCATTAGCTCAGAGCACAACTTCATTCTTTATGATTATTGGACCTATTTTTAGAGCAACTGAAGCGAATATGTGGTTAACCGGGAGCGTATATGGAGCGAACTGGGAACAAGTTAAAATCATTACAGTCTGGACTTTAGTTTTTATCACGCTAGCTTTATCGTTAATTAGACATATTAATACGCAGCAACTTGGAGATGAAGTTTCAACAGGCTTAGGAGTTCAAGTAGAAAAAAATCGCCTAATCTTGTTATTTATAAGTACAGCATTAGTAGCTGGTGCAGTTGCATTTGCAGGAGCAATCGGATTTGTTGGACTAATTGCACCTCATATTGCTCGGAAAATAGTAGGTGCTTCTTACGGTGCATTGATTCCCTTATCTGGAATAATCGGTGCGATTATGGTATTAATAGCTGATACAATTGGAAGAACGGTTTTTAGTCCAATTCAAATACCTGCTGGTGTATTTACTGCGGTAATTGGTGCACCATATTTTATCTATTTATTATTTAAGACTGGAAAAAGGTGATAAGATGTCAACGAGTGCAATCGAAACAGAAAAATTAACGTTATCGTATGATGATCGTACAATTATAAACGAATTAAATTTTCAAGTCCCAAAAGGAAAAATAACAGTTTTAATTGGAGCTAATGGGTGCGGAAAATCAACATTACTTCGTTCTCTTGCTAGATTACTTCAACCAAAAAGTGGAACGATCTTACTTGATGGAAAAGAAATAAGTAAGCGACCTACAAAGGAAATCGCACGCACTCTTTCAATCCTGCCTCAAAGTCCTACTGCACCTGAAGGGTTAACAGTGTTTCAATTAGTAAAACAAGGAAGATATCCATATCAAACTTGGTTAAAACAATGGTCAAAAGAAGATGAAGAAAAAGTAAATCATGCTTTGAAAATGACAAATATGTATGAATTAAAGGATCAATTAGTCGATTCATTATCAGGTGGACAACGCCAACGTGCATGGATTGCGATGACATTGGCTCAGGATACAGATACAATTTTACTAGATGAACCAACAACATATTTAGATTTAACACATCAAATTGAGATATTAGACTTACTTTACGAATTAAATGAAAAAGAACAGCGTACCATTGTTATGGTACTACATGATATAAACCTAGCATGTCGTTATGCACACAACGTTGTAGCGATTTCAAATGGTAAAGTTTATGCAGAAGGCGATCCAGAAAACATCATTAATCAGAACTTAATCTGTGACGTTTTCTGTATGAATTGCGATATTGTGAAGGACCCATTATTTGGAACGCCACTTTGCATACCTCACGGGCGAGGAAGAAAAATAATTTAATCACTTTTAAAAAGGTGTCCTAAAAGTAGGGCACCTCAGTTTGTAGAATTACGTTTGATTTTCAGACTGATTGCAAGCGCATGTCAACAGTCTGTGGTGTCCTTGAATGGGGCACCTTTCATTTACTAAGAGGTGAAATAAAATGTCCTTATCAATAAACAATATAAGTGTAGAAATTCTTGGTAGTCCGATCCTTAAAAACATTACTTTTCAAACGAATAAGGGTGAAGTTTTTTGCCTAATTGGAACGTCAGGAGCGGGGAAATCAACATTGCTTCGGACATTAAATCGATTACAGGGTATTAGCAAAGGTGAAATTCAACTAAATGGACAATCAATATACAAAATGACGCCTCAAAGTTTAAGAAAAAGTGCTGTAATGATTCTACAAACACCTTCATTATTTGAAGGGACCGTTGGGGATAATATTTTATTTGGAGCCAAGTTAAACGGACGCTATGATAAGACAGATTCGAAAATAGTTGCGAAATCTTTAATAGAAAAAGTAGGATTAGAAACGAATTTACTTGATCGGAATGCTTCAACACTTTCGATTGGTCAACAGCAAAGAGTATCGATTGCTAGAGCAATAGCCATGAAACCAACTATTTTATTATGTGATGAAATTACTTCAGCATTAGATCCACAATCGACTCTACATATTCAGGAGCTTCTATTAACTTTAAAAAGAGAAGAAAATTTAACGATTATTCTTGTTACACATAATATGGATCTAGTTCAACAAATAGCTGACCGAATAGGGTTACTGATTGATGGGAAATTAGTAGAAGTGAGTCCAGTTAATGAGTTTTTTATGAATCCAAGCACGGAATTAGGGAGAAATTTTCTTTCTACAATTGCTTAAAGAGGTGAAAAATTGGAAGGTAATTTACCTATTACAGGAGTATCTCTGACATTTTTATTAATTATAATTGCTATTGCCTTATCCTATTATCAAAAACTTGGTGTTGAAAAGGACATTGGCATTTCTTCAGTTAGGACAGTTATTCAATTAATGATTATGGGCTATGTACTTGAGTATATTCTGCAAATTCAACATTTATTGGTGGTAATCATTATTTTGTTTTGTATGATTTTATTCGGTGCTTATACTTCGAGTAAGAGGTCACAACAAATTCAAGGCGCATTTCTTATTTCATTTATTAGTATTTTGCTAGGTGTCATAATTTCTTTAGGAGTTGTATTGGTAGCAAACAAAATTGCGTTGAAGGCTCAATATGTTATTCCAATTTCAAGTATGATTATTAGCACATCAATGAATGCAAATAGTTTAGCATTAACGAGACTTAGAGTGGAAATTCAGGCAAGTAAAAATCAAATTGAAGCTGCATTATGCTTAGGGGCAACAACTAAACAAGCTTCAAATCATGTCATAAAAAATTCTATTAAAGCTGCCTTAATTCCATCAATTGATCGAGCTAAAACTGTAGGAATTGTTACTTTACCAGGCTCAATGACGGGAATGATTTTTGCTGGCATAAGTCCTTTATATGCAATTAAATATCAATTGCTAATAGAGTGTATTTTAATTGGCGCTATTGCAATTAGTGTATTCTCCTCAACACTTCTATCCTATAGAAAATTCTTCACAAAAGACGATTCATTAAAATATGAAACGTTAATAGAACAAGGATAATGATAGAGGGAGAAGGGGGCAATTAAACTTCTCCCTTTATGCTAAATATTATCCAATTACTCTTAATTGTACATCCATGTTTCCTCTAGTTGCTTTTGAATATGGGCATACTCCATGGGCTGCTTTAACTAGCTCTACAGCTACTTCTGTTGGAACACCTTGTACTTTTACATCAAGTTGAGCAGCTAATTTGAACCCTCCATCAGCAGGGTCTTTACCAATTGTTATGTTTGCTGTTACTGATGTAGATTCTAGTTTAATTTTTTGGTTACGAGCTACTAAATTTAATGCACTGTCAAAGCAAGCGGAATAGCCAGCAGCAAAAAGTTGTTCAGGATTCGTTGCTCCACCAGGTCCGCCTAATTCCACTGGTGGTTTAAGTGATAAATTAATAAAATCATCTGATGAAATAACTCTTCCGTCACGTCCACCTGTTGCAGTTGCTGTAGCAGTATATAATTTTTCCATTACAATCTCTCCTTAATATAAATTACTATTTTTTATTTTCATTTGCAGATTGAACTTTCTTTAATAAAGCCTTTGTTTGATTTAGCATTGTAAAAAATTCTTCTTGAGTAGTATTACTTTCCTTAAAAAACTTCTCAGGTATACAGAAAGCTTTTTCTTTTAATTTAATACCTTCCTCAGTTAATGTGATAAATACTTTTCTCTCATCACTTGAATCACGAATACGGGAAATTAGTCCCGCAGTTTCCATTCGCTTTAGCATTGGTGTAAGAGTTCCTGAGTCTAACAAAAGAGTTTCCCCAAGTTCTTTTACAGTTTGTTGATCTTTTTCCCATAGTGAAAGCAATGCAAGATATTGCGGATACGTTATACCAATTTCATCTAAGATTGGACGATACAATTTGGTAATTTCTCGAGAACAAGCATAAATTGAAAAGCATAATTGATTTTCAAGCAAAAGCTGATTTTCTTTATTCATTCAATCAACATCCTTCTATATTAGTTGTGCACAATTTAATATGACACAATCATAATTGATAAGAAATGATTTTGCAAGCAATAATAACTATTATTTTTTACCAATTTTTTAATTTTGATTAATAATTGAGTAGGTTTGAAATGGAAACCGGTTTATTCAAAAAAAGCCAGTCAATGTTCAATACATTAACTGGCAGTAAATTTAATCTTTTCTAGACCTAGAAATTAATGAAGTAATTTGTAGCATGGTGATTGGTAAGGATGTTTTTTTATGATATGCCAAAAACTTAGGAGTCCAAGAATTAACATATTTTTCTTTAAAGCTTCTTAAACCTTGAAAGTGATATAAAAATTGTCCATATTGATAAATTTGCGCTGCAATTTTTTCACTTGTAAATGAATACTTAGATAGACCAACGTTTGCTAAAGGTGTCATACCGACATTAAAATAATGAAAACCTTTAGACCTAAACCATTCAATTAAGTTAACAAACATAAAGTCCATAATTCCTTTTGGAGCGTCAACTCTATGACGCATTAAATCAATTGAAATCGTATGCTCATTATAGTTTGGCATAATGGATGCAAAAGCAATCATTCTATTTTCATTGTTTTTAATGATAGCTACTGGCGCAAGTTTGATATAATCCTCATCAAAATAGCCAAGTGAAAACCCTTTTTCTTTTCGCCCTTTCAACCACTCTTGTGATAATTCCTTTAATTCCGCAAAGAATTCATTTGAATAAGGTGGTTCAATCATTTCAAAACTATATTCTTCTCGTTCAAATTTATTATAGAGTGCACGAATACCTTTATTACGTTTTCCTGATAAAGAGAATGTTGAGATATCAGTAAATCCTTCTTCACCAAGTTTAAAGAAATCAAAACCGTTTTCATGTAAATAGGATAGTGAATTTGAATTTACTTGGTAGAAGACGAGGGTATACCCATATTGATCAGCATAGTTTAATAATTCCTCAATGGCAGGATATAAACGAGATTTTTCACCAACAGGGTCACCTAAAATAACTAATTTGTCTGCATATGGCTGAAAAATAAATAATACTGTCTCATCCTGAGCCCAGAATAAATATTTATCATGTAAAAAAACCAAATGTGATAGTTCTGTGCCACCATACTTATTAAAATGTTCTTTTATCTTTTCTTCTTCAGCTTTCGTATTTATAAATTCAAATTGTTTTCTTTTAACTTTAAAAAATGCGATATAAAAAAATAGTAAAGCAGCTGCAAAACCAAGTACTGCACTTATCACGATATCTCTCGAATTAACAAGGATATAAGGTAAGTATTTAGCAGGTATTTTGACATTTGTTTGAGGTAGATTGATATAAGCAATGAGTAAATAACTACCTAAAAAGAAAAATAAAATAAAATTATCAACAATAAGCTTACCCCAAGTTAGAACGAAGCTTTCTCTATAAAATTGTTTCTTTGAAATAAATAATATAAAAGCAACTGCTAATACAAAAAGTGCTTCTTCATAATCTAATCCTTTTGAATAGGTTGTAACTGCCCCAACAATTAGCATGAATAGTGTAATATACCATGCTCTTTTATCTTTATAATCAATTCCACGAGAGAGCCCTAACAATGTAAAACCTGCTGTGACCGAAATTAAATGTGAAATATTAATAATTGTCGAAGGTAAAATTAAATTTAAGAGACTAATTCTTAAAAGCATACTTGGCACGGCAGCAGAAACTAAAAGAATAACACCAGATAAAAATACTAAAATCGTTAAAAGTTTATGTCCTATATAAGTAGAAATTTGATTTGGAATATTATTAAATGATTGATTTATTTTATTCCATAATAATTTAAGAGCTAAAACAATCCCGCAAGCAAACGGGAAAAAGAAATAACTGAAACGATAAATCAATAAAACAAGAAGTGTCGTTTCCTTATCAATTCCAAAGTATGTAAAACCTAGTAGGAAAATAAAATCAAAAGATCCTAAACCGCCTGGAATCATACTTAAAAGTGCTGCAACAGACGCTACTAAAAAAACTGGTAATACCTCTATGATTGAAATGTCGATATGCAAAAATAAACAAATAAAGTAAATGAATAAAAAAATAAAAGACCATTCACATAAGGAAATGACAACCAGTGAAAGCATATATTTTGCGGAAAAATCCTCCGAGAAAAAATTACGTTTTAAATAAACGACTAAAAACATTACCGGGAAATAACAAATTGCAATGATTATAGCGATATATAAATACTTATATTCATTTAAAAATGATAAATCAAATATTCCAGTAAATAAAACTAAGCTCAATATCGATAATCCAGAAAGTAAGAATATCGTTACACTACTCACTGCTTTAACAATTTCGGGTCCGGTGCGATCTTTTCGATAAAAAAGAGTTCGAATGGTGGTACCTGCAACCCCACCAAGACCAATTAGGTTTGAGGAAGTATTCGCAAGCCATGCTACCATTAATATTTTTCGAAAACTAAAATCTAATTTTAATAGTCTTACAAGTACAAAGTCATATAAAAACATTGGAGATACGGCTATAATTCCTAATGCGAAAATCAAAAAGTACTGTATTAAGGTTAGTGACTCCATATAGTTAAAGAACATTTTAAAGTCGAAGTTTAAAAGTACGTTTTTTCCAACAAATATAAATGTAACTAGTAATATTGAAATGAAAAATAGTTTAAATAAACCTACTTTACTAATCCGAATCTTATTCATAAGACACTCCTGAAGTTATTATTCAACAAATAAAATAATAGTTATTAGCATTAGTATTCCATATTATTCCACTATTTAACAAGAAGAATATTAACATGTCCTAGAAAATTTAATAACTTATTATTTTTGAGAAAAAAAGTTAATTAGATTTTAATTTTAAAGACTATTTTGCGCTTAGTATTCATTAAAAAAGACTTAGGTTTCCACTCATTTTTTAAGGAGCGAGACCTAAGGCACTTCCATTTTCTGTTGTTGTGACAGTAGTGTGCAATTAGGGGACTATTTTTTGATTTATTGAATAGTTATAAGTGAAAAATTAAAAGCCTTCTAAATAAAAATGGGAGACATGAAGAATATTTAAATGATCAAAAGAAATTGTTAAATAACGATTGAAGACATCTAAGACTAATTTTTTCAAGATGGCTTTCTAGCTGAATAAGAGTGTATTTGATGATGAATGCACTGTATAAATTGAAAGGAAATATGTAAAGAATAAAACGGAAACTTGATTAAGAAGAGTATGAATGAAGTATTTTAATGTTAATTAAATTTGATAGCAATGTTACGGAACTTTCAAGGGGGAATTATAATTGAATATAACAAATGTTTTAATTATCCTTGGATTCATTTTTTTTGCTTTAATACTTTTAGGTTTAATAATAGGTACACTTTATTTGTTCTTCATAGATCGAAGACAGAAGCAGCATCCAATACTCCGTAATTATCCAGTAATAGGAAGAGCTAGATACTTCTTAGAAACGATTGGACCTGAGTTACGTCAGTATTTATTTAACAATGATCTAGAAGGTAAACCTTTTTCTAGAGAAGAATATGAGCATATTGTCAAAAAAGCAAAATATAAACGAGATGTCCTTGGATTTGGGTCTAAAAGAGACTTTGAAGAAAAAGGATATTATATTAGAAATTCGATGTTTCCAAAACTATCAGAAGAATTAAAAATGGACCAGCAAATAAACGTAACAACAAACCGATATTTATTGATTAAAGAGCCTTTATTTACACAGAAGGAAGAAAGATTAGAGAAAAATGATTCACTTGCATTTTTATTGGATGATCGTGATGCAATTGTGATAGGTAAAAACACGAGGTATCCTTTTATTGTAAAAGGCCAGATTGGTATGTCTGCTATGAGCTATGGATCCTTAGGTGAAAAGGCTATAACTGCACTCTCAGAGGGATTAGCAATTGCGAAAGGGACATGGATGAATACGGGTGAGGGTGGTTTGTCTGAATACCATCTAAAGGGTGGCGTGGATATTATTATGCAAATTGGCCCAGGTTTATTTGGGGTTAGAGATAAAGAGGGGAATTTTAATTGGGATGCATTGAAAGAAAAAAGTAAAATTCCTGAAGTGAAAGCTTTTGAACTGAAATTAGCTCAAGGTGCAAAAACACGTGGTGGGCATATTGATGGAGAAAAGGTAACGGAAGAAATTGCAAGAATAAGAATGGTAGAGCCGTTTAAATCGATTGATAGCCCTAATCGTTTTCGAGAGTTTCACGACTTTCCTTCATTATTCGACTTTATGGAACAAATTCGAGAACAAACTGGAAAACCAGTTGGAATGAAAGTGGTTATTGGAAGTGGTCAAGAAGCTGATGAATTAGCAAAACATATAAAAAGTACTGGGAAGGGCCCGGACTTTATTACTGTAGACGGTGGAGAAGGTGGGACAGGTGCCACATATCAGGAACTTGCAGATAGTGTAGGGTTGCCTATTAAATCTGCATTACCTTTAATGGACCATGCTTTAAGAAAATATGGCGTACGTGACCAAGTTAAAATAATAGCTTCAGGAAAATTATTTTCGCCAGATCGAGTAGCAATTACGCTAGCTATGGGGGCTGACCTTGTTAATATCGCAAGAGGATTTATGATTACAATTGGTTGTATTCAAGCATTAAAATGCCACTCCAATGCATGTCCAGTCGGTGTAGCCACAACAGATCCTGATTTACAAAAAGCCCTTGTCATTGATGAAAAAAAATATCGAACAGCAAATTATCTAATTTCAATGCGTGAAGGTTTATTTCGGTTAGCTGCAGCTGCAGGTTTGGAATCACCTGCCCACTTTCAAAGAGAACATGTTGTTTATAAAGATGAAAAAGGGAAAGTATGGTCACTGAAGGAAATTTATCAATCATTGGTAGAAAATGTAGATTAAAAAATAGTACCTTAACAATGTATTTTTCGGTGCAAGTCCGGACTTAATCAAAAATAGTTTTTAAGTTCTTAATAGATGAACAATGAGAGACTACCTAGGTAGTCTTTTTCTGTGACGGATAGTCGACCTAGTCAATGCTCGAAAGCAACCTTTGAAATTGACTGTAAATTAAGTATTCGGTAGTTTGTGGAAAGAGGAAGGTTATTTATCTAAAAAATTTTTAAGCCATGCTTATAGCCTATTCCGCAAAATCCCAATCCTACATATATTATAAAGATTCGATAGCCCAAAATTGCATAATTCGTTAGTTAAAAGGGAGGAAAGTTATTTTGAATTTCTACAACCAACTTTATAACCACTTTGATTATTATAGAAATCCACAACAAGCTGTAAATCCACAACAAATTCTAACAGTAATAAACCCTGCTGTTAGTCATGGATTAAAAGAAGCACAACAACTTGGTTATCAACATGCGTTAACAGAAGCAGTTGCTATAGGTTATTTGATGGGAAAAGGTTATGATTATAATACAGCTTGGAAAACAGTTGAATCTTGGTGGAGACCACCGGGAACGCCTACACCTACTCCATATTAGAAGTTAAAAAGTTATTTGGAATTATCATAGTTAAAGAAAATTTTTGAGGAATCATTCATTTAGGAGATTCCTTTTTTGTGTTTGTGAATCTATATAAATAATACTTCATTTAGTAATTAGGACTCGATTATAGTTCGTATATAATAGTAAATATAGTTGTACAAATAAAAATCGACTGCAAAGTCGATTTTTTATTTGAGATAAATGGTAGGTATATTGAAGAAGGGATTTGTATACGAATATTGAAATGATTAGTTACATATGCAAAAAATGTAAAAAATTTAGATTTAAGTAAATACAAAGGAGGAATAAACACTGAGCGAACTTGAACTGATTAATACATATAAAAATGAGCTTCAAAATTACACTTTAGAACAGTTAAGGTATAAATCTGAAGAGGATGTTTGGTCTATTAGTCAAATGTATGACCATTTAATCATTTGTGCCCATGAATATCTAGATAACATGGAAATTTGCGCCACCTTAAATGATGAACAACCCCTTGGAAAAACGGAATTTGGTGAGAATTTATATAAGATTGGGGGATTTCCACCAATTAAAATTAGATTACCAGATGAACTAAATGATCCACCTAATAATTCAGATAGCAAGGACGAGCTTATCAGCAGAATAAATCAAGTCATTTTAAGGTTAAGCAAATGGGAGTCGAAAGTGAATCAGATTAACCCAAATTATAAAGTCGAGCATGGAGGGTTTGGATGGCTAAATGCAAGGGAATGGTATGAATTGGTTTATATGCATTTTCGTCATCACTTGCGTCAAAAAAGGGATTTAGAACAGAGGCTTGTTAAGTGACGGGCATTCTTTAAACTAACCTATAAAAAAATTTAAGTTTTTCCGAGAAAACAAGGAATTTAATTAGATAAAAATACAAATAAAATAAAAAGACAAATAATAAAAGGGAGTAAACAATGAATAAAAATCGGTTGGAAGCTTTTAGTGACGGTGTACTTGCTATCATTATTACAATTATGGTCCTAGAAATTAAGATTCCTCACAGTCCAAATATACAAGACTTATTACAACTTTTCCCAACCTTTCTGAGTTATTTACTTAGTTTCATTTATGTAGGTATTTACTGGAATAACCATCATCATATGATACACACTTTACAAAGGGTGACAGGATCAATAATGTGGGCAAATCTTCATTTGCTTTTCTGGTTATCCTTAATTCCATTTGCATCTGGTTGGATGGGAGAAAACCATTATAAGCCTTATCCAACAATGCTTTATGGTGTAATACTCTTACTGGCAGCAATAGCTTACACTATATTGCAGGGGATCATTATCCAAAAAGAAGGAAAGAATTCAAAGTTAAAACAGGCAATAGGAAACGATTGGAAAGGAAAAGCTTCTGTGGTTTGTTACTTATCTGGAGTTTGCACGTCTTTGATATGGCCTTGGTTCGCTCAAATAATTTATGTAATCGTTGCTATTATGTGGTTACTACCGGATCGTCGAATAGAGAAAGTTATGCAAAGTAAGTAATTTTAAAGAAATTTAAAAAAAATGAGGGATTAAATTATGATGATAAAAGGTTTCGGGGGAATATTTTGGAGGACTAAAAATCTGGATGCTTTAAAAAAATGGTATAGTAAAGTGCTGAATATTGAAATAGAAAATTGGAATGGGACGATTATTAAATCTGATTCCGAAAATGAAACGATCTTTTCGTTCTTTACTGAAGAAGACAGTTATTTTCCAACAGAACAGCAAGTGATGTTAAATTTTCAAGTATTTAATCTAGACGAGACGATTAAGCATCTTGAACAAGTCGGTGTACCTCTTGCAAGGGAAAAAGAGAATAGTGATTATGGTAAGTTTGCTTGGATTAAAGATCCTGAAGGTAGATTGGTTGAACTTTGGGAGAAATAGCCTAGGCTAAGAAAGGGTTGCTGCGGCAATCCTTTTTCTATTTCAAAGAATAAAAGATTCTCCATAGAATAGTATTTTATTTAGTTCCTAAAAAAACTTTTATGAATAAGTAATATTACTTATTCTTACGATATAAAAATTAACAAGGAAATGATTATTATAATGGTCATTTATTGGCCCAGCATTCTTAATTAAAAGACATATTAGTTTCTTTAAGTAGTAAAATAGTTTACAATTTAGTAGTTGAATTGTTATTTAAGTAATATATATATAATTAAATGACCATTGATCGCTGAGTTTTAGTTGAGTGTTTCTTCTATTATTGAGGGACATTTCAATTTGAAGCGGGGGAACCAATTTTTGTGCAATTGTACTTTGGGGTGAATCCTTTTTAGGTAGGGCTACTTTTTAGGTCCGAATCCGACAGCTAACCTCGTAGGCGTGTAGGGAGAAGGTTTCCAATATGATGTCTTATGAAGGCACTGGAGATTTTCCTAGTGTCTTTTTTGCATTCAATTTTGATAAAGTAAGTGGGGGTTATGTAGTGCTAGAAATGTATATATTTGGCGGGATTCTTATTTTAACTATGTTAATAGCAGTATTTATGACTCGTAAGGATTCAGTGGTAGATGATGAAAATGGAAAATATAGATGTGGAAAGTCTGGGAATAGGAAGAGAATCGTTAGAGAGCGAAAATCAGGTAAAGTCGTGAGAATAGATTAATTAATATTGTAGAAAATTACGATTTTAAAATAGGTAGAAAATAAAAACTTCCTTAAGAGAGTGGCCAATTAAGCCATTCTCTTTTTTATATAGTTAGTTTTGGTTTCATAATTCATATTTAGTTCATAATGAGTTTATATAATATGTACATAATTATTTGTAAATGTAAGTAGGTGAATTGATTGAATCATGTAAAAGTATTAGTTGTCGATGATGATCCAAATATTCGGGAGTTAATCTCTATCTTTTTAAGTGGGGAAGGCTATACAGTTATTGAGGCTGAAAATGGTCAAGAAGCATTAACAATACTGGAAGAAAATAATATTCAAATAGTAGTAGTTGATGTGATGATGCCTGAAGTAGATGGATATGAGCTGACAAAAGAAGTTAAAAAGTATTATGATATTCCGATTTTAATGGTTACAGCAAAAGGTGAATCTCAAGATAAATTAAAAGGATTTGATCTTGGGGTAGATGATTATGTTGTTAAGCCGTTTGATCCTTTGGAAATCGTAGCCCGTGTAAAAGCTCTATTAAGAAGATTCCAATTACTATCTGATAAAAATATTTTTGTCGGTAATTTAACGATTAATCAAGTTAAATATGAAATTTCTACGAGTGATCAATCGATTACATTACCATTAAAGGAATTCGAATTATTGTTGAAGCTTGCAAGCCAAGCTGGAAGAATTTTTACGAGAAATGATTTGATTGAGCAAATATGGGGACTGGATTATGAAGGAGATGAACGCACAGTTGATGTGCATATAAAGAGAATACGAGAGCGTCTAAGAGCGTTAAAGGCTACAGTCGAAATCGTTACAATAAGAGGTTTAGGCTATAAATTAGAGGAAAATCACACATGAAAAGCATGTACACAAGATTGGTTTTAATTTTTATTTCAGTTATTTTGTCGAGTTTAGTCATTACTTTTTTTATCGCTTCTAAATACTTTATAAAACATGTTGAAACAGAAGTACAAAGTGATTTAATTGATGTTGGAGAAAATTTTATTTCCATCTATTCTAAACAAGATAATCAAAATGGAGTAGATGCGACCTTAAAAATTCTTAGTAAAAATTTTTATATATCACTGTATGATGAGTCGGGTAAAATTGTTTTGAAAAATACAGCACTAAAAAAGAAGAATATAAAAAAAGAACAAGTATTAAATGTACTAAACAAAAGTGATGTTCAAACAAAAGGATATCTCATCGGTCTACCTTTTAAAAAAGATGAACACGAATATGCTTTATTTATTCAGCCTAATATTGATCGTGGGTTCTTTAAAATGCATAGAGTTGTCTTTTTTAGTTTACTGACAACATTAATCATTGGATCAGTGACATTTTTATTTGTTGCAAAATTATTAGTCAAACCAGTAAAAGAGCTAATTCAGGCTACAAAAGAACTAGCTAAAGGTAACTATGACGTACAAGTAACGATTAAACGTAAAGATGAAATTGGTCTACTAGCTTCAAATTTTAATCTCATGACGAATAAATTAAACAAGTTAGAAGAAATGAGAAGTGAATTTGTTTCGAATGTTTCTCATGAAATTCAATCACCGTTAACATCTATTAAGGGATTTGCAAAGGTTTTAAGAAATAAGCAATTAACGGAAGAGAAAAAGGAACATTATTTATCTATCATCGAGGAAGAGAGTGAACGGCTTTCTATGATGAGTGAAAGATTATTAAATCTAGCTTCATTAGACTCTGAGCAACACCCATTCCTTCCTTCGCCATACAAATTAGATGAACAGATTCGAAAAATTATTTTGGCATTAGAGCCTCATTGGGAAAGTAAAAAGCTCCAATTAGTTTTAAATTTACCACAAACAGAAATAGTAGCAGATCGTTTACTACTTGAACAAGTATGGATTAATTTACTTCAAAATGCGATTAAGTACTCAAATAATGCTGGGTACATTAAAGTTGATATTTTGGAATTAGATCACAACATTCACGTCATGATTAGCGATAGTGGACTAGGAATAAGTAAGGAGGATATTGAGAGGATCTTTGAACGTTTTTATCAAGCAGATCGTTCTAGAAATAAAAAAGGAACCGGACTTGGTCTTTCGATTGTACAAAAAATTATTGAAATACATCATGGGAAAATTGAAGTTGAAAGTGTTGTTGGAAAAGGAACTAGTTTTACGATTATCCTTCCGAAAAACTTGTAGTATCAAAAAGTTCAAATTATGTTCTAAATTGTTCATATTCTGTTCATATAGATTTGATAGACTAATCAAGTATTAGAATTGTAACCAATCGAAAGGGGAAATAGATACATTATGTTTGCAGGCTTAACGAAATTAAGTTTGAAGAACACAATATCAGTTATTATATTAAGTGTTCTTGTTTTAATAGGGGGAATTTATTCTGCCCAAAAAATTCAAATTGAAACATTTCCTGATGTTTCATTTCCAGCAGTTGCAGTACAGGTAGTATACCCTGGTGCATCATCTGAGGATATAGAAACTGAGGTCACTAAACCAATCGAATCAGGTTTAATGAAGCTTGAAAACTATGATCAGTTAACAAGTACTTCAAGTGAAAATATGGCTTCAATCTTTTTGATTTATCCTTTTGGAACGGATATGGATAAAATTGAAAAAGACGTTGATAATGTTATCAATAAAACAAAGTTACCAGATAAAGCAGAAGCGACAGTTCAACGTATTGCGATGGATTCTGCTCCTATTTATCAAGTTGCAATTGCAAATAACGGTCAAGTAAAAGATTTACAACAATCAATTGAAAAAGATTTACTTCCTCAAATTAAAAAAATCAATGGTGTAAGTGATGTAAGTCTTCAAGGAACAAAAGACGAAGAAATTCAAATTGTTGTCGATAATAAAAAAGCTGAAGAAAAAGGGATTTCTTTAGACACAATTAAAACGGCAATTCAAGGTTTAGATTATGCTGTGCCATTAGGATCCGTTGAAAATAATGGAAAAACAGTTTCTGTTCGAATGAAAGGTACGTTAAACTCAGTCGATCAAATCAAAAATACAGTTTTATCTAGTGCAGCTGGTGCACAAATGGGTTCAATGACTCAAGGAGCACAACTAAGTAAAGGTGCAGCACAAGCACAAACAGTAACCCCAAAAAATGTTACTGTTGCTGACATTGCAGATGTAAAAGTAGTATCAGTTCAGGACCAAATTTCTAGATATAACGGAAAAGAAAGTTATATTTTATCTGTATCTCAAACACAAGATTCAAATACAGCTGATGTAGCAACATCAGTTAAAAAAGAAATTAAATCATTTAAGAAAGACAATAAAGTAGAAACGCATGTCATTATGGATAACGGTAAAGAAATCGAGAAATCCGTTAGTTCTTTAATTAAAGAAGGTCTATTAGGTGCGTTATTTACAGTAGTTGTTATTCTGTTATTCTTAAGAAATATTAGAGCGACAATTATTTCAATTTTATCATTACCAATTTCAATCTTTGCAACGATATCAGTATTAAATTCATTGGGTTATACATTGAATATTATGACGCTAGGTGGACTAGTTGTCGCGATTGGACGTATTGTTGATGATAGTATCGTTGTAATAGAAAATATTTACAGATGGAAGCAGCAAAAAGGTAATCAATATAAGAGAAAAGGGATGGCATTATATGCAACTAAAGAAGTAATTGGTGCTATTGCATCATCTACATTTGCAACTGTAGTAGTATTTTTACCTTTAGCATTTGTAAGTGGTATTATTGGAGAATTCTTTAGACCATTTGCTATTTCAGTAGTTGTTTCGATTTTAACTTCTCTAATTGTTGCGATCATTTTAATTCCAACATTAGGAGCAAAATTCTTATCAAAACCATTAAAAGAACACAGTAATGATACTCGTTTTATGAGAGGTTACGAAAAGTTACTTCGTTCGGCATTAAAACGTAAATGGATTGTTATCTTATTATCAATTGTTTTATTAGCTGGTTCATTATCGATGATTCCTTTATTAGGATTCTCATTCTTACCAGGTAATGTAAATAAAACACTCCAAGTGACAGCAACTCTTCCATCGAATAGTACTGTGGAACAATCAAATGTAGTTGCTAAAGAATTAGAAAAATACTTTGCAGATTCAGACAAAATTGACAGTGTACAAGCTACTGTTGGTGGAAAACGTGATTTTATAATGAATATGGATGGTGGCAAAAATAAAGCGATCTTCCAAATCAATCTAAAAGATGGAAAGAACATGAATAAAGAGCTTTCAAAAATCAACAAAGAAGTTCCTCCAATTGTTGATGCGAAAGTAAAAGGTACAACGATCACGGCAAAAGAACTATCTCAAAATGGTCCTCCAACAGGGAATAATATTGATGTAAATTTATATTCTGCAAACTTTAATGATTTAAAAGATGCAGCATCAAAAATTGAAAAAGAATTAAATAGTGATGATCGTCTGAAAAATGTTTCTAATAATTTAAAAGATGTACAACCTAAATTAGAAATTACATTAAACGATAAAGCACGCGATGAAAATATTTCAATGTTACAAGTTATGGGAGCTATTAATGAAAAAATTAATGACGTCGAAATCGGTGAGTACGACTTAAATGGACAAACAAATAAGCTTACTGTAGGTTATAAAAATAAAGCAACTTCAAAAGAAGATATTGAAAAAATTAAATTTATGACTGCAACAGGTCCGAAAGAAATTAAAGACTATGTAACAATTTCTCAAAAGGATGCACCAGTTTCAATCAACCATGATGATGGGAAAATGTATGCATCAGTTAGTGCAGAAGTTAAAGGGAAAGACACTGCAACAGTTACAAAAGATGTAACAAAACACTTAAATAAAATTGATTTACCAAAAAGCGTCGATATGAAAATTGGCGGCGGTTTAGATATGATGACAGATGGATTCAGCAGTCTAGGAATAGCAATGGTAGTTGCTGTTGGATTAGTATTCTTAATCATGAGTATGACATTTGGTGGCTTAAGAACACCGTTTGTTATTTTAACATCATTAATCTTTGTACCAGTGGGAGCTTTCTTAGCGTTATTTATTGGTAAGCAAACACTATCAATGAGTGCAATGATCGGATTATTAATGTTAATTGGTATTGTTGTAACGAATGCGGTTGTATTATTAGACCGTGTTGAACATAACCGTAAAAATGGACTAGAAGTTACTGATGCATTAATCGAAGCTTCAAAAACAAGATTACGTCCAATTTTAATGACAGCATTAGCGACAATTCTTGCATTAGTACCAATGGCCCTTTCAAATTCAACATCAGGCTTAATTTCGAAAGGATTAGCAGTAACTGTAATTGGTGGTTTAACAACTTCAACATTCTTAACATTAATCATCATTCCAGTTATTTATAAGTTAGTAAGCAAAAAGAAAAAGATTGAAGAATAATTGATGAAGAGTGCCTCACTTAAATAGTGAGGCACTCTTTTATATTTAAAACAAAACACTGTTAAATGAAAAACAAAAAAGAGGCTATCTAATAAGACTACCTAACAAAAAGAGCTTAGGCACAAACGCTACCTAAGCTCCTTTGATTATTTCAGTTCATAATCAAAATGTAATTCATTATTTTCATTTACAATTACGTTTAAATGATAATCTTTAAAATACCATAAATCTGTTTCGTTTATAAAATAGACAACGTTATCAATGGTGATAGATTCTCCAATGTCCACAGGTTGTTCTTTCGTAACACCTAAAGAATAGCCTTTATGTATTGTACTATTTCCACCGTATCGCGCGAAAAAACGAACAGTATCTCCTTCTTTTACATTCATCTCATCTTGAAACCATTTTAATGCATCTTCGGAAATTGTAATTTTCATTGTAACCGACCTTTCTTTCTCTTATAAAAATATTATAGTATGAATGTGAAAAACTATACAGAAAAGTGATGTTAAGTACAAAAACTGTAATTAGTATAAAGAAGAAAACCCTCATTAGATTGCAGGTTTTCTTCTCTCATAGAAGTATTTTAGGACAGCAGCCATAGACGAATCTACCCTATTTTTTTGAAAAATGATCGTATGTTGTTTCTAAATAAAATAATTAGTGAAATGACCACAAATCCATAATAGACGATTTGTTCAACTAGTGGGGTAGCATTAATAAAGGAGAAAAGACCTTCAGTAAATACTTTACCTCCAAAGAAAATTAATAGAATACCTAGTAAAGTAAAAATCACTTTTATATTTAAATTAATTGTAGTTTTGATAAATAAATATGCGATTAAGATAGCTGCTATAATTCCTAATAGTATAGAAATCATACCAACAAGGGCGATTGTATGTGCATTGGATAAAACAAACAGAACTAGCTCTAAGCCTTCGCGGATTACAAATACGCTTGCCATTAAAAATAATGAAATACTACTATCTATTATTTTAACTTCTGATTTTAGTTTATCTGAGATATTCATGCTACTTTGACTACTTAACCAGTAAATAAAATAGAAGATTAGCAATGATGCAATTAATTGGATTACACCTTCGATTGTATGTTCAACATTTCCATTTAGTTCGCCGAATGTTGTAAATAAGAAAAATCCAGCAAAAATACTAACTACTACTCCAAGTATCGTTCCGTAAACTACTGACTTAATTAAATGCTGTTTTTTACTCTGAATTAAAGTAATGAGTAAGTACCCGATCACTAAGGAAACTTCAAGGCCTTCTCGTAAAGCTATTAAAAAATTAGCATTCAATTCACTATCATCCTCCCGATAATATTTAAATCTACTAACTAGACTATTCATTAATAGTAGTGACTGACACTATTTTATTAATAAATAGGCATAATAAGTTATGTGGTAAAATTAATATAAAATAGCAAAATGTGAATTTTAGAGGGGAAAAAATGGAATCTTTTACTAGTAGCGCAATAGAAGTTATTAAAAATATACCATCAGGAAAAGTAATGACATATGGTCAAGTTGCAAAATTGGCGGGAAGTCCAAGAGGAGCTAGACAGGTTGTAAGAATCTTACACTCAATGGGACAAAAATACCAATTGCCATGGCATAGAGTGATAAATGCTAAAGGTGAAATTGGAATCCAAGATGAAGAAGGATTTTTAAGGCAAAAGCGTTTCCTCCAAAAAGAAGGGGTCAAATTTACGAGCGAGAGAACCATTGACTTGAAGGAATATCAAGTAAGTGTAGTTCTTGAGAAAGAAGATGTGGATTTAATTTAGGATGAAAGATAAGGACGATCCTAACTAGATAAATGTACAATAAGATTGCTACTTAAAATTCATTCATAAATTGTAGAATACTCGATGTAATAGGCAATTCTATGGAAAAAGTATAAGTACAATAACGTCTCTGTCTTAAAAGCTCGTCAATCGACGAGTTTTCTTTATATGAAAATGAATTTTATTAAAACAATGTTACGCATAATATTGTTGTGAAATTGAATAAGTAAATATAAAAAGTGGTACAATCGACTACTTTACAATAAAACATTGTTTTGTTATACTCGTGTCAGGAGGAGTGTCATATGAGTGAAGAATTAATTTCCAAAAAAGATTTACTACAGCTTACAGGCATATCGTACGGGCAGCTTTATAGATGGAAAAGGAAAAATATCATTCCTGAAGAGTGGTTTATGAAAAAATCAAGCTTCACTGGACAGGAAACGTTTTTTCCAAAACAGAAAATTTTGGATCGGATTGAAAAAATAAAAGAGTTGAAGGATGATCAATCATTAGATGATATTGCTAAAGTGTTTTCAATCAATGAAGAAATCGTTTCTAATCGTGGGAATGCTACTTTATCTTTGGAGCAAATCCCGAAACAAGTCTTACAAATATATCAATCACTTTTTCCAAATACTAAATCAGAGCATTTAGGTACGGTTCAACTATGTTCATTACTTTTTGTAAACGAGTGGCTTTCAAATGGAAGTGTAACAATAGATGAAATAAAGCAATTTTTAAATTTAGTAGAAACGCATAAAAACCAAATCAACATGGAGGAAGCGACTGTCATTTATATTCGAAAATTTGGTATGGGTACATGGATTATTGGAAATCAACATGAGACGTTTGTTGATCAAAAGGATTCAATCTTAATCAATGTTACTCTCTCGAGCTATTTAAATAAATCAATTAAATAAATTATGGAGGAGAGATTATTGTGAGCGTGCAATCAAAGCAGAATGCAATTATTAACGGTTCTGGAACAATTGGTACTGGCAAATATGATGACGTTAGAATTAGTGGAAGCGGACGAATACTTGGTGATATTTTTTGTCATGAAGTGAAAGTAAGTGGCTCAGCAAAATTCAATGGAAAAGTCGAAACTGATTATTTTAATTGCAGTGGGAGCGCTAAATGTCTAAGTGATGTAGATGCAAAAAAAATGAGTGTCAGCGGATCGGCTTCAATTGATGGAAAAGTTTCTGGTGGAGATGTGAATGTTAGCGGTAGCTTTAAAACAAAGGGCGACTTAAATGTTCAAAGTATTAATGTTTCAGGCTCAATGAAAACGACAGGAATAGTAAAGGCTGAAGTAATTACTGTAAAAGGATCGCTTTCTACAGAAAAAGGTTCTGAATGTGAAGTGTTTACAGCTAAAGGTCACTTATCTATGAATGGATTATTAAATGCTGAAAACGTAAAAATTACTCATGGGGGATTTGGCTATTTACCTCATAGTGGATTTAGCTATATACCTGAAATTGGTGGAGAAACAATAGAAATTAGTCGATTCGATGAAAATAATATATTTACACGTGTTTTTACTAAACTTTTTAACAATCGAATGAACTTCAAATCAGATATAATTGAGGGAAGTGCAGTAAAAATTGATTATACAACAGCAAGTGTAGTTCGAGGAGATGCTGTAACAATTGGACCAAAATGTGTAATTGACCTTGTGGAATATACAGAAGATGTTCAAATACATCCTTCAGCCAGGGTAAAGGATGTTAAGAAATTAGAACAATAAGCGGCTTAAGGGAAATCCTAAGTTGCTTTTTTTTTGCTTTTTGTGCAAACGGCTTTTAAAATCTGGCAGCATAAGGGAGTTAGAATAGAAAGTTCTAATAAAGTGTAATCTGGCTCTTAATTTCTGTTATTGAACTATAGTTAGTTGAATGTTAAGATAATAATGTGCAAACGGTTGCAATAAAATTGTACTTAAATATTATTGATGGCTACTAATATAGTCAATACTGAAAACGCTTTTATGCATTTGGAGGAGAGAGATTATGACAAATCAAAGTTGGTGGAAGGAAGCGGTTGCTTACCAAATTTATCCACGTAGCTTTATGGATTCAAATGGTGATGGAATTGGTGACTTAAGAGGTGTAATTTCGAAATTAGATTATTTAAAGGAACTCGGTATAGATGTTATTTGGATTTGTCCATTTTACAAGTCACCAAATGATGATAATGGCTACGACATCTCAGATTATCAAGACATTATGGATGAGTTTGGTACAATGGCTGATTTTGATGAGTTATTAAAGAATGTTCACGAAAGAGGAATGAAGTTAATTTTAGATTTAGTAGTCAATCATACAAGTGATGAGCATCCTTGGTTTGTAGAATCTAAAAAGTCTAAAGATAATCCTTATCGAGACTACTATATTTGGAGAGAAGGAAAAAAATCTGGCCATGAGCCAAACAACTGGGAAAGTATTTTTGGTGGATCTGCATGGGAATATGATGAAGCAACAGATGAATATTTCTTACACTTATTCTCAAAAAAGCAGCCTGATTTAAATTGGGAGAACAAAGAAGTAAGACAAAAAGTCTATGACATGATTAATTGGTGGTTAGATAAAGGAATTGACGGTTTCCGAGTAGACGCAATCAGTCATATAAAAAAACGACCAGGTTTTCCAGATATGCCAAATCCAAAGAAAGAAAAATATGTGGCAAGCTTTGATATGCACATGAATCAAGAAGGAATTCACAAATATCTGGATGAGCTAAAACGTGAAACATTTGATAAATATGACATTATGACAGTCGGTGAAGCAAATGGTGTAACAACGAAAGATGCTCACCTGTGGGTTGGAGAAAAAGAAGGAAAGTTCAATATGATTTTCCAATTCGAAAGTTTAGATCTTTGGAAGAAAACCGATGAAACTGAAACTTCAATCGCTGATTTAAAAGAAGTACTTACTAAATGGCAAATCGGTCTAGAAGGGTATGGATGGAATGCATTATTTATAGAGAACCATGATATACCTAGGGCAGTTAGTACATTAGGAAACGATGATAAAACATTTTGGAAAATTTCAGCAAAAGCTATTGGAGTCATGTATTTCTTTATGCAAGGAACACCATTCATTTACCAAGGACAAGAAATTGGAATGACAAATGTTCATTACACATCAATCAATGATTATAATGATGTAAGTGCAAAAAATATGTATCATACCATGATTGAAAATGGTTCAACTGAACAAGATGTTCTAGACATTTTATGGAAAACAGGCCGTGATAATTCTCGCACACCTATGCAATGGAACGGTACAAAGAATGCAGGATTTACAACAGGTAAACCTTGGCTTAAAACGAATGATAACTTTAATGAAATAAATGTTGAAATCCAAGAAAAAGATGCAGACTCGATTTTATCATTCTATAAAAAGATGATCACATTGCGTAAAGAAAATAAGGCACTAGTTTATGCACCGTATGAATATCTAGACGTTAAAAATGAACCTATTTATGCCTATACTCGAAAAGGTGAAAAAGAAACATTCCTAGTCATTACAAATTTATCATCAGAGAAACAAAAATTTACTTTACCGAAAGAACTTACGAAAAAGAATGCAGAATTAAGCTTAACGAACATTGAATTAACTGATTATCAATTAGTTGAAAACATGGAATTTAAACCTTTTGAAGCTAGAGTTTATCGTTTAATTTAATTGTATAGTATTTACTAAACAGACTGTCTAATGACAGTCTGTTTTCATTTTGTACTGAATGGTCGGACCTTTTTAACACTAGATTTATATAGCTGTCGAATGATCGTCATTTTTACTACATATTTATGGCAAAAACCAACAGGGTTTTGTAGTATTACAAACACTTCGACAATTTGTAACACTCCTGTAATGGCTTTCAAAATTGTATTTTGTTAGACTAAAATTAATCAATGAAGGGGGAGAAAGAGATGAAAAAGCAAGTCCTTATAGCTTTCGTATGCTTACTGAGCATGGTATTTTTTACGACTAAATCACAAGCAGCATCTACATATAACCCATACTCAAAGAAAAATCAGGTAACAAAAATCGCTAAACAATATACTGGAGTGCCTTATCGTTTTGGTGGTACAAGTACTAAAGGTTTTGACTGCTCAGGTTACGTAGGGTATGTATACAAAAAAGTAGGTACTACATTACCTCGAACAGCTAAGTCAATGTATACTGTTAGTTCAATTGTTAAAAAGCCAGTGCCTGGTGATTTAGTTTTCTTCAAAAATACATACAAAAAAGGTATTAGCCACGTAGGAATTTTCATGGGAAATAATAATTTTATTTCAGCGACTTCAAGTAAGGGTGTAGCTGTTGTAAGTCTTTCTAATTCTTATTGGAAACCTAAATTTGCTGGCTCAGGTAGTGTAATTAACTAAACATAATAATAACTGCAATTTACTTTTCTTAAGAATGGTAGATTGCTTTTTTTTGTACTTAAAAAGGATAGATTGGCAGTCAGGAAGAGTATTTGAGGTAGTTATCAAATTACCTCTGTCTCCGCTAACGGCAAGTATTCTTATTTTTTCATAAAGTATTCTTTTTTAATAAATAAGTAGATTATGTTCCAATGATATAATGATCCTTAACTAAACTAGTTGAATGACTATAAAGGAGTTGGTAATCATAGCATTAGTCTACTTTACTTTTTTTGTATTAGGTCTAGTATTTGGTTCTTTTTTTAATGTTGTTGGGGTAAGAGTACCTATCGGGAAATCGATTATTTTACCGGGTTCCTCGTGTTCAAATTGTGGACATAAATTGAGTGCGTTAGAATTAATACCGGTATTTTCGTTTTTACTCCTAAGAGGGAAATGTCGAAGTTGCGGCTTAGTTATTTCCAAACAATATGTATTATTTGAAATACTAACAGCTATGTTATTTGTTTTTTCCATCTATGAATTTGGTTTTCATAAAGAGTTACTGATCGCTCTTTCGATAATATCTTTATTAATCATTATTGTTGTTTCTGATGTGAACTATATGATTATCCCTAATCGCATTCTACTATTCTTTTTATTTATTTTTAGTTTTGAACGAATCTTATTTCCATTGGATCCATGGTGGAGTAGTATAGTAGGTGCGTTAGGAACATTTATGATTTTGCTTCTAATTAATGTGATTACTAATGGTGGCATGGGGGGAGGAGACATAAAGTTATTTAGTGTGCTAGGAATAATTTTAGGTTGGAAACTAACCCTTATTGCATTTATGCTTGCATGTTTTTCAGGCAGTATTTACGGGTTAGTTGTAATATTGTCTGGAGAATTAAAGCGGCGTAATCCGATTCCTTTTGGTCCATTCATCGCAATGGGTGGATTCGTTAGTTACTTTTATAGTAAAAATCTAATAGAAATCTACAATCTAATTTTTTGGTAAGAAAATATATAAAAAGGCTATTTAATTGAAAAATAGTTCAACTAAATAACCTGTACTTTTTATTATGAGAATAATTTCGCTTCTACACTATTAATTACTGAATTCCAGTATTTTTTGTCTTCTACGAAGTTTGTTCGAATCGCTTTAAAAACAGCAGTTTGTTTTTCTTGGAAACTTGGATCATCTTTATCTGGAAGCTCTTTTTTCATTTCAACAACAATTTCTTCAATCTCCGCAGAACGTGGACCCCATACATTTACTTCATCCCCTTTTTCATCCATGAAAACAAAAATTGGTATAGAACGAGATTTACCATTTGTTAAATATTGATCCATTAATTCTAGGTTTTCATCTCGAATTAAATATCTAGTATCGATATTAGCTATTTCCATCATTTTCTGTATGACAGGTACATTAAGTAGTGCATCTCCACACCAATCCGCAGTTAATGTAACAACCTTCCAATGACGATTCTTTAATTGTTCAAGTTTTACTTGTGTACTTTCAGGAATCGTAATTTCATTATAGATTTTTAGTAGTTCTTCTTTATTTACATTCATTGCTTCTACATATTCTTGAAAAGTCATGCCTTTTTCGAACCAAGAATTTAATGACATTTCCATACACTCCTTTAATGTTAATAAATAGTATTATACCCTATTCGTCATAAGAAGGAATGCAATAAGACTTGCAGAATTAATATACAGTATATGTTTTATATGCAGTTTAAGCAGGAGGGAGAAAAATGAGTGCGCCTATTGAGATATCAAAAAATCGGAAGCGCTTTCCGAGGTGGATTAAAGTTACATCAACTATCTTAATTGTTATCGTCTTAATCGTTGCGGGAACCGGCCTTTACTTAACAAAGAAATCATTACCAAGCATTAAAGGAAATTTAACGATCAGTACGTTAAACCATAAAGTAGAGGTAGTTAGGGATGCTAAAGGAGTACCTCATATTAGTGCTAAGAGTTTGCATGACTTGTATGTTGCGCAAGGCTTTGTAACTGCACAAGATCGATTATTTCAAATGGATTTAAGTAGGAGACAAGCATCCGGACAATTAAGTGAAATAATTGGTGATGCTACAGTAGAGCGCGACTCATATTTTCGAACGCTTGGTTTAAGAAGAGCTGCTGAAGCTTCTTACAGTAAATACGATAAAAATGGACAAAATGTATTAAATTGGTATGCAGAAGGCGTAAATGCGTACATAAAATACGCAATAAATGAAAATAAACTACCAGTTGAATTTAAAATTTTAAAGTATAAACCAACTGAATGGACGGCAATTGACTCACTAGTAATTGGTAAATATATGGCATTTGATTTAGGCGGTCACTGGAATGAACAAGCATTTCGTTATTATACTATGAATAAATTTCCAAAGGATAAGGCTTTGGAGCTATTCCCTTCTACTAATGATATAGAGCCGTATATTATTCCAAGCAATACTTCAAAAATAGACGTAGAAAAGAGCTTTGCTAGCGCAATTATTCCACCTGTTTGGAATGGAAGTAATGACTGGGTTGTTAGTGGATCTAAAACTAAGTCAGGTAAACCGTTATTAGCAGATGATCCTCATTTAGGATTAGCGACTCCAGCAATATGGTATGAAACTCAATTAAAATCTGGTGATATGAATGTAAGTGGTGTAATTTTTGCAGGGGTACCGGGAATCATAGTTGGTCATAATGAACATATTGCCTGGGGAGTAACAAACGTAGGACCAGATGTACAAGATCTATACATTGAAAAAAGAAATCCAAATAAGCCAGACGAGTTTTTATATGATGGCCAATGGGAAAAGGCACAGGTTATAAATGAAACAATCAAAATTAAAGGACAAAAGAATAAGGTTTTACCTGTTATGATTACGAGACATGGTCCAGTGATTTCGGAATTTGCGAGCGATGCTGGAAAAGATACTGTATTCTCTTTACAATGGACAGCACTACAACCAACAACAGAGCTAGAAGCTGTTTTAAAATTTGACATTGCAAAGGATTGGAATTCGTTTAAAGAAGGATTAGCTTTATTTGAAGCGCCGGCCCAAAATTTCGTATTTGCATCGAATGACGGAACGATTGCCTACAGAGCGAATGGTAAAATTCCAATCCGTAAAAAAGGTGACGGGCTAATGCCGGTGCCAGGTTGGACTAGTGATTACGGTTGGAAAGGCTATATTCCATACGAAGAACTACCAACAATCGTTAATCCAAAGGAAGGATTTATTTCATCTGCAAATAATAAAGTAGTAGATGATTCATATCCATACCATATTTCAAATTCCTGGGCTCAACCTTACCGTCAATTACGCATTCAAGAAGTATTAAAAAAGAATGATAAACTGACTGTTAATGATATGCAAAAGCTACAAATGGACGAAATGAACTTACAAGCGAAAGAACATGCACCGAAGTTTATTAAATCAATAAAACAAAATAAAAATCAATTATCATCTTTTGAAAAATCAGCTTTAAGGGAACTTGAAAAATGGAATTTTATAGATGATAAAGATGAAGCTTCTCCTCTCATCTTCCAAATGTGGATGTCTCAAATAAATAAAGCATTGTTCGATCAACAAATCTCAAACGATATGATGGATTTATTTGGAGACCGCAAAGTCGTAGTCGATCAAATGCTACGTGACAGCTTAAATGGGAAAAAAGTAATCTGGGTTGATGAACAAGGAGGAATTGATAAACTATTATTAAAAACTTTCAAATCAACAATTAAAAATATTAGCAAAACTGACGGTGAAAATGTAGCTAAGTGGAACTGGGGTGATCACCATAAAGTTGCTTTCGAACACCCATTATCCAGTATTAAAATCTTAAGCTATTTCTTTAATGCAAGAGATCCAATCCCAGTAGGAGGCAGCTCAACTACAGTTAAAGCAGCAGGATACGATGACCAAGGAATCGTAGACCATGGTGCGTCTTGGCGAACTGTTGTAGACTTTTCAGATTTAAGTAAATCAGAAAACGTAGTTGGACCAGGACAATCCGGGAACCTCGGAAGCAAATGGTATAGTGATCAAATGGAAGATTGGGCAAATGGAACATATCATACTACTTCTTTGAAAAGTGTTAAAGGTGTTAAAGAAATATTCGAACCGGGAAAAACAAAGAAGGAGTAGGAATGCAGAAAGAGAAAGGCAAAAAAAGGACAGACCTATAGGAGGTCTGTTTTTTGTTTGGGAAGTGAGAATGTAGTGATTTAGATAGCATTTTTTAAGGAAACCGAGCAATTATTTGAAAAATTGAATAGGGATGGTGGAAACGAATTAATTTTATGGGATGAGCGGGGAGATTGAGTATTATAATTGCGATACTTGGGAATTTAATTGCGATACCCGATTTTTAATCGCAGCTTCGAGGAATTTAACACTATAAAGCTTAAATCAAACAAACTAAGAACTGAAATCCTTGTCCTCCACACAACGCTAATTTCTTCCCTTTCATCAACTCATATAATAAAATATTTAAATAGATTGTCTTAAAAAATTTGAAAAAAGGGGGGCTGTGAAAATGAATGGAATGGGTTTAGTTCTCGAAGGTGGAGGAATGAGGGGGATTTATACTGCTGGTGTTCTTGATTATTTTCTTGAGCAAAATATAGAAATTCCTTATGTGATAGGTGTTTCTGCGGGTGCTTGTATGGGTACTTCCTATCTATCAAAACAACATGGTCGTAATAAACGAGTAAATACGGAATTTTTACAGCATCCAGATTATATTTCTTTTAAAAATTTAATTCGTAATAAGCAGCTTTTTGGTATGGACTTATTATTTGATATTATTCCTAATGAGTTAGATCCTTTTGATTTTGATTCTTTTTATAATGCTGAGCAAAAATTTGTAGTTGGCACGACTGATTGTGTTACAGGAGAACCTGTCTATTTTGATAAAGATCAAATTGTAGAATCAACAGATATGTTAAATATAATTCGGGCATCAAGTTCTTTACCGCTAATGGCCCCAATCATTCAGTTTAATGATCATTTCTTGATGGATGGTGGCATTGCAGATCCGATTCCAATCGGCAAATCTGAAGCGGATGGTAATTTTAAAAATATAGTTGTTTTAACTAGAAATGCTGGTTATCGTAAAAAGCCTTCAAAAGGAACTTGGTATTTGCAAAAAAAGTATAAAGATTATCCAGGACTTGTTCAGGCCGTACTAAATAGGTATGAAGTTTATAATAAGCAACTTGAATATATTGAGGAGCAAGAAAAAGCCGGAAATATATTAGTCATTCGTCCTATACAAAAGTTAAAGGTTAGTCGAATCGAACGGAAAAAAGAACGATTATTAGAGCTTTATAAAGAAGGCTATGAAGATGCTAAGCGACTTCGTGAACAAATTTTAGGTTTTATATCGTATGAAAAAACGACCTGTTAATCAGGTCGTTTTAATATGTTGAAAATCAAACGATTTAAACTGATTGAAAACGCTTGTCTTTAAAAGTACGAAATGTACTATAAAAGCGAGCGTTTGCATCAGTTTGATCAACCTGTTAAATTCAGGTTGTTTTTATGGGGGAGGGAGAAAATCAATTAATCCTTATTATTATTATTTTTGTTGTTATTATTGTTCATCATGTTTTTCATCATCATTTCAAACATTACCATATCGACACCTAAACACGGATTCATACAGCCACACTTACTTTTTCTTCTAGTACAACAGCATCTGCATCTGCAGTGACAATCATGGTGATGGCAATCACAATGATCTCGATGGCAATCATCACAATCGCAACGTCTTCTTCTGCAATCGTCACAATCACAGTCATTACGTCTACATCTACTTGAGTTCATGTTGACTTGATCTTGGTTGTTCCACATCGTAGAACACCTCCTTAATAATCTACATAAACAAAGTATGCATAGATGTCCCATCAAGGAAAGGCTAGTACCTAAATAAAAAATAAAAAAGCACATTAATCTTTTTAAAGATCATGTGCCTTGAAATATTTATTATTAATGTGGGAAGAAAACCAATTGGATTAAGAATAAAATACCAAATATATAAATAACTGGTTTAACATTTTTTGCTTTCCCTTTAACGAGTTTTAATAATGGATAGGTAATAAACCCAAGTGCAATACCTGTTGCAATACTTGATGTAAGTGGCATTGTGATAATAACTAGGAATGCAGGGAATGCTTCTTCAAAGTTATCCCACTCAATATGACGAACACTACCCATCATTAGGCAACCTACTACGATTAATGATGGTGATGTAATTGCTGCTACACCAGAAATTGAATTAACAAGTGGGCTAAAGAATGCTGCAAAAACGAATAGTAATGCAACAACAAGTGCCGTTAAACCTGTTCTACCTCCAGCTGCAACACCTGCTGTAGATTCGATATAAGCTGTTGTTGGTGAAGTACCAAACATAGCTCCAATTGTAGTACCGAATGAATCAGATAGCATCGCACGACCAGTACGTTTTTCATCTTTCTTATTTAATAAACCAGCCTGTGAAGCTACACCTAGGAATGTACCTGTCGTATCAAAAATTGTAACTAATAAAAATGAAAAGACAACTGAATATAGTCCATAATGAATGACATCTGAAGCTGCTGTGATTGGATTAGCAACAATGATCCCTTCAGGTAATTTAGGAAAAGAGAATATACTTCCTTTAATGTGTAATTTTCCAGCTAATCCTGCGATGATTGCTGTTGCAGCCATTCCGAAGAATAAAGCTCCATTTACATTTAAGGCAAATAAGGTAATTGTAATTGCAATTCCGATAATAGTAAGGACTACACCAGGAGAATGGAGATTTCCTAACCCTACAAGATTATCTTTGTTAGCAACGATTATACCTGAAAGACGTAAACCTATAAATGCGATAAATAATCCAATTCCAACACTAATTGCATGTTTTAATGTATTTGGAATTGCTTCTATTAAATGCGTTCTAAATTTAGTTAAAGATAAAATAACGAATAAAATACCCGTAATAAATACAGCTGAGAATGCTAAATGATACGAAATGCCATGTGCTTTTGAAACAACTGAATAGGCAAAGTATGCATTCATTCCCATTCCGGGTGCAATTGCAATTGGATAGTTTCCGAACAATGCCATAAATAATGTTCCCACTAATGTTGCAATGATTGTTGCAGTAAATGCTTGGTTAAATGGAACACCAGCATCAGATAATATAATAGGATTAACAATAATTATATAAGCCATAGTTAAAAATGTGGTAAAGCCGGCTATGATTTCTGTTTTAACGGTTGTGTTAGCCTCTTTTAATTTAAACATACTAGATCTCCTTGTAAAATACGAATGATATACTCAACAGTTATTAATAATATTCGTTTTATTTTGAAAGTGCAAGTTTTTTAATTAAATTAACAACTTTTAACAAATTCAATGATGTTTAGTATTCCTCAAAGTGCGATTTGGGCATGCTAAATCTGAATTATTTAAAAGGAGGATGTAGTAAATGAATCAGAAACAGTTTCCGACTAAATTTAATCCGCAACATCAAAATAAGCAACCAGGTATCGAAAAGGAAATGACGCCAATACCTATTTCAGATGATCCAAACTACACACAAAGTGGTAAATTAAAGGAAAAAGTAGCTATTATTACTGGTGGAGATAGTGGAATTGGAAAAGCAGTTGCAATACTCTTTGCAAAAGAAGGGGCATCAGTTTTTATTCCGTATTTTGATGAGGATGTTGATGCACAAGATACAAAGAAATTTATAAATGATTTTGGTGGAAATTGTGAAATAATGAGATGTGACATTCGAACAGAGGAAGTTTGTAAACAAATTGTTCAAAATGCAATTCAAACCTTTGGGAAAATTAACATTTTAGTGAACAATGCTGCTGTACAATATCCACAAAAGAATTTGGAAGACATTACAGAAGAGCAATTAAAGAAAACATTTGAAACGAATATTTTTTCAATGTTCTTTTTATCAAAAGCTTGCCTTCCACATATGAAGCAAGGAGACTCTATAATAAATACGACGTCAATAACTGCTTATAAAGGACATGATCAATTATTGGATTACTCTGCAACAAAAGGAGCGATTGTCACATTTACTCGTTCACTTTCTACAAATCTTGCTCAAAAGGGAATTCGTGTTAATGGTGTAGCTCCCGGGCCAATTTGGACACCATTGATTCCAGCAAGTTTTGACGAACAAGAAGTAGCAAAGTTTGGTAGCACAACGCCAATGAAACGAGCTGGACAACCAGTAGAGCTTGCACCAGCTTATCTTTATTTAGCAAGCAATGAAGCTTCCTTTATTACCGGACAAATCATTCATGTTAATGGTGGAGTAATTGTGAACGGTTAAACGAATAAAATGGTGCCATATACGAAAAAATGTAAATGGCACCATTTTATTAATATTTAGGTCGAAACGTGTGACAGCAAGTTTCACCACTATGTACAGCAGAAGTAGTAATCTCGCCGTCTAAGACTGCATTTTGAATTGTTAAATCAAAGTCATTAGAGTATTCGTATGCTTCGGTTTGAACAAGAATTGAGTCTGCTTGGCAAAAGTTTCCCTGCCCCCAAAAATTACAATTTGCAACACTACATCTAATTTCTGGCATAAACTCACCCTCCTTTAGTTTTTATTTTCTACATACTTTTCAAACTCATTCACAATTAAAATAGTGCAATTATAGAAATTTTAGTGAGAATATTGTAAACTTTTGTTATATATAGAAGGAGTTTGTAAGACTTTTATCGAATCTGAACTCTGATTAAGTATAGGAGGAGAACAAAATGAATTGGGAAACAACATATGAAAAATGGATTCAATCACCGACATTAGATCAAGAACTTAAAGAACAATTAATTAATCTTGAGAATAATCACCTTATACTTAAGGAAAGCTTCTATCAAAATTTAGAATTTGGAACTGGTGGAATGCGCGGAGAAATCGGACCTGGAACGAATCGTATGAACATTTATACAATCCGAAAAGCATCAGCTGGTTTTGCAAAATATATTGAAAGCTTTGGAGAAGAAGCAAAAAACCGTGGAGTTGCAATTGCTTTCGATTCTCGTCACAAAAGTCCTGAGTTTGCAGTGGAAGCAGCTAAAACACTTGCGACTCATGGTATTAAGGCATATGTATTCAAAGAATTACGTCCTACACCAGAATTATCATTTGCTGTACGTCAGTTAAACTGTTTCGGTGGAATTGTCATTACGGCTAGTCATAATCCACCTGAATATAACGGATTTAAAGTTTATGGAGATGACGGAGGTCAATTACCTCCAGCTGCTGCAGATCAAGTAATTGAGTACGTTAATTCATTTGAAAATGAGTTAGAAATTGAAGTGAATTCAGAAAAAGAATTAGTTGAAAAAGGACTAATACATAGATTAGATGAAGAAATGGACAAATTATATGTAGAGCAACTAAAAACTGTTGTTGTTAATAACGATTTAGTTCAAAAACATGGTAAGGATTTAAAAATTGTCTTTACTCCATTACATGGTACAGCATTACTACCTGCAACGATGTCATTAAAAGCAGTTGGCTTTGAAAATGTAACAATTGTTGAGGAACAAGCAAAAGCAGATCCAAATTTTACAACTGTAAAATCACCAAACCCTGAAGAACATGCAGCATTTGAATATGCAATTCGTTACGGTAAAGAGATTGATGCAGATGTATTAATTGCAACTGATCCCGATGCTGATCGATTAGGAATCGCTACAAAAAATGAAAAAGGCGAATATGTAGTCCTTACTGGAAATCAAACAGGAGCATTAATGCTCCACTATTTATTAAGCCAACAAGAAGTACCTGCAAATGCGCTATTACTTAAAACAATCGTTACATCTGAATTTGGTCAAGTAATCGCATCAAAATTCGGTGTTAAAACAATCGATACACTTACTGGATTTAAGTTTATTGGTGAAAAAATTAAAGAATATGAGCAAACAAACGAATACTCATTCTTATTTGGTTATGAAGAAAGTTATGGCTATTTAATTAAACCGTTTGTTCGTGATAAAGACGCAATCCAAGCAACAGTACTTGCTGCAGAAATAGCTACTTATTACAAAACAAAAGGTATGACTTTATATGAAGGTTTAAATAGCCTTTATGAGCAATATGGCTACTACTTAGAAGGACTAAAATCATTAACATTAAAAGGGATTGAAGGTACAGAAAAAATCCAGTCGATTTTAACAAATTACCGTCAAAACCCTCCTGTTGATATAAATGGTCTAAAAGTTGTTACGGTTGAAGACTATAAACTTCAAGAGAAAACAACTTTAGAATCAGGAGGTAAAGAACAAATACTTCTACCAAAATCAAATGTATTAAAGTATCAACTTGAAGACGGTTCATGGGTATGCTTACGTCCATCTGGAACTGAACCAAAAATCAAGTTCTATTTCGGAATTGTAGGACAATCTCGTCAAGATAGCATCCAAAAATTGGATAGTTTACAACAAGCATTTATGGAAAAAATTGAAGTATTAGTCTAAAAAAAGAGCGACTATTGAGTCGCTCTTTTCATTTATTTTAGTTAAAGCTCTAATGATGAGATAAAAGATTGTTCCTCGGCGCTTTCTTGGCTAGTGGCATGCTCAATATGTTGGAACATACCTTTAAGTTTTTCATCTATGACCGCTAAGTCCCTCTCGTATTTAAAGGCATGTAGAAAATGTTCGATACGCTTTGAAAAAAGTTCGTCTTTCGTATTTACCATTAATACGAGAAGCTTATCCCATTGACAACAATAAGTGTAATACAATGCTAAATCATAATCGGATTGTACTTGCATTGTGAACCTCCTTTTTAGAGGGTACACATAGTTTATGGCGAAAAAAATTAATTAGCCATGAGAGAATTTAACAAAAGGTTACGGTAGAGGTTAGGTAAAATAAGGATGGTTAAGGGCCGGAACGATAGGGAAAAAAGGAAATATAGTGTTATGATTTTTCGGATTGTAGAAATACTTTATTGGTTTTTGATCAGATTACTGAAGAATAGGCTTCATTGGTGCTCAAAACTGGTGAAATTGACCTGAAATATATTAATTTGTATTTACCTTGGGGTTTAATTGCGATTTGGGGAATTTAATTTAAGTTCCTGGAATTTAATTGCTGCTATTAATTTAAACAATTTTCCTCTACAGATAAAAATCTTTTCCCCAGCTTAAGTATACTTATATTTGTAATAGGGATAATAAGATTAAATTAAAATAATAAGCATGTGTACTTGCAATCCAAACTACATTAGGTTTTCTTTAAAAAAAGAATTCCAAAAAATGAAGTTATATCAATTGAATTGTAAAAATAAAATGAACTATCGTATGAATTTTTTTCATACGTTTTTTTGTGTTTATGTTTTAAAAAAATTTCGAATTAGACAAATGATTATTGTTTGGAAGTGACGATTCTTACATTAATTCATATTTCAGTTCATAGAATAATATAAGAAGAGACAGGAGGAGAGTGTGATGAAGGCGAGTGATTATAGAGCGTTGGAATATGCTATTGACGAAATTACAGAGATTGCGAGAGGATTTGGGCTAGACTTTTACCCAATGCGCTATGAAATCTGTCCTGCAGATATCATTTATACATTTGGCGCTTACGGTATGCCTACAAGATTCTCCCACTGGAGCTTTGGAAAACAGTTTTATAAAATGAAGCTTCATTACGATTTAGGGCTAAGCAAAATTTATGAATTGGTAATCAACTCTGATCCATGTTATGCATTTTTATTGGATACAAACTCTCTCGTTCAAAATAAATTAATCGTTGCACACGTTTTAGCTCATTGTGATTTCTTTAAAAATAATATTCGTTTCTCAAACACGAAGAGAGATATGGTTGAAAGTATGGCAGCTACTGCTGAACGAATTAAACACTATGAACATATATACGGAAAGCAAGAAGTAGAAAATTTCCTAGATGCGGTCCTCTCAATTCAAGAGCATATTGATCCATCATTAATGCGACCAAAACTGGCGTATGATTTAGAAACTGATTTCCCAATAAAAGAGAAAAAACGAGTGACGCCATATGATGATTTATGGAATATGGATCAAAGTAAAGAAAAGAAAAATGATTCAAATCTTATCCCCATTAAACGGAAACAATTCCCACCACAACCTGAAAAAGATATCCTATTATTTATCGAAGAATACTCCAGAGAACTAGAAGAATGGCAACGTGACATCCTGACTATGTTACGAGAAGAAATGCTTTATTTCTGGCCACAGCTCGAAACGAAAATTATGAATGAAGGCTGGGCAAGTTATTGGCATATAAGAATTATGCGTGAACTAAATCTTGATTCAAATGAAGCGATTGAGTACGCAAAGCTTAATGCAGGAGTGGTTCAGCCATCAAAAACAAGCATTAATCCTTATTATTTAGGATTAAGAATGTTTGAAGATATTGAAGAGCGATATAATAATCCTACGAAAGAAATGAGAGAATTAGGTGTTAAGCCTGGCAGCGGGCGAGAAAAAATGTTTGAAGTACGAGAGTTAGAGTCCGATAGTTCTTTTATACGAAACTACTTAACGAAAGACCTTGTTATGCGTGAAGATATGTATTTATTCCAGCGACAAGGTAAGGAGTATAAAGTTACGGATAAGGCATGGGAGAATGTAAGAGATCAACTTGTAGTTAGTCGAGTAAATGGAGGATTCCCATATATCGTTGTTCAAGAGGGAGATTATTTAAAAAATGGTGAGCTTTATTTGAAGCATTCCTATGAACATATGGAACTTGATGTGAAGTATGTTGAGAAGGTAATGCCTTATATTCATCAGTTGTGGGGTAGAGGGGTTCATTTAGAGACGAATATTGAGAATAAGTCAGTGTTGTTTAGTTATGATGGGAAGAATATTCATCGGAAGTATATTTGAAGCCACCTTTTTTAGGTGGTTTTCTTTATGTTTAGAAAGTATAGAATTCTTTTTCGGTAAGTGGACCTGGACCTTATGTAACTAAATGGCAGTTTAGTTCAATAAGGAATTTGCAAACTTATAGTTGGAAATGGAAAAATATGTTAATATTAGTAGTATCATCTTAGGAAAATCTTCTTAGTGAATATAATAAATTGAATAACTAAAGGAGAATAAAAATGAAAAAAATTCTTTTGTTTTCAGTAAGTTTTATCCTAGTATTTGTTGCTTTAAATGTATTCTCAGGTATGCTTTTAACGGTATTTTATCAGCCTGATATAGCTAATCAATGGAGTAATATTTCAAAATTGCCAAATGAGGTTGTTTTTGTTGAAAGTTCTTCTGTATCTCCATTCATTATTACAATGTTATCAGTTATTATCGCATTTGTTATACAAAACCGTTTTGCTAAAGCTAATTAAAATATAATTGAATTAACTAACTGATGCTTAAGTTCAATAACAAGAACCATTTAAAGTGGTTCTTTTTTTGTTATTAAATGGCACATTGTTAATAACAATCGAGTTATTAAGGAAAGATAACACCAGAGGTGAATAGAAAATGAAGATGAAAGTGACGATTTTTATGTTCATTATGATGTTATCTTTTGGATCGATTGTAGGATACGCGCAACCTAAAAAGTGTCCTGTGTTAAGTGACTTAGACAAAACATCAATGAAGGATCAAAAAGAGGTAATAGAAGTTTTAAATACCTTAATACCCAAAACTTATGGTACAGGTTTAGAGGATCTACCTGGCATTTATACGAAGTGGAATGTAGTTACCGCAAAGCCATTCCCTAAAACAGTTGGTGTGAAAGAAGAAGAAGATTATTTTGGAATGGCAAAGCATTTTTGCGGGAAAGAGATTGCTGAAAAATCGTGGCTTGTCCGTTTGGATTTCCCAAAAGCACCTGGGGCTAACTTAGCCCAAGGTCAAATATTTTTAGCTAAAAGTAAAGAAAAAGGATGGTTTGTTTGGTTTCGATACCATTAACCTTATTCAACTAAAGCAGTGCGTTAGTTGAATAAGATAAATACAAATTTTATTTTTTGCCTATGTACTCTTTTAAGATACTGAATTCGTTTATAGGAAACTCGTGATTGCCCCATACTTCTTTGTATCCATTTGTTCCATGAATCCTCGGATCCACAACAGTGAATGGTAGTTTATATCGTACTCCCATGGTAGTTGAAGAAGACTCTTATATATTTTTTGATAATTACACATTGTAATATTGATTAACATTTTCAATCAAATTATCTATAATCTGAATTCTTGTTCTAAGTATTTGTTTAATTTTTAAGTTATTTAATAAGGAAATGAACTCCTCTTTTGATGAAGGACTAAATTCAAAATGTTTAGAAGGTCCATACATTTTATTCATTAACACTCCTTCTAAAGCATGAATTAAAGTGACTTGATGTCTTTCCTCTAACTCTGACCATCTTTTTATATCATCCCAAGTAGGATTGGATTCGATATACAATTCGTCCCATCCTTCTGTAACAGGGAATTTCACATGATTTTCCATCCAAGCAATAACTTGATGCGATTTATTAGAAGATAGATGAGAAAGTGCATCATAACCGTTTATTTTCCCATTCGATTGTTCTTCTAAATAATTGAATACTAATTTTAATCCAGTATTATCGTCAAGACACTTAATACTAAGATATGAACGCAATCTACTATCCAACTGCATATGATGATTAACTTCCCATAAATTTGCAACCCAAGACTTTGCGTATATTCCCAAGGCTTCCCCAATAATCTCGCAAACCATCTTCTTATCGATAAACGCTTCATACTTATTTAGGTAATTAAGTAATTTATCAAACAAATCATTTTTATTAAATAACAAAAAGGAATTTAAAGCATCTTTATCTAGTTTCTTTCGATAAATAGTATAAGAGATTAGCTCGTCCATATTATTTTTAACATCATCTAAGGTAGTTTCAGAGAAAGTTTCAAACCACTCCTTCCACCTTAATGCATTTGAACTTGATGTGTCTAAACCATTTTCATTTAAAAAATAATCTATCTGCCATTTTTCACTACCCACACAACTTAATTCCGTAATCTTTTCCAGATAATCAATAAAAGAATCTGCAATATAGGTAACAGTATCTTCTTCGTGGTCCCAATATATAACTGGTTTTTCTTCACCCTCAGCTAACATATCAAAAGCATAAATGTCACCATTTCCAGCATGGGAAAATTCTAGTTTCCCTCTAAGGTTCTTACCATAATCTTCTCCATCTTCCTCCAAGTCTTCAGCTAATTCATCTAAATTCTGAAGCTCTGAAAAGTCCCAATTAATTTCTCCAGAAAATATTTCGCTAAATTCAGTGGGGATCATTGTATCTTCCGAAAATGAATAGTAAAACGACAATGATTTTGCATAATTTTTAATAATAGATTTATATGAAGGAGGCAATTTGTATCCTAACTCTTTTTCCTTTTCTTGAATTTCTTTTATTGTTGCTTTTTCTCCAAACTCAATTGGCTGCACTTTACCATTGTTTCTTTCTAATTTGTTCAGTATATGATCCCATTTTTTTAATAGATTTTGGTATTCTTTCATAAAAGTCATCCTTATTTTTATTGTTTGAAATTATCTTTTACGATAATAAGTTAAAAACCACTTGAGGAGATTGAGAATTTAAACTATCGCATGCGTTAGTTCAATAAGAAATGTATTCAAAAATAGCCCAAGGAAGCCAAAAAACAGTTTCAGTTTCAAGGTCTTCGTCATTTGCGATGTGACAACATCTGTCTGCATCAGCAAGAGATTTAATAAAACCATATTCATTCAATGTAAAATTAAATTGATTTTTAAAATCTTTTTCTAATCCGTTACACAGATAAGAATGAAATAGATTAGTTTCATAGCCTAAGATCTCATAACCTTTAAATGAACCAGTTTCATCAACAATAAATTCTTTCCTGGTAAGAACATTCTCTAATCCTGTTTTTTCATCAGCAGGCTTGCTTATAGTGCCTTCCTCTTCTAAGAAACTATCCAAATAAATATTTGGAAGTCCAATACCAATTATTCTTAAGTCTTTTATATGATTTAAAAATGTGTTAAAAAACTCTTTTGCTAAATCTAACGATGGGAAGATTTGCGGATATTCGAATTCTTTCAAATCAAACTTATCTTGAATCCAACTTTCCATCTCTTTGTATTTATCCTCTGAAATATTAAGATCTTGGATGTATTTTAGTTTATTTTCCTTTGAACCTCCCCAAAAACATTGATTACAGGATGAATATCACAAATGCACTCACTTACTGAGATTATACTATCGGGTACTATATCATTATCCATAAATTCTTGTCTAATTGAAGGAGCTACTATGTAATATCCTCCTGAAATAAACTTCATTTATTCACCTCTTTAAAAACATATAATAGCATTTTTCTATTGAACTAACGCACTGCGTCAGTTGAACAATAAATCCTTATAAATCCGTTCTTTTAGATATTTGTATAACATTGAAAACTGCAACAAATATAGAAATAATTAACCAGAATACAAGCAACCAAAAGGTAAAATCGAAATCATGTTCTGACCACTTTGTAACTATCACTAAAGTAAATAGCAAAATAATTCCTATTAATTTCCATTCGTTTGCAAATATAGTCTTTAAATTATTCATGGTTGATTCCCCTTTTTTCCCTTCAACAAGTAATTCGATGTTGTTATGTAATGTGATATAAACTTACCATATTTTTCGGATTTTGATATAAAAACTTCACCACTTCTTGTTCAACTAATCTGCCATTATGTTGAATAAGGAATTGAAGTTCTTGTTTATTGGAAGCAATAAAATGTAAGTTACATCAAAATAATATTAAATTTTAATTTACTTGTTTTAATTATAATTATTGATATGAATACTAGTTAGAAAGAAATTTCATATATTTCAATATTTCTTCTAGAACACTGGTGTTAATGGTTTTCAAAGAATTACATTCATTTCTGTTAAATTATTACTGTTGTATTAAAAATATTAAAAAAATATAATGAAAAAGGTTTGAAAATTATTATAGGGGAGTCGGTTGATTAGAAGTTAACCTAGAATTTTACACTTATATATTATAAATTAAAATTACATCAGGAGAAGAGTGACATGAAAAATTATACTCTTAGAATATTATTAACAAGACTAGTTCTTGTTGTTATAAATATTGGATAATAAATTAAAGAATTTTAAGTAAAAAAGGAAGAAAAAATGTCTAGTAATGAAATTAGTATTTTAGTATTTTTTGGTTTAATTGATTTAATTATGTTTGTATATGCTATTAGATTTAATAGAAAACGTTACGAAGAAATGAAAAATTTTAGTTTAGGTTCTGGTGAACAGTCAGGTGCATTTTTCTTAAATATAATTAATTTCTTCTCATATTGGATTCAAAAAACATTTTATTTAATGGTAGCAATTATTTTATTAGTTTTAATTATCTTTGCGGAATTATTAATTCACAATTATTTAGTGATTTTTTAAAATAGTTAGAATATTTTTTAAAGTCTCAAAATCATTGTAAATATTAATGTTATGAATGCGTTAAAAGTAGAAGGGATTCCCTTAACTGTTCATTTTGAATAGATAGCGGAGTCTTTTTTTTGGTAAATGGTGGATTCCCTTTTTGCAGTTTTACTTGTCTCGTGCCATTGAGAAGGAGATTAAGGACTATAGCCCATGGGAGCTATAGGGAGTTGGTTAAATAGATAAACATACTAGGGAACAAATTCTAAAACAATTAGAAAATGTTAAGCTGATTTTTAAATAGCGACCATAAGAACTTGAAATAAAAAGCATAATTGAATCAATGTAAGAATCATCAGTTCATTACAATTTTAGGAATCTAGATACTAATTAAATAAACGCTATTCAACTAACGAAACACGTTTGTTGGGCTAAGCATATGCTTTAAAATTAGCCTGTATCTCAGATTACTTGATAATTTAAGATACAGAAATTTACTTCCGAGTAATTAAATTATATTCCTCCTTGTATTATCAGATCATGTCGTATGAATAAAATGGTCAGCTGAAAAGTCGATTTTTTTTTGAGTTTATGGTTGATAGGATTAAAAGCTATAAAACGTATAGATCAGTAGAAGCCAGCTTAAATACTGATTATATTTTTGGTTAGGTATTTAAAATTTTAAACTCTCGGTATTTGAGCTACGGCAGTGAAATAGTCGACCAACGCTAGTTTTTGTATATATTCTGGAATTTAAGTAAATTTATCTTGCAAATGAACAGGATAGCAATAAAAATTAAGATATAATTAAAAAATTAAGATTAAATTAAAAAAATAAGGAGCGAATTAATGAAAAAATACTTCCAACTTTTGATAGTTTTACTTTTGCTTTTTTCTCTTTTTCCAGCCAAAAAATTCGCTGAAACAACAACCGGAACCGAAATTTATGGTGTCATTAGCGAGAACAGAACATTAACAAAAGAGGGATCCCCTTATATTCAAACAGGTGTGATTGATATCTATCCAGGAGCCACGCTTACTATAGAACCAGGTGTACAGTTGATTGGAAAAAATGGGTTATGGATATCTGTCAAAGGTAAATTACAGGCTGTTGGTACGGAACAGGACCGCATTTTATTACAAGATGTTTATGTAAAGGGTACTGATTTTAATAATAGCACGATTCAAATTGAGTATGCCGACCATTTTCATCAAACTACATACAATGGTGGTTTCCTCGTAACCACATTGAAAAAAAATGTTACGCTACGACATAACCAATATCAAAACGGTTCAATTTTGCTTTCGTCCTCTGATTTGGACTCTGTGATCGAGCATAATTTTTTTAGTCAAAAAGCAACGCTAGATGTTAATAATGGACTTGGTAAAGTGATGATAAAAAATAACACCTTCATCAATCCAATTGATCATTATGCTCCAGATATTAACTTGAATAGTAGAGAACCTGAAGGTGGAATTCCAAATATTTTTATTAACGAAAACAATTTCTTCGGTTACCCTCGAATAAAGGTGAAAATCTCTGGATATAAGGGGATCATCTTTGATGGGAAAAATAATTATTGGGGTGTGACAGATTCTAGTCAGATTAACCAAGGGATTGTTGATGTAAATGATAACATGAACTATCGAGACAAGTTAGACATCTCTTCAAATACATACAAACCGTTTGAAAATAGCTACCCAAAAGGAGAATTGGGCGTATTGGTGACAAGCGTGAGCGACCATGATCAAACGATTAATGGCATGACTGATGCGGATAGCCTTGTGGAAATTTACCATAATGATGTGAAAATCGGTGAGGGAAATACACTGCCGGATGGAAGTTTTCAGGTTCCAATCGAACTCCAACGAGGTGGAACCGTCTTATCGATAAAGGTAATAGATAGTTTCAACAGAACAAGTCCAATTACGAAAGTGACAGTGATGGATACTACACCACCAGAAGTCCCTAGCGTAAATGAAGTGACTGATACTGCGCTAGCAATCACAGGTACAGCCGAGCCATTATCCACCGTAGTTGCGATGGTTGCTAATGAATTAGTCGGTAAGGATGTAACAGATGAAAGTGGTCATTTTTCGATTGCAATTAAACCATTAATGGCTGATACACAGGTACGTGTAATTGCAATAGACGAGTCCGGAAATAGGAGTGAAGCTAAAACTGTTACAGTGATCCACCGAGCACTCCCAGTCGTACCACAGCTTATAACTACTGAAATGACTGATCAATCTACTAGTATTAGTGGATATGCAGACAAAAACTTGATGATTAAAGTTTTTGCTGGTGAAACACTCATTGGTTCGTCCTATGCTTTAGATGGTATGTTTTCAATACATTTCCAACCACAAGTAGCAGGCACGATAATGAAAGTTTTTGCAGAAGATCAGGATCAAAATAGGAGTGACATCATTCAATTAACAGTGAAGGATGTGACAGCACCTTCGTTAAAACTATCATTTGATTTTCCACTAACTGACGCATCAAAGGAAGTCATTGGCAACTCGGAAGCAGGGGCAAAGATCACGATCAGAAATGGAGAAAAATTTGTCTCTGATGGCTTTGCAAAAAATGATGGTAGTTTTGCGATACCAATCGCTATGCAAAAAGCAGGTACAGTTCTATACGTGACTGCAAGTGATGCTGCAAATAATGTAAGTTCAAGCGTTACTACGACGGTGATTGATAAAACTTCACCATCAGAACCAACAGTTAATCCTGTTACAAATAAAGATGGAAAAATTACAGGGAAAACGGAAGTAGGAGCAACTGTTAAGGCTGTTATAGATAATAAAACTTACAGCGCCATTGCTGATGTAAATGGCATTTTTAGCATGATTATCCCGATTCAAAATAGTGGAACAGCGATTTCAGTAACTTCAACTGATCTCGCACAGAACGAAAGTCTATCCAAAAAGGTGACAGTTACAAGAATTTCTCCAAATATTCCAGTGGTTAATACGGTAACAAACAAATCAACCACAGTAACAGGGGTAAGCGAAAAAGGAGCCACGGTTACCGTAAAAGTGGGGACGTTATCATATAACGGCATTGCTGATTCTTATGGGAAGTTCACAGTCAAGATATCTACTCAAAACAGTGGAGTAAAATTGAGCATTACTGCAAAAGATGCAGCAGGTAATATAAGCTTACCAAAGGAAATGCAGATTACTAAAGTTGCTCCAAATATTCCAGTGGTTAGTACGGTAACAAACAAATCAACCACAGTAACAGGGGTAAGCGAAAAAGGAGCCACGGTTACCGTGAAAGTGGGGACATTATCATATAGTGGCATTACTGACCAATATGGGAAGTTCACAGTCAAGATATCTACTCAAAACAGTGGAGTAAAATTGAGCATTACTGCAAAAGATGCAGCAGGTAATATAAGCTTACCAAAGGAAATGCAGGTTACTAGAGTTGCTCCAAATGTCCCGGTTGTTAACACAATCAATAATAAAGCGGCAACTGTTACTGGAAAAACCGAAAAGTATGCGGTAGTAACTGTTAAGATTGGCACAAAGTCATACAGCGCTAAAGCTGATAGTGTAGGGAATTTCAAAGTGTCGATACCAATTCAAAACAGTGGAATATCAATTAATATAACTTCAACCGTAGCTGGAAAAGTTAGTAATGCTAGATCCTTAAAAGTTACTCGTGTCGCACCGAATATACCCGTGGTGAGTTCAGTTAGGTATTATTCAACAACAGTTACTGGAAAAACTGAAAAGTATGCAGTTGCTTCAGTAAAAATTGGAACAAAAGTTTATACATATAAAGCAAATAGCTACGGGAATTTTAAAGTAAATATACCAAAACAAAAAGCTGGAACATATTTATATGTTACGGTAAAGGATACAAAAGGATTAATTAGTGCAATAAGAACGGTAAAGGTGTATTAAAATTTGCATGAAAACTGAAAAAGCAGTGGAACTAAAGTCCACTGCTTTTTTCAATTCATCCTTATATTCATCAGTTGTGGGGTAGAGGGGTTCATTTGGAGACAAATATTGAGAATAAGTCAGTGTTGTTAAGTTATGATGGAAAGAAAATTCATCGGAAATATATTTGATTCTTGACTACAAAAAAGGATATAAAAGTGCGCTAAAAGAATAAAAATCTTTCAGTTTCACTAATAAGATTAATCAAAAGTCATCGTTCGATTAGAATGGTGTTTTTTATTTATCTTCTTACTAAATTAAAATCTTCAAACAATCTAATGAAATTTTCACTTAATAAACTTATGAAATTCCATTTAAATTAATAATTACAAAGTGATATTAATTTAAATGGAAGAATAAGATTTATTGGAAAGAGGTGAATTATATGTTATCTGTATGCTCGAAAATGATAGTTGCATATGATCATTCTGAATTAGGCAAAAAGGCATTAGAAACGGCAATGAATATAGCAAAACAGGATAAAAGGATAGAATTGGTTGTTATTATGGTTATTAATATACCATATACCGTTTCTTACTATCGTGTGATGCGTAAGGCAGAACTCTTAGCAGCCAAGGAAATACTTATTGAAATTGAGAAAAAGTTAAATTCACTGCCAAACAAGTCAAAAACATGTGTATTGGAAGGAAACCCTGCTGAAACGATTGTAGATTTTGTTAAGCAAGAAGACGGTGATCTTGTTGTGATGGGAAGTCGTGGTTTGAGTGTATTAAAGGAAATTTTCCTAGGCAGTGTCAGTCATTATGTATTGCAAAAAGCTACTTGCCCGGTATTAATTGTTAGATAATCGAGTTCTATTTTATTTACGTATGTATTTTTAAAGATTTTGAAATTACTAGTAAGATCATTCTAATTGAAGATGATGATTTCAGTTTTGTACTAACTTTCCACTCAAAAACTATTTCTATGTAGGTCAATTTAATACCTATTAAAACTGTTTAAAATTTGAGTATATTAAGAATCGAACTACTTTTACAAATCTAATATAGTTTTGTGAATACATCTATATTATATGAGTCTATTAGGACTATATCGAGGTGTTTAGAAATAAATAATCGAAATTAGTATAGGAGGAAGAAAAGGATGTTAAATGTATGTTCAAGAATAGTAGTTCCATATGATAATTCTGAATTAAGCAAAAAAGCATTGGACAGGGCTATCATATTAGCAAAACAAAATAAAAGTATCGAATTGAATGTCATCACAGTATTTCATGTACCTGTTGATGTTTCTAATTACGGTACGTTGAATATAGAGGAGATACGCCAAACAGAATATGAGATAGCGAAAATAGCACTTAATGAAGTAAATAAAAAGCTGGAAGAACTTCCTAATCGTACAGAAACATTCGTTTTGGAAGGTATTCCTTCGTGTACGATTGTGGATTTTATTAATAGTAATAATGCCGACCTTGTTGTGATGGGTAGCCGTGGTCTAAGTAATTTAAAAGAGTTGTTTTTAGGCAGTGTCAGTCATTATGTAGTACAAAAGGTGACTTGCCCAGTATTTATTATTAAATAATAATCTTTTTAAATTTGGTTAAACTTGATGTGCATTTTTTCTATGCTTAAATTATACAGGTTTTGTAAATGACATTGTACCTATAATAGAAATAGAAAAATTATATATTAAAGAATAATATTTTACAAAGTACATATTTTTTACTGTTAAAAAATTAAAATAAGAAAACGCTCAGGAGGGTGAGAATCAATGGAAAATAAAAATGTTGGTAGCTATGAAGTTATTGTTTCTGATAATCCTGTTTCTAATTTTTTAACAGTAGTAAATCTGCTTGGATTTGGTTAGTTATACGTATTTACTTAGGGTACGAATGGTTATCAGCTGGATGGGATAAAATAAATTCAGACGTTTGGACTGGATCACAAGCTGGAGTTGTAGTAAAGGGCTTTACTCAAGGTGCTTTAGCTAAAGCTAATTCTACTGTTCCTCATCCAGATGTAACTGGTTGGTATGCAAGTTTTTTAAAGCACACAGTATTACCAAATGCTAAATTCTTTTCATATTTAGTAGCTTATGGTGAGGTTCTTGTAGGTCTAGGACTAATTTTAGGTTTACTAACAGGAATTGCTGCTTTTTTTGGTAGTTTAATGAGTGTAAGCTATTTATTTGCAGGAACGCTTAGTACTAATCCCCTTTTGTTTATTCTAGCTACTTGGTTAGTATTAGGATGGAAAGTTGCGGGATGGTATGGATTAGATAGATGGGCGCTACCGTTTTTAGGAACGCCTTGGGAAAAAATGGATATAAAAGAAACAAAACAAGTTACTAATAAAGTGTAATTATTTGGATAACAGAAAGCACAATAGTCTATAAATTTAAAACCTCCTGTAAAGGTGGTTTTTTAATTGGAAACGATGCAATCGTCCTTGTTATGCTGGTATTGACAGAAGCAAAAATAAGTCTATAAATAACTTTAATAAATAATTTAGACATATAAAACCTCTAATTGTACCCTAATATCCATGCGTGAAGATATGTTTCTATTCTTAGCGACAAGGTAAGGAATATAAAGTCACTGATAAGTATGGGAGAATGTAAGAGATCAACATGTAGTTAGTCTAGTAAATGGAGGGTTCCCTATATATTGATTTCAAGAAGATAAGTAGAATCCCCCCTTCAAAAAACATAGAAGGGGGGTATTTGTTTGTGCGTAATTTAAGAGTTTCTTTGAAAACAACTTATATCGTATCCCCATTAAAAGCATTAATTTTATTAAGGGAAATTTAAGGTACACAATCCAAAATGGGCTTATCAAATGAAATTAGGAGGAGTAAAAAATAAACTAAAACAAGCTCTAAAACAAACGATCAATAGTAGAGTAAGTTTGCTGTATAAACGAAAGACAAGCCCTGATGTTCTTAAAATCGTTAAAAGATAGTAGAGGCTCTGAGATATGTGAAATTCCGAAATCGCATGTATCTCAATAAAGAATAATCGGGTACATATTCATATCAATCTCACTGATGGAGAGGAGAAAAGTAAATTGAAAAAGTGGGTTATTATTTCAGTTATTGTTGTTGCTGTTGGAGGAGGAAGTGGCTGGTTCATATATAGTAAGAGTCAAGCAAATCAAGCCCAAAATGTGATGGCTACAGTACAAACAATTACGGCACAAAAAGGAAAGTTAGAAGTAGCTGTTACTGGGTCGGGTTCGGTAACTGCAAATACCGACGAGGATGTTACTGCAGCAAATACGATTCTTGTTGTGGACAGTGTAAGTGTTTCATCTGGAGAATCAGTAGATAAAGGTGACACACTTGTGACATTTAAGAATGGTGATGTTGTTACGGCTCCAAAAGATGGAGAAATTACAAAGGTTTACGTAACTAGCGGTAGCGGTGCATCACAAGGAAAAGTACTAATGCGCATGGAAGATGAAGATGGCGTTATATTACCGATTACACGGGAAGGTAGTGGCAGTTCCTCAAATAATTCTAGTACAGGAAATACTGTAGGTAGTACTTTAGTAGCGGATACTGTAAATGTGAAGGAAGGATCAGTTGTCAAAGCAGGTGAAACACTTATGAAATTTACAGATGGTAGTGTTTTACAGGCACCAGTTGCTGGAACAATTACTAGTCTTGCTGTGAATAGTGGAGATTCGGTACAAAGTTCTACGACAGTTGCGCATATAACAAATTATAGTTCTTTGGAAACAACAATCAGTGTTGATGAATTAGATATCACAAAGGTAAAAGTTGGACAGTCAGTAAAAATAACAGCAAGTGCTTTTGAAGGTGAAACTTTCGATGGGGCTGTAACAAAAGTAGCAAATGAAGGCACATCGACAAATGGCGTTTCAACATTTGATGTAACTGTAAAAATTAAAAATCCAAAAGGTTTGAAAATAGGTATGTCAACAGAAGCAAGTATTTTAATACAAAGTAAAGCCGACGCGCTATATGTTCCAGTGGAAGCAGTATATAAAAATGGAAATGAAAAATATGTACTAGTTCCTACTTCTACAGATGATTCTGGACAATCTACAAAGAAAGTTACCGTCAAAACTGGTATTTCAAATGATACGAGTGTAGAAATTACAAGTGGATTAAGTGAAGGCGAGTCTATTGAAATTCCGAGCGTTCAATCTAAGGGGAATTCTGGTGGAGTTATGATGCAAGGAGGCGGGTTTCCAGGTGGTGGATTCTCTGGTGGCGGTTTTTCAGGTAGTGAATTCAACCGTAGCGGAAATTTCGGGGGGAAAAATCAATTAGGTGGCGGACAAGGAGGTAAATAATGACTAACTTTGAGCCGATCATTCAAATTAAAAATATGACGAAAATGTATGAACTTGGCGGTGAAACGGTAATGGCTCTACAGAGTGTATCTCTTGATATCCAAAAGGGTGATTTTATATCAATAATCGGTCCATCAGGTTCAGGCAAGTCAACATTTATGAACATGATTGGGTGCTTAGACCGACCAGATTCTGGGAGATATTTGATTAATAATGATGATGTAGGGCAAATGAAGAGCTCGCAACTAGCGACTATACGGAATGAAAAAATTGGATTTATTTTTCAAAATTTCAATCTTATACCAAAGTTAACTGCGGTAGAAAATGTAGAACTTCCTCTTATTTATAGAGGAATGAAAACAGCTGAACGAAGAGAAATTGCCCTTTCGGCATTAAAAAAAGTAGGAATAGTAGATCGGGCAAATCATTTACCTACACAATTATCAGGAGGGCAGCAACAGCGTGTCGCAATTGCGCGTGCCCTTGCTGGAAGCCCTCCTATTTTACTAGCAGATGAACCGACTGGTGCTCTCGATAGTAAAACAAGTAAGGAAATTTTAGAGATTATGAATTTGTTAAATGAGCAAGGACATACGATTATTCTAATTACACATGATTTAGATGTTGCAAAACAGGCAAATCGTGTTGTGCGGATACATGATGGCCAGCTATACGAGAATGGTGGTGAATGGTTTGCAGACACTGAGAATGGCGCTTAAGAGCATTAAAGGAAATAAAGTAAGAGCGTTCTTAACGATGCTAGGTATTATTATCGGTGTATCCTCCGTTATTGTGATGGTTGCGATTGGACAAGGATCAACGAAAGAAGTGCAAGATCAAATAGGAAGCTTAGGTACAAATGTATTAACAGTAAGTGTTACTGGTTCCGATGTAACGTTTAAAGAAGATGATGCCAATCAACTTAAGGACGTTAGTGGTGTAGAAGCAATTGCTCCGACTGTTTCTGGAAGAGTTACTGTAAAAAACGGACAAACGAACGCACAAGTATCAGTGACAGGAACAACGTCACCTTATTTAAAAGTTCGTGATTTAGAGCTACAATCAGGGCGGTTTATCGCAGACTTAGATAATGATAATCACTCAAAAATAGCAGTACTTGGCTCAAGCACAGCAAGAACTTTATTTGGTTTTGGAAATCCAGTTGGTCAATACGTTAAGGTTAATGGAACATCATTTAGAGTCGTTGGGGTACTTCAATCAGTTGGTAGTTCATTAGGTTCAAGTGGAGACAGTACGATATTTGTTCCACTTAGCACAGCTCAGCGTTTGGCATCTACTACTTCAATTGGAACTGTCTATGTAAAAGTAGAAAATGAAAATATGATTAATTTTACATTACGTAGAATTGAACAAAAGATGTTTGCAATCATTGGCGATGAAGATAGCTATAGTGTTTCAAGTCCAGAGGATTTAATGGAAACTGCTTCATCTGTTAATAAAACGATGACATTAATGCTAGGTGGAAGTGCTGCGATCTCACTTATTGTTGGTGGTATCGGTATTATGAATATTATGCTAGTATCGGTTTCAGAACGCACAAAAGAAATCGGAATACGAAAAGCAATTGGAGCAAAGCGTGGAAGTATTCTTCTTCAATTTCTTATTGAATCAATGGTATTAAGTTCACTTGGTGGAATTATAGGCGTTTTAATAGGTGTAATAAGTGCCAAAATATTTACGATAACGACAGGAACTGCAATTGCATACTCTGTTCCGGTTATGCTGTTATCGTTTGTATTTTCTTTATTAGTTGGGGTCGTATTTGGTGTTTTTCCAGCGAATAAAGCGTCAAAGCTTGATCCTATTCAAGCGCTTCGATATGAATAAAAAGAATAAAGAGGTTGTCCCAAAAGTAAAATTTTTAAGGGGCACCTTTTTTTATGTTTTAAAAAAATCATTCTTAATAATCTTAAAATAAATAAAAACCCTTCCTAAAAATGTAGAAAGAGTTTTAAATTGAGTAGTGAATTGCTTGGGAGAAATAAACTTATCAATTAATACCTTACTTGACGCCTTAGGTGAAGTTATTTTTAAAATAGCATTCTAAAATTCGAATGACCTTATATGCCTGTTAAATATTTTTAAATTTATTCTTCTTATTGGTTATTTTGCCTGAACTAGAGGTGTCCCACCTTGAACAGTAACCCAACCCCATTTTTGCCTAGCATCCATTTCCATTTTCTTTAATAATTCTGGAGTAAGTGAGTCTGATAAAATTTTATTTGCTTTAGCATCTGCTTCCGCATTTAGGATTTTTGTTTGATTTTCAATCTTAGCTTTTTCTTGGTCAGCTAATGCCTTTTTTACGTTCAATTCAGAAGTTGCTAATTGTGCTTGCGATTGTGCCATACCTGCAGGGGAACCTACGTGTGTAAATCCAAAAGTTCCGACTTCAATACCTTGTTTTGCAAGTTCTTTATCTAGTGAAGCATTGATCTCTTCAGTAATATCAGCTTGTTTTGAACCTTTAATGTCGTTCCAACTATATTTGTGCGTAATTTTGTTAACAACATTTTTCATTGTAGGTTTGACGATGTTATTTTTGATGTAACTAATATCTTTTCCACCTACTGATTGATAAAGATTGGCGACGTTTTTAGTTGAAATTTTCCATGTTAAATTTGTATTAACAGGGAGCTCTTGCTGATCTCCGGTACCTACTGACCATTCTTGATTCGAATTTCCACCTTCGTGTTTGTCACTTGATAAAACTAATGATTGTGTATATGTAGGATATTCTTGTACCGAAACTCCCCAACCAGTCCAATGAAAACCTTGGGGGACTTCAGTAATTTCTCCGCTCATATGTTTTTCAATACCAATACTACCAACACTAATATGCTACATACCGCCAATTGTGTAAATAATACCTCCAATTATAATAACTCCGCCAGCAAGCAGACTTCTTAAACCGTTCACTCTTCATCTCTCCCGATTTCTTTTTTTATGTTTTTAATATGTTTGTTAAATAACCTACCTATTTTGATAAAGACCTTATAAAACAATAAGAAGAGCACGATTCCAATAATGACAACTAAAATCCCGAATTGATAAAAGAAAACCATTGTTATTCCCCCGAATGTGAATATTAGATTGACTATCTTTCTACCATTTCTTATATGCAATTATAGTTTGATTTAAGCTGTATTATTAATTAAATTTTGCTTAGAATTTAGTGTGTTATCAGCTTTCATTGGAAAAATTAATACGTTTTAACAAAATTACCCCAAATGAATATTTATAGTTAAAAATATTCAAGAATAGGGAATCCCTAAGAAACCCACAAATTGTAGGGTTTTTTCTATTTGAGTAATATAAAATTGGCTTATTTAATATAGATTTCTTCTGAAATTAGCAGTGTCGAACTGGAAAAATCAATAAAATCAAGGCAAAAATAACCCAAGTTTAAATCAAAGGGAAATTAATTTTAATTGTAGAATTTTCCTTTAATAGAGTTGGAATTATATGAATTTGGTCAGTTGGTTTTTAGGAAGAAGATTACATACGTGGTTATAAACGATTAATTATTTGAAAAAACAGTATTGATACTTTTTTTAAAAATTAAAATCACATCAACACTTAATATAATTAAACTAGACCAGGAAAAGGAACATCGTAGAGTAATGGAGGAAACTATATGAAAATTGAACAATTAAGTCATCTTTGTGAAGTGATAGAAAGTGGTTCCTTTATGATTGCAGCACAGAAGCTAATTGTTAATGAAGCTGAGATGAAAGAATCAATCATTAGTTTAGAAAAAGAATTTGGTATAAAGTTAATTGAGTGTGTGGAAGAAACCAAAGTGATGCCTTCATTTGAATGCTTACAAATTATTTCACATATACAGGAGATCGTAAGGAATTGTCGCGAAATTGAAGATGAGGTTAAATCATTACATAAAAAATCTTCTGTAAATACAATGTATGATTTGAGTATGTTCTAACACAATATAGTAAGTAATTTAAATTTAGGACCAAATGATAGCAGATTTGGTTTTGTTCGAATGACTTTTACTTTTAATAACAAGCAAAAAAGAAGGGTACTAATTTCAGTATCCTTCTTTTAATTTGTCTCATATATAATTTTCCCTGTCATAGAAGTATCATAGTCACCTAAAGAATCAACCTCTGATTGAAACTGATCAGAAGTTAAGATTTCTTGAACTATACTTATCAGGTGGTCATTTTTAGGGGTTTTTAATATAACTAAATCATACTGTTCTGTGACGAGTGGAATAAAATCAATTCCTACAATTTTAGCAGCTTTTTCAATTCCTACTCCAACGTCTGCTACCCCTGTTGAGACAGCGGAGGCCACACTTATATGATTGCTCACTTCATGTTCATATCCTTTAATATTTTTAGGAGAGGTCTTATTAATACGTAGCTGTTCATCGAGAAGAATTCGAGCACCTGAGCCTTTCTCTCTATTGACAATTTTTATATCTTCACGTTCCAAATCTTTCCAAGAGGTAATCTTTAAAGGATTACCTTTTTTAACGTATAAGCCTGCTTTCCTAGATAGCAGATTGAATAAAATAAATGGATGTCCCACTAAAATTTTTTTAAGATATGGTAGATTATATTCTCCTGTATCTCCGTCAAAAAGATGAAGGCTAACAATGTCACATTCACCATTATACATAGAAATAAGACTGTTTAAGCTTCCAGTAAAAGATCTTAAAGATTTATAGTTTGAGTTTTTCTCGATCTGTTTACCGAGTATATCTAAAACTAAATCTTGGCCACTAATAACAATATGATTTGATTCTTTTAGATGATCACTTCTACGGGGTTCAAAAACTGAGGCAGGCAATGTGGTTTTTTGATTTGTTTTATTGTTTTTTATGTAATTGTCCAAGTCATTTGCTGCTATTCTCATCTGTCTTCCTACACGGAATACAGGTAATTCACCTTTTTTGACAAGGTCATAAATGGTTAATTTCGATACTTTTAAAAACTGTGACACTTCTTCGATTGTATAGGAAAGTTCCGTCGTCATTTACATCCCTCCATTTTCTATTTTAACTCAATGCCTTGTAAAAAGCATATTCCTAGTAAATTTATTGGAATTTTAAAATTCTATTTCTTATTTAGTTATAACTAAATATAATTAGATATAACTAGTTATATATTAAGCGGGAAGGTAGATGAAGGATGAAAAAAATTTATTCTTTAATAGTTTCGATGATGTTATTAGGACTAGTTGTATCTGGTTGTTCATCAAATGAGCAAGCTAAAAAGTCGACAGCTCAGAAACAAGAAGTTTCTCAAAAAAATGTAGAATTAACTATTTCAGCAGCTGCTAGTTTACAGGATGCACTTAACGTTATTAAAGCAAACTTTGAAAAGGAAAATCCTAATATAAGAATAAACTTCAACTATGGTGCATCCGGAGCATTACAACAACAAATTTCTCAAGGAGCACCAGTCGATCTTTTCTTCTCAGCTGCAGAGGACAAATTTAATAATTTAGTAAAAGCTGGTTTAATTAATCAGAGCCAGGGTAAAAATGTAGTTGGAAATGAACTGGTTTTAGTTGTACCAAAGGATACAAAAAAAGAAATTAACTCTTTTGAAGATCTTACAAAAGCAGATAAAGTTTCGATCGGTACGCCAGAATCTGTACCAGCAGGACAATATGGAAAGGAAACATTGGAAAATTTAAATGTTTGGAAATCAATTGAAGGAAAAGTAGTATATGGTAAGGATGTTAGGCAAGTACTTTCTTATGTAGAAACAAATAATGTGGACGCAGGAATTGTATATAAAACAGATGCATTGACATCGACAAAAGTTAAGATTGTAGCAACAGCAGCTGAAAATACACACGATCCAATTATTTATCCGTTAGGCGTAATAAAGAATAGCAAGCAACCTAAAGAAGCAAAAAAATTCTTTGAATATCTTCAAAATGATGAGTCAGTGAAGATATTAGAGAAGTATGGGTTTAAGGGACTAAATTAACTTTTTTTTATCTGACATAAGTTTTAGAAATGAGCCGATTAGTTGATTGGCTCATTTTTCTTTTGTGGAAAAATTAAAGAAGCTTTATGTTTCGAACATCTTTAAAACACAAGGATACGTGAGTTCGATATAGAGAACGAATAAGTAGCTTTGTTGAAGCGTGTTTAGAAGGGGAAATTTAAGATCAATCCTTTTATTAAATAAAAGAAAAATAGAATGCCGAATAATATAGGCTAGTGCATGTATTCCTTTATTGATATATTGAAGAGTTTTCGGTCTCTTTTCCCTTTTTGACCGATTAGCCAGTACCAGCTCTGTCCAATATAAAAAGAATTTGATACAAGTTGTTCAATATACTTTGAAATAATTCCATCGATTTTTTCTTTTTCAATTTTATTTTTTATAGACAAGGCAATGACAAAATAGGATTTATCACTTTCAAATTCAAGTAATTGAAGATGATATTTACCACCTTTTTTTTCATTAAAATCATTTAATACGTGATCTATACAGTTTCGGACGTCAATTTTATATTTAGCCGCCTCGTTCCAATTTGAAATAAGAGAGTCATATAATGAGACTGTTAAGATGTAATATGATGCATAGTCTTTAGGATTAAATTTTCGTTTCTCTTCTTTAAATGGATATAAAGGTGGAACAACAAATTTTTCATAATCAGCAAAAAAATCTTCAGTCATGTTTAATACCTACTTTCTAGTGAACAAAAGTTTACTATATCGAATCTTAATTTAGTTTTTCCTATTCTTTCCAAAAATAGACGCAAAGAAAGGATTGGATTAAGGAAAAGATGGTATAAGTTTTTAGTAAAAAACAGAATTGAAAAAATTCAACTCTGCTTTTTTGTTTATTTTAATCGGATAGTATTTCAAGTGAGAATACTAAAGAGGTAAAATCACCATTAGCAAAAGTATCATTACAACTGTAGAACATTGCATCTTTCTCCTTTTTGATTCTCATACCAGACTGAAAATCATGGAAACCTACCATTCGTTCTTCTTCCCACACATTAAAAATATTTAAAAAGCCACTGGAGCATTTTAAGATTAGTTCTGATTGAACTTCATTTTTCCAAATAATGACTGTTTTTTGTTTTGGGGCATTGTTGATTGATATTCCATTTTCTGATATAAATCCGACACCCTGATTTCTAGGAGAATTTGAACTTATAAATTTCAACTTAATCACTTTTTCTTCATTCAAATGAATTACTTCTGTATGAATTGTTTCATCAGAGTTTACAGACTTTTTAGTACTATACACTTTTTCTTTTACTAGTAACATTTTCACTTATCTCTCCTGTTAAGTTATTTTGATCCCCTAATGTTAATTTCAAAAAGTAACATAATCCTAAACAGGGGATACAGACCAATGCCATACCTAAAAAAGCAAAAGATGGAGATATAGAGTAGAGGTAACCACTTACTAATGTTAAAATACCGCTACCTAAACTTAAACCAAGAGCTGCATAAATTCCATGAGCAAAGGGGAAGTACTTGTTTTCGATGTTTTCATCTAAATATTTTACAAAGGCAAATTGAGTAAGCCCAAAAGTAATAGAATGCAAAAATTGAGACAATACAAAAACTGAAATGCTGTTAAAAGAAAAGATCAATACCCATCTTAATATAGAAGCACTTACACTAAACATTAATAAAACTGGAACAGATCTCCTTTTAAATAGAGAATCTGATAGATAGAAGAAAGCAATTTCTGATATTACTGCAATGATTAAGATGAAACCTGTAAAACTAGTTTTCACCCCAATATTTTTCAAAAAAAGAACAGCATAACTATAATATGCTGCATGTGCAGCTTGAAGGGTGATGCAGATCGTTAGTACTAATAAAAACGCTTTTGATTTAAACAATTTAAATAATGGAACCTTTTTTGATGTTATTTTTGTTTTTAAAGGTAAAGGAGCGTTCATGGATGTTAATAAAGAAAGTAGAACACATCCAATTATCAAAAAGTAAATAACTACATTTTCACTTTTTAAAGATATAATTATTCCGGTTAATGATAGAGAAATAATATAGCCAATCGAGCCATAAGATCTACTTTTTCCATACTCTATTTTGCTTTCTCTAATAAGGATAGACGCCATAGACTCATACATAGCTAAAGGCATTGGATAAACTAGACTTAATAAAACTGTAATGGAAGCTACTGCAATTAAACTATTAAATGGGATTAATAGGATTAATAGCGTAACAGAAGTTAAGGAAACTACTTGGTTTAATCTTGCTAAATTTAGGTATCTACTTATAAATGGAAAAATAAAAAAGGTTGTTATTGACCTTGTTATTAATCCTAAAGCAATGATAAGTCCAGCTTCATCAGCTGTAAAACCTTTACTTGTTGTTAGCCAAGCAGACCAATAAGGTACGAAAATTCCAAAAGTGAAGAAAAACCCAAAAAACTGTAATGACATCCATTTTTGATCGGTCATTTGATTCCACCCGTTTCGGAAAAATTACTTTTTTGATGATTTTGTTTCATAATAAAATCACGCATTTTTTGAAAACAATATTCAGTAGCATACCGATTATAATTAGAAGTTGATTGATCGGTAAAACCATGACTTCCTTCTATTTTAATGATTTGAATCTTATCTTTTGTTTTCAATTTATTTACGACACATTCAGGATCAAATGATTTTTCTTTCGTTGGAAAAATTAATAAGGTCTCGCATTTTGGACTAACCTCTAAGTAGTCTCTAATCCTCGAACCATAAAATCCAATTATTCCATCAAATAACCCGTCATATTTACTGCCTAACCATGCAATCGTTGCACCTACACTAAACCCCAAAATATACAAATTAGCACATTTAGTTCGAAGTTCTTTTGCAAGAGTTATAATTTTATTAGTAGCTAACTCAAAACCAATCTCATGAACAAAATGCTTATAAGCTTTGTTTTCATCTTTATAGCAAAAAATCTCTGAATTACCTAATAAATTTGGACAAACGACTGTAAATCCTAATTTATTCAAATTGTCACAAATTTCTTTTATATGTTTGTTAATTCCATAAATTTCATGAACGACTAAAATGGTAGTATTATGAAACTCGCAATTATTCAATTTGTAATCACCTCTAAATTAGAAAAAATAGGAATAGAAATTTTTTTCTATTCCTATCAAATATCCTGTAATACTAGATTTTCACTTGCATCTGGATCATTCCAGTGAAAGTAGGGTTTGCAGTCCACTCTGGATTTTCTAAATCATATAATGAATCGATTGTTGGAAAACGAGTTATTACTTCCTTAAGAATCTCCATGATCTCCACACGAGCAAAAGCAGCAGCTATACAAGTATGATAACCTCCGCCGAAAGCTACATGACGGAAACCTGTTCTACTTATATCCATTTTGTCAGGATTTGCAAATACTCGCTCGTCTCGGCCAGCAGAAGCTAAGAAGAAATAAACCGAATCATTTTTCTTGATTTGCTGTCCGTGTAATTCGATATCATTTGAAGCATGTCTAACAATATATTGGATTGGCCCTTCTAGTCTCATTGTTTCATCTAACACTTTTGGAAGAAGGGACATATCTTTTTTAAGCATTTCTAGAACATCTTGATTCTTAAATAGAAGATGTAATGTATTACTTAACACAAATTGAGGAATTTTATGTCCACCAAAAATTAAATGCATTGTTTGAGCAATTAATTGATCATCAGTAAGTTCACCATCTTCACCAGGAGTTTCAGAGATTAACCTACTTAATAAATCATTTTTCTTTTCTTTACGTCTTTCCGCAATCGCATCTGAAAGGTATGTCCAAATTTCTCTTACGCTTCCTCTAACTTGTTCACTAATTTCTTTACTAGGAACATGAGACACAACGAAATCTTGCATAAATAATGCGATATCATCAGACCACTTAATAAATCTGTCGACTTCTTCACCAGGAATTCCTAACATTTTACAAAGTACCATTGCAGGAATAGGGTGTGCGATCTCTTTTACAAAGTCAAATGAACTTATGTTTTTTTCAAGAACTTTATCAACGATTGTAGAAACAATCTTCTGAATTTCAGGAGCGATAAGTTCGATTTCATTAACTAAAAAGGCTCTGTTCATATAACCTTTTAATTGAGAATGAACTGGTCGATCATTATAGACCATCCAAGTCTTAATGATATCGATTATATCTTTAAAATGTTGATCTTCTCCTTCAGCAAGATTACTCATTTTATTCGGAATTACATTACTTGAAATAAATTTATCTCCAAGTAAATTCTTTGACACATCCTCATATCTAGTTATAAACCAAGATTGCATTTCTTCATGCCAAAAAACAGGTGCATCATTTCGTAATCTTTCATATAATTCGTATCTGTTTTCATAATACTCTTTACTATTTAAACTGAACTGCTCGACAGATTGTTTTACATTTATACTCATGTTATTTCCTCCTGTTATACTACAATTATTTTTTTATTAGATTTCCTTACAAAATCTTCAATCTCCATATCACTTAAATGACACATTACGTCACAAACAAAACGTGAACGCTCAATAACAGTAGAGAGATTGATCAATTGATGTAAGACTTCCTTATCTAATTTCAACAAAGAATCCTCACTATTTAAGTTAAAAAGATAATCGTAGGTGAGCTGTATATTATGAGTAATCTTTTTATCTATTTCTCTATTAACTTTTCTTTCTAAGAAACATTTCTTAGTAATTTGATTTAATAAAAAAAGTTTTATTTCATTTTCTATTGGGAGACTCAATTTACTATACATTGGATGTGCATAGTTTATCTTAATCACTAATGTTTCTATAAAATCATGGATAATAGAATGAAGTGATTTCGATGTGAACATACGGTAATTTTGTAATATTTCCCCAAGTATATTATTTTTAATGTCTTCCATAATTTTTGGAATGAAATAAAGTAATTCAGATCTACTAATATCAGGGAAAGAAAGCATTGTCTCCGCTAGCATCGTGCTTTCTGTAAAATATCTGTTAAGTAATTGAGCAAATCTATTTTCTCCATAAAATAGAATTAAATCTTTTAGATCTGATAGGGCATAAGAAATCGTATCTGCTATGTCTACGATCGATTGCTCAATGACATTGTCTCGATATGTCAAAAATAAAGGTTCTAAATAGTCTGTCATATACCCGTAATAGCCTTTAATTAAACCGTTATATTCTTCTCGAATTAACGGGATTTTATTTTTGTATTTCATTATGGCAGTAAGGGTTCTGTATTTAAAATCATCCGAACTATTAACTAAAATTTTAACGCTTTGTGCATTTGATTCAAATCCGCCCATTTTTTTCATCATTTCATCTAGCACTCGTTCACCGGTATGTCCAAATGGTGGATGACCAATATCATGAGCTAGACTAATAGTCTTTACTAAATCTTTATTTATGGGTGTAATGTTATTCTTTTGAAAATAATTATTAAGATGTTGCACGATTAAGCCTGAAACATGGCATACATCAATAGTATGAGACAAACGATTATGGCAATGCTCTGAGTTGGGAATTAACTGTGTTTTTTTTGCTAATTTTTTTAAATGGGGGAATTCTAAAATTGCATTAAAGTCATGTAAGAACGCAATATTAGCCTCTTGCGTTTGCTTGTCAGATAGTCTTAGGTGATCAAAAGTATGATACATGGCCTTATACATATCAATAAACCCCTTCTATAAACATTAATTTAAGAAAACATTTAAGTGACGTAAAAAAACCAAGATAAAGTAGGACGTATTCTCCACTAAAGAGATAAGTCCTACTTTATCTTGGTTCGCAAAAAAGTTGATATTTTAAAGGGAATAAAGTACTTCAAATAGGTGAAGAATACCCACTTTTAAACAGTCTTAGATTAATAGAGTATTTAAAAGATCTATTCAAAGGAACATAGTTACCCTTTATTAAATTCAGCTTTTTTTACTAATAAAGTAAAAATTACCTCGTAGTCTAATTCTTAACGGGAATTAGGTAGAGACTCCCAGACCATATTTCTGGGGATATACGAGCTATAAAATAGTTATGGTAATTAGTGGTAAAATTGGAAAAAATAACCTGCAGGATTATCAATTAATATATTACATTTATTCAAATTAAATATCAACACTATCTCTATGAGAATATAGTATGAAGTTTTATAGGTTAATTTTAGTTATTAATAGTTAAATATACGGAATTAAACTGTGCTTTTTATCGATGATTCATTTTCGAAATTGACAGTAAAATATACTTAGAAGTTCCAATACGTAATAGATTATTAGGTTTTTCTCCTGAAAGAGTAGTCAAATAAGGTCCGATGCTAATCCAGAGTGATTAAAGTCTTTATCAGTTTGGCACAAGTTTAAATGAACAAATTTGAAATCAATCTAAAACGTTGTCTTGATTATGAGATAGCGTTTTTTTTTTTGCGCTTTTAAAGTAGATTGGAGATTTTCTTATTCAACTGCTAGGTCGGATTGTTGCTTAAAGAATCAATACAAACGATAGATATATTCCAACAAAAGATTAAAATATGTTATCGTTTATATATGATTTTTCTAGTGTAGAAAAATGAGAAAGGTGTGCAGAAATGTGAACAAAAGAATATTTTTGATTTTATTTACTGTGATTTTACTATTTGTATTTGTGGGTTGCGGAAAAATCACTGAACAGACTACATCAGAAAAAGGCCAATCGAAAGCGAGCACGGCTTCCAAGGCTGTTGAAACCAATAAGGGTACGTCTGCCGATGAAACAGTAAAACCAACTAGTGATCGTGAACCTAACAAAAGTGTTCCTGCATCTAGTACTTCAAAGTCAACAGGTACAACGAACGGATTTGATTACAGCAAATATACCCTAATTGTAGTAAACGGCGGGGACATGTCAGGAGATAGACAGCCGAATGTCAAAGTAGATGTCGGATATGGAGAACGCAAATATTGGGCGTATACAAATGAATACGGTCAGCTTATTCGTGTTGAGGCGAAAAAGATAACACTTCAAAATTCGAAAACTGATCATGTTTTGTCATCAGGAAGATATTACACTGATGAAGCGAATGTTCCTGGTACAGAGAGTCCGACCTTGGATAAAGGGCATGTGATTGCTGACTCACTTGGGGGAGTTTCAAACGCATATAACATTACACCTCAGAACAGCAATCTCAATAGGCACGGCGATCAAGCTTATATGGAAAAAGTGATTCGAGATGCAAGAGGTTGTACAGATTTCGTAGCAGTGATTCAATATCCAAATACGCAGACGCAAATTCCTAACCATTATAAATTCACATACAAAATTCAGGGCAGATCCATTACAGATGAATTTGACAATGTAAGCCCAGATGAAGTGAACAAAAATTTAAGGAAAACGACAGGTGCGAGCAGTACGCTACCGAAAACAAACAATGTATCTGTAAACAACACGAAAAATAGTAATGAGGATGTTAGTAAAGTGGATACCAATCATAACGGAAGTGTTACAATCGCTGAAGCTAAAGCAGCTGGCTTTAAAATGCCAATTACGCGGGATTCATGGCTCTATAAATACATGGATGATCGAGATGGTGATGGCTTAGTAGGCGAATAAATGGAGTCAATAATAATCGTGATAAATTCTATTATGCCATTGTATAAACAAATGATTCATCAAAGAATGTAAAAACATAGTCGCCTAAATAAAACTGTACCCCTTTAAGTATGCTTAGTTATTTCAGCTATTATTTTAAAGGGGTAAATAAAAATATATAAAGGGTGTCATGGATGTATTAATCATTTATTCCTAACAATGAAAGCTAACATTCGTGTTTAATCATTTTGCCTTGTTCAGTCAGTTTAACAAGAGCCGCATTATCGATCCCTTTTTTTACGACAGTCGCCATACCTTCACCAATAAGTATATTTAATATTTTTAGTTCGTCTTTGTTTAATTTTGTATATCGGTAATAACCATCACCAATTTTGTGGATTAATCTACCTTCTCTTGTCATTCCTAAAATAGTAGTCATATTTTTCCCTTCTTTCGAAAGTGGTTTGGATTAATGATTACACTACTATCGTATAGTTTTTGTGCAAATTTGTCTGTGTATAAATTGTGAAATATCTATCAATATTATTTTAGATTTAGTCTTGTAATAATTTGGAAGGATAAACATATTTTCATCTCGCCATACTATTTTTGTGTCTAATAAATGGAGGTGTATTGGAATGTCGTTTCAAAATCGTGGTATCGGACATCCTGAACATCAAGATGATCCAAATAAATTACATATCGTCGCAGTACGAAAAAATGGCGATGGTGATATTACAGATGTAAAATTTCAAAATGGTGAAATAGTCGGGATTGAGCAAGCCATTGCAATGGCAGAACTTGAACAAATTGAAGATGTGAACACGGGTCTAACTCGTGGAGATAATCCACATAAAACCCTTCGCTCTTACCCTGATGGTGATCCTACAAATAATTTAAGTAATTTACCTACTTTTTAATGTCTACGCTAAAAAGGTGCACAAATTCTGTGCACCTTTTTTATCTTGAGTAATTCAAGAGAAAATGGAAAACAAATTCTGTGCACCTCAGTGTGTAGACAAAGTACTAAAAACTTGATATTCAGGCTGATTGCAAGCGCTTGTCTTTCGAGGCACAAAGCCTGGTGAGGAGCGGAGTTACCCTAGACGGTAATGAGCACCGCAGACAGGCGAAGTAACGAAGAAAGCGAGCGCTTGTCAACAGCCTGAGGTGCACAAATTCTGTGCACCTTTTTTATCTTGAGTAATTCATGAGAAAATGGAAAATTTAATATTAGATAACAAAAAATACCAGTAAAGTAGGGAGCTAATTTGAAAAAAACTTTTTTATTTCTTTCACTAGTGACGTGTTTGTTAATGGGAAATTATTTAGTTGCTTCGAAAAATACTGTGAAAAGTGAAAGTAATTCTTCCCTTATCTATCAGAATGAGAAACCAGACAAAGTTTCGGAAGCTCTTAGAGCATTAAATATAAAAAAGGCAAAAGAAGGAAGAACGGCATCATTAGAACAAAAACGAATTGAAATTGAAAAACAAATAATTCCAACTCCCCCAAATATTAAAATTAAAGGAGATAATATTGAAGGAACAAAAGTAGAATGGTTAATTCCAGATGGATCCTCAGAAGATAAGATTGTTTTTTATGTACACGGCGGAGGGTGGACCAGGGGTGGTTTAGGATTTTCAAGGAATTTAGGAACAATCCTAGCTAGAGAGACAGGTTACAGGGTATTAACGATACAGTATAGACTTTCACCTGAAAATCCATTTCCAGCAGCTTTAACTGATGTTGAAAAAGTTTATAATTATTTAGGGGAAAATTATGGTCCTAATTCTAAAGTTATTATCGTTGGTGATAGTGCTGGTGGTAATTTAGCATTTGCTTTGTTAAATAAAATAAAATCTTCAAATCGAAACTATCCAACTGCTGTTGTAGGAATCTCTCCAGCGACTGACTTAACAAAAGAAAGTCAATTATACACTTCAGATTTTGATCGTATTCATGCAAGTTATCATGGAAATGATATCAATATTGTTGATACATACGTAGGGAATAATAATCGGAAAAATCCTTTAATCTCACCACTTTATGGTGATTTAAAAGGTTGACCTCCAATGCTGATTCATGCTGGCGCAAGGGAAGAGTTAATCGATGATATTTTAGCCTATGCTGCAAAAGCAAATGCTAATGGCGTAGAGGTGACATGTAAAGTTTGGAGAGGAATGTTTCATGATTTTCAGTTAATGGACAAAGCTTCGCGTATTAGTAAGCAAGCGAATACAGAAATTGCACAGTTTATTAAACGACACTTGGAGAATAGATAGTCAAAATACAAAAAAAGTAAGGTTTATTTTTTGGCCTTACTTTTTTTCTGTCGAGTTTGAATTTAAAAAATTTGAAATTTGATCAATATCTCTTTGCGTAAGAACAGGATCAATTGTAATAACTGGGTGAATGATTTCGCCTTCAAGCAAGAAATCAGAAATAATAAACTCAATGTTTAGTTCATTTATAATTGTTGATTCAAACTCACCTAATTTAGGTAGAATAAAATCAATTTTATGTCCAAAAGCAGTAACCAATTTCGTTTCAATATAACGATGAACTCCTGGACCATTACTTGTTAATAATAAAACCTTCTTCCTTGATGATGAGAAATTAATTTTAGAAGCTTGAACATTTAATGTAACTTTCGCAATTTTATCTCTAGTAATTTCTGGGTATGAAAATTTTTTTGTCCAGATTTGTAATGCTTTTGATACATTTTTATATAGGTCTGAATACTGATTTTTAACATAACGGTCCATTGAATAGGATGGTTCTTTTTTATCGATGGAGTATAAAATGAACGAGTATCTTTGGAATTGGTCATGTAATGTGTATAGAAACTCCTCGTCTTTATCTAACGATATACCTGTTTTTTCCTTTAATAGTTCAACTAAGTGATAGAGTTCCTTAAAATACTTTGTTTTTTGATTCTGATATAAATAAAGAAATTCGTTTTTTTCCATGTTGTCAAAACTATAATATGGAAGAGTTGATATTAATAATGAAAACGCAATCCGTTCATTCATAGAAATATACTGTTTATATCGATTTTCTAAATGACTACAAATTTCATTAGCAATTTTAAAATACTTTGATTCTAAAACCATGTTGTTCGATTGCTCAGTTAATCCAAGATGCATTTTTTTATCGATTCTATATAACATCGTTCCAAGTAAATAGATGTACTTATTGGCAGTAGAAGGAAATAGGAATAATTTAAACTTTTCGGTTGTGTCCACTACAATTTTTTTAATATCTTGAAATGAGAATGCTTCAAGTGGCCATTCTTGGTCATCCGAATAAGAGTATAAAACATCTAGAATATCACTACACAATAGCCGAATTTCAAATTCTCTTCCTACGATTTCGAGCGGGCCACGTTTTAAAGTTAGATGGTAGGCCCCCAATAATTCCTCAACTCGATCAAGTATTGAATAGACAGTAGGTTGCTGTGTAAAAAGCGCGTTTGCTAATTCTGCAATACTTTTAATTTGAGTAAATTGTATTAGCATGATAGCTTGAAATTTCAAGGAGTTTTTTACAAAAAGTGAACGAATTTGGTTAATTGATGAGGAAATCGGTTTATTAATATAAATTCCTTTCCCTTTTATTGTTTCAATTTGCCATCCTTTAGGTAGGTGTGTGTTAATTGCCTGTAAATCATTTCGGATTGTTTTTTCAGTACAAAGTAACTCATTTGCTAATTCTTCTGTTTTAAACCACTTATCTTCTTTACTTAAAATATCTATTATTTGTAATTTCCGCTTTGTTGATTTATCCATTCAAAATCTCCATATATTTTTGTCCAATTTATTACTATTATTGCTATTAATGTTCCGTCTTAATTCAGTGAAAGTTTTTTCTGAAAAATTACCTTTTAATGCGAATCTTAGAGTAAAATGTGAATTTTTATTGAAGACAGGATATTATTTTCACCTAAATCAAAGGTAAAAAACATCATGGGAATCACTTTAATACGGCGAAATAATGACATCGTTGAAACAAAAAAATTTTAAAGGAGTAAAGTGAAATGAAATTTACAAAAGTCGCGCTTGTTAGTGTAATCGGGATGTCATCATTAGTTGGAGCTGCTCACTCAACTTTTATGGAGTATTATCTGTAGGATACTCAAAATCATCCATAACGTTTGTTTCTGGAATGAGATTTCAAATAAAACAGAAGTTTATTCTGCTGAATCTAAAAAGCCATTTATTCAAGTGTCAAGATTTGAATAATAAAGCAGTTTAAATAAAAAATAATCATTATTGGTATTATATCGGAGGCGGATTATTACTTTTAGTAGGGATCATTGGCTTAATTTTTTTCTAAAAAGAAAGAAGGAAAAAGAACAATCGAATAATCAAGAATGATTTTTGAAAGAAGAAAGAATTGATCAGTTTTCTTAAAAGATTAAAATTAAAAATTAGAAATACTTTTGAACGTACAAATGAAAAAACAAACGTTCAGCTGATATCAATGACGGTACAGTTGATGCAAAAGATTTTGCTTATGTAGAAAAGAATTTCTTAAAACAAAATCCAGCTGTAGACAATGCTCCAAAACTGGTTAGCGTTATAAAGGTAAAGAACTTGCAGATAGTAAGAGTGAGTTAGGTATTCAATAAGCAGCTAGTAGAGTAAGAAATTTATAGAAAAGTGAATAAAGGTTGTCTCATTAGTCAGCGTACTTTTGAGGCAACTTTTTTATTGTTATTAAAAAGGGATGTCTCATAGTTAGCATTAATCCCGATGAGACATCTCCTTTATACATATTAGAATTCTAAAAAATAATTAAAAGGCGAAGCAAATAACAAAAACTATTTTTAATCGATTGTTGTCCAATCTTGCGACCATTTCATTAATTCCTTAATAACTGGTTCTAAAGCCAGTCCTTTTTCTGTTAAAGAATATTCGATTCGAACTGGAGTTTCTGGATAAACATCTCGTTTTACAATACCTGCTTGTTCTAAATCCTTTAGTCTTTCTGAAAGGACACGCCCACTAATTGGCAAGTTTGATTCGATTGTACAAAATCGTTGTGATCCAGAAAGAAGTTGAAAAATTATTAGAATTGCCCAGCGTTTACTAATTAATTCAACGCTTTTTTCAAACCGAGGGCATAATAAAGAAAAATCCATTTAAAACCACCTCACCTATAACATATTATAACTAAATTTTTATTAATAACAAGATTACGATACATAAATTTATTACTTGACGTAAGTTTATTACTAAATTAAACTTACTTACATAAAGTAACCAAATAATTTTTTTAGAAACATAATAAATGTCTATAAATAGGTGGCAAAACAACATGAATATGAATACAGATGTATGTATTGTAGGTGCAGGACCAGGTGGTGCACTATTAGCATATTTGCTTGCGAAAAATAATATTTCGACAGTTCTTGTGGAACGACATAATGGAATTGATAAAGAATTTAGAGGAGAACATCTAAATTCTGAAGGTGAACAAATATTAAAAAAGCATCATCTTTATGAAAAAGTTAAAGAAAATGGACTACTACTCATGGATCCTGTTGAATATTGGAATCATAATAAAATAATAAAAAATATTTTTCCACCACAAGGTTCAAAACACGTTGGTATTCATGTTCCACAAAATCATTTATTAAATGTTATTTTAAAAGAAGCAAATAAATATGAAAACTTCAAGCTTTTGATGGGAACACGTGTGTCTAAATTAATCGAAGATCCAAATGGTCGATATATTGGCGTTAAAGCAATAAATAATGGTACTGAGATAACAATTAATAGCTCAGTTATAATTGGAGCCGACGGCCGATTCTCAACGATTCGCAAATTAGCAAATATACAAACAGATATTATAAAACATGGATACGACCTACTTTGGGCTAAAGTACCGAGACCAGCAAGTTGGGATTCAACAATTAGATTAACATTGATAAATAAACATCAATTGGCTTTGTTTACTCAAGCAGGAGGGTTTATTCAAATAGGATGGAATATAGATGAAGGTTCTTTTCCGAACTTAAGAAGTAAATCTTTTAATCCTTTTGTAAATCAGCTAATCAAAGCATTTCCAGAACTGACTGAAACTGTTCAAGAAAATATAAAATCTTGGAACGATTTTGTTTTATTAAATGTTCAAAGTAGCCGTAGTAAAACGTGGGTAAAAGACGGCTTAATTATAATGGGGGATGCGGCTCATACGATGAGTCCTACTGCTGCGCTTGGTGTAAATATTGCATTGAAAGATGCAGATATTTTAACAGATATCATTCAAGATGCTATTCGAAACAAAGATACAAGTACAGTAGTGTTAAAGAAATTTGAATATACTAGACGAGAAGAAGTTGAAAGCTTACAAAAGGAACAACTAACCCAGGAAAGTACTTTTAAACAGCATTTTGATGTGACTAGATAAGAATAATTTTAAAATTTAAAATATGGACAAGTAAAAACTAGGAAATATATTATATCAATATGAAATCGTGTTAGAAAACAGGAGGAAGCCTCATGATCAACGAAAAAGTAGTTTCTTTATTAAAAGAGAAAATTAATGTCATAAAAAATAACGATAAATCAATTTATTTAGTTGGACCAATTAAACTACCAGTAAATTTAGATGGGGAAACAGTCATTTTTCAATGGTATTGTTGGCTACGATGTGAGGATATCGAAGGGGATTTTTGTAACGATGGGTCATATAACACAGAAAAAATTATTAGTAAATTAGCCTCTTCAAATTTAGCAGAAATGCAACAATCAAGCGTATTAGTTTATGGTGACTTTGAAAATTCAGAGGATGCACTAATTCGAATGCATAGTATTTGTCATACGGGTGATATTTTTGGAAGTAAACGTTGTGATTGTGGATTCCAATTAAAAGAAGCAATGAAAATGATTTCTTCAAATGAATCAGGTGCATTATTTTATTTAGCAAATCATGAAGGAAGAGGAATCGGTTTATTTAGTAAAGCGATGGCATATGTTCTCCAAGAGCAAGGATTTGATACGGTTGAGGCAAATGAAGAGCTTGGTTTTGTAGATGATGCACGAAACTACGAAGACGCTATTCGAGTATTAAAAACGCTTCGCTCAAAACCGGTTACTTTAATTACAAACAACCCAAGAAAATTGGATGCTCTTCAAAAATCTGGTGCTAATGTATCTGGGAGAATTCAATTATGGGGAGACAAATCAAAGTATAACGAAAAGTATTTAGAGACTAAAATTGTTCGTTCTGGTCATTTTAAAGGAGGACGTACTAGTGAGTAATCATGAATTTTATATGAATTTAGCTATTCAAAATGCCATGGCTACAAAAGGTCAAACCGACCCCAACCCATTAGTAGGATCTGTAATTGTAAATGATAATCGGATAGTTGGAATTGGTGCTCACCTAAAAGCTGGTGAACCTCATGCTGAAATTAATGCGCTAAGAATGGCAGGAGATAAAGCTGAAGGTGGCACAATTTATGTAACGCTTGAGCCATGCTCTCATCATGGACGAACTGGTCCATGTGCAGAGGCGATTGTACATGCAGGTTTGAAAAAAGTAGTCATCGCAACACTTGACCCCAATCCTTTAGTGGCAGGAAGAGGAGTAAAAATTCTTCAAGATGCAGGAATTGAAGTAATCATCGGAGTTTGCGAAGAGCAGTCGATCAAAATGAATGAAGTATTTAACAAATATATTGTTAAAAACATTCCTTTTGTCGTAATGAAATCTGCATCTACATTAGATGGAAAGATTGCAACCCATTCTTCTGATAGTAAATGGATCACTTCAGCGGAAGCTCGAAATGATGTTCATCAATTAAGAAATGAAATTGGTGCGATATTAGTTGGTGTTAATACAGTATTAAAAGATAATCCAGAATTAACAACTAGAATTCCAAACGGACGTAATCCAGTACGAGTGATTCTAGATTCTACTTTAAAAATACCTTTAGAATCAAAAGTAGTAACCGATGGGCAAGCTGAAACATGGATATTCACAAGTCAAAACCACTCTGAACAAAAAAGAAGTGAATTAGAAAACTTAGGTGTAAAAGTATTTGTTACGAGTAATTCAAATAGAGTTGATTTAAACGAAATGCTAAAAATTCTAGGTGAACATTCAATTTCTTCTTTATTAGTAGAAGGTGGTGGAGAAGTAAATGCTTCCTTTATCAATCAGAATTTAGTTGATAAAGTGATTGTCTATTTAGCTCCTAAATTAATAGGTGGAAAAAATGCACCTACATTTTTAGAAGGTACTGGGCTTGATAAAATGGGACAAGCGATTGAACTCGAAAATATTGAATTAACGAAAATTGGTCCTGATTATAAATTCATAGGCTATCCTAAATATATTACTTCATGAGGAAGGACTTTTAAAATGAAATTCGGATTCGATATAGACGATACTTTAATTGATTTAAGACAGCATGCTTTTCACATTTATAATAAAAAGCTAAATAAAAATATTCCTATAGAAGCTTACAATGAATTAAAAACAGTTGAAATTCATGAACCTTTTGGCTTAACGGCAGAAGAAGGAAGCAAAATGTGGAAGAGTAACTTAGAAGAAACATACTTTACTACATGTCCTCCATTTCCATATGCTGTTGAAACATTACAAGAATTAGAAAAGCAAGGACACGAAATTTACTATGTGACAGCAAGAAATAAAGAATATGGTGAACGAACAAAAGAATGGTTATTAAAAAATGGATTTCCTGTTCATCCAGATCGCTTTTATTGCGGAATGAAAGATTCTGAAAAAATTCATATTATAAAAGAATTAGATTTAGATTACTACTTTGATGATAAACCAGAAATATTGAACACACTATCAGAATTACCTTTAAAAGCATATGTGAAAGACACTTCATATAATCGAGAGTTGGACATCCCGCGTATTACGTGTTGGTCTGAACTAAAAGAGATTATTGAGAGTAATTAATAAAAAATATCTGTAAGGAAGTGCACCCCAAATTTAGAAACAGTCTAACATTGGAGGTGCATTTTTTATACCTAAATATACAATTGATGAAAAAAATAGTTACTCTTGAACTCGCTATGAGTAAGGAAAAATCAACTATATTTTAATATCGTCAAGCTAAAAAAACACCCATGATAGGTGTTTTTTCAAGTAAGATGTTGAAAAATTATTTAAATCGTTTAAATCCTAAAAAATGTTGGTTCCAATATGAATTGTTTATTTTAGAAATCGTTACTCCTGAACTACTACTTGCATGGATAAACTCATTATTATTAATCACTATACCCATATGGGATGGTCCATAAGTATAAGTGTTTTGGAAAAAGATTAAATCACCAGGTTGAAAGTCAGCTACGGTTTTTAAATTTGAATTATTATACCAATAACCTGCAACATTTGTTCTAGGAAGTGACAGGCCAGATTCTTTGAATACATAAGAAATATACCCACTACAATCAAAACCTGAAGGAGTTTCTCCACCCCAAATATAAGGTACACCTGAATATTTTTTTGATATGTTGATTAAAGTTTGTACATCAAATGACTGAATATTATTTGAATCTACCTGATTTGAATCAACCTTGTTTGAGTCTGTCATATTTGTATCTGTCTGATTCGAAACTTTTTCTTTTCCAACATAAGATGCACTAATATACCCAGTTGTCCCTTTATATTTTACTTTATACCAACCATTAGATAGTGAGATTACATCTAATCTTTGATTTTTATTAACACTACCTAAAATCTGATAAGAAGTTCCAGCCCCAGATCTGATGCGGACACCATTACCAGTAGAAATGTAGTTACCCGTACTAACCGTTTGATTATGATTAGTATTATTATTACTCGACTCGGTAACTTTTCCAACATAGGATGAACTAATATATCCAGTTACTCCATTATATTTTATTTTATACCAACCATTTGAAACTGAGATTACATCTAGTCTTTGATTTTTATTAACACTGCCTAAAATCTGATAAGAAGTTCCAGCGCCCGATCTTATACGGACACCATTACCAGTAGAAAAGTAATTACCCGAACTGACCACTTGATTAGAAATACTATTATTCGATTCGGTAACTTTTTCAACATAAGATGCACTAATGTATCCTGTTGATCCATTAAATTTTATCTTATACCAACCATTAGACAATGAAATAACATCTAGTTTTTGGTTTTTATTAACACTACCTAAAATCTGATAAGAGGTACCAGCTCCAGTTCTTACGTGGACACCATTACCAATTGATTTATATGTACTTATTATATTATTTGAATATAGTTTACTAGATTGCAGAGTTTTCTTGGAATCAATAGAGGCTGCAGCCGCAGTAGTATTATATGGAATTTGAATTGTTAATGTTGATGCAAGTCCAACTAATGCCATTGAGTTTAATGTTAATGCTCGCTTTTTATTTCTTACTCCTTTCAAATTTAACTTAATTAAGGTACTTGCTGATTTTGATTTCATTACTAACCTTCCCTCTAACCAATAACTGAAATAACAAAGAAAAATCCCTTACCTCATTTAATAGTAAGGGCAAATCTAAGATTACATGAACTTGGTAATTAAATTATTTAAAATGTGTGATCACATTTAGTTTAAATTTTAACATAAGTTCATAGATATCTTCACTTATTTAGTGTCATATTTTTCCGGAAAAGTAAATTTAAATCAAAATTTACTAAAAAAAAACAAAGAAAAAAATGAAACTCTTATCATTCAACAAAATGAAAAAGCTAAAATAGTTTTAATAAATACTGATAAGAGTATTACTATATGAAAGTTTTGTTAAGTAAACTAATAATATAGGATTATACAAGTTGTCAGGAAATACAAGTGTAAAAAAGTCTATTAAAATCTGAATCTACCCTTTAATTGGAGGTGTAAGTCAAAAGTGACAAAGCTTGAATTTGAAATTAAAAACATACAAATTGCAAAACATACCGATTATAAAGGCTATAAAATTAGATTTTCGATTAATCAACAGCAGTATGTACTTTTAGTCGGTAAAACAAATCTATTATTTCCTTTGTCTCTAATTCATACTTTTAATGAAAAAGGAACATGTCAGCTATGCAATAAACTAGTTTTTCCATCGAATTTTAGTCAACAAGTTTGTCCAACTTTATTTAATAGAAGAAAAGAATTATTAGCTTATTTCCAAGAACATTATTCTGAACAATTTTAATCAGATATCAAATGGCTTTTGACAATCGTCGACCAAAGTAAAATAATAAATTAATAAAGAAATCGTGATAAAAAACTACTTTTTGGGTAGTTTTTATTTTTTTATGAAAATATTTAACGATAATGAGACATAAAAATAGCATTTCGTCATATATTTTGTTGAAAACGGAGGTGTTATTACACATGGTGATTCAAGACTTAGATATTCAAAACGTGGTCATTAGTAAGCTTGGGGGGTACGAAGGTTATAAAATAAGCTTTTCCGTTAATCATCAAAGCTACATATTATTAGCAGGAAAACAAAAAACGATTTTCCCTTTGTCTATTAAACATGCATTTATTGAAAAGGAAAAGTGTCAGTTTTGCAATAAACTTGTATTTAAATCTGCGATCAGCCAGCAAATTTGTTTGAATCTCCTTCTTAAAAAAAGCGATTTATTATCGTATTTTCAGCAAAATTATCCTGAACCATTTGAGGAAATTTAGGTATATTATTTAGCGCAAACTGTTTTGGAAAAACCACTAAAGAGGTGGTTTTTTGTTTATTAAATGAGTACATATAATTGTTTAATCCTCCATTAATTCTAAATAGTTGTTTAAAAATAGTAATGAGCTAGTTAAAAAAACACTATAGAAAAACGATTATAATTATTGTACTATTCTTGTAATTCTATTTTTATTGGGGGATATTTGCATGTCTAATTCTTTATTAACGACAAATACTATTTCTTTACAATTCTATAATGATAAATATGATGACCAATTAAAAAACTATTTTCTGGCTGATGAGCATTTAAAATTTACTGGTCTACCTATTGATAATATAGAAAAATGTGTATTAGAGGCTGATCGTCATGCGATTTTAATTATGAGTAACAATGATGTTGCAGGATTTTTTGTTTTGCATGGTTGGGATGGAGTTAGACAATATAGTGATAATAAAAATGCAATTCTATTAAGGGCTTATTCTGTTGATACAAATTTTCAAGGAAAAGGGATTGCAAAACAATCTTTAAATTTATTGCCTTCTTTTGTAAAAGCGAATTTCCCTGAACGAGATGAAATTATTTTGGGTGTGAATCATAAAAATACTGCTGCACAGCATGTTTATTTAAAAAGCGGTTTTATTGATAAGGGAAATAGAGTAATGGGGAGAAAAGGTGAGCTCTATATTATGCATATGGATCTAGTATAAGTTTAGAAAGAAGGAAAATATGATGTATGGAGTTGTAGCTTTATTTGATGAAAAAACCGAAAAAATTATTAAAGATATTTGGACAGAGTTAAGTGAAAAATCGATTTCTTTCTATGCTGATGAAGTAGTAGATCGTAAACCGCATATTACTTTAGCAAGTTATCATAATTTAGATTTAATGAAATTCATTGAACAATTAGATGAATTTTATGAGAGTAAATCAGAAATAGATATTACGTTTAATTCAATTGGGTCGTTTTTTAATACTGGCATATTGTATTTTTCACCCAATGTTACTAAAAATTTGATTGAGTTTCACGAGGAATTTCATACTCGGTTTAAACCATTTAATGATAATCCAAAGTCCATGTATTTGCCTGGGGAGTGGATACCGCATTGTACTTTAGGTAATAGATTGTCACTGGATAAACTAGCAGAAGCTTATAATTATTGTTTGTATCGAAATGACACGATTGTAGGCAAAATACAAGAGATTGGTATTATTGAGATGGTTAGTAAAAATAATGCACCTATTATTTATTCGAAGTCTTTAAAATCTCTAGGCTAAAAAAACATGTTATGAACGGCTTCTAATTAAAAAAGTTCAAGTATTGTTCTTGAACTTTTTATGTTTATTTTGCTGTTAAAAATATCCTTGTATCTTCTTAATTAACTGTATCAATTGCTTTTAGTTCATAAAGTAAATATGTATTATTATTTCTCCATTCTACTTTCTGAATAACAGCTATTCCAAAAGGTTTTTCATCATTCTTTCGGGAGACATTGATTGGTGTGTCAATAGGGTATAAATGGTATCCGTTTTGTTCTAACGAGAATAGGTTATTTTCATGTCTTACAGCGTGCTCGTTCGTTACAATTAACCAATTAAATTCAAATGGCATACTCATATTTTGAAAACTCCTTAAATTGAATAGATATAATATTTAATATAGAAAAGATTAAATGCTTAAAAATATCTTAATATATTTTTGTTCTGAACACAAAATGGAGATTGTATGAGATTCTATAAGATAGTAGGGACTCTCAATGAATAAGCAGAATAATAATCAAGTTCGTTTAAGCGGTGGGTTTCAAAATGATGTATTTTATGATGAACAAGATAATAGAGTGGTTAGGCAGTCTAAATTAGGAAGAACGAAAGAAATGGTTTTACAAGAAGTTGAATTTATAAATTTATTACATAAGCAAGGAGTAAATGTTGCAAGAGCAGATCGTAATTTAAGAGAAGAAGACGGAAGAGTCATAACTTATTTTGAGTATATTGATGGCGAACAAATTGATGTTACTAATCCTAACCATTGGAATAAACATCTGTTTGAACAATGGGGTAAAAAATTGGGGAAGATGCATTCTTTAGCTAAACGTTATAAATTAAGTGTAGTTCATCGTCCAGTCTGGTCACTTGATAGCTATGACGTTTTTGGGATTAGAAATCAGTTAGTTCCTAATATAAAAGAGATTTTTGATAAGCATATGGAAAAGCTCAAAGAATTTCGAATCACATCTGATACATTTGGAATTATTCATAATGATTTCCATCAAGGGAATTTAATATTAGTCGGTAATACTCTCTTTACGATTGATTTTGATGATTGTGCATTTAATTGGTTCGCACAAGATTTTGCTACAGCTTTTTATCATGCGTATTGGCAACAGAACTCTTTTAACCAAATGAATGAACAGTTTATTGAGACATTTATGGTGAACTTCTTTAAGGGATATAAACTAGAAAACTTCCTTCATAACGACATAGTAAAACAAATCCCGATCTTTCTTAAATTGAGAGAAATATTTTTGTATCACTTATTTGTTCAAAAATGGGATTTGAATCGATTAGAAGAGTGGCAAAAATATACACTTATCGATTTAGAAAATAAGATTAATAATGATGTACCATATGCAAATTGTACAGATTTTTCGATATATATAAAATGGGAAGAACAAAGGATAGCTCTAGTTATTATAGACTAGCTATCCTTTTAATTTTTTTTAAACTTTTACAAATACTCAAAACGTGTGGTCATTGATTAGGTCATTCGACTATATAATAGAATAAAATAATTTTTTGTAGTTGTTTTTTTGGGAGGGGCTGATGTTTATGCGAAGAAATAAAAATGCGGCTCTTATTGTAATTTTATGGCTATCCATGGTGCTTTTTATAGTTGTAAATGCAATACGTCATATTCGAGTATATATGGTTTATAGTTCAGGCTTAATGCCTTTTATTGTTTGTGGAATGTTTATCTTTGCGATTATTATCCTTTATGTAAGAGGGGCGAAACAGCGGAGGTAAAAATATTAACTAAAAGTTCTCCTATAATGAGTGGGCTTCAATAAGTAACTGGTAATTAGTGGATTTGAAAGGCCTATGAGGACAAAGACTCGTGATTCTAACCAAGTGAAAGTAAGCTTAAATATCGATGTGAGATTCTAGACGAGTCTGTTTTGATAAGGGTAGAAAAAACATAAAATATGGGGGTTCCATCGGTCACAGATGCTGACATATGGAAGCCTTTTTTTATTTGAACAGTTTTAAGATTTGAACGTTGTTAATGTATGATGTGGTGGGGGCTATCTTAGCATAAACGCTCACTTCTATAGATATTTAGTGGGTTCTTTCAATTTTTTTCAATTGATTTAGTATGAATTAGAGCGATGACTTTAAGTTTTAAGTTTTAAGTTTTAACACCCATAGCGGTAGGAGTATTGTAAAATAGGAATCATATAATATTAGTATCTTTCTAACTGGTAAACTAGTAAAACTGTTCATTTACTAACTAAACCGAATAAAAATCTGCTAATCATCTATGAGAATGATTAATTAGTTCAACTACAAATGATAAGTACCCCAGAGATACCTCCTCAAAGTCATGGCAACTGAATTCCGAACTAATGCTACATTCTACTTACCATTAAAAAGGGGGCACCCAAGAGTCAGTTAACCTAACTGATGAGATAGCCCCGTATATTATTGTTTTACTTTAAAATTATTTTACTAGTCCGCCTCTTAAATTAGTTACACCAAATTCTAAATAACATTTTAAACAGCTTAGCATAAATACCCAGCCTTCTTTATTATCGATTAAATGATGAACATATTGTGGGTCGCTTTCATTAAAGCCTTCTTCCACCACTTCAATAATTGTGTTATTTTGATCTTGTTCATTTAATGTAATTGTTACGATATTTCCTTCTACTGTAGGTCCCCAAGCAAACACAATCTTCTTATTTTCCTCAATCTCTATGATATTAATTTTACCTTCTGCATTGTAAAGGTCGTATTTTAAAGTAATGACTTTTCCTTCTTCCCATCGTTCAGAGCTAGAAGAAAACCAAAAGTTACCTATTTTAGATGGATCAACAAATGCCTCGAATATGTCTTTTGCTGGTTTGAAAATATTAAATTTAGTTACATTATTCATTTAAGTATCAGCCCTCTTTTAATTAATTTAATATGTATCATCTTTGTCCTTACAAACTTATTTTAAACTTTTATCTTTTAATTGTGAATATTTAGTCTTAATATTCAGATAATGATATAAGCAAAGTTTAAAACTTTATCAATAAATTAACTCTTTGTCCGTATTTTTGATAATAACATAAAAAGGATAGGCGTCTGCCTATCCCAATTCATAATTTTAATATTGATCTGATTCATGGCCCATATTTTTGGCTTTGTCAGTCGCGACATCAGCTGCTTCTGTACTAGTGTGTTCAGTTCGATTACTCTTCACTTTTTCTAAACCTTCGCGCACTCTGCGTCCGTATTCTTCATCTGCTTTTGTAAAATAACCTACCATCGTTTCTTGAATATGTGGCTTACATACTTTGAGTGCATCTACTAAATTGGAAATTAATTCATTTTTTTCAGTTTCATCGAAAGCACGGTAAGTAGTACCAGCTTGAATAAAGTCGTTCGGTCGGTCAATTTTTTGTCGTACTAACTTATTATTGTAAGCAGGCTCATGATCTTTTCCATTCTTTGGTGCCTCTTTTAATCCACCTAGTGATGAAGGTTCATAGTTTACATGTGGGTTTTGACCTGGAGCTACATCAACTTTATATTCCATTTGTCCATCCCGTTGATTTGTTGCTACATGATTTTTTGGTGAATTAACTGGTAGTTGTAAGTAATTTGTTCCAACTCGATATCGTTGTGTATCTGAGTACGAAAAAGTGCGACCTTGAAGTAATTTATCATCTGAAAAATCCAGTCCGTCAACTAGAACACCTGTCCCAAATGCAATTTGTTCAACTTCTGCAAAATAGTTTTCTGGATTTTTATTTAGTACCATTTTTCCAACTGGTAAAAATGGAAACTTTTTTGGATCCCATAGCTTTGTAGGATCTAGTGGATCAAAATCAAGCTCGGGATGCTCATCATCACTCATAATTTGTACACATAATTCCCATTCTGGATAATCGCCTTTCTCTATAGCCTCGTACAGGTCTTGAGTTGCATGATTATAATTTGTAGATTGGATCTCATCTGCTTCACGTTGTAATAAATTTTTTATTCCTTGTTTTAGCGGTTCCCAGTGGTATTTAATAAGTACTGCCTGGCCATCTTTGTTTACCCACTTATATGTATTAACACCGGATCCTTGCATTTGTCGATAGTTAGCTGGAATTCCCCATGGGGAAAAGAGAAATGTAACCATATGAGTGGATTCAGGTGTTAGATGAAGAAAGTCAAACATTCTTTCAGGATCAGGAAGATTTGTTACTGGATCTGGTTTAAATGAGTGAACCATGTCTGGAAATTTTAAAGGATCACGAATAAAAAAGATTTTTAGATTATTACCGACTAAATCCCAATTTCCATCTTCAGTATAAAACTTTGTAGCGAAACCGCGTGGATCACGTAAAGTTTCAGGAGAATGTCCACCACCTACAACTGTGGAAAATCGAACATATACGGGTGTTTTTTTTCCTTTCTCTTGAAATAATTTTGCTCTAGTATATTTAGAAATTGCGTAATCGCCTACTTTTCCATAGGCTTCGAAATATCCTTGTGCACCGGCTCCACGTGCATGCACAACGCGTTCTGGAATTCGTTCACGATCAAAATGTGAGATTTTTTCAAGAAAGTCATAGTTTTCTAAAGTTGTTGGTCCCCGATTACCAACAGTTCTTATGTTTTGATTATCTGTTACTGGATGGCCTTGCCGATTCGTCAATATTTCTTCATTGTTCGCTTGATTATCCATAGTTTGCCTCCATTCATACAAATATAAATTTTAGAATATCCATAAATTTGGAAGCATATGCGAATTTTTCCTGTTAGTGTTTCGTATTATTACAATTGAAAATTTACAATTTGGATACATCTCATGACTAATATTGAAACATTGATTCAATATTATTGAGATGTAAAGTGAGAGGAGGAATTGAAAATGAAGAAAAAATTATTAAAAACTTTTGTATCTACTATGGCCTTGTCTGGCGCAATATTATTTTCAAATGGTGTAACGGCCGTGCCAACACATGTTAGTGCAGCGGTTTTAAATGCTCCGATTAGTGTATATGAGGTAACTGCAAGTGTATTAAACGTACGAAGTGCTCCAAATACAAGTTCAAAAGTTGTAGACACTTTAAGAAAGAAAGACCAAATTGAGATTGTAAAATTCTATAATGCTAGCTGGGCACAAATTAAAACAACAACTACTAAAAATGGTATAGCATATGTAAGTACTAAATACTTACAAAAAGTACCAACTACTGTTACAACAAAAGCTAATTTAAATTTACGTACTGGTCCAAGTACAAAATATAAAGTTTTAACTGTGATACCAAAAGGTGCAAAAATCAGTTACCTTGGCTATCAAACAAAAGGGAAAACTCAAATTGATTATAATTGGGCAATCGTTTCTTACGATGGTAAAAAAGGATTTGTGAGTACTACTTATTTAAATATGAAGTAATCACAATTGGCTAGACCTGATAAAAAACAAAAATGACGAAATCGTAACAAGAAATCCAGTAAATAAAAAAGATTACCTTAACTCTGAGTTAGTTGCTACATTTCCCTATTAAAAAAAGAAGAAAGTGAGCTAAAAGCTCACTTTCTTTTTTAATTTAATAAGGAAGTATCTTATAAGCTAACTTATTAATAATTTCATTATATTCAGGGTATTCACTATGTAATTGCTCTTGAGTAAGTAATTCAAAGTCTTTAAAGTCAAATCCAGGTGAAACCATACAGCCTACTAATGAAAAAGTATTTTCGTCCACAACTGATGAACCGAAAATTGAATTTTTTGGTACTAAATATTGAGGAACTTCTCCATTTTCTAAATTTAGTCCTAATTTAATTTCTTCGTATCGACCATTCTCATGTATCACATGAATCGTTAATGAACTACCTGCATGGAAATACCATAATTCATCAGACTTTAATCTGTGAAAATGAGAAATATCATGTGATTGTAGTAAAAAATAGATACTAGTATAAAGCAATCTATGATCATCAAAATTTACCGTTAATTCACGATCCGATATTTGCTCCTTTGATTGATAGGTAGATTTGTAATATCCACCTTCTGGATGTGCTTCTAGTCCAAGTTTAGAGATCCAATACTCTGGATTATTATTAAACATGTTATCAATCCTTTCTATTACTCCCACCATGTTACCTTAATTTTTGTCATTTCTATGAAAAATATGTTGAAATGATCTTATTATAAAAATGAATAGTGTAACTTAGTAGATTTAACATTTTAAAAACAAATGTACAGAATTTTCCCAATATACAAATTAATAGAAATGGATTACATTAAACTTATTAAATGAAAAATATGGAGCGGAAGTTCGATGTTTAAACGGGGAATCTTATATTTAGTTGCAATTTTTACCATTTCGATCATTATTAACCAAACAATTTTATCTAAAGATGAAAAACCGGAAGTTAAATTTGAGCTAGCAGATAAAACAATTCCTTATAAAATAGCAAATTATTCTTGGGGGAAATTATTAGATAAAGTTAAATCAAAAAATGGTACAGATAAAAATATTTATGAAGAAGAAGCTATTCCAGCATTCGAAGGGGAGCTTCTAAGAATTTATTTTTCGGAACAACCCGAAAATGTGGAAATAATAGAGCATAATGGGACTAAAAAAACTTATATTTATGACCACAATCTAGATCATTACGGAAGTTACTCATTCCAACTTGGATCTAAAAAAGGGGAAAGAATATATGAGGTAAAAGGTATTTGGAAGGGGAATAATTATTTTACTTATTTGATAAAAGTAAAGGTTATATAAAAATAAAGGCATTACTTCAAAACTAGAAGTAATGTTTTTTATTTCCACTAATATTTAATAACGATTCATTTCGAAAAAAAGTATAAATGAGGTATAATATTAAATGGTAAATGTTTGGCGAAAGTCAAATACATAGTAAATTAATCGTAGATTTAAAGTTGAAAGAGAGTGGAACAAGATGGGTCGTAAATGGAATAATATTAAAGAGAAGAAAGCTTCAAAAGATGCAAATACTAGCCGTATTTATGCAAAGTTTGGACGTGAAATATATGTAGCAGCAAAGCAAGGTGAGCCGGATCCAGAATCAAACCAAGCTTTAAAAGTTGTACTAGAGCGTGCGAAAACTTATAGTGTACCGAAACATATTGTTGACCGTGCGATTGAAAAAGCAAAAGGTGGTTCTGAAGAAAGCTTTGATGAGCTTCGTTACGAAGGTTTCGGTCCTAATGGATCAATGGTCATTGTTGATGCGCTTACTAATAATGTAAACCGTACAGCTGCAGAGGTTCGTGCTGCATTTAGTAAAAACGGTGGCAACCTTGGGGTAACAGGTTCTGTATCATATATGTTCGATGCAACGGCTGTAATTGGACTTGAAGGTAAGTCATCTGATGAAGTGCTTGAAATCTTAATGGAAGCAGATGTTGATGTTCGCGATATTTTAGAAGAAGAAGATGCTGTCATTGTTTATGCTGATCAAGACCAGTTTTATGCAATACAAGAAGCGTTTAAGAATGTAGGTATTACTGAGTTTACAGTAGCTGAATTAACAATGTTAGCGCAAAATGATGTAACTCTTCCAGAAGATGGCCTTGCAAAGTTTGAAAAAATGTTAGACGTTCTTGAAGATATTGAAGATGTTCAACGTGTTTACCACAATGTAGATTTAGGTGAATAGAAACTAAGTAACAATAAACATAATCGAATAAGAATTACGCGTTCATATAGATGAATTCATTTTCATCGGTTTGAACGCGTTTTTTTTTTTGTAGGATTTCTCATATAATTTTATGATCCATAGTGGGAAACAGGAAAATATGAATCGAACAGAGAATAGTATTGTTAGTTAAGATTTGCTGAAGAGTTTCGAATATTATATTCAATTTGAGGAGATTTATACAAATGGATAAATTATTAAAAAACGGGTACAAAGCATTTAAGTACGCGGCTCTTAGAATTGGTGTATTTTTGTTAGTTTTAGCAACTCCAGTAGGTATTTTAATGAGCTTTAATGCTAATGCTGACGAGCGGCAAGAACAAGAAATAAATTATTATGAACAATCCGTTGGTGAAAAAGGATTAAAGTTAGAAGAGCAACGAAGAAATGCAGTTATACAAATTAAAAATAGCTCAACAGGCTTTGAAACCATTGCTAGCTGTGATGCTGACTCAAACTCTGTATGTGAATAAAATGATATTTAGTTTTTTAGGTAATACATATTTTTAATTTTATTTATGGGGGACCAAATGATGGAAGAGACGATTAAACAAAATAGCTTCACTCATAGGGAGCTTGCTGCTTCATGTTTTAATAAAGTTTGGGATCTACTTGAATTAGAAAATAGATCTCAAAGTGAAACAGAAGAAATGGTTCATTTATGTCATAGCTCTTTTTGGCATTGGACAAAAGTAGAGAGCCATACACCAAGAAACATATCGATTGGATATTGGCAATTATCACGAGTGTATGCTGTTATAGGGCAAGGAGAAACAGCTTTAGATTACGCAAAAAAATGTGTCAAGATTAGTTTAGAAGCAGAAGTAGAACCGTTCTACATAGCATATGCATATGAGGCTTTATCAAGAGCGTATGCGAAATTAAATCAGTCAGCCGAGAGCTTAGCTGCTAAAACTAAAGCGTATGAATATGTAAAAGATGTAAAGTTTGAAGAAAGTAAAGATATGTTGCTGAAAGATTTAGATACAATTTAAACAGTTTTTTTAGCAATTAGGCTAATTGATTTGGAAATAAACTACTGATGACTTAAAAAGGAGATCTCAAAGTCAGCGTACTTTTGAGACCTCCTTTTTTGTCTGAATTTTATAGATTAAGGCAGGGAATAAGTTTAAATAAAAAAAATCCACAAGCAAAGTTATCAGCTAGTGGACTTTCTTCATTTATCACGGTCTTTATTGAGAACGTATTTTTATTTAGATAACTTTTAAATCATAAATACTTGAAATGACCCATTTATTTTGTATTTTAACAAGATCCAGTTTTACATTACATATATTTCTACCGTTTTTATAATTTCCTTCAGGCTTTATCCCGTCAACAAATGTTATTGCGTATTTAATATGTACCGTAGTTTTATGATCTTTTTTATTTAAATGAATGACAGATAAATTATCCCCGATGAATTTTGCATCTATTACGTTAGACATTATCTTAGTAAAGTAGTAAGAGTGATTGCTGATTTTTAATGAATTTACTACAACAGAGTTATAAATCTCAACATCTTTCCACTTTAAAGCTGTAATGTAGTTTCGTACAGAATTTTGAACATTTTGTTCAATTATTAATTCTGTAGACGCTTCATCGTCCAATCTCTTCTGTTTTTCTTTTTCAATAGATAGTTTTAATGTTAATATAATAATGATGGTTATTCCAATAATTACCAAATATGAAATGTGTCGTTTTTTTGTCATATAGGACCTCTACAAGTATGAATAAATTTGGAAGATTCTAGCATGAATCTATTAAATTACTTGATGGCTTAAAAACTAAAACTATATTTAAATTATTTAGAAAATTAAAAATGGCTTTAATCAAAAAAATCGCAAGATGTAATGATTACATCTTGCTTTAAAACTGGTTATTAAATGGGGGTGCATTTAAAAAATACTAATGAAGTTATTAGTCGTTAGTATCGTTTAATTGCTTGTAATAAAATCATACCATTCGATTCGGCTTTTTTGTATTGGGAAAATTTTTTGAATATAATTTGTCTGAAAAAAAACGAAAAAGTATATTAATGTGTCGGAAAATCTAATAAAATTTAATTATTAAGAAAAAATTAAAAATATTAATATAAGAAATTAATAGTGTCTAGTCATATAAATTTCTATTTTAAATAAAGGTGAACAGGAGATTTTAATATGGATTATGGCATGATGATCTTTCATCATCGAAAAAAATTAGGATGGACCCAGGAGAAATTATGTGAAGGAATATGCTCTGTTTCGCATTTAAGTAAAATTGAAAATGGTACAAAAGAGGCTGGTATAGAAACGATTGAATTGCTTTTAAAAAAGATGCAAGTTGAAATAGATGAAAATGATAGTATAGAAGAAGTGACTGGTCAACTTAAACGATTATGGACTTCAATCGAACGAGCTGACTATGATTCTAGTAAAATGCTTTTTGAAGAATTGATCGGTAAAGAGGAAAGTATAAATTATACTAATATATCAAATGATTTTTGTATTACAATTTGGAGATATTATATTTTTATTGAAGATCTTAAAATGGCAAAGAAAAAATGGAAACAACTTGAGGCAAAAAAGAAGAAATTTTCCCAATATGAAACAATAAAATATTTGTTTACACTATCAATATATTACATAAAAGAAAAAAGATATAATGACTCTCTTCTAGTAATGGATGAAGTACAAGAAATTACGCCAAACCTCGAGATCGATTTCCAGGAATATTGCTTTTATAGAGCTTTAGTATATAGCTTTATTAATCAGACTTCCTTATCTATGTATTTTTGTAATAAAGCAATTCCTATTTTTCTACAAAACAATAATATTAAACGAATTCTTGATGCAAAAATGTTACTTTCACTTCAATTAATTAAGAGTAAGTTTTTAGATCGAGCCGAGCAATTTCTAATTGAAATACTAGATTCTTCTGTCATATTAAGTGATAAAACAATACATATGAGTGCTTTACATAATTTAGGCTTTTTATACTATCATTCTAATCAACATAAAAAAGCAATAAAGTATTATCAAGCCTATTTATCTAACATACAGGAAGGTACTGAAGAATACTTTTTAGTCATTTCAAATATAGCGAATAATATGATGATCATAAATGATTATGAGACAGCTACCAAGTTATTATGTAAGAATCTCTCCAAAATAAAGGATAAAAATAGTGCATCTTATATTCGAATGAAGGTTTTATTACTAGAGGCAAAAAAGGACGAAGCAAATTTAGTTACATATTTACGTGAAGTTGGCTTGCCATTATGGGTTCAAACCAATGACCATGAAAAATTAATCAAATACTATAATGTTGTTACAGATTACTATGAGAAACACGAATCGTTAGAAAAACAAAACATGTTATATAAAGAATACAATAGCACTTTATTAAAAATTATCGAAAGTAGGAAATAACATGATGAAAAGACTTTTCAACATTATTACAATATTGTGTTTGTTCACTGTATTATCTATTAATTACAGTCCTAATTTAGTGTCTGATGGTTCTGAGACCTCAATTGTTTCAGATGATTCAGGAACAAAACTTTATTCAGATGATAATGATTCTACAGATGTAGGATTTCAACCATATGATCGATCAAATCGTTCTTATGCAGATGAGCCAATTCATCCTAAGGTAGAAAGATTATTCTTCATAAGAACTAAATAAATCTATTAAAAAGTATCATACATTTTGTGTGATACTTTTTTAATTAGGGGGTAGGAAAGTTATGTCTTTTGAACAATGTTATAAAGTTTATAAACAAATGAAGGATTTTAAGAAAGGATGGTATATAGCTGGTGGATGGGCAATTGACCTTTTCTTAGAAAAACAAACGAGAAATCACCATGATATTGAAATCTCTATTGCTCGTAATGATCAATTATATTTTAAAGAATATTTACATAACTGGACGTTTAATAAAGTTATAAAAGGGGAATTATCAACTTGGGAGAATGAATATTTAGAATTACCTATTCATGAAATACATGGCAAAAATGATAAGACAAAAGAAGAATTAGAAGTTTTATTAAATGAAATCGAGTTAAATGATTGGAAGTTTAGAAGAGATATGTCGATTAGTTGTAAGCTTGACTCATTTTTTCGTGTTACAAATGAAGGGATTCCTTACTTGAATCCAGAAATAGTGCTTTTATATAAGGTTAGAAATACAAAAGAAAAGGATCATCAGGACTTTAATAACGTGAAAGATTATTTAAACCTTTCACAGAAAGTATGGCTACGTGAAGCAATCTTGATACATCAATCTAATCATGAATGGCTTGAAGATTTAAAATAAAAAATTTGTAGGAGTGACAATAGATGGAAGTATTGATTAGACCAGTAGAAATAAATGATGCTAAGGCACTTCATCGTATATGCACTCAAGAAAATGTTTTTCCCTATATGATATTTCTACCTAGTATGCGAGTAGACATGATGGAAAATAGAATTAGAAACTTGCAAGCAAACGAATTTGAATTTGTAGCAGAATGTAATGGAGATGTAGTAGGGTTAGTTGGTTTAGTGCAAAGAACAGGTCGCAGGTCCCATGTAGGAGATTTATTTATCGCAACTGATGGAAATCATCATAATAAGGGAATTGGAAAAACTTTGCTTACGAAAGTATTAGATTTGGCAGATCATTGGTTAATGCTAGAAAGAGTAGAGCTTGGAGTATTGGAGACAAATCCTAAGGCACAAGCGTTATATGAAAAATTTGGGTTTAAAGTTGAAGGTGTTAAAAGAGGGAATATAAAAGCTAATGGCCGATTTGTTGATGAAATTATGATGTGCCGATTTAGACCAGGTGGTCCAATTCAATAAGAATAGTTAGTAATTGCAACAAGACCTGGTTTCGATTTGGGAAGTTGAGATATGAACTAATACATTAGATGAGAGAAGAAAAAATGAAAAATATTTGTAGATAAAATTGGACCGGGCAGTGATTACCCGGTCTTTCTTACTTTTAAGTAGTTTAGTATATGCTATTAACTTCATTAGCAGCCCGTATACCAGACTCAATAGCACCTTGAATCCAGGCATGTGAACGGGAAGTATGTTCACCTGCAAAGTGCAATCTGCCTTCAGGAGAGGAAATATAAGAATTAAGTTCTTCCTCTTGCCCCGGTTCAAAAAATGTAAAAGCGCCAACAGAAAATGGATTTTGACTCCAATTAAAGGACGTTCCCGTTACAAATTCAGAATAAACTTGGTCACCCCAAATCTTAGACAAGTCCCGTAATGCATAATGAATACGTTCTTCTTCAGTTAAGGCACTTAATGTTAGAGCCTCATCTGCCCACGTATAGCTTGCCTTCACTACTGCTGGACCAATAGTGCCAATCCCAGTACTAGGATAGAGTGAGAGTCTGGTAGGTAAATCGGTTGTAGACATACCACCGAATTGACCATATTTCTCCCAAAATCTGCTTTTAAACTCAATTCCAATTTTAGTTGCAGACATGTAGTTTATTTCGCGAATTGCTTTTCGCTTGTAATAAGAAATTGAATGAAATGGTTCAATTTCCACAAATCTTAAAAGTGAAAATGGTATAGCTATGATGGCAAGATCTGCGTTCATAATGTATTGGTTTGCGGTTTTATTGTCAGTTGTTTGAATTGTTATGGAATTACCATTTTGAGTAATTCTAGTCAGTTTTTGATTGAATAGTATATTTTCCTTTAATTGAGGAAGAAACGCTTTTGGTAATAGATCCATTCCTCCTGTAATTTCATAAAATTTAGTTGCTGATTTAAAAGTGACCTGTTCCCTTAATACTTCTAAAAAGGACATTCCCATAAATGCTTCAAAATCAAGGAGCACTCCAATCATATCAACTGCACCAATTGAAAAGTACGAATTTAAAAAAGAACCAAATGAAATATTACCATACCTTTTTTCGACTATTTCCCAATTAGTTAATGGATTTTGATTAATAAAATTGATAAATGGCTGCAATGCTTGATCCAATAATACATCTGAAGTTTTTCCTTTTTCGTTTGGTGCTACTGGATAATTTAAAATGTCGGGATTGCTTTTATAGTTAACTTGATTCGTTTTTATTCCATTTGCATAAATAATATCGTTTGGGGTTTCATTAATAAATTCATTTACTGGCAAATTGAATTTTCTAATATACTCTAAAGTTAAATGATGGACATTTGGGATTCGTAATGGACCAGCATTTAAATATAACCTATCACTAAACGGATCACGTAAAGTATAGGCACGACCACCAACTCGATCATTTGCCTCGATAATGGTGACTTGATGTCCTGCATTTTTTAATAATGAAGCTGCCGTCAAACCAGCCATCCCAGCGCCTACAATAACTACTTTTTTTGAGGATACAGCTTTCCTAAGGCCGTTTTGTATGATTGAAATCATCTGATCAGTTGTTAGTGGAGAACTTGTCATCTATTCTCCTCCTTTACGATTCCTTCGTTACAATTTATTCGCAATCTAGAAAAGGTATGTAATTGATTAATTTTAGTTTGGTATTATTATTCTTTTTATAAAAATTAAAGGAGAATACTGTCAAAAAATCTAATAATTATTAGTGGATATCTCGTACTTTTTTACTTTCATACTTTAGTCGTAGACGGATTGATACTACAGGATGTTATTTAGATTATTTAATTTCCATAAAATGTGATTATTAGAAGTTTTTAATTGGAGGTTAAAAAATGAAAAAATTTATTATTTCTGCTTTATTATTGATTACCTCGGTATTCGCTCTTGCTAGTTGTTCAATTTTTAACAATGAAAAGGTAAAAGAAGAAACTATTTCTATTCATAAAGATCAAGCTAAAAAATTGGATGTTAGTTTAGATTTAGGTGCTGGAGTCATGAATGTATCTAAAGGTACAAAAAATTGGGTAGACGGAACGATCGAATATAACAATAAATATTTTAATCCGGATGTATCATATAAGCTTAAAGATTCCACGGGAGAAGTAAGAATAGACCAATCTAAAAAGCATTTTCCAAAAGTGAATATTGGTAAATTAAAGAATCAATGGAATTTGAAGCTTTCGAATAAACTTCCGATTGATCTAGATGTTAATACTGGCGCATCACAAACAAATCTTGATTTACGTGGTCTGGATTTAAATGATTTAGAAATCGAGGCTGGAGTCGGGGAGCTTAATGTTAATTTAGGTGGAAACTGGAATAAAAGCTTCGAAGCAAATATTGAAACAGGGGTTGGAAAAACGACCATTGTATTACCTTCTGATGTGGGTGTAAAGATAAATTTAAGTAAGGGGATTGGCAAGGCAAATGTAGTCGATTTAATTTCAAAAGGAAATGGTGTTTATGTTAATGAAGCCTACGAAAACGCTGATGTTAAATTAACAATAAATGTGGATTTAGGTGTCGGAGAAGTAAACTTTAAATTAGAATAACCAATTTGAAAATAATAGAAAAATAGTTTCATAAAAACTTTTATCTCTAAGGAGGAATTCAGTGCTAAAAAATGCAGTTGATTCAGTTATTGAATGTATGGCATCAGGTAAGGGGATGTCTGAAATACAAAGAATTCAAACAGAACATCGCTTTAAATTAGTTGGATTTTGGAATATAGAAAAGGGTAGTAAAGTATTAGAAATAGGCTGTGGTCAAGGAGATACGACTGCCGTTTTAGCATATATTGTCGGGGAAAATGGATTTGTTCATGGAATCGATATTGGCCCACGAACATATGGAAGTCCAATTTCATTAGGAGATTCTGCAGACTTTCTATTACAATCGAATTTAGGTAAACAATTAAAGATAGATTTTGAAATTGACATAGTATCACCATCTATTGATTTTCAGGAAAATCAGTTTGATTATATTGTTATGTCTCACTGTTCTTGGTATTTAAAATCACATGAAGAATTTATTGCTGTTTTAAAAAAGATTAAAAAATGGGGGAAGAAATTATGCTTTGCCGAATGGGATACAAGAATTAGCTCAATTGAGCAATACCCACATTTATTATCTATTTTAATTCAGGCTCAGTATGAGTCTTTAAAACAAAATAGTGAATCAAATATTCGTACCCTTTTTACTCCAAATGATATTAAAAATATTTGTAAAGCTTCAGGGTGGAACATAATGATTGAAACATCTATATTCTCTCCAAAATTACAGGATGCTAGATGGGAGATTAATAAGACTTTGGCGGATATCGATATTGAACTCAATAATATCGAAACTATGCCTAGTAAATTAAATGGACTTATTCGATCAGAAGTAAGAATGCTAGAAGAGTCTATTACTTCCAATGAAATCAAACCATTATCAATCGTTGCATTTGTAGCGGAATAAAACTTCAAAATCAAAAATGAAAAGCATCTAGATTCTAGATGCTTTTTTTACTATTGAGGATGATAATTTCTTTGATAAATATAAGGATAATTTGAGTGGTAATACGGATATAAGTAGATTGCTTCAACAGAAGAAAGTGGTACAGTGACCTTTTTATAGGCTCGGTATCTAGGGCGAAAATTGTCTCCACCACTTTGTCGTACTTCAAAATAACGAGATTCAGTTGCGCCGAGGTCTTCTGGGACGAGTAAGTCCGCGCTACTCGAATTGTTATCTAATAAAACCCCTTCTAATAAAGCTCTTTCAGAAGTTTGAAACACTACATGGCATAGTTTATATTTTTTGCATTTATCTTGCATATTTCGAATATGGTAACTTTCCATGGAATCCCGTTGCCATTAATCTATACTATCTATAGATTCATGTTTGCTTCCCTGTTCTACGTGTCCAATTTTGGTCGTCTGTTATTATGCCTACTCACTATCATGGTTCTACCCAATGCCACTTTCGCGAGCTTTCTAGATTCACAGTAAGTAAAATATTTCTATCGTGAAATTATGATTTGGTAGCAAACAATTAGGCAACGTTACCTCCTTTCTAGTTATAAAATTTTAGTAGTTTTTTACGGAATTTAGTTCTTTGCTTTAGTTCCTACCTCCATTTCAAATGTACTCATTATTAAATGTATGATTTCAGATAAAGGACTAGAATATTGTCCAAACTAATTAATGTTAAGAACAACGAATAAAAAAAAGAACAAGATGTTTCCAAGATGTAAACTTTTTGCATTTATAGTAAAAACGTTTAGTAATTCAATACTAAGCCATCTATAATTTTTCCTAAGGAAAATATTAAAGTTTAAATATAATAAAAACATAATTATGAATTTAGGTGAGGTAATTGCAAGGAAAAGTATTAATTGTAGATGATGAAAAAAGTATTGTTGATCCGTTAACTTACGCATTTCGTAGAGAAGGATTTATTGTAGAAAATGCGTTTAATGGAAAAGAAGCATTAGATAAAATTTCAGATTTTAAACCAGATATTTTAATATCAGATATTATGATGCCTGAAATGAACGGCTTGGACCTATGTAAACAAATAGGAAATAAGGAAGGACTTGGCATTATTTTACTTACAGCTAAGGATGATATTATTGATCGGGTTTTAGGGTTAGAGTTTGGAGCCGACGATTATATAACAAAACCGTTTGATATTAGGGAATTACTTGCTAGAACTAGATCTTTACTTCGAAGATTAAAAAAACAATCAACACCAGATGAAAAAAAGAGCATTTCAATTAATAAGCTACAAGTAATTCCTTCTCAGAGAAAAGTGACAGTTGATGGCACAAATATAGAATTAACTCCTAAAGAATTCGACCTTCTAGTTTTATTAATTTCTAATATGGATCGTATTTTTAGCAGAGATGAATTATTAGATTTAGTGTGGGGAATGGAATATATTGGTGGAACGAGAACAGTCGATATCCATATACAACGTTTACGTAAAAAATTAGGTAATTCTTATCAACATCTCATTCAAACTGTTTTTGGAGTTGGATATAAGATATCTAGTGAAAATAAATGAAACTAAGTATTAAAGTTAAGTCGAGCTTATTTTTAGCGATGCTTTTAATCGGAACTGTCATTGTATTAAGTATATTAGTCTTACAGGGTATCAAACAAAACCAGCAAAAACAAACTGAAGAAACACTTGCTAGGCAAAGTAAATTAGCAAATGTATATGTAAAGCAAGTTTATTTAAGTCAAACATCAGAAAATCCTCAAGATTTTTTTAAACGATATGGTCGGGAAATAGCTAGACAGATTGGGATTATTAGTAGTCTTCATGTCACAATTTTTAATATGTCTGGAAAAGTTGTAGGAGATTCTCTTCCATTAGAATCTACAAGAGACGTAGGAGATACCTTAAGTTATGCGTTAAAAGGTAAAATTGCATATCAGGAGAGCGGTGAAACATTAACTTATTTTGCACCAATTTATAATGCTACTAATCAAATTGGGGTTGTACAGTTCGATTATTCATTAATTAATAATCAGAAGTTTTATGATAATACAATAAAACTGTTTATTAAAATAGGTTTAGCAACTACGTTTCTTAGTTTTATTATTGGATATTTCTTTTTTAATTCTCTTGTTATGAGTATTTTAAAACTTAGAAAAGTAACGGAGGAAATTCAATTAGGAAACTATCCAGATCGTTCTACTTTAAGTAGAAAAGATGAGTTGGGTTATTTAAGCCAAGCAATTTACTACATGAGTAATGAAATTCAAAATAATATAAAAGGCATTCAACAAGAAAAAGAAAATCTACAATTAGCTGTTGAAAAGCTTAAAGTTTTAGAAAAACAACAAAAGCAGTTTATTGGTTCAATTACGCATGAGTTTAAAACCCCACTTACCGTAATTAGAGCTTATATTGATTTATTAGACATGTATTCGGACGATCCTAAATTATTAGAAGAAGCAATAAGTAATATAGGAAAAGAATCACTTCGTCTTTACGATATGGTTGAAAAAATATTAAAGCTAGCAGAACTTGAGAAGTATGACTTTGAAATTGTAAAAGAAAAAGTCGATGTATATTCCCTTTTAGAAGATATTTGCTTAAGAATGAAAGGAAAAATGACTAAGTTTGGTTTATCTATTCGTACAAATTTTGAGCATGCAACGATTCTTATTGATAAAGAAAGCTTTACATTAATCATAATGAACTTATTAGATAATGCCATTAAATATAATAAAACAAATGGTGAGATAAACGTTTCGAATTGGATTGAAAATAAGCGTTTAGTTATTAATATTTCTGATACGGGTATTGGTATTTCATCGGAATTACAGGATAAAATATTTGAACCATTTTTCACCGTAAATAAGGATCGTTCTCGTCAATCTGGAGGATCGGGTTTAGGGCTTGCTTTAACAAAGGATTTAATTGAAAAGCAAAATGGTACGATTCATGTTGAATCGATAGAAGGTAGCGGATCAAATTTTATCATTACATTTCCGTTAGCGAATTAAAAGTTTACAAATTGGAAACATGGTATGTTAAAAAAAGAAACATTCTAAACGTATCATAAAATTTGTACAAATGTAGGAAGGTGATGTGATGTATAAAAAGTACATGATCAAAGTATTTTTTCTAGTTAGTACAATACTATTAATAGCTGGGTGTGAAAGTCAAAATGAAGAGATAGTAATTGAAAAAAAACATAAAAAAATTACCGTATTAACAGGGAATGAAGAGGTTGTAACAAATGATTTAGCCCTTGAGAAAATTGATCGTTATGAAGGAATTCGTGGTACGGATTGGTTGGATAATCATACAATTTTAACTGAACAAAAAAATATGAAATTACCAAAATCAGTCATGACAGATAATGGTGACTATACTTATCACATTAATTTATTCTCATATGATCTAAACACAAACAAATCAAAAGCATTAGCAAGTGAGGAGCATGATCAAGTAGGTGCCATAATTTCACCTGATAAAAAGCATATTTTTTATAAACAAACTGAGGATGGGAATTCTGGTACAGGTTATATTATAAATTCTGACGGAACTGGGAAGCTTAAAGTGTCAGAGCCTGATACCATTTATGCATTTGCGACAGAAGGACGATGGATCGATAATCAAACCGTCATTTATTCAACTTTATTTCAGCAAATGTATTCGGCAGATCTAAATGGACAAGTAAAAAAGATTGATGCAAACTCTGATAAAGTTCATCTATTAAGAAAAAAATACAATGAGCAAAAAGTTGAATGGGTTATTCCATCTCCAGATCAAAAGCAATTTGCTATTGTTAGAAAAATTGCAGCAACCAAAAGAGAGTTGTTTATTACCGATGAAAATGGAAGAAAAACCGTATCATTAGCTACGGGAACTCAAATTTTCGGTGCAGGTTGGTCGCCAAACTCCAAAACATTAGCTTTTTCTGTAATTTCGGAAGATAAGGGAGAAAGAGGATTATTTGTGATTGATGTCAAATCTAGAAAGATAACACAATTATCGACTGATTTAGACGAAATTGCTGGGCCAATTACTTGGAGTCCATCCGGTAAAAAAATATTGGTTTCTAAAGTGATGTTAAAAGATAATCTAAATGAATTTGTGGCATATGTATTAACGTTAAAAAATTAAGAAACGAACTAGGTTTCTTCTATAGAAAGTGAGAGTAAAGCTCACTCTCTCTTTTTTCATCTTTAAGTAAGTATAAATTGGCAGTGAGAACAAATTTTAGGAATAAAGTGTAAATGCAACTACGTCTCTGTCTTCGCTTAAGCTCGTCAGTAGTCGGCTTTTTTAGCAATTTCATGAAAATCTTTGTCTAAATGTAGTAGGGAAGGTTTAGGCATCCGTACTAAAGAGAAATAGAATTTTTTAAATTTCTAATAATCGAAAATATATTTCTAGCAAAGATATAAAAAGGAGAAATAAAAACATATGAGGAGTCGGAAGGATAAAAATACTGAAAAAAGAAATGGTAAAAAAATATTTATTTGGATGATGATATTAGTTCTATTTGGCTGTTTATCAGGATTTAGTTATTTTGTTTATAAGAAAGTTTATGTTGAAAGCAATTTAGTAAAAAACGAGACTAAAAATAAAGTAGTAGAAAAACCAAAATCAATAAAAAAACCTGCCATAAAGCCACCAGTACAAAAACCAGAAAATAACAATACCGCAAAACCAGAAAACAAAGAAACGACTATAAAAATTAGTGCAGCTGGCGATTTTACACTTGGATCAGATGAGGATTTTCAATATATTAATTCTTTTCCAGCAGAAGCAAATAAAAATGGATTAGCTTATTTTACAAAAGGGTTAAATAATATTTTTAAACAAGATGACTTATCAACTGTTAATTTAGAAACGACGCTAACGAATGCAAAAATAAGAGCAGCTAAAACCTTTCGCTTTAAAGGGAATCCTTCTTATGCCAAAATATTAACTTTAAGTGGTATTGAAGCGGTTAATTTAGCTAACAACCATAGTCATGATTATTTCCAAAAAGGTTTTGAAGATACGATTAACAATTTGAAAAAAGAAAATATAGGTTATTTTGGCTATAACGACCAATATGTAACTACGATTAAAGGTGTGAAAGTTGCTGCACTAGGTTATGAAGGCTGGAACGATTCACCCGACTTAAGGATTAAAATTAATAATGATATACAAAATTTAAGAAAAAGTGGTGTGAAAATTATTCTAATCCATTTCCATTGGGGAGTCGAACGTGATTACGTACCAAATAGTACTCAAAAGAATTTAGCACATTATGCAGTCGACCATGGAGCAGATTTAATAGTTGGCCATCACCCACATGTTGTACAAGGAATTGAAGAGTATAAAGGGAAATTTATCGTATACAGTTTAGGGAATTTTATGTTCGGCGGAAATAAAAATCCAAAAGATAAAGATACATTTGTTTTCCAACAAACATTTCATCTAAATAATGGGGTACTAACAAATCAAAAAGAAATAAAAGTCGTTCCATTTTCAATTTCTTCAGTATCTAGCCGAAATAATTACCAACCATTATTTTTAAAAGGCTCTGAAGAACAAAGAGTTAAGAAAAAAATAATTAATGTTTCAAATAAGATACATGGATCCAGTTGGACTCAATATGAAAAGTAAAAAGAGCAATCCTTTAATGGATTGCTTTTTGATTGCTGATATAAGAATGCTCAATCGTATATTAAATTATTGAGAAGTTAAAAATAGTTAAGAACTAATTTGTAGAAACAAAATTATAAAATGATTATTATATACGATAATTTTTTAGATTAAAAGTTATAGGTACAAGTCCTTATTTAAAATGATAATGCTACTTTTTGGAAGGAATTTCTTCTTTTATAACGAATCAAAAGAATAACCTAATAGTAAGTTGATTGCCAAATAAAATTTAGGAGGAATAAGAAATGAATCTACAGTTGATTGAATTCCTTAGTATTATTTTCGTATCCTTGATTTTATCTGTTTGGGTAGAGGTTAAAATGCAAAATAAAACACACAATGTATTAGCAACAATGTCGATTGCATTTAATATTAACCTATTTATCTTAGGCATAGCGAGTATTTGGTGGATCCTTAATGCTAGTGATAACGCAAGTATAATTTTAGGTGTTCAGTTATTATCAGCTGCCTTTTTTGGAATTTTATTAATTAATATCGGAGTATACTTTTTTGTTAGAAATAGAGTAGTTTCGTAAATTTATTATGCTCGATTAAGTTGTTTAGTTTAGATAGACCTTAATTTAAATTAAGCATTACTCTATTTTAAATGAGTAATGCTTTTTATATTTGCAGATTAACAAGTAGAAAAAAGGAGAAATTTATGAAATTATACATTAGTAAAATGACAGAGTCTTACGCCACAGAAATTCTTAATTGGAGTTATGCACCACCTTACGATTTTTATAATAATGAAATAAGCAATGAAGGACTAGATGAACTAGTAAATAATCAGTATTTAGCAGTAATTGATCAAGATGAGAACTTGATTGGCTTTTATTGTATTGGTTATTCAGCTCAAGTACCAAAAGGGAACGAGTTTGGTGTTTATGAAAAAAGGATGGTTGATATCGGTTTAGGGGTTAGACCAGATTTAACGGGGAAAGGGTTTGGCAGTGAATTTTTCAAGTTTATTCTTAAAAGAATTCATGAAACGAGTAATCTTTCTACATTCAGATTAACAGTTGCTAAGTTTAATAAAAGAGCGATTCGGCTTTATGAAAATTTTGGATTTAAAGAGGAAAATGAGTTTTGTACTGAGCGTGCTGAATTTATAACAATGATTAGTGGAAACAAAATATCCCCTAGACTTTATTAAATGTCTGGGGGATAAAACTTAGCTCATAAACTCACTTACTATTAAATCATAGCGGTATGGTGTAACTTCTTCATTGAATGAAAACACTGTATCTGCTTCATCTTTATTTGTTACAAGCTCACCACGGGCAACGGCATGTAACTCTAATAGTTCATAAAGAGAAATACTATTCTTTTCAGTCATAGCTTCAGTTAGTATTGCTAAACTATTCGAATTGCTTTTTGCGTTGTTATAGTACTCAATATTGTCTTGTAAACCTAAATCACACCAAATAACCTTCTGTTCGAAAGTATCAAAAATTAGTGGAATACTAATTTTTTGGTCATTAGCTAGATCGAAGCGATCCATTACAGTACTTGGCTCAAAGACCTTACCTGACTTAATATCGTCTCGTAGCATCCATCCAGCAAAACAACTAGGTAAATTACAAAATGAATGATCTGAATAACTATTTACACTTAATACAACATACCGTATTCCATTATTTTTAAGAGTTGGAATATGGCAGTCTATGAATTCACTAGCACCTTTAGGAGCACTTGTGAAATCACCACTGTGATAACATTTAAGCCGTTTATTTTTTAGCTCATAGTAAGAGATATCACTTATATAATTAAAATGATCATCGTAAAACACTGCACTTAAATCTATATCAACAGTTCCTGTATGTACTCCATTTACATCGCCTTCTTTCCAATAAAGAAAGAATCTAATAATATCACCTTCACCAATCGGAATATTTGAACCTCGGGGTATTGTTCTAAGTGCCTTACTTGCCGAGCGCAATCCATTAGGTAAGGTAAAGTTACGATAGGTCTCATCAATCCATACTTTGCCAAGAGATTCTTTAACAGAAAAACGTTCGGACAATGTTTTTTTAACAATATTTAAAACAACTTCGATTATAACTTCACTAAGTTTTGTTAGATTATTTTCAATTGCATAGAGCTTCGCAATATTTCCTTTAGGAAAAAAGGTGCGAATTCTTCTCTCATCATTACGTTTATTAAAATGACTCCATAAACTCAATAGAACCGGAGTTGACACATCCTTACAAACGATTGAAAACTGTGAAACAATATATTGCTGATCATTATCTTCAGTAAATGAACGTAAAACAAAATCTAGTTTTCTAGCAAACTCACCAGGGCGTTTTATTAATTCACTTGTTAATTTAATGAGATTCTTTTCACTTGAATATTTAGTGATTTTACTTTGGTATGTACTTATTTTTTTTTCGTTTCTAAGGATATTGAATAAATTTGCAGCGTGCGGAAAACGCTTCGAATATTCGCCAGGATGTAGTTTTTCTCCAATTCTAATCCAAACGTTTCGTTTTTTAACCATCTCTTCAATTGCATGAGGGATGTTATTTAACAATGAAAGTACTAATTTACGTTCTTTTCTACTAAATGATATAAATTTAGTATTTATGCTTAAAGAAGGATCGCCATCACTTAATGCAACACAAAAGCGTAAAATATCTGTTGCTGTTTTTAAATAGTTTGCGACTTCATATTCACTTATTTTTTTAGATTGATACAATAGCTTCAGTACGGTAACCATTTTTTCTTTTGATAAAAATAGTTCTGGTAATAAGTTTAGTGGTTTATTTTGAGTTGAAAGTACAATCTGGATATCCTCAATGTCTTGGGATTTAAAAGAACCAGTACTATCAATTAATTTTTTAATAATTTGAATTAAATCATCTTGTCTTGCAAGTTTAATTATTTTTAGGTCTTTTTTATTTCTAAGTGGTGGTCTATTTTGAATAAGGGTAAGAGGCTGAACATCAAATGTATAGTACAATAAGCTGTTCATATATAAATCCGCTTCATCAATTTTCATTACGTCATTAGGGAAATTTTTGTAAAAAGGAATGTGGTCAACGTCATAGCCTAATTCGTGAGTAATCATTTCCTTGAAATCGAGAAACCAAGCAATAAATGCTTGATCATTCCATGTTTGTAAAATTTCGATAAGTTCAAGTGAAAAAGTGTAACCGAATGCTTCAAGCTGCTTCAAGGCTGTTGCCAGTAATGGTTTTGGGAGGTTGTGTTCTTGTTTTTCGATATAGAGGGAATTTTTTCTTCGGAAAAGGATGTATGTTTGATTCATGTATGGCCTCCAAGTTTTATAATAAAAAAAACGAGGGAATTATTGAATCTAGAAAAAGTACTTAGAGTACAAACCTGATAGAAGGAAGATTCAATATAGCCTCGTAACCTTATCAATTCTGATAAGGAATACAGGAAAGGGACTCGCTAGACGCTCTAATCAGTGAAAGTAGAAGGAAGCTGAGTCATAGCCTGTTATACTAGTTTAGTATGTATGAAAGCGTTTTGCAACAGATAACATATTCTTGTTGTTTAAAGAGAATTTGAAATGTAAGGCATTTTATCGATTAATAATAATTTAATAACTAAAGGAAAAAATAAGTACGTAAAATTAGATTGACATAAAACCAAAAGGTTGTATATAATTTTAAATGTAACCAAAAGGTTTTATATTAACTAGAAAGAAGGATTGAAATGGGCGTACAAAACCAAGTTGAAGATATTAAACAAACTCTAATATACAATGCACCTATCCAAAAGGTCTGGGAGGTCGTCTCAACATCGGAAGGTATATCTGCATGGTTCATGCCAAATGATTTTAAACCAGTCGTAGGTCACGAGTTTCATTTGCAAGGTCCATTTGGTCCATCACCTTGTAAAGTTTTAGAAATTGATGAACCAAATCGAGTATCGTTTACTTGGGATGTTGATGGATGGGTTGTATCATTTAATTTAAAAGATTTAGGGGATCAAACTGAATTTACATTAATCCATAGTGGATGGAAAACTACTGATGATATTCTTACAAAACCAAACCAAAAAAGTGGTATAGTACGCGACAATATGAATGGTGGTTGGGCTGGTATTGTTCAGAAGCTTAAAAAGGTTGTTGAAAACTAGTGTCCAGTTCTGCACAAAAATATGACGTATTTCAAGCGATAGCCGATCCTACTAGAAGAGAAGTACTAAAATTATTAGCTAATAATGAATTACCCATTTCAGAGATATCAAGTAATTTTCCAATGAGTAGAACAGCAATTGCAAAACATCTCCATATCCTTTCAGAAGCTGAATTAATTAGTGGCAGAAAAGTTGGCAGAGAAAGAAGATACAGACTACAACCAGAAGCATTTTTAGAGATTAAACAATGGTTATCATATTACGAGCAATTTTGGGTAAATAAATTATCGATCCTTCAGCATCTAGTTGAAAATAATGAGGACCAAAGTATAAAACTAGTTAAATCAAATATAGAAAATAACGAAGAATAATAAAAAACGAATCTTAGGTAGATTCGTTTTTTTACATAGACAATTTTAATTATATCTATATAATAAACTAATGTGGCAAAAAATTATGATAAATGAATAGTCATACTTGAGGAGTTAAGCAATGCATAAAAGTATATATATTTTAGCTATTGCAACATTTGTCGCAGGAACCGTTGAATTTATTATTACTGGTTTACTGTCAATGATTGCAGGGGATTTACATGTTTCAGTTGGTGCGGTTGGTCAACTAGTTTCCATTTTTTCAGTAGTATTTGCTTTTGGAGCACCTATTTTTATAGCAATCACTTCAAAAATAGAACGTAAAAAATTACTATTAATCGCATTAGCAGTATTTTTCGTTGGAAATATTCTTTCCATCTTTAGTCCGAATTTCGCTGTATTACTAATTGCACGTATTATACTTGCAGCAAGTTGCTCAGTTGTAATTGTTGTTTCAATAACGACTGCAACAAACATCGTTTCACCTGAAATTAGAGGTAGAGCAATTGGAGTTATTTTTATGGGAATCAGTTCATCTCTTGTTTTTGGTGTCCCTTTGGGTACAATAATCGGTGAAAACTTCGGTTGGAGAATGACTTTTGTTTTAGTCGGTTTATTAAGCTTATTTGCTATGTTAGGGATTTATAAGTTCTTACCGAAAGTTAAAGGTCAGTCTACAATCCCATTGATTAAGCAAGTAGCAACACTAAAAAATAAACGTATTTTATCGATACAACTAATATCATTTTTACAATTAACAGGACATTTTACAATTTATACTTACTTTACACCATACTTAATGAAAACGATGGGATTATCTACTAATATGATCAGTATTGTTTTACTAGTATTTGGTATGGCAGGGATTTTAGGTGGATGGTTAGGTGGTTGGTCTACTGATAAATTTGGTGGAAGTAAAACATTAGTGTTTAATTTAGGATTATTAGCTATATCTATTTTAACGTTAACATTCGATCCTAGTTCTATTTTTAGTTTATTTATTATAGTTGTTCTTTGGGGAACAGTATCCTGGTCAATTAGTCCAGCCGTTCAAGATAGCCTAGCGAGGGTAGCAAATGATTCGGCTGATATTCAAGTTGGATTAAATAACTCTTTTTCTCATACAGGAATTGCTTTAGGTTCAAGTTTAGGTGGGATCCTAATTTCTCAATATACAGTAACAATGAACGCATTAGTAGGAGGAATTATTGTTATTTTTGCTTTACTTTCTGCGATCTATTCTTTTATTTTAACAAATAAAGTAAATGAGACTAAATTAATATAAAAAATGGAAACGATGCGTTTTTTGCATCGTTTTTATAATTTATTTTTCAGAGTTGGTTAATCTAATAATAAAGTTTTACGTCATAAAACTAATACAATTAGAAGGTGATTCCAATGGAAAATAAAGCAGTACATTATGATGGTAGTGGAATTAATGATGAAGTATTTGAACAAATCTCTCATCAAGAGGATATTCAAGTAACAGAAGAAATGAGAAATAATTTAAGCGGTAATCCTTATATTTTTGAGTAATATTAAGAAGCGATACCTTGAGTATTGCTTTTTTATTTACATTTTTTTGAGTTTGTCTATGTTAATTAACTCTTTCATCAAATATGATTAATAGAAGAAGGAGGGTTAAAAATGAGTACATTTGCAAAAAAGCCAAATCTTCCATATTATGCAGTAATTTTTTGTTCTAAAAGAACGGATGGAGATAATGGATATAGTAAGATGTCTGATAAAATGGTTGAACTTGCTTCGAGTCAACAAGGATTCCTTGGAGTGGAAAGCGCTCGTGATCATGAGATGGGAATAACGGTTTCGTATTGGGAGTCATTGGAGGCTATTAAAAAATGGAAAGAGCACGCAGCTCACAAAGTTGCTCAAGAACGTGGGAAAAAAGACTGGTATGAATCCTTCGCATTAAGAGTATGTAAAGTTGAAAGGCATAATTTTTTTGAATTGTAGTGATTAGATAAAATGATTACTATCGAGTTAGAACTAAGATTACGATGTAAAAAATATAAAAAAATTGGAATAAATTTGAATGAAAATGATAGTTATTATCAATACTATAAATAAGGAAGGGCAACCTACTTAGTAGGTCACCCATAAGACTATTACATTCCAGCTTCAAATGTTTTACAATCTGTTTCAGCATTGTTTTTAGCTTGTTTCCCTTTATGGCTCACAACATAAATGGAATCAGCACTACATTTGTTTCCAGAAGCCCAATATTTACAGTTATCAACTTCACAAAGTACATCTTTTGCCATTATAAGACACCTCCCTTAATTTTATCATTTACATTAATAAGGGGATTGATACATTCAATTTTCATTTACGTCCAGCATAATAATTGGAGGCATATTAAATGAGCTCTTGCTCTCTCTACCTGGACCGATTGCTATTAAAATTGCAGGGTATATCGGATTCCATGAAGGTGGTATACTAGGTTCATTTTTAGCTGTATTCGCTACAGTTGCTCCATCATTAATCCTTATGCTGACCTTAATGGGAATTTTGTATAACTATCTTCATTCGATTCAAGTTAAGCGAATGATGCTTTACGTCAACCCAACAATCGCAGTTTTACTTGGCGTTATGGCTTATAATTCCTTTCATGATTCATATTTTAAATTGGTATTGGACAGTTTTTATTTTTAGGAGTTATTAGTTACATATTAAAGGAGAAAGTTAAGTTACATCCGGCTTATATTGTATTGGGAGCTTTGTTGTACGGTGGATTAAATTTATAAATTGAAAAAAGGGTAAGCAAATTTCATTAAATTTTGCTTACCCTTTTTTGCACATTAGAAAGCTAAAATTTAAAGTGACGAAGAGGACTCGATGTAGTTGCATAAATAAAAGTGCAACTGCGCTTCTGTCATCGCTTTAAAGTTCGCCAATAGGCGAGGTTTTTAGAGTGTTTAAGATATAATCTTTGTTTGTAATTTGTTATTGTAATCTACTTTCAACTTGTTGACAAACTTCATCAGCAGTTAAGCCACTTGCCTCGATTACTGATCCTTGTGTAGCTACGTTTTGCATTCCCATTACATTTGAATCAAGTCCTGTTACAACGCAGCAATCGCAACCATTTGCATCTGATTCCTGTTTTAATTCAACAACATCATGTCCTGCTGAACGTAATGCTTCTTGGACATTAGTTAAAGATTGTTCTACTCCGATTCTAGCCATAAAAAACACCTCCTCAGATATATAAGATTTGCAATTTACAGGAAAAATATTCTTTGAATAAAGAAGTTTAAGTTTAGAAAAAGTAAAGATGGAGGTGTTAATATGGGAAAAACTAAAAAAGATCCATCTAGAGTTGGCTTAGGATCACCAAATGTACAAGGTCAAGGGACAACAACATCTGAAACTGGTGTTGAAATGTCTTCGAGTAGAAAAAAACAAAAAAGAGATTAACGAGTAACCGACTTTATAAAAATATCTTGCCACCTATAAATTAGGTGGTTTTTATTATGAAAAAAATAAGAGGAATCTCCGGTCGGAAGGAAGAATTAAGAACTGTATTTTCTTTTTTTAAACCAATGGAGAAAGTAGATGAATAGATGAATCATATTGTAAATGGTGATGTGGTTGGAGGAAAAATAAAGTCTTTAAATGATAATATTGTTGTATGGAGAGAAATGTATGATTTTGGACCGCTTAGTCAAGATTGGCCATTAGAAGAAACATATAAAAGAAGAGCAGAATTTTTTGAACAAAAGCTACAAATTCCTTCGAGTTTTTTTATTGAAAATTGCCAAAGCCAATATCAATTATTAAATGAACTATCTCGTTCTGAGGAAGTTGTTCTATGGTTCGAACATGATCGTTACGATCAGGTGACGATCCTCTATTTATTATCGGAATTATCGGCACTTGGATTTCAAAAAATTTCGATGGTTAGTATTAATGAATATGATGGTATTGAACCATTTTACGGATTAGGTCAATTATCTTCAGAACAGTTAATTGGATTACTTTCAACTAAACAAGAAGTTACAGACGAGCAAATAGAAGAAGCATGTGCTGGATGGAAAGCCTATTGTTCAGATAATCTAGATGGACTTAATGAACTTATTCAAAAATGTCATGCGCTTCCGTTTTTAAAACAAGCTTTATTAAGTCATATGACATATTTTCCTTCTCAACAAAATGGATTAAATGATGTAGAATTTTTAGCATTATCAATGATTAATGAAGGCATTAACTCCTTTGCAGAACTATTTAATAATCTCGTGAAAAAAAGAACAAATGATGGATTAAGCGATTTATATTTCGCAGCAATTTTAAATGAATTAATGGATGGTGAGCACCCTCTAGTAGGCAGTGACAGTGAATTACCAAGTTTTAAACATCATAACCCAAAAGCAAAAATTGAATTAACTAAAGGGGGATTAGACGTACTAAGCGGAAAAGCAAATCGAATGAATTTAATTGGCATTGACTGGTGGGTTGGAGGGGTTCATTTAGTTGAAAAATCTTCTATGTAAGGTAAGGTAGTAATTGGATGAGAAGCTTGAAGAAACTGAATGATACCCTGAAATTTTTGCGTAGAAAAAAAATTATAGGAAGTTTTAACTGAAAATCATTTTATCGTAAAAGATAATTAGATAGTTTAGAGGTGAAATTATGCGCCCAATAGTATTAGGAATATTAGCGGCATTTTTCTTTTCCATCACATTTATATTAAATCGATCGATGGAAATATCTGGTGGAAGTTGGATTTGGAGCGCTTCCTTAAGGTACTTTTTTATGGTACCTTTTTTATTAATCATTGTAATCTCTAGAAGAAATTTGATTGATCTATTGAAAGAAATGAAAGGGAAATTAAAAAGTTGGGTTATATGGTCAACAATTGGATTTGGTTTATTTTATGCTCCAATTTGTCTGGCAGCAGTTTATTCTCCAGGATGGCTAATTGCTAGTTCATGGCAAATAACAATTTTATCTGGATCACTTTTAGCACCATTTTTCTTCATGACACTTCAAACATCAAATGGAACTCAGAAAGTACGTGGGAAAATTCCTTTTAAAGGATTAGGCATGTCTTTATTAATCATATTTGGAATTTTATTAATGCAGATTGAGTTAGCTACAAAGATAGCTATTTCAACAGTTTTAACGGGTATTTTACCAGTTGTAATTGCCTCATTTGCATACCCACTTGGCAATCGAAAAATGATGGAAGTATGTGATGGAAAGCTGGATGTATATCAACGCGTTTTAGGAATGACCTTAGCAAGCTTACCGTTTTGGATGATCCTATCAATCTATGGATTATATACCGTAGGACTTCCAAGTCAAAACCAAGTATCACAATCATTAATTGTAGCGATCTCATCAGGTGTAATTGCTACTGTATTATTTTTTCAAGCTACTGATTTAGTAAGGGGAAATATGCAAAAATTAGGAGCAGTAGAAGCAACTCAATCCATGGAAGTTTTATTCACAGTAATTGGTGAAATGCTCTTTTTATCATCTGCATCTCCATCAATTATTTCTTGGATTGGAATGATTATTATTATGATCGGCATGATCCTACATAGTTATCTATCACAGAGTGGAAAGTCCGTACAGCAGGATAAGGAAACGGTGAATTTATAAAAGATTATTTTTGAGAAATTCAAATAACGAAAAAGAATGGCAATACTTATACTTTTTGAATGCTAATCTTGTGGAAAGAGGTGATTAATATGAATAAAGAATTTAATGAATCACTTATATTAGATAAAAATAAGAATTCAATATCCATCTTAACACCAAAAGATTTTAGTTTTAAAGAATGCTTAGCATTTCTAGCACGTTCTAAAAATGAAGTACTCCATCAAGTAAATGAGGATAATTTTTTTAAACTTATTAAAATAGAAAATAGATTAATTCTACTAAAAGTAAGTAGTGATCAAGACGAAATATTAATTGAGTTTCCAGACCAAAGTCCAAGTGAAGAAATAAAAGTAGCCGCAGCAGCATTTATATGGGATTTATTTGATATAGGTAGAAACCTGACCGAGTTCTATGAAATAAGTAAAGATAATCAAATGCTACAATTGCTAATTGATCAGCATTTTGGACTTCGCGTAATTGGAATTCCGGATTTATTTGAAGCATTTTCATGGGCAATTATGGGTCAACAAATCAATTTGACATTTGCATTTTCTTTAAAAAGAAGTTTTGTTGAAAAATATGGAGAAAGCTTTAGTTGGAAGGATGAGATATTTTGGCTATTTCCAACTCCGGATGTAATATCCAAACTTGAAGTGTCCGATTTAACTAGCTTGAAATTTACTAAACGAAAAGCTGAATACGTGATTGGGATCGCAAAATTAATGACAGATGGATTCATCTCAAAAGAATCTCTAAATCGTTTAGATTCATACGAGAAAAAGTTAAATAAGCTGTTAGAAATTCGAGGAGTTGGGAACTGGACAGCTGATTACGTTTTGATGAAATGTTTACAAGAAAAATCTGCGTTTCCAATTGCCGATGTAGGACTACATAATGCAATAAAAAATCGACTATCATTAGAGAAAAAACCTTCAATTGAAGAAATTAAGAAAATGGCTACAAAATGGAAGGGCTGGGAAGCTTACGTAACGTTTTATTTATGGAGATCACTATATTCCTAAATAAGTAAAGCAAAAGTCCATTAAAATTGAAAAAACCCCATATTTCGATACATAATTAGTACTTTGGCTACACACTGAAACACCTATTACTAGGTGTTTTTTATCTGACAAGGCAATTTATATTCTAATTCATTCTATGACTATTGGAATTATTAAGTTTTACTCTAAATATTTTAAAAGAGATGCAATTCTACAAAGGAATTTCGGTTTAATAATAGAATAGTATTAGTGCCTAAAAAAATATTTTTACAATATTGTTTAATCATGACAAAATATAAATAAGAAAAATTGAAGAGGACGGGACTATGATTAAATTTTTTAAACGACTATTTAGTAAAGAAAAAACAAATCAAGTTACATTGCCATTAAAAGAAACTCGTTCCCTTTCAAAAGTGGAAATCGAATATATTATTAGTGAGTTTACTGATAAACAGAATAAATTAGTAGATGATATGAAAAAAAATTCAGTTAATAATGCCGATATTGAGTTTAATGAACTAATTACAAATAGAATCACGAATAACTTAAAGTACAGAATACCTTTTTTAGACATTGAGTTAATTTATTTAAATAATGTATTAAGAGGAAAGAAAGTAAAATCAATAAAATATAAATTGTTTCATCAAGTCAGAGATAGTGAAACGACAGAAATAACAGATATGGTTATTAATCAAGGATACTCATTTGTTCCTTCTGTAGGATATTTAAAAATTGGATAAAAACATGATGATAACCCACAAGGTTAAGTACTTGTGGGTTTTGTGTTTTTCTTGAAATGTTTTAGGCTAAGGGATTTAATTAATTGAATGACAGCATTTTGTGCACTATTGCTCCTATCTAAGGTTATAAATTAAAAACGCTAGTGCTAACCTTGATCATGTGTTTCAAAATTCGCATTTGCCGTTGATTTAGGTAAATCGTTCACCTCATATGCTACCCTTATTCCAGATTCGATTGCACCTTGAATCCATCCTGGGGTTGTAGAAGTGTGATCACCAGCAAAATGGATCAGACCTTCTGGAGTGGAAATATATGGCGCAATCTCAGTTTGTTGGTCAGGTTTGTAAATTGCAAAAGCTCCACCTGAATAAGGATTTTCTGACCAACTAAATGTATTACCAGTCATAAACTCGTTATATATTTCTTTTCCGTAAATTTTGGATAAATCTTCTAGAGCATTTTCTATTTGTTCTTTTTCAGTTAGACTATCCCAAATTGATGCGTTATCTTCCCATGTATAACTTGCTAATATGACACCGGGGCCTTCTGAGCCAACGGATTGGCTTGGGAAATAAGAATAACGAACAGGTAGATCAGAAATCATTTTACCTCCAATAAAACCCGCTTTTTCCCAAAATCTAGTTTTAAATTGTAAACCAATTTTTGTTGAAGGAACATAATGTAATTGTCGAATTGCTTTATATTTGTTATAAGAAAATAAATCGCGTGGAATGATATCAACGAAGTTTAGTAATGAAAAAGGGATAGTAATGATAGCTAGGTCTCCAGTTACTGTAAATGCCTGCGAGGTTTTCGTGTCCTCTGTATGAATCGTAACAGAAGAGTCGTGTTGTTCAATCTTTTTCATTTTTTGATGATAAAAAATATTTTCTTTTAATTCAGGTAGGAATGAATAAGGTAAGTGATCATTTCCACCTTTTATTTCATAAAACTTTAGTCCAGGAGTAAACAGAATCATTACTTCTCGAAGTAAGGCAGTGAATGAAAGCTCAGGAAAGCCTTCCATCCCAAGCATAACCTTAATCATATCAATGGCTCCAACAGATAATGTCCTACCATATGGATTGTATTTCAAATAATATTCCATCGAATAACGATCAAGTAATTTAATAACGATTTCCCAATTCTTTTTTGGATTCTTTTTTATGAAATCAGTTACGGGTTGCATGGCGTATTGAGCCAAATATTCAGCAGTTTTACCTTTTTCGGGTGGTGCAGTAGGGAAGTTAAGAATGTCTGGATTTTCTTCATAAAGCTTTTGAATAGTTCTCACATTGTTTACAAATATTATATCGTTTGGTGTACTATTAATGAATTCTTCTAAAGGAAGGTTAAATTTCTTAATATATTCTAAAACAAGTAAGTGAATAGAAGGAATTCTCATTGCACCATTCTCCATATACTGTCCTGAATAAAAATTACGATTAGTAAAAATACGACCACCAATACGATCATTTCCTTCGAGAATTGTTACTTCATGTCCTGCTGCTTTTAATAGTGAGGCTGCTACTAAACCTGATATTCCAGCACCAACAATAATTATATGTTTAGGTTCAAGTGTTTTTGGTAGTCCTGTTCGAATTGTTTGAAGCATTTGTTCCATAGATATAGGGGGCTCCATACTCACTGACATAATTTCGCTCCTCTATTATTTATGACATTCATAGAAGTTTATTCAAAAATAGAGGAATATAGAAGGGGATAAAGCAGAATTAGGAATAGAAATGGCATAAGAAAAAGAGCTTGTAAAATCAAGCTCTTTAGTTTGTAGAAAAAGTATCTATAAATTTGCTACTTTTTACGTCTAAATAGGTTAACGATAAAGACAATAATTGCGATAATTAATAGAATATGAATTAGTCCGCCTGCAATATGGAAAGTAAAATAACCTAATACCCATAAGATTAGAAGAATAAAAAATAAAATCCACATGATATGAACATTCCTTTCTTAATGACTGTATTATTACCATGTCCAATTTTAACTTTCATATCCATTTATAGAGCACAAAAGTGAAGAAGCTACCCAAATAGGTAGCTTTAAATGAATTAAAATTTATCAAAAACAGTGTATGGCATTTGTCTCTTATGTCTAGATTTATTAAACCATGATTCGATTTTTGCTTGGGAGTCACTATTAATTTCTTTACCTTCTAAATAATCGTCGATGTCATCGTATGTGACGCCAAGAGCGACTTCATCTGCTAATTGTGGACGATCTTCTTCAAGGTCAGCAGTCGGAACTTTTTCATATAGCCTAGGTGGGCAATTTAATTCTTTTAGCAACATCTTCCCTTGGCGTTTATTTAGACGGAAAATTGGACAAAGGTCTGATCCACCATCTCCATATTTAGTGTAAAAGCCAGTTATAGCCTCAGCAGAATGGTCAGTGCCTAAGACAACACACCCATTCATAGCAGCAATACTATATTGAGCTTTCATTCTTTCACGTGCTTTTTCATTACCTTTTGCAAAATCAGTAAGGTCAATACCAATTTCTTTTAAAGTTTTAACACTAGCATCTACTGCAGCTTTAATATTCACTGTGTATGTCTTAGTTGGTTGGATAAACTTTAAAGCTTCCTGGCAGTCCTCTTCGTCCATTTGAACGCCATATGGTAATCGTATTGCAATAAATAGATAATTTTTTTCTGATTGCTCATTATTTAATTCATCTATTGCCATTTGGGCAAGTTTACCAGTTAAAGTTGAATCTTGACCACCTGAAATACCTAAAACAAAACCATTTAAAAATGGATGTTTTTTAAGATAGTTTTTTAGGAAATCAACACTTATTCTTATTTCTTCTTTAGGATCGATAACTGGTTTTACTTTCATTTCTGCAACGATTTCTTTTTGTAAACTGTTCAATCTTCATTCTCCTTTTGATACAGATTGTATTTTTTAATATATGCGTAGCAATCCTCAGGTAATAAATATCTTGGTTCGCCACCTTTAGCAAACTCTTCTCGGATATATGTTGAACTAATTTCCATCGCTAGTCCTTTATCAATTAGATGAAATCTTGAACCATTATCATTGTTTCTTAATAAGGGAGAACGAGAGATGGTCTTTAGCATATCAATTCCATCACGAGCCATTACAATGAATTTGTTCTCGGAAACTAATTGATCCCCGTATTTCCATTTTCCTTCTGCAATATCTTCTAAGAGATCAGCACCCATTATGAAATACACTTCATCTTCACTATATTTAGCTTTAAAATGGTTCATTGTATAGTAAGTGAAAACTTCCCAAGCCTCTTTACTCATTTCATAATCGTCTGCAATAAACTTTGAGTTGTTTTGAATTGCCAATTTTAACATATTCCAACGATGTTCATCCGTATTATGTAATTGTTTATCTCTTCTTTTGGATGAGCATGGTAAAAAGATGACTTTGTCTAATTGACAACGATGAGCAATCGTACTTGCAGTCCATAAATGAACGTTTGTAATCGGATCAAACGAACTGCCATAAATCCCAATTTTAGCCATTTTTCATTTCCTCTGTTTTCTTTCTAGCTTCTGCTATTTTTTCCATTTTGTTATCCCAACATTTTTGACTCAAGTCTACAGGATATTCTTCAGGATTTAATGCACGCTTGTATTCTTCCCAAAGTAAATTTAAGTTGTTTTCAGCAAAATCCTGAATGTCTTTTATTGCAGGTACTTTGTAGACTAATTCACCTTTTGTAAAGATTTGATGATGAAGTTCTCTAGCTTCAAAATTAGTTACAAACTTACTGATATATGGATGTATCGGATGGAATAACTTTATTTTTTCCTCAGACTTTGGATCTTCATCTTCAAGGGCAATATAATCAGCCTCAGCATGATGGTTAATTGTATTAATAATTCGATACAATTTCTTTAGTCCTGGAGTTGTTACTTTTTCAGGGTTTTGGGAAATTTTTATTGTATCAATCATTTTTCCATTTTCATCTTCAATACTAACTAGTTTATAAACAGCTCCTAGAGCCGGTTGATCATATGCTGTAATAAGCTTTGTTCCGATTCCCCAAGAATCAATTTTTGCTCCTTGCGATTTTAAATTTAAAATTGTATATTCATCTAAATCATTCGAAGCAACAATTTTAGTATTTATAAAACCAGCTTCATCGAGCATTTTTCTAGCCTCTTTCGATAAATAGGCTAAGTCACCACTATCTAGTCGGATTGCTGCAAAGTTAATTTTATCTCCTAGTTCTTTTGCGACTTTAATCGCATTTGGGACTCCACTTTTTAGTGTATCGTATGTATCAACTAGGAATGTACAGTTGTAATGACGATCTGCATATTTTTTGAAAGCTATGTATTCATCTCGATATGCTTGCACGAGCGCATGAGCATGTGTACCTGAAACAGGAATGTTAAATAATTTACCAGCACGAACGTTACTAGTCGCATGGAATCCACCAATAAAAGCAGCTCTTGCTCCCCAAATGGCAGCATCAAATTCTTGAGCACGTCTTGTTCCGAATTCCATTAATGTATCATTACCAACGATATGTTTAATTCGGGAAGCTTTAGTAGCAATTAATGTTTGATAATTGACAATGTTTAACAAGGCAGTTTCAATTAATTGTGCCTCTAATAGCGGGGCCTCGACTCTTAAAATTGGCTCATTGCCAAAAACTAATTCACCTTCTTGAATTGCTCTAATTGATCCTGTGAATTTTACGTTAGACAGAAATTGAATAAATTCATCTTTGTAACCTAGTTCTTCCTTTAAATAGGTAAGATCTGAACTACTAAAGTTAAAGTTTTGCAGATAACTGATTATTTTTTCTAAACCTGCAAAGATTGCATATCCATTTCCAAATGGGAGTTTACGAAAATAAAGTTCAAAAATAGCGTTTTTATTGTGAATATTGTCTCCCCAATAAGTTTCCGCCATATTAATTTGATAAAGGTCTGTATGAAGTGCAAGGCTATCATCTTGAAAGTTGTAATTCATCTTATTTCCGCCCCTAAAGTATTTTTGAAATGACTTAATGCCCATTCATGCCCAGCTGCATTAAAGCTTGCAACAGCCTGCTTATGAACGACTATTTTATAACCTTTATTATAAGCATCGACTGCGGTATGTAATACACAAATATCAGTGCAAACTCCTATTAAATGAAGTTCGCTAATGCCTCTTTCATTTAGTTTTATCTCAAGGTCTGTTCCTGCAAAAGCGGAGTAACGTGTTTTATCGAGCCATTGAATAGTAGAATTGCCTTTTGATGAATTGTATAAATCCATTAATCCACCATATAAATCTCTTCCTTTAGTATGTCTAATATTATGAGGTGGAAATAATTTTGTTTCGGGATGAAACGGATCATTCTCATCATGGACGTCTACTGCAAATACTACATAATCTTGATTTTCAATAAAATTTTTAGTTAATTGAAGAATACTTTGCTCAATTTCTTGTGCAGGTTTACCACAAGTTAATGAGCCAGCATCAGCTACAAAGTCATTCGTATAATCAATAATAATGAGCGCTTTTTTATCCATTAATTAGTCACCCCAAGTGTAAGAATGTTAATTTATTCACATAAAAGAAAAGATTAAATTAGTTTTTCATCTTCAATCTTATTATAAGTTAATTCATATGAAAACCTAAATTTTGGGAAATTATAAGATCATTTTTATATTATTAACTTTTCAAATAAAAATTACTATTTTACTTAGGGTTGTATCTTTTGTAGTGATTAGAGGAAATTAAACGAAATGTACCGAACTAACTAATAGATTTATTAAAAGTTAGAAGAGGTGACATAATGGAAGTAGTTCGTGCAAAATCAGAGCATATTACTGAAGTAGCAAATTTATTTGATCAGTACAGAATGTTTTATAAACAAGAAAGTAATTTAAACGGGGCGATTGATTTTATAACAGAACGAATCAATAACAATGATTCTATTATTTTTCTTGTGAAAGAAAAAGATCAATCGATAGGATTTACTCAGTTATATCCTTCATTTTCTTCCGTATCAATGAAAAAGTTATGGATTTTAAATGACTTATATGTAACTGAAACGGCAAGGCAAAAAGGAGTAGCTCAATTGTTATTAAATGCAGCAAAGGAATTTGCAATCAAATCGAAAGCAAAAGCATTAGATTTACAAACTGCGATTGATAATAAATTTGCACAAGCATTATATGAAAAAAACGGCTATCAAGTTGATAAAGAATTTCTTTCGTATTCATTAAATTTAGAAAATATTTAGAACTAATATCAATGACTTTGAAATAGTTTAATAAAGTTAGACCTTAAAATAAAACTAAGGAGAACATGATGCTTACAGTTAAAGGCTCATTTAATGAAGCTATAATATTTACAGATAATGTGGAGCAAGGAGCAATTGGGCAAATTATTGAACTATGTAATCAAGAGTTCGTAAAAAGTTCTAAAATTAGAATTATGCCTGATACTCATGCAGGTAAGGGATGCACAATTGGAACGACAATGACAATTCAGGATAAAATCGTTCCAAATCTCGTTGGGGTTAACTAAGTCGGCTCCAACGTTAAAAAACTCGCTCAATTGCTGGAAACCCTAACGTAAAATAAGTCGAGGGCAATCAGCAGCCAGAGGGTATGGTGACATACTCAAATGGTTCAGAGACTTGCACGTTGTTAGCAGACGATTGTGCAGAATTATTCTACTTTTCTAATGTCAGATGGAATAATTAACACGGCGAGCCTACATAAGGAGCTGCATACTCCGATGATTGTAGAGAAGGTATAGTCCACCCTCTAATAAATTAGAGATGAATGTACGATATAGGTTGTGGAATGGAAACTATAAGAGTTTCACAAAAAGAAATCGATTTTCAAAAACTAGATGCAGTCATTCGTAAACATGTTCCATCAGGGTTTTCAATTCGAAATAATAAGCATGATTTTGTGAAGAAAATTGATTTTTCTAAGCTTTATTGCTTTAAAGAATTAAATGAAACTAGAACAAAGCTTAGCCTAGGGTCTCTTGGTGGTGGAAATCATTTTATTGAGTGTAATTCTGATGAGGATGGAAATATTTATTTTGTCATTCACTCTGGAAGCCGTAATTTAGGTAAAGTTGTAGCAGAATTTTATCAAAAAAAGGCGTATGAATTGTTAAAGAGCCAGTCAGAAAATCGTTCAAAAGTTATACAGCAATTAAGAGATGAAGGCCGTGAAAAGGAAATTGAGTCTGCTCTAAAAAACCTTCCAACTCAATCTATTCCAAAGGATTTAGCTTATTTAGAAGGAGTTTGGTTTGATCGATATATGCATGATATGGCAATTGCCCAAGAATATGCTTTATGGAACCGCAAGGCAATGATGGATGAAATTATTACCAATATGGATTTAACAGTTGTCGAACAATTTACGACTGTTCATAATTATATTGATATCGAAAATATGATTCTTCGTAAAGGAGCGATTTCCGCTCAAAAAGGTGAGAAAGTATTAATTCCAATCAACATGCGAGATGGTAGTTTAATTGCAATCGGCAAAGGTAACCCAGATTGGAACTATTCGGCCCCTCATGGTGCAGGTCGAATTCTTAGTCGATCTAAAGCTAAGGCTACACTTTCACTTGAAGAGTTCAAAGAAACAATGAAGGATGTTTGGAGTACCTCAGTTTTAGAGAGCACACTCGACGAAAGTCCAATGGCTTATAAGGAAATGAAAGAAATCATTGAAAATACTAAGGATGCAATCGAAGTTATTAACGTCATTAAACCACTTTATAATTTCAAAGCAAATTAAATCTATATTATAAAATAAGCCACCTATAGGGTGGCTTTGTTTTAAATTATTTTTCTATAATTTCATACGTATCAAACTCTTGAATTGTCTTTTTATTCTCATCAACTCTTTCAGTAAAGTTCCCTTTTGTATAATAATTAATTACATTTCGCCAAAAAGCCTTTGCAGGTTCATTTTTTTCAATTTGTGAGATACTCCATTTTCCCGGAAAGAGATTGAAAAGTTCAATTGCAACTTTTTTACCAAATCCATGCCCTTTATATTTTCCAATTATAAAAAACTCCTCTATACAATTTGAAGTTGATTCTGATAAAGCCTCTATTAAAGCGAATCCGATCAATTCTTCTTTATTCAATACAAAAAATGCGTGATAATCTAGTTCCTGCCAGTATTTTTCCAAATTGAACTTATGAAAAGATCCGTTTTCTCCGAGTTTAATTTCAGGAAGATATTTCGTAAATTCATAAATATAAAATTGCATTAAATTATGTAATCTTGATTCCTCTTCTTTTTTTACTTTTACGATTTTTATCAATATTTCTCCTCCATTGTCTAGATTTAATCTTTATAATAATTGACTATTTATAGTGGAATCCCTTTATTTTTATCATGAAATGTTAAAAGGAAATAGTTTTTAAGTGTTGAATAAATAGTATGTAGTAAAAAAGGGGGCCTTAGCTATGTCAGAGCATTTTAAAAGAATTGATACAGTTTTTCTGCAAGTAACTGATTTTGAGAAAGCGGTAGATTGGTATTGCTCGGTATTGGGTTTTACAGTTAGATGGAACGATCCGTTGAATGGATATGCGGCATTAAATATTGGGGAAACACCATTAACGTTAGTGAGAAAGACAAACCAAGTAGAAAATCCAACTACGCATATGAGTTTTAATTTTTATACTCCAAATATCGAACAAGCTTATAATCATTTAAAAGAACATGATGTAGAATTAGAGCAATTGAATGAAGATGGAACATTTAAATGGTTTGAATTTAAAGATTTAGAAGGAAATCGTTTAGGGGTATGCTCTTTCCCTGAATAAAATAAAAATCCAATAAGGAAGTTAGAATATGAGTAAAAAAGGTATTATATATGTACTAATTTTAGTAGCATTAGTGAGCATATTTACTTACATATCAATAAATTTTAATTCAAAAGAAAAAGCAGTTAGTTTCGCCATTCATAAGGATTTACCAGAATTAAAAAAAGTGGACTACAATTTGGTTAACATTCCAAATAGTCCATACATTCTTTGTATTACGGATATACCCCATAGTATATATATATTTTAATCATCATCGTTTTTAAATATGAATTTTGCTTCAATTTCAGGTGCAGAGCATTTGTATGCCGGAGATGGAAAGGGAATGCATTTTTTAAATGATCAACTTATTTATGGATTTGATAAGGATCGACCTAAAGGAAAGGCAATCTATGTAGACGGTGAAAAAATGAGGACGATGTCTCTGAATAAGTACTTTAAAACAAGTAAATATAAAATGAATTATAAAGATTTAGTGTTCTATTATCCTAATCAGCCGATGAAGACAACTAAAAATAGTTTAGGGTATACAGAAGTTACATATCGATAACAGTTTTAGTCTGCCCGCCAAACGCTGGCTTTTTCGTTACTTCGCTTGCCTGCGCGGTGCTCATAACCGCCAAAACTCCGCTCCTCACCAGGCTTCGTGCCTCGAAAGACAAGCGCTTGCAATTAGTCTGAAAATCTATTTTTTTATACTTTGTCTACTCACTAGTGCAATACTTTTAAAGAGTATTGCTTTTTCTATGTATGACGTTTTTAAAAGACTAATAAAGGGGTGAGAACATGTTCGATCAATCTAATTATGAATGCCGAGTAGAGTGGGGAAAAAGGGGAGCTAGGGAAGCAGCGGAACGCGGAGATATTACGATTATTGTTGATGTTCTTAGTTTTTCATCGACTGTTGTTTCGGCAGTATTTCAAAATTCAATCGTCTATCCATATCCACCAAATTTAGATGGAAAAGCATATGCTAATAAGATTGGAGCGGAGTATATTTTAGGAAGAAATGAAGCGGCAGTTTTAGGGAAGGCAACACTTTCGCCTGTCTCATTTAATGAACGTCATGCCAATCAAAAATTTGTTTTATGTTCTCTAAATGGGGCATTTTGTTGATGGATTGCTTCAAAGGTGCCCGTGTTATTGATTGGTTCTTTACTAAATGCATCTTCGGTTGCAAGTTTTGCTAATCACCTAAAAAACGAAAAAAATATGAATATAACAGTCATTCCGTGCGGTGAGGTTTGGAATGATTTATATGAAAATGAGGATTCACTCAGGCCTTCTATTGAAGATTATTTAGGAGCAGGAGCAATTTTATCAGAGTTAGAAGGAACAAAATCACCTGAAGCGGAAGTTTGTATTGGCGCGTTTCTTCAATCGAAACATAAATTGAAAGAATTGATTTGGGAATGTGGAAGTGGAAGAGAGCTGAGAATGAAGGGCTTTGAAGATGATGTTAGACATTGTAGTCAATTAAACCATTTTAAAGTAGTACCAATTTTACAAAATAATTGCTTCGTTAATGGTCTTGAAATAGAAAAAGGATGAAAAATTTCATCCTCATCCTTATTAACGCTCAAAAATAGCGTATGAACTAACATTTTTTAATAAAATTTTAGGTTTACTACCATCCAAATTGGCGATCCAAACATTACCGGCAACATCTAATTCGCCTTTTCTGGTCCACGTTATTTTATTGGTAGTCTTAGAGTAGATTGGATTATAATCTCCTTTTCCAGATGGTGGATTTGTTATTTTTAATTGTTTATGAGTAGAAAGATTAATCACATTTAATGATGGTTTTGGTCTTTTTTTCTCATCATTTGACCACTCGCTTTCTTTTACTCTTGAAACTACAATCGATGTATCATCACACCATGTAAATCCTAATTCAGCATAATGTGGTGGTGTTAAATTTGTAGATGTAAATGCTGGCATTTCAGTAATATTCATCTTCTTATTTTTGTATCCGAAAACTAATCTGCCCCCACCTGCGATGTATCCTAATATATTTTTAGATTGGGCCCATTTTGGATTATCTAAATGTAAAATAATTTCATCTTGAACTTCAAAAACCTTTCCATCTGAAGAAATGATACAAAGCATGTCGCTATCCATAGACCAAGAAGCTGTTGGGTTAACAATAAATGAAATCCATTTTTGATCAGGCGAAAATTGAAATGTTGAAGCATTTATGGACGGAATGGACGTATTGCCTTTTGTTAAGGTTTTAGGAACAACAAAAAATTGTTTTACTGTGTTTGTTGTGCTAGTAATATTTTTTAAATCATTTGGTAAGGTGATTTTATATAAAACTGGATTTGTCCAACCGTCTGGATTTAGTGTTGCGGCTGATGAGGCTATAAAACCTTTTCCGTTTGGAATCCAATTATAATCATCCACACCTAGTGCAATATTGTAAAAATTTTTAAAATCAGAAACGTTCAACACACCACTATCTAGAAAAGAAAAAATATTTTTAGTAGGGGACCATTTTGGATTTTCACCATCAGAAATGATTCGTTGTTCTTTTTTGGTTTTCATATTATAAATCCATATTTCTGAGCGAGTAGGATAAGATGGTGTAGGACCAGTAGGTATTTCTTTTTGGTACATTAAATAATTTCCATCAAAGGACCACTCGGGTTGATTCGTATAAACCCCTTTAGCTTTTGTGATTTTTTCCTCTTTATTATTTATTTTTATCCAAACGAATCCATCGCGAATAAACGCAATTTTTAGTGGGTTAGCAGTAGCTTCGACGTAACTAAAGTTCGGAAAAATTAAACAAACAACAATCATGAAAATGAGTAGTAATTTGCGTTTCATAAATTCACCCCGTTTACTAATTTGGAGTTATTTTTCCCAAGAAATTATATAAATATCAAAGAGAACATTTTTAACAGGATAATGATTAAATGATTGAATAGCTAGATTAGATAAGTAACTAAAAGAGGTGGCTTTTCATGGAGAAAAAAAACGACTTAATTAATAAAAAAGTTAACAAGAAATAAAAAAAAGCCGTTTGATAAAAAATCAAACGGCATGTTTTTTATTAAATTAGTATTCTTCTACAGTTGCAATATACGGTAGATTTCGATATTGCTGTGCATAATCAATTCCATAGCCAACGATAAACTCATCTGGAATGACAAAACCTACATAATCAACTGGTAGATCGATTTTTCTTCTTTCAGGTTTATCTAATAAAGTACAAATCTTAATCGATTTTGGCTTATGCATTTGAAGATGGTCACGTAAAAAATGCAATGTTAGACCACTATCAATGATATCTTCAATTACCACCACGTTTTTATCTGTGATATTCTCATCTAAATCTTTTAATAGTCTTACTTTTCCAGTTGATTCAGTTTGATTACTATAGCTGGAAACAGAAATAAAGTCTACATTAATATTACCTTTCATTTCACGAACTAGATCAGCTGCAAATACAAATGATCCTTTTAAAACAACTACAAGGATTAGTGGTTCGTTATTAAAGTCATGTTCTATTTGCTTGGCAAGTGCTTTTACTCTATTTTTTAAATCCGTTTCAGAAATTAACGTGTCTTTAATTCTATATGCCATGTAAATTACCCTCTTTACTAATTATTAACTATTTTTTATTTTCTTAACTGAGCATTCATCATTATCTCCATTTTAACAATATTTACTAATTAGTAGTATTGAAAAGTTAGTTTAATGAACATCCAACAATTTGGTAATAATAACCACATAACCTAAATGGAGGTATTTAAAGATGAATGAAAAGATTGATTATAATGGCTTGCCGAAGGAATCAAAGCCAATTTGGAGAAGTGGACTAAATATACCTACTTTTGAACCGTTTAATGATGATGAAGAATTTGATGCTGTAATCGTTGGTGCCGGAATTACGGGAATTTCAACCGCATACTTCTTAACGCAAGCTGGTATGAAGGTGGCATTAATTGAAGCGAATAAAATAATTAATGGCACAACAGGCCACACGACTGCCAAAGTAACTGCACAGCACGATTTAATTTACGATGAGTTAATTCAACATTTTGGATTAGAAAAGACAAAAATCTTTTATCATTCTACTAAAAATGCCATGGATTTTATTAAAAAATATACGAGTGATAACCAAATAGAATGCAATTATGAGACTCAAGATGCAACCATTTATACAACTTCAGATGATTATGTAAGAAATTTAGAAAATGAATTGAAAGCTTATGAGAAGTTAGGAATCGACTCATTTGGAGCAGTAAAAACATTACTACCTTTTGATACAAAATATTCGATAACAATGAGGGATCAAGCTCAGTTTCACCCACTAAAATACTTGATTCATTTATTAAAAGCATCAATTGAAAACGGATTAAAAGTTTATGAAGAAACTGTCGTCGTTGATGTTGAAACAGGTAACTTTCCGGTTGTAGTTACTCAAAGTGGAAGAAAAATTAAATGTAAGCATGTAGTTAGTGCTTCCCATTTTCCTTTTTATGATGGAAATCAATTTTTCTTTACGAAACTACATGCAGATCGTTCATATGCCTTAGCTGCAAAATTAAAAACAGCATATCCAGGAGGCATGTATTTAAGTGCGGAAAATCCGAAAAGATCTCTAAGATCATTTAAATATAATAATCAAGAACTAGTACTAATAGGTGGAGAAAGTCATAAAACAGGTGTAGAAACTCGTACTATGAGTTTTTATGAAAATTTAAAACTTTTTGGTGAAGAAACTTTTGGTATTGAAGATGTATTATTCAGATGGTCTACCCAAGATTTAATCACGATAGATAAAATGCCTTATATTGGTAGACTATCATCAAAACATCAAAACATTTATGTTGCCACAGGTTTCCGTAAATGGGGTATGACAAATGGAACAGTCGCTGCCCAGTTAATAAGTAATTTAATTTTAGATAAAGAAGCAGTTGATGCTGATGTGTTCACTCCTTCGAGATTTCAAGCAGACCCTAGCATCAAGCATTTCTTAATGCAAAACCTAGATGTCGCTAAACATTTAATTGAAGGGAAATTAGAACCTGTTTCTAGAAAAATAGAAGAATTATACAATGATGAAGGCTCAGTAGTAACATTAGATGGGAAAAGAGTTGGAGCATATAAAGATGTAAATGGTAAAGTTCATTGTGTAGACACAACTTGTACTCATTTAGGTTGTGAGGTCGAGTGGAATAATGGTGAAAAATCATGGGATTGCCCTTGCCATGGCTCAAGATTTTCAATTTATGGTGACGTATTAGAAGGACCAGCAGAACAACCTTTAAAACAAGTTTTTGTTCAATAACTTAAATTTTGTAAGATTATGAGGGATTTCTCAAAAAAGTGAGAAATCCCTTTAATATGACTAATTTAAAACTCATAGCTCAACCTGTTTTAACCTTTTTAGCGGATGAAGGGTATGCATCTTTTAAAGTTGTAGACAAAATACTAAAAGCTTGATTTTCAGACTGATTGCAAGCGCTTGTCTTTCGAGGCGCGCAGTCTAGTGAGAAGCGGAGTTCTTAGACGGTAATGAGCACCGCGCAGGCAGGCGAAGCAACGAAGAAAACGAGCGTTTGGCGGGTAGTCTGAGGCTGTCTAATCATAATTAGGCAGCCTTCTATTTAATTGTACTCCATTATATAACAATCTTTATATTCTCCTTCATGTAACTCATGTTTGGGAAGTAATCGAATTTTTTTAAATCCACATTTTTCATAGCATTTAATCGCGCGTACATTCCATGTTTGGGGATCTACTACTACTTTTTTTACGTTTTGATGATTAACTAAGAAATTAACCATCGATGAGACAAGTAAACTGCCAATCCCACGATTCCAAAAATCAGTTTCACCAATAAATTGATCCATTCCGTAAATAATTTCACTTGTATTTTCATATCCATATTCAATTTTTGAATCATTGTCTAATTTATAAAATTGTATATAGCCTATCTCAATATTTTCATAAACGACAATACACATTTGAATAGAGGGATCTTTCGTAAAAAATATACTTTTTACTTTTTCAGCGTTGAACGGGTTATCACGACCTTCATAATATTGAAGAACTTTAGGATTCGAAAGCCATTTTGCTAGAAGAGAAACATCACTTTCTTTTAATTGACGAATAGTAAGCTTATTTGATTGGAAGATCACGTAATACCTCCTTACATTTGGAATAAAGTTAATAAAATCATATCATCTGAGAGATTTCTCGAGGAGTTGTAAATTCAGAATTTTATTATAATAAATCGCTTAATGCTAAAATATAAATACTTACGAATTTACTTTAATCTGATGAGAGGGGAAAAAGCCATGATTAAAAGTATATATGAAACTCATTTAGAAGTGAGAAATTTAGAAGAATCCATCACGTTTTACGAAAAACTAGGTATTAAGCTTGCTCATAAAATTGAAAAAAGAAGAGTAGCTTTCTTTTTTATTGGTGAGGACAAACAAATGCTCGGACTATGGGAAGTAGAGAAAGGAATGGAATTTCACAAGGGTCACTTCGCTTTTGGAGTCAGTCTACATGAACTAGAGAATAGTATTGATTGGCTAAAAGTGAGAGGGATAACCCCATCTGAAAACTTTTTTGGATTAAATCCAATTGAACCTGTAGTACATACTTGGATGCCAGCAGCAAGTGTTTATTTCGGAGATCCTGATGGAAATAGTTTAGAATTTATAGCGCTACTTGATGGTGAATCTATAAAAACAAATGAAGTTCTCTATTTAAGTGAATGGAAAGAAAAATATTCAAAATAGCCCTTTTGAAAATTTGTTTAATAAATGATTTGGATTCTATTTATACCAACCTATCAGATTGAATTTAAAATAGTGTAAATAAGTTAATAAAAAATCACATAATTTGGTGGTTTTTTATTTTTGCAATAGGTATTTAAACATAATTTGTCGAATATAGTATTTCGAAAGCAAAATAATATTTTATCAAACTTAACCGTCAAAGCTTCTATTTCATTCAAAAATTAATTTTAAAATGAAAAGAGGTGGAAATTTGAGAAAGATTCGAGTTAAACCAAGTAAAGGGCAGTCATTTTTAGGGTTACTGATTGGCATTATTTTTATTGTCCTTGGTTTTACAATTGTAATACCAAAAGCTGGCTTGTTCGGATTGTTATGGACCGGAATTGCGCTAATGATTACGATAATCAATGGATACAACTTTTTTAGTGATCGTGGTATATCCAGTTATGAAGTTAATGTTGGAAAGTATAGAACAAGGGAGAAAGAAGATTTTGAAGTGAAACTTCATATATTAAATAAATTAAAAAATGACGGGGTGATTACAGACAGTGAATTTCAGAAACAAAAAGAAAAATTTTTTAACCAAGATATGTAGATAAAATAAACAGTAATTGATCATCTGAAAGAAGGAAAAGAAATGGTCATAAAATTATTACTAGAAGTTATGCTACCTCTATTTTTCTATGTTATATTAGGCTTTTTGTTTAATCATCTTTTTAAACTTCACTTACGTACGTTAACAACCCTCTTAGTTTATTTATTTCTTCCAGTAGCAGTATTTATGAAAATATATGATAGTCCGTTATCTGGTAAAGTTGCAGGTGGTGTTTTATTTTACTTGGTTATTCAATTTGTCTCCATGTCTCTAATTTCAACCTTAATCTGTCGATGGAGAGGAATTGAAAAATCTATGCAAGGTACATTTGCTAATAGCATCGCATTAAATAATTCAGGAAATCTTGGATTGCCAGTAAATGCGTTAGTTTTTAAAAATGATCCTTTTGCATTGAGTATTGGAGTTTTAATCGTTTTGTTCCAAAATATAATGACATTTACTGTTGGGGTATATAATGCAGAGGCTTCAGTCCAAATGAAAGAAGCCATTTTGAAAATGCTTAAGCTACCAATTATATATAGTGTTGCCCTTGGCTTTATCCTTCAACTATCTCATGTAAAATTAAATCACGAATTGGTTACCATTTTAAATCCTATTACTGAATCATTTGCCCCATTTGCATTAATTACACTTGGAGCTCAATTAGCTGAATCGGGGAAAGAAATTAGTTGGAACAATTTAGCGATTAGTAACTTCTTAAGATTAATTGGTGGTCCGATTATTGCATTTGCCCTTATAAAAATTTTCGGTTTTGAAGGTGTGGTTGCAAAAGCTCTTTTTATTGGTAGTGCATTTCCAAGTTCAAGAAATAGTGCATTACTATCATTCAAAGGTAAGCACGCAAGTTTTGCAGCACAAACTGTAATTACCTCAACTATATTAAGCAGTCTAACATTACCAATCGTAATACAACTTGCCAGTACGTTCTTTTAATGTGTTTAAAAATTCATTCCTATTCTTAGAAGTCCACCTCGATAAAATGCATTTCTTCTTTTTGCTAAAAATAAATTGTTGGATTTATTAATCTACAGAAATAAATTAATTTAGGGGTGATTAGTAGAATGAAAAGACTTTTATTTATTGGACTTATCATTTTAAGCGTATTCTGTTTAACCAGCTGTCAGTCAAGTGACTACGGTAATGGCAAAAAAGATGATCAGTCATCACAAGTTGATAAGGGAAAAACAACTGATAAAGGCAATACAGACAAAAATACTGATAAGGGGAATACACAAGATAAGGGAACTAATAATCCACCCAAAAAAGATGAAACTAAGCCACCAGTTAAAGTATTTACTCCAGTTGAAAACGATGCATTTAAAGTTACTTCAGTCGTAAATGACTCAACAGGTAAAAATGTGTTAATTGTTGAAGGGAAAGCTAGTGTTTTTGAAGCAACATTTCTTTATCGAATAGAAGATGGCCATAATGTATTAGCGGAAGGTCACACAATGGCTGATATGGGAGCCCCAGAATGGGGGAACTTTAAACTAGTAATTAATTATAATCAACCAACTAGTCCAAATGGAGTACTTACACTATATGTAGCAAGTGCAAAAGACGGCCAACCAGAAAATGTACTAAATATACCGATTCAGTTTCCAAATTATAAATAAGTTAATTGGAACGAAAGGGGTGCTTGACTTCTATGAGATAAGCTGGAAGGCTGAAACTCCAGGCTTTGGCAGAGGAGGCGAAAGAATCTCACCCCATGGAAAGCGAACATCCTGTAATGGAAATCAACAACACTTACTCCTTTTACGAAAATTTGATAATTAATTGACAAGATAGTTTTTCAACAGCATGGAAATGACTTTAGTAAATGCTAAAGTCATTTTTTTAATTGAGAAATTAACTTTAAAAATTACATAAAATAGCCTAAAATAAAAAAGCTTATTCTTTATCTTTTGGAAAGCTTTTGAACTTTTCTTAAATAAATTTTAATCGTTTTTAAGTGAAATTATTAGAAAATGTACACAATAGGTAGTAATATCAAGGTTATTAAGTTAAAATATTAAAAATTTCTAATAAAAATCTAATTAAATTTTAAAATATCCATAAAGCCATTTTCATCTTAAACAGATATCCTTATACAATACAAATAATAATTTTATAGATGTTATTATAAAAAAAATGAGGGATAAAATATATGAAAAAAATATTAATTATAGAAGATGAGAAAGAATTAGCAAATTTTATACGATTAGAATTAGAGTATGAAGGAAATGAAGTTCATATTTCAAATGATGGTAGAGACGGTTTAAACCAAGCAATTGACCAGGAATTTGACTTAATCTTGCTTGATTTAATGCTTCCTAATTTAAGTGGAATTGAAGTTTGTAGACGAATCAGAGCCCATAAAGACACACCAATTATTATGATTACAGCAAGAGATAGTGTATTTGATCGAATCTCTGGATTGGATAGTGGTGCAGATGATTATATTTCAAAACCATTTGTTATTGAAGAACTTTTAGCTCATATGCGTGCAATCTTTAGACGAATTGATCGTTCTACAAATTTACACTGCTTAAAGTTTAAAGATTTGTCATTAGATTCTGCAGCTCGAGTTGTGAAGAAAGATGAAGCGATCATTGATTTAACTAAAAAAGAATTCGATTTATTGTATTTATTAATGAGCAATGTAAATCGTGTATTAACTAGAGAAATTTTATTAGAAACAGTATGGGGCTATGGCTCTACAATTGAAACAAACGTAGTGGATGTTTATATTAGCTACTTAAGAACAAAACTAGATGATAAAAATAATACCTATATTCACACTGTAAGGGGTACTGGGTATGTAATGAGGATGTAGAGGTGGATCTTACCTTGTTAAATAAGCTTTCGATTAGATGGAAAATAACAATTACAATCGCTGTGCTTATGTTTGTCATATTTACATTATGTAATCTTATTCAAAGTGCTTTGATACAAATGTCAGTCATGAATCAGCAGCAACATCGTATTGAAAAGAGATTATATGATACGTCAGCTTATTTAGATGAAGAATATAAAACGAAACGACCTAATGCAGCATCTTTTGCAGAAAATAAATCATATTTTGAAAAAATTATACAAAATAATGAGATGATTCGATTAATCGATAAAGATGGAAAAGAAATATTTACAGTTTCAAGAACAATGCCTAAAATTCATATTAATAAAAACGGCTTCGGTAAAATCCAAAAATATAGACTACACAATCAAGAAATTTTAATTAATAGTAAGTTGTTACATTATAAGAATTTTGACGGTGTATTAGAAGTTGCAATGAATGTAGAAATCTTTTCGAAATTAATTAAAGAATCTTTTATGATTTTCATTCTCGGAACAATCATTTCGTTAATTTTAAGTATTTTAAGCGGTTATTTCTTATCTAAAAAAATATTAAATCCTATTAAAAATTTAAATCAAACTATGATTAAAATAAAAAATAATCAATTAAAAGAGCGAGTTTTTGTAGGAGAAACAAAAGATGAGCTATCTGAACTCGGTTTACTCTTTAACAAAATGATGGATGAGTTAGAGGCTTCAATTACAAGACAAAAGCGATTTGTTGAAGATGCTTCTCATGAGCTAAGAACACCTTTAGCAATTATTCATGGTCATTTATCACTAGTTAATCGCTGGGGGAAAAACGACGAAACTGTTTTAGAAAACTCATTAAATACATGTATTAATGAAACAAACAGAATGATTATTTTAACGAATGAGCTTTTACAATTAACAAAGCTAGAAAAAAATAGCGAAAAGATTGAACAGTATGCTCCAACAAATATTAATGAAGTATTAAATGAGATCATAAATAATTATCAACTGTTACATGAAGATTTGGAAATTCACTTCGATACTCCTAATCAAATTGTTGATAAAGCAAATATTGCAAGAGAACATTTAATGCAAATATTAATAATATTGTTTGATAATGCAGTGAAATACAGTAAAGAACATACCATTATCGACATAACTACAGCAACAGTTGCAAACAAGATCGAAATCAAAGTGAAAGACAATGGAATCGGTATTCAAGAAGAAGATATTAATCATATATTTGACCGATTTTATCGAGCTGATAAAGCGAGAAGTCGAGCTAACGGTGGTAATGGTTTAGGCTTATCAATAGCAAAAGACCTAATTGAGAACTATGGTGGAAATCTACAAATTACAAGTAAATATGGAGAAGGTACAACTGCTTTCATCACATTAAACACAATTTAAACGTCTCAAAAAGAAGTTAACCACAAGATATTTATTGGTATCTTGTGGTTTTTTGTCGTTAAAAAGAAGTGGTCAATTTAATAAGAAGTGTCTCGTTAATTTTCCACTACAGGATGTTCGCTTTCCATAGGGCATGAGCTAAAGCATTCTCGGACATGCGGGGTCTTAAGCCTTCCTGCTTCTCCTATAGTACAAGCATTATTGGTTTTTTGCGTATTTTAGTAACATATTCCAAACTATTTCATCATCAAATTAATCGTTTAGAAATGTATTTTATGATAAAGTTGAATAAAAAGAAAATTCTTGTAATTCGGAAGGAGAACAGAGATGAGCTTTGTTAGTATCGCGATAAATAATGCAATTATGATTGAAAGTCTACGTAGTGCTGGTGTAGAAAACACTCAGTTAATAAACGCTGTGAAAGAAGAGAATTTCGAGTTTTTAAATCAATATGGTAATGGTTTTCCTGATTGGGAAACATTAATTAAACTGTACAAAAACAATGAAGAGAATTTTAGTAAAATTGTTAATGATGGCTATCAAATCAAATTTCTAACAAAAGGATCATTAATGACTTTATTAAGATATAAATTTGGCATTGAAGTTGAAAAAGACTATGAAGACGCGGGAACTGCAATTCAAGGAATTTATTTATCTCAAGAAGCAATTAATCTAATTAAACATACTCTTTCTGCAAATTGGAAATTAAGTACATATGTTGATGATAAAGATGGGATGAAAAAGGTACGTATTGAATTAGTAAAAGGTAGTGAAGCTGTAACAAAGTAAATTATATGGATGAATTTGAGAGGGACAATTGATAGTAATTGTTCCTTTTTTATTAACTATAAAAGGGAAAAGGAGTAAAGCAATGGGAGTAAAAAAACTTTTTTGGGAAGATCCTTATCTTACAAGGGCGTCTGCAATTGTTACGGGAGTAGATGGCGTGAATGTTACTTTAAACGAAACCATTATTTATGCTTTTTCTGGCGGGCAACAATCAGACTCAGGGCGAATTAGTAATTATGAGGTGATTGAAGCTAAGAAGGTAGGGTTAGAGATTATTTACACATTAACAGAAAATCATGACCTTCTAAAAGGACAAGAAGTAGTGATTGAAATCGATTGGGAGAAACGATATCGAATTATGAAGCTACATTTTGCTGCTGAAATCATCTTGGAGCTAATGTATCAAAATTATAATAATCCTGAAAAAATTGGAGCAAATATTACTAGTGATAAAGCAAGAATTGATTTCTATTGGGATGGGAAAATTTCGGAAACATTCCCACTTATAGAGACAAAAGCAAAAGAGTTAATTGATGCAAATTTGGAAATAATTAGTGAGTTTGATGATGTGGATAAACAAAGAAGATATTGGGAAATCAAAGGCTTTGGTAAAGTTTCGTGCGGTGGGACACATATTAAGCGAACAGGAGAAATTAAAGGAATAAAGTTAAAACGAAACAATATAGGGGGAGGGAAAGAACGGATAGAAATTTATTTAATATGAGTACCTAAATAGATGAATTTAAATTCAAAAAAAATAGCTACCTTTCAATAAGGTAGCCATTTTTATTTTTAATTTCTTTCAATTATATGAATTACAGATATACAGCTCTTAGAAATCAAAATTATCAGGGTCTGGACCTACACGTTTATTTGCATCTAGTGTAGCAATTTGTTGCATATCATTTGATGAAAGCTCGAAGTTGAATACTTCAAAGTTTTCTTGAATTCGTGAAGGTGTTATTGATTTAGGAATTACGATTACATTGCGTTGCAAGTGCCAACGGATGATGACTTGGGCAGTTGTTTTACCATATTGATCCGCAATCTCTTTTATAACAGGATTTGTTAAAGCTTCGCCACCTTGCATTAATGGGCTCCATGCTTCTAATGCAATGCCGTTTTTATGACAATATTGATGTAATTCGTTTTGTTGAAACATTGGGTGTAATTCGACTTGATCGACCATTGGTTTAATATTACGATGAGCTGCAATATCTTCTAAGTGATGGACATGAAAATTGGAAACACCAATTGCTGGCACTAGCTTTTCATCATAAAGTCTTTCCATTGCTTTATATGTATCTAAATATTTTTCTTTTACTGGCCAGTGAATTAAATAAAGATCAACATAGTCCAAGCCTAATTTTTTAAGACTTTCTTCATGAGCTTTTAAAGTTGAATCATACCCTTGATCAGCATTCCAAACCTTTGTTGTAATAAACAGTTCATCACGGGAAACACCAGATTGGCGAATTGCTTCACCTACTTGCTCTTCGTTTTGATAGACAGCTGCAGTATCAATATGACGGTAACCTACTTCAATTGCTGTTCTAACTGCATCTACACCATCTTCAGGTGACACACGCCACACGCCCAAACCTAATTGAGGCATTTTAACTCCATTATGTAATGCAATAGAATGTTCAAACTTCATTTAAAAACCCTCCTTATTAAAGACTAAATCTAGTGTACAATATAAACTTTAAAAATAAAAAAATTTGATATAAATAAATAGGAATTTAAAAATTAAGCATTTCGATTGGTTGTGTATTTTCCATACTTAAAAATAAAACGGTATAAATGAAAAAATAATTTTAGAATAATACTATAAATGAGTGCAAAATGGTTGTATATTTTGAGCTTTTCCTTCAATATAGGTATAGGAAAAATGCTCTTTATTTTTGTTTGGAGGGAAATTTTATGTTAGATCAAATTTTAGATTTTAATAAGAAGTTTGTTGAGAATAAGGAATATGAGCAATATATAGCTTCAAAGTTTCCGAATAAAGAGGTAGTAGTTGTTACCTGTATGGATACACGTCTTGTTGAGCTTTTACCAAAGGCTCTTGATATTAGAAACGGTGACGTGAAAATGATTAAAACGGCTGGTGCAGTTATTGCGCATCCGTTTGGTTCAGTTATGCGAAGTATTCTAGTTTCAATCTATGAACTTGGAGCTAAAGAAGTATTAGTAATCGGTCACCATGAGTGTGGAATGGGTAATACAAATCCTACACGAATGAAAGAAAAAATGGTTGAACGAGGAATTAATAAAGAAAACCTAGAAATTTTAGGTTTTTCAGGTCTAGATTTAGATAAATGGTTAACTGGTTTTACGAATGTATATGACAGTGTTAACCACAGTGTTTCAATTATTAAAAACCACCCACTTGTTCCAAAAGAGGTTGAAGTTCATGGTTTAGTAATTGACCCACATACAGGAAAATTAGAAGTAGTGCATCGAGATGAAAATACTGCTGAATAATGGTTTAAACAAAAAAGTTATCCTTTAAGTAAAATGTACCCTATAGAGTAGACACTTAAAAAAAGTGACCTCTATAGGGTACATTTTATAAGTAGGATAACTTTTTTTATGTTGTTGAAAAAGAATGGTAGCAAGCGAATTATTATGTTTATTTCTACTAGGGATGTGTAATGATCGATTTCGATTGAGCAATTATTGAACCTTATGAACTTTTTATGGACATGTATAGTGACTCATGAGGAGGTTATGAGTAAGTAATTATGGGAATCCAGAAAAAATAGTACCTCATAAAGCCGCTAAATTTACCAAAATTCAAATAAATCTCTACCATTTAAAGGCTGTACGGGCCTGCTATTTGGTTTGAAATAATTTTGATAAGAATTGATTTGTTCTTCTGAAAAATGTATTGGTTTGTTAAAGATGATCCATTTAATTCCTTCAGTACATGGAGGAGTTGTAAAAGAGCCAGTGTACGAAAATTTTTTACTAGTATACGGAATAAAAGATTGCAAATTAATTTTTACAATCTTTCCCTCAAGATCTGCATCCATAGGATTTGCATTTAGAATTTTTTGGAATTCTTTATTCAATCTCCCACTATCAACAAGTACCCCAATAGTAATAATAGATTTTTTTTTATTTTCATTTATAAAATGTATTTCAAAATCACTTTGTTTCCCATTGATTGTATGCTCACTTGGGGTATGGAAATGAAACTGTATTAATGGATAGTTTTTTCCATTTAAATTTATTGAGTTGGAGTGATTAATCGGAATGAATTTTACCGTGTACTGCGACCTTTCGATTTTAAAAAGATCATTATGGTAGTTTATACCTAATGGTAGTGATTTTTTTATAGCTTGATCAATATTAACTGGAGATTGCTGTTTCCCATTTGAACAAAGTGCATATTTTTGATTAATTGCACTCCAATAATTTGGTCCTGTTTTTCCTGTGTAAGACCAGTCTTCATTTCTTGCAGTTGCAACAACTACTGATCTATTTTGATGAACCTCATGTACAATCTGATTATATGAATAGGATGAGAGTGTAAAACTGAATAGTATGATGAATAGAAAAATATAGTTCATTATGTACTTCCCTTCCATGATATGTATGATAGGATACATTTTAGACAACGATGTTACGGAACAAACCTTTATTAAGGGGGAGAAGATGATGACATTAGAAGAAGTTATGAAATCATTAGAGGAAATGGGAACTGAGCAAACGAAAAAAACTTTTTTGCGTCATGGTGCAAAGGAACCATTCTTTGGGGTTAAAATTGGTGATATGAAAAAGCTTGTTAAATATATCAAAAAGGACCAGGAATTAGCATTATCACTTTTTGATACAGGAAATTCAGATGCAATGTATTTAGCGGGTTTATCAATTAATCCAAAATTAATGACAAAAGAACAGCTTCAAAATTGGGCGAAAGAAGCTCACTGGTATATGATTGCTGAAAGTATTGTAGGTGCTGTTGCAGCAGAAAGTCAGTATGCAATCGAATTAGCTAGAGAATGGTTGAAGTCAGACTATGAGTTAATTGAAGATTGTGGATGGAGCACGTACAGTCATTATTTATCAATTGCACCCGATGAAGAGATTGATAAGGAAGAAGTTCGTGAATTACTTAATTATGTTGAAAATAATATACATACTTCAAAAAATAGAGTTCGTTATACAATGAATGGGTTTGTAATTTCAGTAGGTAGTTTTGTTCCAAGTCTCACAGTTGAAGCAATGATGGTTGGTAAAAAGATTGGAAAAGTCCATGTAGACGTAGGAGATACGGCTTGTAAGGTACCTCTAGCAAGCGACTATATTGAAAAGGTCGAAGCGAAAGGAAAGCTTGGAGTTAAGAAAAAAACATGTATTTGTTAATTGGAAAAGTCACCTATCTTAATAGGTGACTTCAGTGTGTAGACAAAGTACTAAAAACTTGATTTTCAGACTGATTGCAAGCGCTTGTCTTTCGAGGCGCGAAGCCTGGTGAGGAGCGGAGTTACCCTAGACGGTAATGAGCACCGCGCAGGCAGGCGAAGTAACGAAGAAAGTGAGCCTTTGGCGCAGTCTGAAGTCACCTATCTTAATAGGTGACTTTTTATTAGAAAGAAGTGGCAGATAACTATGATGATGAAATCAATTAGACTATTTGTAAGAGAGCTTAAAAAGGATGACATAGGTTCATTACACAGACTTCAATCTAATGCGAATGTAATGAGGTATATTACAAATCGTCCCAAAATATTAGAAGAAACTGAAAAAGAATTAATGAAGATTCTTCAAATGTATAAGGAAAAAAACGCTGATTATGAAGTGATGGCTGTTTGTAAAAAAGAGACTGATCAATTAATCGGAACATGTGCGGTTATAAAAAATGAAGCAGATGAGTTTGAAATAGGCTATCGATTAGCTGAAGAAGAATGGGGAAATGGTTATGGCTCTGAGATTGCTAGTTTAATAGAAGATTATTGTTTTACAATTAGAAAGTTAAATTTTATAGTAGCTACCGTTGAAGCAAAAAACATCTATTCAGTAAAGATCCTTGAGAAAAGGGGGGTTAATTTAATTTTAGAATCAATTAATGATGTAAATGGTGAATTAACTAAATATTATCGTAAAGACCGTCATAATTATTAGAAACCATCAAATTATCTAAAAGGAGAATCTAATGGACGTTAATATCCATTTTGATGAATATCATTTTGTTTCTACTATCATTATTACGCTAGTAAATTATATTACTCTTGGTATTTTACTATTTTGGATTTATAGAACAAATGATTTAAAACCAGAAGTATGGAAGGCTATTATTGCAACACTTATCGGTTTATTTGTCTTTAGTATTAATTTGAATTTTAATCAATACCGAATTGAAATACCAATTTTACCACTTGGATTTTGGATTTTAATGTGGATCTGTAAACGAAAAGATAATCAAGAACGATGGGAGAAATATAGACGTTTTGCATGGGCGGGTTTTTTGATTAGGTTTTTCTTTTTATTAACAAGTTTATTGCAACTATTGATCGATTCAGTAATTTATTCATAGGTAAAAGAAATTGTTTTCCACTCCAATAATTATTAAAATAAGATTAACGTGTATTTATTGGAGGATATGGATGAAACGTAAAACAATTCATAATGTACTTTCTGCTTTAACGATTTCCATTTTATTTACAGGATGCAGTAACCAACAAGCTGAAACGAATAATACGAAGAACCACGAAAATCATGGTGAGCATATTCAAACAAGTGATCTAAGAGAACAAACAATCAATAAAGAAACTTTACCGAAATTTTTAGGTGATAAAGAACAACAGATTCAACAAATTTATCTGGTGGCAGCACAGCATGCAGATTTACTTAAAAATATTCCGTGTTATTGTGGTTGTGGTGAGAGTGTAGGTCATAAAAGTAATTTAGATTGCTTTATTCATGAAGTAAAAGATGATGGTTCAATTGTGTGGGATAGCCATGCAACTTCATGTGTCAACTGTATGGAAATTGCCGTTGAATCAGCGAAATTACAGCAAGAAGGAAAAGAGCCGTTTGAAATTCGAAAAATCATTGATAATAAATATAAAGATGGATATGCAAAGCCGACAAATACCCCTATGCCAAAAGAACAAGGATAAGAATAAAGACAAATTAAAAGTCAGACAGTTACTGAGAAAATCCAGTTACTGTCTGACTTTTTTATTTTTATTCCTGCACTAAAGCTCGATCAATCTTCGTAATTTCTTCAAATAATGCTTGATGCTCTGTTTTATAAGGAGGAGTTGTTCCTAATTTTTTTTCGATAAAAAAGGTAAATAATACGGCTACTAAGCAAATTCCCCAAAAAAGATATCCAATTAGAGTCATTAATTTTTCTCCTTTTGTATGCATTACTAATCATTTCTTTATCATATGAAATATTCCTTTAAATTTTACAAATAATATTTTGACACATATGAACGATTACTCATATAATAATATACAGATAGAAAACATATGAATGATTGTTCATGTATTCATAGGAGGCTAGTTTATGATTGAAGAAAAGAAGAAAGTTGACGAAGTTTGTGAAGAAAACTGTCAACAAACGGTTATGCATGAGGATATAATACTTTCAGTAAAAGAAAGCATGTTAAATATAGAAACACTGACAGGAGTAGCAGAACTTTTTAAAGTTCTCGGAGATAAGACGAGAACAAGAATATTACATGCACTTAGTCAATCTGAGATGTGTGTATGTGACCTAGCTTATTTATTAGAAATGACTCAATCATCTATATCACATCAGTTACGTGTATTAAAACAAGCGCATTTAGTAAAAAATCGTAAAGAAGGTAAAGTAGTTTATTATTCGTTAGCAGATGACCATGTTACGCAAATTTTCAATCAAGCATTAGAACATATTTTAGAGGATTAATATAGGTGTTTCTTGAGAGAGGAGTTGAGTTTATTGAGTAGGGGGCAAAGGCAAGTAAATAGTGAATTAAAATTAGAAGGTCTTGATTGTGCAAATTGTGCGATGAAGATTGAAAAAGGAGTTTCCACACTTGAAGGCGTTGATGCATGTTCAGTAAATTTTGCAACATTAACGATGACAATTACGACGAGTGAGGAACAAAAAGAAACAGTTATCGAGAGCGCTAAAGATAAGATCCGTGTATTAGAACCTCATATTAATCCTGTTTCAAAAATGGATTCAAAACTTGGGCAAGAGAAGCAACACGGAATGAATGCTGAAACAAAAAAACTGATTGTTAAATTAGGGAGCGGTACTGCTTTATTAATTTTAGCTCAATTACTTGATGTACCAATGCTCTATCAATTACTAATTTTTATTGCTGCTTATTTAATAGCGGGTGCTGACGTTGTTTTAAAAGCTATTCGTAATATTTTTAGAGGTCAAGTATTTGATGAGAATTTTTTAATGGCAGTAGCTACAATTGGTGCATTTATTATTGGAGAATATCCTGAAGCTGTTGCGGTAATGCTATTTTATCAGCTAGGTGAATTGTTCCAAAGTATTGCAGTAAATCGTTCACGGAATTCGATTTCGAAATTAATGGATATACGTCCTGATTATGCTAATTTAAAAAATGGTGACAAAACTGAACAAGTTTCACCTGAAAAGATTCAAATTGGTAATACAATCATTGTTAAACCTGGGGAAAGGGTTCCGTTAGACGGAATTGTAAAAAGTGGATTTTCAAGTGTTGATACTTCTGCTTTAACTGGTGAGTCTTTACCAAGAGAAATTGGTGAAGGGGATGAAGTATTAAGCGGATTTATAAATGTTCATGGTGTACTCGAAATTGAAGTCACAAAGGAATTTAATGAGTCAACAGTATCAAAAATATTAGAACTTGTACAAAATGCGACTAATAAAAAGGCTCCAACTGAAAATTTTATTACAAAATTTGCAAAGGTTTATACACCTATAGTTGTGATTACAGCAGCTATTGTTGCAATTATTCCACCAATTATTATTCCAGGTGAAACACTTTATGATTGGGTATATCGAGCATTAATTTTCCTAGTTATTTCATGTCCATGTGCTCTGGTTGTATCAATTCCTTTAGGATTTTTTGGAGGAATCGGAGCAGCTTCAAAATCAGGAGTACTAGTTAAGGGAAGTAATTATTTAGAAGCATTAAATGATTTGAAATATATAGTGTTTGATAAAACTGGAACGTTGACGAAAGGGCAATTCCAAGTTAGCTCGATTATACCTACTCGTGGGCATTCGAAAGAGGAGTTATTAGAATTAGCTGCTTATGGAGAGTTTTATTCTACTCACCCAATCGCATTATCAATTCGTCAAAAGTATGGTAAAGATATTGTTGAAGCAAAGCTATCAAACTATACTGAAATTGCCGGACATGGAATTAGCGTTACGATAAATGGAGATGCTCTGTTAGTAGGAAATTCAAGACTAATGGAAAGTCAATCTATTTTATATGAACCAACTAGAGAAGTAGGCACAACAGTTTATTTAGCAAAAAATAATCATTATATCGGATCAATTGTTATTGCAGATCAACTAAAAGTTGATGCGAAAAAAGCGATACTTGAGCTTAATAAATTAGGAATTAAAAAGACTGTCATGTTAACCGGTGATTCTAACTTAGTTGCGCAAAGTATAGGTAAAGAGTTAGCAATAGATGATATTTATGCAGAGCTTCTTCCTCATCAAAAAGTAGAAAAGCTTGAAATGATTGAAAAAATGAAATCATCGAAAGAAAAAATTGCATTTGTTGGGGACGGGATTAATGATGCACCAGTTTTAGCACAAGCAGATATAGGAATTGCAATGGGTGGTATTGGTTCTGATGCAGCGATTGAAGCTGCTGATGTTGTATTAATGTCGGATGAACCTTCAAAAATTGTAGATGCAATTAAAATCGCAAAACGTACTAGACAAATTGTATGGCAAAACATCATTTTTGCTTTAGCAGTGAAAGGATTTTTCTTATTACTAGGTGTAATCGGAATTGCTACAATGTGGGAAGCAGTAATTTCAGACGTGGGAGTTACTGTTTTGGCAGTATTGAATTCGATGAGAGTACTTAGATATAAATAAAGCTAAAAAACTCAGACTAAACGAAATTAGTCTGAGTTTTTTCTTATTTAAACAGAGCGTTTTCTTTTTTTGATAAAAAGGAAGATAAAAACAACCAATCCAGTAGCTATTATTCCATAAATGATACTTGAGTACACATCCATATATTCAACAATCTTTTCCCAGGATGCACCGACTGATGCACCAACTAAAACTAATATTGTATTCCATATTAATGAGCCTAAAGTTGTAAATAACAAAAAGATCCAAAAATTCATTCTAGCCATTCCAGCTGGTATAGAAATTAAGCTACGTATTAATGGAATTAGTCTACAGAAAAAGACAGTCCAAACACCGTATTTTGAAAACCATTCGTCCGCTTTATGAACATCCTTTTTAGTTAAACGTAAAAAATGCCCCCAGCGATCGACGATTTTTTCTAACGTTTTTATATCTAGTAAAGTACCAATCCAAAAAAGTACGATTGCTCCAATTACTGATCCTAAAGTTGAAAAAAAAATAACACCTATTTTAGATAGTGAAGATTCTGTAGTCATGAACCCTCCAAACGTTAAAATTACTTCAGAAGGAATTGGAGGAAATATGTTTTCTAATGCAATTAATAAAAAGATACCTAAATAGCCAAATGTATCCATCGTTTCAATAATCCAGTTTTGCATGAAATTACCTCAAGTTTAATTTTATTTTAAGAAATAATTAGAAGTTTTTAATATTCCTTTGAAAAAATATACTATGTAACTAGTGATCTAGGCAAGTAATTGTGTTACTTGTTCCAAAAATAGATTAAATAAACAACTAATAAATGTAGATTTTATGTCTAGTGAACAATGGATAAAAAAATATTTTTTTGAAAGTCAGAGGATTTCGATCCGTATATAGAGAATTAAAGTAGATTAATATAAAAGCAGAAATTAAATTTGGTTACAATACTTCTCCTAAATCTAAAGCAATGTAATTAGCTAATTAGGAATAATGACTTAGTAAAAAAAGGAGGATGGACATGTTTAAGGTTCAAATAAGTGAGGATTTATCAATCAATTTATTAACAACTAAATATGCAGCAACATTAGTAGAGGCACTGAAGGAAAATCAAAACTCCTTAAAAGAATGGTTAATTTGGGCTGAAAATATTCCATTGATCGAGGATTATCAAAAATCGATTATACCTATGTGGCTACAAAAATTTGCAGATAATAATGGTTTTGAAGCGGGCGTTTTTTACAAAAATGAACTAGTAGGTATGTTAGGATTACATTATATAGACTGGTCAAATCAAACAACTGAAATAGGCTATTGGTTAAGTGAACATGTACAAGGTAAAGGAATAATGACTCGTGCTGTAGAAGGTTTAGTTTCATATTGTTATGATGAGCTTAATCTTAATCGAGTTGTGATTAGAGCAGCTGTTGAAAATGGGAAGAGTAGGGCAATTCCTGAACGCTTAAACTTTAAACAAGAAGGTGTCCAAAGAGAAGCACAGCAAATTAGAGATAAGTTTTATGATATTGCTGTATATAGTATGTTAAAAAATGAATGGAAAAAGTAAATTGATATATTTGCGTTAGCTAAAAATGCTAACGCTTTTTTGTGGAGTAATAATGATGGAGGAAAAAATAATGACTTATAATACAATCTTATTAGATTTAGATGGTACATTAACGGATCCAAAGGTAGGGATTTTGAACTCGGTAAAGTATGCATTACAGAAAATGAATATAGCTATTCCATTAGAAGCAGAGCTTTTAAAATTTATTGGACCTCCGATTCAACAATCTTTTTCTGAAATTTTTCATTTAAATGAAAAAGATAGATTAAATGCAGTTCGTTTTTATCGCGAATACTTTTCGCAGAGTGGTATGATTGAAAATAATGTATATGATGGGATACGTGACCTTCTAAGTAATCTACAAAAGGAGAAAAAAAGGCTATATGTAGCGACTTCAAAACCAACTATTTTTGCAAAGAAAATATTGTGCCATTTCCAACTAGATGAATACTTTGTTGATATTGTTGGAAGTGAATTAGATGGCACAAGAATCGATAAAGGCGAGATCATTGAGTATATTTTTGAAATGAATAATGATCTTTCTAAGGAAGATTCGGTAATGGTTGGGGATCGACTTCACGATATAAAAGGTGCCAAAATCGCTAATATAGATGGAATTGGAGTAACTTATGGTTATGGGAGTGAATTGGAATTAGCTGATGCAGGAGCGAATGTAATTGTTAATAGTGTAGATCAGCTAAAAAGCTTGTTATTAAATGAGAGTAAGATAATGGTCTAAAAGTGAAGGAGGAGTTTGATTGAAGAGTGGAAAAATACATTATTCTTGGATTATTTTAATTGTTACTTTCTTATCCGTCATTATCGCTGCAGTAACAAATACGATGTCTGGAGTGATGATGATTCCTTTTGAAAAGGAATTTGGTTGGAGTAGAGCATCAATTTCCGGTGCGTTTGCGATTTGTATAACTCTTGTTGGATTCTCTGGTCCATTTATTGCTGGACTATATCAAAAGTTTAGTGTTAGGAAAGTATTGTTAGTAGGTATGGGAACATTATTAGCTGCTATTTTATTAACAACCATTATGACCCAAATTTGGCATTTATTTATCATTTGGGGAATTATTATTGGATTAAGTGCGGGGGCATTTTTAACGGTTTTAAATGCGTATGTTGCAACTACATGGTTTGAAAAAAAGCGCGGTTTAGCGCTAGGTCTTTTAACCTCTAGTTCAGCAGCCGGTCAGCTTGTTTTCTTACCGTTAATGGCATATATTGTTGAAAATTATTCATGGCGAAATGCCGTTTTAACTATATTCTCTTTTGGTGTTTTGATTTATGTCTTACTTTGGGTTTTTATGAAAAATGATCCGGCAGATGTTGGGGCTTTACCTTTAGGGGCTGAAAAAAGTAATCAGAAGCAAGCGAACAATATTAATCCAGTGAAGGCAGCTTTTGCTGGGTTAAAATTAGGTGCAAAATCGAAAGTTTTTTGGTTATTAGCGGGAAGTTTCTTCGTTTGTGGCTTTTCAACTAGTGGTTTAATTGGTACTCATTTTATCTCACTTTGTATCGATTATGGATATAAAGAGGTGACGGCTGCTAGTATTTTAGCGTTCATGGGAATATTTAATATTATCGGAACAACTTTATCCGGATATATTTCCGATCGATTTGATAATCGTTGGTTGTTATTTTGGTATTATGGTTTAAGAGGATTATCGCTACTTATTCTACCTTTTGCTTTATCTACTAATTCAATCATTTATTTAAGTGCTTTTGCCATTTTCTATGGAATGGATTGGATTGCGACAGTTCCTCCAACTATTAAACTAGCGACGGATCATTTCGGTAAAGAGAAGGTAGGGGTAATCTATGGTTGGATTTATACTGCTCATCAATTAGGTGCTGGAGCTGCAGCATATGGTGGAGGTATAGTTTATTCTTGGTTAAATGCCTATCAATCAATCTTTATTGCAGCAGGTATCTTTTGTTTGGTTGCAACATTATTTGTACTTAATATAAAAAAAAGAGCGGTTTTAAATCAAAATCTTTCTGCGTAGATGGAAATATAATAAAACAAAAATTTATTAATGAGGTAGAATGAATGACCTATCTTTATAAAATAACAAAAGAAAAATATAAAATAATGCGTGAGAAAAATTGTTTTTGGGAAGGTAAGATCCGTAAAATTTGTGAGTTAGAAAAGATCGATTATGAGAAGCTTACTCGATTTTCGTACGGTGGAAATATTGTTTTTAGTATAGATGGTGAAATTGTCATTAAATTATATCCTTCTTATGTAAATGACGAGTTCATAAAGGAGAAGCAGGTTCTTGAGTTTTTAAACAGAAGAACTCTGTCGGTAGATGTTCCTAAATTAATTTCAACTGGTCAATTTGAAGGCTGGAGTTATTTAGTAATGAGTGAACTAAATGGGACACTTTTAATTGATATCTTTGATGAATTGTCTCTTGATGAGAAAAAGCAAATTGCGTTTGATTTAGGAAAAATAATAAGAGAAATCCATGATGCAACAATCTCAACAAAACGAGATGATTATGGTCAATGGAAGCAATTTATTACGAATCAATTAGAGCAAGTAGAGAATCATCATAAAAACAACGGAATGAATCTTGAATTATATACACAATTAACAAGCTATGTAGAAGATAAAACATTGCAAGGAAATGAAAAAATCGTGCTATTAACCGGAGAATACACACCATTTAACTTAATCATGAATAAAGTTGAGGGCATGTGGAAATTTACTGGTTTAATTGATTTTGCTGATTGCTTTGAAGGCAACTCAAAATATGATTTACTAGGGCCGATAGCGTTTATGTTTTATCCTATTGAAGGACTAAATAAAATTTTTCTAGAAAGCTATGGTTATACGAGCAATGAGTTAAATGAGAGCTTACAAAAAGAATTAATGACGTATTTATTACTACATCGTTTTAGTAATATTAGTTTCTATCAAGAAAAGTCTGAGGTAGCTAAGAAAGCTACTACGTTAAAAGAATTAGAAACTATATTTTTTAATTTTAGACTCTGTTAAAAAAGATTGTTGATTTTCAAATGGCAGTTTAGTTGAAAAAAGATAATTGTAAAATTATGTAAAAAAAGGCAAAATAAATGGTAATACAATCTTCTGTGGTAAGAAGAAATTAGGAGATGACAATATGTCAGAAGAAGATGAATTATTCTCAAATAAGGGATCCAATGTTTATGAAATATATTTAAAGATCCTCGATTTATTGAAAGAAATAGGTGCATTTGAAATTGAGGTTAAAAAGACTTCTATTCATCTTTTGAATAAATCTTCCTTTGGAGGAGTTTATCCAAAAAAGAAATGGTTAGATTTTAATTTAGTAACAAACCATCAAATTGAACACGAAAAGATTACTAAAATTGAACAAGTTTCCAAAAACCGATTCCACAATAATTTTAGATTCCATAATGTAGACGAGCTAAATCAAGAGTTTTTAATTTTTTTAAAAGAATCATATCAATTGATGTGTTAGTTGAGAAAGGCTATTTATTACCAATGAATCACAGCTTCTTAGGATTTATATCTGGTCTAATATTTGGTCTATATCTGAAATATTAATGCTCCCGACGAAATTTGAAGATAAGTTCATTGCTATAATCGGTTTTCATTTATTAATCATTTTACAATTGGTTTCTTATCGTTCTTTCTTTTTACTAGAAAAAATTTATCCTTGGGTAAATAGGTGAGATAATAGAGAAAAAAGCTTATTAAGAAACATGCACTAGAAAAAATATAAATAATATATTGGAGATATCCCGTTTGAATGCTTGAGGAGGATATTTTATGAAACCTATCTTACCCAGTGAAAAATATTTCGGTAATTTAGAACTAGTTTATGCATTTTATGGAGCTATGCCTACAGGTGTTACTGTTTCAGAGACCGGTCGTATTTTCATTTGCTTTCCGAAATGGGGAGACGATGTTAAATTTACGGTGGGAGAAATTGTTGAGGATAAATTGCAGCCTTATCCTAATCTCCAAACCAATTTGGTTAACCCCGAGAATATCACAATGACTTTCATCAGTGTCCAAAGTGTAGTTGCTGATGGAAGAGGAACACTTTGGATATTAGATACAGCGGCACCCAATTTTTCTGAACCAATTAGAGGAGGGGCAAAATTAGTCGCTGTAGATTTAGAAACTAATACAATTAGAAAAGTATATACCTTTACAGAAGAGGTTGTCCTGCCTACAACTTATCTGAATGATGTCCGTTTTGATTTTCGTATTGGAAAAGCAGGTTATGCTTATATAACGGATTCATCTTCAAGAGGACCAGGAGCTATTATCGTCGTAGATTTATCCAATGGAGAAGCGTTTAGACGATTAAATGGGGCAAATTCAACTTCGCCCGATCCTTATTTTTTACCGAAAGTAGAAGGTCAAATTTTAATGAATCGAAACAAAGACGGTTCAACTTCTCCATTTAGATTGGCGTCTGATAGTCTTGCCATTTCTCACGATGGAAAGATATTGTTTTTTGCTCCACTAACCAGTCGTCACTTGTTCTCAATTTCAACAGAAACCCTGAGAAACAGAACGTTACCGGACACGGATGTATCTTATCATGTGAAGTATTGGGGAGAAAAAGGTGCGTCTGATGGAATGATTACCGATGCAAAAGGAACTGTTTATGCTGGAGATTATGAAAACAACTGTATCCGTAAGATATATCCAAATGGTATTATGGAAACTATCGCACATGATCCGAGAATTTTGTGGCCGGATACTTTTACAATTGGTCCTGATCAATATTTGTATTTCATTGTGAACCAGTTACATCGACAGCCTAGATTTCATTATGGAGAAGACTTAAGACAGAAACCTTATAGTTTACTTCGTATGAAAATTGATGAATTCCCTGCTCCGACATTTTCATAATAAAAATAGTCATTAATTGTTTTCATTTTATAGTGTAAAACAAACACGAGTAACAAGAATTATTAACTATCTTTACTTCTGCCAAATAAACACAATATGAAAAATAGAAACAGTGTTTATTTAGAGTGTTAAACTGTTCCTGGAAATTTTTTATAATGTTGGTAAGTTCAATGCTATATCGATATTATTTAAATCCAAATTAATCTGTTCGTTTGTATCCCATGCATGGTACCATCCTTTTTCTGCCATATATGTGGATAGTTGTTCATGCATATTAAGCGCTTCTTCTAAATGGCGAATGAGCATTTCTTTAATTTCCGGTGTTCCTGCCTCCGTAACTGCCATGGCATAATTTCTAACGCCACTTTTAGCTGAAATGAGTAGATCCATTGCAACCACTTGATCCGTTATTGCGTCCATGCCAGTTAAAGTTTCAATGATTGGATTCATGTTTATTCATCTCCTAATTTACTGCTTAGCGTTGGAAAGGATTGAAGCATATTCTTGTAATTGTCTAGTAGATAGATCAATGTCTTGCTGCATAATATCTTTTAATAGCTGATCTGTGACTAACGCTTTCATCGTTTTCGATTTCGTTAAACAAGTGGTCTTAAATGCAGCCATCTCATGGACCTCAAGAACTTCATGTAAGGCGTAGTTCATTTTTTATACCTCCTTCTTCAAGGTTTCAACAGGACTTTTATACAATTATCCATTTTTGTGTCAAAAATCTCATAGCCACGCTTTGCTTCACTAAGTGGCAGTACATGACTTACGACATCACCTGGATCAATTTTCCCGGTCGACACTAATTCAAACATATATGGCATATAATGAATTACAGGTGCTTGTCCGGATCGAATATTGACGTTTCGGTTGATAATATCTCCAAATGGGAATCCATTATATTTCCCACCGTAAACACCAGTAACTTGAATTGTCCCGCCTTTACGGACTGCTTGTGTAGCCGTGATAAACGCACCGAATGATCCACCATGAAGTTTCAATCCGCTTGCCAGGAATTCTAAATCAGTCATTTTACCGTCCATTCCAACTGCATCAATGACAACATCAGCGCCGCCCTTTGTTATTTCTTTCAAATGCATTCCCACATTTTCAAAGTGTTCGAAATTTACAATTTCAACTTTGTTAGTACGTTTTGCGTGTTGCAAACGATAGTCTATATAATCTACGGCAATGACACGCTTTGCTCCTTTTAGCCAACAAAATTTTTGAGCAAAAAGACCAACCGGACCACAGCCAAGGACAATAACTGTATCTCCACTCTTTACTCCTGCATTGTCAACACTCCAAAAACCAGTAGTCATCGCATCGGCAATAACTGCTAACTTTTCATCTGGTTCTTCACAAGTCTCTGGAATTTTGAAATGGGTAAAGTTGGCAAATGGAACTCTTAAATATTCGGCTTGCCCACCTGGATAACCACCCGTCGTACCAGAATAGCCGAAATAGGCACCCATATCACCATTATCATTCGAATTATCACATTGGCTTTCCAAATTTGTGTTACAGTATTGGCATTCACCGCATGCTATGTTAAAGGGGATAATGACTCGATCTCCCTTTTTTACCTTAGTCACACCTGGACCTACTTCTTCTACAATTCCCATTGGTTCATGGCCAATAATATAGTTATCCTGCAGGTTAGGAATCATGCCATGAATTAGGTGAAGATCAGACCCGCAAATAGCTGTACTTGTTACTTTTATAATCATGTCATCTGGTTTTTCAATTTTTGGATCTGGAACTTCTTTCACTTCTACATTTTTAATACCTTGATACGTTACTGCCTTCATTGGTTACAAGCCTCCAGTGTTAATGTTCATCAGGTGTTCGGTCAAACAAGCCTTTTCTATTGTTCTCAACAGGAAATAGATTCATTTTGCCAATCATTAATGTATTGTTGGCAGAGAGTTGGTCTAATTGATATTGTTCACTTAGTTCGTATGGATGGAACCATTTTTTACTAATCATTAGTTCTGTAATTTCTTGGTGCATAGCAATCCCTTGCATTAATTGGTTTCGTAAGAGCGTTCTAACATCAGGTGATGCTGACTCTGTTAATGCGACAGCAATATTGCGAACACCTTCTTTGGCACGAAGAAGAAAATCCATCGCAAATGTGGTATCTGCTAGCTCAGGTACATGTAGCGAGTTTATTGGGTCTAAATAGTCATTATTCAATGAATTTGCCTCCTTTTAATTTACTATTGGTGTTGGGCGGTTTTGAGGAACAGGAGCTTCAAAAGGTGCTCGTTGATAAATTGACTGTAATTCTCCTAACGCTTGTATGGATTGTTCAACATCTTTTTGCATTAATGCTCTCAAATCATCATCAAATACCAATCCTTGCATTAGTTTTGATTTCGCTAAGCAAAGGGTTTTGAAATTAATAACTTCATGTAAATCCAATGATTCATGATCGGCTAATTTTTGATTTTCCATTTGGTTCCCTCCTTAATACAAAGGTATTATTCCAAAAGTACAAAGAATCATTCTTTAGAAGTAGGGTAAACGATGATTAAATCATAAAGTAATGAAAAATTCTATTTTAATTAAAAGGGCATAGGGTTAGCGCATACAACTTAAATTGTTGGAAAAGTATTCGATAAATTAGTTATGTATAATAGCGCTGAGGGTTACTATTTTTCTCTCATAAATATATGCAAGGAGTTAAATAGGAAAATGCCATATGAAGTAATTAAGCTTCGACTATCAAGAGCAGAAGATTAGGCATTAATGAACATTTGGAGAATCATCGAACTCGTCAGAAAACTAGCTGAAGACAGAGGTATAATTTATTTTCAAATCGTGACATTCCTAGAACTAGTAATTTATAAGAAGTTAAAAAAAAGCTCAGTCATTTTTTAATGTATTTGGAGATACTATATTTGAGGTGAAAAAAGGATAGTATCTAGGAGTAAATAATCGCGAAAGAAATGAAACTTCTTTACAGATAAGAATTTGTAGGTGATTGAATGAGTGAAGAATTTTGGGATAAAGTAGAAGAATTAGGAATAGAAAATTTGAAAAGTAGACAGATATTAGGAAGTGACATAGCTAAAGAAAAAAGTGAACTAACTTTAGAAGATTTAGTTTTTCCTTCCAACAAAAAGGAATGCTTAAATCAATTATGTTCCGACGCTAGAAATCTATATGATTGGTTATATGAAGAATTGCATTTGAAAGACCCAAATTACGATGTGGTCGTTCAAACAGTTAAAGAAGGAATTCAAAATATGGATGAGGTATCAGATAGACTAAGAGAGTTTTTAAAGGACAGTCATTAAACGACTGTCTTTATTCTTTTTACAATCCTCGATTTACATTTTTTTTCATGTGAAGTATGGATATCGCAAGTTAAAAAATAAATAAACTTCGGCGCTACTTTTACATGAAAAATAAAATAAGCGCTTATAATAAAACTTCTTATATATAGAAGGAGGAACAAATATCAGGGAGTTGGAAATTTAAAAAAAAGAATTACATTTAATGTGGAACATATCATAAAATCTGACTAAAATTAATTGCGAAACACTTCGAGATTTATGAGAATAAACACCAATTAAAAATATAGTGTAGGCTTATTGACTATAGCATAAGGTGTACGGTTTTTTTTTTATTTTATAATAAAAGATGAAATCAAGATTCCAAAATATTTGTAATTCTATTTATACTAAGACATTTAAATGACGGGGGGTAAGGGAATACATATGAAGGAAATAATATCAAAAAAACTAAAACAAATAGAAGCCGAACATGACGTGAAAATACTATTTGCAGTTGAGTCCGGTAGTAGAGCATGGGGATTTCCATCTAAAGACAGCGATTATGATGTACGTTTTGTTTATGTTCATCGCAGAGATTGGTATTTAAGTATCGACCAAAATCGTGATGTAATTGAATACCCAATCAATGATTTACTCGACTTTAGTGGGTGGGACTTAAAAAAGGCACTTAATCTTTTCGCAAAATCAAACCCGGCCTTATTAGAATGGTTAAGATCTCCAATTGTTTATCATGATGATTTAACGATTTCAGTAGAATTAAGAAAACTTGGTAATGAAATTCTTTCTAAAAAGGCGTGTATTTACCATTATCTCCATATGGCTAAAGGGAATTACCGTGATTATCTACAAGGGGAAGTAGTAAAGATTAAAAAGTATTTTTATGTATTAAGACCTATTTTAGCTTGTATATGGATCCAAAAAAACAATGAAATTCCTCCAATTTTGTTTGATGAACTTTTAGAGATGAAATGGTTAGAACAGGAATTTAAAGAAGAAGTAGACAAATTATTAATCCGAAAAAAACAAGGTGAAGAATTAGATTTAGAGCCTAGAAAAAAAATATTAAATGATTTTATTGAAAGCAAAATTCAGTTTTTTGAAGAGTATGTTAAGGGGATTTCTGAATCAAACAAGGTGAATATTGATAACTTAAATGATATTTTTCGAACTACAATTGAACATTCATGGGAAAAATAGAATAGACTACACACTTTTTGGGAAAAATTTCTTTGTATGTTAACAAAGAAATTGGAGTGTGAATGAAGTTGGCAAATTTAGAAAGTCTATTAAATCAACAACTGGCGAATTGGAATGTGTTATATGTAAAATTACATAACTATCATTGGTATGTAAAAGGACCGAATTTCTTTACTCTACATGAAAAATTTGAATTATATTATGACGATGCAAAAGCAATGGTAGACGATTTAGGAGAACGTATTTTAACAATTGGTGCAAAACCAATTGCTACACTTCGTGAATACTTAGAAACGGCTACGATTAAAGAAGGGAATCATACGTTTTCTGCAGAAGAAATGGTTTCTGATCTGATTAAAGACTATGAAAAAATTGTACAAGAATCGCGTGATGTAATCTCAATTGCAGAAGAAAGTGATGATCAAGAAACAGCGGACTTATTTTTAGGTAAGATTGCTGAAATTGAAAAGATGCTTTGGATGTTAAAGTCATTTCTTGGCAAATGAATAAATATTTAAAAAGGTGGATTGACCTATCATTACATATGATTGGTTAGTTCATCTTTTTTTTATTTTACTATTTTTATCATCTTTTTTTGGGGTGAGAAACGAGTGTTTATAAGGGTTTTGGTGGTGAGGTAAAATTTTTCATAAAAAATTACCAAAAAAAACTAAAAAACCAATTGTATATTTATTTATAGTTGTGTATAATCATTCATTATATAAGGAACTAAAATTCTAAAAAAAGGGGATGGATTTATGAGTAAAGTATTGAAAGAAAACCATGTAAAGAAAAATGCTTATATTCAAAAGACAAAAGGGAAAGTTACAAAAGGGAATTTTAGCTCTGTAAAGTGGTCGGATTTTAAAGGGAAAAATTTTCTTTCGATAAGTGAGTTTTCATCAAGTGAATTATTATTCTTACTTGAAAAATCTTTAGAAATGAAAAATATGCAAAAGGCGGGAGAGGCACATCCTTATTTAAAAGATAAAGTGCTAGGGATGATTTTTGAAAAAAATTCTACTAGAACGAGACTTTCATTTGAAATTGCCATGATGCAATTAGGTGGTCATGCAATCTTTATGAGTAGTAAAGATTTACAGCTTGGTAGAGGTGAAACTGTTCATGATACTTCGAAAGTATTTTCTCGTTATGTAGATGGGGTCATGATTCGAGCAAATACTCATGAGATGGTGACCGAGTTTGCCGAACACTCGTCAATTCCAGTAATTAATGGTTTAACAAATCTGCACCATCCTGCACAAATCATGGCTGATTTCTTAACAATTCTTGAACATAAAGGAAGATTAAAAGGTTTGAAGATTGCTTATGTAGGAGATGGAAATAATAACATCTGCCATTCTTTAATTGAAGGTGCAGCTAAGTTGGGTGTTTATTTAACGATTGCATGTCCGGTTGGATATGAGCCAAATAAAGTTGTACTTGAATCGATGAAGCATGTTGCAAAAACAACTGGAAGTGTTATTGAAGTAGTAAATAATCCTGTAGATGGTGTAAGTAGAGCTGATGTTGTAATTACGGATGTTTGGACTAGTATGGGGCAAGAGAAGGAGACTGAAATTCGCTTAAAAGATTTTAGCCCGTATCAAGTAAATGATCATTTATTAGAAAACGCAAAAGAAGACTATTTATTCATGCACTGCTTACCTGCACATAGAGGGGAAGAAGTAACAGCTTCCGTAATTGATGGTAAGCATTCCGTAGTATTTGATGAAGCTGAAAATCGACTTCACGCTCAAAAAGCGATCTTAGTTGCATTAATGGGAAATCTATAATTCTAAAAAACTATTCTATTTTTTAATAATTTAATCGGGGGTAATATCATGGGAAATGAAAAAATTGTTTTAGCATATTCAGGTGGTTTAGATACTTCAGTTTGTATTAAATGGTTACAAGAGAAATATAACTACGATGTGATTGCACTTTGTCTAGATTTAGGTGAAGGAAAAGATGTTGAAGCGGTTCGTCAAAAAGCGTTAAATTTAGGAGCAATTAAGTCTTATATGATCAATGTAAAGGACTTATTTGCAAATGAATATATTGTCCCGGCTCTAAAGGCGAATGCATTATATGAAGGAAAGTATCCACTATCATCTGCTCTATCAAGACCTTTGATTGCAAAATTATTAGTCGATGTAGCGAAACAAGAAGGTGCAGTTGCAGTAGCACACGGTTGTACTGGAAAAGGAAATGATCAAGTTCGTTTCGAAGTTTCTGTAATGGCCTTGAATCCGAATCTTAAAGTAGTGGCACCAGTTCGTGAATGGGGCATGACTCGTGATGAGGAAATTCAGTACGCACATGAAAATGGTGTTCCAATTCCGGTCGATCTAGATAATCCATTTTCAATTGATGCAAATATTTGGGGAAGAGCTTGTGAAGCTGGGGTATTAGAGAATCCATGGAATGAAGCACCGGAAGAAGCTTTTGATTGGACGAATGCTATTGAAAATACTCCGGATGTTGCTGAATATATAGAAATTGAATTTTCAAAAGGTGTACCTGTTAGCTTAAACGGACAGCCTATTGATCTAGTTCAATTAATTGAACAATTAAATGTTCTTGGTGGAAAGCACGGAGTTGGAAGAATCGACCATATTGAAAATAGATTAGTAGGCATAAAATCACGTGAAGTATATGAAAATCCAGCAGCACTAATTTTAATTAATGCTCATAAAGAATTAGAGTTCCTTACATTGCCTCGTGAAGTGACAAATTTTAAAGTAAGTATTGAACAACAATTTTCTAAAATGCTTTACGATGGATTGTGGTACTCACCTTTAATGGGTGCATTAGATGCATTTGTAAATTCAACACAAGAAACAGTAAGTGGTATTGTTCGAGTGAAATTATTTAAGGGCACTCATACAGTAGTAGGTAGAAAGTCGGAAACTAGTCTATATAATGAAGAGCTTGCAACCTATTCAAAGGGTGATTTATTTGATCATAATGCAGCAGTAGGCTTTATTAAACTTTGGGGATTACCAACAAAGGTATATAGCGAGGTTACTCAGAAAAATACAGTTTTAAGTAAATAAAAAGGATAGATGAAGGAGGCAGTTATGTCAAAACTTTGGGGCGGACGTTTTACGAAGGAAACAAACCAATTAGTAGAAGAATTTACGGCATCAATTGAATTTGATCAAATAATGGCTAAAGAAGATATTGCTGGTAGTATCGCACATGCAACGATGCTTGGAGAATGTGGCATAATTGAAATCAATGAAGCTGAATTAATAATAGAAGGTTTGAATAAAATCTTAAAAAAAGTTGAGAAGAATGATGTCCAATTTAGCATCGAAAATGAAGATATTCATATGAATATCGAAAGCTTGTTAATTGAAGAAATTGGTCCTGTAGGAGGAAAACTACATACAGGGCGTAGTCGAAATGATCAAGTAGCTACGGATATGCACCTTTTCCTAAAAAATAATACGTCTTCCATTCTTAATTTAATTGAAGAAGTTCAACATAAAATCGTTATGCAAGCAAAAAAGCATGTAAATACAATTATGCCTGGGTATACACACTTACAAAGAGCACAGCCTGTTTCATTTGCTCATCATTTACTCGCGTACTTTTGGATGCTTGAGCGTGACAAAAGTCGATTCAAAGATAGTTTAAAACGAGTGGATATTTCACCGTTAGGTGCAGGTGCATTAGCTGGAACTACATTTCCAATTAACCGTCAACGTACCGCTGAATTACTAGGTTTTAGCGATATTTATCATAATAGTTTAGATGCAGTAAGCGATCGTGATTTTATCGTAGAATTCCTTGCTGATTCGTCATTACTAATGACTCATATTTCTAGACTATCAGAGGAGTTTGTCATTTGGTCTAGTCAAGAATTTCAGTTTATTGAATTAGACGATGCTTTTTGTACTGGCTCTAGTATTATGCCGCAGAAAAAAAATCCAGATGTTCCAGAATTACTCCGCGGTAAAACTGGTAGAGTTTATGGTAGTTTAATTGGATTATTAACGGTTTTAAAAGGACTTCCTCTAGCATATAACAAGGACATGCAAGAAGATAAAGAAGGTATGTTTGATACTGTTTATACTGTCGTAGGAGCCCTGCAATTACTATCGGGAATTATCGATACAATGAAAGTAAACGAAAAACGTATGTATGAAGCTGTTAAAAATGATTATTCAAATGCTACTGACCTTGCTGATTACTTAGTTCGAAAAAATATCCCATTCCGACAAGCTCATGAAGTCGTAGGAAAAACGGTTCTATATGCGATAGAGAATCATAAATTTCTTGGGGAATTAACGCTTGAGGAATTTAAGTCGATTAATGAAGTGTTTGAAGAAGATATTTATCATACATTAAATCCAAAAACGGTTATGGAAGCAAGAATTAGTGAAGGTGGAACTTCTACAAATGAAGTTTGGAAACAAATAGTAAAAGCGGAAGAGTGTTTAAGCTTTTCAATAAATATGGTATAATTTTCTAATTGAAAACGTCCAATCATTTGGACGTTTTTTTGTGTGTCTATTTATTAATAATTTTCTATTCATTATGCAAATACTAGAAGTAGTTACTAAAAAAAGGTAGGTATGATATGAGTACGCAAGAAAAAAGTAAGATATTTAGAGCATCAGAAGGTATAGCGCATGCTGTTTTTGTTATGATCGGTATCGGTTCTTTACTTGAAAGTATTGGGAAAATCTTTCATTTTGAATCTTTAATGACGATCGGATTTTCAACTAAGTTATTAATGGCACCTGCTATTGGTGCAGGTATAGCCGTTTTATTAGGTTCAAGTACCTTAATCATTTTTTCTGCAATGGCAGCTGCAATAATTGGCTCGGGGGCATTATTAATGGTTGATACGGCAATGACCATTAAAATGGGAGAACCAGTCGGAGCATTATTATCAGCTTTAGTTGCAATCCTGATTGGAAAAGCTGTTCAAGGTAAAACAAAACTAGATTTAATGGTTGTGCCTTTATTTGCCATCTTAATTTCAGGTTTAGTTGGGTTATATTTATCAAAATGGATTTCTCCGATCTTAATAGCGGTTGGGAATTTTATTAAAAGTTCAACAGAAGGTTCGCCAATTATTGCTTCGATTGTATTGGCAGTAGTTTGGGGGATATTAATTGTTTCGCCTGCTTCTTCTGCTGCATTAGCAATTGCTTTGAATTTAAATGGAATAGCTGGGGGAGCTGCATTAGCGGGATGCGCAGCGCAATTTGTAGGATTAGCTGTTATTTCAGCACGTGAGAATGATCCAGGAAGTATCCTTGGATTATTAATCATCACACCGAAATTACAGCTACCAAATGTAACTAGAAATATCAGGATCCTTATACCAACCATAGTTGCAAGTGCTGTGGCAGGACCAGTTTCAGCATTCCTATTTCATATTGAAGCACCAAAAGAAATCGCAGGTTTAGGGTTATGCGCATTAGTTGCACCAATGAATTTATTAGCTACATACGGAAGTACAGTTATTATTCCGATGATTGTTACATACGTATTAGTACCTGGGATTGTTTCGTATATCGTGTACATATTCTTAAAACAAGCGGGTATGATTAAAGCTGGAGAGTTGAAGATATTATAAACTGATTGACTGTCTATTGATGCGCTGCAAATAAAAATTCGAAAACTACCATTAAGGGTTTACTTAACTTGAATAATATAGCGTGAAACCTACTAAATTAAAAGAAATAACAATAAAATAGAACGTGAATTGACTAAAATATAACTCATCCAATTAAAAAGGCCATTCATATGGATATACCAACAAAAAAATGAGTACGAGAAACAGTACTCATTTTTCTGTTCACGATTACTTATTAACGAATTTTAGATGATTTCTCATTTTGTAACAATTTTCACCTAAGCTGCCTGCAAAAACAGCTATAATTGAAAATACAATGAGAGTTAAACCATAAAAGATAAACCTAAAACGATCATCTGTAGAGGTACTGCCATATCGCGTTTATCTATAAATTGAGGCAAAAACGCTAGGAAGAATAATGACGTACAATCTAATGAAATACCTCCTATCAATTTTTTGTTTATTTTTTTAATTCTCTAACATGAAACAGTTAGAAAAAACTGGGAAATAGGTGGAAAAGAATTTTAAAGGAGAGGTTAATGTGGAGGGCTATATATTCTATATTTTTTCTATTTGTCTATTAATAGGTTTTCTGCTGTTAGTTTATATGTTTAGAGAGGCTCATCTAAATATAGTAAGAAAACATGAATTTTCCTTTTCAAATACTTCGCTTGAACAGCCGATTAGACTATTTTTTATTTCAGATATTCATAGAAGAAAAATAGATTCTTCTATGATAAATAGAATGTCTAATCAAGTTGATCTTGTCATAATTGGTGGTGATCTATTAGAAAAGGGAGTGCCTTTTAAAAGAATCGATCAAAATATTCAAAAGCTAAGTAGTCTTGGTCAGGTTTACTTTGTGTGGGGAAATAATGATATTGAAATAGAAAATAAGCATTTAGAGACTATATTTAATAAATGGAATGTAGTAGTATTGAAAAATTCATCTGTTACGTTTAATCATTTAGGAAAAGAATTGGCATTAATTGGAGTAGATGATTTGAAAACTGGGAAGGTGGACCTCGATCTTGCCTTTCAAGATGTTGGACAAAATGCATTTAAACTATTAGTTAGTCATAATCCAAGAGTCCTAAAGTTACTAAAGAAGGATCAAGGAGTTTCTCTTGTTTTAAGTGGTCACACTCATGGAGGGCAAATAAGGATTTTCGGTTATGGTCCTTATGAGAAAGGTAAAACACATGTGTATGAGGGAGTGACTCAAATTATAAGTAATGGATATGGGACAACGAAAATACCACTAAGGTTAAGCGCAAGGCCGGAAACTCATTATATTGAGATTAAGAGTATATAAAGTCATTAAAAAAAGAGATCCAGGGTATCTCTTTTTTTGTTTTTTAATATAGAAAAATTTTTAAATGTTTATTATAGATAGTAAATGTATAATTTAGTCGGAAAATTATAACAATTTTTGATTGATAATTTAAGTTCTAATTATTCGTACAAAAATGCATAATTCCCCCAATTTAAAATGATCTAAAAAGCTAGTTTTACTAAGATTCTGTATTTAACGAACTATAAATACAGTTTAATAGTTGGTTATTTTTATAGTTCAATTGTTGATATTCCCCCAATTTACGATGTCGATAGCTAGCGTTAAAATAAAAAAAAGCAAGAGAATTGTCACAATATTTTAGATTGTCAAAAAATATAAATATGGGGGAGAAAAGTGTGAGTAAAAAAAGCTTCAAAGCAAGTTTAGCAAAAACAACAATCAGTGCTCTGGTCGTGGGCTCGTTGATTCCTTTTAACGTACTAGCAGCTACACCAAATGCTAGCACAAAAAACACGGTCATGGGTTCATTAGCTCAAAACACAAGCACGCCAGACTTAACAGCTGAGCAAATTGACGCAATAAAGAAAGTGTCAACAAGTAGTGATGTAAAGATTTCACCGAAAATTGATATAACGACAAGTCAGCCAGTGCGAGTAATTGTTGAATTTAAACAAGCCCCAGCAAAAATTAGTATGCTTCAAAAACAAGTGGAGGGCGAAACAACAACTCTTAGCGCTGAAAAAAGTGCCGTTAATGAATCTCATGCGGCGTTTAAAACGTTTGTCAGCAGTTTAAAAACGAGCGCGAAACCAAATAGTGTATCAGCATTAAGCGTTTCACCTTCAGAAGAAAAGACGTCATCAGATGCATCTATTACAATTACGCGCGAATATACACACGCGTTAAACGGGGTAGCGATGACATTACCAGGAAATTTAGTCGAACGACTATTGGATTCTGGTGTCGTGAACCGTGTATTACATGATGACATCGTAAAAGTTGATCCGAATGAAGAAAAAATCTCAACTAACGAATCATCCGGTACTGACTTAAAAGAAAACTATATTCCACTACCGGGAATTGAAGATTTACAAAAAAATGGTACAACGGGTCAAGGCGTGAACGTTGGGGTTATTGATACAGGGGTTGATTACAATCATCCGGATTTAACAACAGTTTATAAAGGGTACCGTGCGACAAAGGGTGAAGATGCAAGCAAAGTGGATCCAACGTCAGTCAAAGGTTGGGATTTTGTTGATAACGATGCAGATCCAATGGAGACAACGATTGATGACTGGGAAAAAGCTGGTAAACCGGATGGGACGTATGAACATTACATCACTTACCATGGAACACATGTATCTGGAACAATCGCAGCACAAAGTAAAAATAGTGTAGAATTCCCAGCTCAAGGTGTAGCTCCAGGTGTTAACTTATACGATTATCGTGTACTTGGTCCATATGGTACAGGTTATACAGATGCAATTATTGGTGGTATTGATAAAGCTGTAAAAGATGGAATGAAAGTTATCAACCTTTCTCTTGGGGCACCAAGTAACGATCCTTTATCAGCTGAAGCTGTGGCGATTAACAACGCAACAATTGCAGGTGTAACATGTGTTATTTCAGCTGGAAACTCAGGTCCAGGTGAAGGAACATTAGGTACGCCAGGAGCATCTGCGTTAGCGATTACAGTTGGGGCAAGTGATTTCCCAGTAAGTATTCCTATAGCAACTGCAAAAGTTGGGAACGAAACGTTCTCAAACTTCAAGTTACTTGGAAAAGGATATAACGATCATGTAGCAGACCTTTCTGGTAAAACATATGACTTCGTTGATGTTGGGCTAGCGCAAGCAGCGGATTTTAAAGATGCTAATGGAAACCCAATCGACTTAACAGGAAAAGTGGCACTAATTGCACGTGGAACGAACGCGTTAGCAGAAAAAATAACAAATGCTGCAAAAGCTGGTGCGGTCGCAGCAGTAATGACGAACAACATTGATGGCGACATCGATAACTATTTAGCGAGTGATGTTGGCTTTATCCCAACGTTCCGCATGACAAAAGCAGACGGTGAGCGTTTACGATCTACAGGTAGTCACTCAATCACGTTTACGAGTATCGGTTCAACAGTAACTGATGGCAACCACTTAGCAAGTTTTAGCTCAAGAGGACCAGTCGCAGCAACGTACGATATAAAACCAGACATCGTGGCACCAGGTGTATCTGTATACTCCACATATCCATACTTTGTTCATAGTCCAGGAAAAGTGGATTACACGAATGCGTATGCGCGTATTTCTGGTACGTCAATGGCTTCTCCGCATATCGCTGGGGTTGCAGCACTGATTTTACAGGCACATCCGAATTACACACCAGCAGATGTAAAAGCAGCCATCACAAATAGTGCAGGTAAATTAAACGGCAACTACTCTGTATACGAGCAAGGGGCAGGTCTTGTTGACGTCGCAAAAGCCGTGAAAAACGATGTATCGTTTAAAGTACAAGATACAACTACAAATATTACCTCTTCTGGTAGTAGTGTAACATTAAATTATGAAAAAGGTTCTCTTACATTCGGTGCGGTTTACAAAAAAGACGGTACAGTGAACACGAGCAATCGTACAGTGAAAGTCACAAATCGCGGCAACAAAGACAAAACGTTTGATATCTCAGCAGAATTCATAAAACCAAGTGCAGCGGTGAATGATGCAAGTAAAAACGGAGTGACGTTCTCAGCAAGTTCATCATCTGTAACGGTAAAAGCTGGCGAAACAACGAATTTCACAGCGACGATTAATGTACCAGACACGGCTTCATTTGGTCGTTACGAAGGGTATGTGAACATCGTGAACCATGACGATCCAAGCGAAATATATCGTATGCCATTGGCTGTTCGTATGGTCGAAAAAGGAATTGGGAACTTACAAATGGATGTTCCAGCTGCTCCGACTCGAAAACCGTTAATTTCTTCGGACTTTAACGGAAATCCATTGCGTTATTTAAGGTTCCGTTTCAACAATCCAATGAAGTATTTCTGGATTGTAATTTATGACAAAGACGGCAATCCAATTGGTGCAGCAACGGATTCTCCATTAAATGTGAGCACTGTTCCGACTGATACTGATTTGACTGTGAGCTTTGATCCGAGTACGTACTATCCATTTATTGGGGATCCTAAAGAAGAAAAAACAAATATGTTCACGAAGGCATCATTAACAGAAGGACAATATACGTTGAAAATTCGAACAACTGATACGACTGACATGAAAGCAAAAACGTATGAAAAATCGCAATTGTTTGTGGTGGACAACACGTTACCGACTTTAACGTATAAAGACCATGCACCAGGTGTGTACGAGTTAGAAGACAAAGATTTTACCGATGAAAAACAAGACGGCAACACATACAACGCATTCTGGGTTCACGCGAATTTATCGGATGAAGGGACAGCAAAATTGGCACCCCTTGGCATGACACAATCAGAAAATACGCTTTGGTACTATCACAATAGCATTTGGTACCCAGAAGGAGATTTCCCAGTTGATGCAAACGGTGATACAAAATTCGGTATTGAAAAATCAGATATCGAAAATGGTCCAGCAACGATTACCTTAATGCCAAGTGATGCAGCACATAACGTGGAGCTTATTAATGATTTCCATGAGTACGCGTTTATTAAAAAAGGGTCACCGTATATGGTGCCAACGTATAACAAAGAAAAAGTTTCACTAAACGATACGATCACGATGACGTTAAACCTAAACAATGTGAAAGACATGATGTCGGGAACGTATACTGGGATGTATTACCATGGTAACTTCGACCTACAAGGTATAACGGTCAACCCAGAATTCCAAAAGTGGGCAGACCAAAATGATGTCAAAGTAAATGTGGATACACCAGTTGTAACACCAAGTAATGATTACCCAAATAACGCGAAAGACTTAAAGATTGGGGCTCATTTAACTGGTGGAGCAGACTTTAAAGGATTCAATGGCGATAGCCCATTCTTAGATGTGACCTTTAAAGTGACAGATGACATGTGGGATATTATGGCAGGAAAATTGACACAAGATGATGACACAACAACGTTTAATATGACACAGTACGGTAGTGATGAAGAGAAAAAGATTCCAGCTTTTGGCCGATTAAATAAATTTCAAATCGTTCCAAAGCATTCACTAGTACAATCGTACGTGAAATTAGAAGGGTTAAAAAATAATTATTCATTGCAAATGGATAGTATTGGTGCTAAAGGGTACGCACAACTAAAGGACGGTACGAAAATACCAGGTACAATTGATAGTAAAGGCTACATCAATATCAAAGGCATTCCACTTTCAAATGATCCAATCAATTTCATTGTAGAAGGTCCAGGACACTTAAAGAGTATACAATCTGTCACACTTGGTAAAAAATCACCATGGGGTGAGGATATTGCAGAGCGCAGATACATCGCAGGAACTCAACCATACGGAGCAGCTGGTGATGTAACTGGCGATGGCGTAATTGACGTTCTTGATGCGAAGCAAGTATCTGATAAAATGGGTCAACAAAATAGTGTTGACTATCCAATAGAAGATTTAAATAAAGACGGTACTGTTGATAAGAAGGACATGCAGTTTGTCGCAACTAATTTCGGTAAAACAAATCCAGATGTTACAATTACACCAAAAGTAGTCACAAAGGTTGACGGTAAAGATGTGTATGCATCAGATATCTTCAATAAAGCTAAAGTTTATAGTAATGTAAATACGTTTAAAGTTGATTCAAAAAATGCAAACTCAGTTACACTTAATTGGTTAGCTGTAGATCCTGCTGGCGTATCTGTATCGGGCGGAGTGAAAATTCAGCAGCAATCAAGCAATGATGGTATCACTTGGCCAACTACTTGGACAGATGCAAAACTGGATACACCAATCACAGTTAGCTCAACAAGTGCGAAAGTGACAGGGTTAATTGACAGTACAAACTATCGTTTTAGATTGGTTGTTGTAGGGGGCTTGAATGGAACTTTAAATGGTGGATATTCAAATGTTATTCAGATGACTACTCTACTTTTAACACCAACTATTGATGTAATCGATGATAATGATACAGCGATTACAGGTAAAGCAAATGCTAATGTCAATCTTGTTGTGAAAAATAATAGTACTGTAATAGGTTCAGGAAAAACGGATGCAAGTGGAAACTACAGTATCCAAATTAAACCACAAAAAGCAGACAGTGTATTAACAGTAAGTGCAAATGATGCAACTGGAAACCAAAGTGAAACAGCATCGATTGTTGTATTAGATCGTACAGCACCAGACGCACCAATCGTAAATACAGTTACGAAAAAAGATCAAAAAATTACAGGTAGAACAGAAGCAAATGCGACGGTTGCTATAAAATTCAACAATGTAGTGACAGAAGTACAAGTAGATCAAAATGGTAACTTCAGTTTAGAAATACCTCATAAATCGTATGGTGATTATATTGGATTAGTCATCTCTGTAACAGCAAAAGATGCTGCAGGAAATGTGAGTGTTGCTACTGAAACAGTCGTATTAAACAAATAATATTAAAAACGGGGAGCCTCTGTGAATGAGGCTCTTTTTTTTCGCTAATCAAATTAATAGACTACTAGAAAAACGACTTAGTAAAGGAAGTTTCCTATAAAAAAAGGTGATTTGTAGTTTTATGGCGAATTATTAATATGGGATTTTTTTGTTTGGAGGGTAAAAAATGAAAAAGGTTTTAGTGTTAGGCGGTACGAGATTTTTCGGAAAACGACTTGTTCATAAATTAGTAGAAAAAGGTTATGATGTTACAATCGCAACAAGGGGACTTACAGAAGATAACTTCGGAGATCGAGTTAGTCGCTTGATAATTGACCGACGGAATCCAGAAACCATGACCAAGTTAAGTAATCATAATTGGGACATAGTCTATGATAATATTTGTTACACGCCAAATGAAGCGAAAGAAATTATTAAACTATTAACTAATCATGTTAAAAAATATATTTTCACTTCATCTTTAGCGGTTTATGATTCGGGATTAAACCATGTGGAAAATGACTTCGATCCTTCTAACTATCCTATTGAGTATAATAAAGATAACGAATATTCATACGCTGAAGGGAAGCGTCTTTGTGAGGCTGTTTTATTTCAAGAAGCCAATTTTCCGGTGTTTGCGGCTAGATTCCCAATCGTATTAGGACCGGATGATTATACTAAGAGATTACTCTTCCATGTTCATAAAATTTCAAGAAATGAAGAAATAATACTATCTGATTTAAGCAAAGAGATGACCTTTATCGATTCTAATGAAACGGCCGAGTTTCTACTTTGGTTAGGTGAAAATGAATCGATTAAAAGTGGTCCTTTTAACGCGTGTTCTAATGGTGTAATAACGTTTAAAGAAATTATTAACATTTGTGAAAAGGAAACTGGAAAAATGGCTATTATTAACTCTCATGGTGCAGTCGAACATCAATCACCATTTGATGCTTATAGCGATCAATCATTGAGTAATGAGAAAGCTAAAAAAGAAGGTTTCCAATTTTTAGAAGTTCATGATTGGATGGGAAAATTAATTCATCATTATTGCTCATTATAAAAAGTTCATAAAATGTTCAAAAAATAAAATTCCGAACTTCTGGAATTTCCAGGTTTTCGGAATTTTATCAGAGTGTAATTCCGGAATTTCGGAAAAAACCACTTTAAAAATATTGAAAATTATAAATTAACATAATATTATCAGAATTATAAAAAAGTTTTTACCGTGTAGAAACGGTCCTAAATCTAGTTAATTCATTCCACATAAAATCCGTTAGTAACTCTTGGCATACTATTTGCTTGTATTAAAAACAGAAGAACATTCTGTTGAAAGGAGCTAAATACAGTAAATAGTGGTATTTAAACTAGTGCATAGTTTGAATGAAAGCGTTATCAAAAAGTATCAAAATGAAAGATCATAAGGAGGTTATTATGGAAATCTTAATTATTTTATTAGCTTTAGGACTTTTAATGTTTGTTGCTTATCGTGGGTTTTCTGTTATTTTATTTGCACCAATTTGTGCTTTATTTGCAGTACTTTTAACTGAGCCAAGTTATATTCTTCCATTTTTTAGTAATATTTTTATGGAAAAAATGGTTGGTTTCATAAAGCTATATTTTCCTGTGTTTTTACTTGGTGCAATTTTTGGTAAAGTCGTTGAAATGTCTGGAATCGCTGAGTCAATCGCTAAGACGATTATTCAATTAGTTGGAGCAAAAAGAGCTATTTTAGCGATTGTATTAATGGGTGCAATTTTAACATATAGTGGAGTAAGCTTGTTTGTTGTTGTATTTGCTATTTATCCATTTGCTGCAAACTTATTCCGTGAAGGTAATATTCCAAAACGATTAATTCCTGGAACAATTGCACTTGGTGCGTTTACATTTACGATGGATGCATTGCCAGGTACACCGCAAATTCAAAATGTTATTCCAACTACATTTTTCAAAACGGATATTTATGCGGCACCATTTCTAGGTATTTTAGCTGCTGTTTTTGTATTTGCAGTTGGTCTTTGGTATTTAGAATCAAGACGTAAAAAAGCAGAAAAAGCAGGTGAAGGCTATTTTGGATTTAATGGGGAACTAGCTGCTGCAAATGAAACGCAAACAGAAGTTCCTTCATTAACGACGAATACTTCTACACCAGTTTTAAAACAGATTTTAGCATTTGTTCCACTTTTATTAGTTGGATTTTCAAATAAATTTTTTGTTCTTTCGTTCCCAAAATGGTATCCAAATGGATTCGATTTTAAATCAATTGGACTAGAAGCTTTTGGGGTTGTTCAAATTCCTGCAGTTGTTGGTATTTGGTCAGTTGAATGTGCTCTAGTTATTGGGATTCTTTCAGCGATGATTTATGGTTATAAGAATATACGTACAAATCTAAAGACAGGTATTAATGCAAGCATTGGTGGAGCACTACTTGCATCTATGAATACTGGTGCTGAGTATGGTTTTGGTGGAGTAATCTCTGCTTTACCTGGATTTGGAATGGTAAGTAAAGGAATCTCTCATACATTTACGGATCCATTAGTAAATGGAGCTGTAACAACTACAACTTTAGCAGGTATTACAGGTTCTGCATCAGGTGGTATGGGTATTGCACTCAGTGCGATGTCTGAAAAATATATCGAGGCGATAAATAAATACAATATTCCGCCAGAAGTAATGCATCGTGTAATTTCGATGGCATCGGGTGGTATGGATACTTTGCCTCATAATGGTGCAGTCATTACATTATTAGCTGTAACTGGTTTAACTCATCGCCAGTCATATAAAGATATTTTTGCAATAACAATTATTAAAACAGTTGCAGTATTCTTAATCATTGCAGTATTTAAACTTACAGGACTTGTTTAAGAATGTTAAACTACTAATCTTACTTTTGAAGGGAGCAAAATAATGGGCAAGAATAAGGTAATTACTTCAGTTGAAGAGGTTGTTTCACAAATTCATGACGGAGCTACAATTATTGTCGGTGGCTTTGGTCTTTGCGGTATTCCTGAAAAAATGATTTTAGCATTACGAGATAAAGGGACAAAGGATTTAACAATCGTAAGTAATAACTGTGGAGTAGACGATTGGGGTCTTGGTCTTTTATTAGCAAATAAACAAATTAAAAAGATGGTTTCTTCATATGTTGGAGAAAATAAAATATTTGAAAAGCAGTTCTTAAGTGGAGAACTTGAAGTAGAGCTTGTTCCTCAGGGGACGCTAGCTGAACGTATTCGTGCAGGCGGTGCTGGAATTCCAGGTTTTTATACAGCAACAGGTGTAGGTACACCAATTGCAGAAGGAAAAGAGCATAAAGTATTTAATGGAAGAACTTATTTATTAGAAGAAGGTATCGTAGGAGACTTTGCATTTGTTAAAGCGTGGAAAGCTGATAAACAAGGGAATCTAATTTTTAGAAAAACTGCTCGTAACTTTAACCCACTTGCAGCGATGGCTGGAAAAATCACAATTGCAGAAGTCGAAGAAGTAGTAGAAGTTGGAGAGCTTGATGCTGATGCAATTCATACGCCAAGCATTTATGTACAACATGTATTCCACGGTGAAACATACGAAAAACGAATTGAACGTAGAATGACTACAGGAGTATAGGGGGCTAATAACATGAAAGATATTCGTCAATTAATTATTCAAACTGCGGTTAAAGAAATTCAAGATGGTATGTATGTAAACCTTGGAATTGGACTACCTACTTTATTAGCAAACTATCTTCCAGAAGGAATTGAAGTAATGCTACAATCTGAAAATGGTTTACTAGGTATTGGACCATACCCAACAGAAACTGAAATAGATGCTGACTTAATCAACGCAGGTAAAGAAACAGTAACTGCGGCTAAAGGAGCTTCTTATTTTGATAGCGCTGAATCTTTTGCGATGATTAGAGGAGGCCATATTGATCTAGCTATTTTAGGTGGCATGGAAGTCTCTGAAACTGGTGATCTTGCTAACTGGATGATTCCAGGAAAAATGGTAAAAGGTATGGGCGGCGCGATGGACTTAGTAAATGGAGCTAAGAAAATCGTCGTAGTGATGGAACATGTGAATAAATATGGTGAAAGTAAAGTTAAAAAAGCATGTACTTTACCTTTAACTGGAAAAAGCGTAGTTAATAGACTAATTACTGAATTAGCAGTTTTTGATTTTACAGAAAATGGAATGGTTTTAGTTGAATGCGTTGGTGGAGCAACGATTCAAGAAATTACTGAAAATACAGAGGCTACATTTACAATTAGTCCGAAGTTATTAAATAACGTGAACTAATCTTTAAAAGGAGGCAAACAAATGCAGCAAGTGCTTTCTGAGAAGGTTGCACTGATAACTGGTGCTGGTAGTGGAATTGGTTTTGAAATTGCTAAAACCTTTGCAGAGCAAGGAGCAACAGTTGTCTTAACCGACTTAAATGAGGAAAATGTTCAAAAGTCTGCTTCTTCATTACAAGAGCTAGGGTTTAATGCAATTGGATATGCATGTGATGTTACAAATGAAGAACAAGTCGTTGACACGTTTCATAAAGTAATCGATCAATTTGGTGAATTACATATTTTAATAAACAATGCTGGTTTACAATACGTTTCATCAATTGAAGATTTCCCTACTGAGAAATTTGAATTACTTATTAAAGTCATGTTAACAGCACCTTTTATTAGTATCAAACATGTATTTCCTATTATGAAAAAGCAAAAGTATGGCCGAATTATTAATATGGCTTCTATCAATGGATTAATAGGTTTCGCTGGTAAAGCTGCTTATAATTCTGCGAAGCATGGTGTGATTGGTTTAACAAAGGTTGCCGCATTAGAAGGTGCAACAGATGGTATTACTGTCAATGCAATCTGCCCAGGTTACGTTGATACACCTTTAGTTCAAAACCAGTTGGCGGACTTAGCAAAAACAAGAAATGTACCAATTGAAAGTGTAATTGAAGAAGTAATTTATCCATTAGTACCTCAAAAAAGATTACTTACAGTAAAAGAAATTGCAAATTATACAGTATTTCTTGCTAGTGAATATACTGGTGGGGTTACAGGTCAAGCGAATGTAATAGATGCAGGGTATACAGTTCAGTAGGATAAGTGTGAAAGGTTGTTTGAGCAGGGGGAGATTCCTGCTCTTATCCTTTCTAGAACCCTACTACTTTAAGCGAGGTAAGTATGAATAGTATGTTAAAAAGTCTTCCTTTTGATTGGATTTCCGAGATTATTAATCTCGCAACTGAGTGGATTGTTGTCGTCAACCGTGAAGGAAAAGTTTTGTATATGAATGAATCGTATTGTGAGTTTGTTGGGCGTTCTCCCAATGAAGTGATTGGAATGCCAGTAGTAGATGTTATAGAAAACTCAAGAATGCATATAGTCGCTAAAACCGGTCAGGCAGAAGTTGCTGAGATCCATCCAATAAAAAATACTGAAATGGTAGCTAATCGTTATCCGCTGTATGTAGGTGATGAATTAGTAGGTGCTGTCGGAACGGTAATGTTCCGAAATGCGCAAGATTGGATTGAGTATTCTAAAAAAGTAGAACCTTTAGTAGAAGAATTAAACTATTATAAAAGAAAATTTGAGAAAGAATTAAATAGTAAATATAGCTTCAATCAAATTATTGGTGATACGCCAGTCTTTAACGCTGCAAAAAATTTGGCAGAGCAAGTATCTGCAAGTTCCTCTGCAATCTTACTTTTTGGGGAATCTGGTACAGGAAAGGAATTGTTTGCACATGCAATTCACGATGCTAGTCCAAGAAGAAACTTTCCATTTGTACGAGTAAATTGCGCTTCAATTCCAGAGCATTTACTAGAATCAGAGCTTTTCGGTTATGAAGAAGGTGCTTTTACAGGGGCAAAAAGAGGCGGGAAAAAAGGGAAATTTGAGATTGCGAACCGTGGAACGATTTTTTTAGATGAGATTGGTGATATGTCTTTGCATATGCAAAGTAAATTACTGCGAGTACTTCAAGAAAGAGAGATTGAAAGAGTTGGTGGAAGTTCTCCTATTTCTATTGATGTAAGAGTCATTGCCGCTACCCATCGAAATCTTGAGAATATGGTAGTATTAAAAGAATTCCGCCAGGATTTGTATTACCGCTTAAATGTAATTAAAATATACATTCCTCCACTTAGATCAAGGATAAATGATTTACCTCTCATAGCAGATTCGCTAATAAAAAAACTCGAAAGGAAATTTCATCGAAACGGAATTCAAATTTCAAATGAAGTTTTTCAAATTCTTAAGTCACATCATTGGCCAGGAAATATTCGAGAACTAGAAAACGTACTTGAGAGATGCATAAATGTCCTAAATGGTAAAGTAATTACACCAAAGCAATTACCTCTTTATTTATATGAAAATCCAACTAATCAAAAAAATACAGTCGAATTCGAAAAAAATGCATCTCATTTAAACAATCAAAATTCCTTAAAATCGTTAAAAGAAATGATTGAAGAGACCGAAAAAGAAGCAATTAAGAGAGCTTTAATTGAAACTCAAGGTAATAAAATTGAAGCTGCAAAATTATTAGAAATTAGTAAGTCAACTTTTTATGAAAAATGTAAGGCTTATAACATAAAAAGTTAAAGGAATTCATGTAATTTGGTAAATTAGGATGCAATAAAAAGGGGGAAATAAAATGAGTGAGAACGTTGTAATTGTTAGTGCTGTTAGAACTGCTATCGGAAGTTTCAGTGGTACATTGAAAGGTGTAAGTGCAGTAGACTTAGGCGCTAAAGTTATTAAAGAAGCGATTAATAGAGCGGGTATTCAAGAAAATCAGGTTGATGATGTAATAATGGGGAATGTACTTCAAGCTGGTTTAGGTCAAAATCCAGCTAGACAATCAGCATTAAAGGCAGGACTCCCAAATACTGTCTCGGCAATGACAATAAATAAGGTTTGTGGTTCTGGATTAAAATCAATTCATTTGGCGACTCAAGCAATTATAGCAGGAGATGCTGAAATTATAGTTGCTGGCGGTATGGAGAATATGAGTCAAGCTCCTTATTTACTTAAAGGTGCAAGAGATGGATATAGAATGGGCGATCAAAAGATTGTAGATAGTATGATTGCAGACGGACTATGGTGTGCGTTTAATGATTATCACATGGGAAACACAGCTGAAAACTTAGCTGTCCGTTATGAAGTTTCAAGAGAAAAACAAGATGAGTTTGCGGTAAATAGCCAACAAAAAGCCGAGAATGCAATTAGGGCCGGTAAATTTGAAGATGAAATTGTTGCGATTGAAATTCCACAACGGAAGAAGGACCCAATCATTTTTAAAGAAGATGAATATCCAAAATTTGGTGCGACTGTTGATAAGATATCATCACTTAGACCAGCCTTCGAAAAGAATGGAACAGTTACAGCAGCAAATGCTTCTGGTATAAATGATGGCGCAGCAGCAGTTGTAATAATGAGTGAAAGTAAGGCAAGAGAACTAGGTATTAAACCATTAGTAAAAATTACTGCAAATAGTAGTGCAGGCGTTGATCCGAGCATAATGGGAATTGGAGCAGCAGTTGCAGCTAAAAAAGCACTTGAAAAATCATTGATTGAATTAAGTGAAATAGGCTTGATTGAAGCGAACGAAGCATTTGCTGTGCAATCGCTTTCTGTCATGAAGGAATGCGGTTTTGATGAAAATATTGTGAATGTAAATGGAGGATCGATTGCGCTAGGACATCCAATTGGTGCAAGTGGAACTAGAATACTAGTTACATTGATTCACGAAATGAAGAGAAGAGAGACACAGTACGGTCTTGCAACACTATGTATTGGTGGTGGAGAAGGCGTTGCGACAATTATTGAAAATTGTTATGAATAAAAAATAAAAAAAAGCGGTAGGACTCAAAATGACCCTACCGCTTTATTGTGTAGACAAAACCAAAAACACAAAAACAATTCTGAGTTTCAGACTGATTGCAACGCTTATCTTTCGAGGCGTGAAGCCTGGTGAGGAGCGGAGTTACCCTAGACGTAATGAGCACCGCGCAGACAAGCGAAGCAACGAAGAAAGCGAGCGTTTGGCGGGCAGTCTGAAGGTTAGATGATTCTTACTGAAATAACACCCTCAATATCCCTTAACAACTGCTCAACTGGACCATTGATCGTTTCATCAAGGTCAATCATTGTATAAGCAAAAGCACCTTTACTTCGGTTAAGCATATCAGCAATATTTACTTGATAGTTTGCTAGTAATCCTGTAATTTGACCGACCATATTTGGAATGTTCTTATGTGCAATCGTAATTCGTTTTTTCCCTGTATAAGGTAATTCTACATTTGGGAAGTTAACAGAGTTTTTTATATTACCTGTTTCCAAATAATTTTTTAATTGTTTTGCAGCCATTCGAGCACAGTTTTCTTCTGATTCAGTTGTAGATGCTCCTAAATGAGGAATTGGAATGACATTCTTCATACCAATCACTTTTTCATTTGGAAAATCTGTCACATAAACTCCTACAGTCCCGTTATTAAGCGCATATTCAAGTGCTACATCGTCTACTAATTCAGATCGTGAAAAATTAAATAATCTTGCTCCCTTTTTCATTCCTGATAAAAGTTTTTCATTCACAAATCCATTTGTATCAGGTGTTAAAGGCACATGGATTGTTATATAATCGCAGGTTGAAAAAATCTGCTCCAAATTATCGATTCGTTGCACATTTCTAGATAATCGCCATGCAGTTTCAACAGAAATATAAGGATCATAACCGTATACTTCCATATCTAGCGCAAGAGCGTCATTTGCTACTAATGCACCAATTGCGCCTAAACCAATAATACCTAATTTCTTTCCTGCGATCTCTGTTCCTGCAAATTCTTTTTTACCAGCTTCGACAATTTTAGAAACATTTTCTTCACCAAATAAAGAACGAGTCCACTCAATTCCTTCAATAATTCGTCGTGAAGAAAGGAATAAACTTGTCAGAACTAGTTCTTTAACTGCATTTGCATTTGCACCAGGCGTATTAAATACAACAATTCCTCTTGAAGTACATTCATCAATTGGAATATTATTTACACCAGCACCAGCCCTTGCGATTGCTTTAACACTACTTGGTATCGTCATTTCATGCATACTATGACTTCTTAAAAGAATCCCATCTGGTTCATTTACTTGATTGTTAATTGAATAGTTTTCCAAAGGAAATTCTTTCATTCCATGCTCAGAAATATTATTTAATGTTTGAATTTTAATCATCTTACAATCTCCTCTAATATTTTCTTTTCAAATTGACTCATAAATTGTACTAATTTCTCAACGCCTTCTAATGGCATCGCATTATAAATACTAGCTCGCATTCCCCCAACAGATCGATGGCCCTCAAGATTCACCAAGCCTGCTGAATTTGCCTGTGCAAGAAATTGCTTATTTAATTCATCAGAAGTTGACGTAAATGGAATATTCATAAGCGATCTGTTCTCTTTCTTAACTGGTGAAGAGAACAAGTCGGATTGATCGATAAAATCATATAATAACTGAGCTTTTAAAAGATTATTTTGATAAATAGTATTTAAACCACCTAATTCTTTAATCCATTCTAAAACTAGACTCGCTACATAAATACTGAATGTAGGAGGTGTATTATAAAGTGAAGATGCTTCTACATGTGTTTTATAGTCGAGCATTGTCGGGCAATTTATATCTGCACTTCCAATGAGATCATCTCTAATAATGACAATTGTTAACCCTGCTGGGCCGAGGTTTTTTTGAGCACCAGCATAAATTAAACTAAATTGTGAGACATCAATTGGTTCTGAAAGAATATTTGAAGAAAAGTCTGCAACTAAAGGGGAATTTGTTTTAGGATAAGTAGAATATTTTGTCCCCTCAATTGTGTTATTGGTTGTTATATGTAAATAATCATATGGTTCAAAAAGAGCTAAATCTTCTAAATTAGGAATATATGAAAAATTTTCATCTTCAGAAGAAGCTATAACATCTACATTTCCATATTTTTTCGCCTCAGAGATTGCTTTCTTTGACCAAGTTCCTGTATTAATATAAGCAGCTTTTTTATACTTACTTAATAAGTTTAATGGAATCATTGAAAACTGAGTTGATGCGCCACCTTGTAAAAATAACACTTTATAATTTGATGGAATTTCTAAAAGTTCACGTAATAAGCTTTCACATTTCTTAATAATTCCTTCAAACTCAGCCGAACGATGACTCATTTCCATAACTGACATACCAGAAGTACCATAAGAAACAAGTTCATTTTGTACTTTTTCCAATACAGGAACAGGCAAAACAGATGGACCAGCGGAGAAGTTAAAGACGCGTTCCATAATAATCATCCTCACTTGTTATTTTTATAATATTCTTACTTTAAACCACCAATATACGTTGGTCAATAAAAGATGAAATAAAATAATAAAAATTTCAAAAAATAAATTAATTTTCAAATTAATGAATATGGAATGGTATTGATTGTAAATTCAAATTAGAAAATTTATGTGAGTAAAAAAAAAATTAAGTCGGTTAAAACATTGATGAAAGATAATAATGCATAATTTTAGAAGAAAATGGAAAATGTAAAGATTATATTGTTTTTAAGGGAGTTTAAATGTTTTCTAAATGGTTTAACAATCCAGTTTATTTTCGTTATGCCTTTTACATTTTTTTTGCGGTGAGTATATTATTTAATCTAATTTGTTCTGAAAAAAATGATAGTTTTTACCTTCTGTACATGCTTAATACAGTAATATTTGGTCTTGGTTTTTACAACAGCTCTAATTGGTTTATCATCTTAGTTTCAACAATGATTGTGCTTTCTAGATACTATTTAGTTCCCCAAGCAGGGCATATGATTAGCTATCTAATTACATATTACTTAATCACGTACATATCAGTCGGATTAATGAAACAATACCAGAGAGTTAATACTGGATCCATCGAGTTAATATTAGCTTTATCAAAGGCATTAGATTCCAGAGACAACTATACTGCACATCATTCAGAATGTGTTGCCAATATTGCTTATAAAATAGCAAAGAAAATGAAAGTATCTAAAAATCTATGTGCAGTCATCCACCAAGGTGGGCTACTACATGATATTGGTAAAATTGGAATTCCGGAGCATATTTTACTGAAGCATGAGAAATTGACTAAAGATGAATATAATACAATTAAAAATCATCCTGTGATTGGATATGACATTATTAAGCATATTGCTATTTTTAATGAAAATGGTATCCTTGATATCGTTTTATACCACCATGAACGATACGATGGAAAAGGATATCCAAAAGGACTTAAGGGTGATCAAATTCCTTTAACTGCTAGAATAGTAGCAATAGCCGATAGCTATGATGCGATGGTCTCAAATCGATTATATCGTAAGGGGATGAGTTTAGAAGACTGCTTACAGGAAATAGCAAAGAATAAAGGAACCCAATTTGATCCTGAAATTACGGATGTTTTCCTTAGCTTATTTGATTTTAGAGAATGAAAAATTCTTAAAAAAGAGGGTATCTCAAAAGCTTTATGGGGAATCTCTTTTTAGTTTGAAAAGGTACAAAAGAACAAGGGACTGCAATTAAAATCAGAGAATTACGATTAAATAGAGGGAATCACAAATAAAATCTGAGCTTTGCAATTAAATTTAGAGAATCGCAATTAAATTCCAGTGAATCGAAAATAAAATAAAAAATTCAAATGGAATTAGCAAATAGACCTCTTTTTAGAATAATAATTTGATAAAAATTTGCTTAGAATCAATAATAAAGATTGTTTTTAACAACTACAAATAAAAAAATCCCCGAATAGATCAGCAAAAAGAAAGTAGCCTTATTTATATTGGCTACTCTTATTGTTATACCAACTTGGTTCTACTTGATTAAAATTGCGATGGTCATCTAATATCGTTCGAACCCTTTTCCACATGGAATCAACCAAATGTGGTGTAGTCTTATAAGACCAAATAATATCCGATGGAATAATCATCGCAGCATATAAAGCATACAGAGTCCAAAAATCATCAGGGAGATTGTTTGAAAAATAGCCAGCAATTTGACCAATTGCAAACGGAATACTTATCTCTTTTGTAAAAAGAGCAATCTTGTGAAAATCATGGTATGGATCTCCCCATTCAAATCGATCAAAATCAATAACAGATTTTAGTTGCTCATCTTTAAAAAGTAAATTTGATGGATGAAAATGATCATGTAAAAATGTAATTGGTCGATTTGATAATAGATGCTTGTTTTCCTCAACAAAGTTAAGAATAAAATCAAGTTCTGGAAATGAAATAGAAGATTCCATTAGTAAATCTATGTATCGATTGTATTTAGTAAGTCTCACATCTTTCCAAGATTGATGTTGCTCGGGATTTGCTAAAGAATGAATTTTAAGCAATTCATTTCCAGCTTGAATACCTAATTGATATTGTTGTTCCTTAGAAATTATTTGCAAGTACTCCTCACCATCAATTCCAACAATAGACTCGACAGCATGTATAGTGAGAGCTTCTTCAGGCAATTCAATGAAGTGAATTGGTTTAGGGACAAGTGATCCAATTTTTGGGAAATGCGGAAAAACTGAGACCCCGCAGGCTTGCCGAGGAGGCTCAGGTTTCGCCCCATGGAAAGCGAACATCCTGGAGCGAAAAATCAACACATCAACTTCTTAAAAAACAACAAAGATTTGTCAGGAATTTATAATAATTTATTTATATACCTTACATATAATGAAAATTATGTAGAACTGTAACGTTTGACTGTATACTTTCTAAATTATATAATAGAAATAGTATTTAAAATGGGGAGGGTTGTCACTTGGGATCGAGTATCGCATTGGTGAGTTAGCTGAAATAGCTCAAGTTTCAAAAAGAACAATTGATTATTATACAAAATTAGGGTTACTAGAAGCAAAACGATCAGAATCAAACTATCGATATTATTCCACAGAGGCAATTGAGACTCTCAGATTTATTGAACAATGTAAAAAAATGAGAATATCCTTAGAAGAGATAAAAGATTTGTTGCAAGCTAATTATAATCAAAAAAATTCCGTTTTTGAACAATTTCAACAAATATCAAATCAAATTATCGAGCTTGAAGCTAAATTAGCTCAATTAGTACCAGTAATATCAGGTATGAATGATTGTGAAAAAAATGCTTTAGTAGATTCATTGTCACATCATACATTTCCGTTATTTGAAACATTGAAACATTTTGTAAAATAACGACTAAATTAATTTTAAAACTTAACAATTTATTAAAGCTATAAAATATGTGTGTTTTACTAAATTATGGTAATCTATTAAGTAAGTAAAATAATAATTTTATATTTTTGTAGATTGAAATTCTCAGGAGGTGAATACTCGAGTAATGTACTCGAGTTCGTCATTGGACATAGTTAACTTGTTTATGATTGCAGTTTTAATCGCACTTACAGCTTTTTTCGTAGCAGCAGAATTTGCGATAGTGAAAGTTAGATCAAGTAGAATTGATCAACTAGTAGCCGAAAAAAAGCGAGGTGCAGTAGCTGCTAAAAAGGTTACGACGAGTTTGGATGAATATTTATCAGCTTGTCAATTAGGTATTACGGTTACAGCTTTAGGGTTAGGTTATTTAGGTGAGCCAACATTTGAACATCTTATCCACCCAGTCGTAGAATTTCTTGGATTAAACGGAACAATCGCTACAACTATTTCGTTTATTTTAGCTTTCTCATTTATGACATTTATTCATGTAGTAATTGGTGAGCTAGCACCTAAAACGGTTGCTATTCAAAAAGCTGAATCGATCACTTTAATACTTTCTACTCCACTTATCGTTTTCTATAAAATAGCTTATCCATTTATTTGGGCATTAAATAGTTCTGCAAGATTTTTTACAGGATTATTTGGAGTTAAGCCAGCATCTGAATCAGAAGAAGTTCATACTGAGGAAGAATTGAGAATTATTTTATCAGAAAGCTTTGAAAGCGGAGAAATTAATCAAGCTGAGTATAAATATTTAAATAATATTTTTGAATTCGATAACCGACTTGCAAAAGAAATTATGGTCCCTCGTACTGAAATTATCGGTTTATATGCAGAAGACCCAATTGAAGAACAAATTGAAATAATTAAAAATGAAAAATATACACGTTACCCAGTTTTTGGTGAAGATAAAGATGATATATTAGGTATGGTTAATGTAAAAGACTTTTTTATTCGTTATCTTGATGGAAAAGTTGAAAAAACTTACGATTTCGCAAACTATACTCGCCCAGTTATACAAGTAATTGAAACAATCGCTATCCATGATTTATTATTGTTAATGCAAAAAAAACGTATTCCACTTGCAATACTGTATGATGAATACGGTGGAACGGCAGGATTATTAACAATGGAAGATATTCTTGAGGAGATTGTTGGGGAAATACGTGACGAATATGATGATGATGAAAAACCAGCTGTTCAACATATTTCAGAATCACATAAAATTGTAGACGGAAAGGTATTAATTACTGAAATTAATGACTTATTCGGACTGTATGTTGAGGAAGATGATGTTGACACAATTGGTGGTTGGATTTTAACTCAAAATCACGACATCCAACAAGGTGAATCTGTTATATTTGAGGACTTTGAATTCAAAGTTATTGAATTAGATTCACACCAAGTTAAATTGGTTGAAATAAAAAAAAATGAGTTGATTCAGGCAGTAAAATCATAAAAAAGATGAAAAAGAAGGATAAAGGCATAAGACTTTATACCTTCTTTATTTGTTTTCTATAAACAATTAACACTAATACGATATGTGTTAAAGTTTGTACATTAGTTCACAAAAAGTTAACAACTTACATCTCCAATTCATTACCTTTTATTATAAAATAAGGTTGTAAGGTTGATTTGAGCAGAAGTTTTAAATTCTTCTACTAGTTGTACTATTAACTATTTCAATCAGCTTATTTTTTAATCGTTTCGTAAAATACCTCATTTTCCCCCCTCTACTTTTCTAAAGTCAGAGGCTTTTTTTTGCATAATTTTTCCTTTGTTGAATACATATAAATTAAATATTTGTAAAGGATTGTCGATAGTCTCATTTAAAAATTTGTAATAGGGGTGTGAAGTGTTTGTCAGATGCTCCCTCGGGTAATAGTATAAAAAAATTTTTAAACTTTATTAACCGACTTTTTTTAAAAGAATCAAAGGATCGCAAAAATGTAGATTCGAAAGAAAAACATCTCTTAATTCATAATTATTTATTTGATGTTGTTTATGAAGAACAATTTAATTTGTACGAAGATGAATTATTTTTAAGAACAATCTCTTTTAAAGAAAAAAAAGTAAATGACATTTTGACACCCAGAACAAATGTTGTAGCGATTGATATAAATGAATCTGTGGATTATATATGTAATTTATTTTTACAAGAACGATATTCTAGAATCCCAGTTTATGAGCAGGATATTGATCATATAATTGGTGTAATTTCTGAAAGGGAATTTTTAACTCAACTAATACAAAAAAAATCAGTTACTATTCATGAACTGATTAGAGAGCCGATTTATGTTATGGAAACAATGAAAATTTCTACAGTGCTAAAAATCCTTCAAAAACAAAATGCACATTTAGCAATTGTTATGGATGAATTTGGAGGAACTTCCGGTATCGTTACGCTTGAAGATATAATAGAAGAACTCGTTGGCGAAATTAGAGACGAATTTGATGAGCAAGAGGATGATTTTTTTCAAATAAATGAAAATGAATACCAATTCCAAGCCTCAATTGACTTATCGAGTTTTTTTAATCGATTTAACATAAAAAAGCCTAGTAGTAGATATTTAACATTAGGTGGATGGTTATTAGAAAGTTTTAAACATATACCAAAAAATGGAGAATTACTTCAATATAAAAATTTAACCTTCATCATTAAAGATGTTCAAAATAGAAGAATACAAAGTGTAATAGTAAAAATAAATCACCAAAATTTGCAAAGTAAACTCGGTTCTTAGGAGCCGAGTTTTTTATGTGTTGAAATACAGTCATTTGAAAAAAGAACAAAAGTGAAATTCCCAGGAAGGCTTGAGACGCACAGGAACGAATTGAATAGGAGGCTCAGCTCATGCTCAATGGAAAGCGAGCATCCTGTGGTGGTACTAAACTACATATTCTTTTCTTGTAAAAGTTAATTTAGTCGAACCTAAAGTAAAGTGAAATTTCAGTTTTAGAAATTGGATTTTCAAACATAAAAATAGAATTAAAAAGACAAAAAGAAAAATAATAAAAATATAAGATTTTTTTGTTGTAATTTTTTAATACATGCAATATATTTAAGACACACAATCCAAAACAAACAATTCCGATAAGGTTAAGGGAGATTAAAGAATGAATATTAAGAAAATTGGTTTGACATTAGGTTCGTTATTTTTAGCAGCAGGTGTTATGGCAGGTTGCAATACAAATAAAAAAGAAGAAACTGCAAAAGGAAAAGATTTATTAACTCAAGTGAAGGATAGCGGAGAGTTAAAAATTGGTACTGAAGGTACATATGCACCTTTCACGTTCCATGATAAATCTGGTAAATTAACAGGTTTTGATGTTGATTTAGCAAATGAAGTTGCAAAACGTTTAGGAGTAAAACCAAAATATTTTGAAACTCAATGGGATGCAATGTTTGCAGGTTTAGATGCAAAGCGTTTTGACATCATTGCAAATGAAGTTGGTATTAGACCAGATCGTGAGAAAAAATACTATTTCTCTGATCCATATATCACTTCATCAGGTGCATTAATTGTTAAATCAGATTCAAAGGTTACATCATTTGATGGAATTAAAGGCTTAAATGCTGCTCAATCATTAACAAGTAATTATGGTGATTTAGCTAAAAAATATGGAGCTAAATTAGTTGGCGTAGAAGGATTTAGCCAAGCAATTCAATTAATTGAAACTGGTCGTGCTGATGTTACAATTAACGATAAATTATCAGCTCAAAACTATATTAAAGAAACTGGTGACAAAAAAGTTAAAATTGCGGCTTTAGAAAATGATGCTTCTAACAGTGGATTTATGTTCCGTAAAGATGATGATTCTTTAGTAAAAGCAGTGAACAAAGCACTTGAAGATATGAAAAAAGACGGGAAGTATGATGAAATAGTACAAAAATGGTTCGGTAAAGATGGACTTAAATAATATACTCAGCCCAGAGTGGATTGACAATTTAACCATTGCGAAGGATTCTTTCCTTCCAATGGTTAAAACTGCTTTAATAGGTACTATTCCATTAACAATTATTACTTTTGTAGTAGGTATTGTATTAGCATTTATTACTGCACTTTTCCGTCTGTCCGGTAATAAATTCTTAAATGGAGTAGCTAAATTTTATGTTTCAATCATTAGAGGGACACCTCTTTTAGTACAATTATTTATTATTTTCTATGGTTTACCTTCAATAAATGTAACAATATCACCTTATATTTCTGCAATTATTGGTTTTTCATTAAGTGTTGGTGCATACGCATCTGAAATTATTAGAGGATCAATTCAATCGATTGATAAGGGGCAATGGGAAGCTGCTTATTCAATTGGCATGACATATAATCAAACATTAAAACGAATTATTATTCCTCAAGCGGCTAGAGTTTCATTACCGCCGTTATCAAATACTTTTATTAGTTTAGTAAAAGACACTTCTTTGGCTTCTCTAATTTTAGTAACTGAAATGTTTAGAACAGCTCAGGAAATAGCTGCAACAAACTATAAATTTTTAGTTGTTTATATAGAAGCTGCCTTCATCTATTGGATAATTTGCTTCTTCCTTTCAGTCATTCAAGGTCGATTAGAAGCTCGAGTTGAACGCTATGTTGCTAAGTAATGGAGGAAGAACATATGATAAAACTAGAAAATATTAAAAAAAGTTTTGGTGAATTAGAAGTATTAAAAGATGTTAGCTTAAATGTCGAAAAAGGTACTGTTACTGCTATTATCGGCCCTTCTGGTTCTGGGAAAACTACATTTTTAAGATGTATAAATGTTTTAGAGCATCCGACAGATGGAAAGATAACAATTGATGAACAGACAATAGACTTTTCTAATAAAGTTACGAAAAAAGAAATTATTTCTCTAAGAAGCAAAACCGGTATGGTGTTTCAACAACATCATTTGTTTCCTCACTTAACAGCGTTAGAGAATGTAATGGAAGGTTTAGTAACTGTACAAAAAATAAAAAAAGATGTTGCAAAAAAGAAAGCAGTTGACTTACTTACAAAAGTAGGATTAGAAGAAAAAATAAATTTATTACCACATCAACTTTCAGGTGGTCAGCAACAGCGTGTGGGGATTGCCAGAGCGTTGGCATTAGAACCTACAGTCATTTTATTTGATGAACCTACTTCAGCGTTAGACCCAGAGCTTGTACAAGAAGTTCTAAAGGTTATGAAAGAGTTAGCTGAAGAGGGAATGACAATGATTGTTGTTACTCATGAAATGAAATTTGCTCGAGATGTAGCAGATGAAGTCATTTTTATGGATGGTGGTTATATTATCGAACAAGGTCATCCTAGAGATGTTTTAGAGCATCCTAAACATGCAAGAACAAAACAATTTTTACAATTAATACAGTAATATTTAAGATGAAATAGTTTACAAAATAGTGAAGAAAACTAGTACTAGATGTTGATCTAGTGCTTTTTTTTATGAAAAAAGAGTAGAAAACAAATTAAATTGTTTTTCCAAAATTTACATTAGCTAAACATACATATGTTAATCGATTAGAGTCATACTATCATTACACTACTTAAGGAGGTGAAAACACATGGCAAACAACAACGGAAACAGCAACAACTTAGTAGTACCTGGTGCTCAATCAGCATTAGATGCAATGAAGTATGAAATCGCTTCTGAGTTTGGAGTAAACTTAGGTCCTGATACTACAGCTCGTGCTAACGGTTCTGTAGGTGGTGAAATCACTAAACGTTTAGTTCAAATGGCTGAACAAAGCTTAGGTGGTTATTCAAAATAATATCTATGGCTAATAAGGGATGGAGATTAATCTCCATCCTTTCTTAATGAAGTAAATGAAATTGGAGTGAGCTTTTTATGGATGGTATTTGTCCACTATGCAATGGAATTGAACAGTATAAACTAAAATGTCCTATTTGTGAAAATCATTGTGAAGATAAAGGCAGAGCTGTTGATTACGAAGATAAATATAGTCCATATTTAGATTATGACATTTCTGCAAAAGCTGATGGTTTAACGGAGCATAATTCAAATCAATATTGTACCCATATGTTTAATTGTCCAGACTGTAACGAGGGTTTTCTTAAAATAATTGAGAAAATAAAATAACGCAGTACCAATTAAAATGGTACTGCGTTATCTTATGTTTAAATCATTATTGTTATTTATCGAATACGGGATTCAGTATCTTTATCAAAGAAATGAACTTTGTTCATGTCTACTGCTAATTTAATTACTTGACCATGTGTAAATGTTGAACGTGCATCTAATCTTGCTACCAATGTATTTCCTTCAAAGTTAGTATAAAGCATTGATTCTGCTCCTAAAAGCTCAGCTACTTCAATTTTTAAATCAAGAATAGTACCTTGAGATGCTTCGATAAATACTGGTTCGTCATGTAAATCTTCAGGACGTACACCTAAAATAACTTCTTTTCCAACATATCCATTTTCGCGTAATGTTTTCATTTTCCCTTCAGGTATAGCAACTTTTTTGCTGCCTAAGTTAAAGTGACCATCTTCAACTTTACCAGAAACAAAGTTCATTGCAGGTGACCCAATAAATCCACCAACGAATACGTTTTCAGGGCGATCATAAACTTCCTTTGGTGTACCTACTTGTTGAATAATACCATCTTTCATTACGACTAAACGGGTAGCCATTGTCATTGCTTCTGTTTGATCGTGTGTTACATAGATAGTTGTCGTTTGTAGACGTTGATGTAATTTTGAAATCTCAGAACGCATTGCAACACGTAATTTCGCATCTAAGTTTGATAATGGCTCATCCATTAAGAATACTTTTGCATCACGTACAATTGCACGACCAAGAGCTACACGTTGACGTTGTCCACCAGATAAAGCTTTTGGTTTACGATTTAAATATTCCTCAAGACCTAAAATACGTGCAGCATCTTTTACTCGACGATCAATTTCTGCTTTGTCAAACTTACGTAATTTTAATCCGAAAGCCATGTTATCATATACTGTCATATGCGGGTATAGTGCGTAGTTTTGGAATACCATTGCGATGTCGCGATCTTTTGGTTGAACATCATTTACACGCTTGCCGTCAATAAAGAAGTCACCTTTTGAGATATCTTCTAAACCTGCGATCATACGAAGTGTTGTTGATTTACCGCATCCAGAAGGACCAACGAATACGATAAATTCTTTGTCTTCAATGTGAAGATTAAAATCTTTTACAGCTGTTACGTTATTATCATAAATTTTATAAATGTGATCTAATTTTAATTCTGCCATTAGTATTACCTCCAACTATTTGTAATCGGTTTCATTGATTAAATTGTAAACATTTAAAGGTTTTTAAACAATGGCAAAGGTTCACAAAAAAAATAGCCTACTTTGTACAAGGTGCACAAAATAGGCATTAATTAATTTTCATTTACGATCTCAAGTAGATGAATGGCTAAAAATAGAACTAATCCATCCTCAAAATGTTTTAAATCGATACCAGTTTGCTCCGAAAACTTATCAAGACGATATTGAACAGTATTTCGATGTAAAAAAGCTTTTTTTGAAGTAGCCGTAACATTTAAATTTTGTTGAAGAAAGATTTTTACCGTTGAAAGTATTGGATCATCAATTTTCATATCATTCAAAAATAAATTAGGTAATACCTTTTGTAAATCATCTGGTAAAAAGGAAAGGATGTAATAAAGCATTTCTTTTGAAAACCAAAGTATATTATTTTGTTTTTTTACGGATAAAGCTTTTTTAAAACATTGATGTTCAATATCAAAATATAGGCTTAAATTCGCTAATGGTGAATAACGTTTTCCTACAAAAAAGGTAACATCATGGTACAAGTCAGCTGCAATGATTTCTTGCATATGTTCTAAAAATTCTTTTTTAAATGGTTGGTCGATTATTTTTTCAATAATGACGCCTTCCTTAGCAGAATTCCAAATCACTATTACTTCTTTATGAAAGAATGCATTGATTGCTTCTTCAAATTCCGTTTTACTAGAGAATAACTGATTGCTATAAAAATGAATAAAACGAATTGAAGTAGGGAGAGAAACATCGGTTTCGAAAGAGAAAGGATTATGTCCTTTACTGACATATAAATATTGAAACCATTCGCTTTGTGCAGATGGCTTCAAAATTTCATCTGATTCTAACGTTGAAAAAAGACATTCCAGTAGTTTTTTTTGTTCCTCTGATATTGATTTTTTTTTAATCCCGAAAATTTCTTGATTCTCAGTATAAAACCAAGAATAATCCATATATGTACTTTCATCAGGCGTGACTGAAACAGACTCAATCCCAAATAATGTTTTAATTTTATCAATCATTTTCATTACCTTCCGAAGCTTTATTTCATTTTAGTTTATCATTGTTATTAAAAATAAAAAAGAACAGTAGTTGTATAACTACTGTCTAAAATTCGAAAGTTCATAAAATAGTCGAATTAAGTTTTCAAGTCCTTGTTCTTTTATCGCAATCTCGTCAAAGACCATCGGTTTAGAGTTAATTTCAAAAATATAGTAATGATTGTTCTGAATTCCGATATCCATTGAGAATTCATAAAAATGTGCATCGTCCATATTTAATGCAATGCCTGTTTGTGTGACTATTTCTTGTAATAATGAAAAATTTAATTCAATTGGCAGTTCATCCATGGTAATAATGCTACCACCTCTAGGTACATGAGTTGTAATAGCATTAAATGTTCCTACTCTTACACCAATACCGGAAAGAATATAATGATCTTCATGTTTATGTGCAAGAATTCGTAGATCAAACTTTCTTCCATCTGGTAATTCGCTAACAATACCTTGTTGACAAATAAAATCCTCGCTTAATGAACTAAGAAATTTCCAACAATCACTAATTGATTTCACCAATTCTACATGAAATGCATTACGGATTATGACTTCTTTGTCACTGTTCAAGGAGAGCTTAAACACGCCAAATCCTCTTGAAGAATTATGTTTCTTTATATATAGAAATTTCCATTTTTTTAAATAGGTATATAAATCTTTTTCGCTAGTTAATTTAATTGTTTTTGGTATATAACTTTTTAAAAAATCGTTTGAAGATAATATAGATGTAGTTTGTATTTTTGAGAGATATGATTCGTTAAAAAAAGGAATGTTTAGTTCTGAGATTTTTTCTCGGAAATGTTTATAATCATCGTTTGATTCGTACTGTACAGAAGGGATGCGATTGTAAATTACGTCTGGTAAAGGAGAAAATAGCTTAAGCCATTTTTTTGTTTTAAAACAAAACGTAAAACACTTAACCGAATTACCAGAGAGGGCGGTAGGGGTTAATATGATAGGTATACCGCCATCAGATAATACCTTCTTACAAATTCTTTTAAAGGTCTTAATATTTCCGCTAAAAGGTAGCCGATCTTCGTTTGTTAAAATACCGATAATTGGGCCTAAATGTGTACCAGTTTTTTTTACTTGAAATTGTATGGAATTTGAACGATCGTCTTGGAAAGGTAATATAGGAAGCCGATTATGGCCTATGGAATATCTTGATTCTCTATGCTCATGCGACCAAGTGTTTTTATCAAGGTGATAAAAAACAGAAATCATTTCATTGAAACCTCGAGTTCATTACCCTTTTTGGAAAGATGGGTTGCATATTCCAAAAATAGTTTTTTGATTTGTTTGTCATTTTCTTGGAAACTTGGATTTGAAAAGATGGATCTTCCAGGTTTTGAATTCGCTTCGAAGAGCCAAATTTTTTCATCCTTATCAACACCTATATCAAATCCAATTTCTCCGATATGACCATCTACTTGACGATCTAAAGATTCACTAATTTTTAATGCTGCTGTAGATAATTTATCATGTATTCTTTTTGCTTTTTCTTTGTCAAATAATTCTTCAAGAGTTTTCACTCGACCACCGTTATTGATGTGAGTAGTTGTGCTGCCTTTTCCTGCTACTTTTGCAGCAATAACCGTAACATGCCACTTTCCTAAAGCATCCTTGTTTGTATGAACGCGAAAATCGACAGGCTGATGCTCGTAACGAATTAGTGAAATACCTTGTTGTACAATAAAGTCGTGTAACTTCGTATTACGAAAAACATGATTAATTAAAGATTGGAGTGATGAGAATTTTTGAAGCTTATTTGTTTCAAAATCGCGATATCTGCAATAATAAATTCCTTCTTCTCGGTGGTAACGAATTAAAATGACTTTTGAACCGAGGCTACCGTTTTCAGGTTTAACATATACAAATTGATATTGCGATAATAAATCCTCAATTGTGTCAAAATTATGGAACTTTGCTGTTTTCGGGAGATAATGTTCGACTGATTCTTCATTTTTCAACTTTAAATATAAGTCCCACTTATTGAAGAACCCAGGGTTAAACCATGGAATTTTGTATTCTTTTTCTAGTTTTTGACGTACGCGTTTAATTGATTTATGAACCTCAACTTTTCGATTAGGTAACCTATTATAAATAACCGTTGGAAAAGGAACCACTTCTTTAGTCCATCTTTTATTCGTAAAGAAATAACCTTGAATGGTTTCAGAATCCCAATCGATACCGTGAGTACCAAATACAAATATAAAGCTATTTTTGTGATTATTTTCTGCAATTAAGTTTGCAAACATAAAGCTACGATCACCGATTGGGCGGAGTAGAGACTCAGTAAAGCCTGCGGTGAAAATTCCAACTAGTGGCCCAAGCTGTAAAGTATTTCCGATAATAATGGGCTCAATAGAACCTTCAAAAGGTATACAGAGCATTTCGACTAAATGCTCTGATATCGAAATAATATTGTGAAGTGTATTCATCGTAACTAGTTGACAAGGGTATTTTTTTTGACCAAAAGCAATATATTCAATATCTCTAGAAGTAGTAAGCTCTTCAGGGATACATACTAGATTCTTACTCTGTCGATGAGTAACGATTTTATAAACTTCATTCATTATTTAATTTCACTTCTTTCACTTTTAGATTTCGATTGTAAATGTAAACAATATTGAATTGGTGCTGAATAAAGCTTTTGCTGGATAGAAGGGTCGGTTTGAAGTAGAACTTTTCTACCTGGCTTTGAATTAACATCTAAAATCCAGATGGCTTGATTTGAATCGATGCCTAAATCTAAACCAATTTCAAATAAAGGAAGAAAATTCTTTTCAAGGGTGACTGGTAATTGTTTACAAATTGTCTCAATATCTTGTTGTAATATTAAAGCAGTTCTTTGATTAAATTGCGTAATCCATTCTTCAAATGGAACTGCATTACTTCCTGCACTTAAATTTGCAACAATTGAATTAGGCTGACCGATGCGAACACCTTTACCAACTGCTTGCCACTCACCTTGTTCATTTTTTTGTAGCAGGATTCTTAAATCAAATGCTTGACGTGATTTTGTTTGGAGGTCTAGATAATTTTGATAAACATATCCTTTTGATTCAACAATCGGTTGTAGCCACTCAAAAAACTCATCCCGTGTATCATATACAGTTTCAATAACTTCCTTTTGTTTTTGTGTTGAAACACTAATTGAATATGCACTTAACGTAATAAAATAAATATTGATCCCTCTTGAACCATGGATCGGTTTAATAACGAGTTTGCGCGTTTTTCTAAGTTCTTCAAAAAATACAGCTAAGTGTAATAGTTTCTTTGTTTTAGGGATATATGGATTTAAACTTTCATCAGTTGCTAGAGCTTGATAAGTTTCCCATTTTCCAGGCAGTCCATATCCTAAAAAAGTGATATCTTTACGTTTTTTTAGCCAGTCAACGATAGGCTTTGCCTGCTTACTTTTAATGCTTGGTGAGTAAAAGCAACGATCATAAATATAATTCGGTATTTCAAATGTTGTTTTCTCCCATTGCTCTGTTTCTGCTATATACTTCCAGCCCATAATTTCTTCAGTAGCTGGTTGAATATTAAAAGGGGTAAATTGAACGAATTCGTAACCAAGTTTACTTGCTTCTTTCGCCATATGCTGAACGTATTCACCTTCTTGTCTTTCTTTAAGAGATAAATAACCTATTCTCATTCTTTTCACTCCTTGTACTTATAAATATGATTGAACAAGAGAAAAAATAGCTTTTGTTGAAGGTCTAATTTTTTGATTTGGGTCTGAAACTTGTAAGTCCTTAGATGGCTTTGAATTTATTTCGATAACCCAAGGGTTAAATTGATTGTCTATAGCGAGATCCACTCCAAACTCAGCGAATAATCCATCAAAGGAGGAGTCTATACATATACAGCATTCGATGGCTAACTCAACCAATAACTTTTTAAAGTGAATTCGTTCTTTTTTTGGTAAATACTGACCTAAAAATTCATCAATTTTTTGAAGGTCTCCTCCGCGAGCCAAATTGCTTACAAACTGGGTAGGGTGACCTATTCTTGCTACAGTTGAGGTTACTTCCCATTTATTAAATTTATTTTTATGACATAAAAATCTAAAATCAACAAGTCGGTCATCTTTACTGATTAAAGGTAAGCCTTCTTGAATGATAAAAGTACGTTTACTTAATTGCTGTTTAATTGGATGAAATAGTTGAGAAATTGATTTATATTCAACTTCTACTTCAGAGTTTTGACTATTTTTTAAACGATATAACTCTTTATCTTTTGTAACCTTAAAAATGTTTCTCCCTTGACTACCGTGAATTGGTTTAATAAAAACCGTTTCATATTTTTGGATAAAATTCTCTAATTGTTCGACTGAGCAGCATTCCTCAGTGTATGGAACATATGGCTTTATATAGGCTGAATCAATTAAAGCTTTAAAAACTTCAAGCTTATTTAAGAAGCGAGCATTAAAAAAAGGTATTTGTTGACTTGTTAGCGAAGAATTAAGTAATTTAAACTCTTTTGTTCGTTCAAGTCTTCTTGAATGAATTCGGTTATGAATGATTGAAGGGGCAGGTACATTCATTAAAGTCCAACCATTTTCTGATCGCTTATATCCTTTTAATTCATTCGTTAGTAGCTTTTTAAATGTAGTTACATAGAAATCAATATCAGAGTCTTTGCATAACTCTGATAGTTCTTCGCAAAGTGTCGCTATAGAACCGAGCGGATTTATTGACTCTTCATTGATCGAATCAGTTACTACAACAAAAGATTGGGGTTCTTGATTTTTAGGAAAAGATTGCAATGATTCTCCTCCTTTCCAAAATAATTGTCGTTGTATACTATGTGATATTCGCCTAGTTGGTGAATGACTTTAGGAAATTTTTAGGGAAGAAAGTTTGATTTGTTTTAGAAAGACTGACATATAATAGAATGTTTGCTATAGTGGAGATACAAAAGTTTATAGGAGGTAGTAACATGTCTGTAAATATTTATGATATTGCATACTCACTACAAAACGCTTTTAAGGAGCAACCAGAATTTAAAAACTTACAATCACTGTACTCACAAGTATTAGCTGATCCAAATGCAAAACCATTATTTATGGAGTTTCAAAATTTCCAAAAGGCGATGCAACAAAAAATGTACCAAGGTGAAGCAGTTACACCTGAAGAAAATGCTAAAGGACAAGAAATTGTTGCAAGAGTGTCTCAAAATCCTTTAATCGCAAACTTAATGCAAGTGGAACAAAGATTAAATTTAGTCATCCAGGATGTAAATAAAATTGTCATGAGTCCATTAGAAGAATTTTATAAATCTTTACTTGAACTTTAATATTTAAAAGGCAGGATAAGAAGAGAATCATTTCATTCTTTTACTTTATCCTGCTTTTTTAAAAATCACTTCTTAATCTTAAGAGAGACTTCAATGAAATAGAGGATAAAAAAGTGATTATAAGACTGATTGCGAGCGGTTGGCGGCAGTCTTTAGACTTCATTGAAATGGAGTCTTTTTTAGTATAAGAAAGGATATAATAAAACCAACATTGTTCTAATTAAATGAAGCATGTCATATATTCAAGTAAGGTATTTCTTCGCGAAATGGGGGAGATTAAGTGATTTATAAGTTACTTGCAATTAATATAGATGGTACTTTATTGCAATCCAATGGAAAACTCTCAAAAGAATCGAAAGAAGCTGTTGAATACGTTCAAGATAAAGGGATTTATGTAACCTTATATACAAGTAGAAATTTCCAAGCTACAAAAAAAATCGCAAAAGCTCTTAAAGTTAATAACCTTTTGGTCTCTCACTCAGGTGCCTTTATCTCTTCAAAACTTGATGAACCATTATTTGAAAAGAGAATTGAAGAGGAAGAAGCTTATGACATCGTTAAAAAACTAGAAAAGTATGATTGTAATATTCGATTGTCACATGAACATTTTTCAATTGGAAATCGAAAAAAATTACAATCTAATTTAGTGGCAAAAGCAGTTTTATCAAATGCTGATCCTGTCTTTTATCCAATCCAATTTGTTGAATCACTTTCTGATAGTATCCTGGAAAATTCAATATCACCGCTAAAAATTGAATGTTATTTCTCTGATGAAGTAGAGAAAAATAAAGTGAAAAAAGAATTGAATACAAAGTATCCGCATCTTGATTGCTTATGTGATGAAGATCGTAAAATTGAAATCGTCCGAAAAGGAATTTCAAAATATTCAGGATTAAAACGATTAGGTGAACATTTAGGAATTTCTTATCACGAAATGGTTGTAATCGGAGATAATTATAGTGATTTACCATTAATCGAGCATGCAGGTTTAGGAGTAGCTATGTCAAATGCTCCTGTAGAGATTAAAAAAGTTGCAGATTGGATTACGAGATCCAATGATCAAAATGGTGTTCCATATATGATCAAGGAGCATTTCAGGAAACAATTCCCACTGCCGTTCTTAAAAACACATTTAAAAATTGAAAAATAAAGAAAAAGCCTGGCTTTCAAGAGAAATCTCTTTGAAAACCAGGCTATTTTTAGTGAATTTTAAATAATTGACCTCGTTACTCTTTAATTTTATACTTAAGTGATAACTTAAAAAGGTGATAATAAAATGAAAATATATATTAAAGGCTTAGAGGATATTCGATTTCAAAGACCGCTAGAGCTATTAGCTCAATTATTTTTTGAAGACTGTGATGTATCGTTAGAAAAAATAGATGCAGATATAGAAGTAAGTTTCGTGCTAGATGAAGTTAATAAACAAGTATTAGGTAAGTTAGGTACGAATTTCGAAGCAAATACAAGCTATGTAGATGGTAAAGATGATCGAGAGTCATTTAAATTTAAAAAGAAAGCTGTTAACTTTGTCTTTTTATCATTACTACAAGAGCATACTGGAATTCAGCAAAAGTGGGGAATTTTAACTGGTATACGACCAACGAAGCTCCTTCATTCAAAACTTAAATCTGGTATGTCAAAGGAAATGGCGCATGAAGAGCTACGAAATGACTATTTAATCCATGACGAAAAAATTGAATTAATGCAATCAATCGTTGATCGTCAATTAAAGGTAATACCAGATTTATATAACTTGCAAAATGAAGTTAGTCTTTACATTGGTATTCCTTATTGCCCTACTAAGTGTGCTTATTGTACATTTCCAGCTTATGCGATTCAAGGGAAACAAGGTGCAGTCGATTCATTCTTATATGGATTACATTATGAAATGGAAAAAATCGGTGAATTTCTAAAGGAACGTGGAATTAACATTACTACGATTTATTATGGTGGAGGGACACCTACTAGCATAACAGCAGAAGAAATGGATTTACTGTATGCTAAGATGCACGAATCATTTCCAAATATGAAGCAGGTTCGTGAAATTACGGTAGAAGCTGGTAGACCTGATACAATTACACCAGAAAAATTAGATGTTTTAAATAAATGGAATATTGATCGAATTAGTATTAATCCACAGTCCTATATTCAAGAAACTTTAAAAGCGATTGGAAGACATCACACTGTAGATGAAACAATAACAAAGTACCATTTAGCCCGTGAAATGGGAATGAATAATATAAACATGGATTTGATTATTGGTTTACCTGGAGAAGGTTTAAAAGAATTTCAATATACTTTAGATGAAACTGAAAAGTTAATGCCTGAATCATTGACTGTTCATACACTTTCATTTAAAAGAGCTTCAGAAATGACGCAAAACAAACAAAAATATAAAGTTGCCAATCGAGATGAAGTGCAGCAAATGATGAATGAAGCAACGGTATGGACAAAAAATCATAACTATCATCCATATTATTTATATCGCCAAAAAAATATATTAGGTAATCTTGAGAACATTGGTTACTCTGTAGATGGTCAAGAAAGCTTGTATAATATATTAATTATGGAAGAAGAACAAACAATTATTGGATTGGGTTGTGGTGCATCTAGTAAGTTTGTAAATCCAGAAACTCGTCAAATAACTCGTTTTGCTAACGCGAAAGATCCTAAATCATATAATGAAGGTTATGAGCATTATACAAATGCAAAAATTAAGATTTTAGATGAGTTATTTTCTAAAAGTAATCAATCAAATTAATAAAAAATAAAGGAAAATCCCCTTGCGATGTTTAATGTTTAAATTAACCATGAAAACAAGGGGGATTTTTTTATGTCTATTTCGAACACGGCAGAACATGTTTTATTAAGAAAAGAGGGACGAGTTGCAACCGTTGTATTTAATCGACCTGAAGTATTAAATGCAATGAATGAAGATACATTCAGACAATTTCGAGATGTACTGGATGAAATCTCTAGCTCAGACGTTGATGTAGTCGTTCTATGTGGAAATGGCAAAGGTTTCTCTTCAGGTGGAGATCTAAAATCAATGCTAAGTAATACAGATGAGTCTGCCTTTGGTCCAGTAATGGATTTAATTTCAGATGTAGTAGTTAAATTATATACTTTACCTAAAATCGTTATTAGTGCAATCCATGGGCCAGCTGCCGGAATAGGACTAAGTTTTGCTCTTGCTAGTGACTTTGTTCTTGCTCATGAATCAGGTGTATTGGCAATGAACTTTATCGGAATTGGCTTAATTCCTGATGGTGGTGCACATTACTTCTTAGAAAAACGGTTAGGTGAAACAAAAGCTAAACAACTGATCTGGGAAGGTAAAAAACTAAATGCACTACAAGCGGTAGAAATCGGTTTAATTGATGAAGTAATCAGTGGGGACTTTGAACAGAAAATTAATGATCGCGTGAAGGCTATTCTTCAAAAACCCGTAAGTGCGATGATCCAAACAAAACAAATATACTGTAACAGTAACCTAGAATCCTTAAAAAATGTACTTTTATATGAAAAAGAAGGACAAGGTGCAATGAGAAGAACAGCAGATCATCAGGAAGGTGTACAGGCCTTTTTACAAAAGAGACTGCCGGTTTTTACTGGTAAATAAGAATTGTGAAATCGACTGGATTCGGTCGATTTTTTTGATAGAAAAAAGAAAAGATGTACAAATAAAAGTAACAAAAGTAAAATTAAATAACCTGAAATAGTAGAGATAATTTTTTATTGACTATCTACGATCACACTACTATTTTCTGTCTATAATCCTATGTTTTTAATATAAAAAAGAATAAGTCATTAAAAAGTAGATTGTCTATATTCTATTATGCATTAGTCATTGTTAGTTAAATTGTGTCTGACAATGAAAAAAACTTAACAGTTGTTTTACGAAATGTTTAATTTTAAAATACAAGACTATAAGTTTTTCTCCACTCATGGTAGAATGTTGACATTCTCAGTTTTGGGAGAGTGGTTAGATTGAAAAAGATTCAAAGCAATTCACGTACAACGTCAAGAGCGAAAAGGAAAAAAACAAAACTCATTTTATTTGGATCAATTGGAATCGTACTAATACTAATAGCATTTGTTTCGTATTCCATTTTTTCGCCGAATGATGATAAGGCAGGATCTAAAAAAAGTGACTATGCATCAGCCAAAAACAGCGAAAAGAAAGATGATAATGGTGTAAAAGAGACATCAACGACGGTTCAAACAATTGATGATGACGATACAGACGGCACCGCACCGGAAACACCAGAACAAACGGGTGCACAGACTGGTAAGAAGCATGTTACAAGCTATGATCGAAATTCTCAAGACTGGCAGGCAATGTTACAGACAATCTCTTCTGCTGCTGGAATAGATTCAAGCAATATGACTGTATGGTTTTTAGGAAGTGATAAAAGCAACCCAGGTGGCTCAGTCGGGACTGTATCAGCAAAGACAAAAGGCTCCCAAAAATATAAAGTATATCTCATTTGGGATGGCTCTGGCTATAAAGCTACAAAAGTAGAACCTGCTTCATAAAATGTAAATAGGATACACATGAAGGAAATCCTAAGGCTGTCGAGAAATACTTGACAGCCACTTCATTAAACGGATCGTTTACGCCAAGTAGAAGTTGGAAAGTATTGAAACTTTTATTGGTATGTTAAACACTAATGATAAAAAATAAAAAAGCTGCGATAAATTTTCGCAGCTTTTTTATTATGGATGAAATAAAAGAAGCTTACCAGTTTGACTAATGCAACGGTGGGTTTTATCAAGTGCACCGAGTGCAGTAAGTTTTTCCTTACCAATATTTTTTGCTTCTAAGTCTGAATTAGCTTCAAATTGTTCATCGACAATTGATTCGCCACTTTTTTCAAAAGCAGTAATTCGATATGTTGCCATGTCCTAGCCCTCCCTAAAGTAGTTGCGATATTACTATTTTGGCATAGGTTGAAAAGCTATGTAAAGTAATAATTTGAATTATAAAAAAATTCTGTGCGGTTTTAAAATTTTGACATTTAGATGATTTAATAGAATATAAGAATTGTTAGATTATGTCTTAATTTTTTGTATGAACATTGTTGGGTTAAGTATCTATTTTAACGTATAATAGGATAAGTAAAACGACTAATACATAAATTGAATTTCCTTTTTTTATTTTGTGAAATTGATTTTCCAAAATATTTTAAGCTATTTTTTTAAGTAGGGCTTAAGGAAGCATATACAAAATGGAGGTACTTATGGATAAAAAAGTATATGATCATGAAGTTGGCGAACGTTTTGTAACATTTTTATTTGTCAAAGCTGTTACTAAAGGTGTAGCAAGTAATCAAAAAACATTCTTATCTTTAACTCTACAAGATCAAAGTGGAGATATTGAGGCAAAGCTTTGGGATATTTCTTCAGAGCAAGAAGAAGCGTATGTAGAAGGAACCGTTGTAAAAGTTGAAGGGGAGCTACACGATTATAGAGGAAAACTTCAACTTAAATTACGTCAAATTCGTCCAACTAAAGATACAGACGAAGTTAATCCGGAAGATTTTTTTGCAAGAGCACCAGTTTCTAAAGAAGAATTATATGAGAAAATTACTTCATATATTAATAATATGACCAATGAAAAACTAAAAAAACTTACTGAGTATTTAGTATTAAAAAATCAAGAGGATTTTCTAGATTTTCCAGCTGCAACTAAAAATCACCATGAATTTGTTTCTGGTTTAGCATACCATGTTTTTTGTATGTTGAAATTAGGTGAGTCAATTGCGAATTTATATCCTTCGATCAATAAAGATTTACTATATGCTGGAATCATACTACATGATTTAGGAAAAGTAAGAGAATTATCTGGACCAGTTTCAACAAAGTATACTGTTGAAGGTAATTTATTAGGCCATATCTCACTTATGGCAATTGAAATTGGAAATGCCTCAATCGAACTAGGTATCGAGGGAGAAGAAGTTACTGTTCTACAACATCTTATTTTGAGTCATCATGGCAAGTACGAATACGGTAGTCCAAAACTACCTCTAATTAAAGAAGCGGAAATTTTACATTATATTGATAATATTGATGCAAAAATGAATATGTTAGACCGTGCACTTGAAAGAGTTGAACCGGGAGAATATACAGAGCGCATTTTCCCATTAGAAAATCGTAGTTTTTACAAACCAAAATTCTAAATTAATCATACTTCCTCTTTATTAGCCATATAATGAAGCAAATGCTTGTCTACTAAGGAGGAAAATCAATGCCAATTTTACCATTTTGGATGTATATCGTGATTTTAGGAATTTTTGTAAGTGGATTTATGGTGCTTTACACCTCGAAACAAGAAAGAGATGCAGATGAAGCATTCATTGAAAAAGAGGGAGAAATTTACTTACAAAGAATAAAAGAAGAAAGAGAACGAAGAGAGCAATTACTTATTAACTCTGAGATTTCATCCAATTAAAAAACCTGCCTATAGGCAGGTTTTTTTTTATGATTTTTTCTCTTGGCTTTCTAAGTCTTTATCTTTTACTTTAAATTTAGCTTTTTTAAGAAGTTCATCAGAGAATGCTTGGAAGTTTTCTTGACTTAACTTAGACTCAGCAATTTTTTTGCGAGCATCTTTTTCGTTAGTAGTCTTTTTACCAGTTAATTTAATAACATGGTAACCAAATTGTGATTTAACTGGTTGACTAATTTCACCAACTTTTAATTTATAAGCAGCTGCTTCGAATTCAGGTACCATAGCACCTTCTCCAAAATAGCCTAAATCTCCACCTTTATCTTTTGAACCAGTGTCAGTAGAATATTTTTTTGCTTCTGCTGCAAAATCTGCACCTTTAGCTAATTCTTCTTCAACTTTTTTAGCTGTAGCTTCATCTTTTACTAGGATATGACTAGCTCTAATTTCAGGTTTATATTTTGCAAGATCAGCTTTTGTTACTGAAGCTTCAGCAGCTTTTTCAGTTAATAAATCGATTTTAACACGATCTTTAAATGCTGCTTCATCTTTAAATCCGTACTGTGCTAAGAAAGCTTTAAATTGGTCACCATTTTGTGCTTTATACTCATTGAACTTAGCGTCAACATCTTTATCACTAACTTTGTAGTTTTTCTTTAAATAATCTTCAATAGCCATTTGCTTTAGCATTGCTAATCCTGCTGTATCCTTCATCTTGTTATATAAATCTTTAGATGTGATATCTCCCGCATTAGATGTAGCAACAACATCGTTACTAATACCAGCAGATCCACATGCTGCTAGTCCGAATACTGAGGTAGCTAAAACTGCAGATACGATTAACTTTTTCATTTAAACATCTCCTAATAAAAATTTAAAATAATTTCTTCTAAAGAAAAATTTTACTTATTAAAGTATGGAGCTTAAATCTTAATTTTTCCTGTATTTAGACATACCTTTTACTGGAAATTACTTCACTTAATATAACATATTTTTCTTCAATATGACAAAGTTTATCCAAAAAAAGAATAATTTGGTATGCTTTTTAATTAAAAATTATTTTATTTTAAGGAAACTTGAACTAGTTTTAAATGGAATATAGGCACGATGAGAGTTGGAGATTAAATGAATATAAATCAAGCTTATCCTGTAAATTAAAAACTTGTCAATCGTGACATTCGCCCAATCATTTAAGGCATTCGTCTATATATTATTATGGATTACTGTTAGGAGGGTGGAAAAATGGAGGGGAAAGCAACGAATGAATTTGTATTAATCGTGATCCTGTTTATTTTGTTAATCATTATTGGGTGTTCATTTTTATAAGTAGTATGAATCTTCAAAAATGAAGGTTATTTATACATTTGCCCAGACCATTTTTTACTACACGCATAAGATAAGATATGTAGCAAAAGGAGGTGTGAATGATGGGCGTAGGATTCCATGGTGGAGGATTTGCGTTAATCGTTGTATTGTTCATCTTATTAATTATCGTAGGAGCAGCTTGCATCTAATTTGTAAATAAGACAAATATTCGACCGGAGGTATCGTACCTCCGGTTGAGTTTTTTCAAAAAGGAATAGGTTAATGATGTACATATTCTTTGTTGGTTGAAATTTAGAAATAAAAAAGGAAATGAACGTGAGGGTTTTAAAGAGGTATTTATGTGAAATTTTGAACAAAAGTGGCCGAAATAAAAAGCGGAAGGATTTAATTAATCTTGCCCCGCTTCTATTTATTTGTACATTTCAACTACATATAAACTGAAATTGTAACTTTAAAGAAGATATTAAGGTTTCTTAATTAAACGATTATCTTCTTCAATGAATTCTTTATCTATGTTACCTAATGTTGTTTCAAATATATCCATAAAATCTTTTCCATAAATATTACGTAAAATAGCCATAATTTCCATATTTTCAGGAAATTTTCCATAAAACTCTTTTAAAGGTAAAGTACCTTGAAAAACTGAATTTGTCTCTGGATCAAATTCACCTAGAATCTCTAATAGCATATCTTTTCCTTTTTCTGTTAATTCAATATACGTATTACGTTTATCTTCTACTTTTTTAGAAAACACTAATAAACCACGTTCTTCTAGCTTTTTAGAGAAATTGAAAGCAGTCGATACGTGCATTACACCAAATTTAGCAATTTCAGAAATAGACGCACCCTTTAAGTGGAAGGCGATCATTAAAATATGATGTTCATTGATATTTAAATCATAGGGCTTAATCCATTGTTGCCAGTCTTTTTCAACTGACTTCCATAATGCTTTAGAAATTTGGGCAATTCTTTGACTAAAAATCAAAGCTTCTTTCATTGTATATAATTTTTGTTCAGTTTTCATCAATTCACCTTCTTTTCTATTTAACTATCTATTTATTATTATGCCAATAATATGTGAAGAAATAAAGAACTTTTAGTTAGAATTTTTAAAAATTTTCACAAAGTAGTTGATAAAATTCTACATTTTTATATTATAATTAAGTATTACGGTTCGTGAAAACTATACTTGTATAATAATTTTAACGAAGCTATAGAGTGATTATCGATAAAACATTATTGGTAATATAGTAAATATATAATATAAATCTATAAAAATATAGTATAAAATGTAAGAATTAGATTAGAATTACATAAAAAAAACAAAAACAGGAGAAATTTATTCTCCTGTTTTTGTTTTTAAATGGGTTCTTTTTATTATTTTTTAATAATGTTATTTTCGATAGATTTCGCAATCTCTTGAAGCGTTTCATTTGTGTATTTATTTTGGTTTGATAGCCATTTGACATCAAAGCCATCATTATTTCCGTATCTTGGTAAAATATGCATATGATAATGAAATACAGTTTGACCAGAAACTTCACCACTATTATTTAAAATATTTACACCTTGAACATTGAAAGTTTCTTTCATTGCATTAGCAATGTGAGGTACTTTTCGGAAGTATGTACCAGCCGTCTCTTCACTCATTTCGAATATGTTTTCAACATGATCCTTTGGAATGACTAAAGTGTGTCCTTTTGTAACTTGACTTAGATCTAAAAAAGCTAAAATATCATCATCCTCGTATACTTTTGAAGCTGGAATGCTACCTTCAACAATTTTACAGAAAATGCAATTAGCGTCATGTGCCATTTTTTATACTTCCTTTCACTTTTTTCCTTATTTTAACATAGGCGTAGGTTAAAGGGGAAATAGGGCCAGGAAAAAAAAAGAAGAAGCAACCTTAGTTGCTTCTTGATGAAGGGGAAAGACTATTAGAGTAATTATAAATTGTCTTTAATAGACACCTCATTTGCTTTAATGTTCAATAAATTGGTACACCTTATAAGAAATTTATATGCTCTGGTCGAGACACCTCATTTACAAATTGGTATACTAAAACCTTTGTTTATAAGTGATAATGTTCAAGCTAACCATCTCCTTGGATGTTTTCACTGCTGTTTTATACAACGATGTTTTATCAATGGAGAATTTTCACTTCAACAACTACCCTTGAATAGGTTTGAACGCAAATTAAATTACCTTTAACACACACCTCATTTCAAATTTTGAACTGGAAAGTGTGTTGCTTTCCCTTCAAGAATTATGATGCCCTGTATGAAAGTAAGTATGCAAAAGAAAAAAACTAATTAAAGTAGTGAAAGTAGGAAGAAAATTAAAAATCAGGAAATATAGGAAACAAAAAGGCTTAATAATGATATTTACAAACATGACATGATATATTTTTTTAAACTTCTTTTCAACAGCATAAAACAAGAAGCAACCTACGTTGCTTCTTGATGAAGGGGAAAGATTATTGGAGTAATATAAATTGTCTTTAACAGACACCTCATTTGCTTAAATGTTCAATAAATTGGTACACCTTAAAATAAATTTATATGCTCTGCTCGAGACACCTCATTTACAAATTGGTATACTAAAACCTTTGTTTTTAAGTGATAATGTTCAAGCTAACCATCTCCTTTGAATTTTCACTGCTGCATTATGCAACAATGCTTTATCTTGGGAGACATTTCACTTTAACAGTTATCTGGCACAGGTTTGAACGCAAATTAAATTACCTTTAACACACACCTCATTTCAAATTTTTGAATTAAAAAGTGTGTTGCTTTCCCTTCAAGAATTATGATGCCCTGAGGTCAAGAAAATATCCAAAAAAAATTAAAAATTTTATAAAGTAGCGAAGACAGGAGACATAATTAAAACGGAAAAGTAGAAGTTTGGTAAAGATCCCATTGGAAATTAGGAACTATAAAATGTATAGATAATAGAAGGAAGTAGTTAAAAAAGATTAACTATGGGAGAGACTTTAGGAAAATTTAGTAAAAATTTTTTAACGTCATAAAACAAGGAGCAACCAGTAGTTGCTCCTTGATGAAGGGGAAAGATGTTAGAAAAGATTTAGGTTAATAAGTTAAATTGTCTTTAACAGACACCTCATTTGCTTAAATGTTCAATAAATTGGTACACCTATAAATAAATTATATGTTCTGCTCGAGACACCTCATTTACAAATTGGTATACTAATGACCTTTGTTTTTATAGATCATGTTCAAGCGCACCATCTCCTTAGATTTTTGCATTGCTGCATATGACAACGATGTTAATCTTTGGAGATACCTCATTTCACTTAAACAATTATCTGACTCAGGTTTGAACGCAAATTAAATTTCCTTTAACACACACCTCATTTCAAATTTTGAACTAGAAAGTGTGTTGCTTTCCCTTCAAGAATTATAATACCCTTAACCTAAAATAGTATGCAAAAAAAGAAGGATTTTTTTTTAGCATTCCATAAATATGATAATAAGGAAGTTAAGATTATTATTTGATACAATAAATTTATAGGAAAAGTACATTTTGAAAGGATTTGTAAAGAATGACTTTATTGCATGTAAAAGATGTCACAGGTGGATACACTAGAGTGCCTGTCATTAAAGATGTCTCATTTAAGATAAATAGGAATGAGCTTGTTGGGTTAATCGGTCTAAATGGTGCCGGTAAGAGTACGACAATAAAACATATATTAGGACTTTTGAAACCATCTAAAGGTGACATATTAATTAATGGTGAATCGTTTGATAAAGATCCCACTACATATCGTGCTAGCATATCATATGTTCCTGAAACACCGATGATTTATGAAGAATTAACTTTACAAGAACATCTTGAAATTACAGCATTGGCATATAATATTCCTGAAAATGATTTTAAAAAACGTAGTGAAGAGCTATTAAAAACATTTAGATTACATGATAAAAGAAAATATTTTCCCTCGACATTTTCTAAAGGGATGAAACAAAAAGTAATGATCATTTGTGCCCTAATTGTCCAACCACAGTTATACATAATAGATGAACCTTTTTTAGGGCTAGATCCAATCGCAATAAATGATTTACTTGAGATTTTGAACAAAGAAAAAGAAAAAGGAGCAGGCATTTTAATGTCTACCCATATTTTATCGACTGCTCAAATTTATTGTGATTCATTTATTATTTTGCATGAAGGGGTAACTATAGCAAAGGGTACTTTAAACGAATTACAAACTCAATATAATATGCCAAATGCTTCATTAGATGAAATTTATATTTTTGCAACAAAGGAAAAAGAAATATGAGTACGATAAAAGGATTATGGTTAGCACGGTATAGGAGCTTTATAAAAGAAATGAGTAAATATGGTCATTATATTTTTAATGATCATATAAAATTTGTAATTGTTTTTGGATTTGGAGGAGGAGCATATTATTATCAACAAATGCTAAAAACAATTTCTCCAGACTTTCCGGCTATTTTACTAATCGCTATTCTTTTTAGTTTTCTTGTTGTAACAGGTCAAGTAATTACTTTCTTTAAAGGACCTGATTTGCAATATTTATTACCTTTAGAAAAAAAGATGAAAAGTTATTTTGTCCGCTCCTTTTTAATTACGTACATCGTTCAATTGTATTTAACGTTAATGATGTTAGGTGTGATTTATCCCATTTATAAGAAATTTTCACTAGGACAAACAACGAGTTTTATCGTCTTTATGGTAATCATTTTCTTATTAAAAGGATACAATTTATTTGTTTCATTCTTACATCTTACAAATAATGGTGTTTTAAACCGAGCTTTTGATTATTGTTTAAGGTTGCTAGGTACTTTCTTATTTATTTATGGTTTATTAAGTAAATGGAGCAGTTTTTTTCTTGTAATAATAATCGTCATTTTAGCTGTTTATGCATTATCTATTCAAATAGGTAGTAAAAATAAAAGAGTACAATGGGAAAGAAATGTTAAGCTTGATACTTCAAGATTAGCGACTTTTTATCGATTTGCGAATATGTTTACTGATGTGCCATCTATTCAACAACAAGTAAAACGAAGAAAATGGGCTGATCCAATCATTAATAAAATTAAAATGAGAAATGCTGCGAATTATTTACTAGTTCGTACATTTATCCGAAATGGTAACTATTTAAGTATGTTTTTACGACAACTTTTCGTAGGTGGGTTTGTAGTTTACTTGGTGCCAACTATTATTGGAAAAATATTGATTGGTATTTTATTTCTTTACGTAATTTCACTACAGAATATGACAATTTTAAAACAGTATAACTATCATTTGTTATGGAAAATTTATCCTTATACAAATGAAGAAAATAAAAAATCTATTTCGACACTTTTGTATATACTACTGGTAATATGTAGTCTAGTTTTTAGTATGATTGGTTTAATAAAGGGCTTGTCAATTTTAAACTTTATTATTGCAATCGTTGTATATACTTTATTTTCAATGTGGTTAATAAAATTTTATGTGCATAAAAGGTTAAGTAAGCCACAAAAATTGTAAAGGGTGGACAAAATGGATTCTTATGAACTTCGTATTCAATACGAACTATCTAGATGGAAACAAAAAGTAATGTCCGATTCGAATATTTTTCAAACTTCTGCAAAAAAAGTTCAGCTAAAGCTTCAATCATTATTACCAGAACAAATCCAAGATCTGCTAACAAAAACTGTTAAAAATATGATGGTTTTATTTATGGGAGGGTCGACTGTTTTTAATGGTAGTGGTGATGAGTATGAAGCTTTAACACTTAGAGAAAGAGATTTAATCTTAGATAAAAAGCTAAACGAGTACAAAAAGATTTCAGCTGTAGAAGGTGCTGGTACAGGAGCGGGTGGAATATTACTCGGTCTTGCCGATTTTCCGTTATTACTTGGGATAAAAATTAGGTTTTTAGTTGAGGCAGCAAAAATATATGGTTACTCACCTAAAGATGAGCATGAACGACAATTCATGCTGTATATTTTTCAACTTGCTTTTTCAAGTGATAGCCATCGGAAAAAAGTATTTCAAGTTATTGAAAAGTGGGAAGATAAAGTAGATGAAAATCCCCAAGTCAATTGGGAGCAATTACAACTAGAATATCGAGATCATATCGACTTAGCAAAACTTTTACAATTAGTCCCTATTATTGGAGCACCTGTTGGAGCTTATGTAAATTATCAACTTCTTGAACAATTAGGGGAAACGGCTAAAAATGCTTATCGAATGAGGTATATGAAGAAAAAGGAAGATATCTTCTAAAGAAGTTACATACGAAAAGGAGAACTATAAAGTTCTCCTTTTTCTTATTTTTGCTCAACTAATTTTTGTGATTGTTTTAATGAAGCTAATGTCACGGACCCTAATGTTTTTGCTGCAATTAGCATTGCTTTTTCGTCAAAATCAAATTTTGGATGGTGATGTGGGTATGCTTCTGTAACGTGAGGAGGTTTAGCTCCTGTGAAGAAGAACGTTCCAGGTACTTTCTGTAAGTAATATGCGAAATCTTCTCCGCCCATTTTAGGGTCCATTTCTTTTAATTGACTAACTTCATCAATTGATTCGGCTACTTTAACTAATAAATCAGTTTCCTTTTCATGATTTACTACCGGAGGATATCCATCATCGTACTTATATTCGTATGTAACATCATTTGCTAGACAAATCCCTTTAATAATTCTAGCTATTTGTTTTTTTACTTTTTCTTGAGTTTCCTTTTTGAACGTACGAACCGTTCCTATTAAAGTTGCTCGATCGGCGATTACATTAAAAGCATTTTTTGCTTCGAAACTTCCAATCGATAACACTACAGTGTCAATTGGATTTGTTTCTCGACTAACAACTTGTTGAAGTGCCATCACAAGTTGACTAGCAATTACAATACTGTCTTTTGTTCGATGGGGTTCTGCTCCATGACCGCCCTGACCTTGAATTGTGATTGTAAAACGATCAGCTGCTGCCATAATTGGTCCTTTTCGATAACCAATTGTTCCTAATTCTTCAATTGCCCATAAATGGGTACCGTAAACCTCATCTACACCGTCTAAACAACCATCAGCAATCATAGAAATTGCTCCACCTGGTGCATATTCTTCTGCATGTTGGTGTAGTAAGACAACCTGACCGTCCCATGAATCTTTTTGCTCTTGAAGTGCCTTTGCTAAATATAATAGCGTGGCAGTATGACCATCATGACCACATGCATGCATTACGCCAGGTACTTTTGAGGAATAAGGAACATTTTTCTCATCTTGAATAGGTAATGCGTCAAAATCAGCTCGTAAAGCGATTGTTTTTCCAGGGTTTCGACCTTTAATTGTAGCAACAACACCATTTCCACCGACATTTGATTTGAATGGAATATTTAATTGTTCATAAAAGTTTTGAATGAATTTTGCTGTCTCGTATTCTTTAAATGAAAGCTCTGGATTTTCATGTAGGTATCTACGTGTAGATACCATTTCCGGATAATATGAATCTAATAAAGAAAATAAATCTGACATTATTTCACCCTCCTACTTACTATCTATATAACCTATTCAAGAAATGTAATTGATATCCTTCAAAATATCTTCAATTAAGAAATGGCGAAAAATGTATTTCCAAGGAAATATCCATCGAAAAAAAGGAAATAATGACTTATTCGTGGGAATAAATGGATATACTAATTGCTATATGGTAAGAGAAATGAAGGTGAAATAATTGAAAAAATGGGGATATTTAGCAATAGGACTGTTAAGTGTCCTGTTAATTAGCTTTGTTGGATTTTTACTGATCGTTTTCTTAGGTAATTATGTTATAGATGAAGATAAGTTAGTCGTCCATTCATCATCGGAAATGGTAGATTTAGAGGGGAATTTTGTATCAAAGCTCTATAATGAAAATCATCAAATCATTTCAAGTAGTGATATACCGGATTATACTAAACAAGCTGTCATTTCAATTGAAGATGAACGCTTCTATAAGCATCATGGAATTGATACACAATCAATCTTTCGGGCTATAGTCAATGATATAAAAGCATTTAGTAAAGTACAAGGAGCGAGTACACTTACTCAACAACTGGCAAAGAATGTTTTTTTGACGAACGACAAAACATTTATGAGAAAAACAAAGGAAGTAATTATAGCAATTAATCTAGAAAGAAAGTATACAAAAGATCAAATACTTGAAATGTATTTAAATCAGGTTTATTTCGGTCACGGGGTGTATGGCATAGGCGGAGCTGCAAAATATTATTTCGGAAAAGATGTTAAAAATTTGACGATTGAGGAAAGTGCTTCGTTAGCAGCTTTATTAAAAGCTCCATCACATTATGATCCAGTCACACAACCAGAGCGATCTTTAGAACGTAGGAATCTTGTTCTATATAAAATGCTAGATACGCATTATATAACTGAATCTGAGTATCAGAAAGCTAAAAGCAAACCAACTGTATTACATATAACGGAACAAAAGTTTGAAAATGGATATGCTACATATATTGATATGGTGATAAAAGAAGCAAAAGAGAAATATGGCATTTCTTATGACCAACTTTTAAATGGTGGATACAAAGTTGTCGTTCCGATCCATAAAAAAACACAATTAACCGCCTATAAATATTTTAAAAATGGTAACTATTTTCCGGGAACTGATCAAAATGCTGAAGGAGCCTTCGTATTAATTAACTCTGAAACAGGCGGAGTAGAGGCAGCGATTGGGGGGAGAAATTACTATTTTCAAGGATTAAATCGTATTAACGTGAAAAGACAGCCCGGTTCAACAATGAAGCCTTTACTTGTCTATTCGCCTGCGCTTGAAACGGGAAACTATAATCCGTATTCTTTATTGCCAAATGAACAGAGTGCGTTAGGAGACTATAAACCGAAGAATTATAATGGAGTTTATACGAAAACGATTTCGATGTTTAATGCATTAATAGAGTCAGCAAATGTGCCGGCTGTTTGGTTATTAAATGATATTGGAATTGATAATGCAAAAGAGTATTTAGAAAAAATGGATTTGAATATTCCTGATAAAGGTTTAAGCATGGCGCTTGGAGGACTTAAGATTGGTTTAACACCATTAGAGCTAGTAAAAGCATATAGTGCCTTTGATCATGATGGAGATGCATTAGAGCCCTTTGTTATTAATGCAATTTATGATCGGAACAATGAATTAGTTGCCGAAGCGAAAATTAAGGAATACAAAGTGTTTTCATCACAAACCTCTTGGTACATGACAAAAATGCTTAAAGGTGTTGTAAATGAAGGGACAGCTAGTAGAGGAAGTTTTTCTGGAGATTTAGCTGGTAAAACCGGATCTACAAATATACCTGGCCAAACAAATGGAAACAAAGATGCTTGGTTTGTAGGCTATACACCAGACGTTGTAGGCGCAATTTGGATGGGCTATGATAAAACAGATTCACAACATTTTTTAAGAAATGGTAGTACATATCCAACCATTTTATTTAAAAAGATTTTAAGTGAAGCAGGAAGAGAACCATCTACCAAATTTAAAAAGCCAAAAAATATTGACGATTTAGAATCACCGATAAATTTAGAGCCTATTTCTAATGTTCAATCAAAAGTATCATTCTCTCCATTTGGATTATTTACTGTCGTTATTAATTGGAATGCACCTACTGACCACAGACAGCAATATCGAATCTATCGAGTGAAGAATGGCAAAGAAAAATTAGTAGATACTGTTACTGGTTTAGATGAGTACAAAGATTCCTTCGTAAATGTATTTAATGTTCCTTCTTATTATGTAGTACCGTACAATCCTCAAACAAAAGAAGAAGGTGATCGGTCTAAACTTGTCAAACCCAACATAAGAAATAAGGAATAGACATTTTAAGGCTCTCCTTCTTATCAAATGATTTGAAGGGGAGTTTTTTATTTCCTATTAAATCTAGGTTCGTAAAAAATTTATTTATTTCTTAAGTATAAAGTTTGAGCGATTAGATAACGATTAACCGAACATTAAAAAAAGAATTATAAAACCCCTTTATTCTATAAAAAGTATTAATAAATAAAGATTATTAATTCGATATTTTAGACATATTTTGATATAATTTTTAATGGGAAAAGTCTGGTAGTAAAATAGGCCTATTAATTGAGAAAAATTGTAAAATCAGTGAACATTATGTGTCAAAATTCGAGTTTTCTATACAATTAATGGTTCAATCAGTATATTTAATAGTAGAGTTTGGAAAAGCGAAAGGGAGACTTTGAAGGATGAAAAAAGATTTTAACGATACATTTCTTAAAGCGATTAGAGGAGAAGAAGTAACGCATACACCAGTTTGGTATATGAGACAAGCAGGGCGTTCTCAGCCAGAATACCGAAAAATAAAAGAAAAATATTCTTTATTTGAAATTACTCATCAACCTGAATTATGCGCTTACGTAACAGCGCTTCCAGTGGACCAATATAATGTTGATGCAGCTATTTTATATAAAGATATTATGTCTCCACTTCCTGCAATTGGAGTAGACGTAGAAATTCAATCAGGAGTAGGACCGGTAATAAGCAATCCTATTCGTTCTTTAGCAGATGTAAAAAAGTTAACTGATATTCATCCAGAAGAGCAACTACCTTATATTTATGAGACGATTAAATTATTAACAACAGAGGTTCTTTCTGTTCCATTAATTGGATTTGCAGGTGCACCTTTTACAGTTGCTAGTTATATGATCGAAGGTAGACCGTCTAGAAACTATAATAAAACAAAATCATTTATGTACTCAGAGCCAGAAGCATGGTTTGCTTTAATGGATCATTTAGCAGACATGACAATCAAATACGTAAAGGCTCAAGTTAAAGCAGGTGCAAGTGCAATTCAATTATTTGATTCATGGGTTGGTGCTTTGAATGCAAATGATTATCGCATTTATATTAAACCATGCATGGAAAAAATCTTTACAGCACTTAAAGCAGAACACATTCCAACTACTATGTTCGGAATTGGAGCAAGCCATTTAATTCATGAATGGAATGAACTACCTGTAGATGTAATTGGTCTAGATTGGAGAACTTCTATTTCAGAAGCTCGCTCATTAGGGATTACGAAAACACTTCAAGGTAATTTAGATCCTGCATTTTTATTAGCACCATGGGAAGTTATTGAGAAACGTGCGAAGGAAATATTAGATGAGGGTATGGCAAATCCAGGTCATATTTTCAACTTAGGTCATGGGGTATTCCCTGAAGTAAATCCTGATACTCTTAAACGATTAACAAGTTTTGTACATGAGTATTCATCAAGGGTTAAAGCTTAATATAAAAGGACTATGGTGATGACATGAAAGAAAAAATCGGTTTATTAGTTATGGCTTACGGCACGCCATATAAAGAATCAGATATTGAACGTTATTATACAGATATTCGTAGAGGTAGAAAGCCATCACAAGAGGCGCTAGAAGAACTAACAGAACGATATCGTGCAATTGGAGGAATCTCTCCTTTAGCAAAAATAACAATTGAACAAGCAAAAGCATTAGAAGACGATTTAAATAAGATCCAAGATAAAGTAGAATTCAAAATGTACATTGGACTGAAGCATATTGAACCATTCATTGAAGATGCAGTTGATGAAATGAAAAAAGATGGTATAACAAAAGCAGTTAGTATCGTACTTGCACCACATTATTCTACGTTTAGTGTAAAGTCATATAACGAACGTGCTGCAAATCATTCAGAAAAAATTGACGGACCAAAAATTATCCATGTAGATGATTGGTACAAAGAAGAACGATTTATTCAATATTGGGTTCGTGAAGTAGAAGCAATTCTTGCACCAATGAATGAAGAGCAACGTGTGAAAACGGCATTTATTTTTTCAGCGCATAGTTTACCTGAAAAAATTCTTAACTTTGGAGATCCATACCCAGAGCAACTTAAGGAAACAGCCGAGTTAGTCGTTTCGCAATCTGATATTCGTCATTATTTTCTAGGATGGCAAAGTGCTGGTAATACACCAGACCCATGGCTAGGACCGGATGTACAAGATTTAACACGTGAGTTGGATGAAAATTATGATTTTGAAACTTACGTCTACTTACCATTAGGATTTGTAAGTGAGCATTTAGAAGTACTATATGATAATGATATAGAATGTAAACAAGTAACGGATGAAATTCAAAAAGCATATGTTCGTCCACCGATGCCTAATACGGATCCATTATTTATTAGTGGGCTTAGTACGGTTGTACTAAGAAAATTAAACGAACAATAATATGGTTTTGAAATAGGAGGTAAAGAAGTGAATAAGAAGGTAGTCATTATTGGTGGCGGTATTACTGGATTGACATCTGCCTACTATTTAAAACAAGAAAAATTAAAAAATAATCTTCCAATTGATATTCAATTAATTGAAGGTTCATCAAGGCTTGGAGGAAAAATCCAAACAATTAGAAAAGATGGATTTGTTATTGAGCGTGGCCCTGACTCATTTTTGGCAAGGAAAAAGAGTGCATATCGATTAGCTGAAAACTTAGGTATCCAAGATCAAATCGTTTTTAACTCTGCAGGAAAATCCTATGTATTAGCCCATAATAAATTACATGGTATGCCAGAAGGTTCAAACATGGGAATTCCTACTCAAATCAAGCCTTTTATTTTTTCAGGTCTATTTTCACCAGCAGGAAAAATCCGTGCAGGTTTAGATTTTGTATTACCAAAAACACATGTCCAAGGGGATATGTCACTAGGTAAATTTTTTAGAAGAAGACTTGGTAATGAAGTAGTTGAGAATTTAATTGAACCCCTTTTATCAGGTATTTATTCAGGCGACATTGACCAAATGAGTTTAATGGCCACGTTCCCTCAATTCTTCCAAATTGAACAAAAACATCAAAGTATTGTTCTAGGTATGAAAAAAGAGATGCCTGTGAAGAAATCAAAAGGTCCGAGAAAAGGAATTTTCCAGACTGTAAGTACAGGTCTTCAAACAATTGTTGAACGAATTGAAGAAGAGTTAGATCAAGAGGAAGTTTTAAAAGGTGTACAAGTAGTTAATATAAATAAAATTGGAAAAAAATATGAGATAGTACTTAGCAATAATGAAAAGATAGAGTCAGATTCAATTATCGTTACTGTACCTCATCGTTTCATTCCACAATTATTTAACAATAAACCTGTATTTGAGCCTTTCAAAAAAGTTCCTTCTACATCAGTTGCGAATGTTGCACTTGCATTTCCAGAGCATGCAATTAAGAAGGATATAAATGGTACAGGCTTCGTTGTTTCACGTAATAATGACTATAATATAACAGCGTGTACTTGGACTCATAAAAAATGGGCACATGCTTGTCCAAAAGGTAAGGTACTATTACGTTGTTACGTTGGACGACCTTACAATAAAGAAATAGTCGATAAAACAGATGAAGAACTTGTTGAAATTGTTTTAGAAGATTTAAGAAAAACAATGGATATAACTGAAAAACCAGAGTTTTATATTGTTTCAAGATGGAAAGATGCTATGCCTCAATATACGATTAATCATAAAGAGCGTACGAAAAATATGGAACAATATTTACAAAAAGAAATGCCAGGTGTATCGGTAATCGGTTGCTCATTTTACGGGTCCGGCTTACCAGACTGTATAGATCAAGGTGAAAAAGCAGTTTCAGATACGATTGAATACTTATTCGCACATGAAAAACAAGCTGTTCGAAATTATTAAGGCTTTTAAAACATCTAGTAAAGAATAGAGCAACCAAAAAGTAGATCATTACTTTTTGGTTGCTCTTTTTATTATGACTCTGTACTAATAATAGGTTTAATAAGTTCATTAAGAAAATTGATGCTCCTAAAAGACTTCACTTAAAAACTATCTTTTAAGCAATTTGAACAAGTGTTACTGTAACAATCATGTTGTTCTTCGATAGTAGAATTACAGTGTTTACATATTTTCTTTGGTAATAGTTTTAAAAATTCGGACATTTTCACAAGCATGATACCCTCTCCTTTAGTTAACTTATTAGTATTGTATTACTACAACTTATTTTGTGTCAATCTGTATTAGTACAATTTTTAAAAAATAATTTAAACGCCTATTTTTTTAAACTGTGAGGACAAGCTTATAAATTTAAATTTTCATAGAAATAATAAGTACAAAGGAGTGTGTTTGTTTTATGAAAGTAACCGTTATTGGTTATTGGGGCGGCTATCCAGGTAAAGGTGAAGCAACTTCATGTTATTTATTTAAATCTAAAAATTTTAATCTATTGGTTGATTGTGGTTCAGGTGCATTAGCTACTTTACAAAATTACATAGATCCTAATAGCTTAAATGCTGTAATCCTATCACATTATCACCATGATCATATTGCAGATATAGGAGTACTCCAATACTTCAAACTTGTAAACGCTGGAAAGGATAAGTTTGCTTTACCAGTATACGGACATAACTTTGATAATGTAAAATTTAATTCTTTAACATATAAAGAAGCAACAAAAGGATATGAATATAATCCAAATGAAGCTCTCGACCTAGGCCCATTTACTATTCGATTTTTTAAGACAGTTCATCCGGTAGATTGTTTTGCCATGCGAATTGAAACAGCAACTCACTCAGTAGTCTATACAGCTGATTCAAGCTATACAGAAGACTTCATACCGTTTTCTTCTAACGCGGATTTGCTTATAAGTGATTGTAATATGTATGAAAATCAAGATGGAACCAAAGTAGGGCATATGAGTAGTAAAGATGCTGCAACAATTGCATCTAAGGCGAATGTAAAAGAATTATTATTATCACACCTTCCTCATAGCGGAAATACAAAAGATTTAATAAGTGAAGCCCAAAAGTATTATAATGGACTTGTTCATTTAGCTTATACAGGCTTTGAATGGAAATCAAAATAATAGGAGGATACACATGCTATTTTTAGATAATAGGGGAATAACGGATCCAACATTAAATTTAGCGATGGAAGAATATGCGCTAAAAAATCTAGATCCAGAAAATACATACTTTTTATTTTATATTAATGAACCTTCAATCATTATTGGTAAAAATCAAAATACTGCCGAGGAGATTAATGCTTCCTATGTAAATGATCATAATATTCATGTAGTTCGAAGATTATCTGGTGGTGGTGCGGTATACCATGATTTAGGGAATCTTAACTTTAGTTTTATTACAAAAGATGATGGTGACAGCTTTCATAATTTTAGAAAGTTTACTGAGCCAGTGATCGAGGCATTAAAGGAACTCGGTGTGAATGCTGAACTTAGTGGAAGAAATGATATATTAGCAGAAGGTAGAAAAATCTCAGGTAATGCGCAATTTTCTACTAGAGGTAGAATGTTTAGTCACGGTACATTGTTGTTTAATAGTGATATAGATGAAGTTGTAAATGCATTAAATGTTAAGCTAGAAAAAATTCAATCGAAAGGAATTAAATCTGTCCGAAGTAGAGTTGCCAATATTAAGGAATTTTTAAAAGACGATTTAACAATTTTAGAATTTAAAGATTTAATTTTACAATCTATTTTTAAAGAACATGGAAAAATAGAACGATACGAATGGACAGATGAGGATATAAAAAATATTAAAGAACTTGCTGAGAGTAGATACCGAAATTGGGATTGGAATTTTGGAAAATCTCCTAAATGCAATATTCAACAAAGTAAAAGATTTGCAGCTGGTTCGATTGATCTTCGCCTAGATGTAACCAAAGGAATCATTGAGAATGTTAAAATTTTTGGTGATTTCTTTGGGGTAGGGGATGTATCTGATATAGAACAGATTTTAATTGGTAGTAAATTAGATCAACAAGAGATTGAAACTAAATTAAATGAAGTTAATTTTACCCATTATTTTGGTAATGTAACGAAAGAAGAATTTATGAGTTTATTATTTTAAAAAAAGAGTAGGGAACTACTCTTTTTTTGTTTGTAAAAAATAAAGTAGTCTAAAAAGTGCTAGTTTTCTCACTTGTCAGAATTGTATTCTAGCAATATAATATATTTAGAATATTTTAAATTTTTATATTTAAAGGGGGTAGTTTTTCTTGAATTTAGTTGAAACACTGTCACAATCAGCATTAAAGCATCCTGAACATTCTGCTATTATCTTTGAAGGGCAGACATTTTCATACTCAACTCTAGAGAATTATATTACGAAATTTGCGAGTGGCCTCTCAAAATTAGGGATAGAAAAGGGAGATAAAGTAGCTCTAGTTGTTGGTAATTCTCCTCATTTTATTATAGCACTATATGGTGCGTTGAAGGTTGGAGCGGCTGTAATACCGGTTAATCCTCTATATGCACCAGATGAATTAGTATACATAGTAACAAACGGCGACGCAAAAGCAGTTATCACCTTAGACTTATTTCTTCCACTAGTAGAAAAAGCTTCACCGATTCTCCCTAATATTGATCACTTCATTATTTGTGAAACAAAACAAGAAAATCCTTATGAATTTAACAACAATAAATTGAAATCGTTTTCAAATGTAGTTGGATTTGGAGATATTGATTTTATAGGACCTAAATTACATGATGATGATTTAGCCGTCATTTTATATACTTCTGGTACAACAGGAAAACCAAAAGGAGCTATGTTAACGCATAAAAACCTTTATTCGAATGCTATGGATGCTGGACACTTCCTAGGATTTTCAAATACAGAAAAGGTCATTGCAACTTTACCTGCTTTCCATGTATTTTGTTTAACTGTAGCTTTAAACGCGCCTTTAATGTATGGAGCTACTGTTATTTTAGTGCCAAAATTTAGCCCAAAAGAAATATTTGATATTATTCGTACATACAAAGCAACTGTATTTGCAGGTGTGCCAACAATGTATAATTTCTTATATCAATTCCCTGAAGGAAAAACAGAAGACTTTGAGTCAATTCGACTATGCATTTCGGGTGGTTCTTCATTGCCCGTTGCACTTTTAGAAAATTTTGAGAAAAAATTTAAAGTTATTATATCAGAAGGTTATGGGTTGTCAGAGGCGTCACCTGTTACAACGTTTAATCCATTAGACCGTCCGAGAAAAGCAGGATCAATTGGGACAAATATTAGCAATGTAGAAAATAAAGTTGTGAATGCTCTTGGTGAAGAAGTTTCAGTTGGTGAAGTAGGAGAGTTAATCGTCCGCGGACCAAATGTTATGAAAGGCTATTATAATATGCCAGAAGAAACGGCAATGACGATTCGAGATGGCTGGCTATATACTGGTGACCTAGCAAGAATAGACGAAGATGGTTATTTCTATATCGTCGATCGTAAAAAAGAATTGATTCTTGTAGGCGGCTATAATGTATACCCTCGCGAAGTTGAGGAAGTAATTTATAATCATCCAGATGTTGTTGAATGTGCAGTGATTGGATTACCAGACGAAAATTTTGGAGAAAGTGTAAAAGCTTATGTTGTATCAAAAAATCCTTCATTAAGTGTGGAGACTTTGACAGAGTATTGCAAGGCACACTTAGCCAAATATAAAGTACCAAGATCAATAGAGTTCATTCCAGAGCTACCAAAGAATGCAACAGGAAAAATACTTAGAAGAGCATTAAAAGATTCAGTTACTCAATAAATTGTGGTAATAGAGGAGAGAGCTTTTTCGATGCTCTCTCTTTTTTTATCCCGAAAATAGTACGTATAATCGAAACTGCAAATAAAATTATTAAAACAGCAAATAAAAATATCGAATCTGCAATTAAAATTGTCAAAACAGCAATTAAAGTCAAGATAATCGCAATTAAGATAATTAATTACCCATACCAGTTAAGGTATTACATACTAAAAATAGGACATTAGGTAATCCTTTCAAATGAAAACTAGCAAAAAAGCGCTAATTCTGCCAAAATTAATGGGAAATTGATATAAGACGATTTATAACCTAATTCTAAAAGAATATAACACTTTGTACGTCCGATAAAAGACACATCTTTATTTAAATAGAGCATTAGAGAAAAAGTATTTAAAAAATATAATAGGTTGAAGTTCTAAAAAATTGGACAAAGTTGATAATATAGAATGGGGGGAGATTTTATGAAAAAAGCAACTAAATCTAAATTAACTAAATTCATCTGTCTAGGCTATCTCGTTTATATCATTTTAGTCCTGTTATACTTTTATGTTTTTACGACCTCTGACCTACCTTCGAAATATAAAGGAACATTTGTTGATCCACATACATTCATGAATCATAAAGAAGCAAATTTAAGTTCTAGTTATAGTACTTTAAAAAATGTTCTTTACTTTATTACCTTGCCGATTGATTGGATTGTATTATCACTTTTATTATTAAGTGGATTAATTGAAAGATTAGGTGACTCATTATCTAAGTTGACTAGATTTAAGTTTATACAAGTCTTTTTATATTTCTTCTTTGTCTCCGTCGTTACATATATTGTGACATTTCCAATTGATTTTTATCGATTTAAATTATCGACGAAATACGGATTGTCTGTTCAAACATTTAATGCGTGGATGAAGGATGAAATGATTAGTTTTTGGATAAATTTTGCTACGATGTTTTTTGTAATGTATGTTTTATATTTATTAATCAAAAAACAACCAAAGAAATGGTGGCTAACTGCATGGCTATTAAGTATTCCTTTTACGATTTTCTTAACATTTATTCAGCCTGTAGTAATTGATCCTCTATATAATGATTTTTACCCTTTAAAAGATAAAAATTTAGAAAAGAAAATTATTACCCTTGCTAAAGAAGCTAATATTCCTGCACATCGGGTATATGAAGTAAATATGTCCACTAAGACAACTACATATAATGCATATGTTACTGGTATCGGTAAAAACGCTAGGATTGTATTATGGGATACAACTCTTAAAGGGCTTACTGAAGATGAAATTATGTTCATCATGGCTCATGAAATGTCACATTACGTCCATAAAGACATCTATAAATCAATGTTTGGTATGCTAGCTGGTAGTTTAGTTGGTCTATATATTATTCATTTATTAATGAAGTATGTATTATCAAAAAGTAGGAACAGTCATTCAACCGAAAAAATGGCGGTCATCCTAACCTTATTTTTAATCATTAGTGGAATTGTAAGCTTTATTTCTGATCCGATATCAAATGCATTTTCAAGAAGTGCCGAGAAAAGAGCAGATTTATACGCAGTTAAGTTAACACATGATCCGGAGGCAGGGATTATTGCGTTTCAAAAACTTTCTAAAAACAGTTTGTCTCAAGTAAATCCACCATTTTTAGTGAAATTGTTTAGATATGATCATCCGACCATGTTGGAAAGAATGAAGTATTTAGAGGCAGCTGAAAAAAGTAACAATAATAAATAGAGTAAAATCCACTTGAATGTTTAGCTTGTAGAACGATTGGTTGTACCAATATCTACAAGCTTTTTTGTATTATGGTTTACTAAACTTTTATCAAAACAATGGAAAATTCAAGTACTGTCCAAAAAATATAGACAGAAGTAAAAGTACAATTACTGTCCCACCATTTGCATAAGATAGGACAATTGTCAGAAAGCATCCTTAAAGGGTGTTTTTTTATTGAAATAAACTTCTCTATTATTTGTTAAGCTGTCGAAATTTCTTTCGGAAATATTTTCAGAATTTAATATCAAATCTGAACATACTGTTATATAATAACATAAGTAAACAATATCTGTTATATAACTGAATGGAGGGATCATATGACAACTGAGCTTTCAAAAATCAAAGTTATAGGCAATCATGTAGAGGGTTCAACTGACATACTTACGACCGAAGCATTAAGTTTTTTAGAGCAATTACATCTGAAATTTGATCAACGTAGACAACAGCTGTTATTAAACAGAAAAGAAAGAATGTGTTTTTTACAAAATGGGGGAAAGCTCCAATTTTTACAGGAAACAAAACATATTCGTGAAAGTGAATGGACAATTGCTCCTATTCCAGCAGATTTGCAAGATCGAAGAGTAGAGATAACAGGACCAGTTGATCGAAAAATGATTATTAATGCATTGAATTCAGATGCATTTGTTTTCATGGCTGATTTTGAAGATGCTACTTCTCCAACTTGGGAAAATATAATTTCAGGTCAGGTCAATTTAAGAGATGCTGTGAATCGAACAATTTCATTACATTCAAATGGAAAAACATATAAGTTAAAAGACAAGCCAGCTGTACTAATTGTACGACCAAGAGGCTGGCATTTAGAAGAAAAACATATCACTGTAAATGGTGAAAATATGTCTGGTAGCTTAGTAGATTTTGGACTTTATTTCTTTCATAATGCGAAACAAGCAATAAAAAATGGCTCAGGACCTTATTTTTATTTACCAAAAATGGAAAGTTATTTGGAAGCAAGATTATGGAATGATGTATTTCTATTTGCTCAAAATGAATTGAATATACCTGTTGGAACGATTAAAGCAACTGTGTTAATCGAAACAATTGCTGCTTCATTTGAAATGGATGAAATTCTTTATGAATTAAAAGATCATTCAGCAGGATTTAATTGCGGCAGATGGGATTATATTTTTAGTTTTATAAAAATGATGCGATATGATAAATCAATTATTTTACCTGATCGATCTATTGTGACGATGGAAGTACCTTTTATGCGCTCATATTCTCAAAAAGTTATTCAAACTTGTCATCGTAGAAATGCTCCAGCAATTGGAGGAATGGCAGCTCAAATTCCAATTAAAGATGATAAAGAGCGAAATGAAGTTGCGTTTGAAAAGGTAAGAAAAGATAAAGAGCGTGAAGCAAAGGATGGTCACGATGGAACTTGGGTAGCTCATCCTGGTTTAGTAGCTGTAGCTCTTGAACAGTTTAATCGATATATGCCAACACCAAACCAGATTCATAGAAAACGTGAAGATGTTAATGTAACAGAGGCTGATCTTTTAGAAATTCCAAGTGGTGTTATTACTGAACAAGGTCTCAGAACAAATATAACAGTTGCGATTCAATATATTGAAGCATGGATAAGTGGCCGTGGCGCAGTGCCGCTATACAACTTAATGGAAGATGCAGCGACTGCTGAAATTTCGCGTGCGCAAATTTGGCAATGGGTGCGTCATGAAAAAGGTGTTTTAGAGGATGGTACAAACATTACTTTACAATTGGTGGATTCATTAAAAAATGAAGAAATGATGAAGCTTCAACTAGAAATTGGGAAAGACCAATTCGAAGCAAAACGATTTAATGAAGCAATTGGATTATTTGATGAGTTAATTAGCAACGATGAATTTGCAGACTTTCTGACTTTAAAAGGATATAACTTTTTATAAAATTAGGAGGAAATGAATATGACGAAAAATCGTGAAAACCGTATAGCTGAATTACAAGAAAGCTGGGAGCTTGATTCTAGATGGAATGGCATTACAAGAACATACACTGCTGAAGATGTCATTAAATTAAGAGGTTCAATTGATATTGAACATACACTGGCAAAAAAAGGTGCGGAAAAATTATGGAAGCTTTTAAATGAAGAGAGTTATGTTAATGCATTAGGAGCATTAACTGGTAATCAAGCAATTCAACAAGTAAAAGCAGGTTTGAAAGCTATTTATTTAAGTGGTTGGCAAGTAGCTGCGGATGCGAATCTTTCAGGTCAAATGTACCCAGATCAAAGCTTATATCCGGCAAATTCTGTACCAGCAGTTGTAAAACGAATTAATCAGGCTTTCCAACGTGCAGATCAAATTCAATATGTTGAAGGTGGAGAAGAGATCGACTACTTCGCACCGATTATGGCGGATGCAGAGGCTGGCTTCGGTGGACAATTAAATGTATTTGAGCTTATGAAAAGTATGATTGAAGCAGGAGCGGCAGGTGTGCATTTTGAAGATCAATTGTCTTCGGAGAAAAAATGTGGCCATTTAGGTGGGAAAGTATTATTACCAACACAAACGGCGGTTCGCAATTTAATCTCTGCTCGTTTAGCAGCCGATGTAATGGGAGTTTCTACACTAATTGTTGCAAGAACTGATGCAGATGCTGCAGATTTAATCACAAGTGATATTGATCCAGTCGACAAACAATTTATTACAGGTGAAAGAACACCTGAAGGTTTTTATCGTACGAAAGCAGGGTTAGATCAAGCAATTGCTCGTGGTCTTGCTTATGCACCGTATGCAGACTTAGTTTGGTGTGAGACGTCAGAGCCAAACCTAGAAGATGCAAAACGTTTTGCAGATGCTATTCATGCTAAATTCCCAGGAAAATTATTAGCTTATAACTGCTCACCTTCATTTAACTGGAAGAAGAAACTAGATGACGAAACAATCGAGACATTCCAACAACAAATTGCAGCAATGGGTTATAAATTCCAATTCGTTACCCTTGCTGGTTTCCACGCATTAAACTTTGGTATGTTTGAATTAGCTAGAAACTACAAAGATCGTGGTATGGGAGCTTATTCAGAACTGCAACAAGCTGAATTTGCAAGTGAACAATATGGATACACTGCAACAAGGCACCAACGCGAAGTTGGAACAGGATATTTTGATCAAGTAGCTCAAATTATTACTGGTGGAACTTCTTCAACAACAGCTCTTAAAGGCTCTACCGAAGAACAACAATTTTCATCTAATTAATTAGTAAAAAACCACTTTTTTCAATTGAGAAAGGTGGTTTTTCTATTAGCTTTTATCCTAAAATTTAGTAAACAATGACACTTTTGTTAAAGTATTTAAAAAATGATCTGACCAATAAAAATTTGTGATATTATTTCTCTAACATCAATGTTGCTACTAAACTTCATATTAGAAAATTTTTAAACGGATAATGTTAAACTAATTTGTTGGCCATCAATTTAGTTAAGAGAATGTCTTGAAGCTAACAATTTTAACATTTCAATACTAATAACAGAAGGAGTTGTAAAGATGAATCATGTGAAAGGACAAGTCAAAGTATTAAATGAGTACGAAATTAATAAGTCAACAATGGCAATCATTCCAGAATTTACGGTCGATTTAGTTGTGATTTCAAAGATATACGAAACAGATGATAATTTTTATGTATTAATGAAACCGATTGAAATTATTGAAAGAAGCTGTGCTTATTTCGGCAGTAGTTACCGAGGTAGGCGTGAAGGAACGAAACAAATGATTTCCATCACCCATAAACCACCGATAGCGATCAGCTCAATGAATCAAATATTCTTTTTCCCCACTTCATCTTCTTTAAAAGTAGAATGTTCTTGGATCTCCTACAACCATGTTGCTAATTTCAGAGGCGGTAAATACAATCGATCAGTTGTTCAATTTTTCAATGGTATTGAACTACCATTAGAAATATCTCGTGGTTCATTTGAAAACCAATTATACCGAACTGCACATTTAAGGGCAATTTATGAAGATCGCCTCAATCCTGAAAATACACAACAGAAATCTTATAAATTAATCCCTGATAATGAAATTACATCTTATATAAAAGGAATATCAATTCACGAAAAATAAAAGAGAAAGGTTAAAATTTTGACTACTTAACATTTAGTAAAGTAGTTTTTTTATGGGTATTATTCGAAGTAGTGTGAAGAATAAAAGATTATTGAGAAATTCCGGAAATTAGACTTTTAATTCTTACTAAGAAGGATCTGTTAAAGTTATGACAAACTATAGTTGAAATTTACGAGTCACAAAAGTGGCACTTTATTGTTGTACTTTAGTAAAGCGATCTGCTCTTTTCGTTCCTATTTTGAATTTTACTCAAGTTATGTATTTCTTCACATTCTATCTGAGTAGAATTTCTTGCATACACAAAATGAGGTTGGAAATAGTAACAGTATACTTTTTAATAACTGGAGGATATAGATGAATTTACACTCTGGAACCTATTATTGGCCTACTACTTTTCCTGATGCTCCATCATATCCAAAATTGGAAGAAGACCTATCTTGTGATGTATTAATCATTGGGGGTGGAAGCTCAGGGGCACAATGTGCATATTATCTTTCAGATTCTAATTTAGATGTGGCTGTAATTGAAAAATCAACCATAGGCAGTGGGAGTACTAGTACGAATACGGCACTCCTTCAATATTCTGGTGAAAAAATGTTTACAGATTTGATTAACACCTTTGGAGAGGGTTACATCCAAAGGCATTTACAACTACTAAAAGAAGCTATAAATGATATTGAGGTAGCTTCAAAGAAAGTTCGCGTTGATTGTGAGTTCAACAGAAGAGATACTCTCTATTCCGCAAGCTGTTTAGAAGATGTTGAAAGACTTAAGAAGGAATATGAATTCCTAAAACAGCAGAACTGTGAACTTACTTTTTTAACAAAGGAAGATATTGAAGAAAAATATCCTTTTAGCAGGGATGCCGCTATTTATTCATACAATGATGCAGAAATTAATCCTTTCAGATACACCCATGCTCTTTTAGAGTACGCAAAAAGCAAAGGAATCCGTATATTTGAACATACGGAAATGAACGGTCGCCATTATGATAAAGAACAAGGTAAGATGGTTGTTTCTACAAAGAATGGTCATTCTATCAAAGCAAGATACATTATTTTTGCAGCAGGTTATGAAGGAATAGAGATTAAAAAGGAGAAAAAAGCTTCTTTTGTAAGTACATATACGGTAACTACACATCCAGTCCAAGATCTATCCGAATGGTATAATAAAACACTCATTTGGGAAACCGCTCGTCCCTATTTATTTATGCGTACTACTAAAGATAACCGGATCATCATAGGTGGACTTGATGATAATACTTCGTACTCTGAAGATCGTGATAGTAAACTGATTCACAAAAAGAAGAAACTAATTGAAGAGTTTAATAAAATGTTTCCAACTATTCAAGTAGAGCCAGAATATTATTTAGCTGCATTTTATGGAGGCACAATCGATGGCATTCCGATAATCGGAAAATATGAAGCATTTCCAAATAGTTATTTCCTATTTGCTTTTGGTGATAACGGGACAGTTTACAGCCAGCTGCTGTCAAAGCTTATTGCAAATGAAATTGTTGAAGGGAACTGTCCAGATTTAGCTCTATACTTGCAAGAGCGACCTTTACTAAACAATTGATTTTTTAATCTTCCAATTAATTCAATTTAATATATAGGCTCTGTTAAACTTTAAAGGTGATAACTTTATGAGACCCAAGCAGACGTACCGAGTATCCTGTAGTGGAAATCAATATGATGTTACTTAGTCAATTTAAAATACATGAAAAAACTACTTTTCCATTTTGTGAAGTAGTTTTTTTATTTATACAAAGATCGTTTATTAGAATTAAATTAAGCATCATTAGGAATAAATTAGTAAAAAAAAATTAAAAGATAATCAGTCAAATTATTACAAAAAATACTAGTTAGAATCATTTATTATTATTGAATAAATAGTTATATGTGATAATGTTAACAGTAAGGATATCTATTTAGAAATACGGCTTAAGGAGAGATTCATATTTAAATGAACGTTTTTGACTTAAAGGCTTTTTTTACAGAAGAACATTTTTTACATCTCATTCAACAATACAAAGATTATGGTCCATTAGTTGGAATATCAATCCCTTTTATTGAAGCAATTTGTCCAGTATTACCTTTAGTTATTTTTGTATTTGCTAATGCAGCAGCATTTGGTCCTTTATTAGGTTTTTTATATTCATGGATTGGTTCTTGTTTAGGTTCCATTTTACTATTCTATGTTGTTAGAAAATTTGGTCAGAAACGATTTTTTTCATTTGTTAGTAAGCATAAGAAAGTAGAATCATCAATAGGGTGGATTGAAAAAAGGGGATTTGGTCCAATTTTTATTATGTTTGCATTTCCGTTTTCACCATCTTTTTTAATAAATATCGTAGCTGGTTTGTCACGTATTAAAATATCGCAATTTCTAATCGCATTAGTACTTGGAAAGTTTACTATGATCGCGATGATTAGTTATTTAGGGAAAGATTTAACTTCAGTGTTCCAAAAACCGATTAAAGCATTGTACATAGGAATTTTTATATTCGTATTATGGATTGTTGGAAAAGTGATTGAGAAACGTATGGACATCAAAGAAAAAACAACAGAGAAAAAGAGTGCGTCTCAATCATCTGATGAGTAATAAAGCATTATGACTCAGGGAAGGAGAAAGCGACTTTATGCTAAGAAAAGAAGTATTTGACTGGGGAAAAGCGATCATTATTGGGATTGCAATTGCATTTATAGTAAGAACGTTCTTATTTTCTACATATGTAGTAGATGGAGAATCTATGATGCCAACATTAAAGGATGGAAACTTACTAGTTATAAATAAATTTGGATATGAAATTGGTGATATTAACAGATTTGACGTAATTGTATTTCATGCAAATAAGAAAGAAGATTATGTTAAACGTGTTATTGGTTTACCTGGAGATTCAATTGAATATAAAGATGATCAGCTTTATATTAACAATAAAAAATGGAATGAACCATATTTAAATGATTACAAGAGTTCTTTAAAAGGAACACCTTTTACCGCTGATTTTAATTTAAACGAAGTTACAGGTAAGACGAAAGTTCCACCAGGCTATGTTTTTGTTGAAGGGGACAATCGACCAAAAAGCTATGACAGTCGTTTGTTTGGATTTGTAAAAATTGATAAAATTGTAGGTAAGGTCGACCTACTTTATTGGCCACTATCAAGTTTGAATACGAATTTTAACAAATAAGCTCCTTATGGGGGCTTTTCTTATTAATTAAACAGTAAAGTATTATAAAACGAGCCCATGCTAAGAAACTAAAACAGAACATTTTTTAGCCAAAAACCCATTATTCTAATACATTAAGGAGGGATTTTTTTGTCGTTTCAATTTATATTAGGACGTGCAGGAAGTGGAAAAACGCATCATATTTTAAATGAAATTACGAATCGATTAAAGAATGAAACAAAAAATATCATCTTTATTGTACCTGACCAAATGACATTTCAGATGGAATACGAACTTGTTAAAAGGCAGGAAAAAAAAGCAATTATTAATTCCCAAGTTTTTAGTTTTACTCGATTAGCTTGGAAGGTTTTACAAGAAACAGGTGGAATCAGTCGGATTCATATTGGTGAAATTGGAATTTCTATGATTCTTCGAAAGATTATAGAGGAAAAGAAAGAAGAATTGAAAGTTTTTCATCACGTTGCTGATCGACAAGGATTTTATAAGGAACTAACGGGTCTTATTGCTGAGTTTAAAGGTTTTCAAGTTTCATCAGATGACCTATCTTCCGTTATTTTACAAATGGAGCAAGATACATCAAAGGATCATGTCTTTATTCAACAAAAGATAAATGATATTCAAATAGTGTTTGATGCTTTTAATACATATATGAAAGATAAGTATCTTGATTCAGAAGACTATTTAAATTTGTTGATTCAAGAATTACCTAAAAGTGATTATATAAAAGACAGTATTATTTATATTGATGGATATTATGACTTGGCACCTCAAGAGCGAAACGTAGTTGAGGAGCTAATGAGATATTGTAGTGAGGTAAATTTCTCTTTAACAATCGACAGGCAATATGATGATTTTTTACCACATGAATTAAATTTATTTTATAAACCAGCGCTTCTATATCAACAAATTAAAGAGATTGCTTTAAATACAAAGCAAACAATAAATCAACCGGTTATTTGTCATCATAATGTTAGAACTCAATCCAATGATTTGAAGTATTTCGAAACGAATTTTGATAACAGACCAGTTAAGCCTTCGTTTGAATCAAATGGAATTAAGATTATGTCGGCATCTAATCGTCGAGCAGAAGTAAATGGAATTGCGAAAGATATTATGAATAAGGTACGTGATCAAGGATACCGATATCGTGATATAGCCATTTTCTTAAGAAATGGAGATTCATATTCACATTTGATTTCCACTATTTTTCATGCGTACCAAATACCCATTTTCATAGAAGAAAAGCGTTCAATGCTAACGCATCCATTATTTACGTTTTTACAAGCTACTTTCGATATCATTCAAAAAAATTGGAGATATGAATCAGTTTTCAATGCGTATAAAACAGAATTAGTATATCCATTCGAAAGTAATCATGAAAAGAATCGTGAACAGCTCGAGTTATTTGAGAATTATTGCATCGCGTACGGTAAGCAAGGAAAAAGGTGGACGATTGAAGAGCCATGGAAGTATCGAAAGTATCGCTCAACTGAAGGTATTGATATAGGAATAACAAATGAAGAGTTAGAATTCGAGGCACTAATCAATTCAGTAAGAGATTTATTAGTAAAGCCAATTCTTACCTTTCAAAGCAATCTAAAGCAAGCAAAAAATGCGAGAGAAATGTGTGTAGCATTGTATGAATATGTTGAATCACTAGATATATCAAGGAAGCTTCAACGTTTAAAGGATGATGCTGAAAATCGATCCAGCTTAATTGAAAGTAAAGATCATGAGCAAGTTTGGAAAGGGTTTATTCAACTTTTAGATGAATGCGTTGAATTAATTGGAGAAGAAAAACTGTCACGTAAAACATTTTTTGAAATTCTTCAAACAGGTTTTCAATCACTTCAATTTGCGAATGTTCCTGCGTCGTTAGATCAAGTAAACATAGCTGATTTTGATCATTCAAGATTACAAAATGTAAAGTGTGCTTATATCATTGGTGTAAATGAAGGGGTTATTCCAAGGAAGGCTAATGAAGACGGACTATTAGGGGATACGGCCCGAGAGTTTTTACAATCATTTGGTGTGGAAGTAGCACCAACAAGTAAGCATCAATTATTTGTAGAAAATTTTAATATCTATACTGGAATGAATCGAGCAAGTCATGAGTTAATTATTTGTTATCCGTTAGCAAGTGATGATGGGAAAGCTCTTGCCCCATCAAGTCTCATTCAAAGGATTAAATCGATTTTTCCAAATATACATCAACGATTTGAAAGTGGAGACTTATCATTTAGTTCCATAGAAGAACAGCTAACATCTATTACAAATTATGGTACAGCATTAACGAATTTAGTATCTCAGCTTCAAGTTTGGTCGACTAGAGAGACAAAAACGAATATGGAATTATGGTGGACGCTTTATAATGTCTTACGAGAAAATTCTGATTCAAAAGATAAGCTGTATAAAGTAATAAGTAGTGTAATGTATAATAATGTCGCGAAAGATCTTGGAGAAGATTTAAGTACAGAATTATATGGGGAAGAATTGAGTGGATCAGTATCTCGAATCGAGCTTTTCCATCAATGCGCTTATGCCCATTTTGCACGTTATGGTCTTAAGCTTCAAGAACGTGAAGTTTATAAGTTTGAATCATTTGATATGGGTCAGTTATTCCATAGCGCTTTAACAATTATTGGAGAAAATTTATTACAAGCAGGAAAAAGCTGGAGTAGTTTAACGAATTCAGAATGTGATGAATTAGCAGCAAAAGTAGTAGATGAAATTTCTCCAAAGTTTCAACGTGAGATTTTGTTAAGTACGAATCGTTATATGTTTTTAAAGAAAAAAATGAAGGATGTTATTGCAAAAGTATCCTCAATTTTAAGTCAACAAGAGCATGCAGGAAAATTTGTCCCAATTGCTTTAGAAGTACCATTTGGTATGGGTAAAAAGTTAAATTCTTATGAACTTCCGATTGATGGGAAGAGAAGAATGGTATTAAATGGCCGAATTGACAGAATTGATAAAGCAACAAGTGAAAAAGGCGATTACTTACGAATTTTGGATTATAAATCAACGAAAAAGGAATTAAAATTATCAGATGTTTACTATGGGCTTGCTTTACAGTTACTAACATATTTAGATATAGCTGTAGCGAATTCAACAACATTACTTGGTAAACATGCGGACCCGGCTGGTATTCTTTATTTTCATGTTCAAAATCCGATTGTTAAAGTTAAAAATAATATCGAACTCGATGAAATTCAGGATGAAATCTTTAAAAAGTTTAAAATGAATGGATTACTTTTAGAAGATCGTGAAAGTAATTCGTTAATGGATGAAGCATTAATTCAAGACGGGAGCTCTTCAAAAATTGTGCCAATTAGGCTTAAAAAAACCGGAGAGTACATGGCAAAATATTCAAAAACGGTAAAACCTGAACAATACCCAATGATGACCAATTTTATAAAGCAAAAATTTACTGAAGCTGGTCAGCAAATATACAGCGGTTATGTAGAAGCAAATCCATATCAGCAAAAGGATAAAATACCATGTACATATTGCTCGTACCAATCAGTATGTCAATTTGATGCGAATGTAAAAGGAAATGAATATCGTGTTCTACCTCCTTTAGAAGATAATGAAGCATTACAAAAAATGATCGAGGTGGTGAATAAAGATGAGTAAAGAAGAAAATAACGCAAGTAAAACAACATGGACAGTTGATCAGCAAAAAGCGATTGATTTCGAAGGGTCCGATATTCTTGTAGCTGCTGCTGCTGGTTCTGGAAAGACGGCTGTTCTTGTTGAACGGATTATTCAAAAAATCATTCGTGATGAAAATCCAATAAATGTTGATGAATTACTTGTTGTTACTTTTACAAAAGCAAGTGCCCAGGAAATGAAAGAAAGGATCGGGATTGCATTAGAGAAACAACTTGTAAATCATCCTGAATCTGATCATTTAAGGAAACAAGCTTCTTTGTTAAATAAAGCTTCAATCTCAACTATTCACTCTTTTTGTACTGAAGTCATTCGATCAAATTACTATATGGTAGAATTAGATCCAAACTTCCGTACTGCTGAAGAAATTGAGATTCAATTACTGATGGATGAAGTGTTAGAAGAGTTGATGGAGTCAGAATACAGTGATGAATCTAATTTAGTCTTCTTTGATTTAGTTGATCGATATACTAGTGATCGAGATGATAATGATTTACCAAAATTAATATTAAAGCTATATCGACATGCAATTTCTAACCCAAACCCAAGTGAGTTTTTAAATGCATTTATTCATCAATATAATGTAGATGGTAAACCAGTTGATGAGATCCCTTTTATTCAGGAACTTAAGAAATTTATTCAAGATGATCTGATTGCTTGTATAAACACTTATAAACAAGCATTGGACATAATAGAAAGTCCTGATGGCCCAATTAAGTATGCTGATGTGTTTAAAGAGGAGTATGGTAATTTAGAATGTTTATTTCATGCTTCAGAAAAATCATGGGAAGAAATTAATGTTGGTCTTCAAAAAATAGTATTTAATCGATTGCCCACTATTAAAAAGACAGAGGGAGATCAACAGAAAAAGGAATTAGTAGCGAATTTCCGAAAAGATGTTAAAAAGAAGATTGATAATATAAGAGATAAGTATTTTAGCCGAAGTATTGACATTCAATTAAGACAAATAAGTGAATTAAAGCCTCTAGTTGAAAAGTTAATTGAACTTGTTAATCGTTTTATCGTGTTATTTAAAGAAGCAAAATTAGAAAATGGAATTTTAGATTTTAATGATTTAGAGCACTATGCACTTGAAATTTTAAAGGAAAAAGACGAAAAAGAATTAATACCTTCTTCGGTTGCAAGAGTTTACCAAGAAAAATTTAACGAAGTGTTAGTTGATGAATACCAAGATACGAACTATGTACAAGAATCGATTTTAAGATTAATCACAAAGGGCACCGGAGCTTCAGGTAATCTTTTTATGGTTGGAGATGTTAAGCAATCTATCTATCGTTTTCGATTAGCAGAACCACAGCTATTTATAAATAAATACAATTTATATGAAAAAGAGAAAAATGAAAGAACTGGTTTAAGAATTGATCTATCTAAAAACTTTAGAAGTAGAGCGGAAGTATTAGATGCAACCAATTTTATTTTTCAACAAATCATGGGAAGAGAAATTGGTGGAATTGAGTATGATGAAGATGCGATGCTAAAGCTAGGTGCTAGCTATCCTGAATACGCAGATTCCGCTGCTGAATTAATCTTATTAACGAATTCGGATGAGGAAGATAATGAGCCTGAATACAGTGAACAAGAAGATGATGATCTTTTTGAAGAAAAGCTTGAACAAATTGAGGCAAGGTACGTAGCAAGAAGAATAAAGGATTTAGTTGAAAGTGAATATTTAGTAACGGAAAAGACTGGAGAAATGAGGCCAGTAAAATATAATGATATAGCTATTTTAGGCCGTTCACTATCAAACGCCGATTTGTATATCGAAGAATGCAAAGCGTTAGGTATACCGCTTTATGCTGAGAAATCAAAGGACTTATTTCAAACAATTGAAGTGGCCGTCTTTTTAAATTTATTAAAGCTAATTGATAATACGATTCAAGATATTCCGCTTGCATCTGTCCTACGTTCTCCAATTGTTGGACTTTCAGAACCGGAATTAACGATGATTAGACTAAATCATAAAAATGGATCCTTTTACGATGCCTGTCAAGATTATCTAAATAATTATGAAAATCAACATAAAGAGCTTTCAATTAAATTAGTAAATTTCTTTAAACAAATAAAAGAATGGAAACGACTCGTTAAAAGGGAGACACTTTCAATCTTTATTTGGAAGGTATTAAAGGAATCTACTTACTATGACTTTGTCGGAGGGTTACCAGGTGGTAAACAAAGACAAGCAAATTTAATTACGATATTTGATCGTGCTAAAGCATTAGAAGAATCAAATTATAGAAGTCTATTTCAATTTTTAAGATTTTTAGATCGTATGCAAGAAAGAGATGAAAAGCTAGATGAGGTTCGTATTTTAAGTGATCAAGAAAATGTTGTTCAAATGATGACAATCCATAAAAGTAAAGGATTAGAGTTTCCTGTCGTGTTTGTCGTGAATACATCTAAGCAATTTAATATGCAGGATTTAAGGGCTAAATTCATTTTACAAAAGGAATTAGGTCTAGGTATGAATTTTGTACATCCTGCGTATCGTACGACTAATTCAACTCTTTTGAAGGAAACAATTAAACGAAAGGAACAAGAAGAGTTAATTTCTGAGGAGTTACGAATTTTATATGTTGCATTAACTCGTGCAAGAGAAAAGCTTATTTTAGTAGGTAAAGTAAATGATGCACAAAAAATGATTGAAAGTTGGAAGGAAGTTGAGAACCATAAAGAGTGGCTACTACCATTAAACATTATTAGTGGTGCTAAAAGTTATCTTGATTGGATTGGTCCTTCAATCATTCGTCACGATTCTAGTAATGCAATTAGACTTGAAGATGATTTGTGGCATACAGATAATGAAATTCAGTTTTACCCATGTCGCTGGAATTATTCAATTGTAGATGCTTCTACCATTCAATCATTGGAAGCTTACGAAGTAGAAAATAATAAAGTCGAAGTATTTCAAGCTTTCTCGGCAAAGGAACCGATTCAAATTAACAATGATGAGCTTCACGAAAAACTAGAGAATCAATTAAACTGGCAATACCATCATAGACAATCAACGCTATATCGACCTAAACAATCTGTTACAGAATTAAAAAGAAAAATGCAAGAGGAAGATCCATATCGTCAACGTTTTACAGCGACTAAAACAAAAGATTTTCCACTAGAAAGACCGAAATTTATGTCAGAACAAAAAATGAACTCAGCTGAAAAAGGTACTGCTACCCATGCTGTTATGCAAAATTTGGATTATCAATTTGTTTCATCTCATGAAGACATCATAAATCAGATAAATAGTATGGTTTTAAAAGAATTAATTACAAAAGAGCAAGGGGAAGCGGTTAATAGCTTAGAGATTTTTGAATTCTGTCAATCACAGCTTGGTCAATTAGTGATAAACTCCAATCAAAATCTGCGCGAAGTACCATTTAGTTATGGTGTTTCAACAAATGAAATTTATAAGGATTGGGAAGATGAAGAGGAAATTGTATTAATCCAAGGGATCATTGACTTACTTTTAATTGAAGGAGACGAGGTTATATTAATTGATTATAAAACCGATCGAACTGGTGCATTTGCAACAAGTGATGCTCTGAAACAAGAAGCAATTAGAAGATATGGTGTTCAACTCGATCTTTATTCAAAAGCAATTGAAGCGGGTATGGATAAACAGGTTAAAGCTAAGTATCTCTACTTTTTCGATGGTGGCCATATTGTAGAGTTATAGGAAAAAGCGATGCATTTGCATCGCTTTTCTTTTTGAAATTTCAATTCATAGTGTTGCGACTTCGTTTTGATCTGCTAAATCGGCATCAAGTGTATTAGTGGCACTAGCACCATTTACTGTTGGTGTTAGAAATCCTGTATTTCCTGAACCTGAGCCATAATATGCTTTTGTTTGAGTTTTTGGTGAGATATTATTAAGATCTCCTGTATTTAGATTTCCTTGATTGAGTTGGATAACGACTGCACCTAGAAATGTTGGCATTTTTATTTCTCCTTTCTTAAATGGTTTATTATTGATTTTCTGTTGGTTCAGTTTTTCGTGCTGGAACGGTTGGTATTGCTGGTTGTACTGGTACAACTGGAGGAATCGGTATTACAGGTTGTGCAGGAAATAGTTGCGTCGATGTTGTAGTTGTTGGTTGTATTAACTGAGCAAAAGTAGGTTGTTCATGGTGACCAGGGGTTTGATAGTGTATAGTAACCGGTGATGTGAAATGTCGTATTTGATGAACACGTGACAACATTGAAGCACTATGAACCGACCCAATAACAGAAGCACTCGCTGAACTGATACCCATATAATTAATTAAACCAACTTGGATTGTAGGATTAAGATTTACCCGATTTAAATTCACAGCAGGAACATATGGAATATGCTTAGGAATTACTTTGTAGATAGGATAAATTTCAAAAACATCTTTGTTTGGATCTGCTAATATATTTCCCTCTTCTTGCAAAGCAAGAGCATTTGATTCTGCGTTAATTGAAAATGCGTCTCCGAATTGAAGGATGCTTGAAAATAATACGGTATTAACATTATAAGATTCTACTGCGGCTAAACGAAATCTTGGATCAATTTTAAACATTAACTTACGGATAAAGGTACAAATGGTCCTATAATTAACGATTCTGGTGGCGTGTCAAATATAGATGATAGTGAAATATTATGAGCGTCTCCAATTAAAAATAATGAAGATGAAGAAATCGCAGTAAATTTTATTTCTTCTACTTGTAAATTACAGTTTGTTACATTTAAATTCATCCCTTATTCTCCTTTCTGATATTATGTGGTAAGTTTTGTAAAAACGCACTATACGCCGTTCGAATATCATTTAACATGTGTAAAACAACTTCTTCAGAATAACGGAGCGGATTTTCATTAAAGTCAGGTTTATTTTTGTATAGGTCGATATAATAAGGTATTCGAATATCCATTTGATTTCGAATATCATCGATCATCATTTGACGATAATACTCATCTACTGAAACCCTGAGTTCTGCTTCTAATTGAAGGATTGTTTCTAGTGCCTCTTCTTTTAAATGGAAATGAATTCTATCTTCTATATATGTTTTCAAGGCTTTCAAATTATTGTCAGGTTTAATATCAATTTGCTGATTTTCAACTGTTAAATCATCGAAAGTTGGAGCTTGAAGAGGATTCAGTCCAATTGTTAACGTACCATTTAAATTTTCAACTTTTAATTGGTCAAATTTATATTCAATTTTATCAATTTTTGTCTCAGGTCTTTGAGAAAGTTCAAGAACAGTAGCCTCAAGCTGAACTACTTTAGCTTTTAATTGTTCAATTATTTGGGATTGTTCATATAGTATTTGCTCAATTTGAGTCTGTCTTAATTCTAGTTGATTCATAGAATTCCCTCGCTTTCAATTTGCTACAGGAATAATTTTTATGTCTCTTGCGAAGTTTGAACAATTTGACCTGGTTCAGTAATTGGTGGTGCTGGTTCTAAATAATCTCCAGTATTATTTGTTATCGTTCTTGCATTTATATTACCTGTTGTACCAATTTGAAAAACAGATGAGTTTACAATCCCGCCGGTTTTTAGTTGATTAATAATAATTGTTTGATGTATATATATATTCAAACGACACCCTCCTTTACATGTTGCCAATCATTGGTTGATCAACTTGATCTTGATCATATACGTTCGAGATACTTTTATTGTTATAAACAGTTACATGATCACCTGTATTAAACGAGCCAGCGCCGGCATACGTTTGAGCACTACTTTTAGGTGTGATATTATATGCGTCACCCACGTTAACTACAGCGCTGCTACCGATACTGATAATATTAATTACTCCAACATAAGAAGGCATGACTGTACACCCTTTGTTCTTTTATGATTATGTATTATATGGCCATTTAACCTAAAACGTGATTGCAAACTATTTAATGACATCTTTACTTTTAAGATTTGGGATACCTGGAAGGGAAGAAAAAGGGAAAGCGGAGATATCCTATTATATAGGCGTTAGAAATGCAAAAAAAATACTAGCTGCAATTAGAATAAACTAATCGCAAGCTAGCTATTAGGCTCTCCTTTTAGAAGAGGTAAAGGTCGAGATCATATTCATTAGCCTGTCCAATTCCTGGCTACATAAAACTGTTTTCTTGTTCGTAAAGCCATATCGTCCCGCATAATATACCATTCGGGCCCGTTTTTTCTCTATAACATGAAGCAGCAATTTAGTCACCAACTTTGTTCAAGAATAGGGAATTATGTCTAGGTCTCACGATGTATGTAATGCTATTATACAAAATCATTTTCATATGAGAAGACATTCGCTAAAAGAAGTGTAAAATTTACAAAATACTACAAGATTCATCTGCATTCCATCTTGTAGAAGTGGAAATTGAAAGGTTTTTGTAGGATAAACTATACAGAGTGTCGAATTGTAAGGAGCTATAGATGATATTGAATTTATTTTCGACAGTAGATTACAATCCTAGATTAATATAATTTATGAATTTTAAAAATGATTAGTATGTCATGCTTTCTATGGCGGTTAATAGGTATAAATTCATAGCTTATATTTTGACCAATTTGTGAATTTTTTAAAATCTTTTCCATTTCCATTTCATCTACATTTTTCCTTATTCAAGCACTTATGTTATGATTATTTAGAATATATATTTGGGAGGAAATGAAATGATTCACTTACATATTACATCGTGGGTAATCGCTATAATTTTAGCTTTAATTGTTGGGCACGGATACAAAAATGGTTGGAATGTAAAAGTTGCTCATATGATTTTACGTCTTTTATACTTCGTTATTTTAGGAACTGGACTGTATTTATTTATTCATATTTCAAATAAAGAAAATATGCCGTCTAATATGATGATGCTTTATAACATAAAAATGACACTTGGTATTCTTATGTTAGGTGTGTTTGAATATTTCACAGTTTCTTCTAAGAAACATCGTAAAATGGTTGTTCCTGCAACTATTTTTACCGTATTTATTTTAGCTTTATTATATTTAGGATTTAGATTACCACAAGGTTTTCACTTCTTTGCTTAATAAAAAAACTGTCACAAATTTCCTGTGACAGTTTTTTGTATTTTATGAAAGTTGAGTTAATAGGTAGCGGTTACCTGTTGCTTTCGTAAGTTCAAATCGATGGTTCTGTTCTTCAGATGTAATTCTAAATTGGTGATATACTGAACAAACAAGTTCTCCATTATCAAATACGATGAAATTTACACCTTCTGAAGGTGAACCTTCAGGTTGAAATGAAAGGAAGTTGTGACAGTACAAGCAATCGTATAGGGAAAAACTATGCGTATTTAGTAGGTAAGCTAAAGTATAAAATGATTCATCACTCAAGTTTTTCAATAGTGAATCGAAGCTATATAAAAGCTTTCTTTGGATACGAAGGATATCGCCATTTTGTAATTTTTTCTTTTTGGAATATTGTATAAGAAAATTACCATTTTTTAAAGAAGCAGGAACCCACTCTTCGTTTATAGAAACTTCAAAATCTTCATCGATAAGATCCTCAAGTAAAAATGCTTCATCAGTTTCATCATCGAAAAAGACCCATTCATCATTTATTTCTTCAATTGCTCCAATAGTAAAAGCGCGAGGTTGCTTTTGAAATAATTGTGATCGGTGCTTAAATTGCATTAAGTAACCTCCAGTTACAAGCGTTCTGCTGTTCATTGTTTAATTACATAGGTTCAAGTGAAAAGTAGTGATTCGGACATTTTATTGAATCATAAAATTAAGTATCTAATTGAATCTTTTTTCGTTCGAACCTTTTTTTGATTCTCGAATATTGTTTAAATGGATTAAAAACTTTACTCTATTTTCCGACCGGTATTAGTATTTACAAATCATAATAGCTGCGTTTATTTCGATTAAGCTGCTACTTTTTTCATTTATTGACATAACTTAACTATTTTATAACTATGCAAAAATTAAAAAAACGTATGGACAAATAATGATACGTTACAAACTTTTTTTGAGGATTAACGCACCTATTTTTAAAAACAATAATACGATATAGAATTAACTTTAATTTTATAGGGAAATAGCCCAGAAAGGAGAAAAAAACATGTGCGGTATAACTGGGTGGGCAGATTTTCAAAAGGATTTATCCAATGTAAATTCATTGACAAAAAAAATGGCTGAAACATTATCTAAACGAGGTCCAGATGATACGAATATTTGGTCATCGAATCATTGTAGCTTTGGTCACAAAAGATTAGTTGTAGTTGATCCAGTAGGTGGAAAACAACCGATGCGTAAATCGAAAGGGAACTTCACGTATACACTTTGCTACAATGGAGAGTTGTATAATACAGAGGATATTAGAAAAGAACTTTTAAAGAGAGGCTACACGTTTCAAGGGCATTCAGATACTGAAGTTCTACTTACAAGCTATATTGAGTGGAAGGAAGCATGTGTAGACAAATTTAATGGTATTTTTGCTTTTGCTATCTGGGATGAAGAAAAGGAAAGTCTATTCATTGCAAGAGACCGTTTAGGTGTTAAACCACTATTTTATAAAGAGGACTATAAAAGATTATTATTTGCTTCAGAAATAAAGGCAATTTTAGCAAACCCTGGGGTAAAGGCTGAATTAACTGAAGAAGGCCTCTCAGAAGTATTTGGACTTGGTCCATCTCGTACACCTGGAAATGGTGTTTTTGATGGAATTAAAGAACTCCGTGGTGGTCATGCTATGACATTCTCAAGAAATGGACTTAAAATATGGAAATATTGGGATGTAAAAAGCGATATACACACAGACTCAGTTGATGAAACGATTGAAAAAGTACGGTTTTATGTAGAAGATGCAATCGTAAGACAATTAGTTTCCGATGTGCCATTATGTACGTTTTTATCAGGTGGAGTAGATTCTAGTACAATTACTGCAATCGCTGCAAATCATTACGCTAAAGAAGGAAAAGGACAATTAACCACCTATTCAATTGATTATGAGGAAAATGATAAATATTTTACATCAAGTGTATTCCAACCAAATTCAGATGCACCTTGGATTGAGTTAATGTCCTCAACATTTAACACAAATCATCAAAAATGTGTCATTACGAACGAAGAACTAGTTCACTATTTAGATGAGGCTACAGAGTGTCGTGATCTTCCAGGAATGGCGGATGTCGATTCTTCATTATTATGGTTTTGTCAAAAAATTAAACAGAACTTTGTAGTAGGTTTATCAGGAGAATGTGCTGATGAAATTTTTGGTGGATATCCTTGGTTCCACCGAGAAGAGGACTTGAATAGACCAGCATTTCCTTGGATGAGATCAACAGAACTTCGTCAAAAGCTTTTAAAAGACGATTGGAGTAAGAAGCTGAATTTAGCTCAGTACGTTCAAGATCGATACAACGAGACTGTTAAAGAAACGCCAATCCTTGAAGGTGAAAGTCCATTAGAAGCTAAAAGAAGACAATTGTTTTATTTAAATCGTCAATGGTTTATGTCGCAATTATTAGATCGAAAAGATCGGATGAGTATGGGAGCGAGCCTTGAAGTGCGTGTTCCTTTTGCTGATCACCGACTTGTCGAATATGTATGGAATATCCCTTGGGAGCTTAAAATGTATGGAGACCGCGAAAAAGGTATCTTAAGAAAATCACTTGAAGGTCTATTACCAGATGATATCTTATACCGCAAAAAAAGCCCGTATCCAAAGACGCATAACCCGGTATATACAAAATTAGTTGTTCAAAAATTAAAAGAAGCTTTAAAAGATAAAAGCTCAGCTCTTTACGAGTTTCTTGATAAAGAGCAATTAAATAGTTTAGTTGAAAGTGAAGGTAAGGCATTTCAAGTTCCATGGTACGGACAATTAATGTCTGGTCCTCAGTTATTAGCTCATTTATATCAAATTCATGTTTGGTTTAAAAAATTCAATATTAATGTGAAAGCTTAAAAATTGTAAGGTGAATACTATCGATTAATAAAAACAAAGAAGTTACTTTAAACAGTAACTTCTTTG